>CAWHBA010000027.1:0-28632 GCA_963827415.1 uncultured Acidobacteriaceae bacterium
TCCTCATCCAACCAATTATTTCTTTCAGCTTGTAGTCGCTCCGACAGCCGGCTGTTGCTTTTGTGCCAGCCAGCAAGTGTAGCAATTGCGGTCTTTCCCAGTGAGTGTGAGTTCCGTGCGCTCATTGTTCGCAACCAAACGAAGGTCTCTCGTGAGGTCATTGGATCGGCGAAGAATTGGTTGTTGTTGGCCGCGCAGTGGTGGGATCGGACAACGTCGACGTCAAGGCGGCTACGGAGGGTGGCCTCGTATCGTCAACGCCAGATCAGAACGCGGTCAGTGTCGCAGAGTTGACGATCGGACTCGTGCTCTGTAGCCCGAATGATTCCTGCTGCCAATGTCGACACAATGGCCAGGGACTGGAGCCGACAAGAATTCACTGGGACCTCTTCTCGGCGAGCACGATGCGGCAGGAGCGGTTTCTCTTGAGCTATCATCTTTTTCGTTTATTGACCGGATAGTATAGGAAAATGATAGAGTTCTATTAGTCGAACACCTAAACATGGCGATCAAAACTTTACCAGCGAAGCCTGAAGAGGGCTCGAACGCGTACTCGGTCCCTGCGATCCATCGAACACTGGACATCGTCGAGGCACTCATCAAAGTCCGGATGATGACGGTCAGTGAAGTTAACCAGCAGTTCAAAATCCCCAAGAGCTCGGCCTATGCGATCTTGCAGACGCTTAGGGCCCGCGGCTACGTGCATAAGGATGAGCAAGACCGTTACTCGCTCACGCTGAAGCTGTTCTCGCTGGGCAGCGAGCTGATCGCGGGTATCGATCTGCGACGATCCACCTACTCGTTACTGAAGGAGTTGGCCGATCAGGCGCAGATAACAGCGCACCTCGCCGTGCTCGAAGGAACGCGCGCTGTATACATCGAAAAGATCGAAGTGATGGCAAGCATTCGTCTGCGCACAGAAGTCGGCCGCACGCTTCATCTGCATTCGACTGGGATCGGCAAAGCTCTGCTCGCGTTTCGCCCGGAAGACGAGATCGACCACATTCTGGCTGTGATGCCGCTACCAGCACTGACACCCAAGACGATCACTGACCCGGCTGCATTGAAGAAAGAGTTGGCCAAGGTGCGTGCGCAGGGGTATGCCGTGGGCAGTGAAGAGAACGAGATCGACACACGCGCTGTTGGTGCGCCGATCTTCGGCCCCGATGGTCGAACCATCGCCGCCGTGAACCTGGGTGCAACTACGCTGCAGATGAAGCCGAAGGATGTGCCCCGTCTCGGTGCTCTGCTGAAACAGTACGCGATGAAGATGTCTGAGCGGCTCGGCTATCATCCGAACCGCAATTCACATTCCTAGGCGTAGCCCATCGCCTTCAGATTAGCCGCGGCCTGGTCCTGCACCTTTTTGTAGAGGCTGTTGCCGTGCGCGTCGATGGCGACGATGAGCGGCCCGAAGTTCTTCACACGGAACTTCCACAAGCATTCAGGCATCAGGTCTTCCCACCACACCTGCTCGATCTCCTCGATCTGCAGCGTCTCGAGCGCAGCCGCGCCACCGACGATGGCGAGGTACACGGCGCCAACACGCTGCATCGCTTCCACGCTACCGGCCAGCAGGCCTCCTTTGCCGACGACCGCGCGTACGCCGTATTGCTCCAGCAGTCCGGGCACGAAGCGGTCCATGCGTGTGCTCGTGGTCGTACCGATGGAAACCTTCTCGAACCTGCCGTCGGGGAGCTTCCGCACGCCCGGTGCCGTGTGGATGCAGACAGCGCCTGTAAGGTCTGCGGGCGGCGGCACGCCTTCGTCGAAGATACGGTGCTGCGTGGCGTCGCGGATGCCGAACAGCGTGCCGTCGAGGAAGACACGGTCCTCGAGCTGGAGCTTGCGCATGGTGGCTTCGTCAAACGGGGCACTCAAATGGTATTCGCTCATGGTCTCGGGTCCTATGCGGTGGTGACAGCTGCTTCGTGTTCGGGCAGGCGCACTTCGCCATTGGCCGTGATGACGGCCTCGGCACGCTCGCCGCGCCAGCACTGCAGGTTGACGGCCACAGGGTTCTGGCTGATGTGGGTGTGCGCCCATTCGATGTGCACGGCCAGCGCCGTGGTCGCGCCGCCGAGGCCCTGCGGGCCAACGCCGGTGCGGTTGATCTCGTCGAGCAGTTCCGTTTCGAGCTGCGCGATCTCCGGGTCGTCGCTCACGGTTCCGATCTTGCGGAAGCAGCTGGCCTTCTTGGCGAGGGCAGACGCGACGTCCGACGTGCCACCGAGACCGACGCCCACGATCACCGGCGGGCACGGCTTTGCGCCGGACTCGAAGATGCACTGCAGCACGAACTTGTGAATTCCGCGGATGCCTTCGGCGGGTACGAGCATGCGCAGGAAGCTCATGTTCTCCGAGCCCGAACCCTTGGGCGCTATCGCGAGCCCGATTTCGTCCGAGTCCGCGACGAAGTCAACGTGCAGTACCGGAATGCCTTCGCCAGTGTTGTTGCCCGTGTGCTTGCGCGTCAGGGGGTGCACCGTGTTCGAGCGCAGTGGACGCTCGCGCGTGGCGCGTGCGCAGCCGCGGGCCAGCGCGGCCTTGAGTTCCGTCATCCTCACGGGCGCGTTGTCGCCGACAGTCACGTGAAAGATCGGGAGTCCCGTATCCTGGCACACAAGCATGCCTTCGCGGTCGGCGACCTCGATGTTGTTCAGGATGGTCAGCATGAGCTGGTTGGCGGTCTCATTCTTCTGCACTTCCTCGGTCTTTTGGCCGCGTTTGAGCGCCGCGCGAACGTCCTCCGGGATGTCCTCGAGTGCGCGGATGTAGAGATCAGCTGCGGTCCGTTCGATCACGTCGTAGATATTCATTGGGTCAGGTCCTCGATGCTGCAACAGCCGCCGCCGGCTCAAGTTCCGGAGGCGTCATGCGGGTGAACTTCACTGGGAGATAGCTCACGTCGACGTCATCACCCTTTTTCACCAGGCAAACGCGCTTGAGCCACTCCGGGTTGGGCTTGGGAAAGTCACTGCGAAAGTGCGAGCCGCGGCTCTCTTTGCGGAGCAGCGCTCCACGCGCGACAAGCTGCGCGTTCGTGCAAATATTGATCACGTCGAGCGCTTCGTTCCACTCGAGGTTGAAGGTGGTCTGCGGGTTCGCGCTCTGGCGACCGGCGCGCTCTTCGATGGCGGCAAGCTCTTCGAGTGCGCTGCTGAGATCCGCGCCATTGCGTACGAGTCCGACTTTCTCCCACATCAGGTTTTCAATCTCGCGGCGCAGCCTGTTCGGCCGTTCGCCGCCGGTCGAGCGCAACGGCGCGCTCCAGCGCTCGCACATCTCGCGGATCTCTGCCTCGGACGCCTGCACGCGCACCTGCGCAGGTAATGACTGCGACATCACATCACCGGCGTGCGCGCCAAAGACAATGGAGTCCGCGACGCCGTTACCGCCGAGCCGATTGGCCCCGTGCACGCCCGAGGCATCCTCACCCGCTGCGAACAGGCCTTCGAGCGAGGAGCGGCACTCGAGGTCGATGTGCACGCCGCCCATCTGAAAGTGCGCACTCGGCGAAACCTCAACGCGATCGTGGAGCATGTCGAAGCCGTTGTCGGCGCAACGCTCCACCATGCCGGGAAAGTTCTGGAGCAGGAACGCCTCGCCCATGTGGCGGGCGTCGATCCACACGCCGCCGTGCGGGCTCCCGCGGCCCTCCATAATCTCGATGTAGCTGGATCGCGAGACCACGTCGCGCGTGGCTCGTTCGAGCTTCGGATCATAGCGTTCCATATAGCGCTCGCCCAGCCCGTTGATGAGCCACGCACCCGCGCCGCGCAAGCCCTCTTCGAGAAGGCCGCCGGTCGCAATCGACTTGCCCACCAAAAGGCCGGTGGGGTGGAACTGGAGCATCTCGGTGTCACTGAATGCTGCACCGGCGCGCCACGCCATCGCCATGCCGTCGCCGGACTTTTCGAGCGAGGGCGACGAGATACGATACATGCGCGCGCCACCGCCGGTGGCAAGCAGCACTGCGCGCGCGTTGACCGCGACGAACGTGCCGGTTCGACTTTCGAGCAACAGCGCGCCAGTAATGCGATCGCCCACCTTCAGCAACTCGAGACCACGTGTTTCTTCAAGGACGCGCACGGGGCTTTCGAGGATGTAGTCCCGAAGGTTGGACATGATCTCGATGCCGGTGAGATCGCCACGATGCACGGTGCGGTCGAACGACTGGCCAGCGAAAGGCTTCTGATGCACTGTGCCGTCAGTGTTGCGGTCGAACATGCAACCGACGCGATTTTCGAGCTCGATGACGCGCTTGGGCGCCTGGGTGACGAGGAGCCACGCAAGCTCCTGGTCGTTCAGGAAGGCACCGCCGCGGACTGTGTCCGCGAAGTGGCGCTCGAAGGAGTCGGCGGGATTGAGCACCGCGTTGTAGCCGCCTTGCACCATGCGCGTGCATCCGCTCTGGCCCAGCAGCCCTTTGACCACGACGGTGATGTCGAGGTTGGGCGCTTGTGTCTGCGCATGCAGTGCCGCCATCAGCCCAGCGCCACCGGCGCCGAGGATAAGGATGTCCGTGTTGAGGGTTTCGATCTTCATAGGTTGTGAAACGCCAGAACGCCCCATGCGGCCCATGCCACACCGACGATAACAATGAGCGTGAGCGCGACGTTTGCGACGCGCGGGCCAATCTTTCCGTAGTCAAGGAGCATGTTGTAGAAGCCATTCAGGCCGTGATACAGAGCGATAAGCAGGAAGCTGATGTCGATGGCCTGCCACACCGGGTTGGAGATGCGCGCAAGAATCGCCGTGTAGGTCAGGTCGCCGCGCAACAGCTCCCTGGACATGAAGTGTTCCACCCAGAAGTGCGCGATGAGCAGCGGCACGAGGAGCGCTCCGGTGATGCGCTGCATGTACCACGCGAACGCGTTGCGCGACATCGGCTCTACCTCCTCACCACAGAGTTCAAGAACATCGGCAGCGCGCCCGCGATGAAGATAGCCAGCCCTGCGACCACGGCCAGCGCCCAGAACAGCTTGCGGTGATGCTTGCTGCGCGCGCCGCTGTCAATGATGATGATGCGCACGCCGTTCAGCGCATGCAGAATGACTACAAGCAACAGGCCGATCTCAAGCAGACGGAAGAATGGGTTGTGAAACGTGGCCATGGCGCTATCAAAAGACGCCTGTCCCCCGCTGAGGTGGTGCACGGTTTCCACGTGCAGCAGCAGATAGAGCAGCAACAGCAGGCCCGTGACGCGCTGCATCCAGAAGGCCGTCATTCCTACCAGCGGCACCACGTACGTGCGAAAGAGAATGCGCGGCGGCGTCATGCGTCGAGATCCCCGTTCCTGAGCAAAAGATTGCGCTTGAAAAAGCCGATGCTGGCAGTGAGATCGATACCTTTGGGGCAGACGGTCACGCAGTTAAACTGCGTATGGCAGCGCCAGACGCCGTCGCGCGAGCTGTTGACCACGTCGAGCCGCTCGGACTTCGCAGAGTCGCGCGGATCGAGCACGCGCAGGAGAGCCTTGTTTACCGCGGCGGGGCCGAGGTACTGCTGGCTTGTCGCGAGCACGCCGCACGCGGCAAAGCAGAGACCGCAGGTGAGGCAGTCACGCTTGCCCTCTGAGTGCTTAGCGTAAGCAGAACTCGCGGGGATGATCGCGAGTTCTTCGGAGTTCGCGTTTCGCGGACGCAGCCGCGGCAGCACTTTCTTCCACTGCTCGAAAAACGGTGCGAGCGACACGACGAGGTCGCGGATGACCTTGAAATGCGGCAGCGGCGAAAGGAAGACGTCGCTGCCCTCGATCTGACTGAGTCGGGTCTTGCACGCGAGACGCGAGACGCCGTTAACCTGCACGCCGCAGGTGCCACACATGCCCACGCGGCAGGAGCAGCGGAAGGCCACTGTGGAGTCCTGCTGCTGCTGCACGGTGAAGAGCGCGTCGAGCACGGTGAACTCTGGGCGAGCTTCGATGGTGAAGCTCTGCACGCGAGACTTGCCTTCAGCACTCGTTCGACGGATGAAAAGATGTTTGTTCATTTAGTAGAACAGTCGCACTACATATAAAACACAAAGCACAAGAGCCTTGTCAATAAAAATCCTGAAGTTCGATGAAAGCAGCGGCGTTCCTGCGGCCGCCGGCTATTGCTTCGGCGGCTCCGCAACAAACGTGTTCGTCAGCACGCCGATGCCTTCGACCTCGATCTCCACGCGATCGCCGGGCTGCATAAAGACCTGCGGCTTGAGATGGAAGCCGATGCCTGCGGGCGTGCCTGTGCTGAGCACGTCGCCGGGTTCGAGCACAAGGGTCTGCGAGAGGATGGAAATAAGCGCCGCCGGCGTAAAGATGAGATTGTTGGTATTCGAATGCTGCAGTACCTTGCCGTTGTGGCGTAGCGCGACCTCCATGTTCTTTGGGTCAGGGATCGAATCGAGTGTCACCATCCAAGGGCCGAGCGGACCGAAGGCGTTGCAACTCTTGCCACGAAACCATTGCTTGTCCTGCCGCTGCAGGTCGCGGGCCGAGACGTCGTTCATGATGCTGTAGCCGGCGATGCAGGCTTCGGCTTCTTGTTCGGTGACGCGGTCGGCGCGGCGGCCGAGGATCACGGCAACCTCGGCTTCGTAGTCCACCTGTTTCGAGATTGCGGGCAGCGGGATCTCCGCGCCGTGCGGCACGACCACGGAGGTCAGCTTGGTGAAGAAGATGGGCGACTCCGGCGGCGGCAGGTTGTTCTCCGCGGCGTGATCTGCGTAGTTCAGACCCACGCAGAAGATGCGGGCGTCGCAGTCGGCCATGGGCGCGAGCTTCGCTTTGCTCAGCGGTGTGCCTGCGGAGGGATCGCGCACGAGCTGTTCGCGCAGCTTGTCGGCCTGAGCGCGTGCGGACTCGCCGGCGTGCAGCCACTTGCCAAGCGAGGCAAACTCCGGCCGGTTGCCCGAAGCCTTCGAAAGGTCATACACACGATCGCCTTCCACCAGACCGAGCACGCGCTCACCGGTGGCGTTGAAAATGTTCGTCAATTTCATAGTCTGTTCACCATGCGCAGGAAGTTGGTGCGAAGAATTTTTTCCTTCGCGTCGTCGGAGATGCGTGACGTCAGCACTCGGCCGATGGTCATCGCGGCTTCAAGAAACGGGAGGTCGGAGCCAAAGAGGATGCGCTCGGCACCGACGCGCTCCACGCAGTGCTCGAGGATGAGGCGGTGATTCTGCGAGCCGGAGAGATCAAGCCACAGGTTCTCCGCCGCCTCCGCCGCTTCGATGGCCTGCATGTAGCCGCGCCACGTCACTCCCGAGTGCCCGAGCAGAATGCGTGCGCGTGGATGCTCTTTCGCTATCTTCGGGAACAGCAGCGGACCGCAGTTCGCATCCGAGTCCCAGGTGTGCACGAGCACAATCGCGTCATGCTCATGCGCGTATTCCCAGATGGGCTTGTAGTTCGGGCCTGTCACGGGATATTTGTGCGTGCCCGG
The DNA here is from genome assembly GCA_963827415.1 of uncultured Acidobacteriaceae bacterium. Taxonomy (GTDB): domain Bacteria; phylum Acidobacteriota; class Terriglobia; order Terriglobales; family Acidobacteriaceae; genus Granulicella. The sequence goes on from CAWHBA010000027.1 coordinate 7,431, forward strand.
ATGCAGCTTGATGAGCGGCGGTTGATGGAAATGTTTCCAGCGCTCGAGTTCTGCGACGGCCTGTCCCGGCGGGTTGGGGTTCACAGTGATGTAACCGAGGAAGCGATTGGGATACTTCTCGAGCACCGGCGCGACCTCTGCGTTGCCACGCGGGCAGTCGTTGTAGCAGGCCAGCGTAGAGGTGACGGCGAGCAGTTCGATGTTCAGGTGGTCCATGACCGCGACCATCTCGTCAGGCTCGCCTTTGTACGCCGGAAAGTCGGGGTGCACACCCACGTGTCCGTGGCAGTCCGCGATGGCAATGGGCGATCTCATCGTTCGCCCCCGAACTTGGCGGTCGCGAACAGCCGCTGCAAGTTGCCGCCCGCAACCGCGAGCCGGTCGGCGGTCCTGATGCGTGCGCTCGAAAGTACGCCAAGCGCCGAGGCGGGCGTGTAGAGCGGCAGGCGCGAGCCGAAAAGCACACGCTCCGGACCGCGCGTCTGGATGAAGGCTTCGAGTTGACGATGCGCGAGGTACGTGGAGGAGTCGAAGTGCAGCGAGGGGAAGCGGTCGAGCAGCGGGAACAGGTAGCGGTCGGCACGGTAGCCGGTATCAAGCAGCACCAGCGGCAGGCGCGGAAAGTTTTCGAGCAGCGATGCGACGCCGGGCCAGCCGATGTCCGCCGCAACGATCAGCGTGATAACCGAATTCTCTTCAAGGAACGCGAGCAGAGGGCCAGCGCACCAGCGCGCGAGAGAGAAGTTGTGCTGTCCGGTTGCAGGCGTCAACCGCACGGCAATGGGTTTCCGCGCGGCCAGCGCTTCCACGGATTTCGAATCCGGCAGAGATCCCCAAACCGGCACCATAGCTGGCCGCAGCTCACGCGCGAGCGTCTCGTTGCCCAGGGCGCTGTCGTACTCCTCGGTCTCCCAGTGCGAGACGAGGGCGCGGCGAATGTGAAACTGCTCCATCTCCGCGAGCAGGCCGTCGGCATCGAGCGCGAGCTGGCCGTTTACGCCCGAAGAGCCGAGCCGCACGTTGACATCGAACAGGTCCCAGTCCGCGGCTTCTCGAAACAACGACTGGGTGCTGCTCTCCGGCAAGGTTCGCTCTCCTTTTGTCACACTGTTCGCTCCGCGTCAGCCGCGCCACCGCGAGCTTTCAACACAACATACTTCGAATCGCGCTGTGCTGCCTACGACTTCCCTGCGGCCTCGAGCACTGGCACGGTCGAGGCCAGCTTCTGCACCTTGCGGAAGCCTTCGAGCACGTCATCTACGTCACGGTCGTCGCCGAGAAAGACCGTGTGGTTAAGCCAGATGCCGTCCTTGCAAACGCGCTCGGCCTCGGGCAAATGCAGCCGCTGGTAGTCCTGGGCGGCATGCCATCCGCTGCATTGCGCGAGCGAGCCCGTCTGCTTCGCGAACAGGCCGTTACGATAGAGCGGCGCAGGGTATGTGGGCTTCGCGGGAATGCCTTCGGCCTGCAGTGCGCGGATCACCGCGTCGCGCTCGAGGCCGGCAAAACCTTCCGGGTTGTAGCGGAAAGTGAGCAGGTAATAAGGATGGCGCTCGATGCGCGGGTCGTCGGCCACGAGCGTGATGCCGGGAATGTCCTTAAGGCCTTCACGGAAGCGCGCGACGTTCTTTGTGCGCAGTTCCGTCTGCGCTGGCATCTTCTTCAGCTGCTCACAAAGCACCGCGGACTGGAAGCCGGTGATGCGGTAGTTCGTGCCGAGGGTGTAGTGATCGAACCATCCGCCGTCCCGACGCCGGCCCTGGTTGCAGTAGCTCCAGCACTTATCGATCAATTCCTGGGACTTGCTGAGGATCATGCCGCCTTCGCCGGCGGTGATGAGCTTGAACGACTGGAAGCTGAACGTGGCGATGTCTCCCCAACCGCCGACGGGAACGCCCTTCCACTTCGCTCCGTGCGCGTGGGCCGTGTCTTCGAGAAGCCTGAGCCCGTGCCGCTGTGCCAACGCCTGAAAGGCGTCCATCTCCGCTGGGCGGCCACCGAAGTGAACGACGACGATCGCTTTGGTGCGCGGCGTGATCGCTGCCTCGGCCGCCTGGACGGAGAGGTTTAGTGTTTCTGGGTCGATGTCCGCAAAGACCGGCGTGGCGTGGCAGAGCATGATGGCACTCGCAGACGCGATGAACGTGTACGGGGGCACGATGACTTCATCACCGGGCCCGATGTCCATGGCCTTGAGTGCCACTTCAATCGCGATGGTTCCGTTCGAACACGCGACCGCGTGCGGCACCTCGTGGTACGCGGCGAAGCTCTTCTGAAGTTCCTCAACGCTTTCGTGATAGCCGCCCCATGAACGGCTGTGCAGCACACGCAGCAGCGCTTCCTCTTCATTGTGGTCGTACTGCGGCCAGGGAGCGAACGGCGTAGAGCGAACGGCAGGGCCGCCAAGCATCGCGAGTGTCAAGTGCGATTCCTTTCTGCTATCGGGAGTCACTGTTCGGCCCAGGGCACCGCCAACATCCTTTGCCTCAGGCCGCCGGCCTTCCATCCATCATCGCCTGTTCTATATACAGAACGATGATTCAATAGGTTAGCCACGGAGGAGCCCGATGTCAAGAAGTCTTCGACCGGGCTCGTTTGCATAGTTCAGTGTATGTTGACGAACACAATGCATGTCGGCGAGTTCACCTGCTCGCTGCGCAGCGCGGTCTCCGCGAGCCGACCGCTCAACGGGTCGCGCCGCATCCACACGATGGAGTGCGAGTTCTGGTTCGCAACTGCGAGCCAGGAGCCGTCCGGGCTGAGGGCGAAGTGCCTCGGCATGATGCCCGCGCTCGACACAAACTGGATTGGCGACGGATGCCCTGTGTGCTGATCGAGCGCAAAGACGGCAATCTTGTTCTCTTCCCCACGAATCGACACGTAGAGGAAGCGCCCGCTGCGATCGACCGCGATCTCTGAGCCGCCGCGTTTCACGGTCGCGTCGGGCGGCAGCGCGGACAGCGTTTCCAGTCTGCGGAGCGTGCCGTGGTTGTAGCGAAAGACGGTTAGCGCGGAGTCTAACTCGTCGATCGCATAGAGGAATCTGCCGTTCGGCGTGAAGACGACGTGCCGTACGGCGCCTCCGGGAACGACGGTCGCGAAGCTGTCGCCTGCGCGCAGAGTACGCCGGCGCGCGTCAAGCGGATGCAGGAAGATCTTGTCGAGCCCGAAGTCCGCGACCGCAGCAAAGCCTCCGTCGGGCGTGATAGCGACGCCGTGTGCATAGGGACCTTTCTGCCGCACGGGGTCGAAGCCGGAGCCGCTGTGCTGCACGACCGCTGCGGGTTCCGCGACGCCGCCATCCCGCCGCAGTGGCAGCAAGGTCACGTTGCCGCTGGTGCAGTTGGCAACGAGCAGCACCGTGCTCTTGCGGTCGAGCGCGAGGTCACATGGATTGGCGCCGCCCGAAGCCACGGAGTCGATCAGCGCAAGTTTGCCTTCCGCATCGATGCGGAATGCGCTCACGCGGCCGCCGCCCTGTCCGTCGCCTAGTTCGTTTACCGCATAGAGAAAACGCCGATCATGACTCACCGCCAGAAAGGATGGGTTCGGAGTCTCTGCCGCGAGCCCGAGGAACGTCGATTCTCCCGTCACCGCGTTGAAGCGATACGCGTAGATGCCGCGTGCCGTCGCGCCCATCGTTCCCACGTACACCAGTGAGGTTCGAGAATGGGAACTTCGGGCTTCGAGCCGTGCGGAGCCGAGCAGCACCGCGCAGCAGGCCATCGTGCCGACCATCCATCGTGACCTCACGAGGGTTCCTCCCTGTGTCCCGAGCCGCGCCAGACGGATTTCCATTGACCCATTATCCTAAGCAAAACTATTATATTGTCTAGTTGTTCTCTCTATTGAACAGAGAACCGTATTTTCAAAGGAGATCTGACTGTGTCTTTTGGCAGGAACTCTGCATGGCTGATGCTGCTGGTGCCTGCGCTGGCACTCGCACAGGCACCACTCACGTCGGTCACACGCGTAACTACCGAGCCTGACGGCCGCATCTTCGTCGACGGCAAACCGGTGTTCCCCATCGGCTTTACGCAGGGTCCGCCTGCGGACGCGAAGGATCCCAGTGGCGCCAACGGCATGGCCGCGCTGCGCCGCGAAGGCTTCACCTTTCAGCAGTGGCAGTGCCCGAAGGGCAAGTGGGGGCCGGCAAAAGAGGCTGAGCTGGATGGGCTGATCAAGGCCGCCGACCGCGAGGGCGAGCGCATTGTGATATGGATCGGCGACCTCGAGAACGTACAGCCGTCTGACACGACGAAATACGCGGAACTTCGCCGCGTCATCAACAAGTACCGCAACGATCCCGCGATCTTTTTGTGGAAGGGGGTCGACGAGCCGCAGTGGGGCAAGATACCCGCCGAGAACCTGCGTGCGTTTCACGACCTCGTGCATGAATCCGACCCCAACCATCCGGTGTGGGTAACGCAGGCGCCGCGTGGAACGGCTGAGGACCTCGAGCCGTATTCGAAGTACTTCGACGTGGGGGCGATCGACATTTATCCGGTCAGCTATCCGCCGGGTTCGCATTCGGGCAACGGGAACCGTAACCTGAGCGTCGTCGGCGACTACACGCTCGAAATGCGGAAGGCTGTCGACTACAAAGAACCGGTGATGATGACGTTGCAAATTTGCTGGAGCGGTGTTGCGAAGCCCGGCAAGACACTGCGTTTCCCCACGTTTCCCGACCAGCGCTACATGTCCTATCAGGCGATCATCGATGGCGCGCGCGCTCTGCTGTACTTCGGGGGGACGTTACCGCAGTGCCTCAACGAGCGCGATCGCGCGCTCGGGTGGAACTGGACGTTCTACGACCGCGTGTTGCAGCCAGTCTTGAACGAGCTGAGCCCCGCGAGTCCTCTCTATCCTGCGCTCATAGCGCCTAAGTCAACGCTCGCGGTCAAGTCCACCGGCGGCCCCTCAATCGAATATCTGGTTCGCGAAGCCGGCAGCTATATTTACCTGCTCGCGGCGAAGCGCGAGGGCGACACCGTGCAGGCGAGCTTCTCCGGCCTGCCGGGCGGCGTCACCGACGGCGAGGTACTCTTCGAAGCGCCACGCCACGTGCAGGTCGCAAATGGCGGCTTCACCGACTGGTTCGGGCCGAACGAGGTGCACGTCTATCGGTTCCGCAAACCGTAGGGTAGTCTTCACAGAAAGCCTTCCCCTGCGAGCGTCGCTGCGGCCATCGTCTCACTGAGGTAATTGCGAACCATGAAGAGACGGCAGTTCCTTCTTCGCGCCGCAGCCGCAGGGACCCTTCCGCTTACTCCTGCTTTTGCGCCTGGTATGGCCGCTGAAGCGCAACGCGCCAGTGCGCCGAAGCAGCCGCCGCTCGGCTACACGCTCGCGGAGCTTCGCGCAATGTACCATCGCGATCTGTTCGTCGACTGGTTGCCCTTCATGGACCAGCATGTGATCGACGCGCAGTACGGCGGCTTTCTATGCAACACGGACTTCGATGGCACGCACGTGGACTACGAAAAAGAGCCGCTGTTCGAAGGCCGCGGAATTTGGGTATATTCCACGCTCTATCTGCGTTTCGGTCGCGATCCGCGCTATCTCGAAGTAGCGCGGCGCAGCGCGGAGCTGCTAGCGAAGTCGCAGCCGGCGGACGACGTGTTCTGGTGCAACGCGATCCACCGTGATGGCTCGCCCTCCGGGCCGCCTGGCAAGCTAATCCCAACCGATGTTGGCATCGCCGAGGGCTTTGCGGCGTACGCACTGGCGACGGGCAGGCAGGAATATCTTGACCGCGCGAAGCAGTTGCTGCGCAAGTGCATCGATGCCTACGACCGCGCGGACTACAACCCAACCGTCGGCCGGAACTACTTCGGCGCAAACGCTCCACCGCTTCCTGGCGCGCGCATCATGGGCAGCTCCATGATTATGCTGCGGGCGGCAGCTCAAATCCTCGCCGCTGATCACGATGCGTACTTCGACCAGTTCGCGCGGCGCTGCGCCTCGGTTGTGCTCGAGCGTCACTTCAATCCGCGCTATGACCTTAATAATGAGCTGTTGCAGCATGATGCTTCCCTGCCCGGCGCGCCGTACGATCAGCTCGTCAACCTGGGCAACACGCTGGAGATGACCTGGATGCTACTCGACGAAGCCACTCGCCAGCGCGACAAGTTGACGTTTCGTACGATCGCCGAGCGATTCCACCGGCACGCTGAGATCGCACAAGATTCCGTATACGGTGGTCTGTTCCACAATCTGCTCAACGTCGATGAGAACCGTTACGAGCTCGCGAAACTGCTCTGGGCGCAGGAGGAGACGCTCACCGACGCGCTCTATATTTACGATCGCCTGCGTGAGCCCTGGGCCGCTGAGCTCTTCGCTCGCACGCACGCGTATGTCCGAGAAAAATTTCCGCTCACAGCGCACGGCTCGCCCATCTGGATGTACCAGAGCGGACGGCAGGCAACATTCGAACAGTTCACTTCACTCAGGAAGCGCATTGAAAACTACCACCACCCGCGCCACCTGATTCTTACATTGCTGCGTCTCGAGGCAATGGTCCATTGACGCGGGCCAATCCCTGCGTTTAACATACTGTCTCGCTGTTCTACCTAATGCACAGCGTTTTCTAGTAAACCAGGCTATCCAGTGACCATGCGAAAGACGACGCCTCAACGCGCTGCAATGCTTCTTGCGGGCCTGGTACTTGCTCCGCTGCTCGCCTGTGCCGCAACCCGTAACGATTCTCCTGCGCTCGTCCCCTGGACGTTTCACGCGGACTGGAGCGGCGGCTTCTCTGGCTGGATGAGCTTTCCGCTCGCGCAGGACATCGGCTACGACCCAACGCTATACACCGTGAAACTCGGCGACACGGCCGCGTTGCGCCACAACTTCATCTCACATGGCGAACCTAACCCGTGGTTTGGATTCATCCGCCCGCTCAGCTTCACCGCGGACGCACGCACTCGTGTAGCACTGCGGTATCGCCTTGATCTGACCACCGCACTCGCGCAGCCCGAGATTATGCTCGTCGCCGCCGATGGCCATCACTATACCGCGCCGCTCGCTGCGGGCAACGGCGACCACAGCGTTTCAATCACAGGTGCGCAACTTCATCTCGCAGGCGCCACGCACATTGTTGCGATTATCCTGCGCGGAAGGCTCGAGCATCCACCCGTGTACTCCGAATCGCAGTGGTTGCTGGAGCAGTTCGAGCTGCACGCGGAGCGCACGCCAGAGGTTGCGCTCTCCTCTCCGAAGCTCAATACCACGGTCGACGGCTCACACGTGGCGGACATCACGCTTTCGCCTGGCGGATCGCTCGCGATCGTGCGCACATCCTCTTCCGTGCCCGCGACAGTGACCCTCTACGATGCAACTGGAACAACGTCGGGTTCTCAGGACCTGCCCTCAGGCACGGCCATAGCTTCCTTGCCTCTCAGCGCGAGCGCCCAACCCGGCCTCTGGAAAGCCGAGATTGCGCAGGGTCCGGCGCGAACCAGCTTCCAGTTCCTCGTACTCGGCCCCATCCCGCAGCATCCTCGTCTGCTGCTCTCGCCGGCAAGGCTCGAGGAGTTGCGCGGCGACGCTCGCTACGCGGGCCTTCGCAAGCAGGTTCATCACCAGGCTGAGACGCTCGCGGCGAAGATTGCGTTCAATTCTGCGGCCGGCGATAACATCGCGCTCATGCCTTCGGGCCGCGGCATTGGACCCACCGAACCCGGGCAGCTCAAGCCGTATATCGAGCTCGCCGAAAACTATGCCGACGCCGTTGCCTACAATGCGCTCGACTATCGCCTGAACGGGAACAAGGCCGCGCTTACCGCCGCTCGCAAGGCATTAGATGCGATGGTGCACTGGCCCACGTGGGTACCGCCGCGCTTCCAGCAGCACGGGCTCTATACCTACTACGAGGTCGGTGTCGTCGCGCAGCGCGTCGCCTTCGGCTACGACCTCATTGCGCCGGAGCTGTCTGCGCCCGAGAAGCAGAACACCGCCGACGCCTTCTGGAAGCTCGTCATTCACCCGACCGTGGAGGAGTACTTTTCTTACAACCGCGATCCCATCGCCGCAAGCAACTGGATGGCGAACTCCGTCGGCGGCGCGATTGAAGCGGCCGTAGCGGTCGCGGGCGACACACCCGGATGGCGTGAGCGTGAAGCTCCTGCGCTCGCCAAACTGCAGTTTGCGTACCAGGAGCTATTGCAAGGACTCTTTCCCGGCGACGGCAGCGAGTCCGAGCCCTATGGCTACGAGAACTTCGCGATGCAGGGAATGAGCTGGGGGATGAGTTCGCTTAATGCGCTGGGGATTCATCCCGCCGGCGCTGAGCGCATGGTCCGCGGATTCTGGTGGCCGTATTACGTGACCGTGCGGCAGGGGTTGCAGCTCGATACGGGCGACTTCAACGGGCACCTGACCGGTCTGCCCGGCTTCGCGCAGGGGGCCGGAACCAGTGGAATTCCAGAGCTGCGCGCGTTGTATGACACGGGCACGAACCTCGACTTGATGCAGGGCGTCGAGACTGGGCACAACGGGCACTTGCTGGAGGAACGCCTCGGCCCCATCGACCTCGCTTGCTGCTCCGGGCCCGATCCGTCGTTCACGCCTCCGCCTACTTCGCGCGTCTTCCCCTCGCGCGGAAGTGCAGCGCTTCGCAGCGGCTGGAGTGACGACGCAACCGTCATCTCGCTACGCCTGGGCCCTTGGTTCAACCATCAGCACGCAGACGAAGGCAGCTTCCAGGTCGCCGCCTTCGGCACGACGCTGATCGATGAAGCCGGCTACGCTAACTACTACACCGACCCACGCTACCCGGATTACTTCACACAGGCCGCGGGTCACAACACGCTGCTCGTGGACGGCAACCCCTTCAGCCAGGCGGCGATTGCCAGCCGCTACTGGCCCGGTTTCGCGACTCCGCATTTCACGTCGCGGCTGCTTGCGGACGGCATCGACTACCTCGCGGCTGATCTCACTTCCGCGTACGACGGAGCGCTTGAACACTACGAGCGCGAGTTCCTGTTCCTCAAACCAGGGGTGCTGATCGTGCGCGATCGCGTGCGCTCCTCCACGCCACACGTGTTCTCGTTCCTGCTGCACTCTCCAGCCGACTCGAAAATAACCACCAGCGGCGCGTCGGCCGTCTTTCAGGCAAAGAAAGCCGCGGCAGAGGTCACCGCAACAGGCGACAACGCCACGTGGACGGTCACGACAATACCGGTCCAGTCCACGCTCTTCACGGACCTCGATCACCAGCACATTAACCCGCGACAGGAGATCGTACTCTCGTCCGAGAAGACCGCTGCCACACAGTTTCTCGCGGGCATGACGTTCATGCGCGGCGCTGCGACTTCGCAGAGTGCGCTGAAGCCGCTGAGCTCGGCCAACAGCATCGGTTTCGCCGCGGGGGCGAATGAAGTGCCGCGGGTCGTCTTTCGTACGCATCCGGGAGCGCTCGTGCTCGGTCCGCTGTCGACGGATGGCGAGGCGCTTGCACTCAACACGGGCGGTGAGGACCTCGCGCTTGGAGCAAAGGAAGTTCAACTGGACGGGCGCGCCTTTCTTCGGGCCGACGAGCCTGTCGACATCGTCTGGCAGCACGCGACTGCAGCGCTCGAGATTCATGTCTTTGCCGCAGAGAACACCACGCTTGAAGTCAGCGCCGAGAACGCGCCGACATCCGTCACGGTCGACGGCAAGGCAATTTCAGTCCGCTACAGCGGCAAAATGATCGCCGTGCCGCTCGCAGGTGCAGAGGAGCATCATGTCTCCATTCAGTAGCGAAGGCATCTTCGGCGAGGCCGCCGACTGGAATGTGTGGGACGTGAACGTGCGCGTCGGCCCATCCGGTCCGAGCGGACAGCTTGGAATGGACGCACCCGCACTGCTGACGGAGATGTCTCACTTCTACATTCAGAGAGCCGTCACAGCGCACTGGACTGGCCTCGAGTACGACGCGAACGTCGGCAACGAAAAGCTTGCTGCTATCAACGACGAGCGCCTGATCCCTGCGTGGACACCGCTGCCCGATGCGAAGTCCATCGAACAACTCGCCGCGCGCAGGCCAACTGCCGTGCGTTTGATGCCGCGCAACCTGAACCATAGCTGGACCGTAACACCCTGGTGTGCGGGCGACCTGCTCGACTACCTCGCACAGCATCGCATCGTCACGCTCGTTGCACGCGAAGACATCGAGTGGCAATCGCTTATCGACGTTCTCGAAAACTTTCCGCAACTTCCGCTGGTGTTGCTCGACATCGGCTATCGATTCGATCACTACATTCTGCCGCTGCTGCGGCGCTTCTCTTCACTTCACTTTGAAAGCGCAACGTATCTCGCCTACAGGCAGCTTGAGAATTTTGTCGACCGCTGCGGGCCAGACCGCCTGCTCTACGGCAGCCGTCTTCCGTTGTTTACTGCGGCGACTTCGCTCGGCGTGCTTGCCTCAGCACACATCGCCGACAACGCGCGCGTGGCCATCGCCGGCGGGAATCTTCGCCGCCTGCTCGACGCTGCGATTCCCGGAGGTACGGCATGATGCGTTCGCCGATCCCTGTCCTGGACGCGCACGGACATCTGCGTCTGCACGTACGCTTCCCCTACAAGACCGAGCCTGAACAGATGCTCGAGGTGATGGACTCGCTGAACATTGAAGCGCTGGCTGTCACAGCGTCCCTCGCTTGTTGGAACGATGTGCCGAGCGGCAACGCCGAGGTTGACGATGTGCTGCGTAAATATGGCAAGCGCTTCCGCGGCTACGTCACCGTCAACCCGCACGTGCCAGGCGAAGCCCTGCGCGAGTTGGAGCGCTGGTCACACTTCCACAATCCTCCACTCATCAAGCTTCATCCCGGAGCGCACCAATGCCCGGCGAACAGTCCGAAGTACGACGCGGTCTGGGACTACGCGAACCAGACCGGCGCGGTTGTGCTGGTGCACACATGGGATTCGCATGCAATGTGTGGCCCATTGATGTTTCCGGCGATCGCCAAGGCGCACCCGCGCGCGAACATTCTGCTCGGACATTCCGGCGTCACGTGGCGAGGCTACGAACAGGCACAGGAAGCGGCAACTGCCGCGCCAAACCTTTACCTCGAGCTTTCGGGCTCACAGCGCAACCGCACAATGCTGGAGCGGTGTGTGAGCCGACTGGGAGCTGAGCGCATCGTATTCGGCTCAGATATGCCCGCTCTCGACCCAGCGGGAACGCTGGCCGACGTATTCACCGCGAACATCTCCGACGACGACAAAGAGAAGATCCTGCGCTATAACTTCCTGCGGCTTCTGGGCGAATCCTGAAAAGCGCTCGCATCGCCGCATGCGCTCTAACAATCGAATGGAAAGGTAACCATCATGGACGAGGTTCGAATCGGCATTATCGGTATGGGCAAGATGGCGCGACTCGCGATGCGCGTATTTATGGAGAGCCACCTGACGCGAGTCGTCGCGTTCAGCGCGCGCCGCCAGGAGGTCGTCGATCAGGTCTCGGCGGAGTTCGGCCTGCCCGGTTATCTCGACTATCGCAAGATGCTCGAGCGCAATGATCTCGATGCCGTCGTCGTTGCCACACCCGACAATTGGCACTACGAGTTCGCGCGCGCCGCGCTTGAGAGCGGTCGACACGTCTTCGTCGAGAAACCATTTACGACCAGTGTGAAGGAAGCCGACGTCCTGCTGCGGCTGGCGCACGAGAAAAACCGCAAGATCCAGGTGGCGTTCAACCACCGCTGGCTTTCGGCGTACAACACGGCCCACAAGACGATCTCGTCGGGGGAGATTGGCGTGCCCATCACAGGCTACGCGCGGAAGAACGATACCATCATCGTCTCCACCAAAAACATCCGCTGGGCCGGCGAGACGACGTGCGCATGGCTGCTATCCTCGCACGACATCGACCTCGTGCGCTGGTTTCTCGGCAGCGAGCCGGTCGAAGCGCGCGCCTATGGCCGCAAGGAGTTTCTGCCTGCGCTTGGTGTGCCGACGTATGACATGATCCAGGCGCAGGTGAAGTTTGCCAACGGCGCGTTCGTTACGTTCGAGTCGGGCTGGATCTATCCGAACACGTTTCCCACCAACGTTGACTCCTACATCCAGCTCATCGGTTCTGCGGGAACGGTGCTGCTCGACCGCAAGCGCGAATCGCTGGAGGTCAGCACGGAGAAGTCCTTCAGCTATCCGAAGAATTTTCTCAGCGCCGAGGTCTTTGGCCGCATGCGCGGAGCGTTCCCTTCGTGCCTTGAAGACTTTGCCTACGCGATCCTCAAAGACCACGCACCGAAGGTGTCCGGCTTCGACGGGCGGCAGGTCACAGCGGCGCTCGAGGCAATCCATGACTCGCTCGCACGCGACGGGGAAACCGTGCGCGTCAAGCAACCAGATGAGGACATCTTGAGTTGGTCGAGGGGCTAGTGACAATCGCTCGAGTACGGAGCTAATCCGCGCTCTATAGTTACCCCGCGTGGACGCGCTTTAGCGCGCGCTCTTCCGCCGCAGCCAGCCGTTTCGAACGCGACACGCGGTAAGAGCCCAACGCAATCAGCGCCGCGCCAACAACTAGATCGATGATCCGCGCACCACGTGAAGCTGCGAGCAGTCCCGCAATACTCAACAGCACTCCCACTGCGGCGCTCGCATAGGCAATCACCTTCGCCTGTTCTAACCTCTGCCCGGCCCCATACGCGCTCACTACGCCAACATGGGTGAATATCTGCTCGTACTTCGTCTCTTCGCTCCGCTTTGAGCCGAAGAGCTTCGTGCCTAGGGCCATTCCCAGGATGGTCACTGCGGTGTTGATGAGCACCGCCGCACCATCGTAGTTTTGCGCCATCCACGGCCAATGGCCTCTCGGGAAGTACCACGAGCGCATGCCGAGCAGTGTAAGACCAGTCGTGAGACCAAGGAAATAGCCGACCACAACGCCCTGCCAGTTCAGCTTTTTCGATACGAGAGCAGCCATCAGGGGGACGAACGACGGAGCGATGAAAGCGCTCGCCAGCAGCACCATGAGGTGGAAGAGCGACTGGTCGCCGCCACGTGCAATGTACAGCCCAATCCCGAGCGAGGTACCACCGACCAGCAGCGTAATGCCACGACCGATGTTTACCATGCGCTTCTCAGTGGCATCGGGACGAATCAGGCGCTGATAAACGTCCTTCGTCAGCACACTGGCGATTGCGCTGAAGTCCGAGCTGACAGTCGCCATCGTGGCCGAGAGCATAGCGGCGACGATGATGCCCACCATGCCCGCTGGTAGCAGCTTCAGAACGAGCAGCATGTAGACGTCGGCCGTCTTATGTTGGGCGATAAGGTCTGGCAGAAATGTTCGAGCGAGGATCGCTGGCAGAATCATTACCGGGCCGCCGATGAGGTGCAGAAACGCCGAGAAGTACGCCGCTTTCGAAGCCTCGCGCTCGTTTTTGACCGAGTAGAACTTCTGGGCCAGTGACCACGAACCGTTCAGCGTGATTGTGAGCATCACTGCCCAGCCGACAAGATAAAGCCAGTTATACGGTCCATTGGTGACGCGCAGGAAGCCCGGCGGCATCGACGCGATCGCATGATGCATGCCGCCAGCCGCCCACACGGCGAGCGGCACCAGCAGAAGAAGCGCCAGGGTCTTCATCAGAAACTGGATATAATCGGTCACCATCAGCGCCCACACACCGCCGAGGAACGTGTAGACGATAGTGATCACGCCACAGATGATGACCGCCCAGGTAACCGAAATTCCCAGTCCTACGGCCAGGAAGGTGCTCGTCGCGAACAACTTTAGTCCATCTTCCGCAACCTTCATGGGAATACCAGCCCATGCGAGCAACTGCCGCACAAACGGGTTGAAGCGCTTCTCCATAAATTGCACAGGCGTGACCACGCGAGCGCGCCTCCACTGCCGTGCAAAGATGAGCGCTCCCGCGAGACAACCAGGCACCGCGACCCAGATGAGGCTGATCGCTGTGAAACCGTACGTGTAGCCGATCTGAGAGTACGAAACGAACGCCAGAGCGCTTGCGCTGGACATGTAGTGGGAAACGCCTGCCAACCACCACGGAACGCGATGGCCGCCCGCGAAGTAGTCTTCCGCAGAATGCATCCGCCGCCGGTAGTAGAGACCTACCAACAGCACCAGCAAAAGGTATCCACCGATCATCACGAGATCGGAGATCGTCAAGGGAAAGCGGCTCTTGATTCCGTTCATGCTGCCATCATCTCCGCCACCGCATCGGCGAGCATAGCTTCTCCGTTGCGCACTGTCTGCTCTTTTGCCTGGACACCTTCACGGTCGGCGCGGAGTCGCTCCTGACGCTCTGCCGCCATACGTCGAACCTCATCAGGGGCCGTCGCACCCAGGCCGGCATGGTGCTCAACAAAACTGCGCGGTACCAGGCACGCATGGATGGAGTCGTCGTCGAGTGAAAGCGTTTGGCCGATCGTCTCCTGCGCCGCGCGGTTCACCACCGCCGCGACGATCTCATTGGCAGTCTTCCCTTCTTCGACCGCAAGGAGCACCGAGCGCGCCACGACGCGATGCGCCGCACGATACGAGACGCCCTGTGTGTTCTGGATAATCTCTGCCAGCGCCGTAACGCTCGAAAATCCGCCGGCTGCGCGTGCATACATGAGTTCTCGGTCGGGCACCATGTCTCGTATGATCTGTGCGATAGTCGGCAGCGACTGCTCTGTGTTGGTGAAGCACTCGAACAGCGGAAGGTAGCACTCGAGCTCGACTTCCTCCGTGTCCATGTAGCCCACATTGTGCGACACGGCGAAGACGCTTGCGAGCGAGCCGACCGTCCGCGCCGTGCGCGAACGAAGGTACTCGAGCACGAGCGCATTCTTTTTCTGCGGCATTAGGCTGCTGGGAGACGAGAACGCGTCCGTGATATCGACCATCGCGAACTCCTGAGAGGACCAGATGTAGAGATCCTGACACAGTCTTCCGATCGCCGTCATCACGCTGGCGAGCGCTGAGGCGGCCGCCATCACATGATCAGTCGCCGAGACGCTGTCGATGGTGTTCTCACACAGCTCCGTGAACCCAAGCAGTTCGCGCACACGGTCGCGATCGATTGGAAGGCTGCTGCCTGACATCGCGCCGCAACCCAGCGTACAGCGGTCCGTCGCTGCGAGCGCGGCTCGCAGCCGCTCCGTGTCACGTTCCAGATGGTCATGAATCGCCAGCAAGTAGTGCCCCAGCGTCGTCGGCTGCGCGTGCTGCAGATGTGTGTAGCCCGGCATCACGGTGTCCGCTTCGGCAAGCGCGCGGGCGAGCAGCGTCGCGCGCAGATCGAGCACCAGCGTCAGCACGCGCAGTAGCTTTGCGCGGACTACCATGCGACTCAGCGGCTCGGGGCGGGTGCGGCCCAGATTTAAGTCGCCAACGATCGCCTCCCCGCCGGGCACGCGCGCCGCCAGAACGCGCTCCATGTGCAGATAGTAGTACTCGACCGCAGGGTCGAATGGTCGCACAGAGTCTGGCCCCGCTGCTTCCACCTCATCGAGCCCGCGGAGGATTGCCACGGCTTTTGTCCGCTCAACGATGCCGCGTTCGGCCAGCATTGTCAGCCACGCCCGATGCACGGCCAACAGTGGAGCGAAGTAGTGGGCGCAGTTGAACTCGAAGATGGGGCAGAGAATGTTCTCCGCGAACGTTGCGTGCGCCGAAGCGCGCATGCGATCGCGCGCTCCTGTATGCACTAATTGCTCAGGGGCCAGGGCATCCATACTTACTCACTTGTCAAGGTCCGGAAGAGGACAAGGTGCGGCTCTTCACCGCACCTCGCCCGGATTAGAACGTGTAGCGCAGCGACACCTGGATGATGCGGCTGCCTTCACCTGTCGTCACATTGCCAAAGTTGTTCACCGCCGCGCCGCCATACTGGGTTTCGCTCACATTGGCCACGACTGGCGCCGCTACGCCGCCGATCGACGTGCCCCCCCCATCCCAGTTCGTGTGGTTGAACGCATTCAGGAAGTCGGCGCGGAACGATAGAGTCTGTGCTTCGTGGATGTAGAAGTTCTTGAGTACGCTCATGTCATAGTTCCAGTAGCCCGGGCCCCAGAAGCCGTCACGTGGTGAGTTGCCCACCTGCCCCGGCGCCGGCGAAACGAAGGCAGCCGGGTTGAGCCACTGAGCCGTCGGCGAGTGCGCATGGTTGTACGTGTACACACTCGCCCCTGGAATCACATTTGCGCGGCCCGCGATCCAGCCTGGATAGGTGGAAGGCGGCACGAACGTGACCGAGAACGGAGGTCCTGTTTCGTATGTGGTGACGCCGGAGAACGACCATCCACCGGCGACCTGGCTCAGCCAACCCTGCTTCAGCCAGTGGCGATCGCGGCCGAATGGCAGGTCGAACACATAGTTCGCCACGAATGTATGCCGCGCGAGGTACGGGCAGTTACCGTAGTCGAGCCGAGGCTGGTTCACGACTGCAGGGCCAGCTCCCGTCGGATGCGCAATGTCGCGGCAGTTGGTCCACTCATACTGAGCCTGCGCGAGGAAACCCTGCGAAAACTGGTGCAGACCTTCGACCTGCATTTGATCGGTATTCGAGATGTTTTCGTTATTTGTCGTCTGAATCGGACCCCACGGCTGGTATGGCCGCGCATTCTGCAGCGGCTGCGTGGGCTGCTGCACGGCGGGTATGTTCGTGTTGTACTGGGTTATCGGAAGGTTGATGGTGCGATTGCCCACGTAGCTCATGCGCATCTTCCAGTTATCCCGAAACTGGTGTTCTCCCGTGAGGTTGAACTGCTGGATGCGCGCATTCTGAAAGTTTGAGTTCATCGCGTAGACAGTCGGGTGCGCCGCCGGCGCACCAGCCTGGCTTGTGGGGAACGGCGCATTGAACGTGATGTCCGGCAGGAATGGTGCCGTAGGTTTCGAGGGCTTCGCCGAGCTGTACACCACACTGCCGCCCCAAGGCGGATTCTGAATGTTATGGCTAAAGCCGATGTAGGCCGCGTTGAAGTTGTAGTAGATACCGTATCCGCCGCGCAGCACTGTGTCGTTGTTCTGCGTCAGTCGCCAGGCAAAGCCCACCCGCGGACCGAAGTTGTTGCGGTCGGGCTGGTAGAACGTGATAGGCAGACCCAGCGCCTGCGTGGTGGTAAAGGGATACGCGGTCAACTGCGCGGGATTGGTTCCTGGCGGCGGTGTCGGGGTGCCCGAGTCCTGTGCGAGGACCAACTTGTTCTGATCAAAGCTGAAGAACGTCGCGATGTTGCCCTTCGTGACCCACGGCGACTGATATACATAACGCAAACCGTAGTTAACCGTGAGGCTCGGCGCGACCTGCCACACATCCTGCCCGTAGAATTCCCAGTCGCGACTGTAAACATTCTGGTCCGGTGTCGCGCTACCAGTCGTTGCGCTCGTCGCATCGCCCAGCAGAAAATCCGCGAATGTATTGCCGATCGATGTCGGCTGCCCCGGCCAGCCCCCGTTGCCTGTCCACGTGCCGTTGAAGGTGAACGTGCCCAGCGGTCCGTAGCCTCCGCTCGGGTTATAGATCTTGAAGCCCGTCTCGTCGACGCCGGCCTGCAACGTATGCCGTCCCCTCACATGCGTGAAGTCGTCGGTGATCTCGATGTCGTATTGGTGCGTGTAGTCGTTCTGCCCAATATCAGTGATCGACGTATATCCGGTTGTCGTCATCGTCGGCAGGCCACGGTTGTTGCTCGGCGTCAGGTTCGTGAAAATCGAGTATGGATTGAACCCAGAGTTCTGTCCGCTGCGGATGCTCTCATGTTCAAACCATGCTCCGCGCAGCGAGTTAGTCGTATTCACACCGAAGATGTGCGTCTCCGTTCCGCTCAGCGTGTATGTCTTATAACCGTAGTTCTGACCATTGCCAAAGGTTGGCGGCGTCCCCAGCGGATCGAACCAGGGCAGACCAACGGAGTGCGAGTACACGCCAAATAGCGAGTCATGGTCCGATAGGTGATAGTCGAGCCGCAGGTCCCACTTGGCCACGTCGAATACCTGCCCGACCGTAGTCGTGTAGTTGTACTGCTCGGCCTGGCCGTTGGCCATCTTCGTTCCCTGTGGGAGTCCCGGGGAGTTCGGATCCGTCGGGTTCGGCAGAAACGCCATCAACGACTGCGCCTGCGACGTGATCATGGAAGAAGGGATCACGTTATTCGCGAAGGGTTTGCCAGTTTGCGGGTTGTAAAGCTGCACGCCACCTGTAGCGTTGCACACACCGGTTGCGTTGTAGCTGCCGCACAGAGTGCCAAAGTTGCCCTGCTTCTGGGCTGCGGTGGGCAGGTTGTTCTGCACGACGACCGGCAGATTCTGCCGTAGCGCGTCGTAGTCGAAGAAGGCAAACGCACGGTTCTTGAGGATCGGGCCACCGATATCGCCGCCAAACTCATTGCGGTGGAATGGCGGCCGGTGCACTCCTGCCGCGTTGTTCACAAAAGTGTTCGCATTCAGTACCGTGTTCTCGAGATACCAATAGGCATCGCCGTGGAAGCGATTGGTGCCAGCCTTGGTCACCATCTGCACGTTCACGATGCGGCTGTAACGCGCGTCCATGCCGATGCCGCCGACGGTAACCTCCTGCAGCGAACTCAGCGAGGGTAGGTTCACACCTCCAAGGCCAAACGAGTACGATCCGCCGCCGTTGCCCGAATCATTCACACTCACGCCGTTCAGCGTGAAGTTGTCGGCCCCCCAATGTGTGCTGCCGGCAATCTGCGGCGCGGAGTTGAAGGTCGCCCTGCCCACACCGGCGGCCAGGATGAGGAAGCTGTCGATGTCTTGGATCGGCGTCGGCAATTCCTTAAGCTGGGTCGTCGTGATGGGCGTCTGGATCGTGCCATTTTCCGTGTTGATCAACGGCGCTACGGCCGAAACCTGCACGTTGTCTGACACTGAGCCGACCCTCATCTTCAGATCGCTGCGCACGGTTTCTTGAGCCAGCACCTGCAGCCCGGTTACGGTCTCCGTGCTGAAACCCTGCTTTTCCGACTTGATCGAGTACACGCCCGGATCGAGCTCGGGCACCATATAGTTGCCCGTCGAATCGGTCTTGGTGTGCGCTGGAACGCCCGTCTGCTGGTTAGTCACCGTGATCTGCGCATCGGGTATTGCGGCTCCGCTCGGGTCGCTGACACGGCCAGCAATCGAGCTGCGGAGCACCTGTGCGGCGGAAAGCCCCACGCCGACCCAGCCCAGAACGCCGAGCGCCAGAACAAAACGAAAACTCTTGAACACCTTTGCACGGCGATACGAAAAGGTCATACACAAATCTCCGTTCATGTGGCTCTTGCTGTCACATAACGCGCTCTGCTCAGTGTTCAATTAGCGGAACATATAGTCAGTAAGATAACCGGTTGGTCACTTCTACCACCCCGAATATCGCCCGTCAAGCGAAATTGCCGCTTGTTTGTTGGAATCGAAGGTATCCAAATCCAAGTCAGTTTTCTCGACGTTCCAAATATGATTCTCAGTACATTAGAGACCCTGGTGATCGGGCCAAACGGCGACTTCCCCAATCATGATTTTGACTTTGCAAGTCACGCGCAGCAAGCGTCCGTCTTCGAATCCAAGATTCTCCTTCCCTGATACCATCACCTCCGCTAGCGCAGAGATAACGTTGCACCGTCCATCTGAGGTCAACACGAGCCTTGCCGACATTCCAGCTCGGCCGCTACAGCAGCGCAACGAAAGAATCATCAGACAGGCCGAACAAGCCGCGCGTGCTTCAACTCGGAGCGGAACACTACTTCCAGGGAGTTGGCCGATCAAGGCTGGACCATTGAATCATTCGCGGATCCTCGTATGTGCAAGAGCCCGGGACAGTTCTGTTGTTCCCTTCACCAGCGAGGCAATGACAGGAGAGTCTTTCTTCGGATTGAACCGCGATGCCGGTCCCGAAATGCTCATAGCGGCGATAGCGTTCCCATTCGTGTCAAGGATCGGCGCGCCGATGCAGATCGCCAGCATCGATCCTTCCCCGCGATCAAAAGCTACGCCTGCGTTCCGTACCCGTTTTAGTTCAGCAAGAAACGCGTCCGAGTCAGAGATCGTATGCTCAGTTACGCTCTCAAGCTTCTGTCCGCGCACTAGAGCCTCAACCTCGCGTTGTGGCGAAAACGCCAGGATTGCCTTTCCTAATGCGCTGGCGTGGACGGGGACCGACGCGCCGCGACTCTCCTGCAACCGCAACGCAAACTCGCTTGGCACAACCTCGAGATACGTTACCTTATCGAACTGCTGGACTCCGAGGTTCACTGTCTCACCATAGGTGTCACGCAGTTCGAGCATCAGCGGCCGTGCTAACCGCCGCAGCACTTCGCTCGCTGCGCCGTCGTTTACAAGCCGTCCGAGTCGTGGGTTGATGCGGTAGCTGCGGTTCGGCTCCCGCGTGACGTAGCCGAGGTCGACCAGCGTGCTCAGGATGCGGAAGACCGTCGATTTGGGAATGCCCGTGTTCTGCGTGACCTCACGTAGTCCGAGGAGTTCCGAACGCGAGAGCTCTTCGAGAATCGTAAAGGTGCTGCGCACCACCGGAACGGAGTACTTACCGGAGGAACTCGACTTCTTGGCCGACACCTTCTTCGCGGCTGCTGGCTTGGTTTTGGTCTTCGTCACGTTCGCTAGCATCTCACCTTCCTAACAGTGGTTCAATCGGAAAGCCCGACGTCAGCTTGCCCTGTGCAGCAGATCATTTGCACGTTGTCCGTTGCGAAACACTTCGCAGATGCCCAACGGCGCCTGCTCCGGCGACTCATAGGTGGCGGGGCTGTCAATCGCATCGGCGCGGAATGCGACAATGTCCGCGAAGTATCCGGGCGCCAACACGCCGCGATCCTTGAGGCTGTAGCGGCGCGCCGGCTTGGCCGTGATCTTGTGAACAGCTTCTGACAGCGATAGCCATCTCTTGTCGCGCGAATAGGTGCCCAGCAAGAGCGGAAACGTCCCGTGCAGGCGCGGATGCGGTCGACCCTTTACGTAGAAACCATCGCTGATGATCGTCGCGAATGGATGCTGCAGCGAGGCCTGCAGGTTCTCGGCGCTCTGATTGAAGCAGAGCATGTTGACGTCGCCTTCTTCCTCGTCCAGCAGTCCTAACACTGCCTCGGCAGGCCCCACACCGCGCTGCTCTGCAACCTCCACAAGCGTTTTGCCGATCGTCTTCAGGTTCGCCTGCGACCCGACCGACGAGATATAGATATCGCTCCATCGCCACGGAATCGTGCGGGCGAGTTCGTCGCAAATCTGTGCGCGCTT
>CAWHBA010000028.1:0-242215 GCA_963827415.1 uncultured Acidobacteriaceae bacterium
TGGAGGAAAGAACACGGAATGGCTCCAGAACCGGATTGTAAAATGTCAGACAAGTTGAGCAGCCTAGAAGTTCGGCGCCGCTGCTGTCAAGCAGCCATACACGCTACAATCGCACCTCTATTGTGACTTAGACCGTGACACGATCCTCTACATCGACGACCACCAAGAGCACGCGGCGTACCGGCGCGAGCGCGACTCCGCCGTTGAGCGCGTCGCACAACGCCAAGAGTCCGGGCCCGAAAGCCTCAGGGCAGCCGGAAGTAACTCAGGAGAACGTATGTACCGCCGCACGATCCTCGCCGCTCTTACGCTATTGACGACTCTCGCGTTCCCCTGCACGGCTGCGCGCGCCGTCACCTGCACACCATCGTTTCCGCTCGACCACGGCAAGCCGCTCGGCTGGGAGGGAGCCGATGCCGCCTACTCCATTCCGTTGCCCGACGATCGCGACGTCTGGATCTTCGGCGACACGCTCTACGGCCCACAGCGCGTCGTTGAAGGCCACGACCCGCGGCAGGTCCACAACACGCTTGGCATCTCCACCTGCGACAGCACCGGCTGGCATCTGCGCTACGTTATCAAGCATGACGCGCAGGGGCATCCTATCAGCTACTTCTCGCCCGCGAACCCCGATCACTGGTACTGGGCCCTCGACGGCTTCTACGCCAACGGCGACCTCTGGGTCACACTGCTCTGCATTCGCCACGCGAAGCAGGCCAGCCCCTGGGCCATGGACTTCGAGACCTGCGGCTCAGACCTCGCCCAGGTCAGCCACCTTGATCGTGATCCCCAGGATTGGCAGGTCAAAATCCATCCGCTCGTCGCCGACGGCGTGAAAGCGTATCCCTCCGCCACGACTCTTGTCGACGGCAAATACGCGTATTTCTTTGCTCTCTATGAGAGCGGCAGCCGCCCTCTGCTGGTCACAAGAGTTTCGCTCTCGGATCTCTCTCGACCAGAGAAGCATCTTGAGTATCTCGCCGACGACGGGCAATGGAAGCCCGGCTTTGATCCCGCGCATGCCAAGGTCATCATGACACACGGAAGCAGCGAGCTCTCCATTCGCTACCACCCCGATCTCCATCGCTGGATTGCCGTCCTCCTCGATCCCGGCGGTTTTACAGACAAGGTCATCGTCCGCTCCGCGCCGGAGCTAACCGGACCGTGGACCGAAGGCGATGTCATCTATCACATCCCGGAGATGCAGCCAGGACCGAAGCGCGATAAGGACGTCTTCTGCTACGCGGGCAAGGAGCACCCGGAGTTCGAGCACGACGACGTTCTCTTCACCTACGTTTGCAACACGATGAATGTGTCGGGGCTCGCCACCAATCTCGACATCTACCACCCGCAGGTCGTTCGAGTGCCAATGCCGGAGAAGTGATCTCGAGAAGAGCGAGACAAAGGTTGCGGCAAACGAATCTCTCCAGCTAGAGTCCATATTCTTCTAAAATAGCTTCTCTTCCAGTAGCGACCTCAATCTCGCCGTGTTCGAGGCCGGGCTGAAGGTTCCTGACGATCTCTCGCTCATCGGGTTCGATGACATCCATCTGGCCGAGTACACGATTCCACCGCTCGCCACTATTCGGATGTCGTGCAAGGACCTGGCGCAAAAGGCGGTTGAAGTTCTACTGTGCAATTTGCTTCCCGTCGAGAAACGCCCGCGGGTCGAGACCAGAATAGGTACTCGCCTTGTGGTTCGCCAGACCACGGGCCTTGCCTTCCACGCACCTAGCAGCGTGCCACGACCAAGAAGACGCACCAACATCGACCGTTAAATTGCGGAGACATTGCGCGTACCTCACCCCCCAGATTTGGGTGGACAACAGGCTTTCCACGACGTGGCGTCTAGAGGGTTGAGAGGCGGAAAGTTCTAAAATCGTCTAGTCGTCCCGACCATTCTTCCCCTTTGGCCCTTTGGGTTAATACTGATTTGGGACCGGGTTGAAAGATTATCTTTTGTCGCCAGCGGTCAAAGGAATGCAGCGAGAATACCGCGACGTCACTGATTAGTGACGATAAGCCGGCTCCCGTTACTTATCTGAGCTACAGGACTCAGGAATGTCCCTTCGTTGCATGATGATGTGGCCGGCATCCACTCGCACCTCGGCAGCCACTTCGCGGATCGGATGTATTTTCAAATGCGATGAAAAGCCGAGACACAGCGGTCGCCGATTGCGGTTTCGGCCTGGTCTCTCCTCACGACCTCCGCAGGACCTGCGCTCGGCTTTGCCATCAGGCCGGAGGCAAGCTCGAACAGATCCAGTCTCCTTCGTCATGTGTCAGTTCAAACGACTGAGCGGTACCTCGCGCTGGAGCCGGAGCTTCCCTGACCAGCGTCGTTCCTCCCTAACCGACTTGTAGGTACCGATCAATAGAGTTTCTGAGAGAGATTATCCGAGAGGAGCACAGTCCACGCGGGCTGGATTAGAAAACATACTTGGCTGCAAGCTGTGCGCGTCGAGGTGAATTATTGAGGACGCCATCGCTGGCGGGATTGAGGCGGGTAAACACCGTGGACTGGATGCTCTGTGAACCGAAGGTGTCGTAGGTGACCACGTTGAAGACGTTCTGTACCTCCAGGCGAAGCTCCAGCTTTTGCTCGCGGAACGTCCGGAAGCTCTTCGAAAGGTTCGCGTCCATTTGCCAGACGTGATTCTGGCGGAAGTGATTTCGGCCAATGTTGGAGAACTGGCCCGCCGCCGGCACGAAGAATTGCGCACGCTGGGCCGCCGTGAACCAGAAGTTCTGGCCATTCTCCTTGTGAATTGACCCGATATGACCGTAGCAATTGCCCGAACACGAGGCCGGTGTCTGGACGCTGCCGGAAAACGTGTTGTAACCGGAGAAGAAGGTAATGGGGCGACCGGACTGCCAATAGCCATCGCCGGAGAGCTGCCATCCGCCGATAATGCCATCCACAACGCGGTTCACGTTCGCCGCATAGTGGCGGCCGTGTCCAAACGGCAGATCTCCGACGAAGTAACCGTTGAGTACATGAGTGTCGTCGAGGTCCGCTGGAGCGTAATTCAATCGCGGCGTGTGGTAGTCGAATGGCGTACCCGCCGCCGACTGCGAGCTGCCGGTAGCGACGGTGGTGAAAGTGGGATCGTAGGACCTGACATCCATAGCGCGGGAGAAGGTGTAATTTGCAGTTACCAGGTAACCCTGGGAGAAGCGCTTCTCGAGTTGAAGCTGCAGGCCGTTGTAGTTGGAATAGTCGCGGGTCTGCAGAACAAACAATCCGCCGAGGTACTGCTGATAGGGCTTGAAGAAGGTCGGCGCCAACCCGGCGGTGACAGCCAGCGGAACACCGTACGGATTGGCAGTCGTCGGAGTGCCCTGAAGTCGATTGGCGAAAGAATTTGCCACGCCGGCCACATCATTGTGGCTCAGGTTCGCCGCATAGTTCTTCTGGAGGAACTGCACGGCGGTCTGGCCGGAAGTGTGACGGCTGTCGGCGTTGACGATCTGCTGCATCAGAGGCGTGCTGACGCCGTTCTGAGCCTGGACGAAGGAATCGAGGAACCCGTTCGTCAGGTAGTTGACCTGATTCGAGTCATAGCCGCCATAGAGGTGCGTGCCGTGATTGCCGATGTAGCTGGCGGTGAGCACGAGGTTATGAACGAGCTCGCGTTGAACGCTGAAGCCCCACTCTTGAACTGTCGGTGTCTGCATGTGCGGATCGGAGACGGTGAGGGAGTTCGCGCTGTAGGCGGGAGGCGTGGCAAGCGACTGTGGCGTTGCACCCGTGGGCAAGGCAGGTGCTTTCCAGCCCGCCGCGCGGACACCCGCTGAGACAAAGCTTGAAGAGGTGACCGTGTCCTGGCCTGAGGTGCTGTCGGTGACCTGATAGGTCAGACCCGGCATGCCCTGGAAGACCGACGACGAGAACGAGAAGGAGTTGATGCGGTCAAACGCGATGCGATAGTTGCCGCGAACGGAGGTTTTGCCGTCACCGATGGGATCCCACGCAAAGCCGACCGAGGGCCCAATATTGTTGAGCCGATTGTTCATGAACTTGCCCGGAACGAACGCCAGCGTGCTCGTCAACGGATTGCCATAGCGGACATCCTGATTCGGCACGAGCGGGACGAAGCTCTTGAATACTGGAGCGAGACGCATGTCATCGCGGAAGCCGTAGTCGATGACAAGGTGTGGTGTGACGTGCCAGGTGTCCTGCACGTAGAAGTCGTACTCTGGCCAGCGCGCGTCCATGATGTTTAGCGAACCCGCAGGCTGGAAGGTGTTGAGGTTCTGAGCCACATAGCCACCGGCTACGCTACCGATGCGGCCCAGCAGGTCGTTGGTCGCGCTGTTCAGCGTGGAGATGTCATTGGTGTTAATGCAACTCCCGCAGCTGGATGATGTCGTAGGAACGTTGTAATAGGAGCTGACAGGATTGTTGCCCGCTGAGAAAGCAACCTGCGGAATCACATTCAGCGATCCGACTGAGCCGCGATGGTCAATCTCGCGGCCGTAGCGGAGATTCACCCCGGCCTTGAAGATATGCGCACGGTGCACCACCGTGAAGTTATCCACCAGCTGAATCGTCGTGAGATACCGATTGTTGCCCACGTAGCTGGAGAGCGGCGCGGTGACGAGGTTGGGATTGAATGGAGTCTGCGTGGAAGTGGCATAGGCGGGATTCACGAATGCATACCCGAACCGGTTGAAGCCGGTGAGAAATTCATTCGTGATGTTGTTGGTCGGCGAAGAGCGCCAGTCTAACGCGAGGTTGCGTGGTTGACGGAACGTATTGACGGTTGCGGGCAATCCCGGAAACACCTGAAGTCCAGCGTTCACCACATCCGCATAAGTATTCTGGTGTCCCTGCGAGTAGCGGCCAAAGATCGTGTTGTGCTGGTTGATCGTGTAGTCGACCTTGACTGTCTGATCGACCTGCTTGTCGGTCGCAGGTGCGGCCCAGGTGTAGCCTGCCGTGTTCAAGCCATCACCGAAAGAGAAGTTATTCGCAAGAGGTGCGAGGCCAAGGTAGGACTTGACTGCGGAATCGAGGCCGATGTGGGCCGGATCATTTGTAACCATGTTGTAGGTGCCGAGGGTCGCACCCGCTGGGAGCACAACGTTTCCGCTGGCATCGACCGAAGGATTGGTGGAACCTGCATTGCCGTTGCGAATTGCGCCGTTGGCGCTGGACATGTAGCGCAGAATGCCGTTGCGTGCCGACTGCGTGTACACAGTGCGCGTCACAACGGAGCTGGAATGCGCGTGCAGCAACTCCACGTTATAGAAGAAGAAGAGCTTATCCTTCCAGATCGGTCCGCCGACCGAACCTCCGTAAATATTCTGCACAAACTGGGGGCGAGGCAGACCAGCCGCCTTCGCTGCCGCCGTGTTCGCCTGGAGGAAGGGTGACTGGTAAAACCAAAACGCATTGCCATGGAACTGGTTGGTGCCCGACTTGGTGACCATCAGCACCTGGGCGCCTGAGTTGCGGCCGTATTCAGACGTCGGATTCGCATTGATGACACGGAACTCCGCCAGCATATCCGGATTTTGGTGCGAGGGTGAGGTGTTTGAACCGCCTGAAGAGGTCTCATTGTCGTCGACGCCGTCCAGAACGTAGTTCCAGGCTCGGTCGCGCGACCCGTTCACGATAATGTCACCGCCTGCGGCGTTGGCGGAGTTGTTCTGGATAACACCCGGCATGAACTGCGTCAGGCTAACGGGATTTCGGCCGCGTGTACCGACGATGGGAAGCTGCGTCATCGAAACGCTGTCAATGATGCCGCCGAAGTTGCCGGAGGACTCGGTTTGCACAAGGCCATACCCACCCTCGACCGTAACTGTCTCTGTGCTTGAGCCGGGCTTCAGTTTGGGGTCAACACTTGTAGGCACGCCGATCGCGAGAACATTGCCCTTGGAGATGAACTGGCTGAAACCGGACGCATCCACCTTGACCGAATAGGTGCCAATCTGCAGCGAATCAAATGCGTAGGTACCGGTCCCAGAGCTGCGGGTTGTGTAGGAACTCCCGGTCGCATCGTTTGTCGCAGTCACTGTGGCGTTCGGCACGACTGCGCCCGTCAAGTCGGTCACCGTGCCGGAAATGCGACTCGTTGTACCTTGCGCAAAAGCGATCCATGAACTGAGAAACAGGGTGGCAACGAAGAAGGGGATTTTTCGCAGCAACATAACGCCTCCAGGTAAAGCTGATAAGGCTAACCAGTACGGTTTTGCCTCGTGATAGTCGTGACGAAAACCAAGACTCTGCGGTCCCTGACGAAGCGATCTGAGCACTCGGCTGTTGGAATAGGTTCAAAGTAATGGTGACGTTTCGAGATGTCAAACTATTCCTGAGAGTGAAACGCCGTTTGCTCAGTACAGCTTCACATCATCCAGCTCGAGCCATGTGTCCTCGCCTGCGGCTCTTGCCAGCTCGAAGCGAAGCGTTCTCAGCGTGCGTGAGGGGAATTGCAGAGCAGCGTCGGTAGAGTGGAATGATGAAAACGGAATCTTTACTGTGTGCCATTTGGCTCCTCCGTTGAAGGTTGCTGTGTACCACTTTGTGCGATTCGTACCGTAGTTTTCGAGCAGGAGCTTGTAGTCTCCTTCGCCGCGCATGGCAAACTGAATGCCTCTGTAGCTGGAGACATCGGCCAGCTCTACTCCGCCTTTTGTGAGCGGGATCACGAGGTCAGCGTACGCGTTTTCCTTCGGACTCATCCTCGCGAGTGTGGTAATGTCATGGCCGTGATGGCCGAGGCTGCGCACGAAGAGCATCCGTGAGTGATCGACGCCTGAATCGGTGCTGTTGACCAGCATGGTGTCGAGATTGCTGCGGCCATCCTGACGCTCAGCGTTGTCGATAAGAGGCCCGACGCGATGCGCGGGAAGCGGCGTGGGCTCAGGTGATTGCACCGCGGCTTCGAGCGCCTGCAGATCCATCTGCCTGCCGCCAAGAAACACAGCCTTGGTGTTCTCGATGTCGTTGATATTCCTGTCCGGTTCACCCTGGACGAGGAGCAGATCGGCGATCTTGCCTGGCGCGATAGTTCCGCGGTCAGCGCTCTGGCCCACAAGAGCCGCGCTTACACCCGTGCCCGCGGTAAGTGCCTGAAGCGGAGTCATTCCCGAGCTTACGAGCAGCTCCATCTCGTGCAGAGTGGACCACCCGTGATAGGTGCCCCCGACGCCTGCATCGGTGCCCACTCCGATCGGAAGGCCCGCGGCCAGAAGCCGCGCGATGTTCTGCTGCAGGAAATGCCAGCGGCGCATGTTCGCCTCGGCCACCGGGCCTGAGGGAGGGCGTTGCAAGCGGCGCGTTTCAAAGGCGCGGCCTCCCGGAGATAGCAGCGCCATGAGGCGTGGCGACGAGGACTGAAGCGACTCCGGTTCGAAGGTTGCGAGTGTGGAGACATAGCCGGTGTGGTGCTGCTTCATGAGCTTGATTAACTCGTCATCGACCAACGCATCCCCCACCCCATGCGCCAATGAGTCCACGCCCGCCTCTGCTGCAATCTTCGCGCCCCGGAGCGTGACGGTGTGGGTGAAGACCTTCAGCCCTGCACGATGTGCATCCTCCACAATCGCGGAGAGCGTCTGCACGTTCATCGAGGTCAGATCGGCGGTCCGGTCATAGCGCCATCCATCCGTGAAGACCTTGATGACGTCAGGCTTGTAAGGCAGAATGCGCGCCATGGCGGCATGCGCTTCCGCTGCCGTGCTCACCTCCTGCGTGAAATAGTCTCCCCAGCCGAACTCGGTTCCGTGCCCTTGCGGCGTGCCGAGCCGGATCGCAAAGTTAACCTTGGGCCCGAGGAGCACGCCACTCTGTTCGAGCTTTCTCAGCGGCGCAATCATTTCGCCGTAGACGCTGTAGTCATTCACGGTCGTGACGCCACACAGCAGATACTTCTTCAGGCTTTTGCCGAAGTCCTCCGGCTCGTCTGTTGCGGACGAGTTCAAGTGCGTGTGCAGGTCGAACAGTCCGGGCAGAAGAGTCTCGCCATCGGCACGGATGACCTGTGCATCGGGCGGGACCTGCACGTCCGGCCCGACGGCAACGATGCGGTCGCCGCGCACGATCACGGTCTCTGCGCGGGCCGGCGCGCCCGTTCCGTCGATCACTCGAGCGCCGGTGATCGCCAGCGTGGTCTGTGCGCCGGCCACACTAGCCGCCATGAACACAGCAACGAGGCCCGTCTTAAGCGCTGCAGATCTCATCGTTGTTTCCATTCCAAAATGGCCCACTCCTCCTTGTTCACAGGGGTTGAGAACGGCAACCGAGACCTTGGTGAGCGATTTTCGGAGCTTGCTGAGCCGCGTTCCACAGAAAACTTTGTTTTCAACATTTCTTAGTGATCTACAAATGAATGTTCCACGTGAAACATCACTGTTCCTCAATGCTTCAACACTCTTCCCGCCAATGCCGAGGTCGCTGCCCCGTTATCAATCGCAAGCTGTCCATTCACAGTCAGGTACCGCACACCCGTCGCAAGAACGCGTGGATTCTCATAAGTCGCTCGCTCGTCGATCGTCTTCGGGTCAAAAACCAGCACATCCGCAAAGTACCCCGGCTTGAGAAGACCGCGATCCTTCAACCCGAGCGTCTGTGCCGGCAGTGAGGTGCTGGAGCGGATTGCGAACTCCAGCGGAATCACGTGCCGCTTGTAGACGTACTCGCGAAGCTTGCGTGGGAATGTGCCGTACTTGCGCGGATGTCCTTCGGAGCCGTCGGAACACGTCATCACCCAGGGCTGGCGCATGAAGGCCTCGATGTCGGATTCCTTCATATTGAAGGAGGCGACATCCGATCCGCCTGCCTGGATGATCTGAATCGCTGCCTCGACCGGCGTCTCCTTGCGCTCGCGCGCGATTGCATCCAGGGTCTTGCCGACGATGCTGTGGTCAGGCGCAGCGGTCATCAGCAGTGTGTCCGGTCCGCCGCGCCGGGCGAGGTTCCGGTTCATTTCTTCGATCAGACGCGGACGAACGGCGGGATCAGTCAGGTTCTTGAGAAGTGCTCCATTTGCCTCCGCCCAGCGCGGCACAAGCGCCGCCGTAACACTCGTTCCGGAAGCCGTGTATGGATACTGGCTGGCCGTGACGTTCACGCCCTCTTTGCGTACTTCATCCACCAGCGCAATTACATCTTTGCTCTGGCCCCAGACGTCGGCCCCCAACGCCTTGATATGCGAGATCATCACGGGAATGTGGGCCTCGCGTCCAATGCGTATCGTTTCCCGCACCGACGCGAGAAGGCCTATCGTGTACGAGCTCTCGTCGCGCATGTGTGTGTCATAGATGCCTCCATGGGCTGAGGCAACGGATGCCAGAGCGATCACCTCTTCGGTGCTGGCGTAACTGCCCGGAGCATAGTAGAGGCCGGTCGACATCCCGAGGGCACCCTCCTGCATAGCGGTGGCGATGAGTGTTTTCATGCGGCCGAGTTGCTCGGACGTCGGCTTCGCATCGGACATGCCCATCACTTCGCGGCGCACGGTGCCCTGGCCGATGAACAGCGCGGCATTCGTGCCAATTCTCTGCCGCGTCCATCGCGCGAACGTGTCGGCGATCGAGGTCGGGCTATCACCATCGTTGCCTGTCACGACAGTGGT
Organism: uncultured Acidobacteriaceae bacterium; assembly: GCA_963827415.1. Taxonomy (GTDB): domain Bacteria; phylum Acidobacteriota; class Terriglobia; order Terriglobales; family Acidobacteriaceae; genus Granulicella. The sequence continues at coordinate 9,585 of CAWHBA010000028.1, forward strand.
GACGCCCTGCATGAGATAGGGATCGTTGCGGCTGCGCTTCGGATCAGAGAGATCACCAGCTGTGTGGGTGTGCGGATCGATGAAGCCGGGCGTCACCACCAGACCCGTGGCGTCGATGACCCGCCGTGCGCTTCTGCCCGCGCCGGGGCCTACAAAGACAAGGCGATCGTCCGTGATCCCGATGTCAGCGATTGTTCGCGGTGAGCCCGTGCCGTCGATCAACGTGCCGCCACGAATCAGAATGTCCAACTGCTGTCCAGACACCCGAGCCGGCAGCAGGATGCAGGTTGCAGCAAGCACACTCAGCCAAAATCTAATCAACAAATCACCCCTAGGCCTGGGGCTCCAGGAAGTGGGCTTCGGCCGAATACGCTCAACCCAACGCCGATGTAGTGGAAAGCCATGGATCTCATCGCGAATGACCAAACGAACACGGGTGCCGGGAATAGGGCGCCCTGAAGTCACAGGGATCAAGGAATTCCAAGCAAGCCCGCGCGAAGAGCCCATCTATGGCGACCTGTCGCTCGAGCGGTTCAGTGTGAAGCATTTGTTTCACTCTGTGCGAGTCTCCAGAGATATAGGCGACATTAAGCTGACACCTTTATAGTGTCAAGCGCATTTTGAGGCCAGCCACCGTGAAAACGTATCAGAGCTAGATCTGTCCGGTTTCTCTTGTGGATTGCGCAATTTTCGCTCATCTCAACCCGTTCCGACGAGTCTCATCATCAAGCGAATCGAACCGTGTTTGGAGGCCACTTAAGCGCCGCACCGTTCAATTCGAAGGGTGTTTTTCAGAGCGGTACAAATGTTTCACAAAATCGTATACCTTGTGAAGTCGAGTCTTGCCTCGACCATCAACAAGAAGATTCACCTTTAGCCGCCTGAGCTTTGACGGAGCCCAATTGCGGTACCTAAGCGAAGGACGCAATGAGTATGTCGATCAAAAGAGAATCCAAACACCCTCACTTTCCGACTAGCCTGGCTCTTCAACTGCAGGAGCTTAGCGAGCCCCGTCGCGTGATCATCCGCCCTGTACTTGAGAGTCCCCGCGAGTTCGTTCTCCTTAACGTCCGGGACATGGCTCGTCGGCTTGAGACCGGTCCGGCGACGGTCGTCCGCATCGTCCAGGCCCTCGGGTTCGACAGTTACAAGGACTTCCAGCACTATCTGCATTACCTGTCAGTCAGCAGCGCCACCATCCTCGACAGCATGCAGGCCGGCGGCAATGTCACGGAGACGTCGAAGATTCTCCGCGGCTCGCGTCGCCAGATTCAGCGGAACATCGATTTCATCCTTCAGCGGCTCAATCTCCACCAGGTTCAGAACATCGCCTCGCGCATCGATCGGGCCGAGCGAGTCCTGCTCCTCGGGGGCGACATGGCTGCTCCGCTGGTCGAGTACATGGAATACCACCTCACCATCGCCGGTCTCCCAGTTGTCGCCGCCACCAGCCCAGGCCGCGCCACCCACCTCGCGCGTTCGACTGGGAACCGCGATGTTGCGATTGGCATCAGCTTTCGCCGCGGCCTTCGCATGACGATTGAAGGCCTGCAGCGGTCCAAAGACAACGGCTCTTACTGCATCGGAGTCACCGACTCGCCGCTCTCGCCGCTCGCCCGATTCACTGACGAGCTCGTGATCGTCCCGATTAACAGCCTGTCCTTTGCAGCGAGCTACGTCGCTCCCATTGCCTTGATCGATTTGATTACAGCGGGTGTGGGTAGTTTGCGTCGCAAGCAGGTTGTCCATCGGCTACGCGAAGCCGACTTTGAGCAGAAACACGGCTACCGTTGGTATCAGACCGAATCGTAGCGGAGGAAACGTGTGCCGCTCATCCTATGGGATCTTTCCACCAGACAATTCCACAACACATCAGACAGACTTGAGCGCGTGGGAAGGGTTGCGCCGAGCCCGGATGAGCGCCATTACCGCTATTGCTCCCATAAACGGCACCAATCCGCGGACAACCATGATCGGGTCAAATGCGTGGGTGGCAGCGCCGCGTCGTCAATGAAGCGAACCGCATGATCTCCGAGAGCGTCAGTCAAGTGATAGTCTTCACCTTCTTTTGCAACCGCGATGGGAAGATTATCGCGGGTCTGCGGCTCCAGCGCAGAGTCCTTTCTGCAGAAATTCGCGTCTCGTCTTCATCTATTCTCCAGTGATTCTCTGCTTTTCAATTTGCGCAAGGTGACTCTCCATGCTCACTCCTGCGTCAGCGGCAAGGCCTGCTGCTGTGGTGCGGCGATAGCTGCTCCGGCCCATTTTCTCCACAGCTCTGGGTCGGCCAGCGCCTTCATGTACACACCTCCAACGACAGAACGCGCCTGGAAATGGATTTGCCGAGCAGTAACGGTGTCGTACCAGTCGGTCATGGGCACACGTTCGGGCGTATCGTTGAGAAACCGATAGGCTGCGCCGACGAGCGACTGGAAATCTTGCGGATTTGGGGCCATAGTCGCAGTCCACAGTTCCCAATCAAGCTTGGTGTATGTCGCACGGGTATCGAGCGGCAGCCCATATTTGTTCATGTGTGACTTATAGAACTGCCACTCACGCTGGGCGACGGTGTCAGGAAAGATGTGCAGTCCCAGGACGCTGTCCCACACCAGGTTGTATTTCTGGCTCCATGTGCCCGGCTTGTCGAAAGCCAGGCGGAAATGATCGCCGTCATTCGCCATGGTCACCCACTGGCCAGCCATCTTCTCGGCGGCGGCGCGGTAGCGCGTAGCGTCCTCCTCGTGGTGCAGTTCATGCGCCAGCTTCGCGTAGGCACCCAAGGCCTCGATGGCCTTAATGGAAAGGTTCGAATTGTGGGCCAAGTGACCGGCAAAATCATCGGTACAGAGCTGATTGTCCGGATCAAGACCTTTCGCGAGCAGGTACTGCGCCCATTTCGTGAGGAGAGGCCAGTAGCGCTGCGCGTATTCGGGGCTTCTCTCGGCATTCGCGATGGCGGCAACCAGGAGAATGACATCGCCCGACTCCTCGACAGGCATCTGGTTTTCTTCGCTGACTTCGCCACCGCCGTATAGCTGCCCATCGGCAAGCGGATAGACTCCGAGATCGTGCGGGGCGAAAGGAAACCTCCACGCCGGCGTCTCTGCGTACCGAAGCACCGGATCGAGCTGCGCCTCAACGAGTTTTGGATTGAGCAGAAGGAACATCGGAGCAGACGGATAAATGACGTCGATTGTCGAGATGGAGCCGTTGCTGAAGTTCTCCTTGGGCATGAAGAACGGATTGCTGTCGGCATCTTCGACCAACTTGTGGGCTGCAATTGCCTGCTGGAAGGCGAGGATAGCGAGTTGGGCATACTCGGGACCGCCGACCTGAACCAGATCATTCTCAAGTGCAGCATCGAAACTTTTCGAGCGCTGCTCAAGCAATGGATATTCCTGCTCTGCCGCCTGCAACATGGCGGCGAAGGTGGGGAACTGCTTGCGCCAATATGGCAGCAGTTTCCGCTGCAAATATTCGACGGAGAATAGGTCGTTGTAGGCCAGCAGGACGTGGCGCGTCACACGTTCTGCGCCAATTTCTCCTAGAGGCAGGCAAACGTTGAGCGTCGGGGCCTGCGGATGACGACTTTGAGGAGCACGCGGGCCTTCGATGTCATCTTCGTCAGGAATCTGCCCGGTTTGCAGAAAAATCTGCCGGCTGCCGCGATTGCCGGCGGCGATCTGTCCCCTATCCTGCCGGGGTACGGCCATATAGAACCAGCCCCAGTCGATGCGCACATCATCGCCCCATCGACCGAGGACATCCTGGCTCTGGGTTCCGATGCGCAACAGATCCAGACCCTTCAACCTTCCACGCGACCAGGCGACGGATTGTCCCGGGTCGTTCGTGGCCAGAGTCCCGGCTGCATCCAGATACAGTGAAACGTTATGCTTTTTGCCGTCGCGCGAGCGAACTCGCCAAGTGAGATACGTGACGGGCCGCGCCATGACCTCGAGATTGTCCGGGAAGAGAGGCGACATGAACTCAACTTCGAGTTCGATCTCGGGACTCTGCATAACCACAATCGTCCGTGTGGGCGTCAACTGTCGGCTCACCTGTTCTAGCGCGGGCTCCGTAGCCTTTCCGCGAGGAGGCGCGCCGAGAAAGCGATAATTGTTCCCGTCAACGCGCACAATTCCGAAGAGTTCCTGGTTGACGCCTGACCAATGACGCGTAGGCTCATCGGTCAGGTGATCCGCCATGGACCAGACACTGAAGTACGGGTCATGAACGATGAGAGGAATCGCAGGGGGACGCAGCGAATTGGCTTTTTCCTGCGCCTGCGCAGGAAAGCAGGCAATCATTATTAATACAACAATCGCGAGGGCACACGAAGAGCGTCCGGAGACGCCGCGGTTCAACATAGCTAAAGACTTTCCCCGTCAGGTGTTTTATTCGGACTTTTCGGTCATGCTGCTGGTTCTCTTCTCACCACACACATTTCCGCTGCGGAACAGGGTCGATGGTGTCCGCTATCCGGGAGAGCAATGTGAACATCATTTCTTCGCGGGCAGCCCTCGCCGATTTTGAATCCCACAGGTTATTAGTTTCATTGGGATCCTTTTCCAGATCGTAGAGTTCTCCGACATCCAGCTTCTGGTAGTAAGCAAACTTAAATTGCTCGTTTCTGACGCACATGGCCATGGGCGGAGGCGCGGCAAGCGCAAGGGAGTCGAAGAATTCGCAGTAGATAGAGTCACGATGGCGCGTGGTCTTTCCCGTGAGCAGCGAGGTCAGGGATTTTCCCTGCATCGCCACAGGAATGGGAATGCCCGCGGCCTCCAGCAACGTTGGCGCGAGGTCGACCATCTCTACCAGGGCATCGCTGCGCAGACCCGCCTTGTAGCGACCGGGCCAACGGATGATCATGGGCACGCGAATGGCGCCCTCATAGAAGTAGGGGCCTTTGAGGAACATGCCGTGGTCACCCAGCATCTCGCCGTGGTCACTCATGAAGATGACGATGGTGTTGTCTGCCTGGCCAGTTTCCTCGAGCGCCTTGAGCATGCGGCCCACCTCGGTATCTACCTGCTCGATCATCGCGTAGTAAGCTGCCTTGATCTTCCGATGTTCGAGTTCACTTGTATGCGCGAAGGAGAGGCCATGTCCTCCGCTGGCTCCCGCATGATCAGTTTGCTGATAGATCGGCTTATTCTGCAGTTCACCTTCGCGATAGTTCGGATTCGGCATATCGGACGGGCGGTAGTGGTCGAGATATTCCTCCGTCGGCCAGAAAGGTGCGTGCGGCTGATAAATATTCACCGACATCAGCCAGGGACTGAAGTCCTTTTGACCGCGGATAAACTGGATCGCGCGGTCGGAGCACCAGGCCGTCTGCGTATATTTCGGATCGATGGGCACGCCCCAGGCAAGGGCGTCACGACCCTTTGGCGGGTTTGGCCATTTGACGCCCTGCTCATTGAGCCAGACGCGCCACATGTTGTGGCCCGGCCACGTATTGCTGATGTCATGGCTCCAATCGAAAACGCTGTAGCCGTCGTCGATCCGGTCTTCGAGCCGTCCGCCAAACGTTGGAGAGAGGTGAAGCTTGCCGGACAGCCCGCACGCATATCCGGCATCACTCAGGATGCGTGTGACGAGGCGCTCGTCCGGACGAATCCGTTGTCCCAGTGCCCTGAGTCCAGTTGTGTGGGGATAGCGTCCTGTCAGAAAGCTCGCGCGTGAAGGCGAGCAGACCGGGTTCTGTACATAGGTGTGCGTGAGCGTTACGGACTCGGACATCAGCTTGCGCAGGTTGGGCGTGTGGATGACGTCGTTGTTCAGCCCTTCGATGGTGTCGAAACGCTGCATGTCCGGGCAGATCCACAGAACGTTTGGCATCCTCTGGCCATCCAGTTCCTGCGGAGGACCAGGCCACGCGTGCTCGCCCGGCTCCTGCCGTCGCATTTGGCCGGGCGAAACGGAGCCTGCAGCCATAGCTCCCGCTGAAAGGAAAGAGGTCATGAGCATGTCGCGACGGTTCACAGTATTTTTTTCTCCGAGTGGTTGTGCAGCCGATAACAATAATCAGATTTCTTTATAAAGCATGATCTGCGGTCAGGATGCCGGCCCGCGTGAACCTGCGAGCCGGTGCATGTTGCGAACTTGCAGTCGTGCTCAGAACATCAGCTTGATTGCGAATTGAATCTGACGAGGCGGCGGTGATGCCAGCACGGAGTTGATCTGGCCGAAGGTTGTTGTTAGATGAGCCATCGCCGTATCCGGCATCCCGAGATGCGTCGTGTTCGTGACGTTGAAGGCCTCGGCGCGGAACTGCATGTTCAGTCTCTCCAGCAACTGCACTCTCTTCTCCAGCGAAAAATCCAGGTTGTGCAGCGCCGGGCCGCGCGCGGAACCAATTGTGCGCGACACATTGCCGAAGGTGTAGGCGGAAGGGAGCGAGAAGGCTGCGGTGTTGAACCAGTGCGCTACTTTCTCCGAGGTGGAGCGCGAGGAGGACAGTTTGGGATTGACTCCCGAAACCCAGTTGGGGCGCGATCCGCCATCGAAAACCGGCGCAGAAAGCACCAGTGGAAGTCCGCTCTGTTCGGTGAGGATGCCCGATGCCGTCCATCCACCGACAAGCTTCTCCACAATTCCTTTACTCTGCCCCAGGAAGCGCTGGCCTTGCCCGAAAGGCAACTGTGCAACGACGTTAAGTATCAACGCCTGAGGAATGTCGTTTTCTGAAAGTGATTTTTCAGCAGCAAGGTCATAGAAGGTCTGCACGCCTGTCCCATTCGTGGGCCCGATGTTTGCGTCCTGCGATGTCACGTTCGACATCCACTTGCTGATGGTGTAGGCCGCGAGGAAGCTCACCCCGTGCGTGGTCCGCTTGTCGACCTTGAACTGCGCCGACTGATAATTCGAATCGCCCCAGGTCTGGTTCTCAACGGAGACCCCGCCAAATTGCGGATACGGCAGTAGCAGTTGCTGGCGCGTAACCTTTGGGTTCGATAGTGCGCCGACACTCACATACGGCTGGAAGGGGTTGGCCACCTGGGTCTGAAGATCACTACCCAGACTGAGGTACTTGGGATCGAGAGTGTTGATATCGAAATTGTGCGTGAGGTGCAATCCCCGCGTACCCACATAGGCCGCTTCCACCAGGAGATCGGAAGGCAGTTGCTGCTGAACGCCGAAGCTCCACTGGTACGATTGCGGAGTTTGAGGGTTTGCATCCCAGACGCTCAGCCCCTGGCCGAGGCTGGTGGAAGCGCCGAGCGAAGCTCCCGCCGGCTGCACGACTCCCTGGGGATATGGATTGCTCAGCAGGTTGTAAGGCGTCAGGCCACCGTCCAGGGAAGTCTCCCATGAGGTGGACGAGCTGTAGCCCGTATTCGGCACAAAGCCAACGGCGTTATTGGCAAGTTCGAGGGGGGCATAGACCCGGCCCACTCCTCCACGAATGACAGTTGACGGGAAGAGCTGATACGCGAAGCCCAAGCGAGGACTCAGCTGCCACTTCTTCCAGTCGTACACCTGCGAGGAATGGCTGCCGCCAGCGAACACCAGGCCGCCCTTCAGATCCGGAAACTGCGAGTTCCTTGCGGGACTGGCAACCGCGGTGTCGAAGTAATTCAGATGATTATGGCGATCGGTGTAGGGGCTTTCACTCTCATAGCGCAGTCCCAGGTTCACCGTCAGTTTGCGGGACACGCGAAAATCGTCCTGCGCATAGCCGGCAACATACCAGTCACGCAGCGCGTTTCCAGCGCCGATCGGCATCGACCCGGAGCTTCCCGCTCCGAGAAGAAAGCTGGCCAACGCATTACCACTAACGGAACTGGCAACGGTGGGATCGGATCCCTGTGTCTGGGCCTGAGAAAAGCTGAACGTTCCGGCACTCGACTGAACGTTGAAGAAGTTGATCAGATGGAGACGAACATCGGTTCCAACCATGATTGTATGCCGCCCCATTATCTTCGTGAGGGAGGTCAGCAGGCTATGCGAGTCATTCCCGTTAACCAGATAACTTTGACCATTCATCTGGGCGTATCCAGTTACGTTAATGGTCGGAAACATCGGGATGGTGATCTGGCTGGCAAACGAATCGGCAAAGCCAAGCTTCGCACTGTCGAAGCCATAGCTCAGGGTCTGCCGTGACTGGAACCACCGCGCGTAGCCGTAGTTCACTGTCAGAAGCAGTGTGGGGCTAATTGGAATCGTGTTGTCGAAGGCGAAGGACCAGCTGTGGAATTTCGTGGTGCCCACTGCGCCCGCGCCGCCGGAAGCGAGATTGCCGAAGGTGTTGGGCTGAGTAAGGTTGGTCAGCAGCCATCCGAAGCGACCGAAGAAGCGATAATGCTCGTTGATGCTCTGGTCGATTCGAACGCTGCCGGCATCCTGATAAACCGTCATCGGAGCATTGCTGATGTAGTTGTTGGCGTTTGTGTGTGCATCGCCCTGGGTATTGGGAAGCGGATAATACGACATGATCTTCAGTGCCACCGGGTCGAGCATGGACTGAGGAATGATGTTTCCCGGAAACGGGTCGCGCACCTTCTTGTTTGGTTTGGAAGGATCGGGCCTGGTGGAGAACGGGTTATAGATGGTGACCTGTTGACCGGAGGAGTTATAGGTCTGGCTAAAGTCACCTGAGCGCTGTGCTTGAGTGGGCACTGTGGCCTGGAAGGTGGCGCCCTGTATGCGCCGCGTTCCCTGGTAGTCCCCGAAAAAGAAGGTCTTGTCATGACCGTTGTAGAGATGCGGAACCATGACAGGGCCACCGACCGCGGCACCGAACTGATTCATCTTAAGGGTAGGAGGCTTCGTCCCTTTTAGGTTGGAGAAGTAATCATTCGCGTCGAGCGCGGAATTCCTCAAAAAGTCAAAGACCGTGCCGTGTACCTGATTTGTTCCTGACTTCGTGGACACGTTTACGACGCCGCCGCCGAATCTGCCGTACTCCGCCGGCAGGCTGTTGCTTTGTACCTTGAACTCCTGAGTGTCATCGACAGTCGGGATCGTGGTGATCTGATTGAAAAAGCCCACGCTGCTCGGGATTCCATCGATCAGGACCTCGTTACTCTGTGCTTGGCCGCCACTGATGGAAAAGTTCGTATCCCACGTGGTGTTGACCGGCACGTCGCCAAACTGACCATTGGCGGATTGATTGAAGGTCACTCCCGGGGTGAGCTTGATCAGCCGGAAACTGCTGCGGCCATTGAGAGGAAGGCTGCTGATCGTGCGGGTCGGAATGACCTCTCCGACGGACGACGTCTCCGTGTCGAGCAAGGGCGGCGCTCCGGTGACTGTCACCGTTTCCGCAACAGCGCCCACTGTGAGGCTCAGATCAACCTGGGCGAGTTGTGCCACCTGAAGCGTGATTCCGACCCTTTTTACCTCCTGGAAGCCGGGCTGGGAGACGGTAATCTCATACCCTTCGGCAGGTGGCAGGAGCGGCGCAGTATAGGTTCCTCTCTGGTCCGAATGCACCACGACGTGCACGCCGTGAGCAGCATTAGAGATTGTCACGGTGGCGTTTGCGAGGATGGCTCCGCTGCTATCGGTGATACGGCCGGTTAGCACGGCAGTCTGCTGCTGCGCTCTCCCGCATAGCCCCAGTGCTGTCACGAACACCATCAAAACAAGGGCCCGAAGGAATTTGCCGTTCTTCATCATTGACCTCAGATTCTCAAGTTCGGTGCTGTCATCCCAAGAAAATTGCAAGAGGTCTCCCGGCATCGCGCAATCCACCTGGGGATCGACGAAGTTCTATGATTCCCTTTGCTAGTTGCTTGTAAATCGGGGATGTTGTCCAGCGCCCATCCTATGAAGCACGTCGAGGCCGGTCAATGGTTCCACACACGCATTTTGCGATAGTCCTGCAGGACTATCGTCCACTGGCGATCAGAAAGAGTCATTGCCGACTGAATCTCCATCACGCGTAGAATTCCACTATTGCAGTGAGGAGACTTGGTGAGCAGCCCAATTCGGATTTTCATTGTCGATGATCATGCTGTTGTGCGACTCGGGCTCAGAACGATGCTGGAGAGCGAACATGACATGAACGTAGTTGGGATGGCAGGCAGCGGCCGCGAGGCGCTTCAGAAGATTCCCGCAGTCATGCCCGATATCGTTCTAACCGATCTGCGCATGCGCGAGATGAGCGGCCCGGAAATGCTGCTGGAATTGCGCAGCTTGTGCCCCCAGGTACGATCCATCGTGCTGACCAACTATCACTCCGACGAGGATGTGTTCGGTGCGGTGACGGCAGGGACGATGGCTTACATACTTAAGAGCTCCTCTCTCGAACAGGTAACCGATGCGGTCCGACGGGTCTTCGCCGGTGAACGCGCGTTACCGCCCCATATCGCTAATCAACTGGCACAGAGGCTTGCGCGGAATCCCTTGAGCACTCGGGAGCTCGAGATCCTTCGCCTGGTGGCCCGCGGTATGAAGAACCACGAGATCGCGCAGGAACTCTCGATCAGTACGAACACAGTTCGCAATCATGTCGTCAACCTGCTGGAAAAGCTCGATGTGCGGGATCGAACAGAAGCCACCGCAATGGCCGTACAACAGGGACTGGTGCGCCTCGAAGAGGAGTAAACGGAAAGAGGAGCCTGGCTGCGGAAACAAAAGCGTTAATCAGTTCGCATATCCCTGCGCCTGACCATCTTCCGACCGCCGGATACTGCCCCTCCAGATGTGCCGGAACCAGTCAGCGAATGTCAGGCGGCGGCCATAGGGAGAGCGCACGGAAACGACCGTGCCCATTCCAGGAAGGCTCGAAATGTTGAGGTGCGCTCCGATGGCCTCGCTGCGGCGGCCCATGGCTTCGATGCCAAACCCGCTTTCCTTTGGCGGTGTGAATCCGGTGCCGTTGTCACGTATCTCGAGCACTACTGACTTGGGTTCCCAACTCAGATGCAGCACGATCTGATCGGCCTTGCTGTGGCGAATCACGTTGGTAATGGCTTCGCGGCCGATCTGGAAGAGTGCATCCCGCACAGGAAGCGACAGTTCGCGAGGAGTGCCGTTGCGCTGCAGGATCATCGGAAATGTATCAGCACTCAACATGCGCACTGCATAGTGCTCCAACGCTACTAGAAGATCGCGCCCTCCATCTGCGTTTGGATGAAGAGCCGCGATGCTGGCGCTAGCCTCCCGATGTGTTTGCGCCACGATTTCGCAGGCGAGGTCAAGTTTTTGCATCAGATCGGCTCTGCCAGCCGGGGCTCCGCCGCGCATCGTGTTCCGCATGCCTTGCAGATGAAAGCCCACGCCGGCAAAACTCTGTGCAAGCGTATCGTGCATCTCATGCGCAAGCCTTTCCCGCTCGCTGAGAATGTCGTTCATCTTCCAGCGCTCAATGCGCAGGTAGATGAACACCGAGAACAACAGGAGCAGAAAGGCCGGAACAATAACGCGCAGAATCCGATAGCCGCTCCACCATGGGGGACCGGCGAGGACTTCAATATCATCTGGCGACCGGGCCAGAACGGCAAAAGCTGAGCTGCTCGTCACCGGAGGTTCTCCGATGACACAAATTCCGTGCACGCGCAGCCAGCTCCCGGGCTCCCAGTCAGCATAAGCACGAGTCGAAAGTGAGTTTCGCAAAATTGCTGTAAAGGCCTGCGAGTCATCTTCGAGATGTAGAGAAATGGTGCCGTCACGGTCCTGATGTTTCGAGCGGAGGTAACCACGAATCTCCACCAGGGAAGAATTGAAAGCTCCGCTCGCCGCCTGAGTGCTGGAAATGGAAAGAGGAACCGCAGGCGTGCGGTCCCAAAGAAGACGGATGTTCGTGGCGTTCAACTTCGGCTTGTACCCCGAACCGACGAGCGTTCCGGTCGCCTCGATCTCATCGCCCAGGTTCAGAGGCGCAGTTTCATGAAGATCCACGGCAGTCCCTGAACTGGAGTCCTGAACATAGAGAGGGTGTGTGATGGTGACCACGCCGCGAATTCGCACCGTGGTACCTGGATCAAGGCTCCTCATACTCTCGATCGGAACAAGCGGTGGCAGGGGATCCGGAGGTTCCTGTGTCTGTGCGGATTGACGTCGAGTGCCCTCATAGGTTCGAGCTGGAATATACGTCTGCCCGAAATCCAACTGGCGTATACGGTTAAATTCGGCCTCGCGACCGGGGTAAATGGGATGCAGCACAACACCGGCGCGGTTCCAGATCGCTTCCAGGTCCCGTGAGGCCGCCGGCGTGACGCTGACGCGGCGCCACGCTCCCCCTGTAGCCATAGAACGCAATCCGATCTTTCCGCTGCGCACGCACGGGTTCTCTTCAAATGCTCCCCAGGCAGTCTGGCCCGTGCTGAGATTGGCTGCCATAGCAGCGATACGACATCCGACAGCCACAACGGTTAGCCTGTACCACGTGGAGGGACGTACTCCTCCGGGCATCGGCAGGGGGCGGCCCTCCAGCCAGCCGTGATCGGCCCGCCCCATGACGAGAGCTGAATCCACGCTTCTCAGGCCGATGTAGTAGCCGTCGTAAGAATCAATTCCCTGCTCCTCCTTGCCGACGCGGATAATGACACCTACATCCCCGTCGTGGCCGAGCATCTCCAGATCGGTCTGCATCTGGTAGTCCGACCAGCGCGAAAAGCCAGTGACGAGCTTGCTTCCGCGCTCGTCCGATCGATTGAACACGGTGGCGCCCGTCAACTGCCACACTCCTCCATAAGGCTGCCATTCCTGGGCACGATTGGAGGAAAAGCTGTCGCGGTAAGGCAGACGGGGGTACCGCCTCAGGCCAAGAACAAAGACGAGACAGACTGAGACGAAGACGACTGCAAGAGCTGTCCTTCTGCGCGATGAACTCCGAAGATATGCTCGGTTTCGTCTCATGAATGCAGTCTCCAGCGTGAGTCCAGAATGCGCTGGATGCCATCGTCGTCGACATTCTCGCGGGTAACGAGAGAAGGCTGCACAAGAGTTTTCAGGGGAACCGAATCCCCGTGTTGCTGAGCTGCAATCTGCCCGATTGCCAGATAACCCATAGTGCGCGTGTCCTGCACCACTAGCGAATCGATCAAACCTTGGCGGAGCAGGAAGAGAAGATCGAGCGTCTGATCACAACCGATGACGCGAATGCGCCCGCTCTTTCCGGAGCTGCGCACGGCCGCGGCCGCGCCCCTCGTTTCGTTAATGCCCAAGGCAACAATCGCCGACAGATCGGGGTCTGCATGTATGGCCTGCTCCGACGCGAGTTCTGCCTGGCCGAAGCTGAATGCCCCGTCAAGCTTCCGCTCAATGGAGATTCCCGGTGCCAGACGGTGGAGGGCTTCTTCCACAGATTCGGCACGCGCTTCCCTCCCGGGTGAGAGCGGACCCGCGCCGATCAGCACAATTCTTCCCCTACCCCTCAGGAGCACATTCAGGCGGCGCGTGATCAGCGAACCCGTCTGGCCGACATCGTTCAGCACAAACGACAACCCATGCTGGGGAGAGATGGGTATTTCAGCTCCGACGATCACCACTGGGATCTTTCGTGAGAGTGCCCGATGGATGAGGGTATCGAGGGCGAAGGCATTATTTGGACTGAGGACCAGACCAACGTCGTGAGCCCGAATTGCGCGTTCGGAGAGGCTGATCTGCTGCTCCACGTCGTCGTCACGGCTAGGACCGTTCCAGTAGATCTCCAGATGCCGCTGAGCGGCTGCATCGGCAGCCCCGCCGTGCTCGGAGACCCAGATTTCCTCGGCAGTATCCCGCGGGATAACGGCAACCACGGTGCGAGACGAACGGCAGCCACTGCAGACGAGCAGAAATCCGAGCAGACAGATTGATGTTAAGGGGGGCCCGGATTTCATAGCGGCTATGATACGCGAGATATGCTGGCATCTCTCCGCCCGCACTTCGATCTCCGGATGTTCGCCTGCTATCCATGGCCTGCGTCGATTGTCGGTTATCCCTTCCGGATGAGGACAGCGGCGCTCATGGGGGGCACTGAAATTCGTTCCGGGCGCACCTGCTCTTCAACTGTAGGGTGCCAGTGGTTTGATGCATCGACTTCAGCACCTGCGAATGTCACGCCGGTGGTGCTGGAACCAGCGACCGCGGTGAGTCGGAGAAGTGAGGCCCGCGGAATGCCGAGGCCCGCGATGGAGATCTGCGCTGCTTCGACGTGATTGGTGTTCACGACAACCACGTTTCGCGGCCGGCCAGCGGCGCCCATTACATAACCCGCCAGAGAGGTGTCCTCACTCAGAGTCTCGAGCGGGAACATCTGATCGCAACCCGTAAAGGCAGTCGCGAATGCAAGCATGCCGTAATAGGGCACCCCAGCTGAGTTCACGCCCATCCCGTTGTCCTGAATCGGGGAATAGGAGCTGATGAATCCCAACTGGTTAACGCCGGTCTCAATATTCACCCCGGCGCAGCCGGACTGTGCCAGATACAGCATCACGTTCAGCGTCCAGAGCGCGCCGAGAAAGGTGTCGCTCACACCGGGGCGGCCACCGCCGGAGAAGGAATTCATCTCGCACATTCGCCACGGTATACCGCTTTGCCGCGACGCAACGCGCAGACGCTCCGCGACATTTCTGAGACGCGGATCGGGTAATGCCAGTTGTTCTGCATTGCCGTGGGCTTGTCCGTTGCGATAATAGTGCGTCGTGAGTAATTGCACCTCGCCACGCGCATCCTGGGCCACGCGTTCCAGCCACTCTACAGATTCGGCCGTATCGGGTGCCGCAAAGCGAATGCCCGGAACAGCCCTGGCGATTGCGGCGTGCCACTGTTCGTACTCCCTGCGATAATCCGCATACTTGTACGATGGCGAACGGAAAGGCTGCCCCTTCCCATAATTGTCGACTTCATTGCCGATCTCCAGCGCCAGCAGCCTTCGACCCAAAACAGCGGAGACCGCGCGTGCCTCTTCAACTGCTTGCTCCACCCTGCCCTGCGCGAAGTTGACGCTCCAGATCGCACTCCAGCCAATTGTCGAGAGAAATTGGTCAAACTGCTCGAGGACGGCTTCTGTGATGATGGTGTTGTGCCGATCGAAGGCGGGATTTCCGTTCGGCTCATAGCGCGTATAGTTGGCGACGATGCCGCCGACTCGCAGCACTCCGCTCTTCCCCAACCTGCGGATCAGTTCCACATAGCGACGATTCTCCGCCCGCAGCAGACCCGGCGTGGCCACAGAGGACATCTCGTATCCGAGCCCAGTGAAATTACGCGGAACGGTAATCGGTGCAGCCTTCGCCAGTCGCAGGGAAAGAGCGTTCCGCTTGTCCGCTCTTATTGCGGGCGGACAAGCTAAGCCGACCGAGGTGGCAAACAGATTCTGCAAGAACGTGCGTCGGTTAACCATTGTTCTCTCCCAGGAATTACGGAATATACAGGTTCGGCGACGGTGCGCCGCGGCGATAGAGCGCGTACCAGTTGTGCTGAGTAGGCTACGTGGTTTGATATTTCGTGTTCTGAGGCCCGGTCGGTAAGCTGTCCCGTGCACCTATCACCCCGCGAAAGTCGCAGGTGCTGAGAGCAGCTATTAGGCGAGTGCCTCCTTCGCGAATGCGAGACATTTCTGGATCTCTACCGTCGCGCTCGAGCCCGCCGGAATGGGATACTCAAGCTCAATCGAAGCCGGAAAGCCATAGCGTTCGCGCTTCAGCAACTGCAGAATTTCCCGCAGCGGCGTGTCTCCCTGTCCCCACGGCATGTTGGCGCCCCCGTTGGAACGGTACTTGCGATCTTTAAGGTGTATGGAGGTGATGCGGTCATGATGCTGCTGGATGAATGGGATTGGAGAGCCATTCACGGCCGCGGCGTAGTGCCCCACATCGAGGTTGATCCCATTCCCCTTCGACTGAGCCAGAGCTTCGTCCCAGCTATGCTCGTTAACCTGCAGATGATTGTGGTACCCCATCACGATATCGTGCGCAGCAGCGAGATCTCCAAGCCGCTTTGACTCCGCAGGATCTGAAGGCAATTCGGTCGTAATCTGGTTTGCACCCAAAATATGAGCGGCGTTCGCAAAATAAGCGAACTCGTCATCGGTCATCGTCGCATGATTAACGTTCGCCAGCCGGAATGCATAGATGCGTACTCCGGCGTCGTCATACATCTTGCGCAACACCTGTATCTTGTCCATGGCGGCGTGCACGCGCCACGTGCGCAGATCGTCTTCTTCCCTTTTCTTCGCTGCGACAGCCTCTTCTGCAGACAATCCTTGCAGCGCTCTTTTTGAGCCGGCATAGCCCTGCCGCATTCCGGCAGGCGCACCTGCATAAGCTTCAACCCGTAGATCCTGCATCTCCACTGCGCTCAGACCCATTTGAAGAAGATGTGGGAGAAACTGATCGGCCGGAACTGGCAAGTCCGGATAGTTGTATGGCGCGATGATGATTCCGATCTGCACACCGTTGAAGTTAGAGTTTGGCTTGGCCGGTGTGGTGGCCAACATTTGTTGCCATGGCAGCACGGCATTCGTCAGCGGTACGGCAGCTATGCCGTGCACAAAATTACGCCGAGATATTTTCATTGGTTTGTCACTTCCTCAAATTGGCTTTATATGTGGGTTTGGACTAGGGCTTGGCAGTCACGGAACTTCTCCCTGCGGCCACCCTTAGACCATCTCGCTCGACGTGACCATCTTTCGCATCCAGTAAGAACGCAACGCCATCTGGACGGGTAGCGTGGCTTGAACCCCGGCATTCAATGGAGCGTTAACCGGCTTACCGTCCAAAACAGCATCAACAAATTGCCCGTGTGCGAGCGTAGCGCTCACGGTGTCTGGATTCTCACGTCCGTCCTGCACGTCGTAAATCCCGCTGACATAATTTAGATTTTCGATCACAGCTATCTTGCTTTGAAGCTGGAAGTATGGGTCACAGTCGGCGCATGACACTCATCTGCAGGACTGACTATGGGAATGAGCATCGAGGAGTACTAAACATTTGCCGTCATCCAGAATCGATTACTGCAGGGTGAGCACGGCCTCCTCCCGGATGTCCGACGAAGATGCACCCACACGGATCCTCACTCGATCGCTTTCTACTTTCCAATCCCCCTTGGGCTCATCCCAATAGGCCAATTCGGACGCAGTCAGGTGGAACATCACGGTTCGACGTTTTCCTTTTGCGAGCGATATGCGCTTGAAGCCCTTCAGCTCCTCCTTGGGCCTTGAGATGGTCGAATTCTCGTGCGCAACGTACATTTGAACGACTTCGTCGCCATCGCGTCCGCCGGTGTTGGTCACATCCACCTTGACGGTCACCTCTCCATTCAAAGGCACTCGCTTCCCACTCAGTCGCAGGTTGCTGTATTGGAACGTGGTGTAACTAAGGCCATATCCGAATGGGTAAAGTGGTGCCTCTCGGGCATACATGTACGTCCGGCCGTCGTGCAGGTTGTAATCCATCATTGGTGGCAACTGGCTCAGGGCTGCCGGCCATGTCACCACCAGTCGACCCGCCGGGTTCACCTTCCCGAAGAGCACATCCGCGAGCGCCTGCCCCTCCTCCTCGCTGCTGTGCGCCATATGCACGATGGCAGGTGCGTGCTCCTGCGCCCAGTTGATCGTGAATGGGAAACCACTTACCAGCACAACAACCGTCCGCGGATTGGCTGCGACCACATTGCGCACCAACTCCTCCTGCTCCGAATTCAGGCTTATCTGTTTGCGGTCAATCGCTTCCTTTCCTTGAGTAGGAATGCATTTACCAGATGGGTGGCCGTCACCAAATGGCTGTCCGCATACCGGATCGTTGCCAATCACCAGCACCGCCACATCGGCGTTCTTCGCCAACGTGGCTGCGTGCGAAATGTCGCTGTCGAACTTGACGTCAACGCCGGCTCCCACACTGCGACGCACACCCTCCAGCGGCGTAATCGCGTATGGCGGCGTGCCGCCGTAAAAGTCACCCAAGACCTTGTCCGCGAGTGGTCCTACAACGGCGATCGATTTCAGCCCTGCCGGATTCAACGGCAATAGCTTCGCGCTTCCAGCGGCTACGGGTTCATTCTTAAGCAGCACAACGGATTCCTGTGTCAGCTTCAGCGCAAGTGCCCTGACCTCGGGCGAATCCCACGGAGGCGCGGCTTCGCCCGCGCGAATGTGTGCGTAGGGACCGGTCGCTGGCGGATCCAGCAGCCCCGCGTGCGCCAGTACACGCAGAAGACCGCGCAGGTTCACGTCTATCTCCTCCTGAGTTACGAGATGCTTCGCTAGCGCGCCGCGCAGGGCTTCTTCATAGGGATTCAGGAACTGGTTCACACCCGCATGAATCGCCCCTGCTACTGCTTGTTCCATGTCGGGATAAAACTTGTGATTCGTGACCAGGCTCGTTACGGCGCCGCGGTCTGTGTCGATCAGCCCGTCGAATCCCCACTTCTTCTGCACCAGCGTGCGGAAGATTGGGTTAGCCGTCATAGGAATGCCGTTGACCGCGTTATAGGACGCCATAATCGCGTCAGCCTTGGCATCTCGAATGGCCATCTCAAACGGCCGCGCGTAGTACTCGTGTAGCAATCGGTCGTCAAAATTCGAGGAGGAACCGTGCCGGTTGTCCTCGTTACTGTTCGCCATAAAGTGCTTCAGCATCGAGATACTAAGCCACTGTCTGGAATCCTTTCCTGTCAGTCCGCGCACATAAGCAGTCGCCAACGTGCCGGTCAGGTACGGGTCTTCGCCGTATGACTCCTCCGCTCTTCCCCAACGCGGATCACGCGTCAAATCTGCATTCGGTGCCCGAATAATCAGGCCGCCACGGTCATAGCTCTGGAAGATGAACCGTGCCTCTCTGCCCTCGACCTCGGCTGCCTTCTCCACAAGCACAGGGTCCCATGTTTCACCCAGCCCCACAGCCTGCGGAAACTGCGTAGTCGCAATCGTCGACTCACCGCCATGCTCTCCCGTTCCGCCAGGCGAGCGTCTTCCCCAGTTCCCTGGTCCACCCACCGCCACTCCGTGCAATCCTTCGAACTGCCCTCCCGAACCTGGGATTGTAGGCACCGTGCCCTGCGCGTGAATGCCCAGCCGAGCCACGTTGATCGAGCGCCCGAGCATTTGGATCTTCTCGTCCGGCGTAAGCAGCGCGAGCAGATTACTCACGCGTTCTTCTATCGGCAACGCAGTGTTCTGAAATGGATACTGCGTCTGTCCGCTAAATGTCGGCACAGCCAACACCATGTACACACTCACTCCCAGGGCCCACATCTTCATTCGCATCTTCTGTTCCCGTTCTCCCTAGTGCATCTCAACCATGGCAAGTCCCTGCGGAGGAACTTCTACCGTCAGCGACCCGCCCTACAGTGCGAATCTTCCCATGTCCCCAAAATGCGAAAAAGACGTTGACTTTCCGGCTGCGTCCACGACCATCTTCCTGGTCGTCGACTGCGAAAGCCCAGTAACGCTTCCCACCAATAGAGCCAATGCCAATAACACCGGCCGTATGTTTGACAGACCCCGCAGGAGAGACATCCTTTCAATTACGCTGCGTGCGACGCTAAGAACTTAGCGAAATTTCAGGCGTACGCATGACACGCCAAACAATTTATTGAAATTGATAACCACCTGTCAATTCCGTCCGATTCGCTCGATCGCTTTTCACTCTCCTAATATGCACCACATCTTCCAGGATTACCGGTTCGAAAATCCTTGAAGGCCTCGACGCAAGGCTTGCCTGTTGGCACGGTCGGCAGAGCTGCGCACAATTGAGGACATAATTCGACATATTGTCAGTTGTTATCGATAAACAAAGCCTTTTTTAGACCTCTCACTACGCTTGTTAGAACCAAGCATTGTCATTTTCTCACTAGTTATCTAGGACCATTGACAGGCCGCAACTGCTTTATCTATTTATTGTTCTCGCCGCGATAATTTATAGCACTCGATTGCAACTCTGTTTGCTAGTTGGATGAGGCACGCATTTATCTAAAACGTCGTGGAGCTAATGGAATTCTAGCCAACCGCCTCACCGACACTACCATTCACAGGATCGCGACTGATCCCACAAGGCACCCCCATAGAAGGCTTTGCGGGATAGACGTTCATCTCCGTAATACCTGTCTCGATCACGCTCCAGCTCGATCAATAAATCGGAAAGGCAACGACGCTGATGCATTATGACGTTACATCTAACCTGAGCTCCACTGCCCGAATCGACTGTCTAACACGCTTCCGCCAGAGTCTCGGGCATCGGATCACGCGAGCGTTTTTCCTTCTGCTCGTGCTCTTCGCCGCGTTCAGCGCTCCGCACAAAGTTCACGCCCAGGACTTCCGTGCCTCCATTACCGGCGAAGTATCCGACCCCACAGGTGCCGTCATTCCCAACGCAACAGTTACCGCGCTGAACGTGGAGACGCACGTCTCGTACGCCGCTAAGACCGATTCCCGCGGCCTCTACTCAGTGCTGTACATCCTTCCGGGCACATACACCGTTACTGTAACGGCGAATGGCTTTCAGAAAATGGCGTATGACAAGGTTATTCTCGACTCCTCGCAGCAACTCGGTCTCAATGTGCCGCTTCGTACGGGCAACGTGGAGCAACAGATCGTGGTCACTGCCGGCAGCATCGAACTCGATACAGTATCTGCGACCACGGGCGGTGTCATCGATCAGACGAAGGTCGACAACATGCCCTCGAGCGGCCTGATGGTATGGGATGACGTCGCCCTTACGCAGGGCGTTCGGAGCACGAGCGCCAACGCCTTCAATCTAACGCCGCGTAACAGTGGCAACCGATACATGGTTGCGGGCGCTCAGACGGACGAGAACGCCTATTTCATGAATGGCGCCCCGGTAAGCGATCAGGGCGTCTGGTACTTCAGTCCGAATACAGCATCCGTCCAGCAGGCGCAAGCCGGCGTAATGCCCTATGACGCGCAATACGGACGCACGGGCGGAGGTACATTTGCCACCAACATCAAAGACGGCACGAACGCTCTGCACGGAATGGCGTACATGTACTTCGGCCACAAGGCCTTCAACGCCAACACGTGGCAGAACGATCTTACCGGCCTACCTAATCCCGACAACACGCGCCAAACCTTCGGGGCCAACCTCGGTGGACCAATCTTCAAAAACAAGACGTTCTACTTCGTTGCCTTCGAAGGCTTCCGCCAGCAGACGCCGGTTACATCGCAAGATACCGTCCCGACCGCGGCTGAACTGAACGGCGACTTCAGCGCGACCGGATACAACATTTATGACCCGCTCTCCACGTTCTGCTCAGTGAAGAATACCAACGGGACCTGCAAAACCTATTCAAGATCGCAGTTCTCCTACAATGGCGTTGCCAACGTCATTCCGCCGAGCCGGATCAGTCCGATCGGAAAGGCCATCCTGGCTCTGTATCCTGCGGCGACGGTGACCTGTCCCTCAGCACCCACTACCTGCCTCACCAAGAACTACGTCACTACATATCCGGTCGATTTCCAATATCAGCAGTACATCGCGCGCATCGACCATTCCTTCACCTCCAATACGCGGATGTATGGGCTGTACACCTATGAGTACGATCTCTCACACAATCAAGGTAATGGTTTCAAGAACGTAGGCTATACCGGCAACACACCGGAGAGCAGAGATTACAACGCGGTGCTGGACCTGACGCATGTCCTTTCTACGAAACTGGTGTTGGACCTGAAGGCTTCCTATGGCCACAACTCCGGTATCTCAACAGCGGGTAACGCACTCGACCAGAACTTCCTGGCCAGCAAGCTTGGGCTCACGATGCCGTTCGTAGGCACCACCACCCAGCAGGGCATCACTCCTAAGTTCACCGTCAACTCGGCAACCTCGCTCATCGGTAACACCGCCGGGGGCACCTCAGATGCCATTGGGGATGTCGTTGGCAGTCTGACGCAGATTGTTGGTCAGCACGGTCTCCACTATGGCGTCGAGTTCATGGATATCCAGACTGCACCCACGGGAACGCTGGGCGATCCGCACGGCTCGTTTACGTTCGGCGTTGGGTTTACACAGCAGAATCCGATAACCGGAAAAACCGGTCAGGGTAACTCCTTCGCTAGTCTGTTGCTCGGCTACCCATCTTCTGGCTCGGTCACATGGACGCAGCCGACATTCGTTACACTGCATTACTATGCCGCGTATGTCCAGGATGACTATAAGGTGCGTCCAAATCTGACGCTGAACCTGGGCCTCCGCTGGGACGTAAACAAGTCTCCCCGTGATCGCCATGATCGTATTAACGCGGGCTTCTGCTTTACCTGCACCAATCCGTACGACAGCCTGGTCAGCCACGCAAGCCTGCCGACGCTTGTTGGAGGTCTTCAGTTTGCGGGCGTCAATAGCATGCCTGACGCTCCGTTCGCGGTGCACTGGATGAACTGGCAGCCGCGCATCGGCTTTGCCTTTGCTCCTCGGACCGATCTGGTAATTCGTGGTGGCTATGGCATCTACTATCCATGGGCGACGACAGACGTCGACACAGCCGGCTTCAGTGAAACCACATCCTTCATATCCTCGCTCGATGGCAATCTGACGCCGGATAATTACTTCAACTCCGGCACACCGTATCCGAAAGATCCTGCGACCGGTCTTGATGTCAGAAGGCCTACCGATTCCAGCCTCGGACTCCAGACAAACGCGGGCGTCGCTATCAACTTCGATAATCCTAACCGCAAGCTGCGCATGACGCAGCACTGGTCCATGGGCCTCCAGCAACGTATGCCTGCGGGTTTTCTGATGGACCTCCAGTATCTCGGCACGAGCGTGCACGGTATCCCAATGGCACGCAACCTCGGCGTTATTTCGGAGTCGCTGCGGCAGGCATGTTTCTTAAACAACGCCGTCTGCAATACGTTAGTGACGAATCCGTTCTATGGTGTCCTGCCATCGAACGTCGCCCTCGGAGCATCCCCCACAATTCAGGCGTGGCAACTGCAGCGGGCGTTTCCGCTGTTCAATGGTGTGTCGGAAGGACGTGTGCCCGCCGGCAGTTCCCACTACAACGGCCTTTCGCTCCGTATAGAGCGCAGGCTGAAAAGTCTGAATATGATTGTGAACTACACCTATTCCAACTGGATGGATCGCGACAACTATTTGAACTCCGGGAACTTCCAGGATCCCGATCCTGTAAAGTCTCTGGATGACAACGATCGGCGCCATTACGTCGCCCTGAACATCGTTTACCCGTTACCGAATACGCCATGGCATGGCTTCCGCAGCGCGGTATTGAATCATTGGCTGATGAGTTCGACGGTTCTCATGGGAACAGGAACGCCGCTCGATCTTCCTTCCGCTGACTTCAGCTGCACGAGTTATGAGCCGGTCGGCGGCCAGACCCGAGCCCACTGGTTCAACAACGATCAGAACTGCTGGACGCAATTGCGACCTTACGAGCGCCAGACCACACCGCTGTCTATCGGTTTCCTGCGTGACCCGGGCATCGTCCAGTGGAATCCAGCCCTCAGCAAGCGTTTCGGGCTTCCGCGCGATAGGTACTTCCAGCTTCGCATTGAAGCCATCAATGGCGCCAATCATCCAAACTTTGGTGGTGCCAATACCGATATAACGAAACCGGCTACCTTCTCACCTACGACCAGTTGGACCGGATTTGGTACCTTGCCGACATCGTCGAACACCAATCCCCGCCAGATGTTTCTATCCGGCAAATTCGTCTTCTAGCCGCCATGGGGGATAAAGGTCTCCCCCTGACCCAAGCAGGAGGGAATCGCAACTCATAACTGACGCGCATTGCTTATGCATGAAGTGGGTTCCCTATATTCGTCAAATGGGAACCCGCCTCGTCCTTGTACCGGCCCAAGAACGACGTGAATACAAGGCGCTGAGCGACGAGAATCACGAAGTCTATTGCTTTGGTCTGCTCCGCCGTTCTGATGAGTGACGGGAAGCCGACTTAGCAGGACTGATGTAAAGTCTCATAGCCCCCTGCCCACAGCAGTAATGAAAGTAAGGGAAGGACGAGGCAGCCACGGCCAATCCCGGGGCGATGAATCTGCTGCCCTATAAACCGTGCTCCGTGACAACGCGCAAAACGCCGAACTAAGCTAGTGCGAGGAGCGGAGTGATGAAAGCGCTGATGCTGTCCAAGTACGAACATCTAGAGGTCACGGATATACCGGAACCCGTCTGCGCGCCCGACGAGGTGCTGATTCGTGTGGCGGCCTGCGGTATCTGCGGTAGCGATGTTCACGGGTACGACGGTGGCTCCGGGCGCCGTATTCCTCCCATCGTGATGGGGCATGAGGGGGCCGGCGTTATCGAGCATGTCGGCGCGGACGTGAAGAATTACAACCTTGGCGAGCGCGTCACCTTTGACTCTACCGTGTACTGCGGTCATTGCGAGTTCTGCCAGCGGGGCGAAGTCAATCTCTGCGACAGCCGACAGGTGCTCGGCGTTTCTTGTCGGGGACTACCGGCGCGACGGTGCCTTTGCGGAACTGGTCGCGGTTCCGGCACGCATCCTCTATCCCCTGCCCGACGAGTTCCCTTTCGAGGAGGCCGCGATGCTTGAGGCGGTGTCCGTCGCTTTGCATGCCGTGCGCATCACGCAGATGAAAGGTGGCGAATCGGCATTGGTCATCGGGGCAGGCATGATTGGTCTGCTCACCGCACAGGCGGCACGCGCCGCCGGGTGCAAGTCCGTGATGATCGCCGATGTGGACGCGGCGCGCCTGAAGTTGGCCAAGGAGGTCGGCATCGCGGACACACTGCACCTCAGCGGACAGGAACTGATCGACGAAGTGCTGCGCCGTACTGGCGGACGCGGCGTCGATGTTGTGCTGGAGGCCGTGGGTCGCGCCGAGACGGTGGTCGCCTCCATTGAGTGTGTGCGCCGCGGCGGCACGGTGACTCTTATTGGCAACATACAACCAGAGGTGCCGCTGCCATTACAACGCGTTGTGACGCGCGAGGTTCGGCTGCAGGGCTCGTGCGCCTCGGCGGGCGAATATGCGGAAGCGATTCGCCTAATGAGCAATGGCGCTATCACGGTTAGGCCGCTCATCTCCGCGATGTCTTCGCTGGAGCAGGCCTCTGATTGGTTCCGACGCCTGCATAATCGTGAGCCTGGTCTGTTGAAAGTGGTAGTTACTCCGAACGGCGCGGCAGAGGGTAAACAGCATGAGCCACAATTTCTTTGATCTCACCGGCCAGGTGGCGCTGGTCACCGGTGCATCGCGCGGCCTGGGTCAGTACTTCTCGCGCGCGCTTGGCCGCGCCGGTGCAAAGCTTGTCATCACCAGCCGCAGAGCGGGTGATTGCGACCCGTTCCTGAAGGAGCTGGCGGGCCTTGGGATTGAGGCGAAGGCGCTCGCGCTTGATGTGCGTGAGCGTGACAGCATCGCAGCGTTTGGTCCCGCAGCGGAGGCGGCGTACGGCAAGGTCGATATCCTGGTGAACAACGCCGGCTGCAACATCCGGAAGCCCGCGCTTGAAGTCACGTGGGAGGACTGGAACACCATCCTCGACACTAACCTGCGTGGAGCCTTTTTTGTGGCGCAGGCGATTGCGCGTGGCATGCTCCAGCGCGGCTATGGTCGCATCATCAATATCAGCTCAGTTACGAGTGTCTTTGGCTATGCGGGTCTTGCACCGTATGGGGCGAGCCGTGGGGGCATCCGCCAACTTACGATGAGCCTCGCGGATGACTGGGGCAAGCACGGCATCACCGTGAATGCGCTCGCGCCCGGCTGGTTCGAGACAGGGCAAAACAAGGCGATGTACCAAAACGAGGGATGGGTGGAGTACCTGAAGGAACGCATCCCGCTGAACCGCCCCGGACGGCCCGACGATCTGGATGGTGCGATCGTCTTCCTTGCCAGTGAAGCCTCGCGGTACGTTACCGGACAGACGCTGCTGGTGGATGGCGGAATCACGGTGGGCCGCACACGCGCGGTAGTGAACAAGTAGCAGCGGGGTCGCAGTCAGGCGTGGCCGCATGCAACGGACACCGTCTGGCTATGGAAGCGATGTTCCGGCAAGCGCCTTGCGCACATCGATCACCTCAACGCGTCTGAGCATCGTCACATACGCCACGATACCCACCAGGATGTATACGGTCGGGATCACGAAGGCCCACAGATAGCTACCCGTCCGCTCCACTACCCATCCAGTCAGAATGGGCGCGGCGATCGCCGAAATCTGGTTAGAGAAGTTCATGATCCCGCCCACCCTGCCGCTGCTTGAGTTCGGAACCAAGAGCGTCGGCAGGCTCCACAGCACTGGCGAAGCGGCGGAAAGGCCGCCGATGGCAATGGTGATCCAAATCAATGCCGACACGATGCTGTGCGCAAAGGCGGCTCCCGCAATGCCCAAACCACAGCAGGTCCCAGCGATCAGCACCGTTCGTCTTACTAAGTTGGCGTCGAAGCCTCGCTTGATCAGGAGGTCCACCAATGCGCCGCCAATCAACAGACCGCAGCATGCGGCCACCAGCCAGGGAGCACCGGTAAAAAGAAACGACTGCCGTAGGGTGATGTGCTGCGTTTGTGCCAGATAGGTGGGTAACCATGTCAGCAGCAGGTAAAACACGTAGTTGTACGCGCCGGAACCGATAGCCGCTCCCAGCACCTTGCGCTCGCGCAGCAGACGGCCCATGGGAATGGGAGGCGCAAGCATAAGTTCGAAATCGCCCGGTCCGCTGTCACGATGGACGATATTGCGGATGGAGAAGCGGTGCGGTTCGCGATACACCAGTGCAAACACCGCAAGGTAGGCAAACGACAGCAGTGCCGTAAATCCGAAGGACCAGCGCCATCCGAACTGTAGCAACAACAGTCCCAGCAAGGGCACGCCGACGGCGTTGGCCAGCTTCGCCGTGCTGTCGAACATGGCGGTTGCAAACGAGCGCTCGTACGCTGGGAACCACCCTCCCACGGCCTTTGCACTCGCTGGAAAAGTGGGCGCTTCGCCGATACCGAGCAGCAGCCGCGCCGCAAAGAATAGCAACACACTCGGAGCAAACGTCGCGGCGAGCGAGGCGATGCCCCAGATGAAGATGGATATCAACGAAACCTTGCGCACGCCGAATTTGTCCAGCACCATGCCCGTGGGCAACTGGCAGGCGGCGTAGGTCCACGAATACGCTGCAGAGAGCTGTCCGAAGGCTGTCGGAGATATGTTGAAGCTCTGCACTAGCGCGTCGTGCGACACGGACAGGTTCACGCGGTCGAAGTAATTGACCAGCACGCCGACAGCCAGCAACAAGCCAATGGTCCATCGATAGCGCTCGGGGGCGGAGTCTCCTGAGGTCAGAGCTTCAACAGACATATATATGCGCCAGTGTAGTGGAGGCTGGACTCATACGTTCGGTGGAACCGATGCGCGTTCAACGCGCCGGATAAGCTACGACCTTGCCGGTACGCGAGTTATATACCGCGAATGAACCATCCTTACTCGCGCTGACCTTCAGGTAATTGCCCGCGTCCGAAGCGTCATCACCCTCGAGGTTCGCAATGCGTTCGTCCGGCACGTTGTACTGGCCAGCCTCTTCGGAGCGGTGCAACTGCCACATCGCACTGAGTCCGGGTACTGCGTTGAGCAGCTTGACAGTCGGAAGTGATCCGCCCTTTTTAGCGCCGTTGTCCATGATGGCCACCTCGGGGTGAACAGCATCGACGTAGGCAGGACTGGAGCTCTGATACCAGCCATGGTGTGAGACGATCAGCAGCGAAATCGTGCCAATGCGATTGACGGGACACATCAGGGCACGTTCCTTGTCCCACGTCAGATCGCCCAGATCTGTGGCGCTGAAGCGTCCGAAACGAAGAAGCACGCCGACGGAGTGGCTGTTCTCGGTTGTGTCTGGCGGACGAATTTCGGACTTGTCGCAGAAGCTGTTCGTTGCACCTGCCCCGGCTACTGGTTTGGTGATGACCTCTCCGTTGGAGCTGAGCACCTCCGCATTGAGGTCTCGTAGCGGCAGAGTCTGCCCTGCAGATACAGTCATGCGCTTTGCCCGCCCGGAGTGGATCGCTTCCATATATGCATTGAAGCCTGAGACACAGGTAGGGCAGTGTTCATACAGGTCGCCGTGATCGATGAACGTGCCGACGGGCATGCGTGCGAGCAACTGAGGGACACCACCGACATGATCGTCGTGATAGTGTGTCACGATCGCATAGTCGATCTTGCTCAGGCCGGCGAGGTTCGCAGCCGCCACGATGCGCTTCGCATCACGCGAGTCGTGCCCGGGCCAGCCCGTATCGATCAGCAGCGACTCATGTTGGGGAGTGACGAACAGCGTAGCCTGGCCGCCCTCCACATCGATGAAGTAGATGTCAAGCGTTTTTTGCTGCGCGGCTGCGGACAATGAGGTCACAATCGCGAGGACAGTCCACACTAAGCTCTTCATCGAATCTCCTTTGAAGCAAGAGTGGGACGGGTTGCCCCCACGGCGATGCCACCATCAACAAGCAGTGTCTGGTCGGTGACGGTCGCCTTGTATTTCCCTTCTCTCTCCACTTCTATCGTTTGGAGCATATCTGCCGTCGTGGTCCCTGAACCAAGGTTATGCGCTCCATTCTGCCACGATAAGCCACCGCTACTCGAAGCGCGACGGATCCACCGTCATCGAAGCCGGCGGCAAAGATTTCTCCTGCGAGCCCAACGATGTGTTCGGCGCATCGCCCATTGTCAGTTCTAGCGTGCCGCCGTTCGCGACGTCCTTGTGCTCGATCCAAAGGCGATCGAGGGCCTTGCCATTCCAGCGAATGCTCTGCACGTACTTGTTCTCGCGCGAAGAAGCGGGTGCGGCAATCACAAACTCTTTGCCGTTTTTCAGGTGGATCGTCACCTTCGTAAACACGGGGCTGGCCACGTCATACACCGGAACACCGGGCATCACCGGATAGATTCCCATCATCGAGAAGACAACGAACGCGCTTAACCCACCGCCATCCTCATCACCCGGAATCCCCTGCAGATCATCGCGGAAATACGCATCCAGAATTGCGCGGATGCGTTTCTGCGTCTTCCACGGCGCGCCGAGCCGGTCGTAGATGTACGGGATATTCAGGCTCGGCTCGTTCGCCATCGAGAATTCGCCGATCATCGAAGTTGAATCCGGAAACTTCGCCTGGAACTCGTAACGTGAACGCCCCAGCGGCTCGCGGAACAACTGGTCCAGGTTCGCCTCCGCCTTCGCCTTGCCACCCATCAGCGTGAATAGCCCGTCGTAGTCATGCGCCACGTCCCACGTGTACGTCCAGCCATTGTTCTCGTCGTAATACTCGCGGCCGCCCAATCCCCCGCCGAACTTCGGGTCCATCGGCTCAATCCAGTTGCCTTGGTCATCCTTGGGCCACATCAGCGACTTGTCCGCGCGATACAGGTTGCGATAGTTCGCCGCACGCTTCAGAAACAGGGCACGGTCCTCCGGCTTGTGTAGCACACTGGCAAGTTGCGCAATGCACCAGTCATCCGTGCTGTTCTCCAGGGTCACCGCCACGGGTTGCCGCTTCTCAAACGGGTGCACCTCCGCAACCATCTCCTTCTCGCCCGGTCGCAGTGCGGGCATGTAGCCATGTGCGCTGTAGAAGTCATCCAGGACCGTCTTTGGGCCAAGCCGCCACGGAAGCATCGTCTGCTCCAGCGATCGCTTGCGCAGCCCCTCATACGCCACCGGCAGATCGAAGTCGCGCACGCCCTTGTTCCACGCATCCGCGATCCAAGGCGCGGCATGGTTGCCGTTCATGATGCCCGCTGGACCTGACGTGAGCGCGAACGTCGGCATAATGCCGCTCTGCTGATACATCCGCACATACGATTGGATTTTATCCGCCTGCATGTCCGGATTCAGCAGCGTCTGCAACGGCTCCATTGCGCGATACGTGTCCCACAGCCAGTTGTCCACGTAAAACGGCCGCGTGTCCTCGTGCACTTTGTGGTCATACCCGCTGTAGTAGCGGCCGTCCTCAGTGATGTTGATCATGCGTTCCATGCAGCGATAGAGCGCTGTATAGAAGACGCGCCGCTGCGCCGGCGTCCCACCCTCCACCGCAATGCGACCCAGCGCGTCGTTCCACTGCGCCCGCGCCTTGTCCTTCACGGGCTCCAGTCCCCATGCGGGAATCTCGCGCACCAGGTTCTTCTTCGCCTGCTCTACGCTGATGAACGAGACACCGTAGCGGAACTCCAGCACCTTCGCTCCGCGGGCCGACAGCGTAACGTGATCGCCATCTTTTCCGTGCGCTGTTTCTGCTGACACAGGCTCGCTCGTCTCCGCATAGAAGTAGGCGGTCATTCCCATGACGCTCTCTTCGCCTGCGACCGCGTTGTTTGCCACAGCATGCAGCGAACCTGGGTGCAGGTTCTTCACATGCAACTCCGCTCTCCCGCTCGGAAAGCTGAAGCGGAAGTAGCCAGCCTGGTGGGCTGGCGCAAACTCGGTCCGAATCATCGATTCATCGAACCGCGTCGAGTAGAAGTAAGGCGTCGCATGCTCCGCGTCATACACCGCGGGCTTGTCACCGCCAGGCATCACGGCAAACAACTCCGGCTGCCGATGCGACAGAATCGTCAGGGGGAAGTACTGGATCCTGTCATCCAGCGCATCCTTGCGGATGGGATACATCCGCACCATGCTGTTTGGCAGATACGCCGTGGGCCGCGTCGGCTCCAGCAAAATGCTGACATTGCCGATGGTCGGATCCACCTCATCAACCGGCCCCTGCGCATGCATCGACGGGCAGATACCCAGGGCGATCACGACAGCCACAGCAAGACGAACACAACCCAAGCGGAACCCCGAAAGTAGCATTCTGAGCAGTTTGGCCTTTTCGAACGAATCCTGCGAAAAGTAAGCCTTATTCACGAGTTCTAAAATTCTTTCGGCGTTCAGGGCGCGATCGTCTGCTTCGCGTCGTTCTAAAGTTCCGCAAAAGTGCAACTCAGATTCGTGCCCGACTGAGCTGTTTGCTGCGCCGTGCCGTGCTGAGCCGCGACAACGTCGGTGAAGTTCATGCGGATTCCGTGCTTCGGTCGGAGGATAACCATCGGCCGCGCTTCAATTGTCTGTCCCGGTGTCAACTCGAAGTCATAACGACGGAGCACGTCGCTCAGGATCATGAGGATTTGCAGCATCGCATAGTTACCACCGATGCAGCCTCGCGGTCCGCCACCGAACGGTAGGTAGGTGAAGGGCTGGCGCAGTTTTTCATTCGCTTTGAGGAAACGATTAGCATCGAAGTCTTCCGGTCTGTCCCAGTAGCGAGACGCATGGTGCGCGCCGTAGACGTACACGATCACCGTCGATCCGCGGGGAATGACGATGTCCCCCACGCGGTCGTCAGCGACCGCCATGCGGTCGATCATCCAGAACGGCGGATAGAGGCGTAGCCCTTCCTGAATGACCTGAGTTGTAAATTCGAACTTCGGGACATCGGCGTGAGTGAGCGGGGTGTCGCCGAGTACCTGATCGAACTCCTGGCGCACTTTTTCCAGACAATCCGGACGGGAGGCCAAAAGGTAGAGAAGCCACGAGAGAGCGTTCGAGGACGTTTCGTGGCCGGCGACCAGAAGCTGCATGCTCTCGCTGAGGACAAGCTCATCGCTCATGCCTTCGCCATCGCTGTAACGTGCGTCCATCAAGGTCTGCAGCAGATCATGGCCCGGCGGTTCGTGACGTCGTCTTTGGATGTACTCGAGCAGAACGGCGTCGGCACGGGTGCGCATCTCTTCGTGCTTGCGCAGTTCGCCGGAGGCTCGAAACCAGGGATTTAGATAGGGCTGCAACGTCTGCCGAACGATGAACTCCTGGACGGTGCAGATCGTGTGGCTGACAAGGTCGATGTCTTCATCTTTCAGCCGCGCGCCAAACAATGAGCGGGCGACCATGGCGAAGGTCATCTTCATCAGTTGCGGATAGATATCGACGGGGCCTAGATGTACCTGCCGATCGAAGTCCCGCAGTGAATCGGTGAGCGAGTCCTGCATGATCGACGACAGAGCATCGAGCTGCTTGCGATCGAAGCCCTTCTGAATGAGACGGCGCTGAGTGCGCCAAGCTTCTCCATGGGTGGTCAGCAGACCTTTGCCCAGGAAGTGGCCCATTCGCTTCACCTGGATCTCGGACTTCTGGTAGTTTTCCCAATTGGTCTTCAGCACGTGCTGAATGACGGCCGGGTCGATGGTGACAATGGCCTCCTTGAGGCCGCCCAGATAGATCCGGAAGGTATCGCCGAACTCCTCGTTGTACTTCGACAATATCCGCACAGGATTGTGGAACATTGCGCGAGAGTCCGCGAAGCACCGAAACCGGGAGACTGCGGGAACTGGCCCAGGCGACGTCATAGTCAGCCTTCCTGCCGCTTACATGACGAATCTGTAATTTTCATCTCGCTCATTGGTTCTAGAAGTGCAAATTGAGGAAATCGATCGAGGCGAGAGATCAGCTCTCGCTACCCAATTGCTTCAAAAGTACCAGATGATGCCAAACCGCTCGGGTCATGGTGGGGTGTTGCCGATAGGGAACCCCAAACTCTTGGGCGGTCTCTCGCACAATCCGGGTCAGCGAAGCGTAGTGCGTATGGCACACAAATGGGCATAGGTGGTGAACGATGTGGTGGTTCAGGCCACCGGCCAGCCAGCCCACCAGCGGTCTCTCGGTGGCATAGTCGGCGGTGGTGGCGAAGATGTGGTACACGCTGTTGTCAAACTCATTGCGGTCGGCGGGAAAGTACGTGCTGTCGATGGTGTGTGTCGTCTGGAAGACCAGCGTTACGCTCAAACCGACGACCACGTGGACCAGGAGGAAGGCGGCAGCAACCAGCAGGGGCGATCGCCTCAGCACGAGGACGGGCAGAACCAGCATGTAGGTGAGGTAGAAGGCCTTACCGGCGAAGAGGATGACGTATTCGCGGAGAGGATGCCTGGCGCGCTTCAGGTAGTCGTGGGTCGGAAAGAAAAAGCACTGGAAGTCCCTGAAGAACACATAGTCAAGAGAGAACAGTGCATATACAAGCAGCGCGTAGATGTGCTGGAACCGATGCAACGGTGAACGGGGTTCATGCGGCGTGAATCGGAAGATGCTGCGCCCTGAAAGGGCGTCGTCTTCACCGTGAAGGTTGATGCAGGAGTGGTGGCCTCGGTGGTGGAGGATGCGCCACATGTAGGAACTGATTCCGCAGACATCGAAGACGTAGTTGAGCGTCTTGTTGATAAATGGCTTGGAGGAAATCGCGTTGTGGTTGCTGTCATGGGCGATGTTCAGTAGAAGGAAGGTTTGGGCGAGGCCTCCCAGCAGATAGAGGGCAACAAATTTCCAGGAACCGGGTCGGAATGCGTATAGAGCAATCCAAGTGCCCGCCAGGACTGCCAGTCCACAGGCGATCTTGAGCCACATCGCGGAGTTGGCTTTGGGAGAGAGGTTCTGGTCCGCGAAATACCTGTCCAAACGGCGGCGCAAGATCTTCGGGAAAGTGGAGGCACTTGCCGGATCGACAGACTCGAGCGAGGGGGGTCCAGACGGCGAAAGCCCGTACGCGTCAAACTCTTGAACGATCACCGCTTCGGGCTCAAATGTCACCTACGCCTCCGCGGTCATGGGAATTGATTCTGACGGGGGCTTCATCCGTCTCGATCGTGGTTCCTGCGAATTCCCGGCTGCGCAGTCCACACTGCTGCTGATTCTATGGAGGGTTCATGGGGACATCAAGAAAAAAGTAGGTTGGACATCTCGCCTTCGCGGTCTACTTCCGTGCCAGCAATAGTCGTGGAATTCTGCAAATGCTTTGCTAACATGTGTCCACCAATGGAACGTGACAGGCGGAGTCGCCAACATGGCGCCAAACCAACTCGGCAGAGTTCCGCAGACCTGTCGCGTCCCGCGCGACGGAATGGGATTCCTTTATGCACGAACCGAGCGATACCAGGGCTGCAAGGAAACGACGCGAATATTCCGGCCACCGACCCAACACTCAACTCTCGCGTCGCCCCGCAGAGCGGGCAGCACGATGTCTAGTTTTCTTGCTTGCTTTCGATTCAACCTGGAGGATCGCCGTTAGATGAAGGCTTCACTGTTGGACCACTTGGACAGGCTGGCAGTTGAACGCCCCAGCAAACTCCTCTATTCGTTTCTTGACCTGAATGGCGATCCTACGGAGAGCTATACCTATGCCTCCTTCCAGCACCGGACAAAGGCCATAGCCGGGCACCTGCGAAAAGAGCACCGTTTCAACTCTGGGGATCGGCTTTTGCTCGCCTACCCGCCGGGGCTTGAGATGATTTGCGCCTTCTTCGGGTGCGTGCGAGCCGGATTGATCCCGGTGCCTGTCTATCCGCCGAGCTCTCGCGGCTTCCAGAGTGCGCTGTACAAAATGGTGTACATCGCCAAGGACTGCGACGCGGCGGGCGTCCTGACGAGCAAGGATTACCACGCGTCTCTGAAGACGAATCTTGCGAGGAGCGGAGTAGCGGCGTCCGGCGTCGATGTGGACTATATCTCCGGCCTTCCGTGGATCGCGACCGAAGACTTCGTGGATGCGGTCCCACACCAGGCGCCTGTCGAGCCCTCGGAGATTCTGTTTCTCCAGTACACCTCCGGCTCGACGATGGAACCGAAGGGCGTGATGGTGACGCATCAGAATATTTTGACGACATGTCCGCTGGTGATCGACCATGCCTCACCGGTTGTGGTGTCCTGGCTTCCGCAATATCACGATATGGGATTGATCGGGTGCTACCTGTACCCGGCGCTGAGGGGCGGCACAACGTACGGTTTCGCGCCCACGGACTTCATTCAGCGGCCGATCCTGTGGTTTGACACCATAACGACCTACCAGGCCACAGCGACGGCCGCACCGAACTTCGCCTATGACTATTGCCTCCGTGCCTCAAGACTCTCCAAAGAGAGCCTTGAGGCCTGTGACCTCAGCTCGTTGCGGGTGTTGATGTGCGCGGCTGAGCCTGTGAAGGCGGATACCTATACCCGGTTTCTGGAGGCGTTTCAATCTTGCGGACTCAAGTCGGAGAGTTTCTATGTGGCCTACGGATTGGCCGAGAATACTCTGGCTGTTTCGCTGGGCGGACGCACCATTGTTTCCGCTAACAAGCGTGCACTCGCATTAGGTAGCGCCCGCATGACGACCGAGGTGTCGGAGATCGACGGAGCAACACAGATCGTCAGCTGTGGAACTCCTCTTCCGGGCCTCGACGTGAAGATTGTCGATCCGGAAGGACACTTTGCCCTGAAGGCCGGGCTCATTGGAGAGATATGGATCGCCGGCAGCGGTAAGTGTCCCGGGTACTGGAATAATTCGGAACTCACGCTGAAGCAGTTCCGCGCGCGGCTTGTCGACGACACTCCTTACGATGACGGCTATCTCCGAACGGGCGACATGGGGTTCTTCCACGAAGGCGAGCTGTTCGTGTGCGGCCGGATCAAGGACATGATCATTCTGCGCGGTCAGAACTACTACCCGCAGGACATCGAGAACGTCGTCGAGAAGTCATCAGCCCTGATCAGGCACAACTGTGTCGCCGCCTTTCAGATTCAGGAGGACAGCGAGCCTGCGCTGGCTATCGTCGCTGAGGTTAAGAATCCCAGGGCACTTCCCGACGCACGAAAGATTGCTGCCGCAGTCCGGAGCTATCTGAACGTGGAGGTTGCGGTGATCTCTCTCATCGCGCCACGTGCCATACCGAGGACCAGCTCCGGCAAGATCATGCGCCACAAGACCAAGCAAATGTGGAGCGACGGTGAATTTACTGTTCTCTCCGACTTTTCGCGGGAGAAGGACGCCGGGTGCGCCACGTCCAGTGCCGAGATGGAAGGTCCTTTCGGTGAATTGAAGTCCAGATACAACCTCACCGGCCAGGAATCGTACAACCTCGTCGAAGCGGGACTGGATTCGTTGGATCTCGTCGTGTTCATGCACGAGCTCAAGGAGCTTCTGAAAGACAAGGGCGCCGAGATGCTCGCGAGGCAGGTAGATATCGGCGTCATTCAGCGTGTCACCGTCGCCGAGTTGTTCGGACTGGCTGAGCAGTTGGAGCGCGCGCCCGAGGAGGCGCTCCTCCAGCTTCGTCATTCCCTCGCGGCCTTCCGCGAAGAGCAAAGTGCTGCCGAGCGGCAGATGATGAGCGACGATAGCAAGCTCATCTTTGAGCCTTCGGCGCCCGCACCGTTACCGGAGATCCCGGTTATGAATCGCGTCCTGCTCACGGGCGGTACGGGTTTCATCGGGCCGTTCCTGATGAAGAGCCTGCTCGAGCAGACGCGCGCGAAGCTTTACGTTCTGGTCAGGGCTTCCGATGAAAAGCAGGGCATTCAGAGGCTAAGAGCTGCGATGGATTCGATGGGACCGCGCGACAGCCGGTTGATGGAGATGTTCGAAGACCGTGTCATTCCGGTCTGCGGCGATCTCGGGCAGCAAGGCCTGGGCCTGACGCAAGACGCGTGGGACTTCCTGAAAGACGAGATCGACACGGTATTCCATAACGGCGCGACCGTGAACTATTTGTTCAACTACGACCGCATGCGCGAGGCGAACGTGCTCGGCACGAACGAGGTTGTGCGCCTGGCATTTGAGGGACGACCCAAGGAATTCAACTACGTTTCGACGACCTTCATCTTCGGCTGGGCCATCAAGTCGGTTCTCTACGAGACGGACATGAACGCGAAAATGGAGCTCCTCGACTTTGGGTACAGCCAATCCAAATGGGTCGCGGAACAAGTCGTATTCGACGCGCGCAGCCGCGGACTTTCGACGCGGGTCTTCCGGCCGGCGCTCGTCAGCCCTTCGGTCACAGGGGGCGGCAACAACTTCGATATCGCGGTCCGCCTGGTTGCGTTCATGGTCAACCACGGCATTGGCGTCGATACGCTGAACCAGGTCAGCTTCGTCCCGGCGGACATTGTGGCGAACAACATCGTTGCAATCTCCACGACGCCCGGCACAGCCAATAAGACGTATCACGTGGTGCGGGATGAGTATTCGAACATGCTGGATATCACGCGACTGATTACCGAGTCGACCGGCAGACAGTTCGAGGTATTCAGTCTTCCCGAATTCGTTCCTGAGCTTATCCGGAGATGCCGGAAGGAAGACCTTCTGTTTCCGTTGCTGGATTTCCTTGTGGGGTCTGTCGACAACATCTCCGCGATGGAGTTCAAGCGCTACGAGAGCTCCACATACCAGGCTGCGAGGGATCGTTCTTTGTGGGGCAAAGCTGACCCGAGTCTGGAAGACACGGTCAATGGCATTTTGAAGTTCATGAACCGGAAGGGAATCATCTCCGTCGCGCCTCGGGAGATCTCGATGACGACGCCCAGCGCTCCCATTCCAGACTGCACGGATGCGCTCTCCGTTACTGCTTCTTGAAGAGAAGTTTCTCGGAAAAGCGCTGGCCGGTCTCCAATGTGCCTGTTGATGTCAAGGTCATCTGCTGTCCATCGGCGGAGACGACCCACTTGTCTTTTTGCGAGACCTGATCGTCCCGACGGTAGATCGCGTCCACACTGTGCGGATCGACTAGCTGAAGGGTCACGGTGTCGTTGCGCGAGTTCCTCAAGTCGTATGGCTTTCCGTCGAAGCGAGCGGTGTAGCTGTAGTCACCAAGAAAGCGGACCCCGCCGCTGCCGTCCGGTTCGATTTTCAGCACCAGGCCCTGCCGCTGACGACTCTTGCTAAGATCTTCCGTCCACTCGCCTGCGAAGGGGTCTGAAGCGACCTTCGCGCCTCCGCTACGAGTCCAGACGGTGATCTGATCCGGTTTTCCCGCAGCAACGGCAGTACTCGTCATTTCGCTCCCGCCGCTCGAGATCTTTTCGCGGATTGTGGCCACAACAGCTGCACTCTTTTCCTCCCTTACCTCGACCTGTTTCTTGTTAATCCTGTGCAGCTCAATTTGATCGAACCCCAGATTGCCTGGCGCGGACGACTTGTGCCCGTTCCAATTCGCGGTGAAATCGAGGTGGGATTCGCCCGACATGACAACATGCACGCCGTCGTGAAGGGGTGTAATGGAGAGCCGGTTTGGGGGGTCTAAGCTGGACTGCGCAGAAAGAAGCGTCCAGGAACCAATGCGGGGATCCGAGACTCCAGGCTGGAGGGCAGTGAGCAGTCCAAGCAACAAGAAAAAGCGAATGGAAACCTCCCAGGGCAACTGCACGGGCTTCGCCGATTTAGATTGCGGTCCGTGGGTAAGTTTATACTCGCGATCCGGAGCGCTGCGATCGATCGGCTCCGCGCCAGCCACCGCCTTTGGCTCCTTCGATTCTTGGGCATTCGAGAGTTCCGGCGACATCGATTTTGTGTGACATGATGAGTGCCATGCACGTGCGCCATTTCTGGGTATCAGGGGCCGTCTTCGCAGTCACCATTGCCCTCCTTCCCTTCTCCTTCCATTCCGAACGCCATCTCGAGACGGCAACCCGAGTTGAAGGAAGCCAGGCTGAAACCGTCCGGAAGGAACTGGTGACGCGCTTCCGATCGCCGTTTGTAGACCGGGTCGCCCTTGTAGTTCAGGGGCTTCCGCCTGCGGATTCCGCCGAGGGTGGGCAAGCGCTGGAGACCATCGAGGAGGGGCTGAAGGACCAACGAGGTGTTTCGGGTGTGGCGTCTTATCTCGACTTGCGCGATCCAATCTTCCTGGGCCGTGGAGGAGGGACGTTTGTTCTGATAGGACTCGGGTCGACCGAGGGTCCTGTGGAGGCGCTCGTTCCGAAGCTGCACCAGACTGCAGCTTCGCTCGAAAAACAATTGCGGGGCCGCTATCCCACGGTGAAGCTCGAACTCACCGGCGAGGTTCCACTGAACTTTGACATTCGGGAAACGAGTTCTGAAGACGTGCGGCGCGGCGAGAGTCTGGTAGTCCCCGCAACGCTCGCGCTTCTGCTGGTGGCGTTTGGAAGCTTGATCGCAGCCTTTATTCCGTTGGCGATCGGACAGCTTGCCATCGCGACCACTCTAGCGATTACAGGATTCCTGGCACAGCGCTGGCACCTGTCCATTTTGGTTCAGAACCTGGCGACCATGCTTGGCCTTGGCTTGGGAATCGACTATGCGCTTTTGATGATCAGCCGCTTCCGGGAGGCCGTCGCGGCCGGGAACAGCGGGCCCACGGCTTCGGTAATCGCGGCGCGGCGCGCAGGCCGCACTCTTCTTATCTCGGCTTCAACGGTAGCGATAGGATTTCTGGCACTCCTGACGGTTCCCATCAGCGAAATCCGCTCCATCGGTATTGCAGGATTTTTAGTGGCGGCAATGAGTGTGTTGTTAACCAACACGCTCGTTCCGACGGCGTTGGCGTTGCTCGGCACGCGGATTGACCTCGGCAGAATGCCTTTCACGCCGAAGTTGGATGCGCAACGCGCCGCAAGAACGGGAAACCGCTGGCGTCAATGGGGGACGGTGATTGTTGCACATCCCTGGCTTGCTCTTCTTCTTGCCGGCACCCCGCTGCTGCTGCTCGGCTGGCAGGCCGGACAACTGGATACTCGTGTCCCCACGGTAGATTGGCTTCCGCAAAAGGCCGAATCCGTGCGTGCGCTTCACGCCCTCGAGAGGATGGATCGGGGCGGCGTCGTTGAGTCATTGCGCATGATCGTGGAGCTTCCAAAGGATTCCATCACGCAAACCGATGCGGGATGGAACGCTATCAATCGCCTCAGCAAGCAACTCGCGAGCGACCCACGCTGTTATCGCGTGATCTCGATCACCACAATTGCCGAAGGCAATCGAGATTCGCTAAGCGGCCTCTCGCGAGAGACACATCGAACGTTTGTAAGTAGCGACGGGCATGCGGCTTTCGTTGAAGTAGTCCCTGCAAGTTCGCTATCGCTGAGGGATCAGGTTGACTGGGTGCGAGAGCTCCGCAAGATCGGCGCGCCAGCCCTTACTGGCGAGCCGGACGCGACACTGCTTATCGGCGGTATCCCGGCGCTCAACGCGGATTATGAGACGATCGTCCGAAAGAGCTTTCTGCCGGTAACCGCGTTGGTGGTCGTGGTGACGTTCCTGGCTCTGCTAGCTGGGTTCCGATCGGTATTTGCCGCGGTGAAAGCCATCGTACTGAATCTGCTCTCGGTCGCAGCATCGTTCGGGGCATTGGTACTGGTCTTCCAATACGGGCATGGAAGCCGGTTCTTTGGAGTTCCCGGAGGAACAGGTAGCATCTTTCCACTTGTCCCAATCGTCGCCTTCGCGATCGTCTTCGGATTGAGCATGGACTATGAGGTATTCCTGGTTGCACGCGTTCTCGAAGCCAGACGGAGCGGGCTGAGCGAAACCGATGCCATTCCGGAAGGAATGGCCAGGACGGCAGGCCTGATAACCAGCGCCGCAGCGATCATGATCGTTGTATTCCTCGCATTCACCTTCGGTGATTTCCTCGTCGTCAAGATGATCGGATTCACCTTGGCGGTGGCCGTCTTGATCGACGCGACGCTTGTCCGCGTCGTGATCGGCCCGGCACTCCTCCGTGTTGCGGGCGACTGGAACTGGTGGCCCGGAGGTTTGCGACAGATCCAAAGTTCTAAAATCGCCCAGTAGCGCCGGCCATTCGCATGGGACACATCTTGTAGCACACGAGCCCTGCGAGGTGGTTCGGTCACTGTGCCGCTTGTAGCGCCGCGCGACTGATGCGCCACACGGCACGCCCAGCCGCTCGCAGCCTTCATCACGATTCCGTTTCAAGAAGCCGCTGCTTCAGTTCGTTAGCTGACAAGATCCGTCTGTCAAAGAGTTGTGTATGGCGATCCGTGATGATGTGAAGTGAGTGCCAGAGCTTATCGGCTCGGAAATCGCATGACTATAATTACCCCGTGCGATTAGTTCAGATTAGTTCTGGTTTCGGGAAGACGCGGGTAGCGGTCGTGGATGGCGACTACCTTCAATTGTTGAATGGGTGCAATTCGGTCTACGACCTGGCGCAGACTGCGCTGCGAGACGGCAAACCGTTGCGGGAATTGGCTGAACAGCAGATTTCGGATGAGAGGGTGGAATACGGTCGGATATACCGGTGCG
This sequence comes from uncultured Acidobacteriaceae bacterium, assembly GCA_963827415.1. GTDB lineage: Bacteria > Acidobacteriota > Terriglobia > Terriglobales > Acidobacteriaceae > Granulicella. The sequence goes on from CAWHBA010000028.1 coordinate 50,455, forward strand.
AATCCGAGTGGCGCCTGCTGCCGCCGTTTACGCACCCGGAACCGGCGCGCTGTCTGGTCACCGGTACCGGCCTAACACACAAGGCGAGCGCAGACAACCGGCAGGCTATGCACCGCAATCCGGCGGAACTCTCCGATAGCATGCGAATGTATCTGGCTGGATTGGAGGGAGGGCATCCCGAACCGGGAAAGATTGGCACGTCACCGGAATGGTTCTATAAGGGCTGCGGAACGATTCTGCGCGCACACGGAGAACCGCTGGTTGTGCCTCCGTTCGCCGGCGATGGAGGAGAAGAGCCGGAGATTGCGGGAATCTACGTGATCGATTCCGAGGGGCGGCCGCGACGTATCGGAATGGCAATGACCAATGAATTCTCGGATCACGTTCTGGAGAAGCAGAACTACCTGTATCTGGCACATTCGAAACTACGGACCTGCTCGATAGGCCCAGAACTTGTGTTAGACCCGGACTTCGGCGGGGTTTCCGGAACCGTCAGCATCGAGCGCGGTGGCGCAGTACTCTGGTCGCAGTCGATCGCGAGCGGAGAGGAAAAGATGTCACACACGCTTGGAAATCTCGAGCATCACCATTTCAAATACGACGCGCACCGGCGGCCTGGAGATGCGCACATCTATTTCTTCGGCGCCGACGCCTTCAGCTTCGGCGACGGAATCGAGTTGCAGGATGGCGACGTTATGGTGATCGCGTTCGAAGGGTTCGGACGTCCGCTGCGCAATCCTATTCGCGTAGAAAAGGCCGCAGAGAAGTTGGTAGAGGTTCTACCGCTATAGTTCGCGACGCAAATGACCTGCTTGTATCGTTTCCGAATCCACGCATAGCCGAATCGTTCAACCTCGCCGTCTTTGCGTGTGGTCTGCGTTCCAGCTCTGAATAGCCGTCAGCCCTTCGGGACATGGACTCGTGCCGCAGTCGGCGCGGGTCACGCCGTAAGTTCTTCGTGATTAGACGACGCGTTGGCTATTTCACAACGCTCTGAGAGTCAATTAGAAGACTTGTCATGCAGCTAATCGATTGCGCATGGTATGATTCGCCCACCGAGCATGATCCTCGCCCAACTATCCTGGCCAGAAACAAAATTCGCTCGATCACGAGCACGAGTTTGCGTAGTGCCGCTCGGTTCGTTGGAGCAGCATGGGCCGCACCTGCCGCTATGGACGGATACAGCGATCGTCTCCGGAATCGCGAGCCGGATCGAGCAGCGGCTACCGGATGAGGTGGTGCTCGCGCCGACGCAGCCGGTTGGCTACTCGCCGCATCACGCTTATTTCGGTTGCGTGAGCCTGGACCTCGCAAGTTATATGGCCGTGATCAAGGACCTGTGCCGTTCGTTTGCTGCGATGGGCTTTCACAGAGTTTTACTGCTCAACGGCCATGGCGGAAATGACGTGCCCTGCCGCGCCGCACTGTGCGAAACGAAGGTTGAGATCCCAGACTTGAGGGTCGTGCTGGCCTCCTATTGGACGCTGGCGGCGGAGGCATTCGGACGCATTCGTACATCGCCTCCCGGAGGGATGAACCATGCCTGCGAAATGGAGAGCTCGATAATGCTGGCCCTACACCCCGACCAGGTCAATCTCTCCGCGGCCCAGGACGACGGCCCGCTCGGGCGAGGCTATCAGCAACGATTCGACGCTCTTCCTCCATCGCCTCTGCGCCGCGTGCCGGACATGCTTCGTGCACAGCCCTACTATATGGTGCGCAACTTCGACGAGCTCTCCGCCACCGGAACTGTCGGCTCACCCAGCCACGCGAACCGTGAAAAGGGAGATCTGTTCCTCAATGCCGCGGTGGATGCCGTCGCCGCTCTTGTCCAAGCCTTCGCCGCCGGAGATCTCGATTTCGCGGGAGAGGAGAAGGCCGCACCGCCGCAAGTACATGTCCCCTGAGTTGAACTCAAACCCGTCGAAAGATCATTCGCCGAAGGACTTCGAACGCTGGGGAGCCCTGCCCATCCACAGCCGCGGCGCCATGGTCGCCACCGCGGACACCGACGCCACCAACGCGGCCGTCGCCGTTCTGCGAGAAGGTGGAAGTGTCGTCGACGCAGCCATTACCGCCGCGTTCGCTCTCTCGGTTACACAGCCCGGGATGTGCGGCCTCGGCGGAGGAGGCCATCTGCTCGCGCGCCTGGCCAATGGCCAAGCCCTCTGCCTCGACTTCCGCGAGCAGGCACCGCACTCCGCCTCGCGCGACATGTTCGTTCCTCTGCCGGCGGGCGCCAGTACGGCCGGGTGGCTCGCCGCGGCCACGCCCGGCCTGGTCAAAGGCCTCGCCGAGGCTCATCGCCGCGAAGGCCGCCTCTCCTGGAGCCGCCTGCTCCAGCCCGCCATCGCTCTCGCCGCAGAGGGCCACGCCGTGAGCTATCTCCGCTCACAGATGCTCGCGGGCTCCACCGTGCTGCGCCGCTACGCGGAATCCAGCCGTATCCTTCTCCGCGACGGCCGTTGCTTCCAACCTGGCGAAATCCTTCGCCAGCCTGAGCTCGCCGCCACGCTCGAACGCATTGCCGTCCATGGCGGAGACGAGTTCTACCACGGCCAAACCGCCGACCTGCTCGTACGTGCCTCCATTGCCAACGGCGGAGCCCTCCGCGCGTCCGACCTCGACTCCTTCACCTGCGCCGAACACCAGCCGCTCATGCGCACCTATCGCGGTTCCGAAGTCTGGGCGATGCCTCCGTCGAGCGCCGGCGGAATCGGCCTCCTGCAGATCCTCGCGATGTTCGAAGACACTACCTTTCCCGTCGACGCTCCACTCTCCTCCGCGTTTCTGCATCATCTCGCCGAGACCATGCGCCGCGCCTTTGCCGACCGCGCCGCCATTGGCGATCCCTCCTTCATCGATATCCCCGAAAACCTCCTCGATTCCTCCCGCCTCGCTCGCCTCCGCGCATCCATCGATCCTCACCACGCCACGCCCAGCTCCGCTTTCGGTCCCGGAGTCGCCCTCGAAGAAAACACCTGCACCACGCACGTCTCGGTTCTCGACGCCGAAGGAAACGCCGCCGCCCTCACCTTCACCATCAACAGTCGCTACGGCAGCGGAGTCACCGTACCCGGTCTGGGCTTCCTGCTCAACAACAACATGGACAACTTCGCCACCCGTCCCGGCCAGCCCAACCACTACGGGGTCGTTGGTGGCGAAACCAACGCCATCGCACCCGGCAAACGCCCTCTCTCCTCCATGGCCCCCACCATCGTCAGCCGCAACGGCAAATCCGATCTTGTCCTCGGAACTCCGGGCGGCCCCACCATCGTCTCCGCCCTCGCTCAGGTCCTGCTCTACATCCTGGACTTCGACTGGAACCCCCAGGACGCCGTCAACGCTCCCCAAATCCACCACCAGTGGCTCCCCGACACCCTCTTCCTCGAGCGAGGCTTCCCGACCGACGTCACGCAGGCCCTCGAAGCCCTTGGCCATCGCCTCGAATACCGCCCCTCTCTCACCGACATCAACGTCATCGCAGCCCGCGACGGGTGGCTGGAAGGCGGAGTCGATCCCCGCCGCGAAGGCTGCGCCGCCGGAATCTGAATCGCCGCACCGCCTCCTCAAGACACAAAGGAGTGCAGCATGAGCCGCAAGCTTCGCCTCACCTTCCCCGCCACCGGAGAATCGCTTCTCGCCGACATGCTCGACGACGAAGCTCCCGCCGTCTGCGATTACATTTGGTCTATCCTCCCCATCGAAATCCGCGCCATCCATGGAATGTATTCCGGAGCCGAGGTCTTCCAACTCCTGGATAACCCCAGCCCTGTGGAGCCGCAGAACCAGACCTCCCTTCCCCTCCCCGGCGAGCTACTCTACTTCTTCGATCGCGGCGGAAATGTCACCAGCCCGCCCCGCCTCATTGGCGAAGTCTGCCTGGTCTACGGCCGCGGCGTCAGCCTCAAGGGCCCTGAAGGCGTCCCCACATACGCCAGCCTCTTCGCTCGCATCCCCGGCGATTGGAAGCACGACTGGAAGGACTTCGCCCAGGCCTGCCGCCGCTGCCGCTGGGAAGGCCCGCAGATTCTCAGAATCGAGGCTGAATGCCCCTAGCGCGCATCCAGATGACGACGTGGGAAATCATCATCTTCGCCGCCTACCTTCTTCTCACGGTCGCCGTCGGCTTTATTGTCGGCCGCAAAGGGCGAGCCAACCCGCGCGATTACTTCCTCGGCGACAACAAACTCCCGTGGTACGTGATCGGAACATCGATGGTCGCCAGTGCGCTCTCCAGCGATCACTTCATCGCCCAGGTCGGCGCCGCCTATCGCCACGGTTTTGTCATCGCTGCCTTTGGCTGGAACTCCTGGATCGTCTACTCGCTCCTCATCTGGATATTCCTTCCCTACTACATGCGCACGCGGCTCTACACCATGCCCGAGTTTCTCGAGCGCCGCTACAATTCCACGACGCGTTATCTTTTCGCCATCTTCTGCGTGGTCGGCTATCTCTTCTCGCTCATCGCTGGCCCGCTCTATGCCGGTGGCCTCGCCTTGCAGAGCATGTTCGGAATCAACATCCTCTGGGGAATCGTCTTCCTCGGAGTGTTCACCGCCGCTTACACCGTGTACGGCGGCCTCAAATCCGCGGCCTGGACCGACTTCATGCAGATGGCCGTCCTCCTCCTCGGAGGGATCCTCGTCCCTGTCATCGGCCTTCACCGCGTTGGCGGTCTCTCCCAACTCGTCCACGATCTTCCCGCCAAGTTCCAGGTCTTCCACGGCCCCAAAGATCAAATGTTCCCCGCCACCGGAGTCTTCACGAGCTTTCTCAGCGTGGGTATCTGGTACAACTGCACCAGCCAGCACATCGTCCAGCGCTGTCTCGGAGCCAAGGATGAGTGGAACGCCCGCATGGGCGTCGTCACCGCGGGCTTCCTCCACGCAGTCCTGCCGTTCCTCTTCGTCCTGCCGGGAATCATCGCCTTCAGGCTCTTCCCCAACCTTCCCCGCCCCGACCAGTCCTACATCCTTCTCGTCGAAACCCTCGTCCCCCGCGGTCTTCGCGGACTCATCCTCGCAGCAATCGCCGCTACGCTCATGTCGCATCTCTCCGTCATGATCAACTCCACGTCCACCATTCTCACAATGGACATCTACAAGCGCCTCCTCCGCCCCCACGCCACCCAGCGCTCGCTCGTCGTCTTCGGTCAGTGGAGCGGAGCCGCCACCATGTTCCTTGGGATCCTCGCCGCCATCTGGTTCAGCACCTCGCACCTGTCCCTCTTCGTGCTCATCCAGGAAGGTTTCGCCTATATCGCCCCGCCGTTCGCCGTCATCTTCACGGTCGGTCTTCTCTGGCGCCGAGCTAACGCCACCGCCGCAATGACCACGATCATCACCGGTTTCGCCTTCACCGCCCTCCTCCAGTTCTATCTCTTCGAACTCCCCATCTTCGCTCCCTACGCCAACTACCTCTATCGAGCCCTCGTCGCCTGGGTTTTCTGCATGATCGTCATGTTCGCAACCTCGCTCCTCACCGCCCCTCCCGATCTCGCAAAAACCGCCAACATTATATGGAGCCCAAGCTACGCTCCTCTTCCTCTCAAAGAGCGTCTCCATTACACCGGCTGGAAAAGTCTTCGTCTCTGGTGGTTGCTCTTCCTCGGTCTGGTCTTTGCGATCTACGCGTTCTTCTTCTGGTTCCGTCTGCAGCATCCGGAGATCCCATGAACCAGACCATCCGCGAAGGCCTCGAAATCACCTGCGAAAACGGCAGCCGTCGCCGCCGGTCCCGTCGAAGCTGCCCAGGCCGGCGCCGCCATCCTCGCCCAGGGGGGCAACGCTTTCGACGCGGCGGCCGCTGCCTGTCTCGCCTGCGCCGTCATGCAGCCACAACAGATCGATCTCGGCGGATACGTTCTCGCCGCCGTCCTGCGCGAAGGCGCGACCGGTCGCATCTGGTCTCTCGACGCCAACGCCACCGCCCCTGCTGCCGCCACGGCCGATATGTTCCGCACGCACCCCGTGCGGTCCAACCCGACCACCTATCTCGACATCAACGAACGCGAGTACGGCTGCACCGTCGAAGGCGACGCCAACCTCTACGGTCCGCTCGCCGTCTCCGTTCCGGGATTCATCGCCGGCGTCGGCACTCTCTCCGAGCGATGGGGCCAACTCCCCTGGCCGCAAATCATCGCACCCGCACGCACGCTCGTCGCCGCAGGGATTCCCTACTCCCGCATCCTTAGCGACGTCCTCTTCAAGCGCGAAGCCATCGCCCGCTATCCCTCCACGGTGAAGTTCCTCTTACCCAATGGCTTCGATCATCTCCCCGACCCCGACGCCCTCTGGCTCCGCCCAGACCTCCTCCGGACGCTCAACCGCCTCGCCTCTGCGGGCTGGCGCGACTTCTACACGGGCGAACTCGGCCACACCATCGCAGACTTCGTCTCCGCCCAGGGCGGCCTCCTAACCCGCGAAGACATGGCTGCTTTCGAGCCCCGCATCACCGATCCCCTCACCGGCTCCTATCGCAACGCGCAGATTCACACGGCCATCGCTCCCAACGGGGGCTTCAGCGTTCTCAGCGCCCTCGCCGATCTCGAGCAGCAACCCGTCTTCCCCGACACCGATCCCCGCTACTGGGACACCATGGCAAAGGTTCTCGCTCGCATGTGGACCGAGCGCCTCGCCAATTCGCCACTCCCCGGCACCAGTCCCTACGGCACCATGCACATCGCCGCCGCCGATCGCTCCGGTAACATCGCCAGCGTCACCATCTCGCAGGGCGGCCTCTTCGGCGCCTGCCTCGCGGTCCCCGGCACCGGTATCATTCTCGCCCACGGCATGTGCCGCTTTGAACCACGTCCCAACCACGCCAACTCTCCCGGCCCCGGCAAACGTCCGCTCAACAACGTCTGCCCGCTCCTCATTCGCCTTCCCGATCGCGACGTAGCCATCGGCGTCCGCGGCGGGCGCCGTATCGTCAGCGTCTCCGTGCAAATGGCGCAGCGCATCGTCGATAACAACGTCACCGCCTATCAAGCCGCCACAGCGCCCCGCATCCACACACTCGCCGGCAACCCGCTCGAAATCTCTGCCGACTTCAACCCCGCCATCCGCGAAGCTCTCGACCGCGCCGGCTACAAGACCGAAGTTCCCGACGAAGTAGCTGGCTCGGCCCACGCCGCTGAATTCTTCCGCGCCACGCGCACCATCCGCGCCGGCGGCAACGTCTGGGCCGCCGGCATGTGATGCAAGGCACAAACTTAAGAAGCCTTAGCAGATCGGAACCCGCATGAAAATCACGACCATCGACTGCATCCCCCTCAACGTTCCCCTCCGCCCCGAACTGGCAATTCGCGCCAGCGGAGGCACCCATTCTGTATCGCCCTTCTTGCTGGTCAAGATCCATACGGACGATGGTGTATACGGGCTGGGAGAAGTCTCGTGCACACCGCGATGGAGCGGAGAGGACCAGGTCACCGCGGCTCACTTCGTCCGCACCATCTTCGAGCCGGCGCTCTCCGGTCAGGACCCTTGCGACATCGAACTGCTGACCACACGTATGCGTCGAGCCCTGGCCGGCCATCCCTTCACCAGGGCCGCTCTGGAAATGGCGCTGTGGGATATCCTCGGCAAGGTTGCCGGTCTGCCCGTCTATCGTTTGCTGGGCGGCCCTGTGCGGGAGTCTGTCCCAACCAAATGGTCCATCTCAGGTGTCGAACCCGAGCGTGCGGCCGAGATCGCGCGATGGGCACTCGAGCAGGGATTCAAAACCATGAAGGTCAAGGTGGGCATTGATCCCGAGCTTGATGTAGCCCGCGTGCGCGCAGTTCGAAACGCCGTCGGACCCGCAATCCGTCTCGGGGTCGATGCTAACGGCGCCTGGACTCCCACGAAGGCAGTGACCATGATCCGCCGTTTGCAGGAGTTTGACATCTACTTCGCCGAGCAACCGGTACCGCCGGGTGACGTCGAGTGGCTGGCGGACGTCCGCCGCCAGGTGTCGGCTACCATCCTCGCGGACGAGAGCGTCTACACACCGCAGGACGCCCTCTCCATCGTCAAAGCCCACGCCGCCGGAGCCCTCTCTGTCTACGTCGGCAAGTCAGCTGGTATTGGAGCGGCACGCAAAATAGCGTCCATCGCGGAAGCTGCAATGTTGGGCTGCACGATTGGAAGCAATCTCGAACTCGGGGTGGGCACTGCCGCCATGATCCACTTGGCGATGGCCACGCCCGGCATCACCGCGGAAGAGTTCCCTTGCGACATCATCGGCCCCCTGTACTACAGCGACGACATCCTCCTGGAGCCCTTGCAATTGGCGCACGGCAAAGCACTGCCCATCGATCGCCCGGGCCTGGGAGTCGAATTAGATGATGAGAAGATCCGGATGTATCGGGTCGAGTAGGCTGTCTGCCTACATCGCGGTCCATCCGCCATCCACTGGAATGGCGGCGCCGGTCACGTACGACGCCGCATCGGAAGCGAGGAACAGAGCCGCATATGCCACTTCGCGCGGCGTTCCTGTCCGGCCCAAAAACGTTTTGCCGATTTGCCGCTCGTAGAGTTCCTCGCCCGGCTTGGGGGAGATGCGCGTCTGGATAGCGCCGGGGCAGATCGCATTGACGCGCACGTTCTGCGCACCGTAGTCGTAGGCGACGCTGCGGGTGAGGCCGACGATGGCGTGCTTGATGGCGGTGTAGGCTGCCGAGTCGCGTCCCGCCACCAGGCCCTGAACAGAAGCGATGTTGATGATTGAGCCGCTCTGCTGGCGGACCATATACGGCAGCGCAGCCGCGATGAAGCGCTGTGTCCCAAGCAGGGAAACGGAATAGCATCGCTCCCACTCTTCCTCGGTCGCGAGCGCCAGGGCGTGACCCGGCCCCACATAGGCGGCATTGTTGCAGAGGACATCGATCCGCCCGTTCAGTGCGGCAGCGATATCGAACACCTTCCGTACGTCCGCCGCCACTCCGACATCCGCACGCACAAAAATGGTTTCGCCGCGACCATGAGCGGCCGAACCGCTGCACCACGAGGCCGGTTCGATATCCGCCACCACGACACGTGCTCCGGCCTCCGCGAACAACTCCGCGATCGACCGGCCGATGCCATGTGCTGCCCCGGTGACGATGGCAACCTTGTTCTCAAGGGTAATCACAACTCGTTCGCCAGCGGCTTTCCCGCGCGCCCGACGTGCGCACGCGTAATCGTGGTGCGGCCAAGATTTGACGCGTACAAGTAGCCATCGCGAAAAGCAAGGTTGGTTGGGCGGCTGAGAAGAATGCCCCAGCGGTCATAGGCGAAGAGCTTCTTCTCTCCGGCGGGGCTGATGCGATGAATGTCATCCGACGCGTAGCATGCTGCGAAAAGATTGCCGTCCACATCGAGCACCAGACCATCGGGAAACCGGCCGACGTCCTCCGCGTATATCTCCGCTACACCAGTCGCAAGGCTTATCTTGTAGATCCTCTCAGTATCGCTCTCGACCATAAGGAGGTGCTGTTCGTCTGCGCTTAAGGCGAGTCCGTTGGCATAGCCGAAAGGCCCCGCTACAATCTCCCCACTGCCGTTGCTCCCGTATCTTATAAGCCAGCCGTTGCGTTTTTTCCAATTACCGGAATCCGTAACGTAGTAATTGCCGCTGCGGTCGAAAACGCCATAGTTCGGGCTCACCAACTGGTGCGTCCCAACGTTTTTGGCGAAGACCGACCACTTGCCTGTGCGGCGCACGCTGACAACTCCGTGTTGTGGATTGCAAACGAACAACTCTTCGTCGTCCGGTGACCAGGCGACTCCAGCGCAAAACCCTCCCACCTCCGCTACAGTTTCAAGTGCTCCAGCAGGCGAGATGGAGTATATCTGGCCGGCTTCTCCGCCCGCCCAAAGCCAGCCGTCGCGATCAAACGCGAGACATTCAGGGTGGTCGAGCCCGTTAGCGAAGATCTCGAATCGTTCAATCGGAATTTCTGGCGCGATTTCAGATTCCAAAATGATGATGTTCTCCGCCACTGATACTAACCTTCCGTGACGCGAATTCTTTCAGATTACAGGTCATGATGGCGATTCTGCGTATGCCGAGCGGCACACCTCAGTTCGCCGCCCGTTTCATCATCACGCGCTACTCCTATTTAACCCACAATCAATGGGCATGATTTCCGTGGTTTTCTCCGTACCGCTCCCAATCGCCGCAAGGACGGGCACTGGACTCACTGTTGATACTCTTGTGGCCGGGTGGTCAAAGCCACGAGGCTTCCGGCCGGAACCGCTACGGTGATCGTTCCATTCGGACCGGCGTTCACTGTTCCTGACTCCGTGACTTGACCGCTGCCATCGCCATTCCAGACAAACTCCCTGAACTCCACCCCCGCAGGCAGGTCGCCGATGCTCGCCGTTGTCGCCGCCTGGTCGGTGCTCATCGCAAACAGAGTCAAGTCGCCCGTAGGACTGCGGAACGGAGTGATCAACTTCGCGCCGGAGGTACCACTGTAGCCGAGCACCTGCCAGTGTTGACCTGTGGTGTTCGCCATGAGCCATTCCATGTAGTACGACGGGCGCAGCGGCCATTGATCCTGGCCCGCCACGGGATTGGAAACGTATCCGATAAGTGAATAATCCTGATAGCCGAAGTCATACTGCGCCCGATAGAAGTCCCATTTGGAGAAGCCGATGAAACCGTCGTTGACCCCCTCCATGTTGAACTGCGCCTGCTGAAAGGCTGCGATGTTGGTTTGGCTGATGCCTGTGAGGGTCCCGTCGGGGTCCACATAATACCCGGCGTCCGTAGCCACCAGTGTGTTGTTCTCGTATGGATCTTGGTCTTTAATCGCCACGCCGTTAGAGGTTTTATATCCCCGCACACCATACTCGGTAATCGAGAGCGGCTTGGTGTTGTATCCCTCGTTTTTCAACGTGACCATATCCGCAAGGATGCCGTTCAGACGACTGGTCATGTACTCGGAGTCGTAGTAATTCCAATAGATGTGCTCCGACCAGCCGTCCAGGACGTCGTCCATGTGTTGGGCCATATAGAGAAAGAACGGCGCCTGGCCATTCAGCACTAGGTCCCCTCCGACCAGCTTGATCTGATTCCGAATGCCGTCCTGAGTGAGATAGAAGTCCAGCTGGCGGTAAGCGTATTCGTAGAGGGCCATGTTGCCGGTAATGTAGGCCACGGAGTCGGGTTCGTTCTCAACGGTTAGTTCCTTGATCACGGTGATGCCGTGGTTCTTCACCAGGTCATTCACGGTCGCCGCGAAGTTTTGCATGTCCCTGTCGATGTAGACTTCCGCTTGCGCCGTTGTGAGGTTGTTGGAGGGGTGGGTCAGAGACTGCCAGGTAATGTTGACCCTCACGCCCGCTGCCTGCGCCAGTTCGATGGTGTGGTCGAAGGAGTCCACGAGACTTTGATTGCCGGCAAGAAAATTGTTTTTCGAGAGGAAAATCCGGCTCAGACCGGGCCGCATGCTCTTGACCTTGGCCTCAACATTTGCCGTATTTTCAGGCGCGGAGTTATTCCATCCCTTGGCCGTATTGCTGATCGAGGTGTACAAGTACTCGTTCATCTGAGCACCGTATCCTTCAAAGTCGGGCACCACAATGTTCCGGGAATTTACGGCAAACTCCGTGACAGCCGTTTGTCCGCGAAGCATTGTCTTGCTCGTGGGTGTTCCCGTGGACACTTGCGCTTTTACCGACACCACTTCCGCCAGAGGCACGTCGCCCAGATCGATCACTGCCTGTCCATTTGAAGAATCAACATTGCTATACCTCAACGGGTTGTGCGCTCCCACGTTCGGCCCGCTCACGTCCACCCACACTTTTTCAAATTGCTCTTGAGATGCCACAACACCAGTCCCGTCCACGACGGAGAGATAGAGCTGTGCGGTCTGGTCCTGAGGACCGCGCAGGACATACACATCTAGCGCAAGCTGGCCTTTGTTGTCAGGCCCCGCCTGCCGTGGCGCCGCTCCTGCAGCCGCGAGGGGCACCATGGCCAGGAGTAAAGCGAGGAACGATGGGAACATCCTTGTTGAAACAGCCGTGAGTCTCGACATGTAGGCAGCTTTCCTCTCAATAAGGCGGGGGGAATTCTTACTGCAACTTCTAGAATTTCAAGTTCATGCTGAGCTGAATTCTCCGGTAACTACCGTCTCCACTGACACTCGTGCCGGCATTCGCAACCGGAGTGCCACCGTCGCGAGTATCGGTAATCGTCTCTACCGGGTTTCCCTGATTGAAATGATTGAAGGCATCAAAGAAGTCTGCACGGGTTTCCAGGTGCAACCGCTCCCGCAGTGCGAAGCTCTTCATTCCGCTCATGTCCCAGTTCACGGATCCAGGTCCGAAGAGCAAGTCTCGCGCTGAATTTCCCCAGGTCCAGGGTTGCGGTGGAGCAAAGGCAGCCGTGTTGAACCATGGCACTCCTCCGGTGGCTGTGACGCCATGACGGTGGGAACGACCTGCATACAACGGAACGCCAGGCACCCGATCGGCTCTGCCGGGCCACCAACCTGTGAACGACGTGCCCGTTTGCGAATAGGCAACCGAAAAAGGGAGTCCACCCTGATACCACGTCATCCCTGAGAGTTGCCACCCCGCAAAGATTGCGTTGCCAACTCTACCCGAGTGATTCAACCATCGCTGCCCCTTCCCGAAGGGAAGCTGGTAGATATAGTTGAAGGTCAGCCAGTGCCGGGCAAGTCCTGTGCTGTTTCCGTAGTCGAGCTGCGGCTGGTGCCATTGCTGAGGTCCACCTGATGTACCGACATCATCGAGGCCCTTGCTGAATTGATACTGCGCCTGAAACATGAAGCCGCTAGTGAGACGCTTTTCGATCCCCAACTGCAACTGATTGAAGTTCTCGTACCCCGTACTATACGTTTCGCTGATCGCGCCGAACGGCTGGAACGGACGCTGAGCCTGGGTTGGCTTATTGGGTATTTGAACGTCAGGCACATTGATGGGGCCGCCGTTGTATGGCAGGTTTCGCCCTACGTGGCCGACGTAGGAAGCCCGCGCCGTCCAGCTTTTTCCAAATTGATGTTCGAGCGTGAGATTCCACTCCTGCGTGATCGCATTTTTGAAGTTCCATGCGAGGAAGGTGATCGCCGGATTCGCTGAGACCAGAGTCGACGCGTTGGTGCTAGGAAACGGATTCGCGAAGGTTATGTCCGGCAAATATGGCGTCTTCGGCTTTCCTGGCAGCTCGCTTGTAAATGTTTGGCTGGAGGAAAGCTGCCACGGCGGATTGTAGGCGTCTACACGGGATCCGACGAAGCCCGGCTGGAAGTTGTAATAAATGCCATACCCGCCTTGGATCACGGTTGTCTCGAACGGACGAAACGAGAAACCGACGCGCGGTGCGAAATTGTTTCGGTCCGGCTGGATGTAATGAAGCGGCAGCCCAATACTCTGAGTCGTTTCATACGGATACGCGGCAAGGAGCGCAGGCGACGCTGTAACTCCGCCATGTCCCTGCGGCAGAGTCGGTGTTGCGCTATTTTCGGGCAGCACGAGTTTATCGTTTTTCATGTCGAAGGTTGTGACCGTCTGGGTCTTGTACAACCAGGGACTCTGGTACTCGTATCGCAAGCCGTAGATCAATGTCAGTCGCGGTGTAGCCTGCCAGGTATCCTGTAGATAGACACCCCAGTCACGCGAATAGACATTCGAAGCAAAGGCACCTACCGGAGGGGTCGTTGCGCTGTTTGCTGTTCCCAGGAGGAAGTCGGCAAACGCATTCCCGCCGGAATGTGGGTTTGTTCCTGCAGGTCCCTCCCAGCCGAGATTGCCCGTCCATTTTCCCGTAAACGCGAAGGATCCGGTTGCACTTCCAGTCGACGGGACTCGCGAATTGATCTTATATCCCGTTTCATCCAGGCCCGCCTCGATGGTGTGGCGGCCGTGGATGTGAGTAAAGTTGTCGGTGATCTCGACATTCCAACGGGGCGTGTAATAGCCCGTCCCATAGTCATGAAACATCCCGGTGTAACCGCTTATGGTCATTGTGGGAAGGCCGCGAGCGATGCTGGTTGGCATCTGCGGAAATAATGTCTGCGGATTCAGATCCTGATTTTGTCCGGCGAATTTGGTCGCGTAGTCACCCCAAGCCACGCGGAGATCGTTCAGTGTCGTCGAATTAAACGTGTGGACCTCAGTGCCGCTCAAGGTGGTGTCCTTGTAACCGTAGCGGCCTTGTCCATAATTCGCCGGATAGGCGGTGGACGAGTCCCATGGGTCCGCGATCCGCCGTGCATATACCCCGAACACACGATCGGAGGAAGAGATGTTGTAGTCGATCCTCAAGTCCTGCGCATCTACATTCTGCTCCACCCCTCCGACGGCGACGATGTAGTTCGCTCCTCCCGATGGCAATCCCGCCGTGTTTACTGCGCTGTTCGCTGGAGCTGGAAGGTATTTCAGCAACGCCACCGCCTGAGGCGCGAACATGCTGGTTGGAATCTGATTACCTTGAAAGGGCTGACCAGTTTGCGGATTGTAGAGTTGGGTGCTGATGGCGGCAAAGTTACCCTGACGCATGGCCATGCTCGGAAGAGTGAGCGAAACGTTATTTGAACCCGAGTGGCGATACGCGCTGTAGTCGAAGAAGAAGAAGACCTTTTGCCGCCAGATCGGCCCACCTATATTGCCTCCGAATTGATTCAGATGGTCGGGCGCGCGCGGTGAACCCACGGCGTTCAGCGCAAACGTATTCGCATCCAGGACCGTATTTCTGAGGTTTTCGTACAAGAGGCCGTGGAATTTATTTGTGCCGGCCTTCGTTACAAGCGTCACCGACGAATGCCCGCTGTACTTGACATTCATATTGTTGCTTTGCACATTGAGTTCCTCAATCGAACTCGGGGGTGGCAACACCAGCAACCCCACGCCCTGAACAGTGACGGCTCCACTGTTGCCAGGATCGTTTACTTCGACTCCGTTGAGCGTGTAGTTCACACTGCCCCAATGGCTGCCTCCACCGATCTCAGCGTTTGTCGCATCTCCTGACGTCTGAACTCCTGGTGCCATCCCGACAAATGAGTCGACCGTCTGCATTGAGGTTGGGAGAGCGGCAAGCTGATGCGACGATATCGATCCGCCGATGGTCATCGTATCCGTATGCAACATGGAATTCGCGCCGGTGACTTCGACCGTTTGCTGTACCTCTCCCACCTTGAGCACCGCATCCACGCGTGCGTTAACTGACGAGAAAACGCGCAACTCGGTCGTTTCGAAAGTTTCGAATCCATTTTTTCACGACGGTCACGTCATAGACGCCTGCCTGTAATTCGGGCACAGAGAAGGTTCCCTTGGAATTGGTCGTCGCTTTCGTGACAAGTCCCGTCTCGGTATTTCTCACCGTAATCTGCGCCTCTGGAATCACCGCACCAGAAGAATCGACAACGCTCCCCAGTATCGTGCTGGTGATGCTCTGTCCGAGAAGCATGCCACCACACGCAAGCAACAACTGAAACGCCAGAACGACCCTGATTCCCTTAGCCATCGATCCTTACTCCTCTTGATGCTCCGGATCTTGTTCAATTAGGAAAACCGAAATGCAATTCGCTGTGCGATACATACTTATCTCCTATTACGATATTGTCAAGGGCAAAACTTAGTGTCTTTGTATTGGCATCAAATCGCTCTTGGAATTGAATACGCTGCTCTGCCGGTAAGCGTCCGGTGTTGGCAGGTGTACAGCGTTGTCTCGGGATGGCAAGCTCGCGCGGCTTCGCGAAGTGCGATGAAGCCGGTCTCAGTCAGCGTGGCTGACGGCGAGGCTGTTGCGGTACCTGAACGGCTGAGGAGGTTGCACGGGTGCGGCGCAATTCATATCGAGTTGCCCGCAGAAGTCCCCGCGCCTTCGCCCCTCGCCTTAGAAGCGGATCTCTGGCATACCTGGTTCCGGGAACAGACGGTTGCCGTGGGCTGGCCGGACCAATATGGCCGGCACACGGAAACAAACATGCGTGCCTGGTCCGACCCGCGCCGCTATCTCATTCACATCAGACCCTGTCCACACTTTCCCGCGAGGGGCGATTCTCCTTGGGCAATGAACTCACTCGCAATCGACAACATCTGGATTACTTGCAGAATCAGTCGTCAGCGGCAACTGCCAAATGACGACCCCATCGGAATATGTACATCCAAGCGTCAACGATTCCTGGAGTATTTTTGGCGCCGGGCTGCCCTCTTTGTGCCAAGAGGTGGAATGAGCATAGACGCCTGCATAAACCGGAAACCGATTGCGGACGACCCATCGGCTGTCCTTCAGGAATGCGCGCAGGCCGTTGTTCTGTTCGATATTTGTCCACCAAAGCCAGACTCCGTCCACGCATCCAGCGAAACGGTCTGCCTCCTGAGAATCGAGATCATAGACCGTAGGTATGAAGAGAAGCTTCGGATTGATCTTCTGCTTAATGCGATAGATCCGGCACACATAATCGCGAGTAAACATCCGTTCATTGCCGCCGGCGTCTGTATCGTCGATATTGACGCCGCGCAGTACGGAATATTTGAGTGAGAGCTGCGCCAGTTCTTGCATCCAGCGCACAAAATCCTCGCGATAAGGCAGGCTTGCTCCTTCGGTGTGAGGGATCAATACCGGCCAGATTGAGATGCCGCTTGCCTGTGCGGCAGGGAGAAGCCGTTCGAAGTCTTCGAAACTCATCGGCGCTTTCTCTTCGATGGGCTGCACATAACAGGTGAAATGATTCGCTTGAAGCAGCTGGATCGTAGCGGGAACATCAAGCCGGTGGTTCTGGCTTTGAATCGGCACGCTCCACGCGCATGGGGTCGATCCCATGGCGTGTGGATTTATGGCGGCTGCTCTAGCAGAGGATCCAATCAGGGATATCGATGAGATCAGAAGCCCGAAGGAGATAAACCAGCGCTGAAGAACTGCGGCGACCCGTTTTGCCCCTGCGCAAGCTACTTCGATTCTCAATCCTCTTCGAACCATGGTTTGCGTGTTCCTGCGCTTTGCTCATCCTGCGTGCCCGATTGACAACGTGAAGATCCATATTCACTTCCGTCATTCGACCAATTATTTCTTTCAGCTTGTAGCCGCATCCGACAGCCGCTGTTGTTTTGGTGCCAGCTAGCAAGTGTAGCAATCGCGCTCTTTCTCGGAGCTTATAAGTCGAAAGCGATCGCTCGTAAGAATATCTGATTTGTTGATCATCTAGTGTCGGATCGGCCGTTGAGCCAGACACCGTCACCCATCCAGAATGCGTGCGGAAATCTTCCGCGGAGAGATGTGCGGCTCGACCCCGCGAACTGAGCATGTCCCAAAAAGGCACACTCGCGGGCTAGCAGCGAGGGGGTGCTTCAACTCGGAGCCAAACTCAACTTTTGTTGGACTGGTTGGTATAGGCAGGGCGACTGGATCATTCGCGAACCCTTGTTTGTGCAAGAGCTCGGGACAGTTCTGTTGTTCCCTTCACCAGCGACGCAATCACCGGAGAGTCTTTCTTCGGATTGAACCGCGAGGCTGGTCCCGAGATACTCATCGCGGCGATGGCAGTTCCATTCGCGTCAAGGATCGGCGCACCGATGCAGATCGCCAGCATCGATCCTTCCCCGCGATCAAAAGCGACTCCGGTATTCCGCACCCGCTTTAGTTCAGCAAGAAACGCATCCGGGGCCGAGATCGTATGCTCAGTTACGCTCTCAAGCTTCTGCCCTCGCACTAAAGCCTCAACCTCGCGTTGTGGCGAAAACGCCAAGATTGCCTTTCCTAATGCGCTGGCGTGGACGGGGACCGAGGCGCCACGACTCTCCTGCAACCGCAATGCAAACTCGCTCGGCACAACTTCGAGATACGTTACTTTATCGAACTGCTGGACTCCGAGGTTCACTGTCTCACCATAGGTGTCACGCAGTTCGAGCATCAGCGGCCGCGCTAACCGCCGCAGCACTTCGCTCGCTGCGCCATCGTTTACAAGCCGTCCGAGTCGTGGGTTGATGCGGTAGCTGCGGTTCGGCTCCCGCGTAACATAGCCGAGGTCGACCAGCGTGCTCAGGATGCGGAAGACCGTCGATTTCGGAATGCCCGTGTTCTGCGTGACCTCACGTAGTCCGAGGAGTTCCGAACGCGAGAGCTCTTCGAGAATCGTAAAGGTGCTGCGCACTACCGGAACGGAGTACTTGCCGGAGGAACTCGACTTCTTGGCCGACACCTTCTTCGCGGCTGCTGGCTTGGTTTTGGTCTTCGTCACGTTCGCTAGCATCTCACCTTCCTAACAGTGGTTCAATCGGAAAGCCCGACGTCAGCTTGCCCTGTGCAGCAGATCATTTGCACGTTGTCCGTTGCGAAACACTTCGCAGATGCCCAACGGCGCCTGCTCCGGCGACTCATAGGTGGCGGGGCTGTCAATCGCATCGGCGCGGAATGCGACAATGTCCGCGAAGTATCCGGGCGCCAACACGCCGCGATCCTTGAGGCTGTAGCGGCGCGCCGGCTTGGCCGTGATCTTGTGAACAGCTTCTGACAGCGATAGCCATCTCTTGTCGCGCGAATAGGTGCCCAGCAAGAGCGGAAACGTCCCGTGCAGGCGCGGATGCGGTCGACCCTTTACGTAGAAACCATCGCTGATGATCGTCGCGAATGGATGCTGCAGCGAGGCCTGCAGGTTCTCGGCGCTCTGATTGAAGCAGAGCATGTTGACGTCGCCTTCTTCCTCGTCCAGCAGTCCTAACACTGCCTCGGCAGGCCCCACACCGCGCTGCTCTGCAACCTCCACAAGCGTTTTGCCGATCGTCTTCAGGTTCGCCTGCGACCCGACCGACGAGATATAGATATCGCTCCATCGCCACGGAATCGTGCGGGCGAGTTCGTCGCAAATCTGTGCGCGCTTCGCCGGATTGCGCAGCCGCTCCATCAGCTTCGGGATGCCTCCATCGAGCGCACTTTGCGGCAGTACCTGCGTCAGTACACTTGACCCGGCCACATACGGATAGCAGTCGAACTCAACGTCCACGCCGTTTGCATTTGCCTCCTCTATTCTGTCGATGGCGACCCGTTGCAGGTGCCAGTTTGCTGCACCAACCGCTTGCAGATGCGAGATCTGCAACCTGACTTCGCTATGTCGCGCCAGGTCGATCTGTTCATCGATTGCGTCAACGAGTGCTGCAAAGTAGGACCGGATGTGACTCGTATATATCTTCCCTTTGCGAGCGGTCACGTTGCACAAGCGTTGCAGTTCCTCGGTTGGCGCGCTTGAACCTGGCGCGTACATCAGACCGGTCGAGAATCCCGCGGCGCCCGCATCCAGTGCCTCCGCCAGCAGACTCTCCATCGAGCACACCTCGTCTTCACTAACGCCCCCTGCTTGTTCCCTGCGACTGCGATACGCAGCGATCCATGCCCCACGAGCGACACCACATTCGCAACGCGGCTCTTCTCGACGTCTCGCAGATAGGCTTCCGTCGACGACCATCCCCAGGTCTCGTCGCCGCAAAAGATTCCGTTTGCAAAAGAGCGCAACTCGGCAGGATCGTGCGCCGGCGGGTACGCCGAGAAACCGCAGTTGCCCACGACTTCCGTGGTCACCCCCTGCCGCAGTTTGACAGTGCGGCCATCCATCACCTGCAGGTCGGAGTGCGTGTGTGAATCGATGAAGCCCGGCGTCAGCGTTAACCCGGCGCAGTCCACGACGGCAGCGCCCTCAGCCTGCAAACCAGACGCAATCCGCTCGATTCGCTCGCCGCGAATCAGGATGTCAGCTTGAACGGCTGGCCCACCGTTGCCATCCAAAATGCTCCCGTTGCGGAGGAGATAGTCGCCCAAGCCTTGCACCTCGCGGTCTCTCTAATGAGCATAATATATATCTAATGGCATACTGAACTTGCCGCATCATGGAGGAGAACAGCAAATGAGTCAGGCGGAACGCATTCAGGTGGACGATGCTCCGACACCAAAGGGAGCCTATTCGCAGGTAGTACGCGCGGGCGATTTGCTATTCGTCTCCGGTCAGGGCCCGATTGATCCCGATACACAAGAGTTTGTCCTTGGCGACATTCGCTCAGAGACAATGCTGACACTTGAGAATGTTGAGCGCGTGCTCATCGGCTGTGGCGCGACTCGGAAGAACATCGTCAAGTGCGGTGTCTTCCTCGCCAAGGCAGAGGACTTCAACGCGATGAACGAGGTCTACGGCGCGTTCTTCTCTGAAGGTGCGCCGGCACGCACCACGGTGCAGGCCACGCTCGTCGAGCCGGGCATGAAGATCGAGATCGACTGCGTTGCCTATCTGCCGCAGAATCCCGACGCACGTTAGTCCAGCGTGCGTGCTACAGCTTCCAGCGTCCGCTCAATGTCCTCATCCGTGTGCGCAGTGGACAGATACCAGCGGCCATCCGGCAGGGTCAGGACACCTTCATCGAGCAGCGCCAGCGTGAAGTTGCTGTACTTCTGCCTGTCGCTCGCCAGCAGGTCGCGGTAGTTTCGAGGCTGCCGCTCCGCGAAGCAGAGATGAAAAACTGGCCCCTCGCCTGCCACATGCAGTTCGTGGTCCTGCGCGCGAAGCAGCGACGCCATTCCATCTCGCAGCCGCTCGCCGCGACGAAATAGATCGCGGTAGATTGTTTCCGCGTCGCGCATCAACAATGTAAGCGCAGCGCGGGCGGCCGACAATACCAGAGGATTGCCATTCAGCGTTCCGGCATGCACGACTTCACCACGTTCAATCAACTGCATGAATTCAAGCCTGCCTGCCAGCACGCTCAAAGGGGTTCCAGCGCCTACCGCCTTCGCATAAGTGGCAAGATCGGGCGTAACGCCATAGAACCCCTGCGCACCGCCGATCCCGAGTCGAAAGCCTGTGATCACCTCATCGAAGATCAGCAGCGCGCCCTCTTCTTCTGTGATGTCGCGCAGAAACTCCAGAAATCCAGGCCGCGGAGAGATGCAGCCACTGTTGCACATCAGCGGCTCGCAGATAATCGCAGAAATCTCTCCTGGATTTGCTGCAAACGCCTTGCGAACGCTTTCCTCGTTGTTCCACTGGGCGATGACGGTGCTGTTGGCCGGCAATTGCCCTTCACCCTCATGGATCGGCCCGAGAGGATGCTTCAACAACTGCATCTCCGACGGGTGATAGCTGAGCAGAACGCTGTCGTCCCATCCGTGGTAGTGGCCCTCGAACTTAATAAACTTCTCGCGCTTCGTTGCCGCACGCGCCAACCGCAGAGCCACCTGAACGATCTCTGTCCCGCTGTTGGCGAAGCACACGCGATCTGCGCATGGAATCACCTGCGTCAGCAGCTCAGCCACCTCATATTCGAGATCGTGCTGTGCGCCAAATGTCAGACCTTTTCGCGCAGCAGCCTGGACGGCTTCGACCACCTCCGCCGGTGCATTGCCGAGGATGTTCGGCCCCCAGCCCAGCGCGTAGTCCAGATAGTTGTTGCCGTCCACATCCTGCAGCGTGGCTCCCTGACCATGTGAGAAGTACAGCGGATAAGGTCTTGCCGAGCGGCGCAATCCACTGGAGACACCGCCCGCCAGACTGCGCGAGGCGCGCTGCCAGCGCTCGAAAGAGCCAGCCGTCTTACTGCGGACACTCCCCTCCCGAACCAATGGGGAAAACACCTGCATCTGCTCGACCGACTTGCCCACAATTACCTCTGGTAATTTTTGTATTGAACCGCGCATGTTTCAATTGGTTCAGGTAGCATCCTTATAGTGAAGGCTGCTCTCGGCCAAAGTCAAGCCGGTATTCCAGGCTCAGGCCGTTGCGGTCGGCATCCATGCATCGATCGGCCAGCGTTTGGTGGTGAGGAACAGTTCGGAAGCAAGGAGAGATCGTTTGTCCAGCACTGCCAATCCTCCTGAACTCAAGCGTGTCCTCGGCCTCTGGGACCTTGTGTTCTACGGCGTCGTACTCATTCAACCAATCGCCGCCGTTGGCCTGTTCGGTATCGCACAGCAACTCTCGCGAGGCCACATGGTCACGACGGTGCTCATCGCCATGTTCGCGATGATGCTCACGGCGGTCAGCTATGGCCGTATGGCTTCGGTCTATCCGTCCGCGGGGTCGGCATACACCTTCGTCTCCCGCGGTTTGAACGTGCATCTCGGGTTTCTCGCCGGCTGGGCCATGGTGCTGGACTACCTGATCATTCCTATCGTTAGTACCATCTATACCGCGCTCACGTTGACGCGGATCGTCCCACATGTTCCCTTCTGGGCGTGGGTGGTTCTGCTTGTCTCGTTGACGACCTGGTTGAACCTTCGCGGTATGCGCTCGACCGCCGGATCGAACAAGATTCTGCTTGCCGCGATGTGCGTTGTCATCGCAGCCTTCTTCATCCTGTCCGTGCGGTACCTCATGCTGCACGGCGGAACCCACGCCCTCTTCTCTTTCGCGCCCATCTACAATCCCGCGACCTTCAACCTGCGCGACATCATGACCGCGACCTCGTTCGCCGCTCTCACCTACATTGGCTTCGACGGCGTAACAACGCTTGCAGAGGAGGTCGAAAATCCGCGCCGCAATGTGCTCGTGGCCACAGTGCTGGTCTGCGTTTTTACTGGCATCTTCAGCGCGCTGCAGATCTACCTGGCTGCTCGCATATGGCCCACCTACAACAACTTTCCCAACGTCGAGACAGCCTTTCTCGACGTCTGCGGTCGTGCCGGTGGGGTATGGCTCTTTCAGGCGATGGCCGTAACGCTGTTGGTGGCGGGCTTCGGCACTGCGCTTACGGGCCAGGCAGGCGCAGCCCGTCTGCTGTATGGCATGGGCCGCGACGGTGTCCTGCCACGCCGCACCTTCGGCCGGTTGAGCGAGAAGAGCAACACACCTGCCTTCAACATCCTGCTCATCGGCGCGCTCACTCTCACCGGCTGTTTCACGCTCAGCTACGAGCACTCTGCCGAGGTGCTTAACTTCGGCGCCTTCCTCGCCTTCATGGGAGTCAACGCCGCGGTCATCAGAACGTTCTATGTTCGGGACCGCAAACGCAATCTGCTGCGCGATCTGCTCGTCCCTGCCGTCGGTTTCGCTTTCTGCGCGGCCATCTGGTGGAGTCTTCCGAACCCTCGCCCGATGGATCGGCAGCATCTGGATACTTGTGGGCTTTGCCTATCTCGCTGTGCTCACTCGCGGCTTCCGGCGGCCACCTGCAGAGTTGGACTTCGCCGAATAATCTTCGTGGAGAATTTCAGGATGAACGCACAACAGCACAATCCAGGTCCGGTCGCGGTCATTGGCCTAGGACTGATGGGACGCAGCATCGTGGCATGCCTGCTCGCGGCGGGCCATCGTGTCACCGGCATTACCAATGACCTCGCTGCGAGTGCCGCCGTTCCGCAGCGAATCGAAGATCTGC
Organism: uncultured Acidobacteriaceae bacterium; assembly: GCA_963827415.1. GTDB lineage: Bacteria > Acidobacteriota > Terriglobia > Terriglobales > Acidobacteriaceae > Granulicella. The sequence goes on from CAWHBA010000028.1 coordinate 73,746, forward strand.
TGAACGAGATGCGCGAAGAGAATCTGCTGAGCGAAGACGCCCGCTCGGCAATGCAGCGCTTCACGCTGGCAGGGGATCTCAACGTCGCGGCTGACTCGATCATCGTCTTCGAGTCTGTAACGGAAGACCTCACGTTGAAGCGTTCCCTTCTGCACGAAGCAGAGCGCGTCGTCTCACCCACATGCATCCTCGCGACGAACACCTCTGCTTTGCCAGTTTCGTTGCTGCAGGAAGGGGCCGCGCACCCCGAGCGCATCCTCGGCATCCACTGGGACGAACCGGCACACGTGACACGCTTTATGGAAATCATCCCGGGCCGGGCCACCGGACAGCAGCATCTCGACCGCGTCGCAGAACTGGCACCGCTCTGGGGCAAGGAACCTTCAACGCTGCGGAAGGAGATTCGCGGTTTCATCACCAATCGCATCTCTTACGCGATGTTCCGCGAGGCTTGCAACCTCGTCGACTCCGGCGTTTGCACCGTGGAGGATGTCGACCGGTCGCTGCGCAACGACGTCGGCTGGTGGATTCCGTTCGCAGGTCCATTCCGCTACATGGATCTCATGGGCGTCGAAGGCTATCACCGCGTGATGAAGGATCTCCTTCCGGATCTCTCGACAGAGAAGGAGATCCCAAGGCTGATGCGCGATGTCGTCGAAAGCGGCGGCCGTGGGATCTCGAACGGGCACGGCTTCTACAACTACACCGAAGAAGAGGCCAAGGCGTGGGAAGCTCGCTTTGTCGAGTTCAACTACAGGATTCGCCGCCTCACCGCTGAGTTCGCTGATCTCGAGCGCAAAGCCCCACGACCGTGACCGGGAAGTCGACGCCTAGCGCTCATCGACGTAACCGAGAGACGTGATCTCCTGCAGCGTCGGCAGCGTCTGGCCGGTCTTGAACCGGGTACGGACACTTTCGAAGTTTGCCCGGGCGTGCTCCCAGAACAGGTATTCCGCATCCCATCTGCCCGAGTGCCGTACCCAACCGGTACGGCGTGTATTGCTCCAGCCACGCCTGGCGATAATTTTCACGCGTCTCCGTCAGCGCATCCATCATGTCCATGCAACGGCTGTGCGTGTCGTTCGAGACGCCCTGAAAGATCGCGTCCAGCAGTTGCTCGCGCGTGGGATGCGCAGGAATCGACCTCCACGTTTCGGCGATCTCACTGGCGTACTGAAACTTCATCGCGGCCAGGTCAATCATCTGCGCAGCCACGACAAACGAGTCGATCTGCGGAGTGTCGGCCGCAGCCTTCTTGATCGCATAGAAGTGTTCGAGAGCATCTTCAGCCTCGAGTCGCGCCTGATGGAGATCCTCGCCCTTGCCCTTCATCGCCTCCAGTGAACTCTTCGTGAACGGGTCATTCCAGATCGCCAGCATCGTCTCGTTGCCGACAGCCTTTTGCAGACTGCGCTCAGCAGCGTCCAATCGACCCAACCCTGCAGCGAAGTGTTCCGCTATCTGCGGCGAGTATTGGATTCTGCTGTAGTCCGCAAAGAAGGTTTGCGGTTGCATGGGAGCGTGCTGCCACGCGGCCGCGGCTCCGTACGCCATGCCAGGCCACGCCAGCTGGAGCAGGTTCTGCCCGCTGTCGGTCCACAGCGTGTTCAGCAGTCCCATCGAGTGCGACCTCTGACCGGCAACCAGAAATGTGTCGATGTTCTCGAAGCTCAGAGTAAAGTCGGGCGCAATCTGATCCCAGCTCGTGACGCCCGTCGTTGCGATGTGTGGGACGCCCTCGGCGACGAGCGGCTCCAGCCAGCGCTTGTACTCCGGCTCGTGAATCGCGTTGTACCACCACGGCAGCGCAATCAAACCCTTTGGGAGCCGTTGCACGATGCCCGGAATTTTCACCATGATGTCGGCATACGCCATCACGGTCTTGCCCTTCGTCTGGAAGAGATTGGTTACAAATGTCGAGCTGCTGGATAAACAACTGCACCGGCGTAGAATTCGCCCCGGTGTGCTCCGCATTCTTCTGCAGGCTCCAAGTCTCATCAAATCCGATATCGACGAACTTGCTGGGGAACAACTCTTCGATCTGACTCGCCCAGTCCTCCAGCACGGCATGCGCCTTCTCGCTGTTCGGATTAAACTCTCCGCCGTGCGGAAAATCCGCGAGGTCCGAATACTTCTCTATGCGGAAGAGGTCATGTAAGTGACCGTACATTTCGACCGCGGGAATCACGTCGATGTGTCGCTCGCGCGCATAGGCAACAATCTCGCGGATCTGTTGCTGCGTGAACCGCGCTTTCGGATTAAGCAGCGGATAGCCGCGCATCTCGATGTTGCCCTCGGAGTAGAAGAAGTACTGATTGTTCTTCCACTTCGCGAGAAAATCGATCTGCTTCTCCACCTCATCGAAGGTCAACATTGGACCTTCGCTGCCGGCGTCCATGAGGATCCCACGGTAGGCGAGCTCCGGCCAGTCATGCACCGTCGCATACGGCAGGCGGGCATTGCCATTCGCGTCACGCTCCACCATCTGCAGCAGCGTCTGCACGCCGTAGTACACCCCTGCGGACGAGTGAGCGCGAATCGAGACGCCCTTGTTGCCAATATTCAGCCGATACGCCTCACGCGCCTCTGGTCCAGGCGTCTCGTTCGGCACGGGCAGCGCATCGACCGCACCGGTTCTCTCCAGTTGCACTGCAACGCCCTTGCCTGCCTCGCACGAAGGAAGCGAAACGTGAAGCCCCTCATCGAGCGTCTTCAGCGCGAACCTCTCCTCCACCGCGGCGTTTGCGATCGGCGCCGCGCAAAGCTGACGAACATTCACCCATCCGTCGGAGTATTGGATCTCCCGCGGCTCGGGCAGCAGCCGTGGATGCCCCACCTGCGCCATGACCGGCGTGAGAAGGCAACCCCAGGCGAGAAGAGAAAAGGTCAAAACACGTGCCGCGAATGGTCTCATCGATGTTCCTTAATCTGTTTTCTTGTGATCTTCTTTTGAGACTGGTCAAACATTATTGCAAGGCCAAGGTCGCGGATATCTGCACACGACGAACGAATCCACAATACAGATTGCAGTGAACTATTGTTCCATAAGGAAAACTAGCATGTCGCTATTGACATACACCCAACGCGCAAATTATAGATGATGCCATCCGGTCACCTTCTCTACGGGGAAGTGCCGGCCGTCACGGCCACCGCTCGATTCCGCATGTGCCTTTCGCACGATGAGGGCCTGATATCTACAACGTCCTTCGAGTTGATGGCTTTTTGACGGGCACAGGCCGCGGGTGGACGATGAGAGAAGCCATCGGCAGTGCCTTCGCAACGAGGCAGCGCCGCGGAGGATGGATGCGTCAGTGGGCCTTATCGTTCTTCTTGCTAGCGGGCGCTGCGTGCGCTCAGAACCTTCGCGTCGGTGTCGCCGAAGTCGATATCACGCCGCCCGCCGGCGCCCCGATGGCTGGCTACTACATTCCACGGATTGCTACCGGCACCCACGATCCTCTGCATATCAAGGCGATCGTGCTCGAATCGGGAGACACGAAGGTGGCCATGGCCGCGTGCGATCTCGTCTCCCTGCCGCGTGAGCTCTCCGAGCAGGCGCGTGCAATCGTCACGAAAAAAATCGGACTGGCCTCGGACCACGTGATGATCACGGCCACTCACGATCACACGACGCCCGTGATTGTAACCAGCCCTTCGCGCTACAACCTCCAGGGTGAGACAAAACGCATCGCCGAGGAGTACACCGCAGCTCTCCCGGAGAAGATCGCCAACGCCATCCTCCTCGCCAATACATCTCTGGTTCCGGTCGAGATGCGCGCCGGTGTCGGCGAGGAGACGACGCTCGGATTCAATCGCCGCTACTTCATGAAGGACGGCACGGTTGGCTGGAACCCCGGCAAGCTGAACCCCAACATCGTTCGCCCCGCGGGCCCGGTCGATACCGGCGTCCCGGTGCTCTACTTCGAGACGCCGGACCACCAGAAACCCGTCGCCGCCTACGTGAACTTTGGCGTTCACCAGGACACCACCGGCGGCCTTCAGTTCTCAGGCGACTACTCCTACACACTCGGCCGCGTGCTCAAGATGGCGAAGGGCGATGACTTCTTCACCTTCTTCACCATTGGCGCCGCAGGTAATGTGAACCATCTCGACTTCTCGCGCAAAGACCCGCAGAGTGGCTTTGAAGAAGCTGCGCGTATCGGTGCCGTACTCGCGGGTGATGTGCTCAAGATCATTCAGGCAAGCGCCGCTCGTGCCGGACCCCGTCATCCGGGTCAGCGACAAGGTTCTCAAGATTCCTGTGCCAACCTATACTCCTGCTGAGATCGCGGAGGCCGAGCGGGTGCAGGCGACCTTTGGCAAGCCCCATGCCGCGCCGTTTCTCGATCTGGTGAAGGCGGCGCGTGTGCTGGAACTGAATGCACGCCACGGCCAGCCTCTTGATGCTGAGGTCCAGGTCTTCACGATCGGCGACAAGGTTGCCATCGTCGGTTTCCCTGGCGAGATGTTCGCCGAGTTTGGCCTCCAGTTGAAGGAAGACTCGCCTTTCCCTGTCACCATCGTTGCCGAGCTTGCCAACGGTGCCTACGTCTATATTCCGAATCGTGTCGCCTTCAAAGAGGGCAACTACGAGCCGACGGCAGCACGCCTTCCCGAGGGCAGTGGCGAGGCTCTCGTAGATTCCGCCTTCGATCAACTCCTGGCTCTCGCGCAGAAGAGCTCCAATGCCCGGTGAGATTGGGTTTAAGGTCCGCGAGGTCTCGACGCCTGCCGTCGTGATCGATCTCAATGTGATGGAGCGAAACCTCGCTCGCATGGCTGAGTACTGCTCCGCCCATGGCCTTGGGCTCCGGCCTCACACCAAGACTCACAAAACAATTGAAGCCGCGCAGCGCCAGCTCGAATTGGGCGCCATCGGCCTGACGGTCGCGAAGGTGGGTGAAGCGGAAGTAATGGCTGCCGCAGGTGCTCGAGAAATCCTGGTCGCACATCCGATCATCGGCGATGAAAAGCTGCGCCGGCTCGCAGCCCTTACGTCCAGAACAGACATCATCGTCGCGGTCGATTCCCTCGCCACGGCGCAGTCGCTCTCACGCATCGCGGTCGAGACCGGTTGCCAGTTCGGAATTGTGGTCGAGTTCGACTCGGGCTCGCTGCGTTGCGGCGTCGCTCCCGGTGCGCACGCCACAACGCTCGGCAAGCAGATTGCCACACTTCCGAATCTCAGGCTGCGCGGTCTCTTCACCTACTTCGGCAGCGTCTGGGGAACTCCCGACGAACGCGCCACCGAGATCGAGCGCCTCAAATCCGACGTCTCGTACCACTATCGAGGCGTTCCGTGCGGCTGGGCTCTCCACCGAAATCGTCTCCGCAGGCTCCACGCCAGCCGCCGAACTCTCTCATCTCGTCCCCGGAATCACTGAGATTCGCCCAGGCACCTATATCTACAACGATCTCAACACCCACTATCAGGGTCTCTGCTTACTGGATGACTGCGCCGTCAGCGTCGTGACGACGGTAGTTTCCACTGCCGTTCCCGGTCACGTGATCGTTGATGCCGGCTCAAAGACGCTCTCCTCCGACCTTCTCAGCGCCGGACCGAAGCGCGGGTACGGCTATGTTCGCGAGTCCGAAGCGACGCTCATCAAACTCAACGAAGAACACGGCTTCCTCACCGCCGAAGATCTCTCGCAGTTCTCCGTGGGCCAGGTTCTGTCGGTGATTCCCAACCACGTCTGCACCTGCATCAATATGCACGACGAGGTGCTTCTCGCCCGCGAAGGCAAAATTGTCGGCTCGTGGAATGTCGCTGCTCGAGGAAAGGTGCGTTGAGCATCTCGCACGAGTGGCGATAACTCTCCTTGGAACTAGTGGGCGTTGCCTTTATGACCTTTTGCGGCAGTCTGGCGAGCCTTTGTTCCGCGCTCGTCGCTCATGGCATTTTCCTGGATGGCTTCCTTGACTGTCGTCATCTTGCCGTAACGATCGAGCTGTACCTCCGCCATGCCCCGCGTTGTGATCCACATATCGAAATCGCTTAGTCTCCCGTAGACCACGGTCGCCTGTGCGCCGACCTTGGTGTGGTCTGCAAGCAGAAAGCGGCGGTTGGCGCGGCGCAACATCACTTGTGTGAGACGCGCGACATCCGGCGAATTCACCATGCACTGGCCCGCTTCATCAACTGCGTCCACGCCGACGAACACCGCATCGAAGTAGCGCATCTCCAGCAGCCGTTCCGCCAGACTGCCGCCGAGAAAGTTCGTCTCACGGTTGTAGGCGCCCCCAAGGATCTCGAGCTGGACGCCGTGAAATCGCGAGATTTCTGGAATGGCGGCGATCGAATTAGTCACGACGGTCAGCGGCGCTTTCGACTCGAGATTCGACGCCAGGTGAAACGTAGTTGAGCCGTCGTCGAACAAGATCGTTTCCCCGCTTCGGATTTGTTCCGCGGCGGAGCACCCTATGGCCTGTTTGAGGCGAAAGTTGCGCCCTAACTGCTGCTGAAACATCGTGCTGAGCTCGGTCCGAATAATGCAGCCGCCGTATGTGCGCAGGATCATTCCTGCTTCGGCGAGGGAGTCCAGATCGCGGCGGATGGTAATCGGTGATGTTGCGAACTGCACTGCCAACTCTTCGACCGTTACCTCGCGCTGCATTGCACGCAGGAAAGACGCAATTTCGTAATGCCGTTTATCGGGTTTCATGGCAGTTGGTTCTCCGTCGTCGGACCGGTCGGATTAGCGCCATATCTTCGCTGCTTCGATCAGATCCACGGGTTTTCTTCACGATTGAACCACAGAGCAAGCCGGAATGCTAACAACAATCGTAATTAATGCATAGTTGTGATCTCAGAAGTGAGTTTTAGTCGCAAACGCGCGTTTTTCATATGAAACTAACTCCTTACTGGTTGAATTATTACCATATAATCTTTACATATCTCTGTTTTCCTGCTCTGCACTATGACCCGGTCATGACTTTGTGGCCGCCGACAAAAAGATCACATCTACTCATAAATTATGCTTGCGCGAATCAGTCGCCAGGCGTTACATTGCTGTTCATCTAAACGAAGCAATAAACACTTAGCTGAATCCCCAAATACCCAATGACATTCATCCACAACGCGAGCGCATCTGAATGGAGCTCCTGCGACGCGCGCGTTCCCACGCTGCGGCCCGGCCCCGCTCAAAGCCCATGCAGCGCACCGTTTCCGAATTGCAATCAGGAGTAGTCATGCGCAAGACGATCGCCATTCTCTTTGTCCAAATATTGATGGCCGCGAGCTTCGTCTCCGGCCAGGTCATCGTGAGCTCCATTGTGGGCGACGTGGCAGATCCTTCCGGGGCGCTGGTGCAAGGCGCGCAAGTGACCGTCACGAACACGCAAACCGGCATCGCCACGAGCACGACCACAGGGCCGCGGGGCACATACTCCGTACCTGGGTTGCTGGCTGGCTCGTACACCGTGCGGATCGAACGCCCGGGCTTCGCTGCTTACACAGCCACCAACATTGCGCTGAATTCCGCGGAGACGGTGCGCGTGGACGCAAGACTGTCGATGGGTGGCGAGCAGCAGTCGATCACTGTTGCTGCTGCGGCACCCATGGTGCACACCGACGAGATGAGCGTCTCGGGCTCCGTTTCGCAACAGCAACTCGCCGATCTGCCGACCTCCGTGCAAACTATCGACACTGCGTTGACGACGGCCCCCGGATTCATGCCATACGGTGCGACGCCTTCCAGCGGTACCACGACCCCGGCCATCGGCGGCGGTTCCCACTGGGGCGCGACCAACTTCACGCTGAATGGCATGGAAGTGAACGATCCGTTCAACAGTGGTCCGGTTTCCATCTCTGGCGGCGGCATGTTGGTGCTGCCTCCGCCAAGCGCATTGCAGGAACTCAATGTGCAGTCCGCCAACATGAACGCGCAATATGCGGGTCATTCGACCGTGACGCTCGTCACCAAGGCGGGTACCAACAAGTTTCACGGCGAAGCGTATGAATATGTGCAGACAACGGACCTGAACGCCAATCAGTATGCGCTCAACGCCGCCGGCAGGCCGCGCCCGATTGACCATCTGAATCAGTTCGGCGGCAATATCGGCGGACCGATCTGGCACGACAAGGCATTCTTCTTTGTTGACTACAACGGGTACCGTCACGCGTATGAGTCGGTGACGCAGCTCAACCTTCCGAGCTCGGCCATGCGTAACGGCGATTTCTCCGCGCTGTGCTCTGCATTCAATTCAAGCGGAGTTTGCACGACCGGCACGCAGCTCTACAACCCGTTTACCGGCGCGGCGTTTGCGAATAATAAAATCCCCACCTCGCAGATCACGTCGCAGGCAACAACTCTGCTCAAGTATCTGCCCGCGCCCACAGTTGCCAACACGCCTGGACTTCCCAATGAGACTCCGAACTTCGTCTCCACGGATAAGACAGCCGCGAACGTCGATGGAGCGGAGGCGCGAGTCGACTACACGATCTCCGCGAAGGACCGCATCTTCGGTGTCTACGCGCAGCGCGTCGCCGAACCCTGGGGTATCGCAGCGACGGCCTATCCTGGCAACTACGGCCAGAGCGTCTTCTCGTATTCCGAGCGCAATGTGTCTCTCTCGGAGACCCACATCTTCAGCCCGAATGCACTCAACGAATTCCGTGGCGCGTGGGGCAACTACGAAACGCGTTTCGGCGGGCAGAACCTGGACTTCGATACAAGCTCCCTCTGGCCGCAAAATCCGCCGAGTGTGTTCCGTGGCCTGCCGACCATTACCGTCAGTGGCTACACCGGAATGTGGCATGACTACGGCACCGGCTTCTATACGCCCCGCAAGGACATCGAGTTCAACGACGACTTCACCTACGTTCACGGCCAGCACAACTTCCAGTTCGGAATGGATGAGATCGGCTACAAGCTTTCGTATCGCGTTCCTTCCGTCGCAAACGTGACTGGCGCGTTCACGTCCACAGGCAACTGGACAGGCAACGCGGGTTGGCCGACACAGCCGCACTCCGCCGGAAACTCCTTCGCTGACTTCCTGGTCGGCGTCGGCACGAGCTCGCAGACCAGCGCGCAGGGCGCCTACGCATCGGAGCTCTATTCGCGCGACTGGGGCGCCTACGTGCAGGACACCTGGCAGGCCACGCCGAACCTGACCGTGATCTACGGCCTGCGCTACCAGTACCAGACACCGTGGCACTATCGCACGCAGCAGATCACTACGTTCGATCCGGTGAACAACAAGCTCGTTCTCCCGCAGGACAGCGCCACACCAACTCTGCCTAGCGGTGCGCAGGCGGCGCTCTTCAACGCGTATCCCTACGAAACAAGCCAATCCATCGGGCTTTCAACGCACTTCGATCAGCCAGATGCTAACAATTTTGCTCCGCGTGTCGGGTTCGCATACCGTCCGTTCAGCAGCCAGAAAACCGTCATCCGCGGCGGATTCGGCATGTACTACAACTTCCGGCCGGCGGCGCTGGGGTCAGGCACCGAGGCGTTCAATCCGCCCTGGACCCTGGGCATTACACAGGCGTTCTCCAGCAAGCTGCCGGGCAAACCGACCACGCCGTTCATGCCGGATATCACGTTCTCCAATCCATTTCCCAGCGTGAATGGCTCAACTGCCGTTACAGCGAACCCATCGATCTACTACTTCCAGCATGACTTCAAGGATGCCGTCTCAGACGAGTGGAACCTCACCGTCGAGCAGCAGATCAAGGCGAACTGGGCCGTGCGGGCTTCATATCTGGGCAATGTCTCATCCCATCTTCCCTATAACGGCATGGACTTCAACGGCATCGTGAATCAGCAACCCAACGTACCGATTCAGAACCAGCGTCCGCATCAGCCGTTTTCAACGATCACCTCCTACTTCAGCTACGGCAGGGAGGAGTTCAACCAGCTGCAGCTCGGCGTGCGCAAGCGGTTTGCTGGTGGCTCTTCGTTCCAGGGTGAATACCAGTACACGCGCAGCCTCGACGACGTCAGTACCGCTGGCGGCCCCGAGGTCCCCGGCAACTACATGAAGGATTGGGGCAACAGCGACGGTGTGCGCCGTCACTGGGCAGTCTTCAACTACGACTATCAGGTGCCGTTCGGTCGAAACGGCCGCTGGTTGCGCGACGCCAACACGTTGACCAATGCGCTCGTGGGCGGATGGCAGGTTTCGGGCATCACCACGTACGGCACCGGCGTGCCGCTGATCAACCTCACCTACTCGCAGACGGGCACGGGCGTCGTGGGATGGTCTTCGGGGCGGCCGGACCGTGTCCCCGGTGTGGACCTCTACGCGGGCAAGCAGTCAGGACACAACATCACCAAGGGTGTGCAGTGGTTCAATCCGGCGGCATTCGCGCCGCCTGCGAAGTGGACCTACGGCAATGCAGCGCGCAATCTGCTGTTCGGCCCCGGCTACTGGAACTGGGACATCAGCGCGATGAAGACGTTCACAATTCGCGAGCCGGGAACAGTGCTGCAGATTCGTGCGGACTTCCTCGACGCCTTCAACCACATGAATCTCGCCAATCCGGGCGTCAGCATCTCCGACACGCGTGATGGTGGCACCCCCGTTGCGACCTCCGGTGTAATTACATCCGGCAATGGCAACCGCGTCATTCAGTTGTCGGGAAAGATTCGGTTCTAATCGGAGCCTGCTGCGCACGTTTGTCGCGGGTACAGCGGGTTCTTCATCTCGGCTGCGAACGCCATCCACGTTTTCAGACCCGCGAATTTTTGTGTCCGTAAGAGGCCCGGTTCTTCAGAGCCGGGCCTCTTATTGGTTCACAGCCGGGCGCATTGCTTCAGGCGAGAACGATCGCTCCCATCACGCCGCAGGCTCTACATCATTACGAGTGCCCAGTTCAGTCGCTTTTCGGGAGTACTCGTTCCTTGCACGACAATCGCACCTCCGCTGCGCGTCGCAGCGCTCTCCGTGCCGTTCACGCGAACGCTTTTGACCTTCGCAGCCTCTTCCGCGCGCAAATCGAACACGAGCTTCCACTCCCCTGCCATGCCATGGGGTGCGTACCAGCCTTCATAGCCGTGCGAGCTTCGCTCCAGACCGAATAGTGGCGAAGCGAAGCGGTAGGTTTCCAACGGCAACTGCGGGCGCAGTGTCGCGCCTTCTGCAGTGAATTCCAGGCCCAGCATCTTCGCTGCAGAGAAGAGCGGCCACGCGTGAGGGTGCATGTTCATTACCGGGAAGTCGACGTCCGAGAAGCCCTCTTTGCCGTGTTTGGCTTTGTCGCTTGGCTCCAGGCCTCCGGGTGGATCTCGGAAGACACCATTGCAGACATCGGGGCCGCTCCATGTGCCGTACCAGAGGGCAGGATACGCGTCGGCGTGGCGTGCGAGCGAGTTCTTCTTCCACTCGTCCCAGGCCATCGCGCCGTCGACTTTCGCAAGCGCTTGAATGAACATTCCGTTCAACGAGGCGCAGACGCGATAACGGGCGCCTGCAGGAGGTGTTCGCTCAGGATGCGTGCCGGAACTCCAGCGCATCGCGCCGATTGGTGAAGGCCGCCGCAAGAACTCGTCCATCGTGCGCGCAAGCTCGCGGCCCTGCTCCGGCGTTGCTGCACCGCAGAGAATCGCCCATGCCTGCGCTTCGATCCACAGATCGTCGTTGCCGAGCCAGCCGAGCTTTGGCCCGAGCCACGCCCGCCGAAACCATCGTCCGGTCCACTGCGCGCGTACTGCCGCGCGATGGGCGGCGGCACTACGGCGGACTGCGGCAACGGCCTCCCCATTCTCTCGCGCGATTTCAAGAACGCTGGCGAAGCACTCGAACACATATGCCGCCATGGCTGAGTTCAGCACGCTTTCGCCCACCTTGACGTACTCTTCACGCAACTCAGGTTTTACCGTCTGGAATACAAGTGCATCGAGCCAGTCGTCCATCTGCATGCGCATAAGGTTGTGCGGCCCGGTGCCAATGTCTTCGACCATGTGACGGAAACACTGCGCCAACACCGTGCGCACGCGCACGGTCCGGGCGCCGGTCTCTGCGAGCATCGCGCAGTCCGTCAGTTGCTCGTCGAGGAACGCGAAGTCGCGCGTGGCCAGCAGATATTCACACGCTACCCAAAGCAGGTAGATGGGAAGATCGCTTGCATCATCCTGCGAGGTGGGCATCGGCACGCCGTGGCCGACGATCGAGTATGGGATCGATCCGTCCTCGCGCACTTCCTTCATCGTGTAGCGCAAGATCTGCTTCACGATCGCCGGGTCACTGAAAATAAACGGCATCACGTGCTGCAGCGGATCACGAGCCGCTCCCTGCAGACCCATCGCGTACTGATAAATGCCGCCTTGCGTGAGGATGTGCTCCCCGAACGCATCGTCGAAGGTGAGATTGCTGCGCACGTAGTAGTGGCTCCAGGCGGTCTCGCGCTCGGCCCAGGGTTCGCTTCCCGCAGCAAAGCGCAGCCCGCTCTGCTTCCATCGCTCACCCGAACGCGCCAGCAGCCCCGGCGCTTCCCGGCGATACCGTTGCACCAACGTTTCGAGTTTGAAGCCCTCCGGCAGATATCCATAGAGAAAGCGCAGCGTCCTGCTTGCACCCGGAGCGAGCTGCACCGTGTGCTCCAGCAGCATCGCGTTTGCAGATTCGTGCCCGTCGGTCCGTCCATCCAGTCCTCGCGCCATACCCGCCGGCTGCAACGCGCCTCCTTCGCCGAAAAAAGCATGTGCGTCCGTCCCGACAGCGTGCACCTGACCGTCGAGCGACACGAGAAACGTCGCGGGAGGCGCGAGGTCTTCCATTCCGGCTGTGCCCGCCAACGGCTCTGCGTAATCGAGCCCACCCTGCGCGGCGTTTGCGGCAATCGCATCCTTCACCGCTTGCCAGAGGCGATGGTCTTCGCCGGTGCGCCCCAGGAACTCCTTGCGCTCAAGCAGACCAGCACCGTTCTCCACACGCTCGAAGCTGTGCCGGAATTGCTGACTGAACCTTCTGCGCAACTCCACCGCGTTGGCGACCGAGGGGTTCACCGACGCCTGCAGCCATGAGCGGAACGAGAATTGATATGGCTGGCAACCCCAGTACTCCACCCAGCGCAGATCTGCAGGAGTGGCTCCGCGGTTGGTAATCGTCACCTCCGAGAGCAGCACGGGATCGTCGCCGAACGGCGCATAGATCACCTGATCGATCGCATAGCCGTGGCTCGCGACCTTCTTGCGGAAGTAGCCCATACCGAAGATGCGCTCGAAGCTATCCGCACCACCGGGATAGTACGTGCTCAGCATGGCTCCGCCGCCGCTTAGGAACCCCAGTCCCCCACCCCACAGATTGCGCTCCGGGCAGTAGTCATTGAGAAACTTGGGCGCGCCCTCGTCCTGCCGCGCCTGCACGTAGCCGTAGTTCGAAGCGACCGCCACGATGCGGTCGTTGCCCACCTGGTGCGAGTGGTCCGAGCGCCCGCGGAAGGACACATCGGTCAGCGTCACAGCCTCCGGATCCTTGGTTTGGTCGCACGTATAGCGAAACGCGGGCAGGCCAAATTCATCGGCGATCCACTCGCCGAAGTGCCCCGAGCCGTACGCCTTGGCCGAGACGCCCGTCGCGCTCTCCTGCGCGTCAGCGCGCAGCATCCACGCAGGTCGCAACGACGCTGCCGCCGCGAATCCGCAACCTTCCACAAACTTCCGACGGCTCAACTTCTTCAATTAGGATCGCCTTTTTCGTTCTATTCCCGGAACAGTAGAACAACAGAATGATTTTATCGAAATCGAAAGTCGATTGCCTATGCAGATGGGTTCGTGGCCCCTACGGCGGTAAAGTATTGCGCCTATGGAAGAAAAAGCTGGCAAAATCAACAAAATTGACTGATGATGATACGAATCTTCCAGAGTTGCTGTTATCTACAACAAGCGGTGCCGCGGAGCTTCTCCTGGCCGCCACCAAGTTGATTCGGGGAGAAACTGACATGAACGCAAAGAAATTGGCGATCTTTGGGGCATCCGTCGTGGTTTTAGGCGGCGTATTGGTTTACGCACTCGGCATCTTTCCGCCGGCTTCCAGTCGTGACGGGCGGGGCGCCATCGGTCAGCGCAGCGTGTATCGAGCGGAGCAGCCGGCTGACGTGAATGTGAATCCGGGCGATGCGCCGGTGGCGGCAACCGCTGAACAACTGAAGAACGAGCAGGTGGTCACCCTGCAGAACGGCCAGATGTTCCAGCTGAGCAACGGCATGATGTACCAGATCCAGAATGGCCAGATGGTCGCCCTGCAGAATGGCATGATGTTCCAGCTGAGCAACGGCCAAATGGCTAAGCTGGAAAACGGTGTCGTGTATCAGCTGAACAGCGGCCAGATGCAACGCCTGAACTTGAACAGCGGCCAGATGCTTGCGGTAACCAATGGCCAGATTCTCGCGCTGCAGAATGGCGTCAAGTTTCAGATGAATAACGGTCAGATGCAACAGCTGAACATGAACAGCAACCAGATGAGCAATGGCCAGTTGCAGCTGAACATGAACAGCAACCAGATGCAGAACGCCAAGTAGTGACGAAGCCGTAACTCGCATTGGAGAGAAGGCCGCTGTCTCGGGGAGGGACAGCGGCTCGTCTTCTGAGAGGTCCCGGCCCTTAGCCTGAACTCGGGGAGACATGATTCGCAGGTCGGTCGGGGGTGGGGTCAGAATCGCAATGCAATTGACTCCGGTCGGCGGCATCTGCGCGCTGATTTTCTGGCTCATGTTCGCGTTCGGTCTCTCCGCGCGTGCCGAGCCGCGGCTTTATTGCCAGGAGACAAAGCATTTTCGGATCATTTACTACTCACCCCAGCATGAGTATCTTGCTCCGTTGCTGATCCGTTCGCTGGAGAACGCCGAAAATTTCTACAGACAGAACTTCGGCTACGAGCCAAAGGGCAAGATCACCATCCTCATCCAGGATTTCGACGACTCCGGATACGGTGGCGCTGGAACAGTTCCCATCGACTTCATTCAGATCGGCATCGAGCCTTTTAATCTCGTCTTTGAGACACTCCCGTCTGCCGAGCGAATGGGACTGATGTCGAAGCACGAAATGATGCACATCGTCATGGGCGACGCGATGGCTCCTCGTGACCGAAAGTTTCGTACGATCTTCGCCGGAAAGATTATGCCGAACACGGACGATCCGGTCTCGATTCTGTACAGCTTTTTGGGAAGCCCTCGGGTGTACTCGCCGCGCTGGTTTCATGAGGGCGCGGCGGTGTTCATGGAAACGTGGATGGGTGGAGGGTTTGGGCGAGCGCTCGGCGGATACGACGAGATGGTCTTCCGCGCGAGGGTCCGCGACGATCGCTATATGTACGATGTGGTGGGGCTCGAGTCTGAAGGAACCTCCGCTGACTTCCAGGTGGGCGCGAATTCCTATCTGTACGGCACTCGCTTCATGAACTACCTGGCGCGCCAGTATGGTCCGGAGAAGCTCACGTCGTGGATCGTGCGGACGAACTCGAGTCATGCCTATTTTGAGAGTCAGTTCCGCGAGGTATATGGCAGGTCTCTACGGGAGGAGTGGCAGCGGTGGATCGCGTTTGAACACGAGTGGCAGAACAGCAATCTTAAGTTGATCCGGCAATACCCAGTTACTGCGGTGAGCTATATCTCGCCAAAGGTTCTCGGATCAATCTCGCGGTCCTACTATGACGCACAGGCGAACGCCATCTATGTGGCTGTGCGGCATACCGGACGAATGCCGTATCTCGCGGCGATTCATCTCGATACTGGCCGCGTAGAACATCTCACCGATGTGCCGGGAGGTGCAGTTTACGATGTCGCCTCCCTCGCGTTCGATCCCGACGGTCGCAGGCTCTTCTTTACTACAGACAATTCGCATGGCCTTCGGAACCTGAATGTCTTCGATCTGAAGACCCGCAAGCGGACCGAGATCGGGCACAACGTGCGGATCGGCGATCTTGCTTTCTGCCGCAAAGATGGGACGCTTTGGGGCGTGAGGCACAACAACGGGCTGTCGAGCATTGTGCGTATGGAGGCCAACTTAAAGGCGCTGAGGGTGCTCTACACGCTTCCGTACGCTTCGGACTTTTTTGATCTCGATATTTCTCCGGACGGGCAGCAATTGACCGGTGCGCTCACCGATGAGACGGGGACACAACGGCTCGTCCGGTATCAGACAGCTGACCTGTTGGCAGGAAAGACGACGCACGAGGTCCTGTACAACTTCCAGTACGATTCACCAGACAGCTTTACCTTTTCGCCGGATGGCCGATATCTCCTGGGATCTTCGTATCTGACCGGCGCGTCCAATCTGTTTCGGTTGGATCTGCAGACCAAGAAGCTTGACGCCCTCAGTAACACGGAAACCGGACTATTTCGGCCGATGCAGCTGGGGGACGGCACTCTGGCGGCCTTCGAGTATTCGTCCTGGGGTTTCCGTCTCGTGAAGCTGCCGCCTCGGGTGATTGAAGACGTAAACGCGGTCCCGTACCTGGGCCAATCGGTTATCGACAAATACCCGAAGCTGAAGACGTGGGCACTTCCGTCGCGCAACAATATCGACGACCTGAAATTGCGCACGTACGCAGGCGTGTATCGTCCTCTGCGCAACATCGACCTGCAGTCGATCTATCCGATTGTGCAGGGCTATCAGGATGAACAGGCGGCGGGCGTTCGTATGGACTTAGGGGACAGCCTGGGCGTCAGCCACATCACGACGACGCTGTCGTACTCTCCCACCGGCCCCGGCCCCGCTGGGCTAAGGGATCGCTTCCACGTCGGGCTCGACGCCAACTATTGGGACTGGCGGCTGTCTGGATACCTCAACAAAGCCGACTTCTACGATTTGTTCGGACCCACAAAGGTAGGACGGCGCGGATTCGGACTGGTCGGCGAGAAGAAAAAGAATCTGCTGCATGATTCGGACCGCACACTGGACCTCACCGTCAATCTGGCCGGGTATTCCGGCCTGGATCGTCTACCCAATTACCAGAACGTAATAACGTCGCACACGCAGTTCGTGAATGGAACTACGGCGTTGGCTTACTCGAATCTCCAAAAGTCGCTGGGGGCGATTGAAAACGAGAGCGGTGTGCAATGGAACGTGAATGCGCAGTTGAACGATACGTTCCCCAAGCTCTTTCCGCTCGTGTGGGGAGGATACGACCGCGGATTTCTTCTTCCGCTCAGAAACTCGTCACTATGGATCCGTTCGTCCGCGGGCCGCGCGTGGGGCAACGAGAATGACCCGTTTGCGAGCTTCTACTTTGGAGCCTTCGGGAACAACTGGATCGACAAAGGCGAGATCAGCCGCTACCGCGAGTACTACAGCTTCCCCGGCGCTCAGATCAATGAAATCGCCGCTCAGTCATTCGTGAAGGGGCAGGCGGAATGGGACCTCACGCCACTGCACTTCCGTGACTTAGGTTCCACCAAGCTCTACTTCAACTGGGCGAGACTCGCGCTGTTCGCAGGCGGCCTCGCGGCGAACCCCGGCACGGATCAGCAAAGCGGCTACGGTGACGTGGGGGGCCAGATCGATTTGCGAATGGTGGCCTTCTCTCAGATAAAGTCGACCGTCTCCACCGGCTTCGCTGCAGCGCATGATCGCACCGGGCACACCGGAACCGAGTTCATGTTCTCGCTGAGAATTTACTGAACACATCGCAGGCTTCGCTCGCTGCAGGCCGCTGCGACGGGTCGCGATCGAGCATGCCGAGGATCAACTCATCAATCTCCGGAGGCACATCCACGAACACCGCAGAAGGCGGTGCCACCTCCCGACACTCGATGGCCTCAAACACCTCCAAGGGCGTTTCGGCTGCGAAAGGGTGGCGTCCGGCCCACAGTTCATACAAGAACGCACCCAGAGAATACACATCGGAAGCACTGGTAGCCGTCTCGCCGCGGAGTATCTCCGGAGGCATGTACAACAGCGTGCCGGACAGTGTGCCCGAGATCGTTCCCGACGCACCGGAAGAGTTCGCCTCCAGACGCACAGGCCCGGCAAGCCGAGCGAGTCCGAAGTCCAGGATCTTCAGCACGCCGTCCTTGCCGAGGATGATGTTCTCCGGCTTAATATCGCGATGGAGTATCCCGGCAGCGTGGGCAGCCGCCACAGCGCGGGCCGCTTGCCCACCCCAATTGATGGCTTGCGCGCAATTTACGGGCCCGGCGTGAATCAGCTCACGAAAGGTGAGACCGTCGACCCACTCCATCGCGATGAACAATCCCGCAGCTGATTCTCCGGACTCGCAAATCGTGACGATGTTGGGATGCTGGAGAGCCGAAGCCGCGCGGGCTTCGGTCTCGAAGCGATCTACGGCCTGCGGACTCGCAACAAGATGGCGGCGCAGAATCTTCAGCGCGATCGGGGCGCCTTCAGGATCTCGCGCCCGATACACCTCACCCATGCCTCCGACGGTGAGCAGAGATTCAACTTCGTATTTGCCTATGCGCTGCCCAGGAGCAAGCGCACCGGGTTGGCACTCCAACAGGTCTGCCGCGAGATGAACGGGCGGTGCGGCGAAGGATGATTCGTCATCCGCTTTGAGGAGAGATTCAACCTCCGTCCGCAGGAGCGCACTAACGGAAGCGAGTCGAGTTCGCCGCTCGTCTGCGGGAAGGTCGACGGTTTCATGAAAGAGGCGTTCGATCTCTTCCCAATTTGCTGACGGGCTCACGGCTCCCCGCCATTCATCTCGCGCAGGAGCCACGTGCGCGCAAGCCGCCAGTCGCGATTCACCGTGATAATAGACACCCCTAGGGCTTCGGCTGTCTCTTCGATGCTCAAACCCCCGAAGTAGCGCATCTCGATCACTCTGCTCTTGCGCGCATCGATGGCCTCCAAACGCTCGAGCGCTTCATGAAGCGCCACAACTTCAGCAGCCTCCTGATGCACAGCCGGCTGCACATCATCGAGCGACACTTTTATCTGACCACTACCGCGTTTTCCAGCAAGACGACTCCGAGCATGATTCACCAGAATCTGCCGCATAGCGGTGGAGGCCACCGCAAAGAAGTGGCAACGATTCTGGAAAGATGCGTTCCCGGCTCCAGCTAGCTTCAGATATGCCTCATTGAGCAGCGCCGTCGGTTGGAGAGTGTGGCCCTTGTCCTGGCCGATCCAAGCGCGTCGCGCCATGCGATGCAGCTCGTTATAGACGAGCGGCATCAGCTCATTGAGCGCGTTTTGGTCGCCTTTACCCCAGGCGGCCAGAAGGTTGGTCACCTCGCCTTGAGAATCCATATCGCCCGATCCCGCGTGACATCATACAGCGTGTCAGCGCGTAAGAGGATCCAATCATTCAGCTTCGTCCCTGCCCTAGCCTATGCATCTCCCAGAGGTCGCGGGGCGTTTGCGAGAGCAGTGGCCGGATGGCCAGCATTCCAGTGGGTCCGATACTTTTCTCCAGATACTTCATCTCCGCGAACATGCTCTCCAGTTCGGGGTCGGGCTCGACCGCTAAACCGGCTTCCCGAAGCATGAGATCGCTCTTGGCGCGCACGCTGAGTTCAGTCGTCAACTGCAAAAGGGACAGCATGTCGCCTCGCAACTCTGGCGGAAAGGCTTCCTGCAGAGACGTGAGATAGGCGCCGACGCGGCTGTTCTGGAATTCGTCGGTCCCGATCACAAGGAGCATGTCTATATCGCGGTCCAGTTTGCCTCCCAGCCACCGCCGCAGGGACTGTTCGCTGAAATAGAAGGCAACGCCCAGGATCAACGGGAGTCCGACGACCGCACCCAGAGTGGAGACCAGTGGCGACCGCAGGCTCTGATTGAACAACGAGTGGAGGACAATAGCTGCCAGAAGACCAGGCCCGAAAAGGCGCAGGCCACGCCATTGCCGAGTCTCGAGCAGGTACGCCGAAATCGCCGCTCCGAGCGCCGCCACCCCCCCGTGCATGATGGCTGTACCAAACCCGCGCAATATCCAGATTCCCGCACCTTTCTCCGTGAGCAATTGCAGGTAGGTAATGTTTTCGACCACCGCAAAACCAGCGCCAATGGCGAAGCCGCAGATCGCCGAGTCGGCCATGAACGCGACTCTTACGGTTGCAATGAGAAAGATCCAATAGACCGCCTTCGCAGATTCTTCCACTACCGGAACGCCAAAGCGGACGTATACATCCTCAAAGCGCGGAAACTGCTGGAACACGACGGTGTTGATTCCATAGCAGACTGCAGCAGCCAGCGCGCCGGCGGCCAGTGCTGATGCGACCGTGCGCGAGGAGACCAGTTTGTAGCTGTCCAGAGCACGCAACGCGGCAAGAAACAGGATCACCGGCGCCAAAGCTAAAGCGCCCCGAAGCAACTCGCTAGCATGCAACCAGACGTGATTCACGACTTCGACGAGATCCCGAATGTCAGGCGGTTCCAACCTTGTTCGCGACGATAACTCAACGAGTGGGCAAACGCCTTCAGCAGAAAGACTCCTAAACCCCCGACGGGGCGATGTGCGAGATCGAGCGTCAAGTCTGGCGGATTGGCGGTCAGTGGGTCAAATTCAACACCCCGATCGCCGAATTCGACCGCCAGCTCACCTGGGCCGGTGACCGAGTACGAGACGCTTACGGGCCCCGGCAGACCTTTCGGATAGGAGTGCCGCGCTATGTTCATAAAGATCTCCTCGACCAGGAGATCCAGTTCACCCAGCCGCGCCGCCGGCAGATTCGCTTCCCGTGCCCCCTCTCTGACGAAATGAGTAACGGGTCCGAGCGATTCGGCATGTGCCAGCAGCGTCAATGATTGAGGTGTCGGCAAGCCGTCCCCTCAGCCCTCCATAAGCGCCGACTCAACCGAATCGTGCGGAGGAAAGACATGGTTGAGCCTGGTGATCTCAAACAGCTGCCGCACCAGACCCGTCAGGCAGCAGATGCGGACCTCACCACCCTTGTCGCGCAATTGCTTGGCAACATTGACGATCGCACCGAGTCCCATACTGCTGACATATGTGAGGCCTCCCAAGTCGATGACAAGGCTAGTGAATCCTTCTGAAATGCAGGACTCGCACTGACTTTCGAACGCGCCCGCGTTCTCGGCATCCATGCGGCCGGCTACATGCAACACAAGCTTGTCCCCAACCTGGGTCCGTTCGATGGTCACAATACACGTAAGAGTGCCTTACGCCACGGTTAACGTCAATCACGATGTTGAGATGAACGGCTTAACGCGAATGACGGCACCGTGATATTGCGGCATGACCATGACCAACGCGGCCCCTTCGTCCTGGGCTCGGCGGCTGCGCTCCGCGCAGAAGGTTTCAGAGCGAGCGGTGTATCGCTAAGCCTCGCCCTTCGAGCGCAGAATCTCGACGACCGCAGCCATGTCGCGTTCTCCATATCCAGCCGCTTCAGCGCGCTCGAAGAGCTTATTCGAGCACGCGGCCGTTGTCAGCGTGGTCTGCGTCATTGCGGCAGCCTGCTGCGCATACCGCATGTCCTTCCCCATCAGCCGAAGCAGGAAGTTCACTTCATAAGTTCCAGCAGTCATCCGTTCGGACATCGCCTTGAAGATGCCGCTCCCGGCCGCGCCCGTCTTCAAGAACTCCAGAGCCTGCGCGCGATCCAACTCGCTCCGCTCAATCCAGACCAGCGCCTCGGCAAAGGAAGCAACCTGCACGCCGCAAAGAAAATTGTTGATGAGCTTGAGCTCTGCGCCGCTCCCCACAGGCCCAATATGCACGATCGATTTACTCATCGACTCCAGGACCGGCCGCACTGCTTCGAGTGTGGCCTGATCGCCCCCCGCAAGAAACGTCAGTTCTCCGGCGTTGGCCTGGGGGCGGCTGCCCGTCACCGGCGCGTCCATCATCCGCAGTCCGTGGGCTTCTGCCGCCTCGTGCAGTTCTTTCACCCACTTCGGACTCACTGTCCCACACTCGATGACGATGGCGCCCGCCTGCATCGCCGGCAGAGCACCACGCGGTCCAAGCCAGGCTTCGCGGGACGCATCGTCATCCGCCAGCATGGAGATCACCACTGCCGCGTCCGCAGCAGCCTGCGCAGGAGTGTCCGCGACCTGAGAACCGGTTTCGGCTAGCCGCGCCGCTTTCTCTCTGGTGCGGTTATAGAGGGCGAGCGGAAAGCCGGCTTTCCGCAGGTTGCGAGCCATTCCGCTTCCCATCGTCCCTGTACCCAGAAGCGCTACCTGCTGCTTCGACATGCCACTCTCCCTTTGTTCCCGTTCTCCATTCATTCGATAATCTGGAAGCGTTTCAGCGACTCCTCGTTCACCGTCAGACCAAGCCCAGGCAGATCATCGTTCAAGTCAATGTACCCGTCCTTCGGCACGGGCTCGCCATCGAAGATGTACCAGAAGAGTTCGTTCCCCACCTCCACATCCACCTTGGGGAAGAACTCCGCGATGGGTGAGTTCAGGCTCGCCATCACCACATGATAGTTGTGCATCTGTCCCGCGTGAGGAACCACGGGGATCTGAAAAGCCTCGGCCAACGCGGAGATCTTGCGCGCCTGGCTGATACCGCCAACCCGGTTTGTATCGAACTGGATGTAATCGACCGCGTTGTTCTCCAGCAACTCACGAAACCCGAAGATCGTGAATTCATGCTCGCCGCCCGCAATCGGAACGCGCCCGTAGCTCTTGAGCTCCTTATACCCGCGCGTGTCGTCCGGAATCACAGGCTCTTCCAGCCAGCGCAGGTGAAACGGCTCGAGCAACGGCAGCATGCGCTTGGCATAGTCCAACGACCAGCCCATGTAGGCGTCGGTCATGATGTCCACGCCTTCGCCCACCACTTCACGCACAGTGCGCACCAGTTCCAGATTTTTTTGCATGCCCTCGGCACCATCCAGCGGCCCCCAGCCGAAGCGCAGCTTCATCATCGTGTAGCCTTCGTCCTTATACTTCTTGGCTTCCTCACGCAGTTCCGGAATCGGCATCGCGTATAAGCGGCTCGCGTAGACCGGTATGCGTTCTTTGGTCCGACCGCCCAGCAAACGGAACACCGGTTGTTTCGCCGCTTTGCCGAGCAGGTCCCAGAGCGCAATATCCACCGCCGAGATGGCCACGAGGGCGACGCCCTTGCGCCCGAACGCCAGCGTGCGACGGTACATCTGCTGCCATAGATACTCCACATCCCAGGGGTCCGCTCCCAGTAGCAGCGGCTTCAGGTAGATATCGATCAGGGATTTCGTCACCATCGGCGATAGTGCCGCATTGCCCAGCCCCACCAGGCCCTCATCGGTGAAGATCTCGACCAGCAACCAGTTGTGAAACGCGAAGTTCCCCATGGATGCTTCGCGGAAAGCCACAAGGTCCATCGGGTTGGTACAGAAATGAGGCGGAAGAGGAACTGTCTTGCCTTCCCACTGAACAACTCTGGTGCGTATCTCGGTGATCTTCACACAAACTCTCCGTTTCTTAGGTCTGCAGATCGAAGGGGTCGAATTTTGCCGGCGAACAGAAGAATGGCAAGGAAGCCAATCAGGTGAAACGTACCCACAAAAATAAAAATCGTAGAGTACGTAAACCCGATTTGCAGCATGCGGCCTGCGATGAGGCTGAAGATGGCTCCGCCCATGGCGCCGCCAAATCCGATCAACCCAGCGACGGTGCCCACAATCGTGAGTGGGAAGACATCCGTGGGCAGCGTCATGATGAGGCCCGACCACGCCTGCTGGCAGAAGAAGGCGATGCTGAAGAGCACGATCGCCGTTCCGACCGGTGAGACAGACACAAGCATGACAACTGGCATACCCGCCGCACAGAGGCCCAGCGCGAGTTTGCGTGAAAAGTCCAGCGAGCACCCGCGACGCAGCAACTCCGAGGAGAACCAACCGCCCACGAAACTTCCCACTCCGGAGGCTGCATAGGGAATCCACGCATAGTAGCTGACATGCTTGATATCGAAACCGCGGGCGTCGTAGAGGTACTTCGGCAACCAGAAGAGTAGAAAGTACCAGGCCGAGTCACTCATGAACTTGGCGAACACAAAAGACTGCACGTTGCGCATCTTCACGACTTCGCCCCACGTCATGTCCCTTGCGGCCAGCCGGGCGTCGATTGTATTCACGGAAAGAGTGTTGTTATTCGGGCGATAGCTGAGCGACCACCACAGAACCCACGCCATGCCAAGAGCGCCGGACAGCACGAACACCGCGCGCCATCCGCTGTGCAGCAGAACAAGGCCGATAAGCGGCGGCGCCAGCAATGAGCCGACAGCCGTCCCGGCATTGATCAGACCCATCGCCGTAGACCGTGCGTGTGTCGGAATCCACTCGGCAACCACCCGCGTAGCCGCTGGAAACGCTCCGCCTTCGCCCGCCCCCAGAGCGAGGCGCGCCAGCAGGAGGACCCCAAATCCTGTGGCCGCGGCGTGTAACGCAGATGCCAAGGACCAGCCGGTCATGATCAACAGGAATCCGCGCCGCGTTCCAAGCACATCAAGCAGGCGACCCCCAACCACGTAAAGCGCTGCATACGAAAGCAGGAACGCGGTTCCCAGATAAGAGAACTGCTGATTGGACAACGGGATGTTCTTCTGGATCGCGGTAATGGCGACCGGCAGGGTCTGCCGGTCGAAGTAGCTGATCGCGATGGCGACTGCCACGAGACCGATGTAGTACCACCTGCGATCCATGTGGGCTCGTTCCTACCAGCTTGATGTCAGGGGCGACATGCTTTGTCGAGGCACGCAGATCGCAAGGAGGGCGGCGCCACTTCCAGCATTGCCCCAACCAGTCGAGAGCGCCACATGCTCAGAGCAACGTTGCCCGTGAATCTCATTTCTACACAACTACTGCTCAAGGACACAAATCCAGCAACTCGCGAATTCTGGGCGGCCCATTCATGCATCAAGTACACGCAAACAGTTGCACGTCGCTACGACTCGACGCGCTCCAGTCTCGGCCCGTGCACGCGTTCTGGTCGCAGCCCACGCCCGTGCAGGCGAACGCGCACGCTGATGGCAGCGACCGTTAGGAGCGCAGCAACTTCGAGAAACACCTTCCCTCCGTCCAGCAGATCAGGATGACCGTCTTTCAGATTCGGGTCGGTGTAGATGCTGTGCACGAAGAGGAGCACCGCCGTTGGAAAAACGAGATAGTGCAACCGCCGCCACAGCGGCCGTCCAATGCGTGTCCGCAAAAGCGAAGTGACCAGTACCAGAGCCACCAGATACAGCGCAATCGCGCCGATCGTGTTCAGCGTAGGTTGCAGATAGGAATGCACCGGCCAGAGCACATCCACCAGGCGAAAGCGCGGCGTATGCAGGAACAGGAGTACCGTCGGATGCGCCAGCACCAGCGTCATCGCCAAGTACGCGGTCCAGCGGTGCAACGCGAACAGGTTGATATGCCGATGCGGCCACAACCGCAGCGGGCTGTACCGCATCGAGAGCAGCATGCCAATAAGGAGATTGACCACCACCGCACCCACTGCGCCGAGACCAAGATAGGAACAAAGATCCAGCAAACTCATCGCGTCTCGTAACCCGCCGCCAATCCCATGGGTATCAATTTACAGAAGACTGCGCACAGCTGATTGCTGCAAGCAATCGCGACATCGATCACCAGTTCGCCGCTCTGCAAGCTGTTCGGAAGAAGTGGTATAGCTTTTCAGTACCACTGATCTGACTCTGGTGCGACAGAACACGGAGATTTATGCGCTCACGCCGTTTCGAAGCCTTCACTTCCCTTCTGCTTCTGTTCGGCAGCACTGCCCTCTGCTGCGCGCAGAGCGTCAACCCTTCGCTGTTCTCCGACATGCGCTGGCGCGAGATCGGCCCCATGCGTGCCGGACGCACGCGTGCCCTGGCGGGCGTACCCAGCCAACCCGCCACCTTCTACATGGGCGCAGTCAATGGAGGCGTCTGGAAGACGACCGACTCCGGCAACACGTGGCATAGTCTCTGGAACTCGCAGCCTACGGGCTCCATCGGCGCCATCGCGGTCTCGCTCAGCAATCCGAATATCCTCTACGTCGGCAGTGGAGAGGGCTTGGCGCGTCCCGATCTCTCTGTCGGCGACGGCGTCTACAAGTCGACCGACGCGGGCAAGACCTGGACCCATCTCGGACTGCGTGATGGACAGCAGATCGGGCAGATCGCAATCGACCCGCGCAATCCCGATCGAGTCTTCGTCGCAGTCACCGGACATCCTTACGGTCCCAACAAGGAGCGTGGACTCTACCGCTCCACCGACGGAGGGAAGACCTTCCAGAACGTCCTCTACATCGACGAATTCACCGGCGCCTCCGAAGTCGAGATCGACCCCAACCACCCCGAGATTGTCTACGCCGGAATGTGGGAGCGCCAGGAAGGAGCGTGGGAAAACGGCGCCTGGAGCGGAGCGCACGGCGGTTTCTTCAAATCCACCGACGGTGGCGATCACTGGACAAAGCTCACCGGCGGCGGACTCCCGGACGACATCATCCAGGTGAGTGTCACCGTCTCTCCGGCCGACTCGAACCGCATCTACATCGAGGCCGCTACGCAAAAGGGCGTCGGCTTCTACCGCTCAGACGACGGTGGCAAGACGTGGATTCATGCACCGCAGGACGACACCCGTCCCGAGGCGCGCATCGGCGGCGGCGATCTGCCCGTGCCCAAAGCCGACCCTCACGACCCCAACACCGTCTACGTTGCGACCGTCGTCACCTGGAAATCGACTGACGGCGGCCGCACCTGGGTCGGACTGCGTGGCTCTCCCGGTGGCGACGACTACCAGAACGTCTTCGTTAATCCCAACAGCCCCGACATCATCGCGCTCGCCAGCGATCAAGGCGTCATCATCACGCAGAACGGCGGTCAGACCTGGGCCAAGTGGTTCAACCAGCCCACAGCGCAGATGTACCACGTCACCGCCGACAACGCATTTCCCTATCGCGTCTGCGGTGGACAGCAGGACAGTGGTAGCGCCTGCGTTCCCAGCCGAAGCGACGACGGCCGCATCACCTTCCACGATTGGCATCCGGTCGGCATTGAAGAATACGGCTACGCCGCGCCCGATCCGCTCGACCCCGACATCGTCTACGGCGGCAAGGTCACTCGCTACGATCGCCGCACCGGCCAGATCGAGAACGTCGAGCCCGGCCCTCTCCGCCAATATCGCGTCCTTCGCACCGAGCCGCTTATGTTCTCGCCGGTCGATCCCCACAAGCTGTACTTCGCTACCAATACTCTGTGGCTCACCTCTGATGGTGGAAAAAACTGGAAGCAGGTCAGCCCCGACCTCAGTCGCGAGGCCGGCTACCCTATCCCTGCTTCGCTGGCTCACTACAAGGACTCACCCACCATGCGTCCCATCCGCCGCGGCGTGATCTACGCGCTCGGCCTCTCGCCTGTCGACGGCAATCGACTGTGGGCCGGCACCGACGATGGCTACATCTGGACGACCACAGACGGAGGCGCGAACTGGACCAACGTCACTCCGCCCGCCATGCAGCCCTTCTGGAAGGTCTTCAACATGGACGCGGGGCACTTCGACGCGCAGACCGCATACGCAGCCGTCAACACCATGCGACTCGACGACATGCGCCCGCATCTCTTCCGCACCCACGACGGCGGCAAGACGTGGACCGAGATCGACAACGGGCTGCCTAATGACGAGCCCACCAACACCATCCGCGAAGACCCCGGCCACCACGGCCTGCTCTATGCCGGCACCGAGACCCAGGTCTACGTCTCCTTCGATGACGGCGATCACTGGCAATCTCTCCGCCTCAATATGCCGGCGTCCTCCGTTCGCGATCTTCAGGTCAAAGGAGACGACCTCATCGCTGGCACCCACGGTCGCGGGTTCCTCATCCTCGACAACCTCACGCCGCTTCGGCAGATCGCAGCGAAGATGCCCACCGGCGACCTGCACCTATACACTCCGCAGACCGCTATTCGCGTGCGCAACGGTATGAATCCGCCGACGCCGTGGCCACCTGATATGGCGACCGGCAAGAATCCGCCAGATGGCGCCATCGTCGACTACTACCTCGGCGACACGTTCAAAGGGCCGCTCGCTCTCCAGGTCCTCGACGACAAGGGCAATACGATTCTGCACGTCAGCAGCACCGATCCCGTGCCTCCGCTCGATCCCCGTTATCCGGACCCAACCCTTTGGGCTCGGCCTCCGCGCATTCTAAAGACGACTCCCGGCCATCATCGCTTCCTTTGGGACATGCAATACGAGCAGGTTCCCGGCATGTCCACTGGCCCTGACGCCGACATGGCCGTCCCGCACGACACTCCTTCGGTCGCCACCGCGCCCTGGGTCATGCCCGGCACGTACACCGTTCGCCTCACCGGCGACGGCCATACCCAGACCGCGCAGTTCAAGGTCACCATGGATCCCCGGGTCAAGACTTCACTTGCCGATCTGCAGGCACAGTTCGACCTATCCAGGACGATGTACGACAACCTGCTGAAGATGACCTCTGCTCTGCACGAGATCACCGTGCTCCGCGAGCAGATGAAGGCCCGCTCCGGTCAGGCGCCTATCGCGGAAGCCGACAAATCCATCGAGGCGAAGCTCGATGCGATCGCCGGCAGTGAGACGCGCGAGCGCGGCCGCGGATTCGGCCCCGGCCCTACCAACCTGACAACGCTCCGCACTCAGATCGCACGCCTGGAGCACAGCGTCCAGAACGCTGACGTGGCCCCGACCACCGCGCAGTTTGAAGCGGCCAAATCGCTGATGCAGCCCGTCGACGGTCTGATCCGGCAATGGGAGCAGCTCAAAGCCACAGACCTCAAGGCGCTCAACGAGCATTTGCTCAAATCGCATCTCAGCGCACTCGAAATGGACACCTTCCGGCTCGATCACGATGTCGAAGACCAGATTCAGGTCGGAGACGACGGACTAGCAGTTTTGCCCGATCAGGCGTACTCGGGCAGAATTGTATACAAACTTGCGTCCGTTCTCGGTGCTTCTTCGTACACTTTAATCTGACTCAATCGTTAACTTCGCCAGAGGCTTCTCTGGCCAGCACAGCAGGAGTTGTTCCTTGTTTCTTCGCATGGCATCCGCGCGTTTTCTGCATCATTGCGGGAGTCTCCTTGGCAGCGCAGACTCCGGACACCGCAACGATCCGGGGCACAGTCGTGGACGCAACCCAGGCTCCCATCGGCGGAGCGCGCATCGCGGTCCACAACGAACTGACTGGCGAGACGCGCATCGTGGACAGCAGCGCAACCGGCCACTTCTCTCTTGCTGGCCTCCCGGTGACCGGCGAATACAGCGTTAGCGCGACGCGCAGCGGATTCGCCGATGCCGATGAGCATCATGTCACGCTCGCGGCGGGTTCAAGCGCTCTCCTGCATCTCACGCTTCGCGTCGCCGGCGAGGTCTCGACCGTGACTGTCGAAGGCGCCGCGACGGACGTCCGCGTCGACGAGCCACAGCTGGGGATTCTCGTCACCGGGCAACAGGCTCAGAACGTATCGCTGCCGGCACGCCGCATCACTTATCTCCCCCTGCTCGACTCCGCCAATGTGCCCGCGATCAATCAGGGCGACATCTTCATGAACGAGTTCCTTTTCACCACCAACGGCGCCGGCCGCCGTCAGGCGCTATTTGTCGCAGACGGCGCGAATGCAATCGACATGTGGGGGCGTCAGACCATCTTCACCAACATTCCTCTGATGGCCGTCGATCAGATGACCATTCTCACCAACAGCTTCTCGGCCGAACATGGCGCCTCCACCGGCAGCGTCATCAACATCGTCACGCGCAGCGGCGGCGACCGCCTCCACGGGCAACTCCTCGAGCTCTGGCGTCCCGCAGCTGCCCAGGCGCAGCTCGCAGGCTTCACGAGCTCCAACGCCACAAGCGGCAACGAGGTGACCAGCGACATCCTTGGACAGACCGCAGCGTCGCTCTCCGGCGGCCTTGGCGCCTCGCATGCTCTTCACTTCTTCACCGCCGCTGAGTACAACCGCGAAGCCAAGGCCTCGCCCGTCACCTCGCCGCTTGCCCCGGGCAGCTACGTCGGACACTACCGCGGCTGGCTCGGACTCGTCCGCCTCGATCGCCAGCTCAGCGCAAAGAACAACATCTTTCTGCGCGCGAACATGGACAGCTTTTCCGACACTAACCCGAACGGTATCGTGGGCGGCTCCAGCCTCGCCAATGTTGCGCGCGTCTTCCATCGGCGAACCTACACAGGCGAGCTCGGCGATACGGCTGTGCTCGGCGCAGGTCTCGTCAACAACGTCCGCCTGCAGTTCCAACTTGCCTCGCCCATCACCGAATTCGATCCGGTGATCTACAGCACGCAGTTCGTCGTGCCCGTCTCTTCTGGAGGGACATTCACATCGGGGACATCGCAGAGCGCGCTGGTCATGAACCGGCAGTATGAGTTTTCCGATACCGTTGCCGTCACGTTCGGCAGACATCAGGTCGTCACTGGCGCCAGCATCATCAACGCGCACAACGGAGGCAACAGCAAGGAGTTCGGCGGCCCGATCTTCCTCGGAAAGTTCACCTATAACACCTGCACCCAGGTCGCCAGCGTCTGCGAAAGCACGGCGTATCTCAACAACATCGCCAACGTAGCGAACTATCAGCAGAGCTACGGCAATGCCAACTACCTCGTCGACGACCAACTCTGGGCGCTCTTCGCGCAGGATGACTTCCACCTCTTCCCGCGGCTGACCCTAAATGGCGGTCTTCGTTACGAACGCCAGACTCTGACCGACGCGAAACTCAACTTTGCTCCGCGCGTCGGCTTCGTCTTCGACACCCGCGGCAATGGATCAACCATTATTCGCGGCGGCTTCGGCATCTACTATTCACAGATCGTCGACAATTCCTTCGCAAGCTACGTGCTGGGTGAGCCCACCGGAGTCTTCACCTACAATGCATCGCCCGGTCAGGTCGGCTTCCCAACGAGCATAGCCGCCGCGCCACTTCCCGCCTTCCCTGCCGGCGCCGTAGCTCCTATCCGCAGCCTTTACGTTCGCCCTGGACAACCCGCCTATCTCAGCAAGTGGTTTCCCACATCAGTGCTGAAGAGTTATCCAGGCGCGCTGCTGAATCCCTACTCTGAGCAATTCACTGCCAGCCTCGAGCAGCGGCTCGCCCGCAATTGGGTCATGAGCGTGGATTACATCGGGACCCACACGCTGCGCATCATCCGTCCGCTCGATATCGACAGCCCGGCGCTCCGTTCGTCCGCACGGTCACGGGCACAGGAGTCATTACACTAACCAGTAATTACATCCCCGTCCCCGGCAGCGGCAACATCCGCACCGCGCAGCAGGCCAATTGCTCCCGGCCCTACTGGATCTCCTGGTACGCCCAGCACAACCTAACCTGCGATGCGAGCAGCAAACAAGGCACGGCGCAGAGCGTCGCCACACCGCCTTATAGCGTCATCCAAACGGACGTAAACAACGGCTATATGCACTACAACGCGCTCGATCTGAACATCCGCCATACGTTCAGCCACGGCTTCTCC
Organism: uncultured Acidobacteriaceae bacterium; assembly: GCA_963827415.1. Lineage (GTDB taxonomy): Bacteria > Acidobacteriota > Terriglobia > Terriglobales > Acidobacteriaceae > Granulicella. Next base: position 105,065 of record CAWHBA010000028.1, read on the forward strand.
CTGCTCGCGAGCTACACGTGGGCGCACACACTCGACAACGTCGATCCCGACACCACTTCACAAAACCCGAACGATCCCAACTTCACCCAACACACCGAATATGGTCCCGCAATCTACGATCAGCGCCATCGCCTCGTCCTCAGCGGCGAATACATGGCGCCCTTCAAAATCCAGATTGGCGGTATCGCCACGCTTGCAAGCGGACTCCCGTTCAACATGACGACCGGCACGACCAACAGCGGTGACACTGGCGCAACAACCGACCGGCCAGTCATCAACGGAGCCGTCATCGGGCCGCAATGCAGGCCGCGGCCGCCCAATCTACTCGCTCGATCCCAGCATTAGCCGCGCCTTCTCGTTCTGGCACGAAGCCGTGCAACTTCAACTGCGGGCCGAAGCCTTCAATGTGCTCAACCACGCCAACTTCGTCGGCTACAGCGGAACCTACGGCAACGGCACAGCACCCGGAGCCGGCTTCGGCTCACCAACCTACGGCGTCACAAGTCAGCTTCCGGCGCGATTCATGCAGTTCTCTGCACAGATTAGCTTCTGATGATGTTGAGATCTCGCGGGCTGGCTAAGTTGGTGGCCGTTCCATGCTCTCTGGGTGCCCTGCCGGTTGCGACTTCCATTCACCCACTCTCGTCTAGGATTGGTACGTCAACAATTCAGTTTTCCCTTTCACACCCAACTCTCCGTTACCAGGAGTCGGAATGCAGGTTGCAGGTCGCTGTTTGTGCCCTCTCGTCTTCGTGGCTGTCTCTACCATCCTGCTGAGCGGAGCGCTAAGCACCGCCCCGGCTCAAGACGCGACCTCCGCCGGTCAACCTCCGGCCGCGCTGCTCGGTGGGTTGGAGTGGCGTGACGTCGGTCCGATGCGTGGTGGCCGCGCCTACGCCGTAGCCGGCGTCGCGAGCCAACCGGACACCTTTTATATGGGCTCAGTAGGCGGCGGTGTCTGGAAGACCGAAAACGCAGGCCGCACCTGGTTTCCAATTAGTGATCAGGGCATTCCCATCGGCTCCATCGGAGCCATTGCCGTCGCGTCCTCGGACCCCAACATCATCTACGTCGGCACCGGCGAGTCCGACATCCGCAGTCAGCACTCCTACGGCATCGGCGTCTTCAAATCCACAGACGCCGGCAAGACCTGGAGCTCCGTCGGCCTCAACGACAGCAGCCAGATTGGCCGCATCGTCGTCGACCCTCACAACCCAAACCTCGTCTACGTCGCCGCACTCGGCCACGTCTACGATGCAAATCCCACTCGCGGCGTCTATCGCTCCACCGACGGCGGCGCGCACTGGAAGAAGGTGCTCTTCGATGCGCAGCGGCCCAACGACGTCGGCGCCGTCGACCTCGCCATCGATCCCATCCATCCCCGCACGCTCTACGCCTCGCTCTGGAGCACCCGCCGCCCACCCTGGTCCGTCTACGCTCCCACCAATCTCCCCGGCGGAGGCCTCTACAAATCCACGGACGGCGGCGACACCTGGCACAAACTCAGCGGCGGTCTACCCACCGACGACTTCGTAGGCAAGATCGGCATCGCCATCGCGCCCAGCAATCCCAAGCGCCTCTGGGCCGTCGTCGACGATCTCGGCGCCCAGTCGCAAAACCGATCCGTCCCACCGGCCAATCGACGGCGCCGCCCCACGACACCGGCGGCGGCGTCTACATCTCCGACGACGCGGGCGCCACATGGAAGCTCGTCAACAGCGAGCAGCGTCTCTGGGGCCGCGGTTGGTACTTCGAAGCCGTCGCCGTCGATCCCTCCAACCCAGATCGCGCCTACGTCAGCAACACCGGAACCTTCGAGTCGCGCGATGGCGGCAAGACCTTCGTGCCCGTCAAGGGCGCGCCCGGCGGCGACGACGACCACCAGATGTGGATCAATCCACACGACGGCAACCGCATGGTGCTCTCCACCGATCAGGGCACCGTCGTCAGCGTCGACGGCGCGCGAAACATGGAGCACCTGGTACAACCAGCCCACCGCGCAGATCTACCACATCGCCGCCAGCAGCGACTGGCCCTGGCACCTCTACGGCGCGCAGCAGGACTCCGGCGGCGTGGGCATCGACACATGGTCACCCTTCGGCCTGCTCACCTTCCGCAACTGGGAGCCGATCTGCCTCGCAGGCGAAAGCAACACAGTCGTTCCAGATCCCGATCCGAAACACGCGCGCACTCTCTACGGCAACGCCCGCGCCTGCGATCAGTCGCTCAACGTCGCCCTTCCTTCGGGCGAGCTTCCCGCTGCCGACCCGAACAATCCGGATCGCCGCACATGGACGCTCCCGGAGATCTTCTCTCCAGCCGATCAGGCACTCTACTACTCCAATCAGTTCGTCTTCCGCAGCCGCGATCGCGGCAAAACATGGCAGAAGATCAGCTCTGATCTCACGCGTCTCAATCCTGCGGTGCCCTCCAACCTCGACCCCGTCACCGCGAAGGACATCGACCAGCCGATGACCGACCGCTTTGGTGTCGTCTACACCATCAGCCCCTCGCCGCTCGATGCGAAGCTTGTCTGGGTCGGCACTGACGATGGCCTTGTCCACGTCACGACCGACGACGGCGCGAACTGGAACAACGTCACTCCGCCTGCTCTCACCGCCTGGAGCAAGATCTCACAGGTCGAAGCCGGGCACTTCGACAAGCAGACCGCCTACATCTCCGTCGACCGCCATCGCCTCGCCGACAATCATCCCTATATCTATCGCACGCATGACGGCGGCAAAACCTGGACTGAGATCACACACGGCATCCCCGATGGGGCCTTCGTCAACTGCATCCGAGAGGATCCGAAGCAGCAGGGCCTCCTCTACGCCGCCACCGAGCTCCGCGTCTACGTTTCATTCGACGATGGCGAGCACTGGCAGCCTCTCCAACTCAACATGCCCGTCACCTCGGTGCGCGACATCGTCGTTCACGGCGATGACCTCGCCCTCGCCACCTACGGCCGCGGCTTCTGGGTCCTCGACGACATGAGCGGGCTCCGTCAGATCGCCGCCGACGGCCAGAAGATCGCCGCGTCCAACGTCTACCTCTTCACTCCCGGCGAGTCCTTCGCCATCCACCAGGGCGGCATGAACGGCACGCCCCTCCCACATGAGGAGCCGCAGGAGCTCAATCCGCCCAGCGGCGTCATCGCCTACTACTTCCTCAAGCAGAACGCGACCACGCCGCTCAAGATCGAGCTTGTCGACGCTGCAGGGAAAGTGCGCGCCTGCCTCGCCAGCGACACTCCCGTGAAACCCATCGACACCGAAGCCATCAATGTGCAAGCCATCTGGGAGGTGCAGCCCCCACCGCCCTCCAATCAGGCCGGCACGCACCGTGTCTCGCTGGATGTGCGCCCCGCGCGCGGCATCGGAGGCTTCGGCCGTCCCGCTGCGCCGCCACCGGTCGACGCCTGCCACTCCGGTTCTACGGCCCCCCAGAATCCTCCGCAACGTGACCCCAACCGTCGGCCGCGTACGGAGCCCGGTCTGCAGCCCGGCGAGTACACCGTCCGCCTCACAGTCGATGGCCAGACTCTCACGCAACCCGTCACCCTGAAGCCCGATCCGCGCGACATCCCCGAAGGAGCAGCGAGTACTGTCTTCTCGCCAAACAACAACAGTCAGTGAGCGAGCGGGACTTAACCTCCCGCTTGCGTGACCGCCTGCAGAATCTGAAACCTCTTCTCAACATCCTGCGGGCGAAGAGGCTCCGCGAGCTCCGGGCAGAACTCCGCGACGCTCTGCTGCGCATGGGTCGTGTAGAAGACGGTCCCATCCTCAGCGATGCGATCGATTCCCTCTCCCTTCGCTGCGAGACGGTTGAAGCTCACAGCCTCTTCGAGAGTCAGTCCGTCGGGCAGTCTCAACTCCGGCGCGCCGGCCACGAAGCAGACCGGATACCCGCCGGGAAGTCCGAAGACTCCAGCAGCATGCGTCTCAACGACTCCGTCACGTTCCGTGAATCCGCGAAGAATCGGGACGACCGTAGCCGCTGCGAGATGATTCATCGTCGCACCGCCTTGCAGGCCGGCATCGAAGAGCAGATCTTGCGACGGAACCCTCCTGCTATTCAGGTAGACCAACGGCGTCGGCGTCCCCGGTGCAGCCGGCTTTCCTGCGAGACACGGCCCAAGCTGCGCGTGTTGACCGACCACCTGCAGCGTAGTCTCGTTGGCTCCTTCAAGGTTGCGCTGATACCACAGCGCCATAATGGCGACGTTGCCGATCCCGATCGTCGGCGACAGGTCCTCAGCGGCAAGCATCGGATGAGTTACATCCGGATAGGAGCAGTTGATCACCGGACACTGCATCCCGATCTCGCCCAGAGCGTACATGAGCGTGCGAACAATGGGAAGCTGCGCGGCGAGCTGCAGGGCGAAGCCCCCCTCGAGCACAGCCTGCGCCGCGCTAGTCGGCACAGACCGCAGCGCGAAGGGCGAGAGCAGCGTGGCGCATTGCACGATCAGCTCTGGCTCGAAGCGAGTGAGCAGTGCCTTGAGCGCCTCAACGTCTTGACCGTCGACCCTCGCCGCCGAAACCTCTCGGCCACTCGAGATTTGAAGCAAGCGAGCCCACTGTGTCGCGGCGTCACTCTTACCCGCCAGCAGGCAGGCCGAAGAGAACCCACCCTCGACGACCTTCTGCGCGATACGGACTCCAAGATCGCCCATGCCAAGGATGAGGATCCTCATCGGTTGCGTTCGGTTAGACATTCAACTCCTCGGATGAGGTTCAGATGAGATGACGCGGCACATACCACTGGAACCGGCATCTCGCCAGCCCCAGTAGCAGGCGAGTTACAGCCTTCCCTGCGAATTATTCCGCCCCGGACTTAACCGGAGTTGTGGTTGCGAGCGGAATCCCGCCCTTGCTGGCCAGAACGCGATTGAATGCAGGCACTGTCGTGGCCATCAACTCTTTGTAGCTTGCTTCGCCACGAGTCATATCCTCCTCGATCTGTTTCAACAGAGCCATCGAGGTATCCGTCGGCCCATAATCACCTGCGCCCGCGACATCACCGGCACCTTGCCCTACCTCTCCGTTCAGCCACAGAAGGTTGAAGTAAACCTTGTACGCCGAGACATAGTACTTGTCGTCGCTGGCTACAAGGTCCTTCGATAGAAGCGTGTACTCCACGTCCTGCATCTTCTGATCCGTATCCTTCACGGACTTGAGCATCTCCGCCTGATGGGGATCGGCTGCGTACATCGCTTCCAGATTCTCGATCTGCTTCCTCATCCACTCGATGCGGTTCACCATATCCGCCACCCGGGTCACATCCTCCCGGATGCGAAGCTGCAGCTTCAGCGTAGCTTCAATGCTCTGCTGTGTGCCGGCGCTATGCGGGTCAATCAGAACCTCCAGTGGCTGCTGGAAGCTCTGATCGCCGACCGTCATCTTCACCATGTACTTTCCAGGAGCGGCCAGTGGCCCTGCCTGTTCCACCGGCATGCCCCAATGAGTTATCCCGCGCTCATCCTTGCCCTTGAAGCGCTCCTCCTCCCAGATATGAGGATCCTGTGGCGGAATCGTGCGCAGCTCCACGACGTGCGGACCGTCGTAGTGCATATCCCACACAACGCGATTAATTCCCGGATGACCCACGCTGGTCAATCGGCGAACAACCTTCCCATCCGCGCCGAGGATCTCGAAATGCACAGGGCCCTTCGGTGTGTCCTTCAACTCGTAGTTAAGAATCGCCCGGTCGTACCTTCCCAGCCGGTATGCATTGCGCGGAGCAAACAACCGCGCATCTGCCGTCGCCTTCTCCTTCGCCATCTGCTCTAGCGGCGTGATGTCATCCAGGATGTAGAAGCCTCGGCCATAGGTCGAGACCACCAGATCATGAAAGCGCTTCTGAACGACGGTCCACGTTACCGGAGCCGGCGGCAAGCCGTTGCGGAGCTGCGTCCACTTCCCTCCATCGTCGAGCGAGTAGTACAGCGCGTGCCCTGTTCCCGCGAATAAGAGTCCCTCACAGTTCGGATCCTCCGAGACATTTCTTACATAGCCAAGCGGCCCTTTCGGAAGATCGCTATTGATTCTTGTCCACGTCTTCCCGAAATCCGTGGTCTTGTAGATGTAAGCATCACGGTCGTCGACCAGGTGATAGTCCACCGAGACGTACGCCGTTCCGGCATGGAAGTGCGAGGGTTCGATGCTCGTCACCGTTCCCCACACCGGCATCCCGATATTCTTCGTGACGTCGGTCCACTTGCCGCCGCCTTCGGTGGTGTACCAGACCTTGCCGTCGTTCGTGCCCGCCCACACCAGCCCCTTCTGAACCGTCGAAGGCGCAATCGCGAAGACCACCTCGCCATAAAACTGCCCCAGGTTATCGCCGATCAATCCACCCGAAGAGACAATCCGGCTGGGGTCCTGCGTCGAGAGGTCAGGACTCGCAACCGTCCAGCTCTGTCCGCTGTTGGTCGTCTTGAAGACAACCTGGCAGCCGTAATAAACGGTGTTGTGGTCGAAGGGATCAATCGCCAGCGGCGGCGTCCAATGGCAACGATATTTGATCTCATTCGGCGCTGAATCGAGCGTATGCAGGTACGGACTCACAGAGCGCGCCTGGCGGGTGCGCGCGTCCCAGCGCGTCACCTCGTCGGCATAGCAGGAAGCCCACACCACATTTGGGTCGGTAGGATCGGGCAGCGTGAAGCCGGACTCGCATCCGCCCATGCCATGATCCCAGCCGACATCCGATCCTCTGCCTCCGCCCATCGAAATGCTAGGGCCGCGCATCGTGCTGTTGTCCTGCATGTTGCCGTACACGTAGTACGGAATCTGATCATCGACTGCGACGTGATACATCTGCCCGATGGGAAGAGTCACTCGCTGAAATCCCTTGCCACCTACCGTTGTGATATCCAGCCCGCCGTCGTAGCTGATGGTGAAGCGGTTCGAATTCGTGGGATCGATCCAGATGTCATGGTTGTCGCCTCCCCACGGAACTTCCTTGAACGTCTCGCCCCCATCCTCCGAAACATGAAATCCGCTGTTCGAGAGCAGAATCTTATCCTCGTCAGACGGCGAGATAGCGATGCGGATGTAATAGCCCGCGCGGCCAATCAGCGTCCGATCCCAGCTCGTCACACGCCAGTTGTCCCCGCCGTCATCGGACCTCCAGAACGAGCCCTGCTTATTGGTCTCGATCAACGCATACATGCGGTTGGAATCCGTAGGAGCGATCGCCACATCAATCTTTCCCACCGGCGGCTTCGGCATGCCATGCCCTTCCACATGCCGCCAGTGCGCTCCGCCGTCGTGCGTGATGTAGACTCCGCTGCCCTCACCGCCGCTGAACTCTCCCCACGTGTGCATCTCCACCTGCCACATCCCGGCGATCAGCGTGTTCGAGTCATGCGTGTCCATGTTCAGACCCGAGCAGCCAGTGTTCTCATTCACAAACAGAGACTGCGTCCAGGTTTTGCCGCCGTCCGTCGAGCGATAAACTCCGTGGTCCTTCGTCGGCCCCGTCAGGCGGCCGAGTGCGCACACATACAGGTTGTCTGCATTCTTCGGATCGATGACGATCCGGCCGATGCGACCCGTATCCTTGAGCCCCATGTTCTTCCACGTCTTGCCGCCATCGATCGACTGGTAGACTCCATCGCCGCCCACATCGATGTCGCGGATCGCCCACGCCTCACCTGTGCCAGCCCACACGATGTTCGGAGAGCTCGGAGCCACGGCCAGCGCGCCGATGGCCGCCACATCCTCATTGTCGAAGATGGGGCGCCAGCTCGCACCAGCATCAATCGACTTCCAGATGCCGCCTGACGAAGCGCCGGCATAGTAGGTGCTGGGGTCGCCGGGAACACCAGCCACCGCGGCCACGCGATTGCCCGCCGCCGGTCCGACAAAGCGGAAGCCGAAGCCCTCCGCTCCGCCTCCGCGGCGCCTCTGTCCGTTGGCTCCGGAAGTCATCCCGGCGAGCACCAGCGCTACACAAACTACGGCTCCTAGCAAGGTCTTGCGATTTTTCATCGTGCTCCTCCGTCAATCAAAGTCATCAGTCCATGTCGATCCGGAAGAGACGTCTCACTCCCGGACGTTGCATCTCGAATTTCCTAAATCAGTCCGCACCGCGCTCTGGCTTCCGGGAGACAGCGCAGCCGGGCAGTCGCCACGCGCCGATGCGAGTGGAATAGCGATCCTCGCCGGCCTTCAGGTAGTCCCCTACGTACCAGAACGTGCAGTCGTCGCTCGGATCGAGAGCCAGCGTGGTGTAGTCCTCCCAGCGCAGCGTGCTGGTCTGCGCCGCCTTCCCATCGGCAAGTACCGACTCGTGCAGTGTCATCGAACCGGGCTTGTCGCCCGCCAACCGCGCAGCGAAGCGCTGCCCGACAAAGCTCGAACTGTCGCCGAAGGAGTAGCCCACCCCAATATCGCCCTTGCGATCCATGCCGATGCTGGGCATCCAGCGGAAGCCACCATCAGGCGCGTACGTTCCCTGCTGAGCCAGTTGAAGAGTGCCGTCGCTGCTGGCCTGGAACTGATACCAGCGCACTCCGCCCCCACTGGCGCCGGTATCCACCGAGTGCGCAGTCACGATGACCTGCTTCGATCCGAAATTGCGATAGACAAGTCGCTGCATCAGCTTGTCTCCCTGCGCGTCAAGACGAACCGGAGTTCCAGGCTGAGGCACACACTTCGAAAGTTGCCCGTCGCAGAGGTAGTGATACGGAGCCACTGCAATGCGCTCCGGACCCTCCAGATGCGAACGCTCCGGATGCTTCCAATCGATGGAATCACGCCACGCAAGAAGGACATTGTCGTCGAACTGCTGATGGAGCTGCGTTCCCCCAGCCGCAAGTACGACCTCGGGCATCCCGTGCGGCGGCAGTCGCTTTCCGTCCACGTCGGCTGCGTTGAGGAAGTTCACGCCATCAATGATGAAGCATTGCTCTGACGCTGCCTTGCCGTGCAGCATGGCCTCACGATTGGCCGCGCAGATGTGCTTCTGGATCACCGTGTCGCCCGTGCTGGTCGGCACATAGTAGCCGTTGGGCCAGATCGCCGGACGTGGATAATCCGGAAAGAGCGGCCGGGCAAACTCATAGCGGTAGTACGAGCCCAGCGGCGAAGGTCCGGTGCTTACGGCATAGCACATCGCGTACGGAGCGTCCGGAGCCGGACGGCGAAAGATGGGCACAACAAACAGCCAGCGGTGTGCGAGCTGATCGTAGCGGACCACGGCGTCGCCTGCCACCTGTTGTTCGCACGGTCCTCCGAACCCGGCAAAGAGCGTATTGGTCACAACCGCTCCGAACAGGACCTTCCCAGTCGTCGGATAGGTCTTGCCCTGTTTGCTGTAGACCGCAAGATGCGAATTAACGATCTGGACAATCTCGTCAGGACCGACCGCCAGGCTGTTATCGGAAGGATTGCGACCCGCCGCCGGTCCCTGTGGCCCGGAGAACCCGGCTCCCAGGCCATCGAAGCTGGCGAGCAGTTCCGGGGCTGACTCTGTGCCTTGCGCGGTCTGCTCGATCGCCGCCGCCGCCTCAGGAATCTCCGGCATCGAAGGCGCGGGGTCATCCGGTGGTCCACCCGCGGTCACATGACGCACCCGGTTGGACGGCGCCGGCGGCTTCCACATCGTGGCCATGGCCGTGAGCGGCTGGGACTGGTCGGAACGTACGGCCGGATTCACAATCACATGCCCGGCCGTCCACCCGGGAGCAGCAGCCTGCGCCCGCGCGCCGGTCGCCCAGAGTGGAAGACAGAGCAGCAGAGACGAAAGGCAGCCGTGAAGGAGATGTCTCGCGGCTGTTCGCCGAAGTTCTTGGTGCGTTAGAGCGAGAGAATTGCGCATCAGATTCCTTCGGAAACCTCCAGATGTCCGCAGCGGAAATGTACACAATCTAACATACAATTATGCGTAATTAGCATTCGAATCTCCTCATGCGTCCCGGCAAATTAGGCTGCGCAGACTCGGAAACCATGGCGCCTGGGTGCCGAGATCGGTGTCCGGGGCTGAGAGGCGCCACTCAATGCGAGTCCCGTGCCTGCTGATGTCTGAGTGACGGAGCTCCAGGAAAGCGACAACGCGGCAACGAGGAAATGTCTGTGCCTCTGGCGAGCTGATCCTGCAACTGGCTGAGAACAGACCGGCGATTCTGCAGTCCACTTTGTAAAAACAATTTTCAGAGACCGGCTTCTCGGACTTCGAGCTGAACAGTCTTTGGAGTTCCAGCGGTGGAATGGGCAATGGGCTTTTTCATTGATCTCGCAAGGAATCCTTGTTTCTTCAAGAGATTTCTCACTTGTTTACAGGGGCTGTCGACAAGGCATCAAAAGATTATTGACGGAAACACCCGCGGACATTTAGCGTTTAGGTCTCATCTGAGAGACCGTTTTCTTGGCAAGGCTCATCTTTGTCAAACTCGGGAGAGCTTCGATGCGAGGACAATAGGAATGAGCACAACCGGCTCCGTTACGCTTCAGATACAGCAGGCTATCGAGGAGGGCGAGGGCATTCTGCGCCTCGCACCAACGTGGGTGCCGCGCTCTTACCTCGTCCCCGGACGGCGTCTCAAGTTGGCTGAACAGGATCTGTATGCCTATGGCGCCGATCGCGGAGGCATCGACGAGCGTTGGCTGGCCTCAACGACCTTTGCCATGAACGAAGGTCGGGCACCGGATGAGGGTCTAAGCTTCGTCGTCTCGTCCACCGGGCGATTCACGCTGAAGGAAGCCGTCGAGGCCGCAGGCGAACGGCTCGTCGGCAAGGAGATCTGGTCAAAGTACAAGCGCTGGCCCGTGTACAGTAAGTTTTTCGATAATCTCGGCCCTATTCCGCACCATCTGCATCAGAGCGAGGCGCAGGCGAAACTGGTCGGCCGAGAGGGCAAGCCGGAGGGCTATTACTTCCCCCCGCAGCTCAACGCGACCTTTGGCAACTTTCCACACACATACTTTGGACTCGAGCCCGGCACTACGAAGGCCGACATTCGCGACTGCCTGGCCCGCTGGAACCAGGGCGACAACAACATCCTGAGTTTCGCGAAGGCTTACAAGTTGGTGCCTGGGACGGGGTGGCTGGTGCCGACCCGCGTTCTGCACGCGCCCGGCTCTCTGCTTACCTACGAGCCACAGTGGGGCAGCGATGTCCTCTCCATGTTCCAGTCCATGGTCGATGGCCGCGCGGTGAAACACGATCTCCTGACGCAGGACGTGCCGCCAGAGAAACACGGCGATCTGGACTTCATCGCGGATATGGTGGACTGGAATCGCAATACCGATCCCGAATTCAAGAGCAAACACTACATCGAGCCGATCGTGGCCGCAGGCAGCGAGGAAGAGGGCTACATTGACCGGTGGGTCGTCTACGGGACCGTTGCCGGCGAACAGAGGTTCAGTGCCAGAGAGTTGACTGTGCTGCCCGGTCGCAAATGCATTCTGCACGATTCCGGCGCATCGGGCCTGGTGGTAACGCAAGGGCACGGACGCGTCGGTAAGCTCGCAGTCGACTGCCCCTCCCTCATCCGCTTTGGGCAGATGACACAGGACGAGCTCTTCGTGAGCGCGGAGGCTGCGGCGCAGGGCATTGTCGTTGAAAACTACTCGCAAACGGATCCACTCGTAACGCTGCGCTACTTCGGCCCCGATGTGTACGAGGACATGCCCGCGGTGGGCGCTCATCGGCGCAAATAGCAGAGGACAGGCACGGAGACACGATGCAGCGACAGAACTTCGAAGCAAAGAATGCCAGGATTCGTGAGCAGTTCGCGACGCTTAAGAAAGGCTCGCCGGAGAAGCTGAGGTCGCGACTCAATCTTTCGTGGAGCAACTGGGGTTTTGGACTCGAATCGCTCGCCGAATCCGCCGCTCGCCTCGAACGTGCCGGGCTGAGGTTCATTGAACTGCACGGCAACCATTACGGACCGGATCTCGGCTACAAGGTTGACGAGACGCTGAAGGTGCTCGGCGACCACGGGCTTGCCGTCTCGGGTGTGTGCGGCATGTTCTCCGCCGATAACGACATGGCCAGCAATCGGCCCCTTGTCCGCCAGGCGGCCATCGATTATCTGCGTCGCGAACTCGCCTTTACTGAGGCCGTCGGCGGAACGTATCTGCTGGTTGTTCCGGGCGCGGTCGGCCGACCGAAGCCGTACGATGAGGTCGAGCATCAGCGCTCGGTTGCTACTCTGCAACAGTGTGCTGACTGGTTTACGCGGCACAGCGTAGCCGGTGCGGTCGAGCCAATTCGCGCAGCCGAGGTCAGCTTGGTGCACTCCTTCGCGGATGCGAAGCGCTACGTATGCGACGTGAACCACCCTGGCATCGCGCATATCAACGGCGATGTGTATCACATGCAGTCGGAGGAGAGCCACATTGGCGAGGCCATTGTGAATGCGGGCGAGATGCTGCTCAACCTGCACTTCGCCGACAGTAACCGCGCAGCGCTGGGCGCAGGCTCGATGGATGTGGCGACGATCATTCGTGCGCTCTATGTCATCGGCCACAACCGGCCCGGCCGCTACGTCTCGTTCGAGCCGCTCGGTCCCGGAGGGGATCCGTATCCCGCGATGTATGGCATGCCAGATAAGGCACGCCTTGATGCATTGGTGAATGAAAGCGTTCGATATGTTCGCGAGGTCGAGGAGATGGTTCTCGCTGAGTAAGCGAACCGCAAAGGATAGCATGAAGATTCACTGTCTCGCACTCGACCTCAAAGACGATTCTGAGCTCATCGCCGAGTATCGGCGATGGCATGAACCTGATCTCATCTGGCCAGAAGTGATGGCCGCAATTCGCGCCAATGGCGTGTTAAAGGAACACATCTTCCTGCTGGGCACTCGGATGGTCATGGTGCTCGAGACCACAGACGACTTCAGCTTCGCAAAGAAGGCTGCTGCGGACCGTTCGAACCCACGCATGCAGGAGTGGGAAGAGCTGATGTGGCGCTTCCAGCAGCCACTGCCACAAGCCACACCGGGACAGAAGTGGGTAATGATGGAAAAGATCTTTGAGGCCCAGGTGATGGCTCCTGCGTGTGCTGGCCTGCCAGACGACAAAGCCGAAGTGTAGACGTATAAGGAACAATAATGACTCTGCCGCTCACAGCTATGGTGTTGTTTGAAGGTGGCCGCCTGATCTCGCTGACGCTGCCGGACCTGTTGATCATCGTCCTGTATTTCGTCATGGTGCTGGGCATTGGCCTGTACCTGCGCCGTTTTTCCAAAACTTCAGATGACTTCTTCATGGCTGGCCGCGATATGAGCGCCTGGGTGGCTGGACTTAGTTTTCTCTCGGCAAATCTTGGCGCGCTCGAGCTCATGGGATGGGCGGCAGCCGCCTATCAGTACGGAATTCTGGCCACTCATTTTTACTGGATAGCCGCGTTCCCATCGATGGTTTTTCTTGGCCTGGTGATGATGCCGTTCTATTACATCTCCAAGACGCATTCTGTGCCGGGATATCTGCAGCTCCGGTACGGCGAAGCGACACGGGCGCTGAGCGGCATCTCTTTCGCATTCATGACCGTGCTGATGTCCGGCATCAATATGTATGCGATGGCACTGGTGATGAAGGTCGTGCTCGGCTGGAACATTCACGTGAGCATCTGGATCTCTTCGCTCACGGTAGCCGCATACGTAACGCTGGGCGGGTTGTACTCGGCCATCTTCAATGAAGTGCTGCAATTCTTCCTCATCTGGCTGGGCGCGCTCACAATCCCCGTTCTTGGCCTCATCGAAGCCGGCGGATGGAGCGGTCTGGTCGCGCGAATTCATGAACGGTTGCAGGGCGACTATACACATCTGTGGGCGCCGCTCAGCACCTTCTCCGGGAATCCAATGGGCGTGCACTGGACCGGCGTTGTGTTCGGGCTGGGTGGTGTGATCGCTTTCGGCTACTGGACAACAGACTTCTTAGTTGTGCAGCGTGCGATGGCCGCGCAGGATCTGCGTTCCGCGAAGATGGCGCCGATCATTGCGTCGTACTTCAAGATGATCGTTCCGCTGATTGTCATTCTCCCGGGGCTGCTGGCGATTGGGGTGCTTCCGTTCAAGCTCGTGCCCGAAACGGCGGTTCATCCGGGCCTGCACAGCTACAATGAGGTTCTGCCGCTCATGCTGGCACGCTACTGCGGTCCCGGGCTGCTTGGGCTCGGCGTCACTGCGCTGATCGCCGGCTTCATGTCCGGCATGGCAGGCAACGTCAGCGCCTTTGCCACTGTGTGGACATACGATATCTATCGGCCATACGTGAACTCCCAAGGCACTGATCGTCACTATGTGACGATCGGCCGCTGGTGCACGATCGTAGGGGTAATTGTCAGCATCGGCACAGCGTATCTTGTCACCCATTTCAGAAGCATCATGGACTACATGCAGGCGCTGGTCAGCTTCTTCATCGCGCCGCTCTTCGGAACTGTGATTCTTGGCATGATGTGGAAACGTGGCACGTCCAAAGGCGGCTTCTGGGGTCTGTTCGCTGGCACGTCGGCCTCCATCGGGATGTACACGGCCGTGGTCCTCCATCCGGAGTGGCTGCGGTATGTCGCATTCTCTACTGACGCGAAGCCAATGGCGGAAAATCTGTACCGCGCACTCTGGTCCTGGATTATCTGCGTGCTCGTTACTATCATTGTGAGCCTCATGACGAAGCCCAAAACCGCGGAAGAGTTGCAAGGGCTGGTACGTGCGTACACTGTTCTGCCGGGAGACGGCGACGTCCCGCTTTATAAGCGTCCGATCTTCTGGGCTATCGGGGTCGCCGTGATGTTCGTGGCGCTGCAGATTATCTTCTGGTAGGAGGGACGGATGAAACCAACACAGGACATACCGGTACAACATCGTCATCATCGCATGCTCCCGGTCTGGTTTTTCATCGGCCTTCTGCTGCTGGCGTACGGTGTTATCGTGCTGCTGGCCAGCCTCAGCAGCGAAGGCCGACATGCAAACGTCGTCCTCGCGCAATATCACGCGGGCATCTGGGGAGGCATTGTGCTCCTGCTGCTCGGAGGCGGCTACACTCTGCGTTACTGGCCGCGCCGCCCACGGTAGACGGACGCGGCCGATCAGATGGAAACCGTGCTCGGACTGGCTAGAAGGTGATCCGGCCCTCCAACTGGAACCTGCGGTTGCCACTAAAGCCCGAGAGCTTGCCGAAAGCAGGCGAAGAGCCGGGCTGAATGGGAGTTCCCGACGACACGAGTGGTCGGCTCGATTTGTCAGATCCGGTGTTCGCAACCGTGGTGGCGACGGTCTGGGTCTGGCCGATGGAAAAATTAACCTTGTTGGTCACGTCGAAGCAATCAACACGAAGAATGAACTTCCAGCGCTCGCGGGTGATCTTGAAACTGCGCTGCAGGGAGGCGTCGAAGTTGTAGCGGCTGGGCGACCAGAGGTTCAGCGAACTCCGGGGAGAGTCGCCAATCTTTGTAATTGGAGTGTCACCGGCCGGCGCGTCGAAGTAGTTGAGAGTCTGGAAGGCAGTTGTGTCGAGGTACGGGGTCTGCGCGTAGTTAGCGTAGGTTACGCCGTGCCTGCCGTAGCCGCCGTTAATGCGAACGTCGTTCCTTCGATTGGGAACGACGTCCGGCATGCAGGTACCTGACGACGGCGCGGTGCAGCCGGAGCCAACAACGAGAATCGGCGTTCCCGACGTGTAAGAGAAGATGCCAGAGAGCTGCCATCCGCCGGCGAACGTGCGGACTGCCCAATTGTTTCCGCCGATCTTGTTGCGGCCGAAGGGCGACTGAGCGTAGCCAAAGACATTGAGGTTTTCCGGAACGTCGGTGGCGGTCAGATCGCGATCTGCGCGGTTGTTACCAGGGATCGGTGCGCCACTGGACGAGGCGGCTGCGGGCACAGGGAAGGCCGTGCGCGAGGTGCCATCGTCACCGATGTTGCGCGAGTAGGTGTAGTTGACGGTGTAACTGATCCCTTTCCATGCAGCTTGCTTGAGCGTGAGCTCAAAGGCGTTGTAGCTGATGTTGCCGATGTTGTCCCACGTCACGCCCGGAGGGCTGGAGTACTGCGGGAAGGGCCGCAGCATGCGTCCGATGGAGGCTGTGCTGTTGGTGCCGCCAACGGGCTGAACGTAGCCGGAATACGGCACATGGATGCTGGGATTGGCCGCCTGCGCGACCGCAATGTTGGCAGCGGTCGCCGATGCGGCGAAGATTGACTGTTTGTTGACGTAGACCGAGGCGAGCGACGGCAACCATGCGGGATCGATTTGGCCGGACCAGAAGCCGGGCACAGTAGATGCGGCCACGAAGTGTGACTGGCTGCCGGAGTAGCCGGCGGTGACTGAGAGTGTTGGCGCGATGGACCGTTGCATGGCCAGGTTGTAGAAGACAAATTCAGGCGCCCGGCCGGAGAGGTAAGGATCGGCGTAGGCGGGCGCTCCGCCGGCGGTGACGTAGGACTTGCCGTTGTAGTAGTTACCGATGCCCGTGACAAGACCGGCTGCGCTGGGACCGATAGGTGCGGGAATGGAGTACCCGGGGCCACCGAAGTTGGTGTTGGCGACGCCTGCGCTTGTGAAGGCGTCGCTATTGTTGAGGTAATAGGACGGGCCCGCGCTCCCGCCAGTGTTGACCGCGGTGGGCAGCACAATGCTGGATCCGAAACCGCTCTGGCCTGTGCCGGTAGAGTCACCAGCGCGGCCGCCGACGCCACCTGCCCGCGAGTACGCGACGGCGAAGCCTGCGCGCAGCACGGTCTTCGGATCCATCGACCACTCAAGACCCAGACGCGGACCGAAGTTTTTCCAGTAGGTGTGGACCGGGGTGCGGCACTGGCAGCTGATGTCGGCACCGCGATTGCCAGCGTACTGAAGCTCACCTGGCGAATTCGTAATTGGGTTCGTCGCGTTCGGATTGAAGAACGCCCAACGGTCCTGCACCTCGTGATAGGGCGGCAGATAATCCCAGCGGAGGCCGAGGTTCAATGTGAGGTTGGGCCGAACCTTCCAGTCGTCCTGCACGTAAGGCGACCAGGGATGATAGCGACCGCCCGTCTCGGTGAAGAGTGGGACCGAGGTGGAAGAGGAGTTGACCGCGCCAAGGAGGAAGCTGGCGTAAGAATATCCACTATTCGTGCTGCTCAGTGCTGAGCCCACGTAGTTGGCCGTGGAAGTGCCCGCGAAGTTCTGGACGAAAATGCCGGAGGGGCTGCTCTGCGCGGTGGTGTTGTCCTCGAGCCGCTGGGTTTCAACGCCGAACGTGATGTTGTGCCGTCCCTTCGTCCACTGGAAGTTGTCGACCAGCGTATAGGCGTTGGGCACGACGTTGTGGGTAGCGTCGGCAGCGCCGTTCTCCGTCCATTGCGTCTGCACGGTTGAGAAGCGCGTGGTTCCCCCGAAACTGGTGCCGGGGAAGTTGCCGGCGGCCTGGCCCACTGGGAGGCCAGTAATGCCCATGTCGGAGGCTCGGTAGGGAGAGCGGTTGTAAGTAGGCGCGAAGACTGGTTGGGGGAAGCGTGTGAAGCCATAGGTGAACTGATTCACCATGCGCGAATTGATGGTGTAAGAGTGCTCAAAGATGAGCATGGTGGGAGAGATCGACGAAGAGTCGCCGTTGGTGTACGGCAACGGGAGGACTGAGCCGTAGCCGATGGACTGACGCACACCATGCGAGTAGACGAACGAATAACGCTGTTTGGTGCTCCAGTCATAGTCGATCTTGAAGGCGAGTTCGTGGTTGTTATACCCGCTAAAGCCACCCTGAACGTAGTTGTTAACGAGCGTGTCGGGAACATTTGGCTCTGGAAGATACTGCTCTTCCTTCTGCGAGATGGGTGAGATGTAACCGCCCGGGATGACATTGTTCGTAGGAACGCCATTCTTCGTGCCCACAAACGGCTGGCGCGAGCAGGTCGTGCCGCTGCAGGCGTTGGTGAGGGGGTTGTAGACGATGGCCTGATTCGCGCCGCTCGTCCCGGTCAGGCCCACGCCGATGCAGCCGGAAACATAGGTGCCATCGGCGTTCGTCGGGCAGTTCAGTTCGGTGAAATCACCTTGGCGCATCAGCGCAGTGGGTACAGTAAATTTCGCCGGGTTGCTGGTTTGCGTGCTATGGAACTTGTCGTAGTTAGCAAAGAAGAAACCCTTGTGGTGGGTGAACGGAATCGGGCCGCCGGCGGAGACGGAGAGCTCGTTCTGGTGCTCGATCGGCTTGCCTGCGGGGACCTGTGTGATTTTCCCATTGACCAGGGCAGTCTTGGTCTGCTGATTTCCCTGGAAGCCCCACGTGTCGAGAGCCGTATTCCGGAACACGTCGACAATCTGTCCGTGGTATTGGGAGCCACCCGACTTGATCGTGAAGCCGACGGCGCCGGCGCCCTGGTACTCGGCGGAGGGGCCGCTGGAGATGATCTGAAGCTGGTCGACGGACTCGACCGGAACTCCGTTGGAAACGACGCGGTTGTCGCCCTGTTGGTTGGAGGTCGTTGTCGGGATGCCATCGATGTAGACCTCGGCGAGATAGTTGCCTGTACCCGAGAAGATGGGAGCGCGGGTTCCACCCTGGGCGCCGACAGAAAGCGTGGCCAGTGCGGTGGGATCACGCTGCTGATTGTTCATCACGAGCGGTAGTGACGCGTACGTCTGTTGCGTGATCACCGCCTCGACCGACGGGCTGGTGGTCTGAAGTATCGGAGGTGCCTCGCTGACCGTAACCGACTCGTTGACTGCACCGGGTGACAGCTTGGGGTTGAGGCCGGTGACAGTGAGGCCGTTGACCTCGACGTTCTTCTGCGTGAGCGTGCTAAAGCCATTGGCCTTGACCGTGACGGTGTAGACGCCGGGGATGAGGGGCGTGATGCTGAACAGGCCGGCGGAGGTAGAGGTTCGCGTGGTGCTGGCATTGCGCGCCTGATCCGTCGCCGTTACCGTGGCATTCGGGATCGCGGCACCGGTAGAGTCGGTGACCGTTCCTTCGAGGGCGCCCTCACCGCCGGTCTGAGCCAACGCTGCAGAAGCGCCGAAGGCGAGAAAGCCTGACGTGAGCAGGATGCCGATCGATCGACGCAGCCGCCACGTACCGAAAAAGTTGATAACTGAGCTAAACATCGTGACCTCCAAAGCGACAAAGTCCATGCACGCCGCCAGCGACGAACTCTTGCTTCTCTTCTTTTTGGCAGCGGAGCTATTAGAAAATGTCTCAATACGATGTGTCAATACGGGAACTGTTTTTCATTTGATTGCGGCAAAAAGCGTTTCACAGGCTGCTTTGCCAAGGCAGCAATTTCAGCTCGCTATCGGGTAATTCTTGCGGCTGGGGTCAATGGCCGGCGACGGGGCGGTAGATCTCGGTTTCCACAATGCTGAGAGTCGGCGTTTCGACCTTGCCGACGGGCTCCGCCTGGTCGACGTGGCCATTGAGTTCCACCAGTTCGTGGGCTTCACTGACGTCGATGGGCGGCCCAATGAGCCGGATTCGCATATGAGTTCCAGCACGCTTGGCTGCAAGCGGAAGGGTGATATAGCCGAGGCTCGTGGGTGTGTTTCCCCGGTAGATCGTTTCGCCATCGAGCGTCACGAGGATGGGGTAGCGACGAACTCGGAACGAAGTGAGCTTCAGGTCGAGCGCAGTAGGGATGCACGGCTCCGCGAGCGTGTACTCGATCCAGGCCGTGTCGAGTGAGGCGTGCACTGCCGTTGTGTCGGGCGCAGCGTGTCGAATGGGGAGACCGTCAGTGTCGATATCGTTCCGGCGAGCGGAGGCATTCGTCCAGGCTGTGGTCTCGTCGTCATCGTAGGCCTTGAAAGCCTCGTTCGCATTAGCACCGGCGGTTGACGAGACGATGGTGACGGGATCGCGTGTGATGTGGAACGAGGGTGTAGATGGCGTCGGCCCGCGGTTGAGATGAACAGGCAGGGCGGCAGCAGGATCGAAGGTCGAAAGACCGCGCTGTTGTGACACAGGGTGAGAAACGATCGTGACATGCGTGGGAGGCAACCCATCGGCGTTTGCAGTCAAGGTGATAACGCCAGCTCTTTCGGTAGAGCGGATAGAAACACGATTAATGCCGCCTTCGACCGGCAGATCACGCGAAAGGATGTAGTTGTCGTAGTGGAGAAACGGCGTGACCGGTGTGGCGGCGAGGCCCTGCGTGTCTGACGGCGCAGCGTTGATTGGCTCGGGCTTTGCGGTTCCCTGGGCGATGCCGCCACGCCACTCCGCTGGCCCGGAGAGCGCGAAGTGAATCACGTTGAGGGCAATGGGAACACGGCGTTCACTTTTGTCCACGACTTCGACATCCACGAGTGCGAGATCGGAGCCGTCGGCGTGCAGCCCACCGGGGCCGGTGTGCAATGTGAGACGAATGGCAGCGGGTGCTCCAGCGGTGGCGAGGGTTGTCGTGACAAGTGGATGATGGTTCGCGTCGTAACCGATGGCAGTGAGCGTGCCGGGCTGAAAGACGATGTCAGGAAAGGTGAAGAGGAAGTCGTGCGTTGGCCGGACTGTACCGAGTGAGCGACCGTTAAGCTTCAACTCGACCGATGCAGTGGTGGCTTCGACATAGACAGTGCGCTTCGTGCCTGCAGGATAGTTCCAGTGGCCGTTGATGTGGATGCGCGGATGCTCCGGGTCGACCCATCCATCCCACATAACCTGGTGAGCGAAGAACGCGTCCTTCGGGATGCGCATCGCATCGACTTCGCCCGAGCGGCGGTAGTTATTGTCGCCACGATAGTGCGAATTTTCGTCGATCCAGCTGATGTTGACTCCGCCCGCGGAGACACGGCGTCCCGTCCCGGGTCGTGCACGGAAGTAGTCGTCCCAGCGAAGGACGTCTTCGAGCGTGTAGCTGTCCTGATTGCGGTTATAGGGAGGCGAGTCCTGATGGTACGGCGGGGTCTGGTCGTCCCAGAACTTACGCGCACCCTCATCGCGGTTGTACTCGTGCGCCCATAGCGGCTTCGTGGCGGACTTGTCGATGTACAGCATCTCGCCGCCATACTCGGCGATATGCGAGGCGAGCATCTCGCGAGCCCCGATCGCGCGGCCGCCATGGGGATCGAACTCATCGCGCACGGCGAGCATGTCGCGCATATGCTCTTCACTGATGCCCTTGTTGCCGGACTCGTAGAAGAGGATGGACGGATCGTTGCGGTTGTAGATGATCGCGTCGCGCATGAGTTCGACGCGTGCCTGCCACTGTCGCCCGTGAGGATCTCCCTCAGCATCACCGGCAGGCATGGACTCGATGAGACCAACGCGATCGCAGGATTCGACGTCCTGCTTCGAGGGAGTAACGTGCATCCAGCGAACCACATCGCCGTTATCCCCGACGATGAGGCTGTTTGAGAAGTCGGATAGCCAGGGCGGGACATCAGTGCCAAGCGCGGGCCACTCGTTAGTGGACCGTGCGGCGTACCCGTGCACCTGGAGCACACGCCCGTCGAGGAAGATCATGCCATCGTGGAATGCGGTCTCGCGAAAGCCGGTGCGTGTCGTGAGAGCATCGGTTGCTTTGCCATCGAGCAGCAGCGACGTGGTGACGTTGTAGAGGTAGCCGTAACCCCAGCTCCAGAAGTGGAGATTGCGCGCGCGGGTTTGCGTCGTGAGTGTTTGCGTGCTGTGCGGCGCGAGAGTGACGGGCGCTGAGACCGCGGTGGCGACTGAACGGCCGTTCAGGTCAACGACCTGCCCGCGGAGACGGATGGTCTGCGCTATATCGCTATCGTTGCGAACCTGGGATTCGATGTGGATCGTGGCGGCGTGAGCGCCAAGATCAAAGTCGTCGGCCCAGACGTATTGCCCTGTAGTACCGAGCGACGAATAGAGCGGGAGCGTCTGGTGGACAGCGGGCATCACGTGTAGCCAGACGTTCTTGTTGATACCTCCGAAGTTTGAGTAGAAGTTGTCGTTGTTCCACTGAATCGTTGTGTTCGTCGCCTGCTCGCGGTAGTTCCAACGGTTGTCGGTACGCACGGCGAGTACGTTGTCTCCCGCCTGCAGATAGGGCGTGAGGTCAAACCCAAACGCCATGACGCCGTTTTCGCTCAGTCCGAGCCGGTGGCCATTCAGGAAAATCTCGGCGGCTTGGCGGACGCCTTCGAACTCAACGATGACCCGGTGACCCTGAGGAACAGCAACGGCGAAATGCTTGCGATACCAGGCGATCCCCGTGGGCTGATCATGAATCGAGACGCGATAGGCGAAGTCCTCGTTCCATGCATGCGGGAGCGTCACGCGCTTCCAGCGGGAGTCATCGAAAGAAGGCGCCGGAGCACCCGTCGGATCTCCGACGTCCAGCAGCCAGCCGCGGTTAAAGTTGTAGCGGACACGCTGCGCACTCGCAGTCAAATAGAGAGCACAGAAGACAACAAAAAGAATGCGGAACCGGGTCATACTGAACAATCCGAAGGTCGAGGCCAATGTCGTATCTGCGTGCAATCTCATAGTACGTTGAAGAAACTGACATGCAACCCTCGCGCCGGATGCCGTGGCCGACCGTTTGGAAGTTGGCCTTACAAGGCATCCTGCGTAGACTACGGAACATAGACGCTCATCAATTTACGCTTGGCGACGACTCATGCTTTTCAGCAGACGCTATTCGACTCCAACGGGGAGAACTCCGTGACTTCGTTCCAGAAGGTCTCGCGGCAGCCGACCGCATTGTGGCGGCGTAGGTTCCTATTCGCTGCTCTACTCACCACGGCGATTCTTCCGATCGGTTCGGCACAGAGTGGACATCCGGTACCTCCTCCGCCTCCGCCTGGAGCGAAGTCAAAAAAATGCAGTGGTCGACCCATACCGCAGTTTGTTGACGTCACCGCGCAGGCCGGGATCCATTTCAAACACACCTCCGATCCGGAAAAGAAGTACATCGTGGAATCCATGAGCGGCGGCGTGCTGCTGTTGGACTACGATCGCGATGGCTGGCCCGACATCTACTTCACCAATGCTCCGACGGTCGCCATGGCTGTTGATAAAAAAGGGAGCTCCGGCGCTCTTTACCATAACAATCACGATGGAACGTTCACTGATGTCACTGCCAGTTCCGGACTCTCCAGCTCCTGCTACGCCATGGGCGGGGCGATTGGGGACTACAACAACGATGGCTGGCCCGACATCTACGTCACTTGCCTTGGGGGAAATACCCTTTACCGGAACAATGGCGACGGGACATTTACCGATGTGACGGCTAAAGCGGGCGTCCGCGACGGCCGATGGTCCACAGGCGCATCATTCGGAGACTACGACGGCGACGGATTCGCAGATCTCATGGTGACAAACTATGTGGACTTTCATCTCGATGATCTGCCGAAGTTCGGAAGCAAATCGTATTGCAAGTATCGCGGCCTTGACGTGCAGTGCGGTCCACGCGGCTTGAAAGGAGCCGGTGATTCGCTATTTCACAACAACGGCGACGGTACGTTCACTGATGTCTCAGAGTCTGCCGGCGTGAACGATCCGCATGGCTATTACGGACTCGGCGTGATCTGGGCCGACTTCAATAGCACTGGGCGTCCAGATATCTACGTTGCCAACGACTCCACTCCAAAGTTCCTCTACAAAAACATGGGTCATGGTCGTTTTCGAAGAGATCGGGCTTGAATCGGGCACAGCGCTGAGTGAGGAGGGTTCAGAACAAGCCTCAATGGGGATTGCAATCGGCGACTACCTTCACACAGGACGCCCCTCCATCTACGTAACCAACTTCTCCGACGAGAATGACGATCTCTACCGCAACGACGGTGACTGGAACTTCACAGAGGTCTCCTATCCGTCGGGTGTCGCAGTGCCCTCGCTTCCTTTCGTGAAGTGGGGCACCGCATTCGGTGATTTCGATAATGACGGATGGCTGGACCTGATTGCCGTTTCGGGCCACGTCTACCCCCAGGTCGATGCGCTCGCCGTAGGCCCCCGGTATAGAGAGCCAGGCCTCTTTCATCTGAACGAACGCGATGGAACCTTTTGTGACGCAAGCGTAATGACCGGACCTGCGTTGCTGGATCCGCGCGCATCTCGCGGCCTCGCAATTGGTGACCTGTTCAACAACGGCAATTTAGATGTAGTCATCGAGACTCTCGATGGAGCTCCCGTCATCCTCAGAAATGAAGGTGTTCCCGGTCGACACTGGGTGAGCTTTGAACTCGCAGGCGTGCAAAGCAACCGCATGGCGCTCAACGCTCGAGTTCGGATCGTTGCGGGCGGAATTACTCAGACCGACGAGATTCATAGCGGCGGCAGCTATTTATCGCAGAATGACACCCGCGTCCACTTCGGGCTGGGCACGGCGGCAAAGATCGATAGCGTGGAGATCTTCTGGCCGTCAGGAAAGACTGACAAGATAAGTAATTTGGCGCCAGACAAGTTTTACTCCGTGATGGAAGGCAAAGGGATTGTGCCCGCCGAACAAATTCGCCCCGCGAAGAAGCCCTAATTCCTGCACTCGCGAGGATCAAGGTTGCTTGTCTGTCTGAGGGGTTGAGTGGCTATTCTTTGCTTCCCCACCGAGCATCGCATAAATCTCCATCTCCTTCTGCGCGTCAGCCGGCCGATGTGCCGCTGTGTAGGCATCCGCAAGTTCGTGATGGAACTCTTTGCTCTTCGGCGAGAGTCGCACAGCCGCTTCGAGCTCCCGAATCGCCTCTGCCGAATTGCCTCTGGCCAGCTCTATTTTGCCGAGATCGTAGTGTGAACCGCTATCTTGCGGACTCAGCTGAATTGCCGCGTGAAGCTCCTCGATCGCTCGCTTCTGATCTCCCTGGCGATCGTATGCTTTCGCCAATTCCCGATGCACATCAGGAATCTCAGAATGAACTCTCTCGACCGCGAGTAGCCGTTCCGTCCCAGCACGAATCTGCCCGCTCTCCACCAGCGACGACGCATAGGCATATTCAACCTGCGGAGCTAGCTCAGTCTTTTCGATCGGCTGCAGCGTCTCCACGCAATCGCGATACTTGCCCGACAGAAATTGGCTGAGGCCCAACACACTGCGGGCGCCGGAATCATCAGGCTGCGCCTTTACGTAACGAGAGAGCGGCAGAATGGCATCTGCGTACAGGGACCCGGCAAACGCCGCCCGTCCCCAGTTATAGTCGAGCCCTTCGAGCGATGGGTTCCACTCCGACGCCCGTTCGAAGTAGGTGACGGCGGATGAATAATCACTGTTCGAAGCGGCGATAGCTCCCAGGTTGTTATAGCTGTCGGCTAGGGCGGGCGTGAGCTTGTCCCTCGTGGCTTCTACATTGTGCAGCGCAACCTGATCTTGTCTGCCAGAACCCACCAGCGGAGATGTGTTCCCAGGAAAATCCGCTGCGCCCGACGTTTCCATAAGCCCCGCAAGCTTGCTCTTATCCTGTGCCAGAGTCTTGTCGGCCAGCTCGCGATTGATCTGCATCTCCGCGTGAGCCGCGTCCTGCTGTCCTTTCTTCATCAGAATTCTTCCCAGAAGGTAATGGGCCTTCTGAACCTGATATCGATTCCGTGAGACATCTGTCGTGAGTGCGATACTTTTGCGCAAAGCAGTTTCCGCATCGTCGAAGCGATTCGTCTCAAAATACATCTGACCTAGATACAGATAAGCATCGGGACTTTGCGGATCGAGTGAAATAGCCTTCGTAAGGTAAGTCTCCGCCTCAGCGTAGTTGGTACGAGTTACGGCAATCTTTCCGAGGGCTGAATAAGTCATGGCATCGCGCGGAGAGATGACCAACTCCTTCTTCAACTCAGCCTCGGCACTCTCCAGGGGACTTTGCTCGTTCCCTGTAGCGAGCAAGACCGCGGCCAGCAGATAGTGCGCGCCCGGCAGATGCGGGTTCTCCTCGATAGCCTTCCTGAACTCTGGTATCGCCCTGGGCTGAAAGTCCGAATCGCCGTACGCTCGACCGAAAGCCAAATGGATCTCTGCGGTATCTCCAAACGATCGCTCCATCTCGGCAAAGATCTGCACGGCACACTTTTCGTCGTCGAGATCGAGGCAGGCGACAGCCAGGTTATAACCGTTCGCGAAGGTGGGGTCGAGTGCGAGCGCAGTCTCCAGTTCCTTCCGTGCATCCTGATCTTGGTTGAGCTTCAGAAGCGCGCGCCCAAGCACCTGGTGGGCTTGTGCGAGCCTCTGACGATCGCCCGGATACATCCGGATGAATTCGGTCGCCAGTGTTCTGGCATGCGCGAAATCACCCATGGTCAATGCGGTCCGCGCATAGTCCAGAAGCAGTGTCGGAGAGTGGGGCTGAAGGTTTAGGGCTTCGTCGAACAGCGGAGCAGAACGCGCATAGTCCGGCACCGCCGAATACCGGATCGCGAGCTCGCCGAGTGCTTCCGCCAGGAACGACCGGTATTGCCCGGCCGCCTCAGTGAGCTTGCCGTCCCGCTAGAAACTCCTGGGCCTCATCGTATTGCTTTTGCAGAGTCTGTCGGCCAGCGGATCTGGGACCGGTTGCCTGTCCGAAGAGAATCGCAGCAGAGATCAGCACCAAGCCAAGACAGGCACCCCGAACTTCAGATCGAAGAAACATGATGGGGCCGCGGTCCGACGGCATCTCGCCCTCGACTTAGATCCTATCGCATTGGGTACACCAAACCCTTTCGGACTTCGCACGGCGTTACGTGCGTTGAACAGGCTCGGCGTGTTGCCAACACTTTGGCCAAAAACAAAAGCGCGGAAGGTGAGCAATGCGCTCACTTTCCGCTACACCTGGAGGAGGCGCTTAGAAGAAGTACTTCACTTGCAATTCGATAATGCGTTGCATGGGTGCCGAACCTGAGCTAGCGGGACCTGTCTTGCTGTCCATCACACCGAACGTGGTCGTGTTGTAGTTCTTTGTGATGCCTTTAGAGCCGTAGTCCACGTTGTAAGCAATCCCGAGCGGACCGCCGCCACCCGCTTGAACTGAAATTGGGCAGCGGGTGGTTCAGCCAGTCAAAGGCACTGGCGCGGAACTGGATTTGCTGGCCCTCGTGACCCGGGATACGGAATCCTCTGTAAATCGAAATATCGTTGTTGTAGTAGGACGCTGCACTCATATACGGGAAGTTCTGTCCGCCTTGCGTCCCGACTGGCGGGGCGTTGAAGCAGTTCCCATTGAGCTTCTGATAGGTCCCCAGACCGGAAGTTGGGTCGCAGGTCAGCACGGGAATAATCGGGACAGCAGCATCCGTACCGAAATATGTTGCAGAGCCGAGCCCGGTACCAAGGTGCATCGCCGTCTGTTGCGCCGTAGTTCCCGGCAAGTTGATGTACTTGATGCCCAGGCTAAAGTTCGGGACATTGTTCCCCAATGCGGCAGGAATGTATCCGCCTGCTTGCCATGTGGAGATACCGGAGATCGTCCATCCACTAAGTACCCCGTTCACAAAGCCATTGAACATGTGGACGCTTCCGCTGTTGTAGTAGTAGGACGCGTTGAAGACAAACGGCCTGTCGTTTGAGGTGGGACCATAGTTGTTCCGGATATTGAACGGATCTTCCTGCAGGCCCGTACCCAGCGTCTTTGACCAGGTGCAGTTGAGGTTGTAGCCGAGATGGCCGGTTGTCTTAATCCATGCAATCTGAAGTCCGTTGTAGTTGGTGTAAGAGTTGCTTTGATTCACCACCACGCTATTGGTTCCGTAGGCGAACCCATAAGGACGATAGTCTGCTGCCAGGTTTCCGGTTGGAGTAGCCGTGAAGGTAATGAAATTCGGATTGTAAGCCAGGTTTTCCGGGTTCGTGGAGATTACACCGGTCCTTGGATCCGGCTTGAAGAAGGCACCGACAGGGGTTTTGTTCTGATCGCCAATCGCGGTGAAGTTGCTTCCTTGAATACCTTCGCTGATGTTCAAAAGCTCATCGGTCTTGCTTCCGACGTAAGCGACATCGAGAACCGAGTTCCACTTCAGCCTTTGGTCGACCGTGAAATTGTAAGCAAACGTGCGTGGCTGGCCGTAGTCGCTCGGATTGAAGCCTGCCTGTCCTGCGCTCACGGACGTGCTTGTTACCTTACCGGTGGAGTCGGTGCAAATATAGGGGTTTGGAGTGCAGGGGCTATATGCCAAATTGCTGAGCTGCGAAAGCATGACGTTTCTCTGGCCGGGCAGGTTATAGCCTAGAACATGTTGCGCGGTTACAAGCTGCGGCCCGACATCGTTTACCTGAGTTACAAAGCGATAGACGCCCCATCCGCCGCGGAACATTGTGGAGCCGTTTCCGTGGAGATCATAGGAAAAGCCCAAGCGGGGATCGGCATAGGCAAAACGGTTCGGCTGACCACTAAGCGGAACGCCCGAATCGATAGCATGCCAGTAGTAGCCGGGGGCATACTTACCACTGTTGTAGTCAGACTGGACGCGATCGGGATAAAAGACCGCCATGCCGATGCCCTGGCGATCATACCAGTGGCCCACGTGCTCGATGCGAATACCCAACTCCAAGGTCAGCTTCTTCGTTGTCCTCCAATTGTCGGAGACGAAACCCGCCGTCGACTGATAGGCGGTATCACGCAATCGGCGACGAATTGTTTTCGCTGTAGCCGTTCACGATTACCCATCGTGAAGTTGGCCACGGGGTTCCCCGAGCCCAGCTGATTTCCAGTGATGATATTCGTGCTGCCACCTCCGCGAACGGTGAGGATTCCATCCTGGTAGGTGCTGAAGGTGCTCTGGTAGTTGTCAGTGTTTTGCGTATACGCGCCCATCTTGACGGTATGAGTGCCCCATACCTTGGTCAGCGTATCGCTGAACTGAGGAACTTGCTTGCGCACCGCGTATTGGCCTGGAGGATTTTCGAAGATAGAATTCTGCGAGAAGTCCGGGAAGCTATAGTTACCGGCGGTGCTGTACGCAGGGATATTGAGTGAGCCGTCTTGAATACCTTGCCATAGGGATAGCCCAGCGTATCGCGGTGGGCTGCGGCTGGGTCCGGTTGAATAAAGGGGAAGTCGCCGAACGCCCATGCTGCCATGAAGTCGTTCGTGGTTGTTGCGTTGAAGTTATGGACGAAGTGCCCCGCCAGTGATTTGCCGCGAAATGCCTCAGACTCGCCGCCACCTGGGTAAGGGATAGAGTTGCCGGGCGTCCAGTACAGGTGCGCGCCATTACCTTGCGCCAGCTGGGAATTCAATGCCTGCTGATACGAACGCGTAGATCGTCGTATTTGGCCCCAAGTGATAGTCGAGGCGAAGGCGATAGATCCAGCCATTGTTGACATTAGGAATGGGCTGCATAGTAGTTGACGTGACCAACAGTGGTCGCCGGGTTCGCGTTGGCTTTGGGCCAGATTTTGGCCAGCGCTGCTGCGCCCGGATCGATGAATTTAGACGGAATTTTATTGCCCGCATTCGGAGTGGTCTGAGTCCGCATCGACGCGGAATGCCGGTGCCGTCGGGGAAAAATGTTCCTGAGAGATCGTTGCACCACCCACCTCGCGGAAAAGTGGATCGTTGGAGATCCATAAAATCCGTTCGGGCAAAGCGCCTGATTGTCGGCATTATCCGTCGTGAAATTGCCTGCCATCATCTCTGGCGTAGGAACAAACGAGTTCAGCACATTCGCGTTGCCCTGGTTCTGCAGCCAGCGCTCGTAGCCGCCCCAGAACAACAGATGTCTCGTGGGTGTACGGTACTGGTCCGCCGAAGTTCCACCCGGATAGTAATAGTGCTGGGGTCCTTGCGGGATTCCCTGATGGTTGCTTCTCCAGTCATTCGCGTTCAGTACACTATTGCGAGCGTCGAAGTAGGCCTCACCGTGATAGTGGTCGCTACCCGATTTACTGATCGTGCTCACAACGACCGGGCCGAACGGCGTGTCGGCGCCGAAGTTCGACGCCTGGACGCTGACTTCGGCTGTCATCTCCGGATTGATAACTGATACCGAAGACGCCATGTTGCCGGGGTCGATGACGTTCGCTCCATCAGAGAGCAGGCCGTGCCGCCGCGATTCACAGCACCATTGATATTGATTCCGTTACCGATCGCACTCTGCTGCACGCCCCGTTTGAGAGAGTTGTAAGCCGGAGCTGTTTTGCGTCAGGCTCGCGGACATCGTCGTCGCGCCGGGCAGCACCTTCAGCAGCTCCGTCGTGTCTCGGCCAACAAGCGCCAGGTTGTCGATCTGCTTCGAGTCCAGCACGCTGATGCGCGCGCCATTATCCGTTGGCATCATGTCGCTCGACTGCCTCAACCGTGACAGTGGTAGCTGGCGGCGCCGGGCGCCAGCGAAATCGGTGGGATCGTGAGCGAGTCACCGGCGTGCACCGCAATTTTCTTCAATTCTTTCGCCTGAAAGCCGCTCGCGGTGACCTTCACCGTGTAGCTGTCCGGCACGAGGGACGGAAACGCATAGAAGCCCTGTCCGTTCGACTGCACCACACGAGAGGCGCCGTTCGCCTCGTCGGTCAACGTTACCTGGGCTCCGGGAATTACAGCACCCGAAGCGTCCTGAACGGTTCCCGTCAACTGCGCGGTCGTCTGGCCATAGCTCAAACGCCCAGACACGAGAAACAAGACAGCTCCCATAAGGAGCCATCCACTCGTCTTGCGGAGTTGCTGCAGATTCCGCCTTGTTCTTGATCCCCCACGAATGCTGGATGCGCTGATCATGGACATTGCCTCCTGAAATTTTCCCGCCACAACATAGGCGAGCGTGCAACTAGGCCCTTCGTACCTTGTGCTGCCCGGCGCGAATTAACCTTCGTAAGAAACGTAGTTTTGTTAGCGACCGGAACTATAGAGAGCCGATTTCGTATTTGTCAACAAAAAAATCGAGACCCTCGACGGTTGACCGGTCCTAACTTCGCAAACCTTGACTACGGAAAACCATAGTTCTTCTGTGAGTCATGGGATCTATGGATTTGCGAAGGGCAATCGCGATGGAAGGGTGAGAACACGCTGGTTAAGCCCCGTAAGGCCGATCCGGAAGTGCCATTTCGCTACCTTTTGCGCTCTGTTCTCGCGGTCTGTTCGCCCCGAAGTCCGATTTCATTTGCGGGCGAAAAACAAATGGAATCAACGAACGACAAACAGCCCGCCCAAGGCACTCTGGGTCCCGGGTTTAGTACTGGTGCCGTCCTAGATACGTCCTTCAGAACCGGGAAAGATCTGGGGAAATATGAATCGTCCGGCCGGCGCGAGCCTCCATCCTGCCAGGAATCGGGCGTCAAGGTCGCCGGGAACCCGTGGTCGCAGCCCTGCGGCCTACCGGGGATGCCCTTCAGGATCGCCCTTACTTCTGCGGGGCGATTCCCTTCCCTTCCGTTATTACATAGAAGCGGTCCGCCGCCGCGGGAGGCGGAATGGTCTCGGTGTGGCCACTCGGCCAGCGGACCTCGATCTTGTCGATCTTCGTCGCTTTGCCGAGGCCGAAGTGTGGCCGCTGGTCGGAACTGGACGCAAAGCTTCCTCCGGCCAGGACATCCGCCCGCTGCGTGAAGCCATTTGCCGTAAGCAGAACGCATGCGCCGACGGCATCGCGCGGACTCCCACGCTTTGCCGCCCCGGCAGCGGGCGCCCCCACGAGCTTGAACGCGATCCAGTGATTGCCATTCTCGACGACGTTGCGCAGCAACGATGGTGGGCCATCGAGGTTGTTGATCACCACATCGATGTGGCCGTCATCGAACAGGTCACCGTAGGCCATGCCTCGAGCCGTAGTGACCTCCGCCAGTCCCGTTCCTTCAACAGCAGGGACAAGCCTGAGCTTGCCGTTTTCGCTGTGAAACAGCAGTGGACGCTGCGCCCAGGTGGTTCCCCAGTTCTGCGCATCAACCTGCGGATAGACGTGCCCGTTGACCTCGATCAGGTCAAGCCAGCCGTCGTTATCGTAGTCGATGAAGGCCGTTCCCCAGCCCAGGAACGGCACAGTCGGCTCGGCGATGCCGTCCTGGTACGAGGTGTCTGTGAAATTGCCCGATCCATCATTGCGATAGAGAGGCTTGTAATCGTCCGAGAAGGTGGTATTGAAGAGATCGATTGTTCCCTTGTGTGACAGGTCGCCGGCCGCGATGCCCATCGAAGCGGTCTCGCGGCCGCTGTCGTTGAGGGCGTAGCCGCTCGAGTAGCTATCATCCTCGAATGTCCCGTCGCCTTTATTGATGTAGAGGTAGTTCGGCGTAGAGTCGTCGGCGACCAGCAGATCCAGCTTCCCATCGCCATTGACGTCAACGAATAGCGAAGCCAGGCCATAGTAATGGCTCGGGTCCGAGACGCCCGCGTGCTGGCTGACATCCGTGAAGGTCCCGTCGCCATTGTTGTGAAAGAGATGGTCACCCTCGCCCTGCAGTCCGCGCGGACCACACATTACATCCACACCCCGGAATTTGCAGAAGCTGAACGCGCGGGGCTGATTCTCCATGTCGTAGTGGACATAGCCCGGAACGAAGAGATCGAGAAGTCCGTCACCGTCGTAGTCGCCCCATGTCGCACCGGTGGACCAGTTGCCAAGCGCAACACCGGCCTTCTCCGCAACGTCGGTAAAGGTGCCGTCGTGGTTGTTGTGATACAGCCGGTTTTTGCCGAAGTTCGTGACATAGATGTCCGGCCAGCCGTCGTTATCGTAGTCGCCAACCACTGCACCAACGCCCCATCGATCATTGGCGACTCCGGCCTTCGCTGTGACGTCGGTGAACGTTCCGTCGTGGTTGTTGTGAAACAGCGCAGCGTGCGGCGGGGTCGCCTTTCCCGACATCGCATCGTACGTTGAGCCGTTGACGAGATAGATGTCCAGCCATCCATCGTTGTCGTAGTCGAGCAGGGCGACACCGGAGCCCAGGGTCTCGATGATGTAATTCTTCTCAGGCGTCCCCACCACGTGCTTCCACTTTGTCAGACCTGCGGCGGCAGCGACATCCTTAAAGATCACCGGACCGGAACTGGCAAACCCGCCCGCTGTGATAGGGCGGTGCTGGGCATCGAGCACGGCAGCCCGCGGTGCGCCCGTAGATACGCTGCTGCTCGAGGCTGGCTGCGATCCTTCAACCGGCTTCTGTGCCTCTTTCTCGAGTGGCGACGGATTCTGGGCAACCAGCAACGTGCTTGAGACACAGCCAAGGGCTACTGCAACCAACGCATACCAGAGTCCTGCAACGATCTGTTCGACAATCACGCGACGCTTCATTGTGAAGAGCATGCCCCCAGAGTCTCAAACGTTTTGTGCAATGGTACGCGGCGCAAGCCGTACACACCCTAAATCCTCAGCCGCCAGGTTGCAGCTTGGGAGCCTTCTTCTTGTGCGCCAGGTAGTCGACCAGTTTGCGAATCTCGTCGTCGTTGAGCACATCCTGGAACGGCGGCATCTGCTTGCCCCCATCACGAAGCTGGTGCTCGATCTGATCCTTCTTCAGGCGTTTGCCGACTGTGGTCAGCGACGGAGCGCGATCCGTGCCGATGCCGTCCACTCCGTGGCAGTGCTCGCAGCCGTCTTGCTTGAACAACTCCGCCCCGGCAGCACGGTCGGGACTCGATGCTGCTCGCGCATGAGGTCCCGGAACTCCGGCGACGGCCAGCAGCACAGAAACCGCCAATAGCACTCTGCCCGCGATCCGGCGCACCACTCGTTCGCGATGATCGTGTGCTTCGGGCCCTGGGTTCGCTCGACCGAGCGGGACATCGTGTTCCCTCATCGTGCATGGGCCTCGGATGATTGCGTCATCGCGTTGGCGGAGTTCGCCGGCAACATCTCGAGTTCATGCGTATGCCACGTTACGCTCTCGTTGGCGAGTTCCGGATGCTTGCGCAGAAACTCGAGCGCGTACGTGGTGGCGACGGGATCGTCCTTCTGATCCGCAAAAGTCGCCGCCTCTTTTGCAGCTTTGTCCTTTTCACCCATCCGGCGGTAAAGAATCGCGAGGTTGTAATGGGCGGCGAGATCGTCCGGAGCGATCTCCTGCAACGTCTGGTACTGTTTCATCGCGTCCGCGTACTTGTGCTGCTGGTACAGAGTGAATCCGAGCTCACGATGCGCATCGCGCGACAGGGGATACTGGCCCGCCATCTCCTCGAAGTCTGCAATCGCGAGATCGAGCTTCCCCTCATTACGTTCAACGAGCGCGCGATAGTAGAGCACACGCGCGTTATTCGGCGAAAGTTCGAGCGCCTTAGCGAGGTTCGGCCGCGCATCCGAATAGCGTTCCCACTGGATGTCGACGATGGCCATATTCGTGTAAGCATCGGCGTAGTCAGGCCGCAGCTTGGCAACACGCTGGAACGCAGCGTAAGAGGCCGCATATTGCTGGGCGTCAAGAAGCGCTATGCCGTAGTTGTTCCAGCGCATCCACTCCTTATTCTCATTCGGGCCGGGATCTATCGGCGCATTCTCGCCAACATGAATGACCCGGTTGGCGGAGACCATATCGACGACCGGCTCCACATAGTGCTTGGTCGCCATACCAAAGTCGATGAAGTGCTGATCGAAGCGGCGATACTTCACGGTTGCGGTGACTGTAATCGAACCGGAGACATCGGATGGCACCGTGAAGCTGTATCGCACTATCTGCGAGCGGCCGGATTGGATGGTGTTGTTGTAAGCGACGACGCGGTTGTCCCAAACCTGGTGCAGATCGTTGAGGCCACCCCTCACATTGATCAAACGGTTCATGAAGCTGTGCGCTTCAGGGTCGAGGTCCCCACTGGGCTTGAGGAATCCGCTCTCGCAAAGCAGCTTGCCACTGCTGTCCTTCACAGTGAAGTCAACCCACGACTCATACATGTCCCGCTGCTCGGGCACATGGCTATGTGCGATGCCCTTGTTCTGAATGACAACGTCGAGTGTGACACGCTCACCCGGATCCACACGATAGTTCACAAGACCCAGGGGCGCGGTGATCTTTTCCGGAGCTCCATTGGCCTCATGCCCATGTTCGAGAGCGAAGAGGTCCACGTTGAATACGCTGTTCTGGAGGAACTCGACGGTCCGGCGCTCCTGAACGTCATATTTATAGAACTGCGGAATGATCGTATTCGCGCCAAGCCAGCGATGCGAAGCAAGCTTGCCCTGCTTAGCCCCTTCGTCCCGCGTCTCGACGGTCTCGCGTGGCATATGGCAGGTCTGGCAAGTTGAAATCGAATCCTTGACATAGAACGGCAGAGGCGACTGCTTCGCGAACGACGAGGCCTGCCACTCCTCATATAAGGAGATCGCGCGCTGCCACTTGTAATCGTTCAATATCTTCGGTAACGCGGCCTCGTGGCATGCGGAGCAGTACTGCGATGTATGGTAGAAGTCCTTCATCACCGCCTTGCTGTGGCGGTCGAGATGAGCGAGGATCTCGGCATCGCTGACGGGGCGCGTTATCGGCTTGCCGTTCTCGTCGACGAGCACCGCAGGAACACCAAGGACGTAGCTGCCGGTTCCACGCGTGTCGACTTTTTGGATCGAGTGACAGACGCTGCAGGTAATGCCTTCATCGTCATACCACTTGCGCCCCGGGCCATTCGGCGTAAGCGTTCCACCCACCAGCGCGATTGGGTCGTGGCATCCTTCACAATGGCGGGAGTACTCAACGCCCTTCTGCTTCTTCATCAGATCTACATTGCGGAGATACCAGGGAGGTCGGTTCGCATTCGAGTGTGCGGACTCGCGCCACTGAGTGTGGGCCTCTTCATGGCAGTGGCCGCAATACTTCGCGGTCGGAAAGCTCTTGGGATCGATGAGCTCGCCTGTATCGGTCGTCGCGTTCGAGGGCAGGAAGGGATGCCCAACCCCGAAGTGGTTGCTATAAGTTGCCAGCGTCTTTTCGTTGTACGCTTTGCGAGCGGCGTCGGCAGCTTCGCTCTCAGAGGATGCGTGGACCGCCCGAAACAGGCATCCAGCGCCTGCAACGATGGAAAGCACCAGGAACAACCTGAGTACCCGTCGCGAATTGGTGTGCAAACCCATGCGTAACAGTCTCCGCGCGAAGACGATCGCCTTTTTCAGAGCACGTGCGGAGTTGCGGGCAATTGTAACAATCCAGGAAGATGCTTTTCCTCCATCATTCGGATGAGACCCGGGGCTATTGGCCCATCGAGAATTCCACGAAGTCACGTCCAAGAGAAAGACGATAGCGACCGTTTCCAGCCGGGATCACCTGGAGAGGCCGTGGTCGTTGCATCGCGGAGTCATGCCGCACAGGCGCATGAAAGATCTCTGTGCCGCCCAGATCCATGACTTCAAACCCTTTATCCGCGAGGAATCCCGCACCATAGG
Source organism: uncultured Acidobacteriaceae bacterium (assembly GCA_963827415.1). Taxonomy (GTDB): domain Bacteria; phylum Acidobacteriota; class Terriglobia; order Terriglobales; family Acidobacteriaceae; genus Granulicella. Next base: position 141,155 of record CAWHBA010000028.1, read on the forward strand.
CTCCCGCAGGCAGACGCTTACCTCCAATCTCAACCGGCACATCGCTAAGAATGTAAAACTGATATCGTTCGCGCATCCCAGTGGAGTAGCCGCCTGCGTCGACCATTGCGAAGAGTGTCTGTTTGCCTTCGCTCCATCGGACTCCTCCAGCGTTGCGCAATTGGACCGTCGTCATCTGCCCGCTGAAATAGACGGTGGCGGGAAACAGGGCCTGAAGCTGGGTTGGGTTGAGCACTCCTGTTGGCTGGTTCACCTGTTGAGCGCTCATGGTTCCCATCAGCGGCGACAACAATAGAAGAATAAACACTAATCTTTTCATGCTCGCTCCCCTGGTGCACTTTAATGCAGCTTCCTGGCACAAGCCCCACACCTGCAGCACATGTGGATCCCGAGTAGCTTTCTAGCACGATTGGAAGAGATTGGGAATTGATCAGCGCGAAAGCCGCGCGCGTTTTTGACCAACGCGAACAATTCACCGAGACGGTACCCCTCAAATCCCCGTAAGCCGAAGGCAAATTCCGATGACGATCGCGCCCATCAGCGGCCCCAGAATCGGCACCAGCGCATACCCCCAATCCGACCCTCCCTTTCCCGCTACCGGCAGGATAGAGTGAGCGATTCGCGGACCAAGATCACGCGCCGGATTGATCGCATAACCCGTCGTCCCTCCGAGCGAGAGTCCAATCCCCCACACCACGATTGCCACCAGGTACGGTGCAAGCCCCGGCGCCGGTCCCGCCGCTGCGAACGTCTTCGATCCGATGGCTGCAATCGCCAACAACAGAACCGCCGTAGCAATGGCCTCGCACAAAAAATTCCAGAAGCGACTACGGATCGCAGGCGCCGTGCAGAAGACCGCTAGCTTCGCCGAGGGCTCCGGCGTGAGCGGCCAATGAGAGTGGTAAAAGATCCACACCAGCGTCGCGCCCACAATCGCGCCCAGCGTTTGCGCAAGCGCGAAGGGCACAAGATGCGAATAGTTCCCGCTGTGAATGGCTGCTGCCAAAGTAACCGCTGGATTCAGATCCGCGCTTGGACTGCCACAGGCTACGGCTGTAATAACACCAACGAAGACCGCGAACGCCCATCCGGCAGTAATCGCCATCCACCCGGCATTTGCAGCCTTCGAACCCTTCAGCAACACCCCACCCACCACTCCATCGCCCATCAGCACCAGCACTGCCGTTCCAATGAACTCGCCAAAAACCGGTGAAGCCATACGCCTCCCCAACTCAAAAATGTTTTCCTCAACTAATCAATCCAGTCGAAGGACCGAGTGACCGCCTTCTTCCATTGACCATACAGCCGGCTCCGTTCGATCTCCTCCATCCGCGGCTGCCACGTCCGATCGATCTCCCAGTTCTCAACCAGGTCCTCGACCCCGCTGTAGTATCCGCACGCCAACCCCGCAGCGTACGCAGCACCCAATGCGGTTGTCTCACGCATCGCAGGCCTGATCACAGTGCGATCCAGAATATCTGCCTGGAACTGCATCAGGAGTTCGTTAGCCACCATGCCGCCGTCGGTCCGCAGTTGCGCAAGCGGCAAACTCGCATCAGCTTCCATGGCCTCGAGCACATCTCGCGTTTGAAAGGCAGTCGCCTCAAGCACGGCTCTTGCGATATGCCCCTTGTTTGTGAAGCGCGTGAGGCCGACGATGACACCGCGCGCGTTGTCCTTCCAGTACGGTGCATAGAGACCGGAGAACGCAGGCACGAAGTAGACCCCACCGTTGTCATTCACAGATTGCGCGAGCCACTCGATGTGCTCGCTCTTTTCGATCAGACCGAGGTTGTCGCGAATCCACTGCACCAGCGCCCCGGTAATCGCGACGCTTCCCTCAAGCGCATAACACGTCGGGCCTGAACCGAACTTGTAGCCCACTGTCGTCAGGAGTCCATGTTTTGAGCGCTTCATTCTGTCCGTATTCATCAGCATGAAGCAGCCCGTGCCATAGGTGTTCTTCACCTGCCCAGGCTGAAAGCATGTCTGCCCGACGAGGGCCGCCTGTTGGTCGCCCAGGATTCCGGCAATGGGAACGCCGGCCAGTGAGGTGTGCGCCAGAGTGCCGTAGAACTCGCTGCTCGATCGAATCTCCGGAAGCATCCCGGCTGGAATGTTGAAGACCGCGAGCATCTCAGGATCCCATTCCAGCGTGCTGATGTTCATCAATTGCGTGCGGCTCGCGTTCGTGACATCCGTGAGGTGAACACCGGATTTCGCGCCTCCTGTCAGGTTCCAGAGAAGATAGCTGTCGATGTTGCCGAAGAGAAGGTCGCCGCGTTCCGCCGCTGCGCGCGCGTCTTTCACATGATCCAGAATCCAAGCAATCTTGAGCGCGCTGAAGTATGTGGTCAGAGGAAGTCCCGTCTTCTCTCGAAACCGATCCTGCCCACCTTGACCAGCTAGCCGGGAAACTTCATCAGCGACACGAGTGTCCTGCCAGACGAGCGCGTTGTATACCGGGATCCCCGTATGCCGATTCCAAACCACAGCGGTTTCGCGCTGGTTGGTTATGCCGATGCACGCAATATCGTTCGGACGAAGTCCACGCTGCTGGACGGCTTCTTCAATCACCTCGAGTGTCCGCCGAATGATCTCCATCGGGTCGTGCTCGACCCAGCCCGGGCTCGGAAAGATCTGTTCGTGTTCCCGTTGCGCCATCGATACGACGCGGCCACGCCGATCAAAGACCATGAAGCGAGTGCTGGTCGTGCCTTGATCTAATGCCGCGATGTATCCAGCCTTCTGCGAAGACATCCCTCACCTCGCTTGCCATTTCAAATCAAGAAAAAAGCCGCCTCCTGCATGACCAGGCTGGCCGAAGTAGAAGGCGGCTTCCTCTGAACGTTTTACCGCGGCAACCTGTATATAAGGGATGAAAAGACTTTGGCAAGCAGCCTGTGCTTCGCTAGCGAAGTGAGAGTTGGAACAACTTGTCGTACCCTCTTGCAGAGGGAGCTTGCGCCGATGCCCGACCGCAGCGAAAAACTTCGTTCTCTGCGTGGCGAGTTGGACGTGCTCGTTGTCGGCGGCGGAGCTACTGGGCTTGGAATCGCAGTGGACGCTTCGACGCGAGGATTCCGTACGGCACTTGTCGAAGCCGGGGACTTCGCACAGGCAACCTCGAGCCGCGCCACCAAACTCGTTCATGGCGGTGTGCGCTACCTGGTCAGCGGACAGATGCATCTCGTCTACGAGGCACTGCGCGAGCGCAAGCTCATGATGCAGAACGCACCTCACCTGGTCCATCCACTCGCCTTCGTCACTCCGGCGTACCGGTGGTTCGATTTGCCCTTCTACGGCTCCGGGCTCAAGCTCTATGATCTGCTCGCGGGCAGCTCTTCGGTCGGCCGCACACGGATTCTGAATACAGATGAGACGAAACGCCTGGTGCCGGGCATACAAGCAGAAGACCTGAAGGGCAGCATCGTTTACTACGACGGGCAGTTTGATGATGCGCGATTGGCGCTCGCGCTCGCGCGTACGGCAGAAGATCACGGTGCGAACGTGCTGAACTACGTGAGGTTTCTCCGACCGCTGAAAGAGAACGACCGCCTTATTGGCGGAGTCGTTCAGAATGTCGAGACAGGAGAGACTTACGAGATTCGTGCGAAGGTCGTCATCAATGCGACCGGCATCTTCGTTGATGAGATACGCGAGCAAGATGATCCAGCAAGTCCCGGACTCCTTCGAGTGAGCCGCGGAACTCACATCGTCCTGCCTCATGAAGTGCTGGGCGACGAAAGCGCGATCATGGTTCCGAAGACGAAGGATGGCCGGCTCATCTTCGCCATCCCGTGGCTCGGGAAAGTGGTCATAGGTACAACCGATCTTCCTGCGACCGAGCCGAAGGTTGAGCCGGGCTTTGAGGACTCGGAGATCGATTACCTCATCGAGACCATCAACCCTTTCCTCAGCAAGCCGATCGCGAAGGGAGACATCCTCAGTATCTTCAGCGGACTTCGGCCCCTGATCTCGGAAAAAGCTGCAACCACCGCGAAGATTTCACGCGAACACCGGATCGACATCTCTCAAAGTGGACTCATCAGCGTGGCCGGTGGCAAGTGGACGACCTATCGCCGCATGGCTGAAGACACGCTCGATTTCGCAATCGGCAGAGACCTGCTAGCAGAAGCGAAATGCGTGACGAGGGAGTTGAAGTTGCACGGAGCACCTGCGGCAGCCATCGACGCCGACGTGTTCTCTCGCTACGGGACCGACGCTGTTTACGTGAGGAATCTGATCGCGGCGGATGGCTCGCTTGCCGGGAAACTCGATGACGAGTTGCCCTTCACTCAGGCTGAGGTGATCTTTGCTGTTCGGCAAGAGATGGCGCGAACAGTGGAAGATGTGCTCTCACGCCGCACTCGTGCGCTGTTGCTCAATGCACGCGCAGCCGAACGCGCAGCCACCGTAACGGCGCAGATCATGGCTGAGGAACTCGGCCGCGACAAGGTCTGGGCCGATGAACAGGTCCGGACATTCTGCGAACTGGCAAGGAACTCCTACATGCTCCATCCGGTTACACTCTCATCACTCGTTCAATGAACCCGTTCGAAGCGACCACCGTCGGTTATTCGAAATGAGTTCGCTTCCCGAGGCAATAGGTTCCGGCCGCGAGAGCAAGCAAAAGGATTCCGGCCAGGACTCCGACCCAGTACAGGTTCATCTGCAATGGCGGTATCACCGCGCGCAGAGCGAGCCACACAAAGATGCCGGTGGAAACGAGCACGATTGCATAGTCCCACCAGCGCTTGGCGCCTGCTCCTCGATCCAGTTCATCTCCTTGCTGCGACAGCGCGACCTTTTCATGATCGAGACCGTAACGCTCGCATTCACGCATGACGACTTCGTTGGTTGCAAGCTGCTCCTGCTCCGAAGCCACGGCCGTGCTAATGGCGAGCGCGCCGAGAATCATCACGACGGACCCACCCACCACCAGCAGCAGACGCTCGCGGCCAGCGCCGGCGAGTTCGCCGAAGACCAGCGCGCCCCAGGCGAGACCCCACAACTGATTTGTGTTCGAAAGCGGAATCCCGCGACCAATGCCGACGTACTTCGCTGCAAACTGCTGGAAGAGGTCGCCGACGACCCATACGCAGCCACCCAGGAAGAGCCAGAAGAGCAGGCCGGGCTGATGGAAAAGTTTAACCGCGCTCGAATGCACTCCGTGGTCAAGTGTGTATGTGAGCGCGAGGACGGTTGTAAGTTCACCAACCGTGAATGCGGTCACGAACGAGAGTGGATTCATCCCGCTGAGGTAGGCCTTGCGATAAGGGACGTACATGGTGCCAAAGGTGAGCGCCGCGCCGATGGCCGCGATGACACCTCGCATCGCGTGCCGCCCTACCCCGGCTTGAACCGTGCTGAATCCAAGCATGACGGCAGCGAGCGCGATCGCCACGGCCCCGAGGACGACCTTTGCAATGTTGCTGCGATTCGCTCCCTTGAGCTCACAAAACAACACGCGGCCCCAGAGCAGACCAATGAGTGAGTTCGCATTCCACAAAGGGAAAGCGACGGCGAGACCAACATCGCGCACCGCGAAGACCGTGAGCGTGTTGCCCTCTGCCCAAAGAACTCCTGCCAGGAGGGCCCAGATGATGAGGTGCTTTTTGTCTGCGAGATCCGCAAAGACGTATGCAGTTCCCTTCAGCAACGTGGGAAACGTCCAGCGCGAAAGGAAGACACCGCACACCATGGCCGACGATATTGCGAAGGGTGAGAACCCCGCCGTGACGAGCTTGGTAGGAGCTTCCGCTGCACCCAACCAAACTGCAGCCGTCAGGCCGCAGATGACACCAAGGCCGTGTAGAGAGAGGCGATGTTTGGATTGCTTGTCCACAATAGTCGTCAAGTACAACTCCCTCAGTGCAGGAAGACGAGAAGCGCGGCGCCCGCAATCGCCACGAGAAATGGAACAAGAAACTGACCGTCGGTAAGAACTGCGGCTGCTGTCTTTCGTACTTTCATGTGGCTCCTAAACATATCCCCCTGAGGCGAATGCGGTGGTTCGTTGGTTCAGTGTCTGCGTTTTGCGCTCGCTTTTTTCGCGGGTTTGGCACCAGCGATTGCGTTCGTGGATGCAGACGAAGCACGCACCACGAGTTTCGGTTCGAGACGAATGTGTCGCGGGCGTGGGACTGTTCCGTTTGAGATGAGGGCCAACGCGAGCTTTCCTGCCTCCTCGCCGAGTTGGCCGGTTGATTGGTCTACGGAAGAGAGCGGAATCCGCAGGTAGTCAGAGTAGCGCACGTTTCCGCATCCGATGAAGGCGATATCCTGCGGGATGAAGAGACCCGCTTCAAGCGTGGCATGCATGGCACCGATTGCAGTGAGGTCGTTATAACAAAAGACGGCGTCGGGGCGCGGGCGAGTCCTGAGCAGCGTTCGCATCGCATCTCGACCGACATCTTCACCGATCTCCTCGACCCTGGGATTCGAGATGATGAACTGTTGCGAGGGAGAGATGCCCACCTCTTTGAGCGCATCTTTGTAGCCCCGCAGACGGTCGGCGCCCGGAGCCAGTTCAGGTCCGGCAATGTGTGCGATCCGGCGTTTGCCGGCGGCGAGCAGATGACGAGTCGCCATCAGACCGGCCGCGTGATCGTCCGTACCGACAAAGTTCGCGCGCAGACTCGGAAAATTGCGGTCGATGAGGATGAACGGCGTGCGCTGGTCCTCGACCCCGTAAAAGCCCTGCAACGTCGGCTGACAGGATGCAATGAGCAAGGCATCGATTCCTCGTGCCAGGACTGTTCGAATCTCCTGCTGCTCAATCTCCGGGTCCTCCTCGGAGGACGTGAGGATCAGGCCGTAGTTGTGTTTCCGCAGGACTCCATTGAGCGACTTTGCGAATTCGGCAAAGAAGGGATGAAGAAGGTCGGGGACGATGAGGCCGACGATGTACGTCTTTCCGCTGGCCAGGCCTCGCGCCATCATGTTGGGTCTGTAGTTCAGTTCCGCCATCCGTTTGAGCACGCGCTGACGCGTCTCTTCGCTGATGTCCTCCATGCCACGCACCGCCTTGGAGACGGTGATGAGCGAGACCCCGAGGTCGCGGGCGATATCTTTGAGCCGGATAGGCATACGCAGGTGGAGAAGCTTTGCTTTTCGCACAACCGGCCCGGAAGATAGACGCAAAACATTAGCGTTATAGCAGATCGCGCGACAACCGCGGGAAAGCGAAATTCTAAAGAAATTTACTGAAATGTACTGAAAATGTTCATACTTCTCTTGCATACTTCGTTAGCGCTAACGTAAGCTCATGGCGCACCATAATCGGGTTAGCTTTTCGCAGCGAACAATCGCAACCCGCATCGATGGCACCGCTTCCCACTCGAGCAAAATTTGGAGGTCCTCTGATGAACCGAATCCTACGTTGCAATAAGACAATTAGTCTTTGTTCTCTGGCTGGCCATTGCGCTGTTCCTGCCGGCCTGTGTTTCCGCACAAGTTGATACCGGCGGAGTCACGGGCACGGTCACGGATCCAACCGGTGCCGTGGTTCCCGGGGCAAAGATCACCCTGACGAACAACGCGACGAGCGTCACCGAAACCACCCAATCGACCACCACTGGAACCTACAGCTTCTCCGGAATGCGGCCCGCCACGTACACGCTGCGGGCGGAGCAGCCCGGCTTTCAGACGTTTGTCAGTAAGGGTCTCGACATCCACGTCCAGCAGACGGCTACCGTGGATATTCCGCTCACCGCCGGCGCTGTCTCGCAAGAGGTGACGGTGACTGCATCGGCTCCCCTGTTGCAGTCGGAGAACGCAGCCGTCGGGCAAACGATCACCTCGCAGACGGTGAATGATCTTCCACTCCAGACCCGCGACTGGGCGTCGTTGGCGCAACTCTCCGCAGGCGTCAATACAGCTCCTGTCGGACAGCCGAGCGGAGATTCCGGCGCGACCAGCAGCGCCTTCTTCTCGGTGAATGGAATCAACCTGTGGCAGAACGACTTCAGGCTGAATGGCATCAACGACAACATTGAGATGTACGGCGGTTCTTCGGTCGGAAGCAACGCAGCGGTTACTCCGCCACCGGATGCCATTGAAGAATTCAAGCTGCAGAGCGGCGATTACAATGCCGAGTTCGGGCACTCGACCGGCGCCATTATCAACGCCGCCATCAAATCTGGTACCAACGGCTTCCATGGAGATGTCTGGGAGTATCTGCGGAATGAAGTGTTCAACGCCAACCTCTTCTTCAACGGGGCGAACCATCAACCTAGGCCCGAATACAGGCAAAACCTGTTCGGCGCGACGCTGGGCGGACCCGTCTTCAAAAACAAGACGTTCTTCTTTGCCGATTACCAGGGCGGCCGGTACGTCATCCCGGTTCCCGCAACCAGCACAGTCCCAAGTCCGACCATGGTCAGTAGCGGATTCACAAACCTTCAGGATGAGTTCAAGATGAACTCCGGGACCGGAACAGATGCTCTCGGGCGCGTGTTTCCGCGGGGAACCGTACTTGATCCGTCCACGACGCGGCAGGTAGCCGCCGGCGCGCTCGATCCCATTTCGGGGCTCGTCAACAAAGGCACCGCCGCAGTCTTCGTCCGCGATCCGTTCTATAACAACGGCGGCAATACCAGCGTCACGGGAATTAGCAACTTCACAGCGCTGACGGCGTACATGAATATGATCCCGGCCAACCGGATTGACCCAAATGCGATCAAGTTGCTCGGAGTCTTTCCCGCGCAGAACATAAATACCTCAAACTTCAACAACAACTTTTCGTGGACTCCGAAAGAACCGCAGGATACGAACAGCTACGACATCCGCATCGACCAGAACTTCAATGCGAACAACATTCTGTTCGGCGTCTTTGATCGGAGCCTCATCGACTATACCGTTCCGTCCAGCCTGCCTGGAGTGGCCGTCGGTGAAACTGGAGGAAGGAATGACAGCTTCCCCGCTTATGCGTTTGCTGTCGGATATACCCACGTTTTCACTCCGACACTTCACAAACGAAATGCACGTCGGCATGGTTCATGCTGACAAACTGCAGCGGTCTGTCTACGGAAACACCTTTGGCATTCCCGCACAGTATGGGATCCAGGGTATTCCGCAGGTAGCTAACAACGGCGGCCTTCCACCAATTACATTTGCGTCCACATCCGGCGGAAATGTGCTCACACACATTGGAGTCGGCAACTTCACTCCTACTCTGCAATACGTGTACAGCATCGAAGGTGAGGACAACGTCACGAAGGTCTATCGCAACCACAACTTCAAGATGGGCGTGCAGGTTGTCCTTATCAACGGCAATATCTCGCAGCCACCTCAGGGCCGTGGCGACATTAACTTCAACGGGCAATACAGTGACATCCCGAACAACAATGCGAGCACCAATGGTCTAGCCGATATGTTGCTCGTGCCAATAGCTTCCAAGGTCACGGGCGGCATTAATAACGTTGGTGGTCTGAGCAGCTATTCCGGCTCGAATATCGCCGCCACTGTCGACCAGCGCTGGTACGACGGCGTGTACTTCCAGGACGACTGGAAGGTGACGCCACAATTGACGCTGAACCTCGGACTTCGTTGGGACTACTTCACTCCGTATGCCGAGGTCAACGGCAGACAGGCGAACTTCGTTCCAACGAACGGCAACAGCGCTCCCGGCATCTACTACATGTCCAATAAGGGATGTGCTGTCCCGCGCTCAGCATCCTTCGACGCGTTGCTGGCAAGCAGCAACATCACGCTGAAATGCGTATCTAGCCTTACGCTCGGGAATTCTCAAAAGGCCAACTTCGCTCCGCGAATCGGCTTTGCTTTCCGCGTATTTCCGACGTTCGTCGTCCGCGGCGGTTATGGAATCGCCTATGGATCACTCGGCAATTTGGGTTACGGCGGCACGCTGGGCACGAATTATCCCTTCGTGTACACCTCAACCTTCAACAGCCCGGACTCCGTACACCCTTTGCTGCTCAACAACGGAAAAACAGCGACGATGGAAGAGTCATTCACAACGATCAACCTCTCCGATCCCACGATCAACAGTGGGCAGGGCTTGAACCTATATGGGCGTCAGTACAACTTCCAGACGCCGTATGTGCAGATGGTGAACCTGACCGTACAAGACCAATTTTCGAAGCATGATGCCATCCAACTGGGATATGTGGGAACGATGGGCCGGCATCTGGACAACCTGGGATACAACAACTCCCCAAGCCAGATTCTGCCGACAAGTGTGAATCAGCAGAACTTCATTCCTTATCCGAGCTTTGCGCGGGGCGCCACCTACGAAACAACCAATGCAACGAGCAGCTATAACTCAATGCAGTTGACCTATGAGCATCAACTTGGTTATGGCCTGTCCGCGCTGGCGAATTACACGTGGGCCAAATGCATGAGCGATCAGCATACGCAGTCTTCACAAAACCAGCAGTACCGCGCAGAGTGGCTTCCGGGCTGGGGTATCTCGGCCGACTATGCGCTGTGCGACACCGATGCGGCCAATCTCGTGCACCTATCGGGATCCTGGGCAGTGCCATACGGCAGAGGCCGCATGTATGGCGCCGACGCAAATCGATTTGTAGATGCGCTGCTCGGCGGATGGAACTTCAACTTCATCTACTCGCACCAGAGCGGTCAGCCCTTTACCGTGGGTTGCTCCCCCGGCACCTCGGCGTTCGGATGCTTTGCGAACGTGGTCAAGGGGCAGAGCATCTACGCGAACCCTCGCAACTATATGCACTGGCTGAACATTGGCGGGTTTGCGAATCCGCCGGCGGCAACGCAGATCGGCCAGACGAACTATGCCCCTCTTGGCGGCAACGGCCAGCAGGCACGAGGCCCGGGCTTCAACAACCTTGACTCGTCCATCTTCAAGAACTTCAACTTCACCGAAACCATCGGCCTCCAGTTCCGCGCTGAGGCCTTCAACACAACGAATACGCCTCAGTTCGCGAACCCGTCCAACACCAGTCTCACGAGCAGCAGCTTCGGAGTCATTACCGCAACGAGATTCGCATCTCAGGCATCGCGTCGTCTTCAACTTGCGCTAAAGCTCTCGTTCTAGTGAATCGTCTCCTCATCGCGTGGGGTAACTTCGGTTGCCCCACGTATTTTTTCCCCTTGTGTTCTTCTTCGCAGAGAATCGAGTGATGAGCATCTGGAGCCGATTCGCGAAAGCATCCTGCATCTTCTTTGGCTGCGCTCTGCTCCTGCCTTCCGCAAGGGCTCAATCACACGATGACACCCGGCACTCGGCGGATGTGGTGCTGCAGGGCACCGTGCAAGGCGCGCAGAACAATACCTATATCGAAGTGCCCTTCAGAGTGCCAGAACGGGTGCAGCGTGTCACTATTACCTTTCATTACACGGAAAGAGAGCAGCACACCGCGCTCGATCTGGGACTTCTGGACCCCGCCGGACTGCGCTGCTGGAGCGGCGGCAACAAGTCAACCCTGACTGTCGGCATCTCAGACGCCACACCCTCTTGCCTGCCAGGACCTCTGCCTGCCGGAAGCTGGAATATCCTCATCGGTGTCCCCAATATTCGCGCAGGCGTGACTTCGCACTATACGGCCGAGGTCTACTTCACGCGCAGCGGGCTCGTCTCGCAGGAGCCCGAGACACTGCGTGCACCACTTCGCCCAGGACCGGCATGGTATCGCGGCGATCTGCACATGCACACGGCGCATAGTGATGGACAGTGCGCGAGCCAGTCAGGCAAAAGGGTTCCGTGTCCCGTCTTTCTCACGGTCGAAGCAGCAGCGCGTCGCGGTCTCGACTTCATTGCAATCTCGGACCACAACGCCACATCGCAATATGACGCGATGCGCGAGCTACAGCCCTACTTCGACAAGGTCCTGCTGATTCCCGCACGAGAGATCACCACGTTCTACGGGCATATGAATCTACTTGGAACCGCCAGCTACCTCGATTTTCGCGTGGGCAGCCGGACCGTGCCCGATACGAACACGCTTTTACGCGACGCTCAGAAGCTAGGCGCACTCGTTTCCATCAATCATCCCGAAGCACCCACCGGCGAACTCTGCATGGGTTGCGGGTGGACTCCGAAGACTGCGGTGGACATGGGATTGATTGCTGGTGTCGAAGCGGTGAATGGCGGAAGCGAATTGGACGGCACCTACGGCATTCCGTTTTGGGATAAGCAACTGAATGAAGGTCACCGCCTCACCGGGATCGGTGGCAGCGATAATCACAATGCACTGAGTGACCCAAATCGGCCGAGTGCAGTCGGCAATCCGACGACAGCGATTTATGCGACAGAGTTGTCAACGCCCGCGATTCTGGCTGGAATTCGCGCGGGACACGTGTTTATAGACGCAACTGCCTCTCGCGATCGAGTGCTCACGATGACAGGACAGACGGCTCGCGCGACGGCACAGATGGGCGATTCCTTAGAAGCAGCACAGCAAACGTCGGTCGACTTCGAGGTGCATGAGACGGGTGCCGACGACGGGAAGATGTCGCTGGTTGAAGACGGCCACGTGTTGGTGGCCCCTGCTGCATCGAATGAAGCGAACGGAACTCTGCACACTCGATGGATGTCGGATGGGCGTCGCCATTGGTTCCGTCCTCAAGTCAACGGGGCCGACGGCAAACTGTGGATGATTGGCAACCCCATCTACATCAATTGGGACAAGGAACCGGCGGACAGTGCGCGATGAGGGACTGCCTTTCCCTCTGCTCTAGTAAGATTGCAGGCGAGTTACCTGCTTGCGCATAGCGATTGATACGGGCGGCACCTTCACCGACTGCGTCTATCTCGACGCCGGGCAGCTGCACGTTCTTAAGTTGCGATCAAAGCCAGACAATCCGGCCGAGGCAATTCTGGAGTGTCTGCGGAGGATCGGCAAGCTCCAGCATGTCGAGCTCCGTCATGGCACAACAGTTGGCACCAACGCAATGCTTGAGCGAAAGGGTGCCCGGGTCGCCTTCGTCACAACCTCAGGATTTGAAGATACGATCGCAATCGGACGCCAGGCACGCCCAGAGCTCTACAACCTGTCTAGCCCAGGACCAGTTTGCCTCGTTCCAGAGGAGCTCCGATTTGGCGTCAACGAACGGGTGACGGCTGAAGGCGAGTTGCTCTGTGAGCCTGACGAGAACGAATTGGTGGCGCTGGCAGGACGCATCGCAGCAGAAGGCGCGGAATCGATCGCCATATCCACGTTGTTCAGCTTTCTCCGTCCTCAGAATGAACTCCGTGTGGAAGCGGCTCTCCGTGGACTTGCTTTGCCCCTTTCAACGTCGCATCGCATTCTCCCTGAGTTCCGCGAGTATGAACGGGCATCTACAGTTGTCGTCAATGCCTATCTGATCCCGGTGATGCAGAAATACCTGCTGTCGCTGGAGCGTCAGATTGTCACCGAGCATGACGGAAGCCGTGTCCATGTCATGCAATCCTCGGGTGGGATTATCTCAGCCGGAACCGCCGCTGCGGAACCAGTGCGCACGATTTTGTCCGGTCCTGCGGGAGGCGTCGTCGGCGCCTCGAAGATAGCAACGGCGACTGGAATAGACAGAATGATCGGTATCGATATGGGAGGAACGTCCACGGATGTCTTTCTTTTCGACGCGAGCCGGGGCGGTTCCCAGCTCCGAGGTGAGTCTCACGTCGCTGGTGTTCCGGTTCGTATTCCCATGCTTGATATCCATACGATTGGAGCCGGCGGCGGTTCGCTCGCCGCTTTTGATCAGGGAGGTCTTCTTCGCGTAGGCCCCGAGTCTGCCGGTTCCGAGCCAGGTCCGATTTGCTTCGGGAAAGGGGATCAGCCAACCGTGACTGACGCGAATCTTCTTCTGGGGCGGCTGGATGGCGCGCGTTTCATTGGCGGCTCAGTCAATCTGAATGTCGAGCGGGCACGCAAAGCATTTTCAGAGATGAGGGGCGCGATCCAATCCGTTGAGGAGTTTGCCGCCGGCATTCTGCGAGTCGTCGAATCAAATATGGAGCGGGCGATCCGCTATGTATCAGTGGAGCGCGGGCATGATCCTCGCGAATTCGTATTGCTGGCATTTGGAGGCGGCGGGCCAGTTCACGCGTGTGCGCTTGCCCGTTCCTTGCAGATTCCGAAGGTGCTCATACCAGCGGTCCCAGGCGCCCTCTCGGCTCTGGGAATTCTATTGGCAGATGCGACTCGGGAGGGTTCACGTACAGTCATGCTGCCCGGCGAGGCACTGCAGAGTCTGGAGGAGCACTTCGAATCGTTGCAGACGGAGGCCCGCGCCGAGTTCTCGGCTGAAGACTCACTTATCGTGGAGCGCAGCGTGGATCTACGTTACAAAGGCCAGGGCTACGAGCTGAACGTGCCATACACCTCAGAGACAGCGGAGGCGTTTCACCTTCAACACGAACAACAGTTCGGCTTTGCTGATCGAAGCAGGCAGCTTGAGATTGTCAATGTACGTGTACGGCTGCGCCTTACCGCCGAGTCCTTCACATTTGCCGAGACAGCTCCGCAACCCGGTGATGGTTCACAAGCCCTCTGCGGTACAAGCCAAATCTACTTCGACGGCGCATGGTTCGCAGCGGCGACCTACAATCGCGATTTGTTGCGGCCTGGAGATCTGGTTCGGGGTCCAGCTCTTATCGGCGAATATACGTCGACAACCGTGCTTCCACCGGGCTGTTTGCTCGAAGTCGATCGAAGGAGCAATCTACTCATTACTGTGAATGATGCCGGTGACCAAGCGAGACCAAGCGCATGAGCGACACGGTGGATCCTGTTGCATTGGCGGTCTTCCAAAATGCAATGACTTCGATTGCCGAGGAAATGGGTGCGGCACTTCGCCGGTCGTCCATTTCACCCAACATCAAGGAACGTCGCGATTACTCTTGCGCGATCTTCGATGATGAAGGCCCGCGTGATCGCAATGGGAGATCATATGCCCGTTCATCTCGGCTCAATGCCGATGTCCGTGGCGTCTGCGATTCACTCCATAGCACTGAATTCTGGCGACATTGCGATCCTCAATGACCCATATGAAGGGGGGACGCACTTACCCGACATCACCATGGTGATGCCGGTCTTCTCATCGACAGAGGACAGAGCATCTTTCTATGTAGCGACACGCGCTCACCACTCGGATGTCGGTGGCATGTTTGCGGGTTCGATGGGCCCGGCCCGTGAGATCTTCCAGGAGGGAATCCGCATTCCTCCGATCCACATCGTTCGCTCAGGAACCATTCAGGCGGATGTTCTTCGACTTATCCTTCTCAATGTACGAACGCCCACTGAACGTGAGGGAGATCTCGCCGCGCAGATGGGGGCATGCCGCATTGGAGAGCAACGGCTGCTTCAACTGTGCGAGCGCTCAACACCGAAACATCTTCGATACTTATCCGATCAACTGCTTAATTATTCCGAGCGGCTTGTTCGTGCCGAGCTTCGATCCCTATTGGCCGGAGAATACCTCGCGGAGGACTTCCTCGATGACGACGGCGTGTCCTCGGATCAAATAAGGATAGCTGTCACTCTCCGGATAGATCCGACTGCGGAGACTATGGAGATCGACTTTTCGGGAACATCCGATCAGGTCAAGGGTAGTGTTAACGCGGTCCGGGCAATCACTCTTTCCGCCTGCCTGTATGTTCTCCGCTGTCTCCTGCCGAATGGATCGCCGACTACCGCAGGCACTCTGCGCCCTCTGACGCTGATAACACCGCGGGGCTCTGTCGTAGATGCTGAGCCGCCTGCCGCTGTCGCCGGCGGCAATGTAGAAACATCTCAACGCATCGTCGACACGATCTTACGCGCGCTGGCGCAGGCTGCACCGAATAGAATCCCGGCTGCGAGCGCGGGTACGATGTCGAATTTGACCATTGGGGGTGTCGACCCTCGCACGCGGCTCCCGTTTACCTATTACGAAACGATCGCGGGTGGGATGGGTGGGGGGCCGTTCCGTGACGGTACCTCGGGAGTTCATACCCATATGACCAACTCGTTGAACACTCCCATCGAGGCATTGGAGTTTGCATATCCTTTGCGCATGAAGCATTACGGCTATCGATCTGGATCTGGTGGGAGCGGAACGTTTCGAGGAGGGGATGGACTGATCCGCGAATTTGAGCTTCTCTGCGACTCACAAGTTACTCTGCTCTGCGATCGCCAGAAGTATTCACCCTATGGCCTCGGAGGTGGGAGCGTAGGAGCACCCGGTCGAGTGACAGCGCAGCCTTCCCAGCGAATCGGTCCCGAGCCCATTGGCTGCAAATCCAGTCAATATCTTCCGGCAGACACAGCCTTCAGAATTAAAACTCCCGGAGGCGGCGGGTGGGGTGCGAAGCTTCGATCCTAAGCCGAGACCAACAAGCGCGAAGTTGAGCCGCCTGAACCTTCGACTGAGTACGATGAGTTCTGCACTTATTCCGACTTGTGACGGTCTTGCGCTCTGCTTCTTTTGCCATGCTGCTCTGGTTTCGCACACAACGAGCGCAAGGGCCATGAATTCCTCGAGTTCATTGCTGATCTGCAGCCGAAGAATTTCGGCGCGAAGAAATGTCGTAGAAACTTGTCAGACTTGCGGCTCAGTTCGGCATCATCAAGCAGGGGCACCCAACTCTCCAAATGCCCGATCAACAGCAAAGCGTGCTCGGAGTGGCGGCATCTCGAAACGACATCACCCTTCACCGCGAATTTTCCAGCAAACCGAATGTCCTCGGCCATCGCATCATAACAAGCCAGCAGGATGTCAATGTGTGCTGGCTCCTTCAGTTGCGGAGTTACGATAGGCGCGAAGACTGCTGATCATCAATTGTTCCCTCTCGCCTCATAACCCGCGAGCGCCGGATAGTTAGTGTGAATTGCCGTTGTTTCCGAGCTCTGACTGAATTTGTTGCATCTCTGCCGGAAGCTGCTGCAATGCGATCTCAGCTTTGCTGTACATCGCAGTCAGCACAGTTTGTTGCGATGCAATGTATCCAGACTCATAATCATTTACCTGGGATTGCAAGTCAGAGTACTGCCGGGTCAGGTTCTGAATCTCTTTGGTGATCGCGCCAGTCGCTGGATCATTGAATTGGCCGAGATCGCGAGCTGAACTGTTGGGCGAATCCATTCAATGCGGTGCCCTGGAAGAAGTTCTGGACAGATTCCGGGTTGCCCATGGCATTCGCCAATTTGGAAGCATCCAGTGACAGCGACCCATCGTCGTTCACTGTGATACCAAGATCACTCAAGTGACTGAACAGACCGGGCCGGCGTCCATTGGGCGAGTTATAGGCTACGATTCCTTCCAGCAGCTCTGCATGGAGCGGATGGTAGCCATCAGCGCCCAATACCCCTTGCGATCCGCTGGAGGCACTATATGTAAATTGAGAGTTCACCTGCGACAGCGCTGAGTTGTAGTCCGAAACAAACGTCGATATGGTCTGGCTGATCTGGGTCGCATCGGACGCCACCGTGAGTGTCGCCGGATTGCTGGCGGGGGTTATACCTGTGAGATTCAGGGTGAGTCCCGCAATCGCTCCGGCAACTGTATTGGTCGCGCTGCTAATCGGAATGCCATCGACGGTTAGCGAAGCATTCGTCGCGATACCGGCACGTGTCATGCTGAACGTCGGATCCGAGCTGACAGAGACCGTACCCGTTCCCCATCGCCGCAATCTGAAGATATGCACCTGAAGAATCCGTGACAACGGTTGCTGACAGGCCCAAACCCATGGAGTTTATCTTTCCCGAGACCGTCGAGAGCGTGTCGCCGGAAGCGACATTGACTGTTGCAGTTGAGGTTCCGTCACTCAATTGAAAGCTGCTGGCGGACAATGCGGCCGATGAACTGGAGAGCGACGCAGATGACCACATGCTAACGCTGGTGGCTCCATAGCTCACGGTAAAGTCTGCCGCCGACCCAGTGGTCGCGCTGACTAGTGCGAGCCGTGAACCGCTCGCGTCGGTTACGATGCTGGCGTTTACTCCACTTCCGGACGCGTTAATCGCACTCGCCAGATCTGAAAGTGAATTCACACCGGATCCGGTATTGAACGATGTCGGTGTTCCGTCTGCTCCGGTGATTGTAAGAGTTGACGTCCCGAGGTTTGAACTGCTATTGGGCAACGACGGTGAGTACCATGATGCGCTGCTCGCAAGGCTCTGCACGGAGATCAAATGCGAGCCAACGGCCGTCCCCGGCGTAGCGGTGCCGACGACCTGAGTCGCGCTCGATGAAACAGTGCGCGCAGCGAGCGGGCCGCCTAAGTCGTTGAGATCATCGAGATCATTTGATACAGAAGAGAGAGCCGTTTGGAGAGTTGGTGAGAGCCGAAATCTGAGCCGCAGTTTCTGACTGCTGGGCTTGCCACTGCCGCTCGGGAGCCCGATCAGCATAAAGCGCTGCAGTCACTGCAGAGGTTACATCGATGCCGGCGCTCGTAGCTCCAGTCGCCGTCTGAAGCAATGAGCTCAGATCGATTCCTGAACCTTGCGTCGAGGATGAATTGGTCAATGCGCTGGACAACAGCGAATTCAGCGACGATACCGAGCCCATACCTGAGGTCCTCGAAGGTTAAGTCAGTGCTTGCTATAAATCGCACGGCGGAACGGCATCTTTGGGCCGTTCCGCTGCAACTGGTTACTGCAGTAGCTTCAGCACTGCCTGCTGGGCCTGGTTTGCCTGCTGCAATGCAGCCATGCCAGTGGACTGCAGGATGTTGTACTGGGTCATGTTGCTCACGGTCTTCCCCACGTCGGCATTCATGATGCCGTTGGAGGCACTCGTGAGATTCTGAACCTGAGCCGTCATGACGTTCGAGGCCGACTGGAGCCGGTTAACCGAGGCGCCGATCTGTCCACGCTGGGCGGAGACCGTGCTAATGGCGCTGTTGATTGCCGTCAGCGCGGCAGCAGCATTCGTATCGTTCTGAAGGTCCGAACTCGCAAGTCCCAGTGTCGAGGCCGAAAGCTGATTGATCACCGTCTGAATCTGCGTGTTGGCGCGCTGGTTTGCGTGCCATCGCTGATGAAGGTGATGGAGTTGTTCGCTCCGGTCGTCGAATTCTGCATCGGTCCAAGGACAGCGTCATTGGTTGTCACATTCAGAGACGCGCCCGAGGTGGTCGTCGCAATGACGAGCTGGCCAGTTGAGACGTCGGCGGTCGTCCCGGCGCTCAGCGTCCCGGCAGAAACTGCATTGGTAATCGCGGTCTGCAGGTCAGCAACAGTGTCCCCGGCCGCGGCGGTATAAACAAACGTGCCGCCTGTCGAGGAATCATTGATGACCGTCTTCGAACCGGCGGTCAGCGCCGTAGTCGTGGCCAGTGAGGCCTGAGTCGAGGTAAACGAGTTCGGCGTCGTGGAAGCGAAGACGTTCTGTCCGTTGAAATCGGTAGTCTGCCCGATCTGGTTGATCTCAGAGAGAATCGACTGAAACTCAGTGTCAAGCGCTGCAGACTGGCTATTGGCTCCGGTGCTCAAACCACCGTTCGCCGCTTCCGTGGCGAGCGTGACAGCCCTGCTCAGCAGCGTCGTGACCTGCGACAGCGCTCCGTCTGCTGTCTGCAACATGCCGATTCCGTTGGTTGCATTTTGTGCTGATTGTGTCAGCGCTGCAATGTTGGCCTGCATGCCATTGGCGATGGCGAGGCCGGCCGCGTCATCTGAACCCGAGTTGATGCGGAGTCCCGTTGAAAGTTGAGTTAGGGTGTTCTGCAAATTGGATTTGGGTCGCAGACAACGAATTCTCTGCGCTCATGGCCGAGAGGTTATTGAGGATAGTGAGTGCCACTGATTGCTCCTTTATCTAAGGCTGAGCGCCTGATGCCTCTGCGCCTTCATCAACTATCGACAACTAACTAATCTGCAGTACTTATGGCGCGAAACAATGCACCTGTCGCACCGCTCTGCCTACTTCAGGTAGTCAAGCAGCGAGGTCGGCAAGACCTTTGCAGCTGCCGCAAGGATCGTACTGTGGGCAATTTGGGCCTGTGTCAGGTTGGAAATAGCGACACTCATGTCCACGCCGGTTAGCGAGCGCTGTTGCGAAGTCGAGTTAGATCGTCTCCTGTGAGAGGTAGTTCTCCTGGGCATTGATCTGATTCACAAC
Source organism: uncultured Acidobacteriaceae bacterium (assembly GCA_963827415.1). Taxonomy (GTDB): domain Bacteria; phylum Acidobacteriota; class Terriglobia; order Terriglobales; family Acidobacteriaceae; genus Granulicella. The sequence goes on from CAWHBA010000028.1 coordinate 161,183, forward strand.
GCCGGCGTAGAGTACACGCTGTTGTCTGACATTGGTGAGTGCCTTTTTACCGCAGTAACAGCGTCCCCTATACCGGTCGTCGTTCCGGCTCCTAAGGCCGAGACCAGTTGCGTAAGTGAACCCAGGACATTTCCATTCGGATTTATAAAGACTTGATCACCAGGAACGTTCACATTTATCTGCAAATTATCCCCGACGACTGCAGTATTGACACCGCTATTTCCTTGATACGAGTATCCGGTCGGTGAGGTGCTGTCGGCCGCAAATGCCGGCACAGCGGCCGCTGTACCAGCGAACAGACTGACTCCGCTGTACGTCGTATTTGCCTGCGCGACAACTTCCGAGACAGGACACTCTGCACCTGGGTGGCGATCGCCGCGCGATTTTCAGCTCGTCATCGACCCGTCTGCGCCCTGGGCCCAAGCGTAATCGCCTTGATTCAATTCGTTGACAACATCGCTCAATGCCGAATCCGCCATCTGGGCCTGTGACAGCACGGCTTCGCCGTTCTTGGTAAATCGATCGACATTCGCGGATTCAGCAAGACTCTGCAGGTTCGCTGCAGCAGCGGCCGGATCATCGGACGGGACACTTAACCCGCTGGCCAGATGCAAGCTGTTGTACAGCTGTGTTGAGTGCTTGCTCGGTACCTTGAATTCCGGTATTTAGAAGTGAGGACAGATTGGGGTCAACCCGCATTAGCCTCCTCCCAGACTCATATTCATCAACGTCGCATAGAGATCATTGATGGTTGAGATCACCCTTGCTGAAGCGGAGTACGCCTGTTGATATCGGATGAGACTGGCCGTCTCCTCATCAATGGAGACACCAGATTCACTATCTTGCTGTGACGTCAGTTGCTGAAGAGACGAACGTCGTAGCAGCGAGGCCAGAACTCACCTGTGAACCCGCGAAGCCAATGTTACCAACCAGGCTCGCGTAGCTGTCCGACGGGTTGGCGCCACTCGGAAGATCGGTCGACTGCACCGTCAACAGAGATTTGATATTTCCGCTGCTTCCGGTCGAAGCCGTCTGAACTCGCTGCGATCTGAGAACCGCTGGTTAGCGCTACCGTGATTCCTGCGGCTGCGCTGCCGGTCGGCGGAATCGTAAATATTGTGGTTCCCTGATTGCCGCTTAGGTCATAGCCGGTGGACTGGGCACTATTCATTGCAGAGGCGAACTGTGAAGCAAGCGCATCGAGTTGCTGCGATAGAGCGGGAATTGTGTTATCTCGAACTGTGATCGCGCCGCCAATGGTGCCCCCAGCTCAACTCATCCGTAATGTCATTTCCTTGCCCGTCCAGCACATGCGCCGTTCCATCTGTCGCCGTTGTTACTTGCAGTTGATAGGGGAAGTCTCCAATCACCAATGCAGATCCATTAGTGGTCGTCAGTGTCGACGTTCCAGCTGTCTGGGTGGTGGAAACGCCAATCAACTGCGCCATCTGCGTGGTCAGCTCATCTCGCTGATCAGTCAGAGTTCCGCCGCTTCCACCACCGGCTTCCGCAGTGGCAATTTGTCCGTTTAGCGCGGCGATCCGTTGCGATAGTTCGTTAACCTGCGCCACCGCTGACGACACCTGTTGATTGGCTGCACTGGAGCCATTCGACAGAGCGGCCGCGCCTTGATGAAACGCATTCGCGAGCGCCTGGGCATCGACGAACACTGTCTGTCTCGCCGATGGATCGGTCGGATTCGCAGAGAGCGCAGAGATATCTGAGAAGAGCGCTGAGATAGACGCACCAATGCCGGTCGTCGTTCCTGAAAATGCCGAATTGATTTGTGTCAGGAGTGTATTTTGCGCAGTGAAACTTCCCTGATCGGAGGTCGCCGCCTCGATCGCCATGCGAAGGACAGCATCTCGAACACTTGTGAATCCCTGATATGAAACTCCCTCGTCGACGGTTGCGCCGTTTTGGATAGTCGCCACGGAACTGAGCGAGACAATCTGGCGCGAATAACCCGGCGTACTTGCATTCGCGATGTTGTTGTTCGCGACTTCCAGCGCGGCGGTCTGCGCCCCCAATGCTTCTGTCGCGATAGAGAGACTACTGCCCAGTCCAATCATGCTCAAGCCTCGCGGGAGATGGGTCTATACATCGCTCTTCCCGGATGTTGTGACGCATCTCGATATAAGGAACACAAATGTTGAAGGATCGCAGTTGATCGACTCGATTTGGTAGCGAGCTTTTCATAGATCTGCGTCTGCTCCCGGAGACGGAACGCCGCTTCGCGTATCAGGCCACGCGACCCGGCGGTCAATACAGTTGGCGCGATTGTGGAAATAGACCGCTGTAGCCTGGCACACAGTGTTTCTTGCCGCCACAGGCTCTCCTCAAGGTTTGTCAGCCTATGGCACGCGATCGCGTTCGTGGCTGTCTGGATCTCCCGCTCGAGATCTCTGAGAACCGTCACGCAAACGGTGACGACATCGACATTGGAGGATCCACTCCCTTGGTTCATAGAACAGTTTCGGGACTAGCGTCCCTCTCCTCCACCTTGCGGAACCTTCGAAGTCTCCTGTTTCGCGAGAGCCCTTTCAACCATTGGTGCAATACCTATTCCACCGCGGTCTGTGATCTCAGCAGCCACGTGCTGCATCGCGAACTCTTTCATCTGCTCCCCACATGCATCATCTTCTTCACTTCCGGGAACACTGCCGAAACTGGACTCCGCATCCTTCAGCCATTGGCCAAGCAGCATCGATTCAAATTCCTTCGCAGCGGACGACAGGCGTTCCGTATTGTTGCCGGCCCTTGCGGCGAAATTCTCCGTCGCAGGCAGATTGCTCAGCGCGAGTGCGTTCATTAGATGACCTCCAGATCTGCCTGCAGCCCACCTGCTGCCTTGATCGCCTCCAAAATCGATACGATGTCGTGCGAGGTTGCGCCGATCGTATGCAGTCCTTTGACCAACTCCTCAACGTCTGCACCATTTTCCAGCCGTATAGAGCTAGCTTCTTTATCCTGAACTTGAACGGAGGTATTCGACACAACGGCAGGCGCCGCGTCTGAACCTGGAGCCGCTTCTGTCGCACTCACCACCGTGTCCACTTGGATTTGCAGACCACCGTGAAGCACCGACACTGGAGACAGTAGAACGTCGCCGCCCAGAACGATCGTTCCCGTACGTTCGTTAACAACGACTTTGGCTGGAGCCTGCACAGCAACTGATAGATTCTCGATCCGGGAGATGAGGCGTGGCACCGAACTCATGCTCGTCGCCTGCGTGTCAACAGTAATCTGGCGACTATCAAGCACGGTGGCAACTGGCGCATTGAAATCTTTGTTGATGACATCGGCGACATCGCGCGCCGCTGTGAAGTCGGCCTGCCGCAATAGAAAGGTTAAAGTCTTTAGTCCATGAAGGTCGGTTCCCACGGCTCGCTCGATAATCGCTCCGTTCGAGATGACTCCAACTGTTGGATAGTTCACCTCGCGTAGGTTGCCTGCGGCGCCTTCGGAGTAACCTCCGGTAGTCAGCGGGCCTTGGGCCTCTGCGTACACCTGGCCGTCGGTGCCACGTAGAGCCGTCAGGACTAGCACCCCACCTTCAATGCTCTTGGCGTCGCCCACAGATGAAACTGTGATATCCATCTTCATGCCCGGTTCCGCAAAAGCGGGTAGTTGGGCGGTGACCATCACAGCAGCGACATTTTTCACGATCGCGGTTCCGGTCGGAATCTGTACCCCCATACGTGCAAGCATGTTTGCGAGCGTCTGCACAGTGAAGTATGTCTGTTGACGATCCCCCGTTCCCTGAAGACCAACAACTAAGCCGTAGCCAATCAACTGGTTTTCACGAACACCCTGAATTTCGGCTATGTCGCGGATGTGCGCTTCACGTAGCTTCGCGTTCGCATGAAGTCCGCCCGCAAGCACAAGGACGACGCAAACGGTCGTAAAGATAAGACGCCTTGTTTTCGAGAAATGATGAGACATGGCCTAGAACCCAAAGAGCCACAGAATGGCTCGCGTCAAAGCGTTCGGGGGACGTATGCTGTCCGAAATAATGCCTTTCCCTTTGAGCTCAATTTCCAGAGCACTCAAGGAACTGGAAGCCACCGAGTTCGAAGGTGTGACATCCCCTGGGCGCGCTATTCCGCGCACGACCACCTCTTCGTGCTGATTGTTCATGTCTATCTGGCGATGAGCTTCTATCACTAAGTTGCCATTGGGCAACACGGCGATGATTTGTCCGGTAAGACTGGTAGAAAACGCTGTGCTTGAGTTTGCACTACCGGAACCCTTCAGCGTTGTCGAGGACGACGCGGCCAGTAATGGATTAGTACCTTGGGTAGAAAGGCCCCCCGCCATACCGGTGATCGCAGAATTCGTGTTAAAGTTGCGCTCGCTATCTACGGATCCACTCTGGGCGGCAGTGGTCTGAACCGATACCACCACCGTCACAATGTCATTCAAGGCATGAGCTTTGTAATCTGCGGCCGGCTCGACCATAAGTGCATCAGGGGCCCAAAGGCTTCCGGATGTATGCCGCGGAGAATTATCCACGACAGATTGCGATACATTTGCCAAATATTCGGCGCGGAGTTCAGCCGTTGTTTTCTTTGGCGTCTTGTGAAAGAGCCCGATTGTTGCGTACGCACTTCCTAGGTGAAGCACGAGCAGTGCTGGGCCAAGCGTCAACATGCGAACGATAGCCGTCATTCCGTTGCTCCCGTCACAGTTGCTTCACCGGTCACGGTGGCGTGGAATACCTTCTTCCGATCGAGCGTACAGACGCGCACCTGCTGACCTATTGCCCCGCTGTCGATGGCCAGCACCTGCAGGTGTATGTTCAAGTGACCGTCTCGTATTATCATCACCGCATGAGATCCGACTCTTAGCCGCGGTTGATTCACCGATTCTCCGCCGGCCCGCATAGCCGTCTGATGACTGGCGGTAGCTGCCGAAGCAGTCTTCAAGTGAATCTCCGCAGAGATCAGATTCGCGTCTTTTACATCCAGCGTCGCGAAGAAGGGAAGGCATTCCTCCACCGTAGGGCAATGAAGTTCAATGCGGATCTGGTTGCTCCCCAGCGGCTGCGCCGTAACGATCGCCAGCTTCGGTGACGAAATTGCAGCACTCATGTGCGCAGGAAGATGTATCTGCGACGCATTGACACTTATGCCAAGAGCGTCCAATCCCTTCGCGATGTCCGACTCGGAGATCGGGTAACGAGAGCCGATGAGACCCTGCGCCATGGCCGCGTTTGCCAGGAACAGCAATGCAGCTGTTGGCAATATGTCGAACAAGCGAGAGTGGCTTCTCTCTCCAAACATTGTGTGGCTCTCAATTCTTTACTGCGTCAGTTGATTGAGTTGTTGCATCATCTCGTCCGCCGCCTTCACAACACGTGAATTTGCTTCGTACGATCGTTGCGCGACGATCATGTCGACAAACTGTTCGACGACGCTTACGTTCGACTGCTCCAGCGAGTTCTGCTGGAGGGTTCCGAGCCCGTCTGCGCCTCCGGGGTTTCCAACAATCGCATCTCCCGACGCGGTGGTCGGGAGGTAGATGTTTTTTCCGATGCTGTTCAATCCCCCTGCATTCGGAAAGGTTGCAAGTTGAATTATTCCCAGGTTGGACGCTTGCGCCTGGCCCGGGATGGTCGCCGTTACAGTGCCGTCGCTTCCAATGGACACGTTTGTCGCATTTGGCGGGATCGTGATCGTCGGTTGCAGCTGGTTTCCATCGGGCGTCACGATGTTGCCCTGCGAGTCAAGATGAAAGGAACCGGCGCGCGTGTATCCGAGTTGCCCGCTGGGCAGCTCTATCTGAAAAAAACCCCCACCCTGGATGGCGATGTCCAAAGGACTCCCCGTTGTCTGGATCTCACCTTGTGTCTGGATGATTTCTGCCGATCCGGGCCGCACACCGAGACCCACTTGAAGACCTGCCGCAACGGTTGTCTGCTGTGTGGAGGCCGCACCGGGCATTATTTCGTTCTGGTACAGCAGGTCCGTAAACTGCATCCGCCGTTCCTGAAAGCCTGTTGTGCTGGAGTTCGCGAGATTATTCGCGATGTTGTCCAGGTCCATCTGCTGGGCGTTCATTCCGGTCGCAGCGGTATATAGCGCGCGAATCATGCTCTTAACCTCAAATCATTTGTATGGACGTGCTACTGGCCAACCTTCGCCAGGTCCTGCACCGTTGCCCTGTCCATCTCTCCATCGATTAGCGTCAATGCGTGCCTCATTGATTCCGCGGCGCGCTGAGCCGTAATAAGCTGCACGACACCTTCCATCGGGCTCACATTCGAGCCCTCCAGGGCGCCTTGCTGCAAGGAGGCTTGTGAAGCCGGAATTTCACTTCCAACCGGTGCTCCATACTGGGACGCACCATGGTTGATGAGTTTTGTGCCCGGCGGAAATGTCACTAGGGATAACTTTCCTGAGATGACTCCGTCACATGAGATCGTTCCATTTGCGCTGATCGATACCTTTCCCTTCGTCAAGCGGATCTCTCCTCCATCGCCGAGAACTGGTTCCCCTGCGTCTGTGACGAGCCTTCCATTCGCATCTGAGTGAAAATGCCCATCCCGTGTATATGCGGTACCAGTGGCACTCTTTACCTTGAAGTAGCCGGGACCTTCAATCGCGAGATCTAGATCATTCCCCGTGCGAGTGATCACTCCCTGTGTCGTGTCCATCTGAGTGTCGCCAATCTGGCTGAACGAATTTGTAGCTTTGTTCAGCGCAGACATCCGGCCGTGTCGACCTGCCTCGGCCAGAACCGTACCAAAGACGTTCTCCTCCCCGCGGAATCCGGCAGTACTGCTATTCGCCACATTGGCAGCGATGGTGTCCAATGCCTGGGTTCGTGCCATCAGGCCAGCACAGGCGCCATAGAGTCCACTATTCATGTGACCGTCGTTAGCCCTCTCTGTGTCTTATCGGCCGACTTGGCGCCGGCTTCTCAACAAATTTCGGAACTGCATGCCACAAAGGAGCTAGAGAGCTCTCAATTGGGAGTCATTAAGTCTCGACCTCGTGAAAGTTCTTAACTCCGCTAGAGCACAACGGTCGACGGCCGCTCGACGATTTCGGTAACACGCAAGCCATAATTCCCATCGACGATAACCACTTCGCCTCGAGCAATCACTCGCTCATCCAATATGAGATCAACTGGATCCTCCACCTGGCGATCTAACTCCACCAGTGCTCCCGTGTTCAATTCGAGGACATCGCGCAGACGCATACTGCGCTGTCCGAAGCGCAAGGTAACCGTCAACGGCACATCGATGACGCGTCCGAGGTCGCGTGGAACCGTCTGCCTTGTGCTGTCCCTTGCCGTGTGTGAGCCGCTCCATTCGGCAACCCGAAAGCTCTCTGCCAGTTCTTTGTCGGCCAGTACACGCAGAGCGCAATGTATTCGGTCCGACTGGCCTAGTTCTATTCTCCCGATCTGGGCATAGTCTCCCGATGGCTCGGCCAGGTCACAGGATTCGACGCTGAAGGCAAACATGCCGGCATCGACCGCGCGCTTTGGTAACCGCTGTACGAGCCCTTCCATGATCTGCCGCCACGCGTCCCCGACGAGCTCTGCTCCGTCCGGCCCAAACAATGACCTCGCGTCGTCCTGAGTCATCTCGATCCGCAACTCACCGTGCAGCGTTCCGCGGAGGTGTATCTGCATCACAAGAGATCCGCTGGCCTCGGCCACAGACTCATGCTCACCTGTCGCCGTCGACGCGGCACAGAACCACTGCCCACCCCGCTTCACGCTAATTGAGTTCTGCAGCGCATCGGCGAGACAGGTGACAAGATGCACCTTCGCTGCCTCATTGTTTATTGGCATCACTCAGACCTCGCATTTCAGCGCACAGTCCAACTGTGCCGCTTTGTACTCACCCCTGCGGACCGGGGTTGCCTCGAAGATTGGATGACCACCAACCCGCAGCACAATCGGCGTTTGAACCGGCGTTCGGAGATTCAGCACGCTTCCGGCCTCAAGCCCAACTACATCCCCCAGAGGAATACTCAGCTCCGCCAAGTCAACGGTCAGCGGCATGTCACACTGCAGCACCCGCTCACGAAAGCGAAGGCGTGCGTTCGCATGAGCATCGTTCCGCCGCCCGGCGTCACTGTGGCTGCGTACCAGGCCCCCCGAGAAGCTCATTGGCAATGCCAGCGCGAAAGCAGACACTGTGGTAGCAAGTCGGATCTCGAATTGCAACGTGACAACACGTTCCTCCAAGGCAAATACTTGCCCCGTTAAAACGGGCTTTACAGAGGGCAACGGAGTTACTGAGACGGTCGAGACCTTCCACGCACGCTCCAATTGTGCCGCAATCAGCTCCGTCACACTCCGGAAGAGCTCCTCGTCGATCTCCGTAAGCTCGCGAATGTGTTCCACTGGTTCACCTGGCCCTCCTAAGAGCAAATCGAGCAAAGGAAATAACAGGCCGTTCTCAAACTTGGCAATCACTCTCTCCTGCGTCGGCAAAAGGCTGAAGGGGACCAAATAGCTGCCCGACGCCATCGTTGCGCTAAACTCGCGCGCCCCAATTTGGTCGATTCCTGTGAGCTTGACCTCGACTGGTGATCCTAAGAAAAGATCAAGAGAATGCGACAAAGTGCGTGCAAAGGTTTCATGCATGCTCCTCAGCTGGCGAGTGCTTTCATTCGAAAGGAGTCCAGACGCTCGGAAATTGCACGACGTCACTGTGCGCTCTCGCAAGGTATCTTCTCTTTTCGTTTCCACACGCATCGCCTGCTCCCACGTCTCTTATCGGCACCGACTGTACCTTCTTGAACCGTTTGCGACCCCGAAACTGTCATCGCACTACGCCGAGTGATCGGATTTGTGTCACTGGCGGAATCTCTGCAGGGGACACCACGACGACCTTCGGCAGGAACGGCTCCAAAAGTCGTCGCAGATAGAACCGCCCGGGTGAAGCGCAAAGGAGTATGGGCGGGGCACTGCTGATCTCAGGCCCAAAGCTGCTGCGGAGTCCGTCCAGAACCTTGCGTGCAACTGAGACCTGTAATGCACTCGATGTAACCTGGCCCGGCTGTAAGTTAGCGCCTCGCACGCACTCTTCTTCGATGGACGAGTCCAGGGTGACTACTTTCAGTTCGCCATCTGGCGAGAGTAGCGGGCTCACCAAAGCGCGACTCAATGCCTGGCGCGCGGTCTCGACAAGTGCAACAGGGTGCTTATTCGTCGCAGCCGCTTCGATTAGCCCCTCCAGGATCGTTCCGAGATCGCGAATGGATACTTGTTCACGCAACAACGCCTGCAAAACCCGCTGCAGTTCACCGAGGGTAAGGAGCTTCGGAATTAGCTCTTCAACAAGCTTCGGATGAGAATCGTTGAGCCGGTCGATGAGCCGCTTCGTCTCGCTTCGAGAAAGAAGCTCATGCGCATTCGTGCGTATGACCTCCGCAATGTGGGCAGTCAGCACGGACGTCGGCTCAACGACAGCGCACCCACGAGCGATTGCCTGGGCTTGGAGGTCGGGAGATATCCACTTTGCCGCAACATTGAATGCAGGTTCTTGGGTTTCGGTGCCGGGAAGATCGACCGTCCCCGGCTCTGAACTGACGGCTAGCAGGAGACCACGGCGAAGCGCCCATCGCGCGACCTCGATCCCTCGCAGGAGCAGAACGTACTCGTTTTCGCGAAGTGCCAGGTTGTCCGTTATGTGAATTGGGGGAACCAGGAAGCCCATCTGCTGCGCAATCTTTTTGCGCACGCCCTTGAGCCGGTTCATCAGTTGGCCGCCCATCTTCTCGTCCACAAGCGGAATCAGACCGGATCCAACCTCCAGCGTTAGTTCGTCGAGTTTGAGCACACCCTCGACCAGGTCAGCGCTTGCATTTCCCTTGGCAGTCGATGACTTCGCGTCCTTACTCTGGGCTGCAGCCGTATCCTTCGCGGGCGTCTTAATCAGATATCCGCCATACATCAGGCCGCCACCCAGGAGAAAAAACGAGATCTTTGGTAGACCCGGAATCAGACCAAGTGCAACAAGTACACCGCCCGCAATCCAAAGAAGCATCGACTGGCTGACGAGTTGCCGGCGCATATCGATTCCCAGCGTCTCTTTCGATGCTGCGCGGGTCACTACAATTCCACCGGCAACGGACACGAGAAGCGAAGGCAGGACGGAAACTAGTCCATCTCCAACCGTCAACACCGTATAGGTCTTCAGGGCCTCGACAAACGGAACTCCCTGTTGGAACACACCAATCATGAAGCCGGCAATAATGTTGATGGCCAAAATCAAAATGGTGGCGACCGAGTCACGTTGGCTGAAGCGCGCCGCTCCGTCCATCGCCCCGCAAAACTCTGCCTCCTGTGCCACTGCTTCGCGCCTGGCTCGCGCTTGCTCCTCGTTAATCAATTCCGCATTCAGATCAGCGTCGATCGCCATCTGCTTCCCGGGAAGCGCATCCAGCGTGAATCTCGCGGTTACTTCAGCCGTGCGAACAGCTCCGTGACTCACCACGAGAAACTGAATCGCAATCAGCGCAAGGAAGAGCACAAAGCCCACGATGTAATTTCCGCCAATTACGAACTGCCCGAAGGCCTGGATGACGGCTCCCGCGGCCGAGGGACCCTCGTTGCCATGCAGGAGGATTCGCCGCGTGCTCGCAAGGTCGAGAGACAGCCTGGTCAACGTTAGGAGCAGAATGAGGCTCGGGAACACGGAGAATTGAACCGGGCGAAGAACCTGAATGGCCGTCAGCAACACAAGGACCGAGGCCGCAATGCTGCATGTCAAAAGCAGGTCCAGCACGAAGCTCGGCATTGGCACGAGCAACACAAAGATCATGCATACAGCTGCCAAGGGCACAGCCCAATCGCCCAGTCCGTGGAGGAGCTTAAGAACACTCTTCGATTTCATCTTGGATTAACAACCTCTCCAGCAGCATTTCTCCGACTGCGCATAGCCTCACGTTCGCGCAGCTCCGCCTCAGCACGAAACACAACAACGAGAATCTCTGCGACCGCCTGATACAGATCCGACGGAATCGCCTGCCCCACTTCAACTGCGCTGTACAAGGCGCGCGCCAGCGTCTTGTTCTCCATAATCGGAACATTGTGATCCTGCGCAATTGCCTTGATACGTTGCGCCAGAAGATCTCTCCCTTTCGCCACTACTTCGGGCGCCCTCATCGATTGCTCGTAACGCAGCGCCACAGCAAAGTGCGTCGGATTTGTTATAACCAGGGTGGCCTTTGCCGCCGCCTCGAGTGGCTTTCGTTTTCGCATTGCGCGTTGCCTTCTGCGCACCTGCCCCTTGGTGAACGGATTGCCTTCGTTCTCTTTGTGCTCGCGCTTTACCTCGTCATGGCTCATGCGGAGCTTGCTTTCAGTTTGTTTCCAGGTCAGAACATAGTCCACGCCTGCCCATGCAATCAGGACGAGCACAGCTTTCCAAAGTACGCTTCGAAGAATCTCGCCAACGGTCATAACGAGCGTCCGGAGATCCTCACCCGATGCTTGCGCAAGTTCACTCCAGTGCGACCTGATAGCACCAAAGCCAAATAGTCCAATGGCTGCGAACGGGAGGAGCGACTTCAACAGATTGCCCAGCGAAACGAAGGAGAATATTTGCCCGAGCCGATTTCCCGGGCTCAACCGCTCGAACTTCGGCGTTAGAGCCGCGGGTGCAAAGTTCAGACCTCCTTGGGCCAGGGTCACGCTGACCGAAAGAAGCATCGCGACCAAAAGGATCGGCACGATCCACCGCAGTACTTCCACTGCACTCCAAAACCAAATCGGCCCGCTTGCGCCGATGTCTCCGTCGCAGGCCGCAATAAGCAGGCCCCGATAGAAGGCCGCCCACCGCGGCACGAGGTCGGAACATAATATGGCCAACGTCGTGGCAGCTCCGACGAGTGCAAGCACATTTCCAACCTCGCGCGACCTGGCGATCTGCCCCTGTTCTCGAGCCTTCTTGCGTCGGTGTGGAGTTGCCTTTTGTGTCTTGTCCGATTCGGGCATGATCTATCGCGCCAGTAGCAACAAGCGATTTGAGAGTTCAGAGGAGCTTTGAAAGAAGCGGTCGAGCATCGCCGGCCAATATTTCAGGGCCGCGAAGAGCACTCCCAAACCAAGCAGCGTCTTGATCGGTGGCCCCAGCAACATGAGCGGCATATTCGGCGATGCCTTACCCAGCAATCCCAGAACAATGTCGGCCAGCAACGTGGCCGAGAACACCGGGGCGGCCATCTGCAATCCAAGCGCAAATACAGCGCCTCCCGCGCGGACTGTCGCTAAAGCGAAATCCCCGGAAAGGCTCACATCCCCGGGCGGCAGCAACTGGAAACTCCGGCCAAGTGCGTGAAGCAGCCAGAGGTGGACATCGAGCCGCAGAAAGATAAGCATCGCGATCGTCTGGTGAAACATTGAAATCACCGTCGAATCAGCTTGTGTCTGAGGATCTATAAGGTTCACAAGCGAGAACCCCATCTGCGTGCTCAGCACCTGGCCCGCCATCTGCACCGCGTCAAAGACCAGATTGCTGGCGATTCCAATAGCTGCCCCAATCAGCAACTCACGCACAACGAGCGTTGGCCAATGGTCCAGCGCAGGCAGTACCAGTCGAGGCGACAGTACCGGGTAGAGGAGAATGGTCAACGCTACAACGAATGCGGCCTTCACCCGCGGAGGTATCGCCATACTCCCAAAAAAAGGAGCAAATAACATGAGACCCGTCACCCTCACCGAGATCGTGAGGAGTACAAAAATAATCCGGTCAAGGGGTAGTTCGATCATTGGAGTACCCCATGAAAGTCCGAGAGCAGACGCAACGTATAGAGCTCAAGATGCCGCCACATCCACGGCATCAGCACAAACAGAGCAACGCCCGTTGCGAGAAGACGTGGCACTGCAGACAAAGTCTGGTCCTGCAACGAGGTGAGCACCTGCACGATATTCACCAGAAAGCTCACCGCCACCGTAATCAACAGCAGTGGGGCAACCAGTATCGCCACTTCGATCAGCATGGCGCGGCCTAACGTGATGACTTGATCAGTGCCCATCAGCTGAAGCTCCGCACGAGGGCACCAATCAGAAGATGCCAGCCATCCACCATCAAGAACAGCATCAGTTTGAGTGGCGTTGAGATGACGACGGGTGGCAACTGCATCATGCCAACGGCATTTGTAATGGAGGCAACTACGATATCCACGACCAAAAAAGGCAGAAACAGGACCGCTCCGATCTGAAAGCCAGCGCGAAGCTCGGAGACGATATAGGCGGGCATCATAACCCGCATAGGAATGTCATCTACGGTGCGGGGGCGTGGCACGTGCGCAATATCCAGGAAAAGGGCCGCATCCTTTCTCACGCACGTAGTGCGCCATGAAGTGACGCAGCGGCTCTGACCCTCGATCGACTGCATCGAACGCGCTGATCTTGCCACTCTCGAGAGGAACAAATGCGTCGCGATAGATTTGCTCGCCCACCGGCTGCATGATGAAGAACGTCAACACCAGAGATAGGCCGATGAGCGTCTGATTCGACGGTGTAGTTTGCAACCCGAGTGCCTGCCGAAGGAAATGAAACACCACAAGCAGTCGCGCGAACGGCGTGACGCAGATCATCAGCGATGGAATCAGCGCGAGGACGGTGAGCAGAACGACAATCGTCCAGGGCGCAGAACTGTTTCCAAGCCCCGTAATCTGGATCCCGTTAATCGGTGCACCCGCCTTCGCGGCCGAACCAGCGGAGCTGTCTGCCGGGCGGCCAGCTCCGGCACTAAGCGGATTTGTCATACTCCGCAGCACGTCATTCGATGTGCCGTTGGAAGACCACGGGATATCCGGGTTGATGGACGATGAAGTTGGATTGGAGTTAAGAAACGGCGTCGGGGCGTCCGGTGCCGACTGCGCTAATACTTGTGAACTCCACGATCCGCACAGGATGGCGATCAACAGTATCCCGGAACAAACGGTTCGGCCGCTCATTGCATCACCTCGGCCGAAATCTCACTCTTCCCCGCGCCCCCTCCAACCCCAAACCCCACGCGCGAGAAGACACTCTCAAAGGATCCCGCTCCTGGAGTTTCTTGCTTCGCATCAAGTTTCGCTAGCAGGACAATGTTGGACGGGCTTCCACCAACCAGGAACTGTTCGCCGTCCACTTGCAGAATCGAGACGAATCTCTTCTCGCCGAGCGACACGGTCTCTGCAACCTTCAGGCGTCTGGACACCCTGTGCGTCAGAACGCCTCGGCTGTGCCGGGTCAGCCATTTCCATACCTGGAGCAATACCGCACTATAGGTACGACCATTCCCCCCTGCGGATATAAAGTCCGCCGACAATGCCTTCGAGACCGGGCCACCTGTCGCATCACTGCTACTTGTCATGCGACACCTGTCAGGCGAACCGCAAGCCGATCCCTGGTGACGTCAAACTTGACCGTTCCGACAACTTGCCCGTTTACATGGAGCAGCAAATCCTCATTATGCTGCGCCGCAGTCTCCACGACAGATCCAGGCTCCAGTTGCATGAGTGTTCCAACAGTGAAATTGGTCACCAGTGTTTCCAGCACCAGTCGACATGGCAGCATATGAGCTCGCAGCAGAGGATCACCTGCCTCGCTCGCGGCAGTCTGCTGGAGAGCCAGCTCCAGTTCGACACCTTGCTCTGATTTCGTTTCACTCATACTTCACCTCCATGTGCCGGTACCAGCGATATCAGTAGCTACTGCAATCGCTATGCCAACCCACCCCGCCCTGTGGCACATCGATGCATCTGCTGAGAACCAAAGGAAGTGGACGCTGGCAAAGATGCATGTGATCCGCCGCTTTAGCCAGGCGAGCTCCAAAGCGTTAGAGCCCCCTTAGTTCGGCGTGTCGTCTCGGCGATTATTCCGCCCGAGAAAGCCAGCCAGATAGTCGCACGCGTCGTTGAAGGCGACGACTTACTAAGTGGGCTCTAATGTTCCGCGCTCCGGCGACCTTAGCTCTTCATCTGCAGGGTCGCCTGCTCCATCTGATCGAAGGCAGTGATCGCCTTCGCATTGGCCTCATAGGCGCGCTGATAGACGATCAAATCCGAAAACTGCGTCGCCATATCGACGTTCGATTGCTCAACCGAAGACCCTGCAATCGTTCCACGCCCAGCCGTACCGGCCGCTCCGATCACCGCCGCACCTGAGGCAGCTGTGGCCGAGTACTGGTTATCTCCATCCAGAGTGAGACCCTCCGGGTTCGCAAAACTCGCGACGGCTATCTGCCCGATCGCCTCAGTCTGTCCATTCGAAAATGTTGCCTCTACAGTGCCGTCCGACAGAATCGAGTAGGTATTCAGTACGCCAGCGGCAAATCCATCCTGACTCGTTGCGTTGTTGCTTGAGGGGCTTGCGGTCTGGGTCAACAGCGAGTCTCCGTTTGCGTCCGTGAGATTCCAGTTCACATTCAGCGCAGCGGCCCCGTCAGCAAGCGGACCAACGGCGAGCGCGACTGGACTCGTCGGAGACGTGAGTTGTCCAGAGCTGTCGAAGCTCAGCGTGCCTGTTCCAACCGTGGTTGTCGCCCCGGTGCCTCCCTGGATCTCGTTTGAAGGAATTGTGATCTGGTAGTTCCACGTTCCGGGCGCACTCATTGTGTAAGTGGCGGTCAAGACGTGGGAGTTCCCTAAAGAGTCATACACACTGATCGGCGACTGGAAGGTTCCATTCACCGCAGTCGATGCGTTCAGGTTCGTCGTCAGAGAGAAGTTCGACGTCGCCGCCGCACGGGCCGTCGTTCCCGCCCCAACATTGATCGGCTGCAAAGCGGAGTTCGGAGAGACAACACCATTCACAGCGGGATGCCCCATGACTGTCTGGCCTCCGAGCGTTATCAGCTGACCCGCGGAACTCGTCGTGAAATCGCCACTGCGTGTGTAGGTCTGCGCGCCTGCAGCGTCCTGGACGACAAAAAAGCCGGCTCCGTTCAGCGCCACGTTCGAACTGACTCCGGTGGATGCAACCGCGCCGTTACTGAAGTCTTGCGACATCCCGGTCACCTGCACTCCGAGACCCGTCTGAATCGGATTGCCACTTCCGCTGTTGCCATAGGCCTGGTAGAACAGATCGGCGAAGGTCGTGCTTTGAGACTTGTAGCCGTCCGTATTCATGTTGGCAAGATTGTTGGAAATGGTCTGGAGTGCCGACTCAGCAGCATTCAGCCCCGAAAGTGCCGTGGACATGGACATAAAAATTCCTCCGCGATAATTCCTTGATCGTCTGCAGCAATTTTTGAAGAAAAATAGCTGCCTTTATATACCGGCCTGCTCAAGCAGGTCGTTCACTGAATGTGCTTAGTCGAGCTCGAACACCAGCTGCTAGTTTCCCGAAGGGCCACCAGCAACCGCTGCCGGTGAAGCTCCGAATGCGTTCGTCACTACCTGATTGATGCTGGCGAGCTGATCCAACTGGTTCAGGGAGATCATCTGTCCGACCATCTGCGTGCTATCCATCGGCGCAGTTGGATCCTGGTTCTGCAATTCCTGAACGAGCAACGTCAGAAACGTGCTCTCAATGGACTGCAGGCTGCTATCCGTTGAAGGATTCGTCGCATCCTGACTATTGTTGGTCTGCACTGAATTGTTACTGCCATTTACGCCCGACACTGACATAGTCTCTTCTCCTGACTTCTCGCGATCTCTATCGCGCATGAACTTTCAGATTCTCTACGCCGTGACATCAAGCCTTGATGGGTCCGAATAACGGCGCCCTGATAGCACGGTCTCCAATCCCTGACTCTCATTCGAAGAGTCATGCCCGATAACCCCTGACCGCATCGCAACCTCGTTGTGATACCTCTCAGGCGCCCCTCTACCTGCACCGGACTGGTCGCGCCCCATAGATCCACCACCTGCTCCCCCGTCGAAGCCACCGACAAGACGAACCGAAGTGGCTAGCCCATGTTGTTCGACGATCTTCTGCTCTACCGCCGGCAAATGTGCTGCGAGTGTCGCGCTTTCCTTTGCATTCTCCAGCAACAATTGCGCCGAAAGCTGGCCACCTTGAGCATTCGTCTGAATCGTGACTCGCCCGAAGGCCTCGGTGTGCACACCCACCCTCAGGTCACCACGCATGGCACTTCCAAGCAATCGTGCACCTGCGTCCTCAGGTCGCGGTGATGTCAGCTCTTTGGGCTGCGGATTGGGCGCCGACTCTCGAATAGACTCCGGATGGTTCGACGTCAACAACGCAGAGTGTCCATGCACCGAACCGCCTGGGCCCGGTGTTACCAAGGGGCTGCTCTGTGCGGCTTGCGGTTCCGGGACATGACCACCGGCCGTCACTTCCTTTGCGCCAGGTGAACCCCGATGCGGATCGTCTCCGCTGCCTTGACTGTGACCACCAAGCGTTGAAGAGGAAGCGGTATCAACAACGCCCTGCACGGGTCCGGACGACCCGACCTGCCCTCTTCCAATTTCCGCCGGAAGGCCGCTCGATTGCCCTCCCGCATTGATCGCAGGGTCCGGTCGTCCTCCATCAAACTTCTGTCCGTGGTTTTCGGTGGCAGCATATCTCTGAACCGATGAGATTCCGACCGATCCCGAACCCACCTCCGCCTGCGGGACGGGCGCCAAGACACCGTTGCCGACGAAGCCGGCGGATTGCTGAACAACTCCCGGAGTCACGGATGAAGGCTGCGTGACTGCGAAGGACATGTCCTGATCATTTGGCGGCGCAATAGCCTTCGTCGCAGTCGCATCCTGATCCTTACCAGTGACGCCTTTCGAAGGCTCAACCAGTTCTGCATTGCCACAATCCGGGAAGAGTGTCGTACCTGCAGCGTTTTCATCGTGAACTGGCTGATGATTTGCCGCAGGCGCATCGACAGTTCCCACATTGGGTGCGAGGCGCGAAGGAAGCGGGGGATTTCCGCTGGTTGCTTCGGCAACTGACTGTAATGAGGACTCCGCCTTTGCATCTCCAGCCGCTCCACAATCGGCGGGTTCCAATCTCCACGGCGCGCCGCCAATAGGGAGAGTCATTCCCAGACCCAGAAGATTTGATATCGCAGATGGTGTCGAATCCCCTGTCGCTAATAACTGCTTCCCGTCGCTCGCTTTCTCTTTGGATCGGTCGCCTCGCTTCCCTTGGCTCCCATCGACTCGACGGACCGCGACAGGGTCGCTCTTACCCGGATCCAGCAAGGAGGCAAAGCTGGCACTCTCATCGCCGCCCAACAGGGAGACCAGATCGCCTGTCTGTGCGATCTGTTTGTTCACGACGTGTGCCACACTCACTTTCACAGACAGCCGGCCTCCCAGGAATCTCCGCCAACTTCGGCGCACTCGTTCGTTATCGGCGAACCTTCCGGATTCGCGCTCACTCTTTTGCCGCATGAACTTATGGCAGCGTGTCCCATTTCGCAACCCTCCTTGCGAGAAAGAGATCCTCGTTCAGCTTCTGTTCGCCTAGACGCTTCTCCTCTTCGAGCGCATCGCTGCGCCGCGTATTGAGATTCTCCACAACCGCACGTTCCCGGTGAGCCGACAAATACGCAGACATTTGCTGTGCCTGAGCCTCTTTTAGTCTTTCAATCTCTGCCGCCTGATCGGCACACCTCTGCCAAATCGCTCTCGACTGCGCCTCTACCGCCTGGTGATGTGTGTTCGACAAGATAGATTGGATCTCGCTGAGACGCATAGTTGTAATGCCCTCCAACTCCGCAGATAAATCGGCGAGTTCGGCTTGGGCGAGTCTCAGCTTTCTAATGATCGCTGCCAGTTTGCGCTCTTCGACCTCTTCTCTCTGTGACCGAACTCGCAGGAGAACCTGGATGGAATCTGGCGCTCGCATCTCAACTCGGCAGTTCTGACAACAACTGCGCGGTCTCTTCGAACGTGCACAGGCTCGAGGTGCTCTGACGGAGAAACTCTTCCACCTTGGGTAGCACCTCAACTGCTCGATCGAGTACAGCATCGCTTCCGCGCTGATACGCTCCGATCCGAATGAGATCCTCTGAGCGCGCATAGGCGGCCAGTAGCTGGCGCAGTTCCGTCGCCTTCTTCAAGTGATCCTGGCCGACGATGCCGGGCATCAGACGACTCAGACTGTCCAGTACTGCAATAGGCGGATAATGTCCTCTCGTGGCCAGCCGTCGATCCAGAATGATGTGACCGTCCAGCAGTGAGCGAACGGTATCAACAACTGGATCCTGTTGGTCGTCTCCCTCCATCAGCACCGTGTAGAAGGCCGTTATACTTCCCTCGCGAAAGCATCCCGCTCTCTCCACCAGGCGAGCTAGTTTGTTCAATACCGAAGGCGTATAGCCCTTTGCGGTCGGTGGCTCTCCTGCGGCCAACCCAATCTCGCGTTGGGCCATCGCGAACCTTGTCAGAGAGTCCACGACCAGAAGTACATGCTTGCCATCAGCCGCGAAGGCCTCAGCAATCGCAGTCGCCAACAGCGAAGCGCGCAGTCGCATCAGTGGTGGCTCATTGGATGTTGAGACAACGATCACGGAACGTCTGCGTCCTTCCTCTCCGATCACCTCCAGAAACTCTCCAACCTCACGTCCGCGCTCCCCCACCAGTGCCATCACAATTACATCGGCCGCCGCTCCCCGGCACATCATCCCCAGGAGCGTACTTTTGCCGACACCACTCCCTCCGAAAATCCCGAGCCTCTGTCCACGTCCACACGTCGCGAATGCATCCAGCGCTCGAATACCACACCCCAGCGGTTCGCGAATTGGCAAGCGTTCGAGTGCCTTCGGAGCAGACCCATCGATCTCCACCATGCGAGTCGAACGATAGCGGCCTATCCCGTCAAGCGGTTGTCCGTTAGCGTCAAGCACCCGGCCCAGCATGTCCGGCCCAACCGGAACGGCTGGTCGACGACCGAGTGAAGTGACCACATCGCCCAAGCGAATTCCCGTCGGATCTTCAGTCATCATCGACAAAATTGTCCGGCCACGAAATCCGACGATCTCGCCCGCAAACCGTGCGCCACTGGCTACTCTTATCTCGCATGCATCTCCGATCGACCCGAAAGGTCCTTCGGACTCAATGAGATTTCCCGTGACACGCGTTACCCGCCCCTGCCAGCGGACGGTTGAGCACCGATTCAAATGTTGTTCAAGCTCTTGCAGCATGGCGTAATTGTGCATCCGGTCTATGTGCGAGCAGTTGCGCAAAGCTCTCTTCCACGTCCTGCAGCTGCGCTTCAAATCCGAAGCTCGCCGTCCCGAGCTCTGTCTCGACGATGCATTCACCACGATCTAGCGTCTCATCCGAAGCAATCTCCCATCGCGAGGAACCCCCGTTCGCATCTCCACATCTGCGCCATAGGTCTGCATCCTCCGCAGCAACTCGGATACGAACCACGGATCCGCACTGCATTCGTTCGAGCGCAATTCTTACGAGTGCCGTCAGCAGCGTTGGATCCAGTTCCGCTTCGCGCTGCAGGATCTTCCGCGCAATCGCGAGCGCCAACTGCACAACCTCTCCTTCTACGCGTCTGAAGTACCTGGCACGTTCATCCTCGAACTCCTTCAGAGCTTCGGTGACCTTCTCCTGTGCACCTTTGCTAACGCGTTCGCACTCGATTCGCATCCGCTGGTCGGCCTCCGCAACAGCAGAGTCTCGCGCGATCTGAATCCTCCGTTCCACTTCATCCTCAGGCACGCCTATGAGGACAGGCGGTGGCGGTTCACCTGCGGCTGGCGAAGACTCCAGCGGCAATGCGAGCCTGTCGCCACCGGCCTCCTGGTACTCCAACGGCAAAACAGAGATGCACATACTAGACAAACGCATCTCCTTCATCCGTGCGCAGGTTCATCCGTCCCTGCTCTTCGAGTTGACGCGCGATGCTTACCATCTCTCCATGGGCACGGAGCGCATCCTTGCTTCGGACGGGTCCGAGTGCATCCATCTCTTCCTTCAGCATCTCTACCGCTCGCCCTGACAGTGTCTTGTAGAACCGTTCGCGCAACTCCGGACTCGCGCCCTTCAATGCCATAGCCAGCAAGCTGCGTTCCACCGCACTCGATAGCTCGCGAAGTTGGCTGTCGTCGAGCCGCATAAAGTCTTCGAACGTAAACATCAGCTCTCGAATGCTGCTGGCAAGCTTGGCATCCTGCCCCTCAATGTTTTCCAGAATCTCGCGCGACGTTTCGGTGTCAACAATGTTCATCAAAGCCGCGACGTTTTGAAACCCGGAATATGTTCTCTTGTTAATCTCACCTGCGGATCGAAGCCTCCTATGAAATGCTGCTGAAATGCGTTCCGCCATTGCCGGAGAAAACTGTCGAAGATTCGCCAGCCGGCGCACTGATTCTGCTCGCGCCGAGCGGGGCAGTTGCATCAGCAATGCCGAAGCCTGCTTGGGCTCAAGATGCCCCAACACAAGTGCGACAGTTTGAGGGTGCTCGCCTTCAAGAAGCCGCGCCAGTTGCTTCGGATCCGCCTTCTGCAGCGATTCGGCGCGGCCTGAGTTCAGCTCATCGGTCCTCACCATCTGACTCTGCATCGTCTTGGCGCCGTTCTCGCCAAAAGCCTTCACCAGCAGGCGCGTTGCCGTCGCGGTCCCACCCTGTGTAAGCAATTCACGCCCCGCGGACATCTGTTGGTATTCACGCAACACCTGCTGCGAGATCTGCGGAGAAACCCTGCCGAGCTTTGCGATCTCCTTTGTGACCAACTGCAGGTCATCCTCCGGCAGATTTCGAAAGAAGACCGCCGCAGCATCATCACCAAGCACGGTCATCAGGATGGCGGCCTTCTGCACTCCTCTTAGCTGCCTGAACTCCGTGGCCTCACTCATCCCTCTGACTCCTGCAGCCAGCTCTGAAGTGTGCGCGTCATCGTGGCCGGCTCCGCCTGCACCATCTCCGTCAATCGGCGCTTCAGCCCGACCGTGCTGATATCCGCCTCCAGCAGGCTGTCAAGATCATCTCCCGGGAGTTCTGCACCGCTTGCAAGCTCCGCTACAGCGAGTGAACTCTGGCTTCCCGTTCCCAGTTCGCGCACTACACTGACAATCTGCTTCTGCACAGGGCGGAAGATCAGCGCCCACGCCAGCACGAAGAGGAGCAGAAGAGACGCATATTTCAGGGTGTTGACGTTGTCATTCACCGTCTTCTGTATTCGTTCGACGAGCGTCGGAGCAGCGTCGCTGTCACCCGTGTTACTGAACGTCATGTTCTCTACAGTCACGACATCGCCACGCTGCGCATCCGTCCCGATGACTGCCGCGGCGAGATCCTGCAGCTGCTTCAGTTGCGCAGGCGACCGCTTGTCGGTCGAGCCCACCATCTTGCCGTCCACCATCTTCTTGTCGGAAAAATCATTCACCAGAACCGCCGCCGTGATGCGCCGGATTCGCCCCGCCGGCGCGATCGTGTGCCGCGACAGCTTATTCACGCCAAACGTCGAGTTCTCCGACTTCGAGGTCTGCGTCGTGCCGTCCGCATTCGCGTCCTCCGATTGCGTCGTTCCCTTACCCGGAGTCGTCGGGAGATTGCTCGCTGTGCCCGCGACACCACCATTGTCGGACTGTCCAGCCTGTTCCATCGTTTTTTGAGTCGTGAGCAGAGCACTCACGTTCGGATCGTACTTGTCCTCGCTCTCCTCCGAGCTCGTGAGGTCATACTCCACGTTGACACTCGTCCGTAAGTTGTCGACTCCCACCACGGGCCCCAGGGTCGCCAACAGCCTCTTCGAGAATTCGTCCTCCAGCTCTCGTCCTTCCATCGTCGAGCTATGCCGATTCAACAACTCGTTCGTGTCGGCGTCGATGATCGCGACATCGGCCGGTGCGAGATTTTCGACAGCACCGCTTACCAGGCGCGAGATCGCGTCCGTCTGATCCTGACTCAAGCCGCCACGCTTCAGTCGAAGAGCTACCGAAGCTTTTGCGGGCTGGGATCGATCCAGAAACACCGAATCTCGCGGCATCACAAGGTGCACACGTGCACTCTTAACGTTGCTCAAGGTTCCGATCGTGCGCTCCAGTTCACCCTCAAGCGCACGCTGATAGTTAACCTTCTCGTCAAACTCAGTCTGTCCCCATGAGCTCTTATCGAATAACTCAAAGCCCATTCGGCCGCTGTGGGTCGTTCCCTGCGAAGCCACCTCCATGCGCGCTTCATCGAGTTGACTCGCCGCGACGTCGATACCTTTCCCGTCCGGAGCCATCTTGAAGTCGATCTTCTTCGCCGCAAGCTGCTGCGAGATCGTCTGGGCGTCTTCCGGCTCAAGCCCGGTTATTAGCGGCTTGTAGTCCGTCGAACTCATCATGACCGTCAACACAACCAGGCCCGTCACCGCCGCCAGGGTTCCTCCGGCGACGATCATGCGCTGCCGCGGATTCATCCGTAGCCAGGCCTGTTTCAGTTGTTCCACCACCTTGTTCTGCATTGATCAGCGCCCTTCAGAACTGCATCTTTTCCATCTCTTGATAGGCACTAACAACCTTGTTGCGCACCTGCATCATTAGTTGAAAAGCGACATCAGCCTTTTCGACAGACACCATGGTCCCGCCAACGTCTGCATTGCCCGTTCCATGCAGAAGGTTCGCAACCTGCTGGTCCGCGCTATTTTGCAGTGTGTCTACATCACTTACAGCCGATTGAAATACGTCGGCGAAGCTCGACGCAGGTGCCTGGCCATTCGCAGTCCCAGTTACACCGGTGGATAGCCCCGTCGCAATCGAGGGGATTCCTGACACGATACCGTTGATCATCCGCGCCTCTCTCCTAACTCTTTAGAAGGTCAATGGACTGCTGAATCATCTGCTTTGAGGCCGACACCGCAGACGCATTGAGCTGGTACGCCCGTACCGACCCCATCAGATCCACCATCTCTTCGGCCGGATTGATCGCGGGGAATGACACGTACCCATCCTTATCTGCGTCCGGGTGACCTGGATCATACCGCCGGATCGGATCCGCTTCATCCTCCACTACGCGCGTCAGCTTGACGCCACCTGCGGGCGCTACGCCAGCTCGAATATCAGCAGTGCTATTGAGCACCGACTGAAACGGAGAAGCTCCAACGCTTTCCAGCACGACCTCTCGCCGGCGATATGGTCCGCCACCATTTTCGGTGCGAGTCGTATCCACGTTCGCAAGGTTCGACACAGCAACCTCGGATCGCTCACGTTCCGCCGACAGTGCGGACGCGCTGATATTCAGTGCAGTGAAAACTCCCATAGTTTTGCTCTCTATTGACCTTCGTTAATCGCAGTGATGATCTGGTGAAACCGGTCCTTCATTAACTGAGTACCCATCTGATACTGCAGTTGAACTTCCGACAGCTTCATTGCCTCGCGGTCGATGTCCACATTATTTCCATCAGGACGCTCCAACAGCCCACTCACATCGCGTACGGCCGGAGGCGGTGTACTTCCCTCCGGCGCCGCCATAGCGCGAGACAGCTCACGCTGAAAGTCCACGTCCTTCGTCCGGTACCCCGGTGTATCGACGTTGGCCATATTCGACGTGATAACCGTCTCTCGCTGGTTGGTGAGCGAAAGATAGTTTTCCAGTTGCGAAAGGATTGAGATGTTGCCCACGACGATGCTCTCCCACTACTGCTCGCCCTCTCACTCGCGTGAGAGAGCTGTCCTGCATCCTTTATCGGCGGATCGAGAGGTAACGTGAGCCGTCCTGGGACACTTTTGGGTGATGGAACTTCTTACTTGCTCTTGCTTGTTCCAGCAACCACACCCTTTGCAGCATTTGCCTGTACTGCCGGCGCCACCGACGTCGCTTGCTGAGGTCCGTTAGGCATCGCAGGCAGCATGCTCGGAGCGACGATCAATGTGATCCGGCGGTTTGAAGGATCTTTCGGATTACCCGGCCGACGCGGCAGTTGATCAGCGAAGCCGCGCACCTCAGCGACCTGGCCACGTGCAATTCCGTTACTCTGCATCAGCCGACGTGCCGCATTCGCCCGGTCGGTCGAGAGCTCCCAGTTGGAGTACAAGCTTTCGTTGCTGTACGGCACCGAATCTGTATGGCCTTCGATTGAGATATGGTTCGGCAGTTTGCCAAGCTCCGGCGAAATAGCCTTGAGAAAATCTCGAAGCGCCGGCGTCGGCTGAGCACTGCCTAACTTAAAGAACGTCCCGCCCGGCTGCTCCAGCAGCTCAATCCGCAGACCGTCCTGCTCCGCCGTAATCTCAACCTGGTTCTTCAGCTTGTCGAAGTTTGGCATCTGCCGCGCTGCATCCAGCAGTTGCTCTTTCAGCTTCTGCATACCGTTCCGGTCCAGCGGCAGCGCATGCCCCGAGCCGTTCCGGTTCGTACCCTGGAGCGTCGATGTCCCGCGCGGGTCATTAAAGTAGCTGGCCACTGACTGCTTCACCGAGTCACTGGTGCTTGTCAGCCACAACACGATGAATAGGCTCATCAGCGCCGTGACAAAGTCGGCATACGCCACCTTCCACGCGCCACCATGATTTCCGCCATGGCTACGTCGTCGCTTCTTGATGAGGATGACCGAGTCATGCTTCATCTCATGCATGGTCAGGCCGCGGCCTCCACCGGAACCGGCTCCCTGTCGCGGCAGGCATTCTCGAGCGCAGCGAACTTCGGCCGCACATACTCAGGAATCGCCCGCCGCCCAATCTCAACGGCCATTATCGGCGCCGTTCCTTTGATGAACGCGAGCAGCGTCGTCCGCAGCACGCCGTAGTACGCGTGCCTCTCTTCTACAGCCTTGGTCATATTCGCTGCCAGCGGCCCAATTGCGCCGTAGCACAACAGGATGCCGAGAAACGTCCCCACGAGTGCCGCCGCCACCTTCTTACCGATCTCCGCCGGTGGTCCACCCAGCGCACCCATCGTCACCACAATTCCAAGCACAGCGGCCACAATACCCAGTCCCGGCAGGGCATCCGCCACGGAGGTCAGCGCCTGTGTCGGTGCAAGCGAAGAATGATGATGCACCTCGAGATCGAGTTCCATCATCTGGTCCAGGTCGAACGGCTTCACCCCGCCAGTCACCGCCATCCGCATCGTGTCGCACACGAACGCCGTTCCATGATGATCCTTCAGAAAGGTGGGATACTTCGAAAAGATCGGACTCTGCTCCGGCTCCTCGATATCGCCTTCAATCGCGATCATTCCCTCCTTGCGCGCTTTCGTGAACAGCTCAAACAGCATCTTCAGAGACTCAACATAGAATTTCTCTGTTACACCCGAACCCTTAACAACCTCTAATAATCCCGTACAGATGCCTTTCAGCACACGTGGCGGATTCGCAACAACGACCGTCCCCAGTGCCGCCCCCGCAATCGTCACAAACTCCGACGGTTGCAGCAGGACCGGGAGCTTTCCCTTCTCCATCAGAAAGCCACCAATCACTGAAGCAAAAACAACCAGAATGCCGACGAGCGAAATCATGTAGCTCCTTACAGCAGGGCCGAGGCAGAGGGGTACCTCCTCTCCCTATCGGCTCCGGGAGCTACTTCATTAGCTCTGTGTCTTCAGCCTTCGCTGTGGCGACCCCACCTAAACCAGCTCATACCCTGTGCGCCGTGGCCGGCTCAGCATGGCGTTCGCTCCATCATCATTGATGAAGCGTTCCGCCTTCGGGTCCCAATGCAATCGCCGCTTCGTCTTCATGGCAATCCAGTGCAACAGGCAGGTCGAGCACGCACGGTGCCCGATCTCCGGCGGCGCGGTTGGCTGGCGCCGGCTGCGAATGCAGTCAAGCCAGTTCCCGTGCTGATCGTCACTGGTATATAGATGCACCTCATTTGGTCCGATCACGCTGGTCAGAATCTTCGGATCGCTCGCCTGCAGCACCTCAACCTTCGGCACCGGATCTCCCGGCTTCGCCGTCGGCGAGTTCATCCCATCGCGCTGCACAAACAGCCATCCTTTCGTCCCGTACCACTTGATGCCGTTCTGGAACTCCCCTGAAATCGTCATCTCGACGCCATTCGCATATCGTCCATAGGTCTTGAAGGGTCCGTGAACATTCCAAAGGCCATGCGTCGGAAACTCGGCCGATCCCCACACCTCAATCGGCCCCGTCAGCTCTGCGTTCATACCCCAGTGCGCTGTATCGACATGGTGCGCACCCCACCCGGTGATCATGCCGGCACCAAATTGCTCCATCCGCAACCAGCCCGGTCGCTCAAATCCCTGCTGCGGCATCACACGATCGACCGTGTAGTAAACCTCTGGCGTCGATCCGAGCCACGGGTCATACCCAAACCCTTTCGGAACCGGCATCGGCGCCGGATTACCACCTGCCGGATCGCCCGGCAGTCCTACCTCAACTCTTTGTATGTCGCCGATACGCCCGTTTCTCACCAGTTCGCACGCGCGATAAAACTGTTTCCAGCTCCTCTGCTGCGATCCGACCTGCAGAATGCGCCGCGTCGCATTCACACGGTCCACCATGGTGCGCCCTTCGCCGATCGTCAGAGACGACGGCTTCTGCAGATACACATCCTTACCCGCACGCGTCGCCGCAACCGCCAGTTCTGCATGCTGATGATCCGGCGTTGAAATCAACACCGCATCGATCTGCTTATTCGCCAGCAGCTCGCGATAGTCCGTGTACCCGGTTGTTCCCGTGTATGGCTTCCCCAGCTTCTTCGTGTACGAATCGTTGACGAACTGCTTCCCGGACTCCACGCGGTTTGCATCCAGATCGCACACCGCGACAATGCGATTGTTCCTTGGCCCCCGCGCGCCCGTGTATTGCAGGACGCCCGGCATGTCATGACCGCGCGAGATCCTTCCCACACCGATCGCGCCAATATTAATGTGATTCGACGGCGCGTCCTGGCCCAGCACTCGCGCTGGCACAATCGTCGGAAACCCCGCCGCGGCCGCCGTAACCAGCGATCCCTTCACAAACGATCGACGATTTACTTTCCTCATGGCCGGCCTCCTTCGCGTTTCGCTCACAAGCCCGAGCCACCGCTCAGGCCTCGAGCTTCACGAACTTCGCATTCTTTTGCGCCTTGATCGACAGTTCCGCCGTTAACAGACACTGCGCCTGGTCCTGCGCTGTATGCGTACGGTTCACAACATCCGACACAAACTGTGGCCCGAACGGCAGCGTCACGTTATTGCAATCGATATAGCGCGCCTGCTTCGCATCGACGATAAACAGATTGTTGCCCTGCTTGCTCACCGCGACGTTCGTATACTTCCGCACCTCGATGTACCCCTCGGTGCCCAGGATGAACAACCGCCCATCACCCCACGTCCCCAGTCCATCCGGCGTAAACCAGTCCAACCGCACATAACCAAACCCACGATTCCCGCGCAGCATCATATCGCCGAAGTCCTGAAAGTGCGGATGATCATGATGCGCCACGTTCGCAATCTGCGACGCCACAACCTCCGCCTCCGTCGATCGCGTGTAGTACAAAAACTGATCCACCTGGTGCGATCCGATGTCGCAGAGAATTCCGCCATACTGCGCATCGTTCCAGAACCAATCCGGCCTTCTACCGCCGCCGCCGTTGTCACCCGGTTTCTGATTGATCTGGTGCGGCGCAATATTAATGGTCTGGATCACGCGCCCGATCGCACCCGCCTGCACCAGGTCGCCGGCCTTCACCGAGCCCTTCACCTCAAGCCGCTCGCTGTACAGGATGCCGTAGATGCGTTTCGTCTCGGCAATCGTCTTCCGCACCTCAGCCAACTGCTCCAGTGTCGTAACGCCTGGCTTGTCGGAGAGAAAATCCTTCCCTGCGCGCATCACACGAACGCCCAGCGCCGCACGCTCGCTTGCGATCTTCGAGCTCAGCACGAGCTGAATCGATGGATCATGCAGAATCTCATCTTCCGTCGCCGCCCACTTCACATTTGGATAGCGCTTCTTGAACACCGCAACCTTGTCCGGCTCCGTCCCCTGCGCCATCACCAACTCGCCGCCGCCACGCTGAATCGCGCCTACCAATCCATGGATGTGGTCATGACTCATGCCCGCGACCGCAAACCGAATCTTGTACTTCGGCGTCGCTAGCTGCGGGTCTGCCTGCGCAATCTCGTGTGTGATCGGTCCGTGATACCCGCCCGCCAACATCTCCTGAGGAAGAGCACAACCCAATCCTGCCGCACTCATTCCAGCCAAAAACATCCGACGATCAAAGCCCATGGAATTCATCCTCAGAATCTGGAAGATACTTTGACGGGCGAACGAAACCGCGCACCCTTATCAGCAGCCACGTTACAGCTTCATCATGACGACAGGCAAGTCATATCCTGCGGGCAATCATTGAAAGCCGAGCGAGTTCAATCCATCAGATACTTCAGCAGCGCCATCCGCACATACAGCCCGTTGCCCGCCTGACGGAAGTACGCCGCTCTCGCATCCTGATCCACCTCGGGCGAGATCTCTGTCGTCCGCGGCAGCGCATGCAAAATGATTGACCGCGCCTTCAACGAATCCGCCACATGCAGATCAATGCGGTACGAATCCTTTACCAGGTCGTACTCCGCCTCCGACGCAAAGCGCTCGCGCTGCACTCGCGTTACGTAGACCACATCGGCTGGCTGCATTCGTGCCAGACGAGTCGTCTCTGCGAACCGCGTATCCGCTTCCTGCAGCATCCGAATGTACTTGCCCGGCAGTCGCAACTGCGGCGGCGAGATCAGCGTCAAAGACACGCCCGGCGCGTGTTGCAGAAATGGCAATAGCGAGTGAATCGTCCGCCCATTTTTCAAATCACCAACGAGCGCGATATTGAGATCTTCGAGCCGCCCCAACTCCTTGCGGATCGTATAAACATCGATCAACGCCTGCGTGGGATGCTCGCCCGCACCATCGCCCGCATTGATGATCGGCACCGGCGAAGCCTCCGCCGCCAGCTCAGCCGCTCCCACTTGCGGATGCCTCAAGGCAATCGCATCGGCGTATCCACTCACGACACGCACCATGTCCGCAATCGTCTCGCCCTTCGAGGCCGAGGAATTATCCAGTGCATTCTCCGCGGTCAATACCCCGCCACCCAGCTTCTGCATCGCAGCTTCAAACGAGAACCGCGTGCGCGTGCTCGGCTCATAAAACATCGTCGCCAGAATCCGCCCGCGCAGCGGGTGCTCTAACTTCCTCGCCTTGTCTTTGCGCTCCAGTTCACTCGCTGAAGTAAACAGCTCATCCAGCAACACCGGATCAACCAGCTGCTCCGCGCGAATCACATGTCGCAGCTTCTTCATCTCGCGCCACCGCCCTGCGAGTACACTCGCCCACGCACCACCGTATGGCGCACGCTTCCCGGAAAGCTGACTCCCTCAAACGGAGACCATCCACACTTGGTCTTCAGCGATTGCCGTGTCACCACATACGACGTCTTCAGATCCAACACCGTCAACGAGCCCACATATCCCTCTTCCACTCGCCCAAAACCTTTTCCATAACTCTGCGACAAATACGGCTGCACAAACCTCCCCGGATTCGCCGCGCACACCCTCGCAATCTCCTCCGTAGTAAACCCGTGCTCCGCCATCAGCCACGTCGTAAACGCGCCATACGTATCCAGATGCGGAACACCACTCGTCCCCTTACCCTTCTCCTCGAGCGAATGGGGCGCATGATCCGTCGCAAGATAGTCGATCTCACCCGACCGCAGCGCCTCAATCATCGCCAGCCGATCCTCGCGCCCACGCAGCGGCGGATTCATCTGCAGCCACAGCCGGTTCTCATCATTCAGCATGGTGTCGTCGAAGAACAGATGATGTGGCGTCACCTCGCAAGTCACCTTCACTCCGCGCGACTTCGCCGCAATCACATCCTTCAGCCCTTCGCCCGTCGAGAAGTGGCACAACTTCCCCTGCAGCTCATACTTCTCGATCAACTGCAGCGCAAATCGCGTCGCCGAGATCTCCGCCTCCGCCGGCCTGCGCTGCTCATGCGTCGCAGCCCCTCGGCTTGAATCAAGAATCAGCGGATCCTCGCAGTGAAAGCTCACATTGCATCCGCGATACTTTGCGATCGTCTCCTCAAGCTGTTCCGGCGACGAAAAGAACAGTTCGCCCACCGACGGTCCCATAAACGCCTTGTACGGAACCGCTCGTGCCAGCGGCCTCGTCCCCGGCCCGATGCCGCCATACAGCGTGATGTGTACCGCCGCGCCCGCCGTCAGCTTCTCTTTCGCCGCATAGCTCGCATCATCGATCGGCGCCACAGGATTGTTCGGCATATCCGCAAAGTGCGTCACGCCGCCATGAATCGCCGCGGCCGACGCGCTCGCGAAGTCCTCCTTGTACATCTCGCGCCCGCTCACATCCTCGCGCGCATGCACATGCAGATCGCCGAATCCCGCAAAGATGACGCAGCCCTCTGTGTCGAGATCGCTCCGGCCCTCCCGCGGGCCAACACTCGCAATCAGTCCCGTCTTCGTATCGATCTCAATCGCACCGTCGAACTCCGCATCCTCGTTCGCGATTCGTCCCTCAACGCGCAGCATGCACCATCTCCCGCGCCGAATTAATCTCATCCCGCAGCGCTCGCGCAGCCGCGCCCGGATCGTCATTGAACAGAATCGACCGCGACGCAGCCAGCAGCATCCCTGCACCGTTGCGCATCCAACCCCGCTCGCACTGCAGCCTGCACATCACCACCCTGCGCTCCGATTCCCGGAACAAGCATTGTCGTGCGCGGCGCAGCCTCACGAATCCGCTGCATCTCCTCCGGATACGTCGCGCCGACCACCAGCGCACAGTTCCCATCCACATCCCACGTCGAACTCACACGCTCAGCCACCGTGAGCCACAGCGGTTTGCCACCCACAATCAAATCCTGAAACTCACCCGCACCCGGATTCGACGTCCGGCACAACACGATGCACATCTTGTCGCGCCTGCTCAGAAACGGCTCCAGCGCCTCACGTCCCAGATACGGATGCAGCGTCACCGCATCGAACCCCATGCGATCAAAGATCGCCTCGACGTACCCCTTGTTCGTGTTGCCGATGTCCGCGCGCTTCGCATCGCAGATCGTCACCAGTTCCGGATATCGCGCACGCACATACTCCACCGTGCGCTCCATCTCCGCGACACCCTCCGCTCCACGCGCCTCATAGAACGCCGCATTCAGCTTGATCGCCGCCGCATACTCCGCAGTCTGGTCAACGATCCATTCCCCAAACCTTCGCTGTGCATCAGCATGCCCACGATATCTCTGTGGCAGCTTCTCAAAATCCGGATCAAGCCCCACGCACAGCAGCGAATTCACCGCCTCGATTCGTCGCGCCAGCTTCTCCGCAATCGCGTTCAAGCCATCTCTCCACGCCGTTGTCGCGTCGCAGCCCATCCATGCGGATCATGCAGCCACGCAGCCACGCTCTGCGCCTCAGCTTCAGTCACCAGTTCACGCTTCCGCGCCAGCTCCAGAATCTCGCCGAAGCTCGTCAGCGTATGCAATTCCACACCCGCCTTCTCAAACTGTTCCACCGCTTCCATAAATCGGTAGCTCACAATCGCAACGCAATCTGTAACGGTCGCGCCTTCATCGCGCAGCGCCTGCACGCCCGCCAGGCTGCTGCCACCCGTGGTCACAAGGTCCTCAATCAGCAGCACGTGGCGGCCATAAACATCGCCGCCCTCCACGCGCCGCTTCGTTCCATGCTCCTTCGTGGCCTTGCGGATAAACACCGACGGCGTTGCCGTCACAAATCCCAGCACCGCGCTATGCGGAATGCCCGCGGCCTCGATGCCACCGATCACATCGAAGTTCAGTCCCGCCGTGGCCATCAGTTCGACAAAGCCTTCCACCACCTCGCGCCACTCTCGCGGATGAAAAGGAAACCTGCGATTGTCGCAATACACCGGCGACACAATGCCCGACTTAAAGGTAACCGGATCATTCGGCTGGAACCTCACTCCGCCGATATTCAGCAACGCCGAAGCAATCGTCTCGCTCAATCCAGCGCCTCCTTAACCTCTTGGGCTTTGATCTCCTGCGCCAGCCGCGGATTCCACATCGCAGCCGTCGCCATCATCGCTGCATCCGCTCCCGCCTCGCGGTAGGCCCGATAGTCCTTCGCATCACCCAGGCCGCCCACACCAATAATCGAAAACTTGAGCCCCATCTCTTCACGCAATCTCGCGAGCCGCCCGCTCATCTCCAGGCCCGCCCACCGAATCGACCGCCCGCACACGCCGCTCGCAAGCCGGCCCTCGCCCGGCAGCGCCTGCCCTCCGTTCGCATCCAGAATCTTTGCCGGCAAGAGTGTTGATCGCCACAATCCCATCCACAACCGACCCAACCTCGCGCACAAACGTGCGCAGCCGTTCCTCGTCACTGAAGTACGCCGCCTTCACCATCAGGCCCAGCGACCCAATCTCCTCGCGAATCCTCTCCACCACCCGCCGCGCACGGTCTACATCGAAGCACAGCAGATTCGCCGTCCCCTCATTCGGACAGCTCAAATTCGCCTCAATAATCTTGACGCCCGTCTCCTTCAGCAGCCGCGCTGCCAGCGCAAAGTCCTCAATGTACGCATCCACATCGCCATGGCCGGATGTCGTTCCCTGGAAGCTCGCGACCACCACCTGCCCGCGCTTCGCATGCGCCACTGCATCTGCAATGTCCGGCTGCCAGAAATCCGGATCGAACGACGGCACACCAAACGAGTTCGTAATCGACAGCGGCTCGCTGTAGTTCTCGTCGCCAACCAGCGGCACAGTATCAAGCCCAAGATCGCCCTTCGGATGCACCGCCAGCACATTCGGCCACGCATGCGATGGATATCGCCGCGTCCGCACTGTCTTGTACACGGGAAGATCGAAGCCCTTGTCGAGCGCCGCCTTCACAAACCGCCCGTTGAGCAGCGGGCCCGCCGCAATTCCCAGTGGCAGGTTGACCTCATGGCCAAGAAAGTTGTACTTGGGCTCGCCGCGGTCCTGATAGACGCACCGCTCGGCGAAGAAAGAAAAAGGGCCTTGCTCGAAGTTCTCCAGGTAACTCCTGGCCGGGTCGTAAAACGGCTCGGTGAGCATGCGCAAATCCCTTTCATTCAAGCGTAACAGACTTCGCGTCAGCCCCACCTGTCACAGCCGCCGAAGATCTCCCGCGCTCAGCTCACCGCCGCGGAAACCCGAATCACCTCGGCCTTCCCTGCCCCCTCCAGCACATACTGCGTGCCCTCGCGCCCCGGCAGCACCACCGCGCGCCCGGCCGGAAGCTGCACTCTCGCACCATTTCTCGTCCGCACCGCCGCCCCGTCGTGGAGCGCCACCAGAATCTGCATGCGCCCTTGAAACCCCAGCTCCTTCGAACTCCCCGCCGCAGTCCAGAACCGATCCACCACGAAGTACGGCGATCGGATCAGCCGCGTAAACCCATCCTGCTCCACCGGCGCGACCAGACCGGAACTCGTCTGCGCCTTCGTCACCGCCAGCCCATCCTTCAGATGAAGCTCCCGCGGCCGCCCATAGTCATACAGCCGGTACGTTGTGTCGCTGTACTGCTGCGTCTCCAGCACAACCATCCCCGGCCCGATCGCATGAATCGTCCCCGCCTCCACATACACCATGTCACCGGCCTTCACCGGCACATACTGCAGCTTGCTCTCGAGCGTCCCCTCATGAATCGCGCGCTCGATCTCCTCCGGCGTCAGTTTCTCGGAAAATCCCAGCGCCAGCTTCGCATCCGGCTCAGCCGAGAGCACATACCAGCACTCATTCTTCCCTCTCGGCTGCCCAATCGCCTGCGCCTCCGCATCGTTCGGGTGCACCTGCACCGACAGCCACTCCCGCGGAAAAAGAAACTTCATCAGCAGCGGAAACTCACCCGGCTGCTCCGCGCCAAACTCCTTTGGCCACTCCCGCGTCACCTCACCCAGCGTCGCGCTGCTCTGCCCCTCGACGGCACAATCCACCGACGTCAGCCACGCCTCACCCACCGGATGTCCAGGCTTCGGCTGCTCCAGAAACGCCGGCAACTCCATGCATCCCCAGATGCGCTCCGACAGCCACGGCCGCAGCACGACAACCTCTGGCGCATCCCCCGCACCCTGTTGTCCCTGATCCTCGCCGCGCCGCTCTTGCCTGATGCCATCAAATCCCCCGCTATCAGTATGACAGCGGCCAGCCCTTCATTTCCCCACTCGCACGCCGCGATCAACACATCACTCCCATTCAGACTCAGATGAAGTCCACCTCCCGACGTACTCACGCTTCTCCTCCGTGGGCCTGCGGTAATTTACCGCCGCTGGCAACGCCTTGAATTGCTTCGTTTGCGTGCCGCCGCGTCGTATCTCCCCGCGCGATCTCCGCTTAACCAATTACTCTTATATTGGCTAGGTGCGCAGCGACTCGCGTCAGCCCAATCATCAGTTCATCCGCTAAGGAGCCACCTCTTGGCCGTCCCCCTGAAAAACGTCAGCGCGCCCGGCTACGCCGAAGACACGCCCACCAGCACCGACACGCGCGCCATGACGGTTGCCGCCGTCGTCTTCTTTTCCTTCGGCTTTCTCACCTGCCTCAACGACGTCATCAGCCCGCATCTCAAGTCGATCTTCTTTCTCGACTACTCTCAGATGCAGAACGTCCCGTTCTACTTCTTCAGCTCCTACTTCGTCTTCAGCTACCCCTCCGGCAAGCTCGTCGATAAGCTGGGCTACAAGAAAGCCACTGTCGCCGGCCTGCTCGTGATGGCCCTCGGCGCGCTCGGATTCCTGCCTGCGGCCCAGCTCGCCTCCTTCCCAATGTTCCTCGCGGCGCTGGTCGTGCTCGCCGGTGGCATGACCATCGTGCAGGTTGCGATCAACCCCTACGTCACGGTTATCGGTCCACCGCAGACCGCCGCCAGCCGACTCAACCTCGCTCAGGCGTTCAACTCCGTCGGAACCTTCATCGCTCCGCTCATCGGAACCTGGCTCATCCTCCGCAACGCCAAGCCCCCACTCAGCACGGACCAGCTCCACATTCTCACCGTCGTGGAGCAGCAGCTCTATCGTGCTGAACAGGCATCCACCGTACGCGTGCCCTACCTGATCATCGCGCTTGGCCTGTGCCTACTTGCTCTCGCACTCGCGGTCATCAAGCTCAAGACCCAGACCGGCGTCTCGCAGCACACGCAGGACTTCCGCCCCGGCGCCTTCTCCGAAGCCCTTAACGCCAAGCCCGACTCCATCTGGCGTCACCCCTGGCTCATCTGCGCTGCCATCGGCATCTTCGTCTACGTCGGCGCCGAAGTCTCCATCGGCAACCTGCTCGTCAGCTACATGGGTCTGCCGAACATCGCCGCTCTCCCCGCCGCCACCGCCGGCTACTTCCTCATGGTCTATTGGGGAGGCGCCATGGTCGGCCGCTTCATCGGCTCCGCCATCTTGCAGAAGGTGCGCACCGGCTGGCTGCTCGGCCTTGCCGCCATCGGCGCGTTCGTCCTCGTCGTGATCTCGCTCTTCACCTCGGGCCACGCGGCCATGGCGGCCGTGCTCGCCGTCGGCTTCTGCAACTCCATCATGTTCCCGTCGATCTTCACCCTCGGCATTCAGGATCTCGGTCCGCTCACCAGCAAGGGCTCGAGCCTGCTCATCGCCTCCATCCTCGGCGGCGCAATCGTCCCGAAGCTACAAGGCATTCTCGCCAATCACATCGGTCTGCAGCCCAGCTTCATCCTGCCGGCCATCTGCTACATCTACGTCGCGATCTTCGGCATCTTCGCGATCCGTCGCCCCATCGCTCGCGACACCCTCATCCCCGTCGAGCCCGTCTAGGCCACTACCAATCTCTCGTCAGCAACATTGGGTGGCCCATTCATGACGACAGCCGGGGTCCCCGGCGAGCTTGCTCGCTGGGGTGGGGTCTCTTCGTCGTCATGAGTGGGGTTGCACACTCTACGGCGTCACCGGCAGCGACACCGTCACAAATCCCTGCGTCCCCGTGACCGCCGCAATATTCACTACCTGCGGCAGTCCGGGGACCTCCAGCGGCGTCACACTCACACTTCCATGGCTGTCTGAAACCGCAGAGCTCTGCGCCGAAGCCAGCACCGGGCTCGCCGCGCACCGGCCCGGCACCGGGCACACCCCCTCCCATCCATCTGCTGTCTGGTGCACCGAGACCGTCGCTCCCTGCAGGGCATGACCCGCAGCGTCCGTCACTCCCAGCGTCACCGGTGCCAGCGTCGCCCCAGCGCTCACACTCTGTGCTGCGCCGCTCGCCACCCCGATCCTCCACTCCGACGAATCCACCGCCGTCACCGTCCAGCTCGCGCAGACCGTGCTCCACACACACCCGGTCACAATCGCCGAGCCCGAAGTCATCCGCGCCGCACTCACCGTAACCGCAGCCGAACCGGTCCCATCCGTCGTCGTCGTTCCGCTGCTCAGCGTCACACCCGAACCCGCCGTCCACACCACCGGCACACTCGTTGCAGCCAACGCATCCTGCGTCGCACCCAGCGAGATCGTCCACGTCGCCGACGCACCCGCTGCCAGGTAGCTCGCTGTATTCGCAATCGACGCCGCTCGCACCGGGTTTGTATCCATAACCGTAATCTGCAGACCCGCGCTTCCACTCACCTCGCTCGCGCTTAGAATCACCGGCCCTGCTCGCGCCGCCGCTCACCGTCGTCGCCACCGTACCCGTCGCATCCGTCTGCAGCGTGCACGTCGACGCACCCGAACACTTACCAAACCCCGCCGCTCCCGGACACAACCGAGAACTGCACACTCGCATTCGCAATCGGCGTCACACCATCTGACTTCAGCAATTGCACCGCGAAAGGCGTCGTCGCCGTCATGCCCGTCTCCAGTGCCGCCGGTTGTGACACCGCCACCATCTCATCCGGCTGCACATTGGAATACGTAAACCCACTCCCGATGTCCGTCTGTCCGCCCGTCGCAACATCCGTCACCATCACATCCACCGGTCCCCCCAGCGACGCACCTGCAGCCACCATGCTCGGCGCCTTCGCCACAATCTGGTTCGCGCTCCAGCTCACGACCGTCGCCGGCACACCATTCACGCTCACCTGGTTTCCCTGCCGGAATCCCTCCCCCGAGATCACAATCTGCCCACCCGCCAGGTTCACCACCGACGGCTTCACGCTCGCCGCATACAACACCCGCGCCTTATACGTGAAGTCCGGTCTGCCCGCGCCGTACTGGTCGGCCACCACAAACGTGTAGTTCCCTGCCGCTCGAGCTCGCCGGCATCTGCAGTTGCGTCACGCCCGGCGCCATCGAGTTCATCGACACCGGCGCGCTCGCCACCGTCGGCAGTCCGCTATCGCCCATGTTCCACACGCCAATCACCGGCTGCGCCTTATACATCGTCGCTGCTCCGCTCTCGTCCAGCGCCGTCACCTCCAGCGTCCAGCTGCTCCCCGCTTTCATCTGCACGTTCCACCACGAGCTGTGTCCCGCAGGGCAAAGCTGCCCGTTCCACCATCCGCTCGCATCCGAGTTCGCCGGGGCGCTCTGCGTCCCATCGGCACCCGGCGAGCAACTCGACGCCGCATCCCACGCAGTCGTCGCATACGAGCCGCCTGTGCCTGCCACACCTGACCAGTCCGCCAACATCACCGGCGAACCCGACGGTGTCACAGGCGGACGTACGTATGGAGCAATCGCGTACTCACCCGTATAAAGAGGATCGATGGCCTCCGTCGTCATATACGCGTTTTCGACAACGAGATCCGCCACCCTCATCTGAGCCAGACCTTCCGACGGCCCCCATGTGCCTCCAACGTCCTCCGGTACGTCTTCGGCACCCGTCACCGGATTGCCCTTATCCTGCGCGAAGACATATCCCGTGGTGCACGAAGCAACCTGCCACGGTTCAGTTTTCAACGCTGCACGAAGCTGCCGCGTCGTCACCAGGTTCACCCATTGCATGCCCTGACCCGTGGGAAACGTAACGTCTCCCCATAGAGTCAATGCATTCGTCGTGGTCAGCGTCTCTCCCGCCGTAATATTCGAAGGCGTCACTGGATACAGCAGCGAGAGTGAACTCACGATCGTCCATCCGCAACTGGAACGGATTCGACATGCACTGGTAGCTATACGGTCCGCACAACACATCGATCGGGTGCATGATCGGCCAGTAATCAATCTCACCTGCCGTCGGCGGCTTAGCTCCCGTAAAGAGGTCGTCGTTCACCTGCGACCACGAGATCCCAATCACTCGCCCGAACGCCCGCTCCAGCTGATACTGCATCTGCAGCAATCTGTTGCGGTGTCGATCCAACGCACCGGCCGTTCAGAATCAGCATCGCGTGATGAATCGTGCCGTCGAGACCGATCGAATCCACGCTCTCCACCACGCCCGTATCGCGGCACCCGCTCGGATCGCTCGCTCCCTCTCCCAGCAGCGTGTCGATTACGCTCCCATCCGTGTCATAGATCACTGCAATCGGGATGTTCTGATAGTTGCTCGCCGACACATCCGCCGGAAACACCATCTCGCTTCCGTCGAAGTACACATTCGTCGAGCTCACATGCTCCGCCAGCTCGCCTCCCTGCTTCAACACCAGCGTCGACGTCGGTACATTCCACGTCGCGGCAGCCGCAGCCACCATCGCGTCTGCCTGCGCATGCGACACCGTCGCACTCAGGTCTCCCGGATCCGTGGAGTACGCGGGCGATGACGTATAAAACGGTATCGCAAACCCTGACCGCCCTCCACGAGTTCGTTCCCGTCACAAACCGCGGCCCGCCCGCTTTCGCCGACAGCGCCCCAGCGAAGGTCACCCAGAACAGAATGGCCGCCATCGCCCCGCTCCGCCGCCACACATCACTGCACATCAGGAACTCTCTCGACGATCGGGTAGTGCCCGCTCGTGTCCGTATCTCCGCCACCCTGCTGAATCTGCATCGCCGCCGGTGGCAGCGGCCGGCGCACCGGCCTCACCGGCTTCGTTCCCCTGCTCTCGATCACCGGCAGCACGTCCTTCAGTGCCATGAGCACCCTTGCCGTCGTTCAGCGGCTGGCCCACCTGCCGCAATACCCGCGTGCTCAACCGCCGCACATCCAGCAGGACCGTGCCGTCCGTGTCGGCCATCACCGGCACCACACCCTCTCCGCCATCCACCGCCGAGCTCAACCCCGCAGCGCTCGTCCCATGCAGAAACACCAGCGCCCGCTCCCCACCCTGTAGCGCCATTGACCCTGCGGCCACATCCCGGCCCACTCGCGCAGCGTATAGCTCCCGCCAGTCTGCCCAAGGATCGGCGTATCCACTCGGAACTGAATCTCAACCACACCCGCATTGCGCCGGATGTCCACCACCTGCCCCACAAAAACCGTCGCCGCCCGTTGGCTCAGATTCGCCAGCGCCGCGCTCACGCTCGCATCAGGAGTCGCAACCACTGCCTGCTGCGCGCCCGCAATCGCGGGCCACAGCAGCCAGATCAACCAACGTGACATGCGCTTCTGTCCTCCTACACGACACTTTTCGTCGTTTTGGAGCACTCACAATGTCACTGTCGCGCACCGCGACGCACACGCGCACCCGACTCACCCAGGCGGGTCAGAGCGCTACAACCTCGAGCTCAGATCTCCGGATAAAAATCGAAGAAGGCGTCGATGCTGTTCCGCAACTGTGCCTCAATCGACTCGCGGCTGCCCTCGAGAATGTGCATCGTCACCCGCGCCTCGTTGCCGTTCTTCAGCGTCACCGGAGCCGCATCGACTGCCGCCACCTCATCCGCCGGTAGCAGCCTCATCCCATACACCAAAACCAGATCAGCCATGCGCCAATCCTACGCCCCTCACTCTCCTACGAATCCCGTGGCGCACCTTCGCGGTCCCTTCGCGCCCTTTGCGTCAAAGCTTTTCCTCAACCCAGCCACTACCCCCAACCCCTTGCACCGAATCCGCACCCTCTACAATCAAATAGTCATGCCTGAAACCACCGTTCGCGACACCGTCATCCTGGGCTCCGGCTGCGCAGGATTGACTGCTGCCATCTACGCCGCGCGCGCCAACCTCAAGCCTCTCGTCCTCGAAGGCCACGAGCCCGGCGGCCAGCTCTCCATCACCACCCTCGTCGAAAACTTCCCCGGCTGGCCCGACGGCATCCAGGGCCCCGAGCTCATCGACAACATGAAGAAGCAGGCGACGCGCTTCGGCGCCGAGATCACCCTCGGTCATCTCTCCGCCGCCGACATCTGCAAGACGCCCTTCGAGCTCACCGTTAATGGTGACATCGTCCTCACCCGCTCGCTCATCATCGCCTCCGGCGCCTCCGCGCGCTGGCTCGGCCTTCCCTCCGAGCAGGCTCTCATCGGCCATGGCGTCAGCTCCTGCGCCACCTGCGACGGCTTCTTCGCCCGCGGCAAGGACATCGCCGTCATCGGCGGCGGCGACTCCGCCATGGAAGAGGCGCTCTTCCTCACCCGCTTCGCCATCCAAGGTCACGATCATCAACCGCAGCGAAAACTTCCGCGCCAGCAGAATCATGCTGGAGCGCGCCATCGCTCATCCGCAGATCGAGTTCCTCCACAACACCGTCGTCGAAGAGGTCCTCGGCGTTGACGAGAAGGACGTCTGCGGCCTGAAGCTGCACAACAAGAAGACCGACGAGCGCTGGACACTTCCCGTCGGCTTCGTCTTCCTCGGCATCGGCCACGAGCCCAACGCCAAAATGTTCAAAGGCCAGATCGATCTCGACAACGACGGCTACATCAAGACCGAGCACAACATCTTCGTCACCCGCCAGAGCATTCAGCTTCACGGCGTCTACGCCTGCGGAGACGTCCAGGACCGCCGCTATCGCCAGGCCATCACCGCCGCCGGCACCGGCTGCATGGCCGCCCTCGAAGTCGAAAAGTACCTCGAAGAGACTGGGCCGCTAACCGGCAAAGATCAAGGGCCGGAATCCGCATCGGATCCCGGCCCTTCGTGTCTTCCGTCCCCGCGTTACTGCCCGTTTACCACCGGCAACTCCACATAGCTCGTCTGCCCCGCCGAGTGATACACGCGCTCCGTCGCCTTCTTGTAATCCTCCGGCTTCGCAAAGAAGATGTTCGGCACAAACGTCTGCGGATTGCGGTCGTACAGCGGGAACCAGCTCGACTGCACCTGCACCATCACGCGATGCCCCGGCAGAAACACATGATTCACCGTCGGCAGCGCCCACT
Organism: uncultured Acidobacteriaceae bacterium; assembly: GCA_963827415.1. Lineage (GTDB taxonomy): Bacteria > Acidobacteriota > Terriglobia > Terriglobales > Acidobacteriaceae > Granulicella. The sequence goes on from CAWHBA010000028.1 coordinate 203,165, forward strand.
TGTACTCCAGCGGCTCATTCGGCGTGATCGCCTTCGCCTCCGACAAACTCTCGCGATATCTCCCGCGCAGAATGTCCATCGCAATCGGCAACTGATACCCGCCCATCTCCGGCTGTCCCGCCACCTCGTCCGGATACACGTCGATCAGCTTCACCACCCAGTCCGCATCCGTCCCGCTCGTCGACGCAATCAGGTGCACCATCGGCTCTCCGCTCAGTGTCAGCGGCTTCGTCAGCACATCGCTGGTGAAGGTCAGCACATCCGGCCGCCCGGAAAACTCGCGCTGATCATCCACCAGCCAGCGCACCCAGCTCAGGTCCGGCGTATACCCGATCGGCTGACTTGGCCGCGCTCGATACGGCACAGGCTTCGCCGGGTCCGACACAAACTCGTCGAACTCTTCGCCGCCCTCCGGCTTCGCAAATCCCAGCTTGTCGCCCGGCTCCAGATACAGAGGAGTCGCCTTCGGCGTGCATCGCCCATCACACGCGGACGGCCACGTCTCCAGCCGCTCCCATCGGTTCGCTCCCGTCTCGAACGCCGTAACTTTCGCCACATCCATCGCCGGCGCATCGTCGTAAAGATAGTGCGCAAGGAACGGCGCCAGGATCTCCTCGCGAAAATAAAGGCCTGTATCGCTGCGGAACTTCACCGGCCCCAGCTGGGTGACCTCTTCAATCTCCTGCCCGTGATGCCACGGCCCCACCACCAGAATACAGATTCTTCTTCGCCTCCGGCTTGTCCTTCAGTGCGCGATACACCGCCATCGCGCCATAGATATCCTCCTGGTCCCACAGACTGTCGACCAGCATCGTCGGCACCGTCAACGGCTGCGCAGCGAGCACCTTATCCATCGCCTGCTCGCTCCACCAGCTGTCATACGCCGGATGTTCCGTCACCTTCTTCCAGAACCCGATCTGCTCCATCCCGCGCTCTTTGCCCAGCTCACCCGCCGAGCCCGCGCGCATGTACGTCTCGTAGTCGTCATAGTTCGACGTCAGCCACTTGACGTCGTTTGCGCGCGTCGCCGTCTGCTCATACATGTACGGCATGTTCTGTTCGCGAAACGCTCCATTGTGAAACCAGTCATCGCCGCGCCATCCATCCACCATCGGATTCATCGGCACCACGCACTTCAGCGCCGGATGCGGATGCACCAGCGGCGTCAGGCTCAGGAAGCCGTCATAGCTGATGCCCAGAATCCCCACTTTCCCGTTCGACTCCGGCAAATTCTTCACCAGCCAGTCGATCGTGTCATACGTATCCGTCGACTCATCCACCGGCGTCGGATTCAGCCGCCCATGCATCGGCCGGTTCATCACATAGTCGCCTTCGCTTCCATACTTGCCGCGAATGTCCTGCACCACGCGGATGTACCCTCCGCCGACGATCGTCTCCACCGCGTTGTCATAACCCCACAGCGCCGACCCCATGTGCTGACTCGGCGAATTCATCGTCAGCGCACTTGCGTTGTACGGCGTACGCGTCATCAAAATACCCGCATGCGCCGCGCCCTTCGGCACCAGCATCACCGTGTGCAGCTTCACGCCGTCGCGCATCGGGATCATCACCTCGCGACGCTCGTAGTCCATCCCCACCGTCGGAGCCTGAAAGTGTTCCGGCGTCTCACTCGGATAGTCCGGATACTGCCGCTTCTGCCCCGCAGCAGTCATTCCCAACACCAGACCCATCGCGGCCACAGCAATCATCGATCGCATACACATCGCCAGACTTCCTCGCTCACTTCCAATGAAAGGCATGAGGGCAAACTATCACGCCAGCCCTTTACCAGCTCAGCTCATACAGCGACACCGACTCACCCGGCAGCGTCTGCTCCAACTCCACACTGCCGTCCTTCGCCGCAACCGTCCGCGCCGCACCGGCCTCCTGCAATTGCCCCGCTGCCTGCAGCTTTGCCGTCTGCTCCGCCGTCGGATGCGCCGGCGATCCCATCGCCTTCCACGCCGTATACGCATTGCTGTGCGTCTCATCGATCGTCCACTCGCGCACACGTACCTGCTTCACACCCGCAGGCAATCCGCTCACAACCACACTCGCCGCCACCGCCGGATCCTGGGCAACCTTGTCCTGATAGTTCCAAACCATCACCATTGCCTTGCGCTCTTTCACGGTCGCAAGCGCATCCACATCCGGCGCTCCCCGCACGCCCGTCTCGCGAATCACATCCATCGGCACCGCGCCCGTCGACTCCACCTCCACGCGCTCGCCGCTCATCTTCGCCGCCATGCGAAAGAAGTTCAGCACCGGCTTATCGATCCCATTCGTCGCCAGCGACCGGAAACCCTCAAACGTATCTCTCCCCTCAAACTCGAACGCCCACGACAACATCGCAATCAAATTGATGTCATGCTCCTGCGCGAGCTGAAAGATCCGCGCATACGCCGCCGCCGTATACGCCGGATACAGCGTTCCATTCCGATACGCGTTCGCCGGATTCATCTTCTCCGAGCACGCCGCGCATCCTTCCGGGTCCGCCTCACTCAAGATCACCGGCAGATGCCGAAACTCCGGAAAGCTCGCAATCAACTGGAAGCCCGCATCCACATCTCGCAGCTCATGGTTGATCCCCATCGTCACCTCGCCGTTCGCGATCCTCGGCGAGCCCTTCGCATGAAACGAGACGAAATCCAGCGGCTGCTTCGTGTCGCGCACATGCTCTAAAAATCCGCGCAGCACCTTATAGCCTCCATCGGGTCCGCCGTCGCGCGCCTTGCCGCCCGGACCCGTCGTCGCCGGCCCGCCCACGCGCGCTCCCGGCAGCGCCGCACGAACACCAGCCGCAGACGCGTCATACAGCTTGTAATACTCCTCCGCCGTTCCATGCCAGTACGAAATATCCGGCTCGTTCCACACCTCGAAGTACCACGTCAGCACCTCGTCTTTTCCATACCGCTCGACAAGATGCGCAACCACCGCCTGCACCAGCCCCTGCCACTTCGCATAATCCTTCGGCGGATTGTTCGACGCTCCTCCCAGCACATCTCCCGGAAAGTGCTTCTGGTACGGCTGATCCGGTTTGCCCGGCAACGTCGCCGCCAGATCCTTCGGCATAAATCCCAGCTCAACCATCGGCTTCACACCCGCAGCCTTATACGCATCGAAGATCCCATCCAGAATCTTCCACTCATAGACTGCATGGCCCTGCGCATCCTCGCGATACACGCCCGTCGAGCTCCACTTCAACTCCGGCGTCCCATCCCCCGACGTCAGCAGATGATGCGAGCGGATGAACACCGGCACCGGACTCATGTCACGCAGTTCACCCAGCAGCTTACGTCCATTCGGAGCCGTCGCGTAGTTCCCCTCGTCAAATCCGAACCATCGATAGATCGGCTCATACGGCCCGACCTTCTTCGCCAAATCCACCTTGATCTCAACCGCCCTTGACGTATCCAGCGGCGAATCCTGCGCCGCGGCCGCACCAGCCGCCGTCACCAAACCAACCGCAAGCATCCAGCCCAACGCTCGTTTCATTCGCATATCCCTTGCAGAAACTCTAACCCGGCGGCCGCCTGTCGTTCACGCGCCGTACAATTCAACATCCGCTAGCCACCCTGGCACGTCATATCTATAGATGAGGTCTTCCTCGATGCGCCTGCGCTCTGCTGCCACTGCCGTCCTCGCACTCACCGTCTCGCTCTCCACCGTCGCCTGCAACGCGGAATCGCTCGAACACGGCCCCATTCCTGCCCCGACGACTGACCTCCCGCTCGCCACATCTCCCGGCCGCGCCACGGTAGTCTTCGCCGGCGGATGTTTCTGGGGCACGCAGGCCGTCTTCGAGCGCGTCAAAGGCGTCCTCGCCACCACAGCCGGCTACTCCGGCGGCTCCGCCCGCACCGCCCACTACGAAGACGTCACCACCGAGACCACCGACCACGCCGAATCCGTCGAGGTCGTCTACGATCCCTCGCGCCTCACCTACGGCCAGCTCCTCCGCGTCTTCTTCACCATCCACGACCCCACCACCCTCAACCGCCAGGGACCCGACGAAGGCACCTCCTACCGCTCCGCCATCTTCTACGCCAACGACGACCAGAAGCGCATCGCCGACGCCTACATCGCGCAGCTCGACGCCGCCCACGCCTGGAAGCACCGCATCGTCACGCAGGTCGTCCCGCTCAAAGCCTTCTACCGCGCCGAGGACTACCATCAGGACTACGCTCTCAAGAATCCCACCAACCCCTACATCATGGTCTGCGACCGTCCCAAGATCGCCACACTCAAAGCCGACTACCCCGAGCTCTACGTCGACTACAAAGGTCACTGAGATCCCACACCGCTGAACCTTCGCTCCGCTCCCGACAGCCAAGCCAAATCCAACCCCAGTCATCCTGAGCGGAGCGCGCAGCGCGGAGTCGAAGGACCTCTGTATTTTTCGCAGTCTCCCAAGCCACCACCGCCAAAACATCCAGTACGATTCTCTGCATGACCTTCAGTCGCATTGCACCTGCGCTTCTACTAGTCCTCACTCTGCCTGCCGCCGCCCAAAGAGGCCAGCGCGGCAACCAGGAAAACCAGCCCTCCGCACCCTCCGCCACATCGACACCCGCAGCCGCACCAGCCCCCGGAGCACCCACGCCACCGCCCGGCGCTCCCAAGCCGCCCGAGCACACGCAGGCTCTCCCCAACCCTCTCCCCGCCGATAAATCCGTCTCCCAGACCATCACCGTCAACGGCAAGACCCTCCACTACACCGCCACCGTCGGCACCATCGCCATGGAGGGCAAGGACGGCAAGCCCACCGCCGAAGTCGTCTACACGGCTTACACTCTTGACGGAGCGCACGACCGCCCGGTGATGTTCGCCTTCAACGGCGGCCCCGGCGCCGCCTCCGGCTTCCTCAACTTCGGCGCCGTCGGCCCCAAGCACGTCTCCTTCGGCAATGCCGGCGACAGCCCCTCCGACCCCGCCACTCTCACCGACAACCCAGGCACCTGGCTCGACTTCACCGACATCGTCTTCATCGACCCCGTCGGCACCGGCTTCTCCAAGTCGCTCGTCTCCGACGACGAAGGCAAGAAGCTCTTCTTCGCCCCCACCCCTGACATCGAGTACCTCTCCCTCACCATCTACAAGTGGCTCGTCAAAAACCAGCGCATCCTCTCGAAGAAATACATCATGGGTGAGAGCTACGGCGGCTACCGCGGCCCGCGCATCACGCACTATCTCCAGACGCAGCTCGGTGTCGGCGTCAACGGTCTCTTCCTCGTCAGCCCCTACCTCAACCCCAGCTTCGGCGACGGCAACATCTCTCCCGTCCCCTGGATGATCACCCTCCCCTCCATCACCGCCGCGCACCTCGAAAGCGAGCACAAGCTCACCCCCGAGGCCATGCATGACGTCATCGCCTACGACGAAGGCCCCTACGCCTCCGCCATCATCGCCGGCCCGCAGAACGCCGCCGCCACCGGCGACATGATCTCCCACGTCACCCAGATGACCGGCCTCGACCCGCAGTTCGTCAAGTTCTCCGGCGGCCGCCTCGAAACCGGCGCCTACCTCCGCGAAGTCCATCGCGAGAAGGGCGAGATCGGCTCCGTCTACGACTCCAACGTCACCAACCCCGATCCCTTCCCCTACTCCGCTGAGCAGGAAGGCAGCGACCCCATCCTCGAGTCCGGCATGGCCGCCATCACCCAGGCCATGGTCGACTTCGACACCCGCGTCGTAGGCTGGAAGGTCGACGACCGCTACAACCTGCTCTCCTATGAAGTCGGCCGCCTCTGGGACCGCCAGGGCCCCGACCTCCGCCGCGGCGCCGTCGCCGATCTCCGCGAAGCCCTCGCCGCCGACCCCAAGCTCCACGTCGTCATCATGCACGGCTGGAACGACCTTAGCTGCCCCTTCATGGGCTCCGTCTTAACGCAGAACCAGCTCCCCGCAACCATCGCGCCACAACTCACCGTGCACGAATTCCCCGGCGGCCACATGTTCTACACCCGCCCCGCCAACAGCGCCGAACTCCACTCCCTCGGCGAACAAACCGTCGCCTCCCACTAACTCACAACTCCAAAACTCTTAACTCAAAACTGAACCCAAACCCCAAGGGCGGCTCGCAAGAGCCGCCCCTTTTCAGTGCTGAATTCTGTCGTCACACTAGCCGCGCCGCGCTCATCATCTGCAATCGTCAGCCGCAGGACCGAAGTTTTGCATCCTCCCGTGATCTCCAGACCGTATCGAACAGTGAGGATCCTGCATAGGGCCAGATATCCCAATCGTCGGTCGTTAACTACTCAGCCCTTTGACCGTATGAAGCAGTGAGCGCCTTGCGTATCGCAGCACATTCCTGGCCGAAGCAATCAGGCCATTACCCATACGGCGGAATGCCGAAAGCTGCACAACGCTCTCGATCATGGTGCCGCCGCAGATCGCGGCAGAAACCGTCACGCAAAGGACGTCCTTCCATGACACGAATCCTGTTGTGTCTACTCTTTGGAATCATGACCTCAGCGCCTCCAGCGGGCGCGCAGGATCAAAATAGCGGGCTTGCCCGCCTCCCGGAGCTGAGTCGCCGCAATCAACTGCCGCAGTTGATTCAAGCCGCGAACTCGCTTCTCACAAACGAAAAGCTCACGCCCGTTGAGCAAAGTATCGCACTGACCTTCCTCGGCCACGCCTATCAGCAGGGCGCAGACTCCCGTACGGCGATCGCATATTTCGAGAAGGCCCTTGCAATTCTCGACCGCGACGGCCTTCATCCAGTCGAATACGCCACAACCCTCGGTGCCATGGCAACCCTTTACGGAGAGATCGGGCAAGCCGATACGGCGAAACACATGCTGCTTCGATCCGTGCACTTGCTTGAGAAGGACGGCAGTCATCATGCCGAAATCGCGTGGATCTGGAACGATCTCGCGACCATCGCCGCCAACGAGCACTCAAGCCGCGAGGCTCATAAATCCATGACCCACGCCCTCGCCGAGGCGCAACTTGTCCCGAACATCAGTTCGGATGAAACCGCATCCTTCTTGACCACACAGGGCAAGATCGCTGAAATCGACGGCGATTCTCGTACCGCAATCGCCGACTACCAGCACGCTCTTGCTCTTTGGAAGCAAACCCATGAGGACCAGCACCCAGAGACGGCGTGGCTCTACGTGCTTCTCGGCTGCGCCTATTTGCAAGCTGGCGACCTTGCATCTGCACGCCAGATGACATCTGTCGGATTGAACCTATTGGAAACAAGCTCCGATCATCAGAGCCCTCGATACCTCGCGGCAGAGCTGGCCTACTCCAAAGTTCTCGACGCCTCTGGCTTGCACGACGAAGCCTCGAAGTTCCGCAAGGAGGCGCAAGCCGGCATGACCACGGTGGGCAAACGCGCGCAAGGAGAAATCAGCGTCTCCGCATTGCGCTAGATCTGGGCGCTCCCACCGGAGATCACCTTGTCCCGCATCGCGGGCTCCACGGACTCCTGCGTCACCGCGCCTTCGCGGGTGGCCCATTCATCGCAGTCTCATCGCGATGAGTGGGGTTCCACAACCGCCCGCGCCAACCGACCTCTCGCACGCAATCTAGGCGGGTGGCCCACCCACAACAACTCTCCGGAGCACCAACACCATGTGTGCCGCATTCATGACGACAGCGTCACCATCGTCATGGGTGGGATTCCACGCCCTCCTGTCACCCGAAGCTTTCAAGGACCACCCCAAAAAGAGAGAAGGGCAGGGTCCACCCACGCTCCAAAAATCGTTCGTCACAAATCGGGAACCGCCAATCTGACCCCTGCGTAGACCAGCACATTCGCGGCCTGAGCCATCAGGCCATCAGAGTTCCGAACGCTGCATAACCCGCTCTCGATCATGATGCCGCTGCGAACGGCGGCGCGAAAATGCCACGCAAAAGGACCTCCTTCCATGAGGCGAATCCTGATTTGTGTGCTCCTGGGAATCATGACCTCCGCGCCTCGTCTCAGTGCGCAAGACGAAAACAGCGGGCTCGCCAACCTCTCACAGCTCAGTCGCCACAATCAACTGCCGCAGTTGATCCAGGCTGCAAACTCGCTTCTCGCAAATCAGAAGCTTGAACCTGCTGAGCGAGGCATCGCGCTCACGTACCTCGGTCACGCCTATCAGAAGGGTGGAGACTTCCAGACTGCGACGGGATATTACGAGAAAGCTCTTGCAATCCTTGAGCGCGACGGTCTTCATCCATCCGAATACGCCACAACTCTCGGCGCTCTCGCGACCCTCTACGCAGAGATGGGCCAAATGGATACGGCGAAACACGTGCTCCTTCGATCCATGCACCTGTTTGAGAACGACAGGGATCACCATGACCAAATTGCAATCCTCTGGAGTGATCTCGCCACCATCGCCGCCGACAAGCACTCAAGCCGCGAGGCTCACAAATGTATGGCACTCGCAATCGCCGAGACGCAACGTGCCACAAACGTCAGTCCGGATGAGACCTCAGCCCTCCTGACTACACAGGCGAGGATTGCTCAAATCGACGGCGATCCTCGTACCGCAATCGCTGACTATCAGCACGCTCTGGATCTTTGGAAGCAATCTCATGCAGATCAGCACCCCGACACTGGATGGCTTTATGTGCTTCTGGGCGGCGCCTATCTGGAGTCCGGAGATCTCGCTGACGCGCGCGAGACCACCCATCGCGGTTTGAGCGTCCTGCAAGCGAGCTCCGGTCCTCAAAGTCCGCGCTTCTTTGCCGCAGAACTCGCCTACGCAAAAGTCCTCGAAGCCTCCGGCTCCCACGACGAAGCCTCCCGGCTCCGCAAGGAAGCAGAAGCTGGCCTGCATGCAAGCCCCGGCAGGCAACAGGCCCAGAGTGAAATCAGTATCTCGGCATTGCGCTAGGATTCGGCACGACTACCCAACACCATGGTGGCCCCAGCACACGGATAGGTTCGGGCAATTCCCTCAATCCAGAGGTAATGGGCCTACACTCAAGCGCGAGGCCTCCCATGATGATTGACGCCCAGTCAAACGCAGCCATTGACACGCTGCAAGAAACATTTGAGCGGCAGCAGAGCAGCTTTCGCCGATGCGCTCCACTCCCACTCAACAAACGGCTCCACGCCCTCGACATCCTGCTGCAGAGCATCATCAACCATCAGGACGCACTCATCGAGGCAGTCAACGCAGACTTCGGCCAGCGCTCCGCCCGCGAGACCCGGCTACTCGAAATATTCCCTCTCCTTGACGAGATTCGCTACGTGAAGCGCAATCTCCGCCGATGGATGCGGCCACGCAGCGGCATGGCCAACTGGCAGTTCCTGCCCAGCCGCACAAAGATCATCTACCAGCCTCTCGGCGTCGTAGCCGTCATCGGTGCGTGGAACTATCCCGTCTTGCTGGCACTTTCCCCGCTCGCCAACGCAATCGCGGCAGGCAATCATGTCATCCTCAAGCCCTCCGAACATGCACCCGCAACCGCCGAAATCATCAGCCAGTTGATCAGCGAAGCATTCCCCGAGGAATACATAGCGGTCGTCACAGGAGATCGCGAAGTCGCATCGGCCCTCTCCGCGCTACCGTTGGACCACATCCTCTTCACCGGCTCCCAAAGCGTTGGCAAGCTCGTGATGAAGGCCGCTGCAGACAATCTCACGTCCGTCACCCTTGAACTGGGCGGAAAGTCGCCCGCCTTAGTCCACGAATCCTACCCAATGGCAACCGCGGCGGATCGCATATGCTCCGCGAAATTCTGGAACGCTGGGCAAACCTGCATTGCTCCGGACTATGTCCTTGTGCCTTCGAACCGGGTGGACGAGTTCACTCAAAAGTGCGAGGCCACCCTATCGAAAAGTTTCCCTGATCCAGCCTCCAACGCGGACTACACGCACATAATCACTCAGGCTGCCTGGGAGCGCATGCGCGACCTCGTGGACGACGCGACCAGAAAAGGCGCCCGCGTCGTTCAGGTCGATTCAAAGCCTGGTGACGCTCCTCTTGCGAGTCGATTCTTTCCTCCCACACTTATTCTTGGTGCAAACGCCTCCATGCGCGTCATGCAGGAAGAGATCTTTGGCCCGATTCTCCCCATCGTGACCTACACCTCCCTCGAGGACGCTCTCGACTTCATCAACGCTCGCCCACGCCCCCTCGCCCTCTATTACTTCGACCGCAACAACTCCCGAATAAAAAAGACACTGGACCATACCGTCTCCGGTGGCGCCACCGTCAACGACTGCATCTTCCACTTCGTTCAGCACAAACTACCCTTCGGTGGCGTAGGTCCAAGCGGCATGGGCGCCTACCATGGCTTCGAAGGATTCAAAGCATTCTCAAAAAAGAAGGGCGTGCTGCTCCAAAGCACATTCGTCGGAAAGTTTCTCGACAATGCATTGAGGCCTCCTTATACCTCCCTGTCCGATCGAACCATCGCATTCCTTCTCGGAAAAACCAAACCACGCCCCATTCAGAAAATGACCCTTCAATAAGACGCGCACGCCACCACCTCAAAACTCCGCGAACAAACCCTCGCCGCGCATTAACTCACGACTGCCAAACTCGAAACTCGCAACTGAACGCAACCGCGGGTGGCCCACTCATAACATCGTCAGGACAGCCAACACCATGGGTGCCCCATTCATCGCGGTCTCATCGCGATGAGTGGGGTATGCTCCTGCCGATCGCAGCAATTCTGATTCCCGCCGCGTTCTTTCTGTCGATTGTCTCTTCAACGGCCACACGTCCGAACGGCTTGATCAATCTCGCATACCTCGGCGCGCTGTTTCTCGCTGCCGCCGTTCTAAGCCTTGGAGTAGGCCTGATTCGCGCCGCACGCCGAATGGAACGATAACGGGGACGCAGGGAAACACTCGCATCAGCGGTTGATGTAGTTATGCCTGCGGGAATCCGAACATCAGCCACGACTGATTGGCTACCCAATGCGGGTACAGCTCCGTCATCTGGTCGAACAGCTCCTGGTCAGACGTCGCGGTTTTCTGCAGCCGATCGAAGTCTTGCAGGTAACGCTTGGTCTCCTGGATCGTCGAGGGAGAGTCGGGCGCGCCAGGCTTCTTGTGACCGGCGACAACAATCGTCGGGTTCAGCGCCGCTAACCGGTCCAGCGCCGCGATCCAATTCGCTCGGCTCTCGGGGGTGGTTTCGCCGACGTACATGCGGCATTGGTTGTACACAACGTCGCCAGCGACGATCAACCCGAGCGACGGAACATACAGCGACGTCGAATCGGGACAATCCGTGCGGCCCTGCTCGATGATGCGCAACTCGTGGCCCTCAAGCGTGAACGTGCCCTGCTCATAGGGCTCAGGCCCAACCAGCTTCGTGGGCACTTGTCCAGGAAACATTCGGCGGGCTAACTGCTGCACTGCGGGGGACAAATACATCTGTATGCCCTCCACCGCCTTGGGAGTCGCGATTGCCCGAGCGCGTGGAAAACGGTCGAGCAGAACGCTCAAACCGTAGAAGTGGTCGAAATGCGCATGCGTTATATAGATGGTCTCCAGGTTCCGGTTATGCAGCGCAATCCAGTCCGCGAGCGCCTCGGCCTCGGCCACCGTGGTCATGGCGTCCACCAGTACCGCGTCGTACTCGCCGAAGATCAACGTCGACGTGGCCGGATCAAAGCCGAGCGGCTCACCAAAGGGCTTTGGGCGCTCGCCGACCATAGCCTTTCCCGGAGCGGTAAAAACGTTCACACCAAGCGTGCTCGGCGCGACAGGCGCGGTCATGTGCGTGGTCTCCTTAAGTTCCGGAAGCGTATAAATCCGCATCCATCCCGACCGAGCATCAACCGTACTTGAACTCCGGCTTGCTCTGTCCGACCTCGATGATGTAGCCGTCAGGATCGCGAATATAGCAGCGCCACTCGCCGTACTTGTCCAACGGCTCTGTGATGAACTCGGCTCCCCGGCTCTTCCATAGCTTGTAGCAAGCTTGAATATCCGCGACCCGGAAATTCATGAAGCTGTTGATGTGATTCGGGTCGGGGACGCTGAGCGATACCGTCGGCTTGTCCGGGGTCGGACCGCCCCCGACGTTCATAATCATCCAGATGTTCGCAAGCTGAAGGTACCCCGGCGCGTTGCCGTCGCCCCTGCTCAGAATGCGCGCGCCGAACACCTTCTCGTAGTAATCGAGCGATCGGTTGATATCGCCCACGGTAAGAAAATGCGCGATGCTGATCCCGTCCTTCGGGGGCATCTCATAGCTCTTCTGCTCAACGTTGACGCCGCTCATGGACGACTCCAATTCCCACACAGAGCCCGTTCCGTGATTAAACACCCCCATGGCGGCCGGATTGGGCGATCATCGAAGCGCCGCCGGGCGAAATCCTCAGGAATCATCGTTTTCCTCATTTCTTAGCGACATACAAATTAACGTTCCACGCGGAACACTCGTGTTCCACGCTCATCCCGCTCCGCCGACCCTTCGTCACAAACCGAGAACCGCCCCTCCGATCCCTGCGTAGCCCACCACGTCCCGGCCCGACGATCAAGCGCGGATCGCCGCCAAACGCAACGCAAAGGAGTTCCCTCCATGCGGCGAATCTTGTTTTGTGTGCTCCTCGGAATCATGACCTCCGCGCCTCTCATGCGAGCGCAAGATGCAGTCAGCCCGATTGCCAACCTCTCAGACCTGATCCGCCGCGGCCAACTCCCGCAGTTGATCCGGGCCGCGAACTCCCTCCTCGCAACCGATAAGTTGACGCCGGCCGACCAGGGCATGGCGTTGATCTATCTCGGCTACGCCTATCAGCAGCGCGGAGAGTTCACCAAAGCGACAGCCAGTTACGAGAAAGCCCTCGCAGTCGTCAATCGCGACGGCCAACACGCATCCGACTACGCCGCAGCACTCGCTACCCTCGCGGGAGTCTACGTACAGATCGGTCAATTCGACACAGCGAAACACGTGCTGCTCCGATCGGTCCACATGTTTGAGAACGAAGGCGATCACGCCGGGACCGCAATGATGTGGAATGATCTCGCGACTATCGCCGCCGAGCAACACTCACGCGGTGAGGCTCATAAGTTCATGGCGCGCTCCGTCGCCGAGTCGCGGCTTGCCAACAACTTCACCACCAGTGAACTCGCCGCTCTCGCAACCACCGAGGGGAGAATTGCCGAACTCGATGGCGATCCTCATACCGCCATCGCGGACTATCAGCGCTCCCTTGACCTCTGGAAGCAGTCTCACGCAGACCAGCAGCCGAAGACCGCATGGCTCTACGTGCTTCTGGGCAACGCCTATCTGCAGGCCGGCGACATCGCAAATGCACGCGAGACGACCAGCCGCGGCTTAGCCATGTTGGAAGCGAGCTCCGGCCGCGAGACTCCGCGATACTTTGCCGCTGAGGTCGCCTACTCGAAAGTCCTCGACGCCTCCGGCTCCCACGATGAAGCCTCCAGGCTCCGCAAGGAGGCGCAAGCCAGCCTGAATACAGGCACAGACCAGAAACGCGCTCAATCAGAAATCAGTGTCTCGGCATTGCGTTAGATCTCGCGAATGAAGATTGCTCACTCGGCGGCCGCCAATAGCGCCTTCAAATCCAGCGGCCGCGTCACCATCGCGAGCTCCCCGTTCTTCCGCGGCCATTCCTCCTTCGGCTTGTCCCAGTAGAGCTCCACGCCATTCCCATCCGGATCCCGCAGGTACAGCGCCTCGCTCACCCCGTGGTCCGACGCACCATCCAGCGGAACGCCTGCCTTGACCAGCCGCCGCAGCGCATCCCCCAACTCCGCCCGCGTCGGATACACCACCGCCAGGTGATAGAGCCCCGTTGTTCCCGCCGCCGGAGCCTGCCCCGCATAGCTCTCCCACGTATTCAGCCCAATGTGATGGTGATACCCGCCCGCCGACAGAAACGCCGCGCTGCTCCCCATCCGCTGCGTCACCTCAAACCCCAGCACATCGCGATAAAACGCAAGCGCCCGCTCCAGGTCCGCCACCTTCAAATGCACATGCCCAATTCGCGCCTCAGGATGAATGTTCTTCATACCCCTTAGATTCACTTACCTACCGTCGCGAATCAGCGACGCCTGACGCAGGCCGCAGCCGGAGCATCACCACCCCATGCCCCGGCACCACGGCCGTGTAACTCTCCCGCACCACACTAAGGTCCTTGTGCTCCCACAGATCCCGAGCCTGCGCCTCGCCATTGACTCCAACGTCAGCCAGTTTCACCGTCACGTGAGTCGCTGACGTCGTCTGATTCACCAGCCCCACCGCAACCTCGCCTCCGCTCAGCGGCTTCGCCCACACCTCCAGCGGAACCTCCTGCCACACCCGGTCGCCCGCCTTGCCCAGCGCATCCTGATCCACCGCAATCACCTCGCGGTTCAGAAGAATGCTCTTCGTCTCGTCACTCATGCGCGTCAGATCGTTGCCCGCCATCAGCGGTGCGGCCATCAGTGCCCACAGACTGAAGTGCGTCTTCTGCTCCTCGAAGTTCATCCCGCCATTCCCCACCTCGAGAAAGTCGGGATCGTTCCAGTGCCCCGGCCCGGCATAACGCGCCAGCCTCGCCTGCCGGTCCGCAATCGACATCATCCGCTCATACGTGTCGTTGATGTCGTTGCTCGTCCGCCACATGTTGCCGCCTACCTGCGGTCCCCACGTCCACACCTCGCCCAGCCCGTACTGACACAAGCTGAAGACCATCGGTCTTCCCGTCTTCAGAATCGCCTGGTGCATCTTCTCGTACGCCGCCCTCATCATTGCTTCTGCCTTCGTCACATCGCCGCCGGACTCCTGCTGCATGATGATCCGGTAGCTGCACAGGTCGTACTTCAGATAGTCCACGCCCCAGCTCGCGAACATCTGCGCATCCTGCTCCTCATGCCCGTAGCTCGCCTCCGCACCTGCGCACGTCACCGGCCCCGGCCCGCTGTACAACCCAAACTTCAACCCCTTCGAGTGGATGTAATCGCCCAGCGCCTTCATGTCCGGAAACGTCGGCAGCGGATGCAGCACGCCATTCGCATCTCTCTGTCCTTCCCACCCGCCATCGATATGTACATACAGGTACCCGGCATCCTTCATGCCGCTCGCCACCATCGCGTCGGCCTGTTCGCGAATCACCTTGTCGCTGAAGGTATGCGCAAAGTGATTCCACGTGCTCCAGCCCATCGGCGGCGTTGCTGCCAGCATCGGTGCAGGCGCCACCTCAGCCGTCTCCGCTCGACGGGCCACGGCCGCACCCGTGCCCAGCATCACCAACAACGCACATGTCACAATCCGCATTCCGTTCTCCCCAAGCTCAGAGCTCGGCCGGCATCTTCCGGCGGCTCCAATGCATTGAACCTTTGCAGATAGCGACTATATCAACTTGCAGTCGAGCGTCTCTCCAGGCTTTCCAATGATTCAGCTAATGTGCTGAATCGTCTTCACCAAAAAAAGAACCGGGTTGCAACGCCGTACGCGTCACAACCCGGGGGAGGCCACCCCTCAATCCCACCGACTAAAAATTGATCCGCAGCGCCAGTTGCACCAGTCTCGGATTCAGCGCTCCTGTCAGCTGCCCGAAGGTCGCATCCGTCTCCGCATTGCTCGACGAGTTCGCATCCTTGAACGTCGCCGTGCTGTTCAGCGCATTGAACTCCGGATGGTTGAAGGTGTTGTACGTCTCCAGCCGGAACTGCAGCTGCGCCTCGCGGTAGAACGGAATGTTCTTGAACAGCGCCGTATCGAAGTTGGTATCCGCGGGCAGATAGTAGTTCACCTTCGGCGCATTCCCGGGATCGCCGGGTTTGAATCCGCTCGTCGCGCTGGTCGCCGGCGAACCTGCGATTGGCACCGTCACGCATCCCGGATTGAACCAGTGCCCAAAGCTCCGCGGCGCTCCAGCCATCGGATCGCACGTCAGCCGCACCCTCGCACCATCGCCGCCGCCCGTGATGTTTGCACTGTTGCTCGTCTTCAACCCAATGGATCCCGGCGCTCCGCTGATGCGCGACGCAATCCCCGAGATCTGCCAGTTATCCAGCACTGCACGCGTGAAGAAGTTGTTCCACGCATGGCTCACCTTCGGCAGGTTCCAGAGGTAGTTCACGACCAGGTTGTTGCGGATGTCCCATCCCGCCGGGCCCGTAGTCCCACGCCCGCAGATTCTGATACATCGCGACGGTGCCGTTATAGCTGTCGGTGAAGTCCATCGCCCGGCCCCAGGTGTAGGCAACGCCAAACTCAAGGCCCCTGTTGAAGCGATGTGTAATCTGCGCCTGCAGTGCGTTGTAGTTCGAGGTGAGATTGAAGTACTGCATGTTGATCGTGCCGAAGCCCGGATACGGACGGAAGAAGTTGTCGGGCAGAATGCCGCCCGCGGGGCTGTGGCTCGACCACAGGAATTGGGCGTTGTAGGGCACCTCGTTCACCGGCGTGTAGTCGCTGACATGGCGGCCGAAGGTTCCGACATAGGCCATGTCAAACACCGTTCCCCAGCCCACCTTCTGCTGCACGCCCAGGCTTACGTTCTCCGTGTAGATCTCGGGTGCGTGCAGCGGAATTGCGTGGCTTACGCTGAACGGGCCGTTCAATCCGCCTGCTGTCTGGAAGGTGTTGATGTTTCCGTAGAACTGCTCCGGCGAGTTCGTTGTGGGCGCATTGTTGGTGAGGTCGCCCTCCTGTCCGCTGCGCGCGCGCACGTTGTAGAAGATTCCGTAGCCGCCGCGAATCACCATGTCTCCGCGACCGGTTGGATCAAAAGCAAAACCGACACGAGGGGCGAATAGAATCCCGTTGCTATATACCGTGCCTTGCGGGAATCCCTTGGTGTTCACGGATAGCACGCCGTTGTTGAGGTCCCCGGTGTTCGGAACGAACAGGCCAGCATAGGCCGCCGGATACTTTGCTCCCGTAGTTGGGTCTACGGAGTTCGTGCTGTTCAGCGGCTGGTACAGAATCGGCGCGTTCGAGGAAGTGTACAGGCTCGGCGCGAAGTTGTTGCCGGCGGAGAGCCTCTGCGCCATCGCCCACGAATAACGCATGCCATAGTCCAGCAGCAGCTTCTTCGTCGCCTGCCACTGGTCCTGTGTGTACCACTCGAGGGCGTTGGTGCGCGGCTTGTAGTTCACCAGTTGCGTTACCTCGCTCATGGTGTCGAAGTGCCCGAGCAGAGTGTTCGCATACGCAAAGTTGTAGTTGTTAGGATTCTTCGTGTC
Organism: uncultured Acidobacteriaceae bacterium; assembly: GCA_963827415.1. Classification (GTDB taxonomy): domain Bacteria; phylum Acidobacteriota; class Terriglobia; order Terriglobales; family Acidobacteriaceae; genus Granulicella. The sequence goes on from CAWHBA010000028.1 coordinate 220,275, forward strand.
TGTCGCGTAGGAGAAGTTGCCCACGCGATTGTGGTTCACCTGCAGATAGGAATCAGTCTGCGCATCGACGCCGGCCTTCAGCGTGTGCTTGCCGAGGATCCAGGTGACGTTGTCGGTCGCGCTGTAGGAGCGGACCTGATCCGCCATCGGGAAGCGGCTGTCCCATCCGAAGTCTGAAGAGTTCTTGAGGCCGAAGCTCACAGCCGGCAGCAGGTTCAGCGGATTCACACCGGAATACAGCGCCGGGATGTTGTATCCATTCGAATTCAGCTGCACCTTGGCGAGATCGGACTTGTCGTAGAGCTGCGCCTCGCTCCAGCCGGCAGTGCCCAGATTCAACTCGTTCACCACCGTCGGGCTGAAGGTGTAGATCACGTTGTAGACGAAGTTCGGGTTGGTCGTTCTGTAGTTCACCCGCATCAGCCATGGCAGCTTGTTTGCCGGAGATGCAAAGCTGTTGTCGTTCACCGTCTCAAGATCGCCGCGACCGAACATGTGCAGCTTCTGCGTCGGCGCGTAGTCGATACGGAAGATCGTCTGATTGACCGGCTTATTGGCCGAGTTGTTGGTGATGTAGTTGTAGTTGTTATTGCTGATGGCCACGTTGTCGAACGCAAACTGCGGATTTTTTACCAACGTGTTCTGGTAGATGATGTTCAGCAGCGCCTGCTCCTGCTTGTTGATCTCGCTGCCCGGAATAATGTTGTTCTGAAAGCAGCCCGGCCCGGGAGTTGCAGAGTTGACTGCGCACGCGCCGGAGCCGTTTGGGTCCTTGATGCGTACAAGGGTGCTCGGTGTCTGCGTCGCCGTGCCCTGGTTGTAGGTCTGCGAGAAGTCTCCATTGACCTCGGCCTGCGTGGGCACGCGGTAGTACTTCAGGCCGTCGGGCGTCGTAATCGGCGAGTACTCGAGCGAAACGAAGAAGAACAGCTTGTTCTTTTGGCTGTCGAATTTGCCGGGCCAGAAGATGGGACCACCGATCGTTCCGCCGATGGTGTTGTAACGGTAACGCGCGCGCGGAGCTCCTGTGTAGTTGTTGAACCACGAGTTTGCGTTCAGGTCTTCGTTGCGGAAGTACTCGTATGCCGTGCCGTGGAAGTGCGACGTTCCGTTCTTCGTGACGATGTTGATGTTCGATCCCGCGGTCTTGCCGTACTGTGCCTGGTAGTTCGCTGTGAGGATCGTGATCTGCTGAATCGCATCGAGGTTGAGTGGCGTATCCAGCGTGCTGAGTCCGCGCGTGTTGCCGGTTACGCCGTCGATGGTCGCGGAGTTGTACTCGCTGCTGACGCCGTTCACTGTCGGCGTGGCCTCTGTGCCAAGGCTTGACGAACCATAACCACCTGAACCGCCCGACACCACCACACCCGGCATCGTGCGCGTGAGTGCCATCGCGTCGCGCCCGACGGCGAGCAGGTTCTCCATCTGTTTGTTGTCGAGCACCTCGGAGCGCTCCGCGCTGGTTGTCTGAATAGGTGTGACATCGGCCGACACCGTCACCTGCTCACTCACCTGTCCCACGTCCAGGACCATCGTTCCCGCGGACAGATTCTGCGAGGCGCTGAGCACGAGGTTTACTTTGCGCAGTTCCTTGTACCCCGGCGCGTCGATGACGACGGTGAACGTACCGGGCTGAACGTCCGGGAAGATGAAGTCGCCATCCTGACGAACTTTCGTCTCCACACGAACGTTCGTCAGCTCGTTGACCAGGGTGACCTTCGCGCCGGCGACCGCGCCGTTGCTCTTGTCCACGACGTGTCCGCTGAGAGCTGCGGTCGAGGTCTGCGCCCCTGCCACCCCACCGCTCATTGCGGCGACCACTGTCAGCGCTATCGCCAGGTGCGCACTTCGCCATGCAGGGATCGTGTACCTCATACTCTCTCAACCCTCCTGAAATTTTGGCAGTCTCGATCGCGCTTATACGTATCTGCTCGGAACGCGATAGAAGCGATTTATACGTGTTAATTGCGAGCGCCCTAACGTTAGGTGAGAGGCCCGCCGCTTGTCAAATCGTTTTTCAATGTTGGAACAGGATTTTCACTATATGAATTTCCGTTGCGGCAACCCAAGCCACCGAATGAAATAGAGGTTGACCTTTGCATTGATATATACGTATAAATATCTTCGCTTTGCTACTCTCCTCCAAAGGCCTCCCATGATCTCGCTTCCCCGGCTGCTAGGCGTCCTTACGCTCGCCGTTCTCTCCTCCGCGGCGCTTGCTGCCCCAGCCCAGGGTCTCGCGCGGACGCCCCCAATGGGCTGGAACAGCTGGAATCACTTCCGCGACAAGGTGGACGACGCCACGATCCGCGCGCAGGCGGAGGCCATGGTCTCCTCCGGGATGCGCGACGCGGGCTACACCTATATCAACATCGACGACACCTGGGAGGGCCAGCGCGACGCGCAGGGCGTTATCCACCCGAACGCCAAGTTTCCCGACATGAAGGCGCTGGCCGACTTCGTTCACGCGAAGGGATTGAAGCTGGGCATCTACTCCTCTCCCGGCGCGAAGACCTGCGCGAAGTATGAGGGCAGCCTGGGCCACGAGGTGCAGGATGCGCAGACGTACGCGTCGTGGGGCATCGACTACCTGAAGTACGATCTCTGCGGATTGCGCGACGAGATGAAGGAAGCGCCCAACGCGCAGGCCGCGCACAAGATGATGGTCGACGCCTACACGAAGATGCGCGATGCGCTGCGGGCGACAGGGCGACCGATCGTGTACAGCCTCTGTCAGTATGGTGAAGATGCGGTTTGGGAGTGGGGTGCGTCGGTGGGCGGCAACCTGTGGCGCACGACCGGCGACATCTCCGACAACTACACGCGCATGGCGGACATCGGCTTCGGGCAGGCGGGACTCGCGCGCTTCGCGGGGGCGGGCCACCGGAATGATCCCGACATGCTGGAGGTGGGCAACGGCAAGATGAACACGGAGGAGTACCGGACGCACATGAGCCTGTGGGCAATTCTTGCCGCACCGCTGCTCGCGGGCAACGACCTGACGACGATGACACCGGAGACACTGGCGCTGCTGACGAACAAGGAGGTTCTCGCCGTGGACCAGGATGCGCTGGGCAAGCAGGGCGATCGCGTTTATGCAGAAGGCCCGATCGAGGTCTGGTCGCGTCCGCTTGCTGGAGGCGCGCTTGCGGTTGGCATCTTCAACCGTCACCAGAAGGCACTCACGGCACACGTCGATTTCAGGAAGCTCGGCGTCACCGGCAGCGTGCAGGCGCGCGATCTGTGGCAGCACAAGGATCTCGGTGCACTGCCGCAGGCGTATAACGTCGAAGTGCCTGGACACGGTGTGCTCATGCTTCGCCTGACTCACTAACTGCTCATCTCCGTGGCTACTCATCTTTTTGCGAGGTTCCATTGAAGGCTTCCAACTCGTCCTCCCGTTCTGCAACCAGTGCTGTGCTCACGCGACGCCAGTGGCTCGGCAATGCACCTGCTGGAGCGCTTGCACTCGGACTGCTTGGCAGCCGACCGCTTGCGGCGCAGTCAACGCAGTCGGGCTCGCATGATCTTGGTGCGCGTGTGTACAACGTTCGCGACTTCGGAGCGAAGGGCGACGGCAAGGCGATGGACACCGCTGCGCTGCAGTCGGCGATTGACGCCTGCACGCGCGATGGCGGCGGCACGGTGCTCGTGCCCGCGGGGATCTTCCAGATCGGCACGACGGAACTGAAGAGCAATGTGACGCTGCACATCGCGGCCGCTGCGACTCTGCTTGGGAGCGCGGACGGCAAGCAGTATCACGCCGTCGATGCGATTCCGCTGCATGGCGACACCACGTTGGTGGATGGGAACTGGGCACTGCTGTTTGCGGTACATGCGAAGAACGTGACGATCGAAGGGCCGGGGACGATCGACGGCCAGGGATATCAGTTTCACTCGCCGGTGCGCGGGCAGGCGCCGCCGAGTGGGATCGGCGGCAGCAAGCGGCCGTATCACGTGCTGGCGTATCAGTGCGAGGGGTTGACGATTCGCAATCTCGATCTGCTCGACTGCGCGTATCACAGCATTCGTGTGATTCAGTCGAAGCGTGTGCACATGGACACGCTCTACATTCACAATCGCGTGAACGGCAACAATGATGGATTTCACTTCATCAGCGCGCAGTTTGTGACGATCAGCAACTGCATTGTGATGTCGCAGGATGATGCGTGTGCGCTGTTCGGGAGCTGCCAGAACGTGACGGTGACGAACAGCTTCTTCTCGACGCGCTGGTCAGTGTTTCGATTCGGCGGCGGCGATGTGCGGAATATTGCGGTGTCGAACTGCGTTCTGCATCAGGTCTACGGCTGCCCCATCAAATTTCAGGGCAATCCTGGTTCGACTTACGACAATCTTTCGTTCTCGAACATCGTGCTGGACGACGTTACCGGGCCGATTCATGTTGGCGTGGGGCCGAGGGCGCCGCGTCGAGTGCCTCCCGGCGCCCCGCCACCAGCCGTGAAGGACGACATGATGGCGGCGCATGAGGGTGAGTCGACGACTCCGGCGGTGCTGCGGAACATTTCGTTCTCAAACATTCACGGCAATGTGACGACGAATCCGGGTCAGATTGACGAAGCGAAGGTCACATCGAATGCGAACGAGGGCGAGAAGCACTCCGCGATTGTCTTCAACTGCGTTGGCGGCGCGACGATGGAGAACGTCTCGATGTCTGATGTTCATCTCACCTTTGGTGGAGGCGGCACAGCGGAAGATGCCGCGCGGCGTGAGTTGCCGGAGTTTGCAGGGGAGTACTTCATGCTCGGCGCGATTCCTGCGTACGGTCTTTACGCGCGCGGCGTGCGTGGTCTGACACTCGAGAACATTCGGCTGCAGACCGCGGCGACCGATCTGCGTCCCGCCGTCATCTTCGATCACGTCACCGATGCTGCGGTCTCCGGGCTCAGCGTTACGGCCGATCCCGCGGCGGAGTCTGCGGTGCGCATGATGTCGAGCAAGCAGGTTCTGATCACCGCGCCGCGTCTGCTCGACTCCACCAAGGTCTTTCTCTCGCTCGAGGGTTCCGGTAACGAGCGCATCGTCATCGACGGCGGGGATATCTCCCTTGCCGCGCAACCGCTCGTCCTCAAGGACGGCGCCAGCAAGGACTCTGTGAAGTTTCGCGATTGACCAACTGCACCACAGCAACTTCCTGCGCGTAATCAAGCTTCCGATTTTCGTGCTCGCAGGCTAGAGTGAACCTCAATGAATATGCGTGACATTGCGAAGCTGGCCGGCGTCTCGAGCGCCACCGTGTCGAATGTCATCAACGGATCCAGCGTAGTGCGGCCGGAGACCGCGGAGCGCGTCCGCAAGGTCATTGAAGAGACGAGGTTCGTTCCAAATGGCAGCGCAGCCACGCTGAAATATGGCCGGAGCAGCAGCTACGGCCTCATCATTCCGGACATCACCAATCCGTTCTTCCCTGAGTTCATTCGCAGCTTCGAGGGCATCCTCGCCAACAACAGCCAGGATATGTTTCTTGCTACGACAGACCTGCACGTCTCGCGCATGCAACAGACGATTCGGCGCATGCTGATTCGGCAGGTCGATGGCGTCGCGCTGCTCGCGGCCGAGATTGAAACGGAGCCTATCGAGGCGCTAATCCATCATCGTGTACCTCTGGTCACGATGGATCGGCGTGTCGTGGGGCCAGGCCTGTCGGATGTAATGATCGACTACCTCAGCGGCATGCAGGAGGCGATCAATCACCTGCGCGATCTCGGTCATCAGCGCATCGCATACATTGGCGGCTCTTCGGGACTCACCATCTCAGACCATCGGATCAGCGCATTTCGCAAGGCAATGAGTGACGCTGGCCTTACGGTCCATCCGGAGTACATTCGTGCGGGGAACTATCGCATCAGCGGCGGGGAATGTTGCATGGAGGAGCTCTTTGCGATGAGCGATCCGCCGACGGCGATCATGTCCGCGAATGACCTTACGGCCATCGGCGCGCTGCGTGCGATTCGAAGTCATGGGCTCTCTGTTCCCGAGGACTTCTCCGTCGTCGGGTTCGACAACATCGACTTCAGCGACATCATTCAGCCGCCGCTCACCACGCTGCACCTTTCGCGACCGGATCTTGCGCAGGCTTTCTACACCGCGCTCACGGAGTTCGGCAAAGACCCGCACGTCGTCGGGCGGCAGTACAGCGTCACGACCTCGATGGTGGTGCGGAGTTCCACAGCGCCGCCGCGAGGTTGAGGGCAGCGCGAGCTTAGACTCTGCGCAAAGTAAATGGGAGGGCTTGCGCCCTCCCATTCTGATTTCGCTGCGGCAGTGGTTAGTGGATGTCGAACTGCTCGGGATGCAGGCTCGGATCGGATTTCACGAGAATCGTTTTCCCGCTCATCTCTTCCATCTCCTGCAGCCACTTGCCGCCGGCGGACTTGAGCTGCTTCACGACCTCCGGATTCACTCGCAGCATGATGTCGCCCTTCTCGAGATGGCGATGCATCTTGCGGAGCTCGACGAAGATTTCGTTGCAGACTGTAACCGGCGACTTGGTCATGCCGGTGCCCTGGCAGATGCCGCAGGTGGTCGAGAGCGTGCGCTCCAGCGATTGTTTCACCCGCTTGCGCGTGATGGCGACGAGGCCGAAGTCATTGAACTGAAGAACCTTCGATGGAGCGCGATCCTTTTTCAACTCCTCTTCGAGCGCGATGAGAACCTTCTGGCGATTCTTGCGCTCGTCCATGTCGATGAAGTCGATGACGATGATGCCGCCGAGGTCGCGCAGGCGAATCTGGCGCACAATCTCTGGGATCGCGTCGAGGTTCGTCTTGACGATGGTGTCCTCGAGGCGCGCCGTCTTGCCGACATACTTGCCGGTGTTGATGTCGATGGCGACGAGAGCCTCGGTCTGGTTGATCACGATCGACCCACCGGACTTCAGCCACACCTTGGAGCGCAGCGCCTTGTTGATCTCCTCCTGGAGGCCGAACTGCTCAAAGAGCGGGGTCGACTTGGAGTAGAGCTTCACGCGGCGAATGAGCGACGGCTGGAACCTCTGCAGGAAGCGCAGCACGCGCTCGTACTCGGTCTCGGTGTCGACCCAGATGGCGGAGAAGTTGTCGGTCACCTGGTCGCGCAGGATGCGCTCGACGAGGTTTAGGTCGTGGTAGATCAGCGCCGGAGACTTCGACGAGTCCGAGCGCTGCTTGATGTCTGCCCAGAGATTCAGCAGGAAGCGCAGATCGCTGCGCAGTTCTTCCTCGCTGGCACCGGAAGCTGCAGTGCGCACGATGAATCCGCCGCTTGCTTCGCCCTTCTCGCTCAGCAGAATCTCTTTGAGGCGACGACGCTCGCCATCGGACTCGATCTTGCGCGAGACACCGACGTGGTTGACGGTGGGCATGAAGACCAGGAAGCGGCCCGGAAGAGCAATGTGCGAGGTGATGCGCGCGCCCTTCTTGGCGATGGGCTCCTTCGCGATCTGAACCAGAACCTCCTGGCCGGGCTTCAGCAGGTCGCTGATCGCCGGCAGGTCGGTGGTCTGCATCGAGTGGCGTCCAGAACGTCCACCGTTGCGCGAGTGACCGCCACGGCGTTCACCGCCACGCTCACGTCCGCGACGACGGGTGGTGTCGCGACGGAACCGGCGGCCCGGCTCACGCTCGGTTGTAGTCTCGCTCCCGCCTTCCGCCTCAACGGCTTCAGTAGGCTCGGAGTCGCCGAACTCCTCTTCCTCGGCAGCGTGTTCCTCTTCGACCTCGTCGATGTCGCTCGCGGCAATCGATCCGTCGGCGTCGAGTTCGTCCTCTTCCATCTCCTCTTCGGCGATGTCGAAATCGTCGTCCTCGTCTTCGTCCTCGTCGAGTTCGGGGAGCTCAGGCCGCGTGATCTGGTCAATCGACATCTCGCGGAGCATCGTGCCGAGGTCGGCTGCGTTCTCGAGCGTCTCCTCTTCGTAGTCATCGCTCGCGCCTGCCTGAATTATCGGCAGGTCGATCTCCTCGTCGTCGATCAGCTCTTCCTCGAGCTGACCTTCGCCCGGAGCGAAGCTCTGCGCGGACGGAGACTCGAAGCTGCTGGGATCTGCGGGCGACGGTTCGGCGTGTGCGAGATCGACCGACTGTACCGCAGTCTCGTGCTCGATCGGAGCGCTGGGCTGCGACTCGACAGCCACCGACTTCTCCGGCGTCAGCGGCCACTCGGAGAGCATCTCTCCGGTGGGCTGCACATTGGTGAACTCGTGTGTACTGTCGGCGGCAAAGCCGTGGGTCTCGTCGAAGCGCGGCTCTGCAACGGTCTCGGCGTCGACAGGTTCAATCGATTCGTCGATAGTGCTGCTCTGGCGGAACTCGCTGGGAACTGCGGGATCGACACGGTAGGACGCGGAGGCCTCTTCACCGGGCTCGTACTCGGCGATGGTCTCGTGGAACTCCTCGACAGCTTCGAGGACAGACTCGCTCGGAGCCTCCTCGGCCGGCGCAACGTCGGTTGCGGCAACGTAGGCGACCTCTTCAGCCGCGTGGCGCTCCAGTTCGAACCGGGCTTCAGTCTCAGCAACCTCGAAGGCGGGAACGTCGTCGCTGAACGGCTGCGAAGCAGGCTCAGGCTCATGCTGCGAGGTCACCGCCGGGAGCACAGCCTCTTCAGGAGTGAGCGAACGGTCGCGGCCACGTCCGGAGCTGCCGCGACGCTGATCGCGATCACGGCGGCGGTCACTTCCGCGCCCTGAACCGGAGCTGTACGACTCGGCGGCTTCAGATTCCGCTCTGTTGTTTTCGCTGCGTTCGCCTCCGCGACGGCGAGAAAGTGTCTCGCCGGGCAGCGTCAGACCGCCGTCCCACGCGCCGGTGAGTTCAAACTCAGTCGAGGGCTTTGCGGCGCTGACTGTCTCTGCGGTTGCGCGAGGTTCGCGACCCTTTTCGGCACCCGCGTCGTGACGGTATTTCGAGAGCGATTCGCCCGGCAGAATGAAGGGCTCGGCAGATGCATTGATATCAATAGATTCTTCGCTTGTGTGGCGATGGCCACGGGGAGCGAAGCGATCGCGGACAGCATCCTGGCGGCCACGGTCACGATCGCCGCGGCGTGGGCGCTCGGAGCCGCGATCCAACTCACGCGGCTCACGCGGCGCACGCGGCTCGCTGGCCTCGACCTCGCGGTTCTCACTGACTGCTTCGGTGGGGGATCCGCCCTCGGGGCGCTCCCCGTTTTCACCGCGTCCACGGCGACGGCCGCGGCGTCCGCGCCAGCGGCGGCTGCCTTCGCCGGTCTCTTCACCGGAGTCGGAAGAGTCGGACTCGGCCTGTACGCTGATCGGCTCTTCTTCAGTGGGTGTGGTCTGTGCCGCCGGGCGTTCACGGCGACGGCCTTCACCACGCTCGCGGCCCTCACTGCGCTGCTTGCCTTCACCGCGGCCGTTGCGCGAGCTCTCGCTCTCGAAGTCAGCAGAGTCGCCCTGCTCTTCCATGAAGTCGGTGATGTAGAGGAAGGCGTCGCGCTCGAGGCCGATGTCCACGAAGGCGGACTGCATGCCCGGAAGGACGCGCGTGACCTTTCCGTTATAGATGGAGCCTGCGAGGGTGTATTCGTTCTCGCGTTCGTAGTAGATCTCGGCGAGTTCGTCCTTCTCGACGATGGCAAGCCGCGTCTCTTGCGGCGTGCTTGATATATAGATTTCTTTCGACATTGCTGCTCTTTCTGCCCGCGCCGGAATTTGAGGGTCCGGGCACAAGCTGGCAGAACAGGCAGGGTCAATGCCCAGCGAATGTTAGCTCGCTAGGGCGAACCTCCCCGGAGCGGACGAGGTATGCGCTGCGAAGACTGGGGGTGAATTCAGGAAGCTCAACAAACGGCCTGCGTTGCAGGCGTTTCCTGCGGGATGCGTGCTCGATCTCCCGGGGAATCTGCTGAGAAAGAACTTGTCCAGTATGGCGCTGCGTGCCCGGGACTCGATCGTGTTTGCCTCGGGCAAAAGCCGCCGTGCGGAGTTTGTGACCAACTCAACCTCATCCTGAGGCGGGGTCGTTAGCCGTCCGCATGGCTGCATTCTCAAAACCTGTCCGGCCTCTCGGAAGCTGATCCGTGCCTGGCCGGCCTTCTAAAAAAATATCTTGTCTGGCCGCCGGCAGGGAAAGGTCACGTCCTGGCAGCGGTCAATCCGTTAGGACTGGCCTCTCGGCCAGAACCTAACTCTAGTATGCACCATTCAAGGCAGATACGAGAAGCGAGATACGAGAAGCGAGATTTTAGATGGTAGATGTTCGATCTTAGAAAATGAGGGGTCGCACGTCTCAGCCCCTAACATCTAACATCCAGAATCTAAAATCTTTAGTTCACAAAGCGGCGCATACGGACGTTCATCACGATGCCGAGTGCTAGGAATGTGAACAACACCGAGGAGCCCCCGTAACTCATAAGGGGCAGGGGGATGCCCGTGACCGGCATCAGGCCGATACACATCCCTATATTGATAGCGACCTGGAAGAGCAGGACGGCGAAGATCCCCATGACCAGGAGGCCTCCCGGGGCGTCAGCGGCCGTCTGGGCGTTCTGGATCAGTCGTATCAAGATGAGGAAGTAGAGCAGGAGAACGATGGCGGCGCCGATGAAGCCGTGTTCCTCGCAGAAGGCGGCAAAGATGAAGTCGGTATAGGGGATGGGCAGGAAATCGCCCTGGGTCTGGCTGCCCTTGTTGGAGCCCTGCCCCCAGATGCCGCCGGAGCCCACAGCGATGAGCGACTGGCGGATCTGGTAGCCGGAGCCCTTGGGGTCGGAGTCGGGGTTGAGGAAGGCGTCGATGCGTTTTTGCTGGTAGGGCTTGAGGTGCCTGCCGGTGGCGATGCCGATGCCGCCGATCATGAGCAGCCCAAGGAGAATGATGCCCGCCTGCTTCCACTGCATGCCGCCCAGGAACATGCCGACGATGAGCACCGGAAGATAGGTGAGCGCGGTGCCGAGGTCCGGCTGCTTCAGCACGAGCACCATGGGGAGGCCGATCAGCGCAACGATCTTCCCGACATCCCGCCAACTCATCTCTTCGCCGACACGTGTCCAGAGGAAGCGCGCGGCGACGATGATGAGGACGAGCTTCACCCACTCCGACGGCTGGAAGTGGACGCCGCCACCGAAGTTGATCCAGCGCCGGGCGCCGAGCACCTTCTGGCCGATGTGCGGGATGAGCACGGCGACGAGCGATACGATGCTGATGCCGTAGGCCCAAGGGGCGATGTCGAGCAGGCGATGGTAGTCAATGACCGAGACGATGAACATCAGCACCAGGCCGACGGCGATGAACTCGACCTGCTTCACCTGGAAGCCGTGGAACTTGGTGGTGGCGGTCGCGGAGCGGATTTCGACGACACTAATCACCGACATGATCAGCACAAAGATCAGCAGGGTCCAGTCGAAGTCGCGGAGTCGGGTACGCAGCATGGTTATTGTCCGGTCGGCTGAACCGCTGGCGCGGAGGTTTTCGCGGTGGGAGTGACCGTTTGCGTCTCCGAGTTTTCGGGCTTGGCGGCGGGCGTCTCAGCGACCTTCATCAGGTTGCCGGCGCGCGTGCGCTGCTTGGTGATGTACGCATTGACGACCTGAGCAGCCAGCTTCGAGGAGTTGTTGCCCCAGTTGCCGTGCTCCCACAGGACCGCGACGACGATGTCTGGATTGCGACGCGGCGCCATGCCCACGAACCATGCGTTCGGCACGGTGTTGTGACCTTTGCTCGTGGCCGCGAGGGCGGTGTGACTCATGACCTGAGCCGTGCCGGTCTTGCCGGCAAAGTCGATGCCGTCAAGACGAGTCTCCGCTGCCGTGCCGATGGGACTCTGGGTCACATTCGCCATGTCATCGGTGATGATCTGCCAGTTTTCCGGCGTGATGGAGATCGTCTTCTCGCCGGAGCCGGGATAGTTGTTCTGGATGGCGGCGAGCTGGTCGTGCGAGAGCTCGTCCGCGAAGACGAGATGCGGACGCCGCAGTACGCCGCCTGATGCGATGCCGCTGAGAGCGCGAGCCATCTGCAGAGGCGTGACTTCGATGGCGCCCTGGCCGATGCCGACCGAGATGGTCTCACCGGCGTACCACTTGTCATGCTGCGTCTTGAGCTTCCACTCCTCGCTGGGCATCACGCCGGAGGCCTCGTCAGGAATATCGACGCCGGTCTTGTGGCCGATGCCGACCTCGTCGGCATAGTGCGCAATGGTCTCGATGCCGAGCTTGTTGGCAAGCGTGTAGTAGAAGGTGTCGCAGGAGTACGGCAGGGCGCTGTGGATGTCGACCATGCCATGGTGCTTGTCGCAGGCGAAGAAGTGGCCGAAGAAAGTGGCTCCGCCGTTGCACGAGACGTGCATGTCCTGCGCGGCGTTCTCTTCGAGGCCGGCCAACGTCATGATGACCTTGAAGGTTGAACCGGGCGCGAGCTGCGCCTGGATGGCCTTGTTCATCAGTGGATGGTCAGGGTTCGTGATGATCGACTGCCAGTACGTGTGGCTGAGGCGAACCGAAAACTGATTCGGATCAAAAGTAGGACGCGAGACCATCGCAAGGATCTCACCCGTGTGCGGGTCCATCGCGACGATCGCGCCGGTCTTATCCTCGAGCGCTCGCTCCGCGGCCTTCTGCAGGTCAAGGTCGATCGTCAGCCGGAGGTCCTTACCCGGCACCGCGAGCTCCTGCCCCATCATGCCGACCTCTTTGCCGTGCGAGTTGACGATAACGTCGCGCGAACCATCCGTCCCTCGCAGCATCTCGTCGTAGGCCTCCTCGATACCGGACTTACCGACGACGTCACCGGGCGAGTAGAAGGCATACTTGGAATTGTTCAGGTCGGCCTCGCTGACCTCACCGACATACCCGATGACATGCGCCATGAAGCCGCCGGAGGGATAGAGCCGCCGCTGCTCGTCCAGCGTCTCGAGCTCGGGCAGATCGTCGCGGTGCGCCGCGATGAAGGCCTGCTCGTCGGGTGTGATGTCCTGCTTCAGCGGAATGGGCTGGTACTTCGGCGCCGACTGATAGTGCCGGATCGTAGCCTGAATCTGCTCCACCGTCATGTGCAGACCGCTGGCGATGAGCGGAAGGTCCTGCTCGAGATGAGCCTGGCCCTCGCGCAGCAGGAAGCAGCTCACGGAGGGATAGTTGTCGACGATGATGCGGCCTTCGCGGTCGAAGATGCGGCCGCGCGGTGCGAGCACGGGCACCTTGCGGATGCGGTTCTGCTCTGCCAGCACGCGGTAGTTCGAAGCGCCGAGCACCTGCAGACGCCACAGGCCGGCGCCAAGCACCAGCATCACCAGCGCAACGATGTATTGCGTGGTGCTGAGCTTAATCGCCGAGAGCTTTTCCCGGCGGCTAAGAGCGTCCGTATTGTCGTCGCTGAAGATCAAGTGAAGGTTCTCTCGATTTTAACTGCGCATTCGTGTCTCATCGCATAGCGCCTCCTCTACTCGCGGAGCTTGAAGCGGTCCAGCAGGAGGAAGACCGGAATGGCGACGATCGCGTTCACAACAGCGCAGACGAGTTGATGGACCGGCTGTAGATGGACGCTTGGGTCGGCCAAAAGTCGCCTGGTGATGAGGTACAGCATGCCGCTCTGCACCAGGCTGAAGCCGAAGTTCAGCACGATGCGGTTGGCCATGTTGTCGACATCGACCGCAAAACCAATGCTCGCAGCGATATACCCAATGACGCCCTTGGCGATGCCATAGACGCCGAAGGGATGGTTCGTCAGGCCGTCCTGCAGCAGGCCGATGAGGGTGCCCGTGATCGTGCCGGTGATCGGGTTGCGGCGCGCGACCGCGAAGAAGATGGTCGCGATGAGCGGAAGGTCGACGTAGTTGAACTTCGCCCAGGTCTTCGGCAGCATCGCCTGCAGCAGGATGCAGAGCAGCGGCGCCAGCACGGTGACGATGGGTCGAAACGCGTACTGGTCGAGCTCTGCTCGCGATGTGTAACTGTGTTCAGGCATGGCGGTTGCTGGGTCTCGTCATCAGGGTGCGTCGGGCTTTGGCGAAGGCTGCGTGCTCTGCGATGAATCTTTCGAGGCTGGAGCGCCGGGTTGCAGGTCGGCTGCGGGCGGCGTGGCTCCCGGCGTGTACCGATCAGGATGAAGCGCGGGTTTCGCCTTGGGGAGTCCCGAGTTGGGCACTCCTGGCAGACCACCGACGAGGTTCTGTCCGGTGGTGTCGATTGGTTTGCCGTCGTTGTTCACAGCGGCGGGAGCGCTCTTCGGCGCATTCGGGTCAGCTGCAGTCTGGTTAGCGCCCGCGGCTTGATCATTGACGCTCGGCAGCTTCTCGGCGAGAACCTCGGCGGCGCGCTTGTTCTCCTCGGCGGTCGCCTCTGCCTGTGCCGCGTCAGCCTGCGCCTGCGTCGGCAGCGTGGGCGAGGTACCGGTGATCACGAGAACCTCTTCGAGCTGCGAGAGATTCGCCGCGGGCTTAATCGTGATGGCCGTATAAGGCTGATGCTGCGGGTCTGGCACGACAGACTGGATCGTCCCGACCGGAAGGCCGCGCGGGAAGACCTGGTCGCCGCCGGAGGTGACGACCTGCTCGCCGGGCTTGATGCGCTCATCGGGCGTGAGGTTGTTGATCTGGATCTCGCCGGTGGAAGTGCCGCGAAGGATGCCGCGAATGCGCGTGGACTCCAGCAGAACGCCGGCACCCGAACTCGAGTCGTTGATGAGCAGAAGTTGCGAGGTGTGCGGGAAGACGTCGCGCAGTTTGCCGACGATGCCGTAAGGCGTAATCACCGGCTGGTTCGGGCGAAGGCCGTCCGCGAGACCCTTGTCGATATAGAGCACGTGGGAGCGGTCGGTGCCGCTGGTGCCGATAACCTGCGCGGCCACGGTCCTGGAGATGTACTGCTGCTGAAAGCCGAGCACGGCCTGCAGGCGGCGGCCTTGCGCTGCATCTTCGGCGAAGGCAGCCTGCTCTTCGCGGAGCTGCGTGATCTCCTGCTTGAGCTGCTGGTTCTCCTCGCGGGTGTGGCGGAGGTCGATGTAGTTGTCCCACACACTGCGGCTATGCAGGCTGCTGCCATGGGTGATTCGCTCGATGGGCGTGACGAGTGCGACGGTCCAGCGGCGAAGCAGCGTAACTTTCCGGCCGTCGGGGGCGCCACCGGGGACGGTGCCCTCGATGGGACGCTGAACCTGCACAGCCAGTGCAAAGACTTGCAGCAGCACGATGACGATCAGGACCAGCGCGTTTCTGAATCGGAAGAAGAAGGAATCCATTTGGAGCTAGATAGACCCGGGGGTTCTACCCTCATTATCCCATTCTGAGGCGCACAAAGAGATAGCGATATCCCCTGCTAGCATCAAGGCCGTGACCCTTCACGTGACTCTAGCCATGCAGACGCCGGTGAAGTTTGTGAAGCGCATCGGCGAGCGCATCGCGGCGGGGCTGCACGAGCGCGGCATCGAGACGGTCGAGGACCTGCTGTACCACCTGCCCTTCCGGTACGAGGATCGCCTACATCCCAAACCACTTTCGGCCTATCAGCCAGGCGAGATGGCCTCCGTGATCGGCGAGGTTCGGGGCGCGGTGCTGCTCCGGACGCGTTCCGGGCCGATCTTCGAGATGACGGTCGGCGTCGCCCCGCTCGAAATCTCCAACGGCGCACCCTATAACAGCCTGACCGGACGCCCGACTTTCTCCGTCGTTGTCATCTCGACCGGAGCGCATAGCGCGTAGCGGAGAGACCCCAGGAACATGCCTGCAAAACGATAACCAGAGGGCTGAAGGCTCCGAACCATAAGCCGCATCGACGGCCTCCTGCGCCCGCCGCCCATCTTCGAAACAGTGAAATGCCTGTGGTTTCACGGCAGCTATCTGAGGGACAGGTTTCGGCCCGGCCAGCGAATCGCCCTCTACGGGAAGCTCGAGGGCTCGCGCAGCGGGAACGCGCTGAACGCGCCGCCGGGCTCAACGAAGTTCAAGATGGTCCAGCCGACCTTCGAGATCCTGCCCGACGCGAGTGCGACCGGCGAAGATGCGGAGTTCACGACACTGGAGATGGGCAGGATCGTCCCGGTGTATCCCTCGGTGGGTGGAACGACGCCCTGGGGAGCGAAGCTGACCTCGCGCTGGCTGCGCCGCGTGATGTGGACGATCTTCAAGGAATTAAAGAGAGCGGAGCGCGCGCCGAAGAGACGCTGCCGCAGGCGCTGTGCGAGCGGCTGGGGCTGCCGTCGCGGATGGAGGCGTTGGAGGCGATCCACTTCCCTGCTGCGGGGACGTCGATGACGGAGCTGATGTCGGCGCGAACTCCGGCGCACCGGCGACTGATCTTCGAGGAGCTTTGGTATCTCGAACTCGGCCTTGAGCTGAAGCGGCGAAGGTTGCGCGAGCGCGAAGGCACGGCGTTCGTAACGAACGACCAGGTGCGCGCGGCGCTGAAGCAGGTGTTGCCGTTCAAGCCGACTGCGGCACAGAAGCGCGTGCTCGGCGAAATTGTGGAGGACATGCGCGCACCGCGGCCGATGCGCAGGTTGCTGCAGGGCGATGTGGGCTCGGGCAAGACGATCGTTGCGCTCGAAGCTGCGCTGGTTGCGATCGAGAACGGGTACCAGGTGGCGATGATGGCTCCGACCGAGATTCTCGCGACGCAGCACTATCTCTCCGCGCGCAAGCTGTTGCGTGACGCACTCTCGCCGAGTAAGCAGCGCCCGTATCGCGTAACACTGCTGACGGGATCGCTGGACGATCGGATGAAGCGCGATGCGCGTGGGCGAATCTTTCGCGGCGAAACAGACCTCGCGATTGGAACGCACGCGCTCGTCGAGGAGAAAGTGGACTTTGAGAACCTCGGGCTCGTCATCGTCGACGAGCAGCATCGCTTCGGCGTGCAGCAGCGTTTCAAGTTGATGAGAAAGCCCGGCGCGAGCCGTGCGGCGATGGAGCCTGATGTTCTCGTGATGACCGCCACACCGATCCCTCGTACCCTGGCGCTGACGATCTACGGCGACCTTGAGGCGAGTGTGCTCGACGAGCTACCGCCGGGACGAACGCCGATTGTGACGCGGCGCATGCCCGAGGAGCGAGCGGATGAAGTCTGGGAGTTCGTGCGCAAGCAGGTCGAAGCGGGGCGGCAGGCGTACATCGTCTATCCGATCATTGAGGGTGAGCGCGACGATCAGCCGGAGCTCGACTTCGCAAACGACAACGCCGCCGAACCGGCACTCGCTGAGGACGGGAAGAAAAGCGCCAAAGGCGCGCCCTATACCAGCCTGGGGCGAATGGTCGGCAGCGAGCGGAGCTTGCGGACGGCCGGCAGCCCCAGGAAAGTCGCCCGGGGAAAAGGCTCCAGGGCTGAAGGCCCGGCGCTATTGCCCGGCGTGAAACCAAACCGCCCCAAGCTCCGCTCCGCATCCGAGATGTTCGATGAGTTGAGCAGCGGTGCGCTGCACGGATTGAAGCTCGGCCTGCTGCACGGACGCATGAGCGCGGACGACAAGGACGTCACCATGGCGCGGTTCCAGCGCGGTGAGATTGACGTCCTGGTCTCGACGACAGTGATCGAAGTTGGCGTCGACGTACCGAACGCCGCGGTCATGGTGATCGAGCACGCAGAACGCTTCGGCCTGGCACAGATGCATCAATTGCGCGGGCGCGTTGGACGCGGCGCGGCGAAGAGCTACTGCGTGCTGCTGACCGGAAGCAAGATTTCGCCAGAGGCCGAGCTGCGGTTGGATGCAATGGTTCAGACGCAGGATGGATTCGCGCTGGCCGAGATCGATCTTGCGCAGCGGGGACCGGGAGAGTTCTTCGGCACGCGGCAGGCCGGCCTGCCCGAGTTTCGCGTTGCCAACCTGGCGCGCGATCGTGATCTGCTGGAGCTAGCCAAATCCGAGGCGGCGCGCTTCGTGGAGTCTCCGGCCCCGGAGATTTCAAAGAGCGAGCGCGATGCAGTCTGGACCCGTCTCAAGCGGCAGTGGCAGCGGCGCTACGGCCTGGTCGAAGCCTGAAAACGCGCAAAAACACGCACTCAAAATGCGCTTAAAAGCACGCAAAAACCGCCTCAAAACCGCTCAAAAATTTACTTGTGCACCCGCAAAAAAGGCGGGACGGAACCCCGTCCCACCTCTTTATTTCTACAGCCTTAAGGATTTAGCTCGCGACGGCAATTGCCGGAACATCTACCGCAGCTACAGCAATCTGCTTCTTCGGTCCGCGCTTGCGGGCGACAAGGATGCGAATGCGATCGAGCATCTCGGCCGGTGAGCACGCACCCTTGGGAAGGAAGGCGTCCGCGGCGGCGGCGCGATCGAAGTTGGAAACTGTGCCGGAAACCAGCAGCGTCGGCAGGCCCGGGTGCATCTGTTTGGCGCGGCGGACGAGCTCATTTCCATCCATCTGCGGCATGATGACGTCCGCCAGCAGAAGGTCCACCGAGCCCGGTAAAGCTCCCCGAAGGTAGTCAATCGCCTCAGGGCCGGAACTCATTGCGAGCACACGATAGCCGCGGGTCTCCAGAAGGAACTTTCGTACGGACAGAATCTGTTCATTATCTTCAACACAAACAATGGTCTTGCGAGGGCGCATCGTCGATCTCTCTTCTTTGCCGGGGGTTACCGGCCTTCCTGCTGGTGCGTTTCTGTCCCTCGCTCCCGGTTAGGGAGCGTACGCCGTTGCGCGATGCCGCAGCTTGCCGAACGTGTCAGAAACACGTCGCGGAAACCGCGGGTTGTGGCGCTGTGGCCGCGCTTCGAGCGCGAGAATGCTCGGCGCGCAGGCGGTAAGGCCGCCGGCACGTCAGTCGGGCGCCGACGTGACTCTGTGGAAAAGCGAGGTCCAGTGCTCGCTTCCTGCAGTCACCCAGCGCGCCGCACAGCACTCCCACGCGTCATCCGAGCGGCGATCCCCATTGTGGCCGGCACCGATGAGCGAGGCGAAGAACCTAACCCGGTGCCCCTGATGCGCGGCTGCTTTCAGGCCGCGAGGGGGCGTGAAGCGGACGAGTCCACTTCCCAGGTTCAGCGCATAATTGTCCGAAAAAATCAGGCGAAATCTTTACGTCTCTGAGCTCAAGCCCAACGACGATTTGCTGAGCATACGGAGGGGAACCTCTCACAGCAACCGCGAAATTATGGCGAAAACCCAACCAATTCAGAGTCGCGCATCCACTGAGTGCTGTGGACTGCGCGTCAGTGTTGAGGTTTATTGCGCTAGTGCCTGTGTAAATCTTCGTTAAACGTGCAGGAAAAAGGCACCCCGTGCCACAGGGATGGTGCTGCCCGAAACCGTTATGGAACCGACGCCCTCTGCTTGTCGGACAGCTCGGACCACGAGCCGGCTTGGCCGGTTGACCTCAAGACCTTGGCGCAGAATCACTTCCCTTCCGGAGTCGGCCCAGCCGTGACGCACCAACCACGCGATGGCGCAGCCCGCGGCCGAGCCCGTGGCCGGATCTTCGCCGGAGTAGAACTGCATGCGTGCGCGCCAGACGTTTTCGTCGTGAGGCGAGGGCAAAGGGCCCGCGGCCTGCTCCGGTGCGATGCAATAGAACCAGCGCGTGCGTTTGGCGGCGAGCCAGGCGCCGGCCTCGCGGTGCGGGATGGCGAGACGCTGGAGCGCTTCGAGTTTGAGCGCGACGATGCAGAATGGATTGCCGGTCGAGACCGTCTGCGGCTGCGCACCTTCGAGCAGGTCGGACTCAGTGAGACCGAGCACACCAGCGACCTCGGCGCGGTTGTGCAGGTCTCCGAAGACAGCGTCGTTCTGCCACATGGTGGCGAAGACGCCGCTCTCGGGATCGGGCTTCGGCTCAAGACGAACGGTGATTGCGCCGACGTTGAGCAGAAGCTTGAGTTCACGAGCGCCCACGAGCGGCGGATGGTGGAGGTGCAGCCAACTCGCGGTGCCGAGCGTGGGATGACCGGCGAAGGGCAGCTCCTCCTGCGTGGTGAAGATGCGGACACGCACACCTTCTGCGCGATCGCGCTCGGCATCACCGGAGGGGAGAACGAAGGTGGTCTCCGAGAGATTCGTTTCGCGCGCGATGGCTTGCATCTGCGAGTCGGAGAGGCCGCGGCCATCGTGGAACACAGCCAGCGGATTGCCTTCGAGAGGGCGCTCGGCAAAGACGTCGAGGATGGTGTACTCCAGCTTGCGATTCATGGAGTTGAGTCTACCGAGCGGTTGACATCGCTGCTGCAGGGACGTACTTTGATGACAGCCGCAAGTGGGGCCAACTGCTTCCATGCTGGCGCTGGACGCCAGCCGCGGTAGAGATTGAGAGACGCCATCCGATGCTTCACACGACGATGTCCGCTTGCTCCCGATGCTGCAACTGCTGTGGTTGCTGCTGCTGTTGCTGCGGCGTGGCGGGTGAGCGGATGAGCGAGTCGAGGCGGTAACGCCGAATCAGAGGAATCGACGCTCAGAACCCACCCAGGGCCCATAGCCGGGTGGGTTTTTCAGTTAATTCGAAACCAGAGGCTTTCAACTAACAGATAAGGCAGGTACAAACGATGTCTCTTCGCATCAACGACGTAGCTCCTGACTTCACCGCTGACACGACACAGGGCCCGATTCACTTTCACGAGTGGATTGGCAACAACTGGGCGGTGCTCTTCTCTCATCCCAAGGACTTCACCCCTGTTTGCACGACGGAGCTCGGCGCTGTCGCCAGCCTCGAGAATCAGTTTGCTGCACGTGGCGCGAAGGTCATTGGCCTCTCGGTCGATCCCGTCGAGTCGCACACGCGCTGGGAGAAGGACATCGAGGAGGTGAGCGGTCACCCTGTGAAGTATCCGGTCATCGGCGATCCTGAACTGAAGGTCGCGAAGCTGTATGACATGCTGCCCGGGGACGCCGGCGAGAGCTGCGAGGGTCGCACGCCTGCAGACAACGCACCCGTGCGGACAGTCTTCGTGATCGGACCAGACAAGAAGATCAAGTTGCACCTCGCGTACCCGATGACCACGGGCCGCAATTTCGATGAGATCCTGCGCGTCATCGACTCCATGCAACTGACGGCGAAGCACCGCGTAGCTACGCCGGCGAACTGGAAGCAGGGCGATGACGTGATCATCACCGGCGCAGTTTCGAACGAAGAGGCCGACAAGATCTTCCCCGGCTACAAGACGGTGAAGCCTTACCTGCGCACGGCAGCGCAGCCGAAGTAAAAAAGAACTCTGCGCGCGACCCGCTGCTCTCTGCGGTGTGTGTTGCGTGCAGCCTATAGCGTGTCTGTGATTCGCTGCGCAGACACGCCGAGAGCACCGGTGGCGAAGTGGCTAACGCGCTGGTCTGCAAAACCAGTATTCGCCGGTTCAATCCCGGCCCGGTGCTCCAGTAATTCAATGATTTGCGCGCCGTCGATAACGGTGCCCTCCGCCCCTTGTAGGGAAAAGCGTAGGGATTGTTCGCCTAGTCGTCAATATTGAGCTGACCGGCTCGCCGTTCATAGCGGGGCGCCTCGCGCGCACGCATACTATTCCGAAACCCTTTTCAGGTGGCCAGACGGGCGTCCAACCGCTTTTGATTTCCGCTTGATTTCGGACTGATTCAAAGGCGCACCTGGGCCACGGCGATCTTAGGTTTTATTAAGTTTCCTGCACGTTGTTTTCTTGCTGTTATCTCGCTGTTCTCAGCGATGCCGCCGGATGCCCGCATTTCCTTTTCCTCGGACACAAGAATTTGGCTGGCATACGGTCTACGCCGGGCCAAGTCCCAAGGATTTGAGGTGCCCTCCCTGCCAAAGCCTCCGCCCTCTCGGGTCGTCCTCGCGCGCACGTGGTTCGCGGCAAACTTTGCGGTCCTCTGTCCGCGCTTTTTTGGCTACCGCAAAAACCCCACGCCGAGGAGTTCGCGGAAAACCCTCGCGGGCGATTGCAAGTGCTTAGCTCGCTCCCTCCAGGCTATCGGACAGAGAGGAAAGCACGTCCGAGGTAACCTCTTGCCCGACGTCTCCTTGCTCCGCCTCTATACCCTGCGGGTGTGCTATCTCATTCTTGGTGGCGGCCTCGCAGTCTATTA
>CAWHBA010000029.1:0-125461 GCA_963827415.1 uncultured Acidobacteriaceae bacterium
GGGAACTTCAGCGCATTGAACACTATATTGCAGTGGCATGTACAGGAGTGATTGGGGTCATGGTGGGGCGTCTGATACGGCGCATTGGCCCCGCAGGTGTCCTGTAAAAGTCGCGTGTCGGAGCATGCGTCTGCACACCTTGCACAGATCGCAGTTCGAACTCGCAGTTTCCCAGCGCAAATTGAGAGATGGGTGCGCCTTGAAACAGCGCTGCTGATGCGCGATTCTCACTGATTCGCTAGAGAGACGGTCCAGATCCGCGCATGCTCATTGAACAATCCTTCGCTGATGCGATCGAATACAAGAGAATCTTGGGTCATCCAGCGAAGGTCATAGGTTTCATCTTCCGAGGCATTCGTTATTTGCTTCGCAGTGCCGCCTCCACTCGGAACGACCCAGAGTGTCGATCCTCCCAGAAGTTCAGATCCTTTCTGTATTTGCTTTGTCGAGGCGTGAACGTTACATAGGCGATCAGTGTTCCGTCCGGGCTGGCAATCGCGAGTCCGCCATTGTCGGCCTGCAAGAGCTTTCGGCGTTTCTTGCCGTCGGGCGTGGCGACATACAACGAAGCCCCAGAGAAGAAAACAAGATGCTTGCCGTCCGGCAACCACGGATTCCAACCTGGTTTGATGTAATCCCAGCTCGGATCGGGATGGATGATCGCGGTGCCGAGATGGATCAGCGATTTGTCTACCGTGTCATAGAGCCACAACCATCGGCGGTCACTGGGCTCTCCCATTGCGAGGTATCGCTCGTCGGGAGACGGCGCGATCACCGCGGTGTCCCGCACCGGCATACCTTTGAACTTCGCCATCGGACCGCCCGTCGATTGGAGAACAGTCGCAGTGTCGCTGTACTCGAGCCAAACGAACCTGTGCAGCTTCGAGAGATACGCCACACGTTCACCGATTTGCTTTTGGGACAGTGCCCACCAATCCAACCCCGGATACATCGAATCCGATTTCCAATGCCATGTTGGTGAAAGCAGCCCAAACCGCAAGTCGCGATACTCAACGACCGCACTGCTATCGTGCAGCCATTCCCCAAGGAACCCCTCTATCCCTGAGTCTTGACGCGTTTGGCCGTTTATTTCAAAAAACCTTACACTAGTCTCAAGATTGCTACGCCCGAACCCACCAGAGCCACCGCGCAGTTTGCGACCCGTCAGGACATAGGCAATCACCTTTCCGTCTGGGCTTGGGAGCGGCTGATACGCGTTGAACTCAAAAAGCTGTTTCTCGTACTGCTGCGCTGTAGTCACACCGAATGATCCGATCAAGAGCAGACACGCAATGACTTGAGTTTTCATCGGAATCACTCTACTCGAATCTTGGACGTATCACGTCAATACGGAGGTTAGTTCCGATGGAAAGTCGCGGACGGACGGCCTACGACGACGGCGCATTCTAGACGTTTTACAGGCCCGCAAGGTGTTCGCCCACCGAGGAGTAGCGATAAGTCAGCTTAACGGAAGTGATCCTTGTACTGCCCTGAAAGTCGGGTTTTCGGCAAGTTCGAGACTGATCGGGTGCCCTTGGTGGTCGAAGTTGCCGATAACCCCGTTTTTCATTCACTACTCGCTGATAGCACTACAATCGTGCGAATGCGATTTCCGGTTGCTCTCTTGTCAGTCATAATCGCGTGTGGTTCGGCTCAGGCCCAGTGGCAGATCCAGAACTCCCACACCACCGCCGACCTCCGCGGCATCGACAACGTCGGCAATGGCGTCGCCTGGGCCTCCGGCACCGACGGCACCATCCTCCGCACCGAAGACGCCGGCATCGTCTGGCAACTCTGCGCCTCCCACACGGCGAGCACCTCGACTTCCGCGCCATCCAGGCCTTCGACAACAAGACCGCCATCATCATGTCCTCCGGCAAAGGAGACCTCTCCCGCCTCTACAAAACCACCGACGGCTGCCAGACCTGGAAACTCCTCTTCACCAACCCCGACAAAGAAGGCTTCTGGGACGCACTGCGATTTGAAGTATTCGACCCTCAATACACAGAACACCCAAGACGAGGCTTTCTTATTGGAGACCCCGTGAACGGTCAATTTCGGATCTTCATCTCCGCAGACCTCGGAAACACATGGGTGCCTGCAACTGACAAGCTTCTGAGCAAACTCCCACGTGCGCACACTGGTGAAGCTCTCTTTGCTGCGAGCAACTCTGCTGCAGATGCGGTCGGCGACGCTTGCAACCTTGCTTTTGTAACTGGCGGAACCGCCGGGTCGCGGTTCCTTCACCTCGTAGGCGGCGGTTTAGTCCTAGATGCTTTCATGACGATGCCGTCGTTTGAGGAAACAAAGCTGAACTTTCCGCATGCGACATGAAGCTCAAGGTGCTTTTTCATTAGCACATCGGCGGATCGATCAGGTCACATTCGATTACATGGTTGTTGGCGGTGACCACCAAAAACCTGACGCACCAGGCGCCTCTGTCCTTTTGCCAGCGGCGACGTACAGCTTCTTCGTCCGACACCAAAAGGAGATTTACCCTTCCACCCCACCCCACGGCTACCGCTCCGCGGTCGCCTACGACGCCCCCACCAACACCTGGATCACCGTCGGCCCCAACGGCACCGACATCTCCACCGACGACGGCCGCAACTGGCGCGCCCTCAAGGCCAAGCGCAAGCGATACACCCGATGCCGACCAGCACTGGAACGCCCTCTCCCTTCCCTTCGTCGTCGGCCCCCACGGACGAATCGGCAAACTCAACCCCAAAGCACTGGCTCCATGACAGCTCTCGAACTGCCCGCAAAGTCGGGTTTTCGGCAAGTTCGCCCTATGGCCCAAATTCTGGCTCAAGACCAATCTTGTCGTTCACGGCAGAGACGAGCCGCTGGCGACAGCCGAGATAGCGCTCCGTGGTTTCGACAGATCGATGACCGAGCAGGAACTGGATCTGTTCCAGTTCTCCTCCGGCAGCATGGCACAAGCGGCACACGTGCGGCGGAGGTCATGAGGGGCTAACCTCTCGATTCCTGCGACTTGAGCACGTTGTCTGACGATCCACCAGACAAGCTTTTTACTTATCCTCAGTCCCCAGACCTTGGCGGCCCGGCTCACTCGGTGAAATATCGCGCCTTCACTGCCCCTCTTTCTGACACCCAACATGACCCGCCTCCCCACGCTACACTTACGACCGATGCGCCTCGCCACCTCTCTCCTCACCGCCGCCCTTGCGATCACCTCGCTCTTCGCCCAGCAACCGCAGAAGCGTCCCATGACCTTCGCCGACCTCATGGCGATGAAGCGCGTCTCCGACCCGCAGATCTCGCCCTCCGGCAAATGGGTGCTCTTCTCCGTCACTGACGTCTCGCTCGAGAAGAACACCAAGACGAATCATCTCTGGACCGTCCCGCTCGACGGCAGCGCGAAGGAGCGGCAGGTGACGTTCGGCGACGGCGAGTCGAACGGGCGCTTCGCGCCGGATGGCAAATCCATCGCCCTCACGATGAAGGACGAGATCTACGAGATGCCTTGGGACGACGCCGCGGGTAAGGTCGGCGATCCAGTGCAGGTCACGAGTGTCAATGGCGGAGCTGACGGCGCCATCTGGTCGCCCGACTCCAAGCGGTTGCTGTTTGTGGTGAACGTGTTTCCCGAGTGCTCCGACCTCGGCGACTGGGCCAAGGAGGACGCCTGCGACGCTGACAAGCAGAAGGCCGCCGACGCCTCGCCCGTCAAAGCGCAGATCTGGACGCACCTCCTCTATCGCCACTGGAACAACTTCACCGGCGAGCGCCGCAGCCACGTCGCCGTCGTCGACGCCGACGGCCACAACCTCCGCGACCTCACGCCACGCTCCGCGGTAGGTGATGCCGAGACCCCAACCTTCTCCCTCGGTGGGCCATTAGGTTATGCGTGGGCTCCTGACTCGCATGAGATCGCCTACGTCACCAACCTCGAAGTCGGATTCGCGAAACCCGGTGTCGGGCTGCAGCCGGGCGAGTCCACCAATAACGACATCTTCACCCTCAAGCTCGACGAGTCCAACGCGAAGGCCATAAAGGTCTCCACCAGCCCCGGCAGCGACGACGGCCCGCAATACTCGCCCGATGGCAAGTATCTCGCTTGGCGCTCGCAAGCGCGCAACGGCTATGAATCCGATCTATTCAAACTCGTGGTGATGGATCGCGCGACAGCGCACATTCGAGACTTGCTTCCGAAGTTCGATAACTGGGTAGATGAATTCACTTGGGACCCACGCAGCAATGTGATTGCGTTCACTCATCCACAGGAAGGAGAAGAAAATCTTTCTGGAGTGACACTGGAGGACGGACATATCACCGGCATCACCGGAAATAAGGAAATGATTGATCCACACGGATACGGACGAGTGGGGGACAACGACGGTGAAATCGGCGAAATACACTTTACCCTCAATGGTGATCGCGTAATAGCAACGCGCATGCGTGTCGATCGGCCTGCTGACGTCGTCAGCATATGGGTGGGAGCACAAATGGGTACTCCGCGTTCCAGAGTGGATAAAGTGCTCACCTCTCTAAACGATGACACCCTCTACAAGATCTCTCTTCCGAAGCAGGAATCCTTCTGGTTCCCCGGCGCGAACGGCACCAAAGTCCAGGGCTTCCTCATCAAGCCGCCCAACTTCGACCCCTCCAAAAAATATCCCATCAAATTCCTTATGCACGGCGGCCCGCAGACCGCATTCGGAGACTCTTGGTCCTACCGCTGGAACTGGCAACTTTTTGCCTCCAGCGGCTACGTCGTCATCGGCATCAACCGGCGCGGCTCAACAGGTTATGGGCAGAAGTTCGTTGAAGAGGTCTCCGGCGATTGGGGCGGCCGTGCCTATGTCGACCTGATGAAGGGCCTCGACTACGCCGAGCAGCACTACAGCTTCATCGACAAAAACCGGGAGTGCGCCCTCGGCGCCTCCTACGGCGGCTTCATGGCCGACTGGGTCCTCACCCACACCAACCGCTTCAAGTGCATCGTCACCCATGACAGCATGTACAACCCGCAGTCCGCCTTCGGCACCACCGAAGAGCTCTGGTTCAACGAGTGGGAGTTCCGGCCGCTGGCGGGCACCGGCCCCGCTGCCGCCGTCGAGGAGAACAAACCCGCCCAGCCCTGGGACTTCTACGACAAGCCCGCCAGCGAAGACCCCTTCCGCAAGTTTTCGCCGATGCTCGCCATCAAGAACGCCCACACGCCGACGCTCATCGTCCACTCCCAGCGCGACATGCGCCTTGACGTCTCCGAAGGCCTGCAGCTCTTCACCGCGCTCCAGCTCCTCGGCGTCCCAAGCAGGATGCTGTACTTCCCAGATGAGGGCCATTGGATCCTCAAACCCCAGAACTCTCAGCTCTGGAACCAGACCGTCAACGACTGGTGCGACCGCTGGCTCGGCATGAACAAGTACGCCTCCGCCGGCCCTGAGAAGAACCCAGCCGCTCCCCTAAGGCTTCCGACAAAGCCGTGCCCCAGTGGAAACGCGTGTGGACTTCCGTAGAGCCCTTGTCGCAGAGCCATGACCCCGAAGCATCGAACTTGCCGAAAACCCGACTTTAGAGGAACTGCTTGGACAGGCCAGAGTTACATCTTGCAACCCAAGCCAGCGTTGAACGTTTTGTCATCCACGTCAACCATTTCAGCGAGAGTGATGGTGTAGACGCCTCCGCAGTGTTCAAGCCAGTCTTTGTAGCCCGCTTCAAATCCTGGTATCTCGGAAGTAGTTCTGAGCTGGTAGTAACGCTCAGGTCGATTGCCGCCTTGGTAAACGGAGCATGTTGAACGGTGGTCGGGGCTGGTCCACCTGTACAGTTCTTAAAATGAACGCCGTCAATCCGAACATGAATGATGACGCCTACTTTTGGCAGAGTTTCGATTCGCAAGATGGTGACGGTAGAAGCACTCTCGCCGGGGCGCGCTTTGTAGCTCCACACCTGCCCTGGACTGTATGTCGAATCGGCTAAGGTTTGAGGTTCGGCACACTTATGCTTGTCAGCGGCCGCCCCCTGCTGAGTTAGAACGAGGCCGCCAAAGAGAACGGCTCTACAGATGCCTTGCAGAGAGTTGAGGATGTACATGATTGTTCCTCGCCAACGATACCAAACCTGTCCTCCCTGCAAATTTGGAAGTTCGCGAAAAACGGGGTTATCGGCAACTTCAACCGAACTTGCCGAAAACCCGACTTTCGGGGAACTTGGGAGCTGAACGCAAAATGCGATCAGTATGCAGATGAGCCTTTCTGGTACTCGCTGCTTCACAGTTTGCTACATCAGACGAGCCGATTAGAATTCAACAATGGGCTATTACATCCGGGTTCTCGGAACTGAGTTGGACACGCCGGCCTTGGATCAAATGCGTGAAGCAGCTTTGCCGGCGCTTGTCGAAACCACTCAGGGATCCGGAAATGGTTGGACAGAAATCGTTCTAAAGCACGCATCCGGCGAAGAGATTGCTCTCATTGAACGAAACCAAACAGAGGGGGGCTTGGGTGCCGAAGAACTGGCTGAGTTCGTTGAAGAAGTAGAAGCTTATAAGCCAACCAATGCAGTTCATTGGCTGAAGTCCTATCTTCCCAGAGTTAAAAGTGATCTACGCATTCCAAGTTCTCTCTGGAACAGAAACCGAAGACGGATGGGCGAGACTCCATGCCGTACATGCCTACATTTGGAATCGTGCAAAGGGATTACTCCAGGCCGATGGCGAGGGTTTCTCAAACGAGGATGGTTATACGATCTTGTGGCAATGGAGCTCGTTCTCGCTTGACCCTGAGAACGGCGGATCGTGCGCCGTGCACGAGGATCTTGCGCAGGTAGCTGTTGCCGCGCTTGCTGATGCCGAATAGTCTTGCCTTCCCGCCAGTCGAGTGCTGTCTCGGCACAAGCCCAATCCAGGATGATCAGGTTGCGCATCATCGGCGTCAACGCGTTCTCTGCGTTCTCGAGAACATCGGCCATCGCGGCCTTCAACTTCGCCGGCTTCTGGGCAAAGACCATGCCGCGCTCCAGCAGGAACGCTCGTATCTGGTTGATGACTGCCGTGCGCCGAGAGACGAGCCGGTCACGGACCCGATGCATCGCCTGCAGATCGAGCTGGTCATCGGTCTTGATCGGGACGAACCGCATGTTCTTGCGTTCTACAGCCTCGGCGATAGCCTCCGCATCCACGAAATCGTTCTTGTTGGACTTCACAAAAGGCTTCACGAACTGCGCCGCGATCAGCCTCACATCGTGTCCTTGCTGCTTCAAGGCTCGACCGAGAAAGTGGGCTCCGGAACAGGCCTCGAGACCGATCAGCGAAGTCTGCATGTTCGCCGTGAACGCCAGCAACTGCTTCTGCGTGAATCTCTTCTTCACCAGCACCTTGCCCGATGCTCCCAGCGCCACGAAGTGAAACGTCGTCTTGCCCAGGTCGATACCTACTGAACGAATCTGCATGTCGATGATCCTCCTTAGAAACCGCTGCTTCCATCCTCCGCCTCAGCGGAGGGTTACAGCGGCGGACCATCTCATTAACGGGGTTATCGGCAACTTCAACCGAACTTGCCGAAAACCCGACTTTTCATGAGTCGACTCAGAGGCGGGACCTGCGTTCGCGAATGGCCTCTTGAATCTTCGACAGCATTTCTGGATCGTCAACGACTTTGACCCCAAGGTTTTTCAGTCCTTTGAGAATGTGGCTTGCTTCGGGTGCCTGGAGTCCAGCAAAGAAGTTTTTGCTCCTTGCTGCCTGCGAAGTAGCGAATGCAATATGTGGTGCGGCCCCTGCCAGCCCACCAGACGGCGAACCGTAGCTGCGACACCTCGGCAATAGGAAAGGTCCGGGTCGTCCACCGGCCGCGAAAGTTGAACCACGGGGTTTTGGAAGATGTGAAGGTTGAGCGGTCGCAGTGCAGCGTCTCCCCCGAGGGAAAGAAATTAGCTACGCCCACTAGGAGAAGCGAACCGGAGAGGATTACCGCAATGGTTGCAGCTAGCGCGGCAGATGAGAAATCTTCAGAACCTCTGGGCATGTTGGTGAGATTCCACCATGCGGAGTACCCACTTCGCGAAGTGAATACCATGGAGTAGGAGGGGATCGCCGCGAGGGCGAAGAAAACGAGGCCGACATAGACGCGCGACTTGATGGAGCGATTCGAGTCATCCCGCTTTACATCGACAGAGCCTGCTGTGATGTTGATTTCATAGCCTTGTAGGAGCATGTATGCAGCGTTATTATCTCAAACGCCTCAAGGTGGAGTTTCCGGTAACGTCCGGGTAGCGAAGTGATGACGTGCTTCGACGGAAAAATGATGTGCACGAAAAACGGGGTTATCGGCAACTTCAACCGAACTCGCCGTTGGCTTGCGTGGTGCTCCCATTTGCTCGATTCACTCAATTTCTTTTTCCTCGGATACAAGAATTTGGCTGGCTGAGGGTCTACGCCGGGCCAAGTCCGAGGGATTTGCCCCCCCTACCCCACCCACCGTCATACAGTGCAGTCTTCCTGTCATGGCACTCCTTGCATAAGGGCTGCCAGTTGTCGACACGCCAGAAGAGTGTCATGTCTCCCTTGTGGGGCTGGATGTGGTCAACAAGAACGGCGGCCACAATCATGCTCTGGCGTTCGTGTGTCTTGAACGGGTCAGCACATAGCGGATTGCGTCTGAGGTAGGTCAGTCTTGCCTTCTGCCATCTGCGGCCATAACCACGAGCCGATGCGCTGCCGCGATGTGTCACCGTCCTTACCTGCAGGTCGTGCTTGACGCCACATACCTCACAGAAGCCTTTGGGAACCAGGTTCGAACATCCGGGCCGCGCGCATGGTCGTTTCATATCTGCCGCCGCACTGCCATCTTGGGATCGGGCAGATCAGGCGGTGCGTCATTTCCATTTCCGAACTCTGACTCACAAACCGCCGGAGTTTTCGGGGAAATCCGCCGGGGTGAAACTGGAAACAGCGGAAGTTGGGGAAACCGCTTCAGAATCGCGTTGTGGTGTGGGGACTTTTGTGGGGAGTACTCGTTTGTCGGAGCCTGTTTGCTCTTGTAGGCATTAAGGCTATATAGCTAGATTTCCAATCACTTGCAATCCGCTACAAAAGACGCCAAAACTGCGCGAGAGGTCTGCAAAACCTTTATGCGCCGGTTCGATCCCGGCCCGCGCCTCCAATCCCCTCTTCTCAATAAGATTCTGACTGCTTCGCACGCCGACTTCAGTGCTACTCTGGCGCGAAGGTCCGCCTTCTTATGAGCGCCGGTGCACTGGGCTCGTCTACGAGCACTGAACGATCTCATCTCCGTATGATCCTTGCGATCGCGCTGATCGCACGGCTTGCCGCGTTGCTTTACATCTTTCACATCAAGTCCCTCGCCCACATAACTTTCTGGGGGAACGAGGACGTAGCGATTGCGCTCTCGGTTCACGAGGGTCACGGCTATTCGTCACCGTTCGGCATCCCCTCGGGCCCCACGGCACTTCTGGCACCTGGCTACCCACTTCTGATCGCGGCCGTGATGCACCTCTTTGGCACCGGTGCGAGCGCAACGGTCATGTTGCTCGCGTTTCAGACGCTGCTGTCGATCCTCACGCTTCCGCTGCTCATGTGGGTGGCGCGAAGCTATTTCGGCGTGCGCGCTGCGAATCTGGCCGGTCTTATCTTCGCGATCGGCGGGCCGATGGTGATCGCCCCGACGTATATCTGGGAGACATGCCTCTCCGCGCTGCTCCTGACCGGAGCGGTGGCGCTGGCTCCCCTGGTGCGCTGGACGCGGTGGCAGTCGATCGCCATTGGCTTCGGCTGTGCCATCGCGATTCTGGTGAACCCGTCTTTGTTGGCTGTTCTTTTCGCCGTCTTTACGTGGTCGGCATTTCGTACAAGGGTTTTTCCGTGGCTCAGCATCCTTGTATTTCTGATTGCGTTCTCTCCGTGGCCGATCCGCAATCTCATCGTGATGCGCTCGTTCATTCCGCTCCGTTCGAGCTTCGGCTACGAGCTTTGGATGGGGAATCATCCCGGTGGTGATGGGAATCTGGCAGGTTCACCCTGTCCGGAGAATGATCCCGCAGAAGCGCACCTGCTTCAGAGCAACGGCGAGGTGGGGTACGTGAAGATCAAGGGATCCCTTGCGCGCGAGTTCATAGCAGCTCACCCGGCCGAGTTTTCTCACCTTACTGCAAAGAGATTCGTCCGCTTCTGGACGCCCGATCCGATTATGGTCATCGTTGCGCTTCTCGGCATAGCGGGCCTGTCGCTTCTGCGGCGGCAACGTTGGCTATTCGCGCTGTTCGCGCTTCCGCTTGCAATCTTTCCCTTGCCCTACTACATCACGCACGTAGAGGTCAGATATCAGTTCGTCATCGACCCGTTGCTCGCGATCCTCGCCGGATTCGCCTGCGAGTCCTTCCTTGCCTGGCTTGCGCGACGGCCTCTGCCCGCGGCGAATCTCATGCTGGCGGACCACGAGCCGGCATCTGCACCGGAGCTGGCGCGTATAGCACAGCCAAGAATACGACGACTCGCATGATCGACACTGCACGCCAGACCGGCGTCGAAAGTCAGCGCTCCCATCTGCCGTTCATCATGGCGCTTGCCGTTATTGCGCGTGTTGTTTTCGCCACATTCGTTTTGCGCGCAGGGCTATCTGAAAGGGCTACCTCGATTACTTCTTGGAATTATGAAGACGTTTTCATCGCCCAGTCCCTTCTCAGCGGTGCCGGATATTCTTCGCCATTTCACTTCCCTTCCGGCCCCACCGCGCTTCTTTCGCCGGGCTATCCTCTCCTGATCGCAGCAGTCCTTCGGTTCACCGGGAATGGACGCGCTGCCGTTGTTGCGCTGATCGGGTTCCAGATATTTCTGTCGATTCTCATCATTCCGCTGATCATGTGGATGGCTCGACGCTACTTTGGTACGCGTACCGCAAACCTGGCTGGACTCATCTATGCCATTTCAGAGCCGATGCTGCTGCTCCCTCTCTACATCTGGGACACGTGCCTCTCCGCGCTTCTGCTTACGGCAGCGGTGGCTCTTACCTGCTGCCCGCGATGGAAGGCGAAATGGTACTCGCTGGTGGCCGGCATAATCTGCGCGGTTGGCACGCTGGTCAACCCCACGTTGTTCTTGTCTCTGATCGCTGTGTTTGCGTGGTCAGCCTGGCGAGCTCGAATCGTGCCCTGGTTGGCGGTTCTTACATTCCTCGTCGCATTCTCACCTTGGCCGATTCGAAACCTCCGCGTGATGCATTCATTCATCCCATTCCGATCGACAATCAACTACGAGCTATGGGAGGGCAATCATGTTGGGGGCGATGGCAATGTGCCGAAAGATGCCTCGCCATTAGCGAATCCCCAGGAGCGCGAGCTTTTTCTCGCCTATGGTGAGGTCGGCTACATGCGGAGCAAGGGTGTGCTCGCGAGGGGGTATATCTCGACGCACAAAATCGAGTTCGCTAAACTGACCATGAAGCGGATCGTTCGCTTCTGGACCGGATCTTCCGAGTCGCCGGGACCACTCACTGGGATGCTCTCCCTGCTCGCGTTATCGGGACTGGCGCTCGCTTGGCGTCGACGACGCATACTCGCGACGTTGCTGTTGCCGATTGCAATCTACCCTCTGCCCTTCTACATCACCCATCCAAACGCACGCTATCAGTTCGTGATCGATCCGTTGCTTGCGATCCTCGCCGGTTTTGCCTGCGAATCGTTCTTTGCATGGTGCGCACGTAGGCCCGCACCATCGCCAACGATCGTTGCTTCAACTCACTGAGCGCTAATCTGCAACCGATCGCTCACGCAACTCCCACCTTCGTTGCAAAAATATGTGTTGGTGTTCAGAAAGTAGACAGCCTTCTGTACTGGATTCCCATTACTCCCGTGATGCGGGCCGCCCGCGAATCCGCTCTAGAATCAGGCCATTGCCCGGCCCCCGAGGGCAATGAGGAGGTTCTATCGGATGAAATTCCTATGCCGATTGTCGCTCGCCGTTCTTGCTTCTGTTGCGTTCTTGAGTCCACCATCATCCCGCGCCGCCAGTGTCTCCATCTCGCATGAGAAGGTTCATGAGTGCGGTCGCGGCTTCGTCTTCTGTAACGGACTGCAGGCGTACAGTCTCAGCGAAATCGAGAGCGGTGCGATCCAGATTCCAGTCTTCCCGATTCTGCCGAGCGAGGTCGTCATCGTCAACGACACCGGCCACACGGTGAGTACATTGCAGTTCTCATTTACGACGATTCAGCTCTTCAGCTTCGACGTGCAGTGCATGATCGAGCAGAACATGAAGCAGTACCTCAGCGGCTGCACTGTGGCGAAGAGCACGTCTGGCTTCTCACACAATCTCTTCAGTACGGTAAGTGCTGACTTCACCTTCAACGCCGGAAGGAAGGGCGGCATCCCGGACGGAGAGTACTTCGATATCACGACCATCGGATTCCTGCCGGGCGGCTACCTGTGCGGCGGACAAGGCTCCGGCGACGGCGGTTCGGGTGGTACGGGCGGTACCGGCGGTACTGGCGGAACGGGCGGCACCGGCGGAACGGGTGGCACTGGCGGAACGGGCGGCACTGGCGGAACGGGCGGCACCGGCGGAACGGGCGGCACCGGCAACTCTGGACCGCCTCAGCAGTAAGCACACTGTAAGTTCTTCAAAGAAAAACGAGGAGGCATCGCGCCTCCTCGTTTTCCTTTGTCTCAGCGGTTACTTGAGCGTGGAGAGCGTGGGCTGCAGATGCACGGTGATGCCGTCCTGTCCTGCCTGGAAGGCAACCATCTGCTTCAGCGTCTCGTATGGAAGTGCGTCGATCGCCAGGAAGTGGCCATTGACAGCCAGCATCGGCACCTGCACAGCGCCGAGGTCCTGCGCGAGCTTCGCCGTCGCATCGACCGTCGCCTTGGTCTCCGGCAGCGCTGCGCAGGCCGCAACCGCGGCGGGGTCCGCTCCAGCCGCGCTCACCGCTGTCTTCAGAGTCTCGTCGGCGCTCGCCGGCGTCAGCCCTGCCTGCTTCGCGTAGACTGCCCGCGCGTAGGCGAAGAATGCGGCATCACCCTTCGTCTTGCGGACGCAGACTCCATCCAGCGCCGCCTGCTCG
The DNA here is from genome assembly GCA_963827415.1 of uncultured Acidobacteriaceae bacterium. GTDB lineage: Bacteria > Acidobacteriota > Terriglobia > Terriglobales > Acidobacteriaceae > Granulicella. Next base: position 13,047 of record CAWHBA010000029.1, read on the forward strand.
GCGTACGGATGATTCGGCTCTGGAGCATTCTCGAAGACGATGCGCGCCTGCGGAAAGTCCTGTTCCAGGCTGTCCATCTTCACCTGCGCGTCGTGGCAGCGGTCACAGTTCAGATCGGCGAACTCGACGAAGAGTAATTCGTTGCTCTTGGCTCCCTTCGCGGGGCCGTTGGCACGCTCCTGCAGCGTCTTCCGAGCATCGGCGAACGGCTTCGCTCCGAAGTCCATCACATTCTCGGCGATCGCATGCTTGCCGTCCGGAGTGGTGAAGAAGATCAGCGGCGAGGTCTTTCCGGGCGCGCGCTTGTCGGCAACCAGGACCACGACCTTCGCCACACCGGGCGCAATCGTCTTCACGATTCCCTCCACCTGCCACTCGCGATTCGCGTCATAACCCCACAGCGCCTTCAGAAAGCTGTTCACCTCATCCACGCTGGGTGTCTCGGCGGTGAAGTTCTTCGGATTCACCGGCGGAAACGGATTCGTCGTCTGCGCGGCTGGAGCTTGCGGGGCTACGGGTGCGCTGTTCTGCGGTACCGGTGTGTTCGACGCCGGAACCGTCTGCGCCGCCATCGTCGCACCCATCACAAGCGCGCATGTGAATCCAATCATCATCTGTTTCATCTTTGCCAAAACCAAATCTCCTTCGTCTTGCTGCAACGCATAAACGCTGCCTGAATTAAACCTCACGCCTTGCCGCAATGGGAAAGCGCCTGCCCATACCAAATGCCTTCTTTGAAACCTTCAACACCGGCGCAGCCTGTTGCCGTTTGTACTCTGCAAGTTCAACCAGCCGGATGATCTTCTGTACCAGCTCCGGAGAAACGTTCCGCATCTTCGCAATCTCGTCAGCGGAACGGTAGTCCTCCACATACGCCCGCAGAATCGGATCGAGCACCTCGTACGGCGGAAGCGAGTCCGTGTCCTTCTGCCCCGGCCGCAACTCTGCCGACGGCTCCTTATCGATTGTCTCCTGCGGGATGATCTCGCGCTCGCGGTTCGCATAGCGGCTCAGCGCATAGACCTCCGTCTTATACAGATCGCCGATGACCGCCAGCGCGCCCACCATGTCTCCGTAGAGCGTGCAGTAGCCGGTTGCCATCTCGCTCTTGTTACCCGTCGTCAGCACCAGGCCGCCCTGCTTGTTGGAGAACGCCATCAGCAGGCTGCCGCGAATCCTCGGCTGCAGGTTCTCCTCGGCAAGCCCGAACGAAGTGCCATTGAAGAAAGGCTCCAGCGCATGCGAGAACTGCTCGAAGATCGCGCGCACGGGCACGACATCGAATTCAATCCCAAGGTTCCTCGCCAGCCTCTCCGCGTCGCTGACAGAACCCTCCGAGGAGAACTCGCTCGGCATGCCGATGCCGCGCACATTCTCCGCGCCGAGAGCCTCAACGGCAATCGCCGCAACCAGCGCCGAATCAATGCCTCCGCTCAATCCAAGCAGGGCCTTCTTGAAGCCGCACTTATGCAGGTAGTCGCGCGTGCCCAGCACCAGCGCCTTCCACATGCGCTCGCACTCCGCCTCGCCGCCGGGCATCTTTGCGCTCTCGGCAATCGCTTCGTTCCTGTGCGAAACCGTCACCGGCTGCGCGTTGACCGTGTCGAGGATCACCAGATCCTCTTCAAACTCTTTGGCTTGCGCAATTACATCGCCGCGCGGATTCATCGCAAACGAATCGCCGTCGAAGATGAGGCTGTCGTTGGCGCCTACCTGGTTCACGATCACGACCGTGGCGCCGTGGCGCTCCGCCAGTGCGCGGATCATCCGGCGCCGCACCGCGGGCTTGCCGTGCCAGTAGGGCGAGGCTGAGATGTTCAGGATCAGCCGGTGGCCGCTGAGCGGCTGCGGAAGCACCGCCCACTGCTTCATCAGCTCTTCCACCGGGTCGTTCGGATAAAAGCGCTGCGGCCAGAACATCTTGTCGTTCCACGCGTCCTCGCAGACCGTGATCGCGACCGCATGGCCCTTGACCTTCGTCAGACCCTGGCGCGACGCAGGCTCGAAGTACCGCTGCTCATCAAAAACGTCATAGTACGGCAACAGTCGCTTCGTCTGAGTGAACCGGATCTCTCCGTCTTCCAGCACCGCCCCAACATTGCGGATGCGCTTGCCGCCGCCGTCCTGCTGGCAACGCATCGGCGAGCCCACCAGCATCGCGGGCCGATCCTTGCCACCGGTCAGCTCGGCCAGCCTGTGCAGCGATTCCTCGGCGCTGCGTACGAAGGTCTCTTTCTCGAGCAGGTCCGCCGCTGGATATCCCGCGGTCGCCATCTCGGGAAAGACCACCAGCTCGACGCCCTGTCCGGCCGCCCGTTCGTAGAACCTGGAGATGATCTGAAAATTGCCGGAGAAGTCCCCTATTGTAGGGTTGATCTGGGCCAGAGCGATTCGCACACCTTAAGTCTACAGTGCTGCCTTAACTCGGGGCTCGCCCTAGACTCCGGTGCCGGCAAAGACAACGCCGATCGTCCGGGCCATGATGCGCAGGTCGAGCATCAGGCTCCAGTTCTCGACGTACGCCGTGTCCAGCGAGATATAGCTGTCGAACGACGGATCCTGCCGGGCCTCCACCTGCCATAGCCCGGTGATTCCCGGCAGCACATCCAGCCGGCGCAGATGGGCGAGGTCGTACTTCTCCACCTCGGCCGCCAGCGGAGGCCGCGGCCCCACCATACTCATCTCACCCTTCAGCACATTCCAGAGCTGCGGCAGCTCATCCAGCGAGTACTTACGCAGCCACCGCCCGATGCGCGTCAGCCTCGGGTCTTCCTTGATCTTGAACAGCACGCCGTCGCGCTCGTTCATGTGTTGCAGGTCTTCGCGCCGTTGGTCGGCATCCTTCACCATAGTGCGGAATTTGCAGCACTTGAAGACGCGCCCTTTGCGGCCCAGCCGGTCGGCCGTGTATAGCACCGGCCCCGGCGAGTCCCAGCGAATCAGCAACGCAATCAAGGCCATGAACGGTAAGGCCACTACGAGAGCGGCTGACGCCAGCAGAATGTCCATCACGCGCTTCAGCAGGAAGGCATCGCGCGGGAAGTCCTGCCGGTGCAGAGGAATCGTCGGGAACTGGCCGATGTACTCCACCGGTGCGTTCCATGCCAGGCCATCGTAGAGGTCCGGCACCACGCGCACCTCAATGCCCAGCGCACGGGCGTCCTCCACAACAGCAATGACGGTCTGCTTTTCGGCAGGCGTCGAGAAGTAGATCTCGTCGACGAACAGCGACCGCGCCAGTGCCACGCAGTTGCGTATGTTGCCCACCACCTGCGAGCCCGCAATGCCCTCGCTGCGCCCGTCCATCGTGATGAAGCCCTTGAAGCGGAAGCCCATGTGCGGCAGCGATTCAAGATGATTGCGCAACGCGTGCCCCACGCGGCCGTCGCCCACAATCAGCACGTTGCGGACCTCGAGACCTTCAATGAACCGCTTCTGCCGCAACCGGCGCCACAAAGCGCGCCGTGCCATCAGCATCACCATCGTCAACAGCACTGTGACGATCATGACGAGCCGCGACACCGCATACGCACGCAACAGATAAAGCGTCCCGCACAGCAGCAGGCCCGCGGTCAGAGTCGCCTGAACCGTCATGCGTTGTTCATGCATGCCGCTGCGTGAGTCCGTGGAACGATAGAGACCGTAAATACGGGCGAAAACCACCAGGTAGAAGCAGAAGAGCAGGAGATAAAGGAACAACACCTCGGGTGCCGGTCCGGCGATCTGGTGGATCAGCGTACCGTCGGCGGTGTGGGCCTGCGGCAGCCTGATCCGAAACGCGATCAATCCCGCGATCAGCACGCTCATGCAGTCCAGCGCCACCCAGACGAGGCTCACCACAGACGGTCGTGACACGCCGGATGTTCCCTCGCGCGCAATCGGTCGCGAGCGCCGTTGACTGCGCCGAGAAATCACTACCTGTTCGATGTAATCGGGTGTTGCCATCGAAATCAAAACCTTCTCAGCGTTTCGTTTAGAGTCCCTGTTCTGCGAGCCACAACCCGCAGACCTGCCTGGGTCAACTTCCCGTGGAGTGGCTGTCTCTTATTGGTACGTTACTCACACGCTAACACGATCTGGAATGTAAAGTTTTGCAACAATTGGTGTTTCGGGAGTTACCCGTCAGGGCCAGACGACCGTACACTCACCCGGGCGGGGAATTCCCCTCCTGCACCGCTTCCAGGTGGGACGAGTTCATCCAGTAACAGGAACTCCTGAAGTACCGGGTCCGCACTCTTTTTCATCTCATCCATGGTGCCAAAAAAGCGAGCCCTGCCTTCGTGGAGGAAAACGACCCGATCCGCGAGCTTCTCGGCGAACCGTGTGTCATGGGTTACGACAATGCTGGTGAGATGCAATTGCATTTTCAGGAGTTGGATTAAATTCCCAAGTAAATGTGCCATCAACGGATCGACCATCGTCGTCGGTTCGTCGTAAAGAATCGCCGTCGGCTGGGCTGCCAGCGCCCGCGCAATCGCCACCGAGCGTTTCATCCCTGTGGAAAGATCGCTGGGCAGCAGGTCCTTCATCCCCATCACCCCGACCATGTCCAGCAGCCCGGTCACCAGCTTCTGAATCTGGTCCTCCTCCATGTGCTCGCGCTCACGCAGCGGAAAGGCAACGTTCTCGCCCACCGTAATCGAGTCAAACAGCGCACCGCTCTGAAAGACCATCGTGACCTTCCGGCGCACGTCCTGCATCTGGCGCTCCGTGAAGGACGTTATGTCCTGTCCTGCCACCAGAACCGTACCCCGGTCGGCCTTGAGGAATCCCATCAGAATCTGCAGCGAGACCGACTTCCCCACACCGCTTCGACCCAGAATGCACAGGGTTTCCCCCGGATTTACATAGAAGCTCACGTCTTTCAGAACAACAAAATCGCCAAACGATTTACATACGCCTTCAAAGGCGATGTACGGACCGGTCCCACTGCTGGCGAACTGCGCTCCCTGCAGCCCAGCGGTTGCGGCAAAGTCCGTCTCCTCCGCAACAGCCTCCACCTCGGCTTCGTTCGCCTGGGCGGCCTCGGCCATGAACTCCTCAACCACAGGCGTGTCCTCAGCCGAGACCGCCGCAGTCAGCGATTCCTCGGGATCAACCTCCAGCTCCGGGTTTGCGGGATCAGGCACCTGCGCCATCGGTCTGCAGTTCTCCTCTCACCAGTATTTCATTCGGGGACCGCCAAGGCGCGCTGCTCCGCTATCCACTGTTCCGCAATCAGCAACTCCTCCGGCGTATTCAGGTTGAGAAACCAGCGCTCGATCTCTTTGGAGCCCGGATACTCCTGCTCGATCTCTTTGGAGCCCGGATACTCCTCAACCTTGTAGAGTTCGCTCACATCGTGCGCCCGGTGAAATCCCCCTGCAGCCCGCATCCGGTCGAATACCTGTGTCAGCTTCCGCTCACCGCCATCGAGCACCTCAGAGAAAAGACCCGACAACTCGCGCCGCAGCATGCAGAAGGTCGATTGATCCCCGCCTGCCCACAGGTGACTCACGGCCAGTCCGTGTTCTCCACCCCGCACCACGTCCGCAGCCCATCGCCGCAAAGCCTCCTGCGGAACCAGCGGAACGTCCACGGGGACGAACAGTGCCCACGGTTGTCTGGCCGCACGCAATCCCACTTCAATTCCGGCTGCCGCCCCCGCGTCCGATCGCTCCTCACCCACGACCTCAGCAAACCCACTCAAATCGTCGCGATTCCCTGCAATCGACACTTCCGCGCAAAAGCTACGCAGCTTTTCTACCGCAATCTGCACCATGGGTTGCCCACAGAGTTCCAGCAGGGCCTTGTCGCGTCCCATTCGCGAACTCTTCCCTCCCGCCAGCACGAACCCATGCACCGACAGCCTGGCTACATCCCCAGTCGTATCTCGAATCTCGCTTCTCGTATCTATTCCCCGCCTACGATCCCGAAGAACCGCACCACCGACTCAATCCCGCGGTGGAAGTTCGACAGATTGAACTTCTCGTTCGGCGCATGCAGGTTATCGTCCGGCAGACCGAAGCCCATCAGCACCGTCGGAATTCCCAGCTCGCGCACAAAGTCGCCGACGATCGGAATTGACCCGCCGCTGCGAATGAACACCGTGTCTTTCCTGAAGACCTCCGCCATCGCCTGCTTCGCCGCGCGGATGAACTCATTGTCCGAGCTCATCACGATCGGATCGCCGAAGTGAATCATCCGCACCTCCGCCATGATTCCCTTCGGGCAGATCTCATCCACAAACGCCTTGTACTTCGCGAAGATGTCCATCGGCTTCATCCCCGGTACCAGACGGAAGCTGACCTTGGCCACCGCCTTCGCCGGAATCACCGTCTTTGCTCCCGCACCCGTGAACCCGCCCGGCATGCCGTGCACATCCATCGTGGGCCGCGACCACGTGCGCTCCAACACCGAGAACATCTCCTCGCCCGTCAACTCCGTCGACCCCACCTCATGCTTCAGATACTCATCCTCGTCAAACGGCAACGCGCGCCACGACTCCAGTTCATCCTTCGTCGGCTCCTCGATGCCGTCATAAAATCCCGGAATTGCGATATGCCCATCCTCGCGCTTTATCTGCGCGATGATCTGCGCCAGCGCCACAAACGGATTCGGCGCCGCTCCGCCGTACATCCCCGAGTGAAGATCCTGCGCCGCACCGCGCGCCTCAATCTCCGTGTAGATCATCCCGCGCAACCCCACGCACAGCGTCGGCAACTCCGGTGCAAACATCTCCGAGTCGCTCACCAGCGCGGCGTCGGCCTTTAATGTTCCTCCGTGCTCACGCACGTACATTGCGATTCCCTCGCCTCCAACCTCCTCCTCGCCCTCAAGAATCACCCGCACATTCACCGGCAGCTTCCCGTTGGCCTTCATCAGCGACTCCAGCGCCTTCAGGTGAATCATCAGTTGACCCTTGTCATCCACCGCCCCACGCGCATACAGGTTGCCGTTGCGCTCGGCCGGCTCAAACGGCGGAGACTTCCACTCATCCAGCGGATCGGGCGGCTGCACATCGTAGTGCGCATAGCACAGGACCGTCGGCTTTGGCTTCCGTCGGCTGAGGGCTCCGCATGCAGCCAGTCCGCATACACCAGCGGATGCCCGTTCTTGTGCTTCTCGCTCGTCGTCTCGATCAGCCGCACATTCTCCATGCCCGCCGCGCGCAGCTTCTCCGCCGCCCACTCCGCGGCTTTGCGCACATCGCCCGCATGCTCCGGCGCCGTCGACACCGAGGGAATCCGCAATAGCTCCTTCAGCTCTTCGACAAACCGCTGTCCATTCTTCTGCGCATAGGCAATTGCCGCTTCACTCATTCACTCACTCCTTTGACTGCCGCAGTATCGCATCCCGGCAACGGACTCTGCACACCCCGCTGGCTTGGCCCGCATCACAAGGCGTAGACTTGCGAACGATCGCAGGAGGAGCTCGTGCTATGACCTCAACGACCACCTCACTCGCCGATGGCACCATGGTCGACAGAATGGCGCACTTCGATCTCAACCATGAGATCGCAGACGCGACGAGCAAAAAGCCCTGGCCGGGCGGTCACTACGCCAAAACGCTCTTCAAGAAACACGACTTCCGCGTCGTGCTGATCACCATGGAACCCGGCGCGCACATGAAAGAGCACCACGCCGACGGCACCATCTCCGTGCACATCCTCAAGGGCAAGGTCCGCATGAACGTCGGCGGCAAGCCGCACGAACTCGGCGCCGGCAACCTCTTCACGCTCGGAGCGTCCATCCGCCACGACGTTGAGGCGATCGACAACGCAGCCTTCCTGCTGACGATCTCCTGGCCCAGCACGGAAGAGCTCGCCGCGATGAAGCACCGCGGTTACGGCAGCTAGTTACATCTTCGACTGGAACAGCGCGATCCTCGATCCCGTCGGATCATTCATGATCGTCATCCATCCGATGTTCGGGATCTCCTGCGAGTCCACGCAGATCTCCGCGCCCAGCGACTTCGCCTTCGCCGTCGCAGCCTTGATATCGTCTACGCCGACATACGCCAGCCAACCCTTATCTCCCTGCGGCGACGCATACACTCCGCCACCCGGGCCGCTGTCCGCTTTGAACGTCGAATAGATCCCCATCGGTCCCATGTCGTTGTCCTGAAACTGCCACCCGAACATTCCGCCGTAGAACGCCTGCGCCTTCTTCAGGTCGGCCGTGTTGAGTTCCAGATGCACAAACGGGTTCGCCATCGTAGTTCTCTCCTTCGACACCAGAATCCGCTTATCTTAATCCCGGAATCGCAGGCTCGTCCGCTCGTTTACAAGCTTTTCTCAGTCGCGACGACCAACTCCACCGGCGAATTCCTGACAGCCTCCCGCCTCTGTCGTGTCACCAGCGCGATGCCTGCCGCCATCACCAGCCATGGCACGCAAAGCGAGCCGAGTCCAACCGCGTAGCCGCCGGTAAGTTCTCGCATCCACCCCATCCAGTACGGCCCCAGAAAGCCGCCGACGATCGACACCATATTGACCGTTGCGATCGCCACCGCAGCCTCCTCGCCGCGGAACTGCTCCACGATGATGGCAACCCACGGTGCCTGCAATGCGAAGAACACCGGAAGGGTCATCAAAAGAAGAACTGCTGCGGTCCAGCCCTGCAGATGCAGACCGGCCATCAGTATGAGCGACGCAACCACAAGCAACGGAACGTTCACGTGCCATCGTCTCTCCGCCGTCCGGTCGGAATGCATCCCGTTGACGATCATCATCACCGCTCCCGCCGCGCCGGCGACCGCCATCAGATAACCGACCTTCCCCGGCGACGCTCCCGTCAGCCCGCGAAGAATCTCCGGCAGAAAAAAGTTCAGCGCATAGAACGATCCGAGCAGGCATAACCCGCAAAAGCCAAGCAGCCAGACCCGCCAGTCGCGCAGCACGATCTTCAGAGCCTCCCATCCGTGAGAGCCGTCGGGTGGATGGGCGTCTTCCAGCTCGGACTCCAGCGTCTCGCGCTCGTCTTCGCTCAGCCACTTCGCCTCTCGGGGTCTCTCCGCAAGCGTGAACCAGATCCCGATGCTCAGCAGGATCGCCGGTATCCCTTCCACCAGGAACAGCCATTGCCACCCATGCAGGCCAAGCCGTCCATCCAGTCGCAGCAGCGCTCCGGCAACGCCTCCCATAAGGACGGTGGCGAGCGGCAGCGACACATAAAAGAAGCCGATCGCCCGCGCTCGTTCCTTCGCCGGAAACCACAGCGACATAAAGTACATCGCGCCCGGAAAGTATCCCGCCTCCGCCACGCCCAACAAGAGCCTCATGCCGTAGAACGTCGTGCGCGAGTGCACCAACAGCATTGCCATCGCCAGCGCGCCCCACGTGAACATGATCCGCGCCAGCCAGCGCCGTGCCCCAAACCGCAGCAGCAGCAGGTTCGACGGCACCTCGCACAATGCATAGCTGATAAAGAACAGCCCCGCGCCCAGGCCGTACACATGCGGAGAAAAGTGAAGCTCGCGATTCATCGGCTCCGCGGCGAAACTCATGTTTGCGCGGTCCATGTACGCGGCCAGGTAGCCCAGCGCCAGCAGCGGCAGAATCCGCCATCGCGCTTTGCGCAGAGCGCTCTCCAACGGGGCCCGGCTCGCACCAGCGTCCATCGCCACCCACCTTCCCCGAAAGCCTGCCCTGAAGTGTGGGCCAAGCTTACGCCGCGATCTGTGCCCCGGCTACATCTTTGTTTCACGACGACCGCGCGGTGCGAATGCTACCGTTAGATTTATGCTGCGGCCCTCTACCCTCGCACTCGCCGTCTCCATGACCCTCGGCCTCCCCGCATTCGCTCAGCAGGCCCCTCCACCCACTCCGCAGCAGACGAACATCCCCCACAACGCTCCGCTCAACCCCGTGCTCCCCACCGTCTTCATCGTCGGCGACTCCACCGCGCGCAACGGCGCAGACCTCGGATGGGGCGACCACTTCGCGCAGTTCTTTGACACCTCGCGCATCAATGTCGCGAACCGCGCCATCGCTGGCCGCTCCGCGCGCTCCTACATCGACGAAGGCCACTGGACCACCACTCTCGCCGAGATGAAGTCCGGCGACTATCTCCTCCTGCAGATGGGCCACAACGACGGCGGCGATCTCGGCGGCGCCAAACCCCGCGGCGACCTCAAAGGCATCGGCGACGACACGCAGGACGTCGCCCAGACCACCGGCCCCTACGCCGGCAAGATCGAGACCATTCACACCTTCGGCTGGTACTTGCGCAAGATGATCGATGACGCCAAGGTCAAGGGCGTGCACCCCATTCTTCTCACGCCCACCATCCGCAACATCTGGACCGCGGGCGACGGCTCACACTGCGGAGCCGCCACCCAGCCTGCTTGCCCGGCGGGCGCCCACATCGAGCACGACATGGGCTACAACGACTGGGTCCGCCAGGTCGCCGCGCAGGAGAACATCCCCGTCCTCGAACTCGGCAACATCGAAGCCGATCGCCTGGAAGCCCTCGGCCCCGAAAAGACCGCACCGCTCTTCCCCAAGGACCACACCCACACCAGCCCCGAAGGCGCGGACCTCGTCGCGCAGTGCGTCGCAACCACCCTCCGCACCTCCAACGACCCGCTCTCCCGCTACCTCAAGCCCGCAGGCGAAAGCAGCACCAATTCCCCCGCGAAATCATCTAAACTATAGACATCCGTGAGTCTGCGCACTCGCCATCTCGCCTGCCTGTTCCTGCTGGTCTCCGCTCTTGGAGCCTCGCAGGCGTCTGCGTCGCGCGCGCGTAATGGCTTCTACGGCGATCACATCAGCGCGCTGCTCTACCGCCACGCGGTCGATTCGCGCAGTGAGCACATGGCGCAGAGCACCGCCGCCGGCGTCGCCGCTGACCCTGAAACCCTTCTGATTCCAGCGCCTTGCCGCGCCGCCTTCCGTTCCACCTGGACGATGCGGCCGCCTGCCGCGCACTCCGCCGCGGTCTTCGCGGCCACCAGCTTCGCGCGTCCCCTTCGCTAAGCGCTCTGTCTGCGGGCCGCTGTTCATTCCGGCCTGTTCCACTCCGCGTAAACTAAGGGTTGCGCCGCCTGCGCCCGGCATCCGTCCGGCGCGCCGCACATAAGAAGAGAGACATCCGTGTTCAACTCCATACTCGCCAAAGTCTTCGGCACCTCCAACGACCGCGCCGTCAAGCGCATGCTCCCCACGCTCGCGCAGATCAACGCGAACGAGCCCGCGCTCAAAGATCTCACCGACGAGCAGCTCGCCGCCAAGACCGTTGAATTCCGCGCCCGCATCGCTGCCGCCATCGAAGGTCTCACCGATCCGGAAGAGATCGCTGCCGTCGAAAAGCGTGCACTCGACGAACTCCTCCCCGAGGCCTTCGCCGTCGTCCGCGAGGCCGGCATCCGCACCGTTGGCATGCGTCACTTCGACGTCCAGATGATCGGCGGCATGGTCCTTCACTCCGGCAAAATCTCCGAGATGAAGACCGGCGAAGGCAAGACGCTCGTCGCCACACTTCCCTGCTATCTCAACGCGCTTGCCGGCCACGGCGTCCACGTCGTCACCGTCAACGACTACCTCGCCAAGCGCGACGCCGAGTGGATGGGCAAGATCTACGGCTTCCTCGGCCTCTCCGTCGGTGTCATCGTGCACGACCTCTCCGACGAGCAGCGCCGCGAGGCCTACGGCTCCGACATCACCTACGGCACCAACAACGAGTTCGGCTTCGACTATCTGCGCGACAACATGAAGTTCGACCTCAAGGACATGGTGCAGCGCGGTCACCGCTACTGCATCGTGGACGAGGTCGACTCCATCCTCATCGACGAAGCGCGCACGCCGCTCATCATCTCCGGCCCCACCGACAAGACCACCGACAAGTACGCGATCGCCAACACCATCATCCCGCAGCTCGAAGAAGGCGAGTTGATCGAGAACTTCGAGAACCAGTCCAAGACCTGGACCGGCGACTTCGTCGTCGACGAAAAAGCTCGCGCCATCACCATTACCGACGAGGGCTGGGAAAAGATCGAAAAGCTCCTCGGCATCGGCAACATCGCCGACCCCGAAAACTGGGACATGAAACACCACATCGAAGTCGCCACCAAGGCCCACTCGCTCTACAAGCGCGACGTCGAGTACGTAGTCAAAGACGGCGAGATCATCATCGTCGACGAGTTCACCGGTCGCCTCATGCCCGGCCGCCGCTGGTCCGACGGTCTCCATCAGGCCATCGAAGCCAAGGAAGGCGTCGACATCCGCAAGGAAGATCAGACGCTCGCCACCATCACGTTCCAGAACTACTTCCGCCTTTACAAGAAGCTCTCCGGCATGACCGGCACCGCCGAGACCGAGGCCGCCGAGTTCGAGAACATCTACAAGCTCGAGATCGTCGTCATCCCGACGAATCGTCCGATGCTCCGCATCGAGAACTCCGACGTCGTCTATAGAACGGCAAAAGAAAAGTACTTTGCCGTCGCTGATGAGATCGAGCGTCTCCACTCCTCCAAACAGCCTGTGCTTGTCGGCACCACGTCGATCGAAAAATCCGAGCTCCTCTCCGACATTCTCAAGCGCAAGGGCGTGCGTCACGTTGTCCTCAACGCCAAGTTTCACGAGAAGGAAGCCGAGATCGTCGCGCAGGCCGGCCGCCTCGGCATGGTCACCATCGCCACCAACATGGCCGGCCGCGGTACGGACATTCTCCTCGGCGGCAACTCCGAGTTCATCGCGCGTCAGGACATCGTCAAGCGCAGCCTCGCGCGCGCTCTCTCACCCGCCGAAGGCGCCATCCATCCCGTCGCCGCCGCTGGCTTCACGCGCTTCTACTACCAGGGCCAGGAGTTCGAGACCTCGCAGGAGCAGTGGCATCAGATCATCGCCGCGCACGAGTCCGCAACAAAGCTCGAGCACGAGAAGGTCATCGAATCCGGCGGTCTCTTCATCCTCGGCACCGAGCGCCACGAATCACGCCGCGTCGACAACCAGCTCCGCGGCCGCGCCGGCCGTCAGGGCGACCCCGGCGCCTCGCGCTTCTTCCTCTCCCTCGAAGACGACCTCATGCGCATCTTCGCGCGCGAGTGGGTCGGCACGCTGCTGCAGAAGCTCGGGATGGAAGAGGGCGTGCCCATCGAGTCGCGCATGATCTCCAAGCGCATCGAAGGCGCGCAGAAAGCCGTCGAAGGACAGAACTTCGAGTCCCGCAAACACGTCCTCGAGTACGACGACGTCATGAACAAGCAGCGCGAGGCCGTCTACGGCCTGCGCCGCCAGCTCATGGAAGGCACCGACCAGAAACAGCTCATCACCGAAGACTACGTCTCCACCATCCTCTCCAACCTCCTCGACGAGTTCGTCCCCGAGAAGGCGCACGTCGAGCAGTGGAACCTCGAAGGTCTCTTCAACGGTGTCTTCGACCTCTTCGGCACGCGATTCGAAAACGAAATCAAGGCGGACGAGCTCTCGCGTCACGACCTCGGCGAGGCCATCTTCAACAAGCTTGGCGAACGCTACGACGTCAAGGAGCAGATCCTCGGCGCGCCCAACATGCGCTACCACGAGCGCGTCGTCATGCTCTCGGTCCTCGACGGCCTCTGGAAAGATCACCTCCTCAACATGGATCACCTCAAGGAGGGCATCGGCCTCCGCGGCTATGCCCAGGTCGATCCGCTCGTTGAGTACAAGAAGGAATCCTTCATCATGTTTGAAAGCATGATGATGCGCTTCCAGGAGGACACCTGCCGGCATCTCTTCCGCATGCAGATCCTCGCTCCGGATGGCACGCCCATCGAGACGATGGAGCAACTCGCCACTCTGCAGTCGCGCCACTCCGCCGCTCCTCCGCAGCTACCTCCGCCGGCACAGATGCCCACCGCCGCTCCGACGCACTGGCAGCCGAACCAGCAGCAGCCGGCTGCGGCGCCGGTTGTTCCTACGCGCGCGCCACAAACCACCATCGACGCTCTCGAACGCGAGTTCGCGCGAAAGAAGGAGCGCGAGCTCGAGATCGCCCGCCAGGCCGGCGGCTCAACCGCCAACGGCAACGGCTCCGCACCCAAGCGCGCCGGGACATCTATCGGCCGCAACGATCCCTGCTACTGCGGCTCCGGCAAGAAGTACAAAAAATGCCACGGCGCGAACGCCTAACCATCCCAAGCAGCAGGAACTTCGAGTGCCCCATTCATGCGCAGTCTCATCGCGCATGAGTGGGGTTCGACCATTGCGGTAAACTTCGCCATGCGCCGCGTCCGCTACGCCGTAGCCTGCAGCCTCGACGGCTTCATCGCCGGCCCCAACGGCGAGTTCGACTGGATCACTCCTGACCCCGAGGTCGACTCCGCCCAGGACTTCACTCGCTACGACACCGCACTCATTGGCCGCCGCACCTTCGACGTCATGCGCGCCCACGGTCAGCCCACCGTCGCCGACATGAAGAACTACATCTTCTCCCGCACACTTACCAGCGCCGACATCCCGAATTCCTCCATCCTCTCCGACTCACCCGAGCGCACCGTCGCCGAACTCCGTTCCGCTCCCGCCAACGGCAAAGACATCTGGCTCTTCGGCGGAGGCGAACTCTTCCGCACGCTCCTCGCCGCCGGCCTCGTCGATGACATCGAGCTTGTCGTCATCCCTATACTTCTCGGCGCCGGGATACCGCTGCTTCCCGCCCCATACCGCGTGCCGCTCGCGCTCACCCAGCAAAGGGCCTACAAGAGCGGAACGCTTTCGCTCACCTATTCAATCGTTAGCCAGCCTTGATCCTGCTTGCTTTGCTCGGCAGTGCCCACTTGTTCGTCAGGTCGGACTTCAGCAACTTATAAAAGTCATAGCTCTCGTTGTCGATCGTGCTTCCCAGTTCAAACATTCCAGACGGCGCTGGCTGAGGTGGCGTCACAACAGTAATCGACGGAGGCGCGACATATTCAGCCGTGAGGTCCAACGCCAGTGCGAGATTCGCCACATCACCCGACGCATCGCGGAGCGCCAGCGGAGCCAGTCCGTAGCGCCACTCAATCAGCTTCAGCACCGAGGTGTGATCGTACAAGTGCGAGTCAATCCGCGGCGTCGCCGGCTTCCCCATGCTGAACGGCGACACCACAAGCGCCGGCACACGATGTCCCAGCAGAGCCTTGCCATCCACCAGGTCCGTATCGACACTGTTGGCCGCGGCCACGCGCGGCGGTGCCACCGTGTCATAGAAGCCGCCCCACTCATCACGATTGATAATCAGCACCGTGTTCTTCCACCCCGACCCCTTCGTCACCGCGTTGTACACGTCGCTCAGAAAGGCATCACCTGCCCGTACGTCCGCATGCGGATGATCGTCATTGCCGTCGCCATCATCCAGGAGAGTGAACGCCGGTTCAAGGAACGAAACCGCGGGAAGCTTTCCGCTCGCCGCATCCGCCAGAAAATCCGTGTAGAACGCGGAGATGCTGTTGTACTTGTCACCCCATATCGATAGGTATGGCACGTTCGAAAAGTAATACTTGTTGCTGACTCCTGCCGCAGCCAGGCTGTCCCAGATCGTCGGCAGCGTCGACATCATCGGCGTATTCGACAATCTGTCCGTCTGCCCCGCATGCTGAAAGATGCGGTTCGGATACGTCGGCGCCATAATCGACGAAAAGTAGTTATCGAGCGTCGTGAAATTTCTTGCCAGCGCGCTCAGTACCGGGAGATCCGCCTCTTCGTAGTAGCCGATGCCGAACACATCGTTGGCTCCTGTGCGCAGCCATCCATCCATTTTGCCGTCGTTGTACTCGCTTCGTCCGCCCGCGTACGTATGGTCCGGGTCCGGATGCGAGGACCCGACATATGTCGTCAGGTGGTATGTCGGATGCGACTCGCCCGCACTGTCCGTAAACGACAGCCCCGCCTGTTTCCCATTGGCTCCCGGCAGCCAGCCCAGCATGTGATCGAAGCTGCGGTTCTCCATCATCACCACGATGATGTGTTCGATCCCCGAAGCACCCGGCGACGTCAGTACGGTCTCATCACAACTTAGTGTGGGTATTGCAGACAGGGACGCCGCCGAAACCGCGGCTCCGCGCAAAAACTGCCGGCGATTGATGCTCATGCGCACACTCCTGAGCAGCGCCGCCGTACCCCCCAGTGCGCCCTCGACATCATGGCGCGGCAAGACAGGCATGAAGCCGCAATATTCGCGGGCCTCAGTCGGTCATGCTACACGAAATCTCATCACCTCAGGAGCGAGGAGCCGTCTTCGCCAAATCGCCGCCCATCCTCTACTGAGAACCCGGGATCATCAGCATTTCAACCGATTTACGACGCAACCCCCCGCCCGTCATTCGCGTCGCAAACATATAGCATCAATCAGGTTTACACCCGCGACATTGGTACTACCTCGCCCGCTATCGTCCAAGGACCCTTGTGCCCGAACTCATCACGCGCTCTGACCTCCAGACCGAATCGCTCCGTCGGCAGATGGAGCAGTTTTTCGACGCGACCACGGACGCCATCGTCTTCCTCGACCGCGACTACAACTTCACCTACCTCAACCGTCGCGCCAACGAGGTCATCTCGATGGGCCAGGACCTCCGCGGCCGCAATCTCTTCGAGACCTTCCCACACTCCGTCTACGAGGGCTCGCCTTACGTCGAGAACTACCGCCGCACGATGGATCACGGCCTCCCCGGCGAGTTCGAGGCCTTCTATCCCGAGCCCCTGAACATCTGGCTCCGTGTCCAAAGCTATCCTGCCGAAGACGGCATCATCATCTTCTTCCGCGACTTCACCCAGGAGAAGCTCGACCGCGAAGCCCTCCTCGCCAAGACCGAAGAAGCTGAGCGCCAGCGCGCCGAGATCGAAACCATCTACCGCACCGCACCCATCGGCCTCGCGCTCTTCGACCTCGACGACTACCACTACCTCCGCCTCAACGACCAGCAGGCCGCCTTCTTCGGCCTCACCAAGGAGCAGGTGCTCGGCCGCACCGTCACCGAGCTCGCGCCCATTGCCGCCGTGCGAGAGCTCTTCGATCAGGTCGCGAGCGGCGAGCCCGTCATCAACTTCCCCCTCGAAGGCCGCCTCATCACCGACCCACCCGACGAGCACCGCTACTGGACCGTCAGCTACTTTCCCGTCTACGGCCCCGACGGCAACATCCAGGCCATCACCGCTGCCTCGCTCGAGATCACCCCGCAGAGAAAGGCGGAGCTCGCTCTCCAGCAAACGGATAAGCTCGCCATCGTCGGCCGCCTCGCCAGCTCCATCGCGCACGAGATCAACAACCCGCTCGAGTCCATCACCAACCTGCTCTACCTCGCCGAACACTCCGATACGCTCGAGCAGGCGCGCCACTATATCCGCACTGCCGAGGTCGAACTTCGCCGCGTCTCGGTGATCACCTCGCAGACGCTTCGCTTCCACAAACAGTCCACCAGCCCGCAGGAGATCAATCTCACTGAGCTCGTCGGCAACGTCCTCTCCGTCTACCAGGGCCGCATCGCCAACACGAACGTCGAGATCGATCGCTTCTGCAGCGCCAAGAGACGCGTCCATTGCTTCGAAGGTGAGATCCGCCAGGTCCTTGCCAACCTCATCAGCAATGCGCTGGACGCCATGCCCGCCGGCGGCACACTCTACCTTCGCGGCCGCGAGGCCACTAACTGGCGCACCGGCGAATCCGGCATCGCCCTCACCATCGCCGATAACGGCATCGGCATGGCGCCTGAAACGCAACAGCGCCTCTTCCGCCCGTTCTTCACAACGAAAGGACTCACCGGCACCGGCCTCGGCCTCTGGGTCTCCAAGGGCATCATCGACCGTCACCACGGCACGCTGAACGTACGCAGCAGCCAGTCACCGGCGCACCGCGGCACGATCTTCACTCTCTTTCTTCCCTTCAACGCCGTCGTCCGCTAAGGCCTCGCCTCATACACAATGTTGAACGGCGTCTGCGTCGCTCTGCGGAACCGCGTGAAACCCGCCTGCGTCACCACATCGCGAATCTTCGCCTCGCCCGCCTGCGCTCCAAGGCACAGCCCAACCTCCTGCGACCGCGAGCACGGTGTACACAACAGCGTCGAGAACGAGTAAAACACCCGCCCCACAGGGTTGAGATTGTCCTTCATCGCGTCGTTCGCAAACGGCTCCACGATCATCCACGTTCCATCCGGCTTCAGTGCCTCACGCACATGCTTCGCCGCGCCCACCGGATCGCCCATATCGTGCAGGCAGTCGAAGACCGTCACCAGGTCATACTTGCCCGGGAAGCCCTTCGCCGCCGCCACGCCAAACGTCACACGATCGCTCATCCCCTGCTTCGCCGCCGTCGCGCGCGCCCCCTCAATCGACATGTCGTGATAGTCAAAGCCGAAGAATGTCGACTTCGGAAAGGCCTGCGCCATCAACAGCGTGGACGCGCCCTTCCCGCATCCCACATCAGCCACCGTCGCGCCTTTCTCCAGCTTCTCCTTGACGCCCTCCAGCGACGGAATCCACGACGTCATCAGGTTCGCGGCATATCCCGGCCGGAAGAACTTCTCGCAGCCGTGGAAGACGCCCTCCGCATGCTCGCCCCAGCCCATGCCCTCACCCGTCTTGAACGAGTCCGTAATCCGCGGCACCGCGGCCAGCGAGGCCAGTGCGAGCTCAAACGCTCCCGGCAGATACGCCGGGCTGTCATCGTTTGCCAGCGTAAACACCTGCTCCGCCGTCATGCTGAAGTTGCCTGTCTTCTCGTCGAACATCACGTAGCCGCCGGCCGCCTGCGACCCCAGCCACTCCCGCACATACCGCTCATCGGTCTTGGTCTTCGCCGCCAGTTCCGCCGAGGTCATCGGCTTCTCCGCCAGCGCCTTATACAGCCCCAGCCTCTCGCCGATCACCACCATCCCGGTGTGTACCGCCGCGCCCAAATCATTCACAAACTGACCGACAAACGCGTTCAGCTTGTCCATATCCAATACTGGAGCTTGTGTGCTTACTGGAGCTTGTGTGCTCATAGTTTCTCCTCAGTCCTTTAATCGAAATTTGCGCCTCTGAGGGGCCAAGGAGCTGAATGATTTTTTTGGGAGGCGCCTAGGCTCGCAATTCTCTGCCGCTCTCCACCTACCGTCAAGCCCTCGCATCAGCATCTCGCAAGTCCCTGACAACATGCGCCGTGCCATGACCCCAAAAGGTCCGCGCCCGCCCCCAACGCCCGACCCTTTATCCTTGACTCATGGACCTTGAGATCACCGTCGACCAGCTCAAACAACAGCTCGCCTCCGAGCATCCACCCCTTCTCCTCGACGTCCGCGAGCCCTGGGAGTACGCCACCGCCCACCTCCCCAACAGCACTCTCATCCCCATGAGCGAAATCCCCGCCCGCGCCTTCAATGAGCTCGACGAAGAGCAGCCCATCGCCGTCATGTGCCATCACGGCGCCCGTTCACTCTCCGTCGCCAACTGGCTCCGTCAGAAGGGCTTTGAAAAAGCGCAGTCCGTCTCCGGCGGCATCGACCTGTGGTCCAGCGTCATCGACCCCACGATCCCCCGCTATTGATCCGGCCAAACATGAAACCGCTCTCCCTGAATGCCTCGCGGCAATCAGAGAGAGCGGTTAAACATCGCTTCAAAATTCTCCGAAAGAATTAAGCGCGCATATACCGACGGCGAACAAGGCCTGCCAGAGTCAGCGCCCCTGTTCCCAGCAGCATCAGCGACGAAGGCTCCGGAACCGGGCTGCTAAGTACAGGCACGGAATCTCCGACATATCCGCTTCCGCCCGAGGCTGCGACGTGTCCGGCAAAGAACCCTGAACCGCTGCCCCCGCTGCTTAAGGACTCAAATTCCGAGGCGGTGAGGATGGCGGAAGGAGTGTCCATCACGGTAAAGGAGAAGGTGCATCCCGCACCCGGTACACCGGCGGTCACGATGCAGTCACCGCCGCTTGACCCTCCGCTTTTCCCAGTGTTGAAGTTGTAGTTAAACGATCCCCAGCCATCTTCGTTGCCGGAACCGCCCAGGCTGGGAGAACTTACTTCCCCCGTAGGCGTGCCGCTCAGGCTCAGCGTACCAGCGCCGGTAAAGTTGAATCCGAACGTGTCGAAGACATAACCATTGTCGAGGCTGCTTACAGTGAACGTAGCCGTATTGCCGGAGGCAGTAACCGTCACTTCAGCGCACGGGACGCTCATACTGCACGGTGCTCCGGTCGTGTCGTTTGTTCCGACGAGGAAGAAGGAATCTGCCAAAGCAGGCTGTGAAGCCGCGCCTGCGAAGAGCAGAACACCCAGTGTTAAAACATAATTCTTCATGATTATCCTCCGGGAGAAATCAATACCTGCGAGGAAGAAGTCTCTTAGGCATCTCAACCCCAAATCTCTGAATTGTGGAATTTAGCCCGCCTAGCAAGGAAGCCCGGGTCGTCTGCCTGAAAGTCGAACACGCCACCCAGTTATTAGGGGAGATGGCTGTCAAGAGTGGGAAAGCGTAAGCTCAGCGGGACCCCGCCCAATACGACTCAGTTTGATGCTCTGCTTTCTGTGAGGTCAGAGAGCAACTCAGAGACCAAAATCCGTCGTCTCGCGCCCTTCTCCGCTCTGTTCCCAGTCAACACTTAAGGGAATCAAATATCGCATCAACGTTGTTTCCCTATGCAAAAGCTTGCACAGGAAACGGAAGCCTTTCTCTCAAAAAAGACAAGACCGCCCCACCGCCTGCCCTTCACGGGCAAACAGCGAGACGGTCACTGGCAAGCGTGCCAGAGATGTCTTCGAAACTAGCGGTTGAAACGGCGGCGAACAGCGCCCGCCAGGCCCAATACGCCCGTTCCCAGCAGCATCAACGACGACGGTTCGGGCGTCGGTGGGGTCGGGGTATCAGTACCCGCTCCGCCGACGTTGCCAGTCGCTCCGGCAACATTGATGTCGGAAACAAAGGGAAAGCCGACCAAATCAAAGTCGGCCGTCGTCACACCGCTGATGGTGAACGTCACCGAGTTTGGCTCCGTATGACCGCCCGTGCAGGAAGAACCATTGCAGGCCGGATCGTTGAACTGCACAAAGTAGTCATAGTCCCCAGAGAAGCCCGCAGGACCCGCATTGGTTCCAAACTCCCAAAACGTGGGCAGGCTGAAGTTCGAAGCGGTCAGACCGGCCTTGTCCAGATCCATCGCCAGCGAAGGGTGATTGGTGCCGTTGCCCGTGACGACAAAGAAATTCGGTGCGAGAGTCTCTGTGACCGTCACACCGCCACCGCTCAGGTCCGTAACCGTAATCGTTCCGCAAGGAGCCGAGGTGCTGCAGGTAAGGCCGTTAGTCAGAGATGCATTGATCGTGTCGGCATGTGCTGCAAATCCCGAACCCAAACCACACACCACAAGAGCGAAGAGAGATCTCTTCAACATTACTGTCCCCCAAAAAAGTCAAGATTTACGAGAACCACCACATAACAAAGGACCCCGATGCGCCTAACCCCCCGCGCACACCTTTATTCCGCCGATGTTCTCACTACGATGTAGTGCAACTCAGGGACCAAACTGCGCCGCGCTCCAGCTATCGAATTTCCGCAGAAATCTGCACAAATACGACGTCTCCCTGCACAGTCTGGGCTGCCTATGCAAAATCTTGCAGGGTTAAATGGAAGAATGTCGCCCTCCGTCCGAACACGGCATCTTCACAGATCGCCACCCCCCCCGCGCCATCGCTGCGCGCGCAAACCTCAACGCGCCCTCACCGGGCTCTGGGATGCGTCTCGTCATACACGCGCTGCACCTGACCCACCGTCAGTTGCGTGTACCGCTGCGTCGTCGACAGTCGCTCATGCCCCAGCATCTCCTGGATCGCCCGCAGGTCCGCACCTTCCTCCAGCATGTGCGTGCCGAACGCATGCCGCAGCGTATGCGGGTGCACATCGGCCGCCAGCCCGCGGCTCAGCGCAATCTGCTTCACGATCCGCCCGACACTTCGTGTCGTGAGTCTGCAGTCGCCCCGCGCCCCCAAATTCATCAGCAGCGGCCCATCATGCACGATCTTCCCTTTCCCCCGCGCCTCTAATCTCTGCTTCCGCTCCGGCAGATACGTCCGAATCGCCGCCGCCGCCTCGTCCCCCAGCGGTACCAGTCGCTCTTTCCTGCCCTTGCCAAACACGCGAATCGCATCATCGCCCCACAGAATGCTCGCGAGATCCAGCCCCACCAGCTCCGAGTTACGAATCCCCGACCCATACAGCAGCTCAAAGATCACCCGATCCCGCGCCGGCCACGCCGCCGTCTCTCCTTCGCCTCCGCTCCGGGTGGCCCATTCATCGCGCTACTTTGCGCCAAAGTGGGGTTCCGCGACTTCGATGTGCCCCCAGCGAATTCAACACCCGGTTCAACTCCTCAATCCCCGGAACCCTCGGCAGATGCTTCGGCAGCTTCGGCGTGCTCACCAGCAGCGCCGGATTCGACGTCAACATACCCACTCCGCGCCAGCCACTTGAACCAGCTCCTCACCGCCGCCAGCGCCCGCGCCACACTCGCCTTCGTCAGCCCACGATCGAACAACACCCCCAGGTACGAGCGAATATGCGTGTGCTCGACCTTGCGAATATCCCCACCCTCACCCAGCGTCTCGCCGAGATACTCCGCAAACCCGCGCACCTCACGCCCATACGCCCGCAGCGTATGCTCACTCGCCCCCCGCTCCTCGCGCAGCATCGCAAGGAATCCTTCCGCCAAGCTCGCAAGGATCGTACGTACCACGCTAGCTTTTCCGATACTCAAGCGTCAACACTCTTCAGCGGCTCAGCAGCCAGCAAAACAGCACGCTGCAGAGGCGAAATCTACTCCATCGCCGATTCCCAGGTGCGCATTGTGTATTTCGGAAACAGCCAGCGGCACAGTGCTCGAAGTGAAGAGCCACGCAGAAGGTGCCGCAAGACCGGTCTTCCCTTGGATAGGGGAAAGGTCGAGAAACCCGGAGCACTAAGATGGTCACAGATCGCATGACAATTAGCCGCCAAACGCAGGCGATGAAGAAGGCCAAGCGCGCAAGTACAGAACGAGCTGCAAGCAAAGCCGGACTTCACCAGCCGTTCGCGCGCGCTCATGCCTCACCACCCGCATCTTCGCCCGCGGATGATGCATCCGGTGCACCGTCTTCAGCCGATCAATCGCCAGATGCGTATACACCTGCGTCGTCGCAATATCCGCATGCCCCAGCAGCGTCTGCACCGTGCGCAGATCCGCGCCATGCTCCACCATATGCGTCGCCATGCTATGCCGCAGCTTGTGCGGGCTCGCCTGCGAGTTCAACCCCTTCACCGTCCGCCACACGCTCACCGCCGTCAGCGCCTTCCCGCGCACCGACACAAACAGCGCCCGCTGCACGCCATGCGCACTCCGCAATAACTCGCCGCGTCCGCGCTTCACATACATCTCCAGCGCCTCCACCGCCGACCGCCCAATCGGCACAATCCTCTCCTTATCGCCCTTGCCCCTCACCTGCACACTCGCGCTCTCTAAGCGCAAATCCTCCACCCGCAGCGTCACAATCTCGCCCACACGCAACCCACCCGCATACAGCAGCTCCATCATCGCGTGATCGCGCAGCGCCACCCCATCCGCCGCATCGCCCCGAGCCGCCGCGCCCGTGCGCTCCAGCATCTCGCGCACATCGCCCTCCGCCAGACTCTTCGGCAGCACCTTCCAGCTCGACGGGCTCTCGATATTCACCGTCGGATCATGCTTGATCCGCTTATCCTTCAGCAGCCACCGGTAGAACCCCCGCAGACAGCTCAGCTTCCTCGCCACACTCCGCGACTGCACGCCATGCTCGCGCAGGTGCCGCATGAACCCCGCGACATCCTCCTGCCTCGCCGTCACCAGCGTCCGCGGTACACCCTCCACAAACTCCGCAAAGCTCTCCAGGTCCCGGTGATACGCCTCCACACTCAGCGGCCGCAGTCCCTTT
Organism: uncultured Acidobacteriaceae bacterium; assembly: GCA_963827415.1. Taxonomy (GTDB): domain Bacteria; phylum Acidobacteriota; class Terriglobia; order Terriglobales; family Acidobacteriaceae; genus Granulicella. The sequence continues at coordinate 36,900 of CAWHBA010000029.1, forward strand.
TCCACCCGCAGATGCGTCGCATACTCATGCAGCAGCCCCACATCGCTCACGCCCGACCCGGTCCCTGACTTCGCAGAAGGCATACGCTCGATTCTTGCCCCTCCCGCGCCTCCCCGCCAGCCCCCCGTACCACCCTCGTCACGAACCGCCCCCAGCACACCTAATCCGATAAACTCAAAGTAGCCATGTTTGAGAACCTCTCCGAAAAGCTCCAGCGCAGCTTCAAAAACCTGCGCGGCCAGGGCACCCTCACCGACGAAAACATCAACGACGCCCTCCGCGAGATTCGCGTCGCCCTCCTCGAGTCCGACGTCAACCTCGACGTCACCCGCAAAATCATCGAGGACATCCGCGCCAAGGCCCTCGGCTCCGAGGTCACCACCGCGCTGAACCCCTCCGAGCAGATCGTCAAGATCGTCCGCGACGAGCTCATGAACACGCTCGGCCACGACACCGCGCGCTTCAAGTTCGCGCCCCAGCCCCCCACCGTCATCCTCATGGCCGGCCTCCAGGGCTCCGGCAAAACCACCACCTCCGGCAAGCTCGCCCAGTGGCTCAAAAAGGGCGGCCACCGCCCCCTGCTCGTCTCCGTCGACGTCTACCGCCCCGCCGCCCGCGAGCAGCTCAAGGTCGTCGCGCAATCCATCAACGCCCAGCTCTACGAAGGCAAGCTCGACCCCGATACCAAGCACGGCACCGACGACGTCCTCCGCCTCGCCAAAGAAGCCCTCCGCGAGGCCCGCAACTACGCCTGCGACATCCTCATCGTCGACACCGCCGGCCGCCTCGGCATCGACGAGCAGCTCATGGACGAGATGGCCCAGCTCAAAGCCCTCCTCTCGCCCTCCGAGATCCTCTTCGTCGCCGACGCCATGACCGGCCAGGACGCCGTCAACTCCGCACGGGCCTTCAACGACCGCCTTGCTATCACTGGCGCAGTGCTTACCAAAATGGACGGCGACTCCCGCGGCGGCGCCGCCCTCTCCATCCGCCAGATCACCGGCGCTCCCATCAAGTTCCTCGGCACCGGCGAAAAGCCCGACGCCTTCGAGCCCTTCCACCCCGACCGCATCGTCGGCCGCATCCTCGGCATGGGCGACATCGCAACGCTCCTCGAGCGCGCCGAAGAAAAGCTCGACAAGTCCAAGGCCGAGGCCTTCGCCAAAAAGGCCCTCGCCGGCGACGGCTTCTCCCTCGAAGACTTCCGCGACCAGCTCCGTCAGATCAAGAAGCTCGGCAGCATGCAATCCATCCTCAAGATGCTCCCGAGCGTCGGCCCCTTCGCCGGCATGCAGCAGGCCGCCGCCAACGTCGACGAGTCCCAGTTCACCCGCATCGAGGCCATCATCAACTCCATGACCTCGAAGGAGCGCCACAACTCCGCCATCATCAACGGCAGCCGCCGCAAGCGCATCGCCCTCGGCTCCGGCACCACCGTGCAGGAGGTCAACAACCTCCTCCGCCAGCACACCCAAATGTCGAAACTCTTCAAAGGCATGGGTAGCGGCATGACCGGCGGCATGAAAGCCCAGCAACGCCTAATGTCCCAAATGCAAGGCAAACAAAGATTCGGAAGATGATGAGGCGGGAGAGGCTTTGAGCGCATCCCCGGTAAGCGAAAAGAAACTCGAAGGATATTATTCGTTCCTCTCAGCCGTACTGCTAAAACCAACTTGGGAATTTAGCACGACTGGCGTGCTGATGACACTTTTGTTCGTCAGCACTTGGTGGCGGGACAACTTCGCATCGGAAGAGTGGAAGGAGAAGCTGGAGCTCACGAGGCTTCTGCCGAACTGGCACCCCGCATGGTGGCTTTGCATTGGCTTCGCAATTCTTCTGCTACTCGTGGTGCGTGAGTCACATCGGCTATGGCTGGCGCAATGCAAAATAAATGAAACACTGGTTGAAGCCGCAGAGATACGTGCCAACGAGGGACTTCCCCAAACCGCACCGCAGGTGAAACTGACGAGTGACAGGCAACCGGAGATGGGCAGCATAGAGCGCCTCATTCTGCGTAACCTGTCGAACGATCCTATCTATAACCTAGTTTTTCAATCAATAAGACTCCGCGAGGGAGTTCATGTCATCTGGAAGCCTAGCGACATACCCGTGCTGGAAGGGGAAACCGGGTATCTCATCGCTCCGGCTCTCATTCGGGACATCGGCGGGAACGCGATGGAATTCAACCTAGTCACTTCGATTATCCAATTCCTCCGCGCCGAGAGCAATCGTCCAACCTATGACATAGGCGGTGTCTCATTTAGTTGCGAGGATAAGGTTCAGAACCGCTATCTAGTAAGATTCCAGGCAGAAATCAATTTTCAAGGCAACACGCTCACAGTGAAAGATTGCGAGAGAGTGCTCATAGGGAATAGGCCGAACTCCTATTCACCGTCCAAGACCGCAACCTAATTTCGACTCAGAGTGAACCCGCCGATATGATTTGGTCCAGAATCAACACCTCCCTATATGACTAGCTCATTCCATGCGTTTTCAACGGAAGCGGTAGCCACTCAACTTACAGATTCTCCATTGTTCGCTCGCGCTACCACATTCGAAGAGAGTGGGAACTGGTATGCAGCGGGAGAATCGTACTTGGCCCTTACTTCGACGGCGGTTCACACTGCGGATCAACTGGATCGAGCGAGGATTATCACGAGAGCGGCGTGCTGCTTCGAGATCAGCGGCCAAATACAACTCGCGGCGGAGACATATTCCTCAGCGGCCAGACTCATCTCCGAAACAAAGCTTAGACCATTGGCATCAGCAGAAATACTTAATCAGCGGCAGTGGCATACCAACGACTGGACCTGTACTTCCCCGCGTCAACCAATTGGCGTGCCTGTGCATGCGAATTTGACAGAGTAGATGCAACCGCAATAACCCTCACCGACAAATGGGGACCACTCCCTAACTCGGCCCTTAAATTTTTCCTCGTTGGACTATGTTACGAAGCGGCCGCGCGCGCCGCCGCCAAAGCCACAGGAGAAGAAGTGTGGTCGGCCAGAACCTACTGGGATGCTGGCATCGCGTACGCAAAGGGAATACCCAACATACAGACTTTCTGGGCATACCGAAATGCGTTGCATGAATGCATTCAATGGTATGGAACCCTGTCGACAGAAAGGTTGAGAACGATTCTTCCTTTCACAGAGCAAGAACGAAACGACAACGTTAACGCCATCAGGGTGATGGAGGACGCTCTGCTTCGTTGCACTAAGAACCACCAAGCTGCGTCTACTTCTCCAGACGCTGCTTTACTGGAAACATGGCGAGAACTTACAGCGACCTTCCATAAATTTTCGGTCGAGTTCGTCTCCATCGGCAACGTCTCTGAGGCCAGCCTATTCCGTGCCATGGAGCATGATCTCGTTCGAAGAACTCTTATCAAAGAGCGCAGATACCTACGTGCCGGGGGCTACGGGATATGGAAGATCACGGCAAACTACGGTGAGGGCTTAGCGCGTTGGGTAATTTCTTGCCTTGTTGTCTTGCTTGCGTTCAGCGCTCTGTTCGCTGTCACACATTCCGCTGCACCCATAGCCCATCGCTTCGACTACTTTTACTTCAGCACCGTGACGTTTGCGACTCTGGGATACGGTGACATACATCCAATCAGCACTACCGGGGAGGTTCTCGCTTGCATTGAGGTCGCTTTCGGGTTCGTAATGTTTGGAATTCTCCTTACACTGATTGGCAATCGCTTGCAGAGGCTGTGACCAACCGTCGATGTCCCCAGCCCCCACTACGCATCGTCAGGGCACGGCTTTCCGCCGTGCCGCTTCCGCCCAGCCCGGAAAAGCCATCCTATTTTGAATCCCTCCCTTCCCCAACCTCATCTTTTCGATGTACGTCGAAATGTCAACGGAAACAAAACGAGGTCACCATGGGAAAACTCACCGGAAAGATCGCAGTTGTTACGGGCGGCAATAGCGGCATCGGTCTCGCGACCGCAAAGCGCTTCGTAGCCGAAGGCGCCTTCGTCTACATCACCGGCCGTCGGCAGGCCAATCTCGACGCGGCCGTGAAGGAGATCGGTAGCAATGTCATAGGAGTGCAGGGCGATGTTTCGAACATGGACGACCTCGATCGCCTGTTCAACCAGATCAAGCGCGAAAAGGGCAGGATCGACATCCTCTTCGCCAACGCTGGGTCCGGAGAATTCGGTACGTTGGGCAGCTACACCGAGCAGCACTTCGACACCACGTTCAACGCCAACGTCAAAGGCCTGGTCTTCACCGTCCAGAAGGCACTCCCGCTCATGCCCGAAGGCGCCACAATTGTCCTGAACGCCTCTATCGTCTCCAGCAAGGGCTTCCCAAACATGGGTGTGTACAACGCCACGAAGGCGGCGGTGCGCTCCTTCGCCCGCACATGGACCAACGAGCTCAAAGATCGAAAGATCCGCGTTAACGTCGTAAGCCCCGGTCCCATCGACACCCCCGGCATCACCAACCTGGCCGCCGACCCGGAAACCGAGAAGCAGTTCAAGGCACAGATGATTGCTGGTGTCCCGCTGGGCCGCATGGGCGAACCTGACGAGATCGCTAAAGCCGTCGTCTTCCTCGCCAGCGACGATAGCAGCTTTGTCGCAGGCGTCGAACTCTTCGTCGACGGAGGTACGATCCAGGTCTAGCTCACCTTCGGCGGGTGTGACCCATCCACAAGCTCATCGGACGAGCGACATCAGGAACGGCGGGTGGCCCACCCACAACCTAACTTCACGGACCAGCGACATCATGGGTGCCCCATTCAGGCGCAGCTTCATCGCGCATGGGTGGGGTTCGCAGGATTCACGAATCGACACCCACCTCCACCCTCACCACGCATCGTCAGGGCGCGGCTTTCTGAGCCTGTCCTGAGCGCAGTCGAAGGATGCCGCTTCCGCCGCGCCGTGAACCCGGGTGCCCCATCTTCGCGATGGTTTCATCGTCGCTAAGGTGGGCATCGTTTGCGGTGCCAAACGATCGCTTCCCCCGAGCCACGGTCCTCCACGCAACGACTGAACTGCCTTCCCTCTCCTTGGCAATTCGCCCTTAGTCCGAATATCGAACCCGCGGCCTGCGATCTCCACAGAAAACTGCGTTTTCAACATTTCTTAGTTGCACACTACGAAATGTTCCACGTGAAACATGCCGCAGCCTCCGTGGAACCAGCTCTTTGATGAAGTCCCTCTAGGGCCGCTCGATAAATGTTGCATGATTGGTGGCGGCCGAGGAGTCGCCCACCCACACATCAAAGGTTCCGGAGCCTTCTTCCCACTCTCGGGTCGCTGCGCTCCAGTAGCGAAGGTCGTCCGCGTGCAATGGAATCGTGACTGCTCGGCTTTCTCCCGCTTTGAGGGTGACTCGCTGAAAGCCCTTGAGCTCGCGCACGGGCCGCGCTGCACTGCCTGCCCGTTGATGCACATAGAGTTGCACTACCTGGACTCCGTCACGATGGCTTGCGTTCTGAAGCGATACGGTGGCCGACAGTGTTCCTCCAGGGTGCAGAGTGTCGGCCGAGAGTTTCACACTGCCGATCGAAATGTTCGAGTAGCTCAGGCCATAGCCGAAGGGATACAGCGGAGCATTCGAGCCATCCCAGTACATGGTGTCGCGGTCATTCGGAATCTGGCTCAGCGTGGGATTGTAATAAAGCGGTTCCTGCCCCACGCTGCGCGGCCACGTGACTGGCAGCTTACCGCCGGGATTTGCATCCCCGAAGAGCAGATCAGCTACCGCGTTGCCGCCCTCGGTGCCTGGATACCATACGTCCAGAATCGCCGGAACATGCGCAGCTGCCCAATTGATCGTGAGAGGACGACCTGTAAGGAGAACGAGCACGACAGGTTTGCCGGTTGCGACGGCGGCCTCCAGAAGTTTTTCCTGATCGCCCGGAAGATCGAGGGACTGACGCGATGCGCGCTCACCGTTCATGCTCTGCAATTCGCCCATAACCAACACGGCTGCATCGCTGCGCTTAATCGTTTCGACGGCCTGGGCGAAAGCGGCATCCTTCTGCTGCTGAGTGAGGAGCGTTGGCTTTGGGCTGGCAAACTGCGGGTCGAAGATCGATTCACTGCCGCGGTCCAGCTCAACACCTGGCGCGAATCGCACGTCGACGGACTTGCCGAGCTTAGCGCGAATGCCGTCGAGAATAGTGACCGTGTCATCGTAGTGACCCGCAAGACTCCAGGAGCCCATTGTGTCTGCTTTGGAGTTCGCGAGCGCGCCAACTATTGCGAGCGAATGCAGAGAGGCTCGGCGGAGTGGAAGGAGATCGCCATCGTTCTTCAAAAGAACAGCGGTTTCGTCCGCAGCAGCTCGAGCGGCTTTGCGTTGCTCGGCGGAGACGAGTTCGCGCTCTGCGGCGCCCTGCGGAGCGTACGGATTCTTGAAGAGACCAAGCTTGTACTTCGCCTCGAGGATGCGGCGTACCGATTCATCGATTCTCGTTTCGCTGACCTTTCCAGCCCGAACATCGGCAGCAAGATTCTGCAGATCAAGGTGCGAGGTCATCTCCATATCGACACGTGCATTCACGGCACGCGCGGCTGCGTCTGCATCGTCAGCAGCAAAGCCGTGTGTCGTCAGATTCGCAATCGTTTCCCAATCACTGACGACGAATCCGTTGAAGCTCCAGTCCTGACGCAGCACATCGTTCAACAGATATCGATTGGCGCTGGCGGGCACGCCATTGAAGTTCATATAGGCCGCCATAAATGTCGCTGCTCCAGCTTTCTCGGCAGCATGAAACGGAGGAAGGTAGAGGTTCCACAGCAGGTTGTCGCTGATGTCGACCTCGTCGTAGTCGCGTCCTCCCGCCACTGCGCCGTATGCAGCAAAGTGCTTCACACAGGCCAAGATGCTGTCAGGAGCGCTGAGGTCAGCCCCCTGGAAGCCACGCACCTGCGGCTTCGGCCATGCGCTGGCCCAGGTAAGGGTCCTCGCCGGCTCCTTCCATGATGCGACCCCATCGCGCATCGCGGGCGATGTCCACCATGGGAGCAAAGGTCCAGCGGATGCCGACCGCAGCAGCCTCACGCGCTGCCATATGCTGCACCGATTCCACCAGTGGCGGATCCCAGGATGCCGCCAAAGCGAGTGGAATCGGATAGATGGTGCGATAGCCATGAACCACATCAAAGCCAAAGAGCAACGGTATGTGGAGTCGCGTCTCATCCACAGCGATGTGCTGCAGGCGACTAATCTCCTGCGGATCTCGTACGAAGAGAAACGAGCCGACCTCCTCACGGCGGATGCTCTCTTCGTGCGGAATGAGAGGTGGCGCGTGCTGCGCGATCTGTGACATCTGCCCGATCTTCTCGTCGAGCGTCATCTTCGCCATCAGTTCACTGACGAAGCGATGCATCTCGGCGTCGGAACCGGAGCTACTCTGCCCACGCACTGTCAGAGGCGCGAGGTTCAGGAGCGCGGTCAACAACAGACAGCAGAATCCAGATCTTGCAGGAATCATCTTGCTCCCCAGAAAAACAATGATGCAGTGTTTACGGTTGGCCACATGACGAAGACCCATCACCACGTGTAAGTGGCAACCCCTCCGGCAGGCAGACTCACCTGCGCAAATTTGCTGTTGTAGCCGATCCAGAACTTTGCTTCGGCAGCGGTCGTGTTACTCACGATGAGCGCATGGCCCCCGCCGGGTGTGTGGAATGCAACATGTGGCATCAGTACGCCATCAGCAGGTGCGGCCACGCGCACGCTGCCCGGGGGCACAAAGCCCGTGAAGTGTGCTGTCACGTAGTAGGCAAGATTTCGCCTGACGTTATCGCCGTCCAGAGTGATCGCACCGGAGCAGATTGGGCAGCCGCCATCGTTTGTGTGCGGGCCATTTTGCGGATCGGCCGCGAGATTCCACAGGAGGACGTTCTTTGCCCAGTTCGTGGTGGCGCCAATTACGATGCGCGCAACCGGCTCTGCGATCCGCAAGATCAGTTGCTCCCCGATGTGAGATCACCATCTGCTCGGTGAAGAAGATATCTTTCTTGGGAAAGGCATCGTGTACGGTTGTCAGCGCTGTGATCTCGCCGAGATAGAGATGGAATCCTGAACCGCCCGTGTACTTGCCTGCTGCAGGATCGCTCAGCACGGCAATCGGATACTGCGGGTGGTCGCAGTTATGATCGAACGCCACGATCTCAGTTTTGAGACCAGCCTTCTCCATGGCGGGACCGAAATACTTACCGATAAACTCTGATTCCTGCTCGGCCGTTAAGACCATGCTGGGCGTATTTTTTGGATTCTCCGGCTCGTTCTGGACCGTAATCGTTGCGATCGGAATGCCGCGCGCCGCCATTCCCTCGAGGTACTTCACGAGGTAATCGGCGTAGACACCGTAGTCTTCGCGCAGCAACGTGCCTCCCTTGGGCTTGCCGTTGTCCTTCATCCAACTGGGTGCGGACCACGGCGAAGCCAGGATGCGAAGACCGGGATGAATTGCCAGGATCTCTTTGAGCACAGGGATTACGCAGGCTTCGTCCGGCGCGAGGGAGAAATGAGCAAGCGTCGGATCCGTAGAGCCCTCAGGCATGTCGTCGTACGTATAGACCGACTCGTTCATGTCGGAGGCGCCAATACTGACGCGTATGTAGCTCATGTTGCGTTGACCGGACCGGCTACCGAAGAGATCTTCAAGCAGTGCATGCCGCGCGGCAGGCGACATTTTCATCATCAGCTGTGCTGTGCCCCCTGTGACCGCATGCCCAAAGCCGTCGATGACCTGATAGGTCGTTGCATCGTCTACGCGAATCACGCCCTCGGCTGTCTTTTCGCCGTGGAAGTGAACGGGTCTCTGGCGCGTTACCAGGTTGACTTTGTCGGGAGTCGTGAGCCAGGTTTGCAATTTCTGAGCGCGGCCGGCCGTCGAGTTAAGAAAACACGAAATACCGCCGCAGAACAGGAGGACGCTGCGAAATTGCCTGCCGAGAGAACCTGGAGTCATACGCGACCGAGCGAAAACCTCACTATCAGGCAATATCGTTTCAACTTTGTCAAGAATCACTTAACGTTTGTGTCCACCAAGACAATCGGTTGTCTAAGACCGCAGCTAGAGGTTGCCGTCCAAGAATGGGGGGCAAACGTGCCTCAACCGGAGAATTTTTTTCAGGTGACACTAACTCAGGTAATGAGGGCCGTTTTGGTCGGACAGGTTGCTCGGATTTAGCGACCGAGCAGCTCAGGTCACCGACCACATTATTGAACTAAACCCACGTCGAGATGCCCCTTTCCACGACCTTTCCTGTCTCTACCGGAATCTGTCTTACAGGAGAAGAAAAACCTTTGTCTTGTGGTTTTTGGCCACATCACCATTGGCGAACCAACTTCAACACATCTCTTGACAAATCATTCCACCATAAGTTGGAATGCTGGACGCAACCGAAGATAAGCGTTTGTCTTCCATGTAACAGAACGAGCCTTCACCCCGTGGCAAAACGCATGCGCTGGTTTATTTTAGGAGGGCATCATGAAACGGATCCGGCCAGAGACGTCAACTATCTTGGCTACAGTTCTGTGTGTGTGTGCTGCGACCGCAGCCTATGCGCAAAACACGAACTCCGGCAACATCCGAGGCACCGTAACCGACAGTAGCGGAGCCGTGATCCCCGGAGCCACAGTCACCGTAACCGACGTCGACAAGGCCGTGACGAAGGTTTTTACGACGGATGGTGCGGGACTCTACGACACAGGACCAATCGTTCCCGATCACTACAGGCTGACCTTCACCAAGAGTGGCTTCCAGACGCTGATCCGTGGCCCGATCACCGTCGACGTCGGCGTCCAGGGCATCAACGCTCAGCTGCCAGTGGGGGCTCAGACGGTAGAAGTCACTGTCAACACGGATGTTCCACTGCTTGAGACGGAATCCGGCTCGCAGGAGCGCACGTTGACTGCGCAGAGGATGGCGCAGCTGCCGCAGGTGGGCGCTGACTGGGAGAACTTTATCTGGCTTCAGCCCGGAGCTGCCGGAACGCCTCAGAATTCCAGCTCGGCCGTGCAGCCCAACGCCGGCCAGACTGCTATCAACGGCAATCTGCCGTTCGAGTCCGTGCTCGCCGATGGAGCTACAACGACACTTCCGATGAGCCAGAACTCGGACGTCACGATCTTTGAGGCGACGGGCGAGGTCAAGATCAGCTCCTCGGGCTTCGGCGCGCAGTACGGAATCGGCAACATCGTCTACAACCAGATCTCGAAGGGCGGAACAGATCGGTTTCATGGCTCCGGCTATGAGTACTTCCAAAATGATGCGTTGAACGCTCTACCCTACGCATTCGGCACCCACCCGAAGAAGGGCCCGCTGCGGTACAACAACTTCGGCTTCAATGTTGGCGGTCCGATCATTCCGCACCGCATGTTCTTCTTCTTTGACTATGACAAGACCATCAACAACGGCGGTTCGAGCATCGGCTTCTCGACGGTGCCTACCCCCGCGTTCCAGAACGGCACGTTCAACGCAGGGATTCCGGACCTCTACGATCCAACGACCCAGACGATCCAACAGGCCGGATCGCACACGTATGTGACACCGTCCGGTTCTTTTACCCAGACTTGCCCTTGCGTCATACGAAAGACATTCGCCTCTGAATATGGGGCGAATGCGATTCCGACGGCTCTTATCGACCAGGTCTCCGCAGCGGTGCAGAAGTACTACCCCGCCCCGAACGTCAGCAATCCCAGCGTCAGCAGCGGTATCTCGCAGAACAACTACACGTACAACACGCCGAACAAAAATCCGTTCACGAAGTACTTCGGGCGCCTGGATTGGGACATCACGCACAACAATCGTTTGACGCTCTCAGACACGACCAGCGATAACCCTGCGCAATATCTGAACCAGCAAATCTGCCCGATTAACTGCCAGCATGGAGATGTCAGTCGCGACAACGCCCAGATCTCGGACGTATGGACGATCAGCTCGAACGTGATCAATGAAGCGCGAATGGGCTTTACCGACCAGATGAACTACTTCCAACCGTTCTCCATCGGTGCGGGTTATCCGAGCAAACTTAACTGGCAATTCGCCCAGGCCGACACGTTCCCCGATGTGGCCGTCAGCAACTTCTACGAACTCCAGCCAGCCTCCAACGCTGTCTACAAGGAGATGGTCTTCGATCCGGGCGACGTCGTGAGCTGGGTGCATGGAAAACACATTCTGCATTTCGGCGGCGAGTTCCTGATCATGCGCGCAGACTCGACAGCATGGGGGAACCTGAACGCCGGCAAGATGAACTACAACGGCGTCTACACCTCCATCAACGGACAAACTTCCGCGACCCTCGACAATGGCAATCACTATGCTTCGGGTCTCGGCTACGCAGACTTTCTCATGGGACAGACGCAGGGTTGGAACGCGAGCGTGACTCCGGAGTTCGGCGCGCGCCAGAAGGGTCCCCAGATCTTTGTGCAGGATGACATCAAGCTGACACCGCACCTGACGATTAACGCCGGCCTTCGCTGGGAGGCGAACACAGGCTGGTCGGAGGTGAAGGGCAACGAGGCGGTGTTCGATCCCACAGTCACAAACCCGGCCAACAACACGCCCGGCGCCATGTGGTACGGCGTGACCAAGGCGAATGGCCGCACGCAACTGATTGCTCCACAGTGGAACATCTGGCTGCCTCGCGTCGGCTTTGCCTGGCAGGCGATGCCCAACACCGTACTCCGCGGAGCGTTCGGCCTGTACGCCTCAATGCTTAGCGAGGACACGTACGGCGCCGGTATGGGAGGCGCCTTCGGCAGCAGGGGTACGGTCAACGACTCGACCAGCGGTTTCTGTCCGGTTGTCCAGTTTGCCGGCACCGGCAAGACGCCGGACACTACCGATCCCGGCTGTGGCGTGGCAGGGTTTAACGGCAGCAGCATTCTGTCGAAGTACACTTCGGCTTCGACGGCGCCGGACGCGCAGAACAATCCTGGTGGCAACACGCCGTACAACCAGTACCACACGCCGATCCCGACGAACTATCAGTGGACTATGTCCCTGGAGCGTCAGTTCGGCAATAACTACGCGTTCTATCTTGCGTATGTCGGGAACCACGGCACCAATCTGAACTTCCCGGTCGATATCAATCAGGTGCCGCAGAGCAAACTGGGACCAAACAACCAGAGTTCCAAACCCTATCCGTTGTTCGGCATCCTCAACGGCAGCACGAATAACGCTGTCTCCAACTTCAACGCGCTCGAAACCGACATCCGGAAGCGGCTCAGCTACAACCTGGAGTTCGACGTGAACTACACGTGGTCGCACTTCCTCGATGATCTCGACTCATCGGGTTGGGGCAGCCGCGAAGGATACCAGAACTACCAGAATGCGTTTGATCCCAGCCAGAACTACAGCAATGCCAACTTCGACGTGCGCAATGCGTTCAAGGGCCAGGCCATTTATACACTGCCTTTTGGGCGGAATCAGAAGTTCCTGAACAACAACTGGGCTCTTGATTTGCTGGCTGGCGGCTGGCGTTTCTCGAGCACATGGGTCATCCAGAGTGGAAGCCCCTTCGGTATCACGACCGGCAACAACAACAACTCGAACAACCAATCAGGCGGCTATACGCAGTATCGCCAACCTCATTGGTGATCCCTACTTCTCGGGAAGCACGAAGTCGCGCCTGAAGCAGTACTACAACCTTGCGGCCTTCGCGGTTCCGGCGCAGTACACCTACGGCAACTTCCGGCGCAACATCATCACCGGTCCCGGCATTGGGGTCATGAATGCGGGGTTCGGTAAGATCTTCAACCTGTGGCCGGATCACAATGTGCGGTTCGAGGTTCGTGCGGACGCGTTCAACGTGCTCAACCATGCGAGCTTCGGGAACCCTGGAAACAATGCGATCGGACCGGGTCAGTCCGCCAGCATCACCGGCGTAACCGTCGGCGGCCGCACCGTCCAGTTGTACGGCAAGATAAGCTTCTGATAAACATCGGGGGATGGCGACCGGAACATCGGCGCCGTCCCCTATTCTTTTTCCGGCGAACCTGTTTACGACCGGATGGAGCAGTCCGGCAATGCGTTCGCAAACGAAAGTCTTTCTGGGCTCGGTTCTCATCGCAGGCTTAAGCGCGCAGGGCGCTGCCGCGGCGCCTGTGCCGACCTCTCGAACGATAGGCGCTGGTCTGATATTGCAGCAGGCGACTGCCGTCTCTCCCTCCTCTCAACAGACGCGGACCCATCAACAGAAGGCGGATCAGTACCTGCGCGAGAAACGTCCCGATCTGGCAATTCCTGAATTCGCGGCAGTAGTCGCTGCGGAGCCCAATAACCTCGACGCGCAGGCCAACCTCGGCGTCCTGCTTTTTTTTGCGGGCAAGCCCGATGAGGCCGAGCCTCATCTTCGCGCTGCGCTCGCGATCAACCCTTCCGCCGCAAAGCTTCGCATGCTGCTGGGAACCTGCGAACACTATCAGGGTCATCTTGAGGACGCACGGCGGGATATTGCCGCGGCGCTTCCCCAGATCACCGATCCGAAGGTTCGTCAGCAAGCGGGTCTTGAAATCATCGAGATTGATACAACGCTGAACGATCTGCCCGCCGCCGCAACCGTAGCCGCCCAGTTAAAGAAGGACTTCCCGACCGACCCCGAAGTGCTCTTCGCCGCCTGGCGCGTGTATTCAGACCTGGCGGATGAAGCAGTGCTGGATCTCTCGCTTGCCGCTCCCCAGTCGGCGCAGATGCATCAGGCGATGGCCCACGTCTTGATCAGCGAACGCGATAACAAGGCAGCCATTGAAAACCTGCGCGAGGCGCTGAAGATCAATCCTGCTCTTCCCGGAGCACACTATGAGCTTGCCGAGTTGCTCCGCCTTTCTACGCTGCCTGCCGACAAGGCCGAGGCTGCCGAGCAGTACAAACTGGCCGTGCAGTATCAACCCAACGACGCGGCCTCTCTCACCAGGTTAGGAGACATTGCAGGAGAGGCCGAGGACCACGCTACCGCAATTGCACGCTACAAACAGGCGCTCGCGGCACAGCCGCAGTACGCGGACGCGCAGATTGGCCTCGCTTATGAGCTCAGCGAGACTGGCCACCCGGATCAGTCAGTCCCTCTGCTGAAGGAGGCAATCGGCAATGAACCAATGAGTATGTTGGCGCACTTCCGTTTGAGCGCCGTCTACCGCAGACTCCATCAGCCTGACGACGCAAAGCGGGAGCTAGCCGAGTATGAAAAGCTCAAAGCGATGAAGGACAATCTGCGGAACATCTATGACACGATGCGGCTCGACTCCCCACAAGGCAAGGATGTCACTAAGTAGACGCATCTGGCTGTCGCTGATAGCGCTGCAGCTTTGTCTCGCGGTTGCCTCTGCGCAGAATCCGAAAGATGCGAGCGCGCAAACCTCCCGAGACCGCACATCTGGTCGATATCACCGCTTCTACCGGTATTCACTTCGATCATCTCTCTAGTCCGGAAGCGCGCTACATCGTGGAGTCCATGAGCGGCGGGGTTGCGATCATCGACTATGACAACGACGGGTACCCCGACCTGTACTTTACGAATGCGCCCAGTGTGGCCATGTACAAGGCCGGGACTCGAGCACGCAGCGCGCTCTATCACAACAACCACGATGGCACCTTTACGGACGTCACGGACAAGGCAGGCGTTGGCTATCCATGCTGGGCGATGGGCGTGGCCGTGGGGGACTTCGATAACGATGGCTGGCCGGATCTAGCCGTAAGCTGCTTCGGTGGGGTGGTGCTGTACCACAACAACCATGATGGGACGTTTACGGACGTAACCAGGAAATCAGGCTTGGACCGCGACAAGGGCTGGGCTACGGGGCTGACTTTCGGAGACTACGACAACGATGGCTTCGTCGATCTGTTTGTTCCTCATTACGTCGATCTCGATCTAAACAATCTCCCGGTCTTTGGAAAGGACACTACGTGTAAGTACCACGGAGTCGAAGTGCAATGCGGTCCGCGTGGGCTTAAGGGATCTCCGGACGCCCTCTATCACAACAATGGAGACGGCACGTTCACCGATGTAAGCCAGAAGGCTGGTGTCGATGACCCGCAAAAGTATTTTGGCTTGCAAGGTGTGTGGACTGATATCGATGGTGACGGTCGCATCGATCTGTTCGTCGCAAACGATGGACAACCCAACTACCTGTATCACAACGAAGGCAACGGTCACTTCAAAGATATCGCTCTGGATGCAGGCGTCGCATTCAGCGAAGACGGCAACGAGCAGGCGAACATGGGCGTTGCTCTTGGCGATTACACGCACAGCGGCCGAGAGAGCATCGCCATCACTCACTTCAGCGAGGAATACGCCATCCTCTACCGTAACGACGGCACGCTGAACTTTACCGACGTCGCACACACCGCTCATGTTGCACAATCAACCGGCTCCTACGTCGGATGGGGAGACGCGTTCCTCGACACCGACAATCGCGGCCTGCTTGACCTCCTGATGGTCAACGGGCATGTCTACCCGCAGGTGGATTTGGCAAAGCTGGGCATCACGTATCGCGAACCCAAGCTGCTTTTCTGGAATAACGGCGACGGAACGTTTCGCGACATCAGCGCAGAAGCCGGCAAGCCCCTCAGTGTCCCTCAAGTCAGCCGCGGTCTTGCGGTTGGCGATCTCTTCAACACGGGACGCCTCGATGTGGTCATCGAAAACCTGACCGGCGAACCCATGATTCTCGAGACAAAGCCGAATCCCAGCAATCACTGGATAAGCTTTCAGCTCGAAGGATCGCCGTCGAACCGTCTCGCTCTGAACGCGAAGGTCTGGGTAACGTCAGGCGGAGTCACGCAACTGAGTGAAGTGTTGAGCGGCAGCAGTTATCTTTCGCAAAGCGACCTTCGTCTGCACTTCGGCTTGGGTGGGGCGCGGACGGTAACCGAGGTGCGGGTGCGTTGGCCGGATGGCACAACGCAAATATTCCATGACCTCCCTGCTGATACCTTCTACCGACTCCGCGAGAGTGGAGCTCCTGTTCAGGATGCCAGGATCAACAGGCAAAAACCCGCCAAATAGGTCTTCCAGCTCAACTCCCCAATCCGGAGAGTTGTATCCGAGTCGTGATCCAGGGAAGTGCCGCAAATCTGTTGGCTGCGCCAGATCTGAATTCACGTCGATAAGGTGAGCATGAAGAACGTTGGAGTTCGCTTGCACTTCGGAAGCATCGCGCCAAAGGACCGATACGGTTCAACCACAGACCGGTTCGCCATTGTTGGAACATATCGGACTGTGTGAATCGTTAGAAGTTGTTTGAAGCGCGTTCCAGGATCTGCAAAGGTAAGACAACCTTGCATCTGATATAACTCTTCTACGTTCAGACGCTGCCTCGCGAGAGCGAGCAGATGGAGGTTGAAATGGCTGACGACAAGACCAATCGTGGCTCGGCAGACAGGGCGAGAATCAACATCCACGAAGCGCACGAAGTGCAGTATTGGACTAAAGAACTAAACGTGACGCCGCAGCGGCTTAGCGAACTGGTTGCAAAGCACGGAGTCATGGCAGCAGATATACGGCGAGCACTCGGAAAGTGAGAGTGGCTTTGGCCACTATGCGTGCCGGCGTTTAGCACAGTGCTGGAGTATAGGTGAAGCTGCCAGGAGCCGGGGCAAATCACCGGACGATGATGGGCTGGCAGCTTGTTGCCTTAGCTTTTCTGAAATTACTCTCGTGTTTTGTGCTGGTTTCGCGCTAACGATCTGCGATGTGCTAACGATCCGCGGAACGCGCGGAATCTGTGGACAGAGCAGCCTTCTCAAGGCTACCAGCAGGGGTCTGCCATCAACTTCGCTCAGGGACAGCGGACCATACATTTTCGGGAACTTCGACTTGCGCCTAGATCGGAACTCGGCCCCTGGCGTCCGGTGGGTTAGGAAACGCAAACGCGTTTATGGACTAATCTGCGGGACCCGCGCCGAAGCTGTGGTCAATGAGTGTGTTGCCCTGTTGGCAAGAAGTGAAGTCGCTTTCGGATTGCCCGTTATACGTCCGAGCGTTGATCGCAATAATGGCTATGGGGAGGTACCTTCAGTGAATTCGTTTCCATGTGAGGTGCGCGTGCCAAGCAGCCGAATCAGCGTCAAGCGATAAGCAGTCTCCAACCTCATCAATACTGTTCCGGTACAAACGTTCTTCCTTTGAGTGTTGCCTGATCATCGTACGCTCGCTTCATCGATCTTTTGGGCAGCTTGATCTTCTTCCGCGGGAGCTTTTTATATGGAATCAAGCTTAAGAGGTGACTGATGCAGTTGAGGCGCAACCGCTTCTTATCGTCTGACCGTGCGATGTACCACGGAGAATACGACGTATCCGTTGCGTCAAGCATCTCATCGCGCGCCCGCGAGTAGTCGTACCACCGCTCACGGGATGGCAAATCCGTCGGGCTAAGCTTCCACTGGCGCAGTGGATCCTCGATGCGTGCTTCAAACCGCCGCTCTTGCTCCTCGTTGCTTACTTCCAGCCAGAATTTGACTAGTCTGATCCCTCCTTCCACAACATACTTTTCAAACATGGCGCAAAGTTCAAGAAAGCGGCGATGGTCTTTCTAAGTGCAAAATCCCATCACCGGTTCCACTCCGGCGCGGTTGTACCAACTGCGGTCGAAGATCACAATTTCACCCGCGGCTGGAAAATGCGGAATATAGCGCTGCATATACATCTGGCTTTTCTCTCGATCGGAGGGAGCGGCCAGCGCCACTACACGGAAAACGCGCGGGCTCACGCGCTCTGTGATTGCCTTAATGGCGCCGCCCTTTCCAGCACCGTCGCGGCCTTCGAAGACAATGATGATGCGCTCTCCTTCGTGTTTGACCCATTCCTGCAAATGGCAGAGTTCGGCCTGCAGTGCCACGAGTTCCTTTTCGTATTCCTTCCGTGCCAGCTTTGGCTTGATGCTGTCGTTGCCTTTGACTTGCCGTGCCATATGGCTGCCTCCTGACAACCTACCTTCCGTTCTCGCGTTTTCGGGTATTACTGTTTCCAGAATCCCCATGGTGCGTGCATCTGGTGTCGTGTCCCTGATTATTTCGTCACTGCGATCGATTTGCGGAACAGCGCCACGCTATATGTGAAGAACGCAAGTCCGATCACTGCGACCATTGCGAAGTTGCGCCAGACGGCTGCCAGTCCACCGCCGCGGTAGATGATGATCTGCGAGAAACTGATAAAGTGCCGTGACGGCAGGAAATACGTGAGCGCCTGCAGCCAGCCGGGCTGGCTCTCGACAGGAGTCGAGCCGCCCGAAAGAAGTTGCAACACCATAACCACCAACACAATCAGCAGCGCGAACTGCGCCATTGAGCGCGAGATGGTTCCGAGGAACACACCGAGCGCCGTCGCAAAAAACAGGTACAACAGGACGCCAGCGAACCACAGGACCAGCGATCCCTGGATCGGAACGTTCAGGATCATTCGGACAACGAGGAACAGCGAAAGTATCGTTGCTACGAGAATCACCAGACCATTCGCCACGACCTTCGCCATTGCGATCTCGAAGGGGGTGAGCGGCATCACCAAGAGGTGTTCGAGCGTGCCGTGTTCGCGCTCACGAATCACTGCGGCTCCCGTGAGCACGATCGTGAGCAGCGACAACTGGTTGATGATGGCCACGATGCTCGAGAACCATGCCGAGATGCCGTTGGGGTTGAACATCTTGCGCTGCACGAGGTTCACGGGGCCGCTTGTGTCGACGTCCGTGCGTTTGAGATAGGTCGCGAGCCGTTGGGTGATGATGTTGTGGATGTAGCCGGCGCCGATGCCCGCCTGCTGCATGGCGGTCGCGTCGATGTTCACCTGGACGTCCGGCTGACGTCCGGCACGCAAATCCCGTTCAAACTGGGGCGGAATCACGACGACGAACATGAAGCGGCCTTCGTCCATGACTCGCTCGATTTCGTCGGTTCGAATCCTTACTGGATGCTGAAAGCGAGGGGGATAGAATGCGTTGATCAACTCCTCCGACAGCGCGGTCTGGTCCTCGTCTGCGAAGGCGATCGAGGCATTGTTGACCTCGTTCGAAGTACCGCTCGCCTGTTGGTAGATCGTCCACGTGAACGCGTAGAGCACGAAGAGCACCAATACCTTGTCGCTCAGGACGCTGCGTAGTTCCTTAATCGCAAGCCAGAAGATGTTGGTGAGGGAGTTCACCGCTACTTCTCCTGCTTCTTCAGCCCGAGCATACTCACGAACAGGAGTACGGGGATCCAGCAGAGGAGAACGAGCATGTCGTTCCACATTAGATTGGCTCCTAGTCCCTTGGTGTAGGCGCCCAGGCTCGAATGCATGTAGTACGTTGTGGGCCAGATGGAGCCTACGGCGCGTGCACTCCCCTCCAGCGTCGATATCGGCTGTAACATTCCTGAGAATTGGATCGATGGCTGAATCGTCAGAATAGCGGTGACGAATACGGCCGCGACTTGAGTGCTTGTGAATGTCGAAGTCGCCATTCCAAGCCCGGTTGTGACAAAGACGTAGATGAACGTGCAAAGCGTCAGAAGCAGAAAGCTGCCCTTTATCGGGACACCGAACACGATCAAGGCAAGCGTCACGAGAATGAAGAAGTTGATCATGGCGATCGCGAGATACGGCAGTTGTTTGCCGAGCAAATATTCCAGGCGTCCTGTCGGGGTAACGTAGAAATTGATGATCGAGCCCAACTCCTTTTCGCGCACGATGCTGACCGTCATTAGGACCGCTGGGATCAGGATGAGAAGTATCGCGGGTACGCTGGGCACGATCGAGTAGATGCTCTCGAACGTTGGGTTGTAGATATAGCGATCCTGGAAGTTCGCGGTGTACTTGGTCGGCCGTTGATAGAGCCGATTGCCGGGATCTGCAAGAAGGTTGTTCTGAACCCCCTCCATGTACCCCCTGATGGTCTCGGCACGGAAGGGGTTTGCGCCATCGATCTGGACGAGGACGTCAGGGGTGTTGCCGCGGCGCAGGTCGCGACTGAAGTTCGGAGGGATCTCAACCACGGCCGCGACTTCGTCTGCCTGCATGCGATCGAGAGCATCCTTGTCGGAGAAGGTCGGTGGCTGCCACTTGAAATATCGGGGTATCGATCTGAACTGCTCGAGGTACGTCCGGCTGTCCTGTGATTGATCGCGATCCAGGGCGGTCACTTTAATGTGCTCAACGTCCGTCGTAATGCCGAAGCCGCAGACCAGCATCAGGAGGGCCGATCCCAGGAAGGCGAATGTCAGCCGAATGGGATCGCGCATGATCTGAATCGCCTCGTTGCGCGCATAGGCCAACAGCCGGCGCAGGGGCAGAGGAACGGTCGCCGTCTCGTGTGCCGGAGCGGCAGTGGACGCTGCGGCCACAGGTACCTCGCTCGCAATCTTCGCCTGTATCGAACCTTTTGCCTCCTGCGCGATCCCGTCTTCCATGTAGCCTATGAACGCCTCCTCGAGATCCTTGGCGCCGCGCGCCTCGATCAACTTCTGCGGCGCATCGCAGGCTAGCACCTTGCCGGCATTCATCAGCGATATGCGATCGCAGCGCAGGCCCTCGTTCATGAAGTGCGTCGTGACGAAGATCGTCACACCCTGCTCACGAGAGAGCTGGACCAGTAGTTCCCAGAAGCTGTCACGGGCAACCGGATCGACTCCCGAGGTGGGTTCGTCAAGGATCAACAACATGGGATCGTGGAGCACCGCGACCGCCAGCGAGAGCCGTTGCCGCACGCCCATGGGCAGCGAGTCGGCCAGCGCATCGAGATGTGGAGCCAAGCCGAATCGATCGACAAGTTCCTCGATGCGTGCCTTGGCTTTGTCAGGAGGGAGGTGAAAGAGACGCGCGTCCAATATGAGGTTCTCGCGCACCGTGAGTTCGCCCCAAAGCGAGAACGCCTGCGTCATATACCCGATGTTGCGGCGGACATCCATACTGTCTGCTTCAACCGTTCTCCCAAAGATCTTCGACGTGCCTTCAGTGGCAGGCAGGAGTCCGACGAGCATCTTCATCGTCGTCGACTTGCCGCAGCCGTTAGAACCGAGAAAGCCAAAAATCTCGCCGCGCTCGATTTGCAGGCTTACGTGATCGACGGCTGTGAAACTGCCGAAGCGCTTGGTCAGACCATCCGCCTCGATGGCCATTTCGTGTTTGTCGCTTACGGAGAGTGGCGGAATCACGAGTTCCACATGGCCCATGCGCTTTTCTTCCGGAAGAAGACCGACGAAGCAGTGCTCTAGATCCTTAGAGCCTGTGCGCTCCATGAGCTCAGCCGGCGTTCCGGTCGCGAGGACTTTCCCCTCGTCCATCGCGACGATCCAATCCCATTGCTGGGCCTCGTCCATGTAGGCCGTTGCGATGACGACACTCATGTTCGGTTGAGTCTTGCGAATGTCATTGATGAGTGCCCAGAACTGCCGCCGTGAGAGCGGATCTACGCCTGTGGTCGGCTCATCAAGAATGAGGAGATCCGGATCGTGGACCAGGGCTCCGCATAGCCCTACCTTCTGCTTCATGCCTCCCGAGAGCTTTCCCGCCGGACGTTCGGGAAAGGGCCCAAGCCCGGTGGCATCGAGCAGCTCTTTGACTTTAACGGGGCGCTCACTCGGGGAGAGGCCGAAGAGCTGCGCCATGAAGTCCACGTTGTCGTGGACGCTGAGCTCCAGGTACAGGTTCTTGCCGAGACCCTGCGGCATGTACGCGATTTTGGGGCACACGGCGCGCCGGTGGCGCAATTGCCTCATGTCGCCGCCGAGCACATCGATCTGTCCCTCCTGCATCTTTTTCGATCCCGCCATCAGCCCTAAAAGCGTGGACTTGCCGGCGCCGTCCGGACCGATGATGCCGATCATGATCCCCGTTGGAATCTCGACCGAAATTCGATCAAGCGCAAGCACTTTGCCATAGCGGTGCGTGACATCTCGAATCGAAGCGACCGGCTTGATCTGCGGGGGCGGGTATTCAACCGCTGTTGCCATAGAGCACCTTAGTTGGAATTCACCGAAGAATGAGATGACTCCAACGCGGACGTCTTCGTCGTCGGATTTATGAGGCCTTTTTCCAGCCAGTCTGGAAACGTGGCGTCCGGGTCTACCTTCACATAGCCAACACCGCGCACGCCCGTCTTGATGCGTTCGATGTAGTGCGTGACAAGTTCGGGAGGTATCTGAATCTTGACGCGAAACATAAGCTTCTCGCGCTCGCTCTTTGTCTCGACCTGTTTTGGTGTGAACTGTGCTTCAGGCGACACGAAGCTAACGTACGCGGCAGCGGCCTGGTTTGGTTCGTAGTCGACGGTAATGCGCGCGGGCGCGCCTGTCTTCAACCGTGCGGCCTGATCGGACGGGAGGTAGATCTCCATATAAACGTCGCTCAGGTCCACGATCGTCAAGGCCTTACCTCCAGGACCGAGGACTTCGCCCGCTTCAACCAAGCGATAGAGCACGCGGCCTGCTACAGGCGAGACGAGAGTTGCATCCTTAATACGACTCTTGGTCACTGCTACCTGACCCTGAGCGACTCCGATCTGCTGCTGTGCAGCGTCAGCTCGTGCTTGTGCGGCGGCCGCCTTTGCTTCTGCGGCGCCCGCCCTTGCTTGTGCCGCGCCCACCCGCGCCTGCGCGGCGATCTCGCGCGCTTGTACGTCCTTAAGCGTTGCCTTCGTCGTAAGCACGGCAGTCTGGCGGATGTCATACACGGCCTTTGACGTCGCATTCTCCGCAAGCATCCTGCTCTGGCGGTCGGCCTCGGTCTGCGCAAGTTGGAGCTCGCTCTGTTGCTGCTCGATGGCGGCGTTGGCCGAGGCGACGTCTGCCTTGGTGCCAGCAATGTCTGCGTTGGCCGCAGCGATACCCGCTTTGGCTTCGGCGATGGCTGAGTTCGCCGCGGCAAAATCCTCCCTGGCGGATGCGACGGCGGCCTCATTCTTTGCCAGTTCCTCGTCGATCGTCGAGGTGTCCAATTGCACTAGCACTTGACCAGGCTGGACCAGGTCACCCTCGTCTACCAGAATTTTCTTGACCCTGAGCGGCTCCTTCGCGGAGGCATCAGAGAGCTTGGCTTCAATACGGCCGTTGCCAGATGCGATTCCCTCGGGCAGGGCCGATTGCTTTGACTTCCAATATCGGTAGGCCACGAAGCCAACGACCACGAGGACGACTGCAATGATGATCCACTTCTTGGAAGATTTGCTGGCCATGATGTTCTTACCTCACGGGTCGTGCCGGTTACTTTTTGGAGGAGTCCGTCTTCGGCTGCGTCGAGAACAAATCGCCCCAATTGGTGCGATCCTCCATCTCGATCCTGATGGCGTCGGGGACGAACGGCTGACCGACGCTCATCTCCCAACCGCCGCCGAGGGCCTTGTACAGACTGACGACGTTAGTCGCGGCGTTCGACCGCAGACTGACGAGGTTGTTCTCCTCTTGCAAGAGCGTTCGTTGGGAATCAAGCACACGCTGATAATCGATGGCGCCTTCCCGGTACTGGAGGGAGGCCAGTTCGACCGACCGGCGTGCGGCCGTCACGGCGTTTTGCTGGGCAGAGGTCGCATCGAGTGTTTTGATGAACCCTATGATGCTGTCATCCACTTCTTGCGACGCTTTGAGCACGCTGTTCTGATAGGTGGTGAGAGCTTGCTGAAATCGCGCATCCTCGACGCGCATTCGATTCTTGATGCGGCCGAAGTCGAAGGGTGTCCAATAAACACGCGGACCCACCGCAAAGAACAGGCTGGCAGGGTCCAGGAAGTTGAAGGGCGGCACACCGGGCTCGGTCGAGTGAACTCCGAGTGCACCTGAGATAACGAAGTGCGGATAAAGATCCGCCTTTGCAATACCAATGCGTTCCGATTGGGCCATCGCGACGAGTTCAGCACTCCGGATATCCGGACGGCGGCGCAGCATATCAGCAGGAATACTCACCGCAACTTGGGACGGTGCCGCCGGGATCGTCTGCGGTCCTTGCAATAGACTCTGCAGCGAGCCCGTGGGCTGACCAAGCAAGGTGGAGAGCGCGTTTTGCGATTGAGCGAGGCCGATCTCGAGCTGAGGAATCGACGCTCGCGTGCTCTCGAGCAACTCCCGCGCCTGCGCTACGTCCAATTCTGAGGTAGCCCCATCGCGGTAGCGCACATCCGCGATGCGCAGCGATTCTTCCTGGATGCGCACGTTCTGGCGGCCCTGCTCGATCAGCTCTTCGAAGGTGCGAATAGCCACGTAAGTCCGCGCGACTTCGGCGCACAACGAGACGAGGGCGTTCTGGTAGTCGTCAATGGAGCTCACATAAACAGCCTTCTGCTCCTTGACGCCTCTACGGTACTTGCCCCAAAAGTCCGCTTCCCAGGACGCGTCAAAACCGAGCTGCTGATTCCAGTAATCTCGAGTGAAATCAGGTGGCCTGTTAACCGTATTGTTGCTGAGACCTACCCGGCTTACACCCGCAGATATGTCGTTCTGCGGATATTGATTGCCGATCGCGATACCGAGCGCGGCCCGAGCTTCCATGATCCGAAGTCCCGCAATCTGCAGCGTCAGGTTCTGACTGTAGGCGAGCTGGATCAATCGTTCAAGCGTTGGATCGTTGAAGGCTTTCCACCATGCGCTGTCCGAAGGAGGCTGCGCAGAGATCTGTGGGCTGGTCACACGCCAAGTGTCGTTGACCTTCAGTACCGGCTTTTTGTAGTTCGGTCCTACCATGCAACCAGTTAGCGTCAGCGCAGCGCCCAGGAGCATGATGGCAGAGCTGGCGTTTCGACGTCGATAAGCGGAGCAGAGTTCTGATTTGCACTCACTAGGCATGGCAGCCTTCACCAAGCAAGATTTAAAGCCCCGAACTGTTCAATGAAAGAGCCATGTAAATCAGGGGCAACCGGTGAAAGTGTTGATTTGGAAGCGTTGCGATGTCTATCGAGGCACGGCGCTTCAGGGAATTCGAAATTCATGTTCGGTTGCAATCGCGCAAACGGCAACTGACATTTTTGCCAGTTAATACTTGAACCAAATCTCAAGTAGTTTCAGCACATAGGGCTCTTTAGACAAGTCGCGACTGGGAGTTTTCTCAGTTGTTGGTTTTCTGGCACCCGCCTATACCAGTACAGGAAGCGACGAAAAAATGAACTCCAAATAAGAAGAGACTTCCGAAGGAAGGGTTAGCGGTATCTGGGGTGCTCTGTTAGGGAACAGCAACATGCGGTGCGAACTTCAGCCTCAGTCGCACGGACGTATATGTCAGATGTAAGAGCACAGTTAGAAAACCGGCCGCAGACTGGGAAGAGCGCGGGAATGGCTGTCCTTGCATGGGTGCTCACCGCGATCTACTACTTTTATCAGTATTCACTCCGCTCGGCTCCTTCTGTAATGATGCCGCAGTTATCGGAAGCCTTTGGGGTGAGCGCACTCGGCGTGGCCTCGATCGTCGGGCTGTTCTATTACGGCTATTCTCCGTTCAGCCTCGTGGCAGGTGTTGCAATGGACCAGCTTGGGCCGCGAAGAGTTCTGCCGGTTGCCGCAGCTGTGGTTGGCTTAGGGGCGCTATTATTCGCTACGGGCCGCAGCGACGCAGCGAGCGTGGGCAGAGTGCTTCAGGGGGCTGGCGGTGTTTTTGCCCTTGTAGGTGCGATCTACATTGCGACCAATAATTTTCCGGCTTCCAATGCTGCTACTTTGGTCGGTGCCACACAGATGTTTGGAATGGCAGGTGGGTCGGCCGGGCAGTTCGTGGTTGGACCCATGATCGGCGCCGGCCTCGCATGGAACCGCTTCTGGATCGGCATGGGCATCGCTGGCCTGGGGATTGGCCTCCTTCTCGCCGTTCTCTTACCGAAGGAAAAACAGGAAAAGCGGCACGACAACTGGTTGAGTAGCACCGTCACGTCTTTCCGGGTTGTCTTCGGCAATCCGCAGTCGATCCTGTGCGGCTTGATCGCAGGGCTGCTCTTTATTCCGACGACGATCTTCGACATGGTCTGGGGAGTGCGCTATCTCCAGGAGGCCCATGGCCTCGACTACGCATCTGCGGTTATGCGCTCGTCCGCGGTTCCCTTTGGTTGGATCATTGGTTGCCCGTTCCTGGGTTTCATCTCCGATCGGCTCGGGCGGCGGAAGCCGGTAATCATCGGAGGCTCGGCTGCGCTTATGGCATCCCTGGCCTGGATACTTTTCGGTCGCGCGGGAGTGTTCCCTCCGTACGTTCTCGGTTTGACGGCCGGAGTGGCATCCGGTGCGGCAATGCTGCCATACAGCGTGATCAAGGAAGCTAACCCTCCGCAGTTTGGCGGGACGGCAACCGGAGTCATCAATTTTCTGAACTTTACCTTCAGCGCTTTGCTTGGCCCGGTCTTTGCGTGGACTCTTCAACACCTGTCTGGGGGTGCCGAGCGTATGGAGAAGGAACATTATCAAGCGGCTTTTGCGCCGCTGCTCCTGGGGGTCGCGGTTGCGATGATTCTGTCGTTCTTCCTGAGGGAAACCGGCCCCGCAGCCCGACCATCGTCTTCGCAAGCAGTGCAGGGGGTGAAAGCGTGACTTACGAGACCGGAACCGGAAAATATGAACAGATATTGGAAAGATGCAAGAACTTGAAGGCCATTCCAACCGCTGTTGTCCATCCGTGCGAGGAGTCCGCATTGGCCGGTGCGGTCGAGGCCGCGAACCTCGGAATCATCATTCCGATCCTGGTCGGGCCTCACGAAAAGATAACAGCCGTTGCCAGCGCTGCGGGAATTGACATCAGTCGCTTTGAAATCGTGGATGCTCCGCACAGTAATGCGTCTGCGGTGAAGGCGGTCGAACTGGTGCGCTCGGCGCAGGCAGAACTGCTGATGAAGGGCAGCCTGCATACTGACGAGTTGATGGCGGCAGTCGTGTCACGCGAAGGAGGACTGCGGACAGGCCGTCGCATCAGTCACGTCTTTGTGATGGATATTCCGACCTATCATAAGGTCCTGATTGTTACAGACGGTGCGATCAATATATCTCCCACGTTGGAAGACAAGGTAGACATCTGTCAGAACGCTATCGATCTCGCCATGTCAGTCGGCCTGAACAAGCCCAAGGTCGCAATTCTGGCGGCAGTCGAAACGGTGACTTCGAAGATGCCGGCCACGATCGACGCGGCGGCGCTTTGCAAGATGGCGGAGCGGGGACAGATCACCGGCGCGATTCTCGACGGTCCACTGGCATTTGACAACGCAATCAGCAAAGAGGCCGCCCGAACCAAAGGTATTCACTCTGAGGTTGCTGGTGACCCTGACATCCTTCTGGCGCCGGACCTCGAAGCAGGGAACATCCTTGCCAAGCTACTAAGCTTCCTGGCCAAAGCCGACAGTGCCGGGTTGGTGCTTGGCGCTAAAGTGCCGATCATCCTGACCAGCCGAGCCGATAGCGTGCGGTCGCGGATTGCAAGTTGTGCCGTCGCGATGCTGGCGGCGCATGCCCGCCGGAAGCCGTAGGAGTTACAAATGGACGACTACGCACTGGTGCTCAACGCCGGCTCATCGAGCCTGAAGTTTTGTGTCTACCAGCGACCCGGTGACAATGACTGGGTGATCGTGGCGCGCGGCCAGATTGAGGGCATCGGAACCTCACCGCGGCTAAGCGCGAAGGATGCTCGGGGTGCAGTCCTTGTAAACGACAGCCTGGACGCCGACGTCGCCGATGGCCATGCAGCCATCGAGGCGCTGACCTCGTGGCTGCGGTCAAACCTGCACGGCGCGCGTTTGCTGGGCGTTGGACATCGTGTAGTTCACGGCGGGGCACAATACAGCCAGCCGGTGCTGTTGACGCGGCAGATACTTTCCGATCTTTACGAACTCGTCCCGTTGGCACCATTGCATCAGCCATACAACCTCGCAGCCATCGATGCCGTCTTCGAACGTCTGCCTGATGTGCCGCAGGTCGCCTGTTTCGATACCGGCTTTCACGCAGGACATTCGCAAGTCGCAGAGCTCATTCCACTGCCAAAGGAGATTTGCAAATCGGGTGTGCAGCGATACGGTTTCCACGGGCTGTCCTATGAGTACATCGCTTCGGTCTTGCCTGCTGTGGCACCTGCGCTTGCCAAAGCCAGGGTCATAGTCGCGCATCTGGGAAGCGGTGCGAGCCTATGCGCGCTAAAGAATAGAAGAAGCCTAGAGAGCAGTATGGGCTTTACGGCTCTGGACGGGCTCTGCATGGGAACGAGGCCGGGCGCGATTGATCCAGGAGTCATTTTGTATCTTTTTCAAAACCTCGGGCTCACCGCCAAAGAGGTGGAGACGATGCTTTACAAGCGGTCGGGTTTGCTGGCGATTTCAGGAATCAGCAACGATATGCGCGATCTGCTCGGCAGAAGCGAACCCGAAGCTCGTCTGGCGGTGGATTACTTCGTATATCGCGCAGCGAAAGAAATCGGCGCTTTTGCAGCAGTGCTCGGTGGAGTCGATGCGCTCGTCTTCACGGCGGGAATCGGGGAAAACTCGCCTGAAATCCGCCGCCGAATCTGCGAGGCATCTTCCTGGCTGGGCGTGGACCTGGATGCCCAGGCAAATACTAGCGGTAAGTCGCGAATATCGACTGAGCAAAGCAGAGTGTCGGCATGGGTGGTTCCGACTAACGAGGAACTCATGATCGCGCGCCATACCTGGTCGCTACTTGGACTCAGGCAGCCCGTTTCATAACGGCAGAAGCAGGGGGACATAACAATGACGATTGCCACCTCGCAGCAAATTGCACCGGAAACGACGAGTTCTCCGTGGACTGGGTTCACGCCAGGTCTTTGGCAAAAGGAGATTAATGTTCGTGATTTTATCCAGCAGAATTACGAACCATACGACGGAGATGACTCTTTTCTTGCACACGCGACGGAACGGACTAAAAAAATCTGGGATCGGTTGAATGAGCTGTTTATTGAAGAGCGCAAGAAGGGCGTGCTCGACATCTCTCAGATTCCCAGCTCGATAACGTCGCATGGCACTGGGTACATCGATCGAGAAAATGAAGTGATTGTTGGCCTTCAGACCGAGGCGCCGTTGAAACGGGCAATCATGCCGAATGGGGGCCTTCGGATGGTTTTGACCGCTCTCAAGGCCTATAAGTACGAGCCGGACCCCCAGGTCGTCGAGACTTTTTCGAAGTATCGCAAGACACACAATGATGGAGTCTTCGATGCCTATACTGCGGACGTGAGGCGGTGTCGCAGCTCTCACATCCTAACTGGCTTGCCCGATGCCTACGGGCGTGGGCGAATCATCGGCGACTACCGCCGAGTGGCTCTATATGGCGTTTCCCGGCTTATCAAGCACAAGCAGAAGGAGAAACGCAGCCTCGATTCTGCCATGTCGACCGAAGACATCATTCGCGACCGCGAGGAACTCAGCGAGCAGATTCGGGCGCTCAAAGAGCTAATGCAGATGGCATCAAGCTATGGCTTCGATATCTCGGAGCCGGCCCGTAACGCACACGAAGCCGTGCAGTGGTTGTACTTCGGCTACCTCGCAGCTGTGAAAGAACAAAACGGAGCGGCCATGTCGCTTGGCCGAATCTCGACGTTCCTCGACATCTACTTCGAGCGGGACCTGGCAACTGGCTCGCTCACCGAGCAGCAGGCGCAGGAGATCATTGATGACTTCGTCATCAAGCTGCGTATTGTTCGATTTTTACGCACGCCGGAATACGATGAGCTGTTTGCCGGTGATCCGACGTGGGTGACCGAATCCCTTGCAGGCATTGGAGACGACGGTCGGTCGCTCGTCACGAAGACGAGTTTCCGTTTTCTTCACACGTTGTACAACTTGGGCCCCGCTCCTGAACCGAATTTGACGATCTGGTACTCTCCGCGTTTGCCAGACGGATTTCGTAGTTATGCTGCAAAGGTTGCCATCGACACAAGCTCGATTCAATTCGAAAGCGATGAAATTATGCGTCGCTCATGGGGCGATGACGGAGCCATCGCTTGCTGCGTGTCTCCGATGCTGGTAGGCAAGCAGATGCAGTTTTTCGGTGCACGTGCAAACCTCGCTAAATGTCTTCTGTATGCCATCAACGGCGGCAGAGATGAAATTACAGGCGAGCAGGTGGGACCGGCGGTCGACGCCGTGAAGGGCGAGTACCTTGACTTCGATGATGTGCTCGACAAGTACGAAAAGATGATGGACTGGCTCGCCGGTGTGTACGTCAACGCCATGAACATCATCCACTACATGCACGACAAGTACGCATACGAGCGCATTGAAATGGCGCTTCACGATTACGCGCCACTGCGAACCATGGCCTTCGGCATGGCGGGCATGTCTGTAGTTGCTGACAGCCTATCGGCAATTCGTTACGCAAGAGTTCGGGCAATTCGCGATGAAACGGGACTGGTCACGGACTATGCGATTGACGGTGATTTTCCTGTCTTCGGCAATAACGACAATCGAGTGGACCAGCTTGCTACCTGGGTCGTCGGAAAGTTCATGAGCAAGTTGAGAAAGTATCCTACGTACCGTAACGCCCTTCACACACAGTCAATCCTGACCATTACCTCGAACGTGGTGTACGGCAAGGGGACCGGCAATACCCCCGATGGAAGGCGGCGTGGAGAGCCGTTCGCTCCGGGAGCCAATCCGATGCATGGACGCGACACACACGGAATCCACGCTTCCGCTGCGTCTGTCGCGAAAATCCCGTATCGCGATGCCGCTGATGGCATTTCCCTAACTACGACGTTAATCCCCGAAGGACTGGGAAGAGTTGCCGTGGATCGCATCGCCAACTTGCGCGGCATTCTTGATGCGTTCTTCAGCACCACTGGCTATCACATGAACGTGAATGTCTTGAATCGGGACACTCTTGTGGACGCGATGGAACATCCAGAAAATTATCCACACCTGACAATTCGTGTCTCGGGATATGCGGTGAACTTCGTGCGTCTCACTCGTGAGCAGCAAATGGATGTGATCAGCCGCACGTTCCATGGAATGTAGGCAGCGATATGAGTACGCAACAATTGGTTCCATTGGAGGCGAAGAGCCCTTTTGAATTGCGCGTTGATCTGGGCAAGGGTACCCCGGAGTCGGACGTGCGAACCGCCTTGGCGACGGGAGACATGGGCTTCCTTCATTCATTCACCACGGGCTCGGCCGTCGATGGGCCGGGCGTGCGCATTGTGGGATGGACAACGGGTTGCCAGTGGCGGTGCCTCTATTGCCATAACCCGGACACATGGACGATGACCAACGGAATTCCGGTAACATTGGCACGCGCCGTGGAGGAACTCCGCAAATACCGCTATGGACTGAAAACTATGTCAGGGGGATTCACGCTGAGCGGCGGTGAACCTCTTCTACAAGACCGATTCGCCGTAAAGTTGTTTACTGCCGCCAAGGCGATGGGGATACACACGGCGTTGGATACCAACGGCGCTCTTGGCGCCCGCCTCACCGATGCTGAACTGGGGCAGATTGATCTCGTGATTCTGGATATGAAGACTTGGGATCCAGAACGCCATCGTCATCTCACGGGTATGGATAATGCTCCGACCCTGGACTTTGCGCGCCGATTGGCCGAGCGTGGAAGAACCGTCTGGCTGCGGTTCGTGCTTGTACCCGGACTCACGGACGATGATGACAACATCGCACCGATCGCGAGATTCGTTGCTGATCTAGGAAATATAGAACGCGTCGACGTTCTGCCATTTCATCAAATGGGTCGATACAAATGGAAGGAACTCAAACTCAATTACACACTCGGCGATGTGCAACCGCCAAGCCACGAAGAGGTTGAACATGCATGCGCGATCTTTCGTGCCGAAGGACTCAAAGCATTCTGAATGGCAATCCGGGTGAGGCTTGCGGTGTCTTTGCCGCACGGGAGCCGCTACGTTTAATCCAGCTATGCTCTTCGGAGACTAGGCGGCCCGGCCACGGGATCTGGGAAGCTTCCGGCTTGGCGAGCAAAGGTCTACAGCTTGTGATTGCTGGCGCGGACCGCCGTTGGGTAAGCGAACACGCAACTTCAAACGAACAACAGGACTCTTCATCGCGGCAGCTCCATGTGGGCTAATACCGCGCCGTCTGTGAGGTCCAGTGTTATCTGATTCTCAGAGTGTAGCCATCAATGTAGCCACGCCTCTAAGTCGCGAGACAGGGATTCACATCAATGAAATAAGTTGAAATCTTTCATAGACATACACAAGATAGTTTCTACGTATACCCCCACCAATGCGGCGCTTGGGCCAGTCTTGGAACATTTTCCATGTGCGTGAGTGGGCCGAAGTGAGCACTCGATTTCTCGGGACCATCGATTCTCGGGATGCGTTGTTCAGCGATGAAGTTTCCGAAAACCCCGTTAATGAGATGGTCCGCCGCTTGATCTTCGAGTGAGTTGTGGAGATCGTGTTTGGCAGGTTCAAGGAGGATCATCGACATGCAGATTCATTCCGTTGGTATTGATCTTGGCAAGACGACCTTTCACCTCGTAGCTCTCAGCGCAGCTGGGAAGGTGCTGTTGCGGAAGAAGTTCACCCAGAAGCAGCTGATCACGTTTACGGCCAACATGCAGACTTCTTTGATCGGGATGGAGGCATGTTCGGGGGCTCACTTCCTGGGTCGCGTGTTACGCGAGCAAGGTCATGACGTGAAGCTGATCCCCGCCCAGTTCGTGAAGCCTTTTGTGAAGTCCAACAAGAACGACTTTCTTGATGCCGAAGCGATTGCTGAAGCTGTAGATCGGCAGAACATGCGATTCGTGCCGATCAAGACGGACGACCAGCTCGACTTGCAAGCCCTCCATCGCGTGCGGGATCGGTTGATCGCACGACGAACGTCCGTAATCAACCAGCTGCGAGCCTTCCTGCTGGAGCGTGGCATGACCTTCGCGAAGACACCAGCCAAGCTGAAGCTGGCGATGCCCGAGATCCTCGAGAACGCTGACACGAACCTGACGCCGCGCATGCGCAACCTCGTCAGCCTTCTCTGGAACGAGTGGAAGGATCTCGAACAGCAGATCGTTTCGATGAACGCGGAGGTCGAACAGATCGCCTCTTCTGACCCGGCCTGCCAGCGGCTAAGGAAGATCCCCGGCATCGGCCCGTTGGTCGCAACCGCGATCGTGGCCGCTATCGGCAACGGCGCTGCCTTCCACAAGGGTCGTGAGTTCGCATCCTGGATTGGGCTTGTGCCGAGACAGCACTCGACTGGCGGGAAGGCAAGACTATTCGGCATCAGCAAGCGCGGCAACAGCTACCTGCGCAAGATCCTCGTGCACGGCGCACGATCCGCCGTTCTCAGGGTCAAGCGAGAACGAGCTCCGTTCGGCGCATGGCTCGATGCGCTTGAGCTACGGGCACCGATTAACGTGGTCATCACGGCGGCGGCCAACAAGCTCGCCCGTATCGCATGGGCCGTTCTCTCGAGCGGACAAGAGTATCGCCCAACTGTGAGCCCCATGGCTACCTGACTTTTACCCCACCACGATGACGATTTAGCGTTCTCACCAAGGTCTGCACTGGATAGCTAAGACGAACGAACAGTTCCCAACGGCGTGCTCGCAACCTGCTCTCGAAAATGGTCTTCCATGACCGTCCCGTTTATCAGGAAGAGCACGCAGCGCAACTCATCATGGCCAGGAGTCTCCACTCTCCACACGAAGGCCGAATACATTTGCGCAGATCTGTCGATCTCCTCTTCGCTTTTCCCTTGCAGTCAGACGGCGGACCATACATTTGCGGGAATCATGTCTGCCTCTAGACTGCTTGGATGATTCGATTTCCGTTACTGATGTCGTCGGTTCTCATCTTACTGGGCTTGATGCAGGGGCAGCGAACGACTCCGGAACCCCACATTTCCGTCAGCTTGAGAGCTGCTTTCGCGAGATCCGATGGATCTTCGATTGAGCTAGACACACGGAACGGGACGCTTGTGACGCCGCGCTCGCGAAGTACAGGTCTCCAAGATTGCAGTGACAGAACTCAAGTGTGTCTCACCGATCACCGTGGCTTTGCGTTCGCTTATTTCCGAAAGTGTGATGACGCGACCACCGAAGGCTACAGAAGTCTGAGATTTCCGCCTAAGGTGGTGACTGTATTGGACAACAGTGACGTGTGGATGGTTTATGACGCGGCCCCAAGATACCTATTCCACTACGCATACTCTAGGGGGATCGTCGGGATCTATCTTGGGCAAACGCCGTCGTTTGATTTTCGCAGTGTGTTACGTGATCGGAACTTTCAAGTGGAGAAACTCGACTCAGCTGAATACCGCATCACCGGTTCTCAAATCGTTGCTGCCTGTAGCGCCTGAAGGTATCCCTAGCTCCCGCAAAGTCGGATTTTCGGCAAGTTCATGGCGTCTGAATCGCCGGGTGGCGAAGTTGCCGATAACCCCGTTTTGCGGGATGGCGATGTTTTTACCGCTCCTGAGTTGAATCAGTTTGAATCACGGGTCGCAATTTCCTTCCGAGTTCGCCTATAAGACACAAAACAGCCAACCGACAATAGTCCGATTAGTAGATCGGCAGCAACGCCAATCCAGAATCCCCCGCGTGTGTGTATATAGCCTTTACCGATGGAATTAAGACAGCCAATTGCGAAGAATACCCCAAACACGAGCTGAGTCCGTGACCTGATTTTCAATCTTTTAAGAGGTGTTATCGCCATGCCGTTAGCCTCCAGAACAGTCTACCTGCACCCACTGTCAGACGGTCATCCCCGTCCGCGACAGCCAATAGGAAGACACAAGCCCAGTCTTCGTTGAGGCATCGCCGCCGTCGGTAGTGAGCCGCTCAGCATCGTCAGTTGACGCGAAATCGCCAAGTCACTCAATGACCCGCTCCAGCTAACCATCCTTGTGCCTCTAAAGTCTCGTTTTCGGCAACTTGAAGTCTCCGAAAACCCCGTTTCGCAGGAAGTTCGCTTCAGACTCGCGAGGTAGCCACGCCTCACATCTTCGTCATACAAGCGGAGACCAATGCCCTCGCCTGATTGTCGTACCCATACTCTAAAGGACTCCCCGCTTGGGGAGCCCTTTAGTTGCCTCTTGTCCTTCTAGGCTGTCCCAGCTGCGAAGGCCGTCGTGAAGGCGCATCCGAAACGACTGAATCGCCTTCCTCAAACTCGCCGAGACCCCGCGAGGACGCTAAGATATCGCACATCCCTTTTCGGAGAAGCCGCCTGCTCACCAAATAACAGATTCTCGCCACCACAGACGCGTGGTTAATGGACTGCATCGTTTGTATTTGGAACTGCGTTTGTATTTGAGGTTGCGGGCGACCAGAGATCGGCGGTGCGCGCGTCTACGTCGGGCATAGACGGCAGAGGCGCACTCGGAGCCTGTTCATACCAAAAAGTGGCGCAAGACCAATCATCGGACCGGTCGACTATTCCAAACCCCTTCTTATAACCGATCTGCTGCATTGCGATGCGGGCTTCTTTTTGCCAATAAATTGGATCAGGCAGGTACCAGCGGTAGAAGGAGTAAAAATTGTTGTCGGTAAGAGAGCAGCCGTTGTAAAGGTAAGGCGTTGGTGTAAGGCCCCAACCTTGTCCCGGATAATCCTCCGTCCCCGTTCCACAATAGCTGGGAAAGTCCTTGTCGCCGTCAAAATACATCTTGATTTCGCCTTCACCCCACCACCCGCTGGAACACGTCCGAGCGCCGACGACAGACCCGATAAACCGGCCGGAGCCACGCCGCTGGGGCAGCAGCTCAAAATCCTGCTTCGGCGTAGTCGGATTCTCGCGCCGGAACAAGCAATGCAGCCGGCCGACATCATGGGAATGCCTGTCTCCCAGCGTGTAGTCGATCTGGTAAAAAAGCGAAACGGGTTCAGCACCCTCGTTGCTGAAGGTAATCCGGGCGCGCTTCGTGAAAGGCATCGGCAGCCAGAGATTCATTCCCCTGGAAATTGAAATGGAGTGAACAGCCGATTGATAAGCCGTCACCTTTGCATGAGCGAACCCCATGAAATCGCCGAGCGGGCATTCGATGCTGGGATGAGTCTGGCCCTCCCAATAAGCACGCACCACAACGGAACGGAGATGGTTTTTCACGTTGCTGGTAGTCATCCAGAAGTGACGGATCATGCCGGGCCCTTCGATATCGCAAAGGCCCACTGTTTCGCCAGGCTGGATTTTGCGGTTTGGGGATCCCTTGCGTCCGACCCCAAGAGAACTGGCGGCTTTGCCGCCCTGCCCCCGCGCCCCGGTCGGGTTCTCAAAAGATATTGAGCGCGACTGCACGCCCGTATGAATCAGATAGGGTTCGCGCACCGGATCAGGTATGGAAGTATCTCGGGTCGTCAGGACGGCCGGATGTTCTATTTTGGCTCCAGCGGTGCTTTGCTGTTGCGTCGCGTTGGTCGCGTTGGCCGTTGATGCGTTTTCTTCTAGCTTCTCCGCCTTCAGGTCGCCGGCCAAGCCCGTTGCTGCAATCGCCGCTATCTCAATCGCGGTATTTCTAAGAAATGTGCGTCTTTTCATGGCATGTTCCTCATCAATAAATTCCCGACCGTATGCTGGGTTGTTCCGAGACCGGTCTCTGAAGTTTGGCACCCTTGGCGGATGGCCCACACCTGGCCACCCTTTACTTGAAAGCACGCAAACCTTGCCAACGTAACAAATGACCACTGTGCTCGGCGCGACGTCGTACTGCGTGATGGGACCGCGCGAATCTGGATAGATTCAGTACTCCATGACCGTGACGACCGAACGTGGTGGCACGGAAACTACATGGTCACACGGCGTCTCAACCGGTTGCTCTGGACTGGCGCAGAGTAGGTGCGAGCCCAAAGGTTTCTCAAGGTCCAGGGTTGCATCAATTTCTTGATGCCGATCATTGGCAATCACGACAGCTCTCAAACCATCCTTCCTCAGAAATACCGAGTAATCCGGATATGCCGCACCGTTGACGGAGACCTTTGCTGATAGCGTGTCGCGGAATTCGGCGTCCCACAGATAGTCATGGTACCGCCGGCGCAGATGGTCCATCTTCTCGCCATAGGCCACTGTTTTGGGAAAATCCTGGATGTCGCCTTTGAAGTTGAACGGCTCATAACTGAGGATGTAGCGATACATGAGCGCGTGGTTGATCATCTCGCGATCGTCAAAACCTGTTAACGCAATCATGATCGGACGCCAGGGAAACACATAGCGATCTTCGGGAATGTGGCCTTGATTGATGCGGATGTACGTAAGAGAATAGGCGCCCGAAATGACGTCCTCGGGATCCTCACCGGAGAAGAGAAACTTCTCTTCACCCACAGAGTCACGCACCATTAGGCGATACATATTGGCCAAAGCGATATCTCCGGACGAGATCGTCGCTGGCACATGATGACCGTGATTGGGATTAAAGCAAACGTTATAGTCCGAGGTATGACGATGCTGCGCTTCGTCATACAACACACCATCGCTCCCCAGGTCGAGCAACTTCTGAAACTCACCCGCGAGAATCTTTCGCCATCCTGCATCGTTCGTGCAGCCGGTGGCGAGGTGACGCGTGTTCATCCCTGTCAACTGCTCTGGTGTCTGGTATTTGTATCCGTCCCACACAAACGGTTGGCCGTAGGGATCGGTCGCCATGTGCTGCGCGAGGTCATTCTTGTACCACTCAGTCGTCGTATCCGCCCACGCGTACTTACCAAAGAGCACGACGTGCACACCCATCTTCTCTATCTGAGCGATCGCGTCCTTGAGTTCGGCGGTCGTGCCAAGCCGCGGATCCGTATCGTCCGATGGATTGTCGCGATCCTGGCCACCTTTATTCCAACCTACGAGCTGCAGTGCTGTGATTCCGTGCGCAACATCGTCCGCGACGCGTTTGGGAAGATCGACGTAGCGCGTCCGGAGATCATCTTCCGAGGAGTTGATCTGCAACTGCTGCCATGCCCGGATCTCACCGGCCCAGGTAGGCATCGACAACGGCCGATACCAGGTAGAGAGCCATCGTTTGTAAATATCTGAACCGGCATGCCAGTCTCCGCTGTATGGGGCCACTACGATAGGCGCGAGCCACCCGGACTCGCCGGGATTCAGAAATGGATAGTGCACGACCTGCATTGTCAGCCGCACCGGGTGGCCACTGATCGTGTCGCTCTTGGGGTTCGCGTTCCCATACGACCCTTCGAATCCCGGCTTTGCCTCAAACATGTAGCGAACATTTTCGGTCGCGTCCGGATTGTGCGCTCCAACGTAGAGTCCTTGGGACGTCGTCGAAACGAGGATGAACCTGCCGCCCAGAATGCGCGTGGGATAGTTGGTGCCGTAGTACCCCGACCCCTGGGTTGCCGGATTCCACAGTGGAACAACGGAGAGACCGCCGTAGTTCGGCGTGGACAGCTTCATCACCGGATCAGGCTTTGCGAGCGAGCCCACCACGGGCCAACTAAGGCTGGCAATCGTGTGCTGCGAGTGGTTTGTCACCTTCATCTTGAAGGTTGCGTTATCGTTGCTAAGTTGAACCGCACCTTCGAGAGTGATGTCGAGCGTGCCCTGGTACTCACTGTGCAGGTTCTTCCACACCAGATCGAGGCTTGTGCCATCCGCTGACCGATGAAAGGACGCAAGCGAGTTGTGCTCTCCGAGCACCGGGTTGTAGGACCGGTCGGCGGTAGGCACGAAAAGATTGAAGGACGCTCCGAGACGCGGAGCCGTCTGCCAGGTCCATCCAGTGTGTTTGTTGGTGAATTCCACAAGCGCACCAGTCTGCTCATCGAAGGCAATTCGTATCAGACTGTTCTCAAGAACGATCTCCTTAGCCCCAATGGGGTAAAGCCGATCAGAATCATGAACGGGAGAGTCCATGCCGGACTTCCACTCCTGACATTGCAAACGGGTAACGGAACAAGCGCACAGAAATGCAAGTAGCGCCAGGTAGCGAAGGTGCTGGTGCCGTGTCAACGAACTCATCACTCGAATTCGACCCCTTATGTTGAGGAGAGAGACGGCAGGCTAACAGCACTGAAGATTCCCGCACTGTCAGCCTGCCATCTCCCTGTCTTAAGAATTCAGCTCTGTTCTTCTAGAAGGAGAGTTTTAGTGATCCCTGCCCTTCGCGTGCTTCCTTCTCACCGCTGATTGTGCCGAACGCGGCGGCGCCGAAGCCCGTGGCGGGGCCGTTCGGATTGGTGTGATTGAACACGTTGAAGTACTCGGCACGGAACTGGAGCCTTACGCGCTCTGTGAACGCGAACGTCTTGTACAGTGCCATGTTTGAAACCGCAACGCCCGGACCGCGAAGAAGGGCATCTCCAGCATTGCCAAAGTAGCCGTTCGCGGGTTTCGCGAAGGGTGCGGTGCTGAACCATGTGCCGCCTGTCTGGCGCCAGTTCTTCGGATAGGTGATGGGTCCGGTGACGTTGGGCCGCGTTGCCAATCCATTGTTGGAAGTGCTCAGAGAGACATTGGCGGGACTGCCGCTCTGCAGGGTAGTCATGTCGGAGAATTGCCATCCTCCGGCGACCTGGCGTAGCCACCACCGAGAGTGTTCCATCCGGGGCAGGTAATAGATCGCACTGACCGTGAACACATTCGGAATATCGTTCCCGGAATTGCCATAACCTGAGGCGATGTTGTAGTTGTTCTGGAAGCCGCCAAAGTTATCCAAGCCGTGGGCCCAGGTGTACGCCGCGGTTAGGTAGAGATTTTTGGTTGTGTGGTGACGGAGGCTCAACTCAAGCGCATTCCAGTTGCTCTTCCCGAGGTTCTGGAAGTACGTGATATTGCCATATCCCTGGTACGGCGCGTAGTAGGCATTGGTGTAAGTGGCTGTGTTCAGATTCGGATTGAAGTCATACCCAATACCACTGATCGTCGTAGGCAGCGACTGGTTAATGTTCGTCGAGAGGCTGCCTGCGGATTGAATACTGCCTGCACCCGCGACAGACGCGATCCAGTCGTGGCCGAACTGCTGCTGTGCGCTGAGACTGTATGTCTGAATGTGGCTGGCGCGATAGTTCTGCAGGTCTTCCCCTGCCGCCGCCGGAACCGTGGCCGGCGTCACCGCACCTGCAGGATTGTTGAAGGCAGAGGTTGCCAGGTTCACCGACTGAATGGTTGGATACCCCAGACAACCGCCTTCGTCGCAGCCCTGCCCAGCGGTTTCGTAGTATGTGAGGCCATAACCGCCACGCAGCGACGTCCTGCCGTTACCGAACATATCCCACGCAAAACCGATTACCGGTGCAAAGTAGTTCTTGTGGCTGTTGGTCAGGTTCAAAGGAACGCCATTCTGGCCATTCAGGATGATCCCGTTCGTAGCGTTGTACGAACCCTGCGCACTTGTAATGACGCCGGCAGTCGTGATGGTCGGCACCTGTGCCGGATTGAAGAGTGCCGGATTGAAATTGTCGATATAACCTGCCTGTTCCGCGGGCCACGGCATGTACGTATAGCGCAAGCCGCCGGAAAGTGTAAGGCGCTTGGTGATCTTCCACGTCTCTTCAACGTACGGCGAGGCGAGCTTGTAGTGTGCATAGGTACGCACACCATTGCTGGCCTGGCTAAAGGTCGCTGCTAGTCCCAGCAGATAGTCGGGAAGTGCATTTCCGGTTGCGTAGCCTGTGAAGGAGAAAAAGCCTTCAGCGACATTAGGCGACGAGAAATGCCGCTCCGTTCCGAAGAACATCGTGAAGCCAGCCTGCAAAAAGTGTCTGCCATGACTCCAACTCCAGTCGTCTGTGATGGTGTCATGGAGTTCGGCCGCGCGGGGAACAATGTAGTTGGATGAGGTACCGAACTTCGTCCATCCCTGCGAAAGCGAGATGCTCGGAAGGTAGTCCTGCAGATACGATCCCCTGTACGGCAATACCTGGTTGAAGCCTGGGACCTGCGAGATGAGTCGAGTACCGCCGAAGTCATGAGTTCCGTCGAAGATGCCCGTTGCGATGCTGGTCTGGTTGGTCATCGTCGGTGTAAGAATCTGCGTCAGACGAAGTTGGCCAGCCTGATCATCTGTCACGAAGGTGTCGTAGTTGGTTGACCAGGGGGCCCCAAACCGCGCTGCATTGGCGCCGGCGAAGGTTTGCTCCTCGCGCATGTACTCCCCCATGAGGCGGAAACGCGAGTTGATGTTGTAATCAATCTTGCCAAGCACGTCCCACTGCTTGGTGACATTAGGAGCAGTGTTCAGATAATCCGATGCCGAAGAGGTTGCGCTGTACGTGCCACCTGTGAGGTTATTGGGCAAAGGTACTAACGCATTCAGCAGCCCCAGTGCATTCTGATTTACACGGTTGGCAGGGATAATCCAGTTGCCGTTTGAGTCCTGCGCAAAGCAGGAGGAATTGTTCGTCTTGGAGTTGCAGTGGCCTGCAGGCAGGCTCGGATCCGTCAGGAACGCCATGCCGTACGGCCCACCGATTCCCGGAACCGGAGAAGCACTCGTACCGGGGAAGAGCAACTCGTTGCCTGGAGTTCCCTGTCCGCGCATGGTGGAGAGAGGCGCCTGACCGGTGGCTTGCGAACCAGCCGTTTGCCGCACCCATTGGTTGTTGACGTAGAAGTATGTCTTCGAGCTCTTACGCGGGTACAGATGCGGGACGAACAGCGGCCCCCCAAGATCAACCCCGAAGATGTTCCAATTCATGACCGTCGGCGACTTGCTGAAGTACTGCGTTGCGTTCAGATCAGTGTTCCGCAGGAACTCCCAAGCATCGCCGTGGAAGGTAGCTGTACCACCCTTGGACTCGACCAGAATGGTGCTCGCACCCATCAGCGTGTACTGAGCGCTGTAGTTGTTCTGCATCGCCTTCACTTCCGTGATCTCGTCCGGGTTCGGCGTAACAATGTTCTCGTCGTGAACTACATTCGACGAGATCCAGAGACCATCAAGGTAGTAGATGGCGCCGGTTTCACCTGAACCGCCGCTTCCTGTAGTCGTGCCGCCGTTCACCAAAAGGCTGTTGGTCGTGCTGTAGCCACCGGTGCCCATCGTGGCAACGGGCGACGTGTTGATGACTCCAGGCATGAGCGACCCGAGCTGCTCGAAGTTGCGACCATTCAGCGGCAGTTCGCGAGCCTCCTCGCCGCTTACCGTGCTGGAGACCTCTGCCGTGGTGGTCTGCACCTGTGCTTCGGAGCCCACCACCGTCACGACTTCGCTTACTTCGCCCGGCTTAAGCGCGGCGTGAATGGTATAGGTCGAGGCCGGATCGAGATAGATGTTGGTCTCCCGATAGGTCGCGAATCCGGACGCCGAAACAGTCACTTCATAGTGGCCGGAGTCCAGTCCGACCTGAACGAACTCCCCAGACGAATTCGACACCGTCTGAGTAACAACCTTCCTTTGGGTTTCCCTTATGAGGACCTTTGCGCCCGGAATCACTGCGCTCGTAGGGTCAAGTACTGTACCGTTGATGGTGCCTGTGGTCGTTAGCTGCGCCCGGACCGGGGTACCACCAAGCGCCAATATTGTTGTTAAGACAGAAGAAAACCACACTGCAAACCGGATAGTTTTTTTCATATGGGCTTTCTTACAGCTGCGTCTCCTGAATCCCGTAAAGGGCGTTTTTGAGTTCAATCAATTGCAATCGGTTCGTCGAGGCCCGACTCTATGGGAGTCCGGCGTCTTTGTCAAGAGACCGGTCTCTCTTTTAAAATTTGGGACCCGCGCAGATCAATTAACGGGTAAAGCGCTCAAAACGCCCGCAGTTCTGCTCAGCGGGCGGCCTCCAAGACATTAGGGTTCACTTCCCGCCCCGCGATGGACGATTTCTTCTCGCGGCCTCGGCGAGCTGTCGCATATTATCGAACCGACCAACACATGAGCCACAGTCGCATGTTGATTCGTTTTAAGGAGCCATCTTGGATCGCAGAAAGTTCCTGTCGGGAGCGGCAGCGGCAACAACGTTCAGCTCAGTAGGTGTCGGCCAAAAGCGCACTACATCGGCACAACGATCAGACTCAACGAAGGCTGGAGAAGACCGCCGCCCCAACGTGCTTGTTCTCATGTCCGATCAACACAAGCGCACCTGCATGGGTGTCGCGGGTGATCGCGTCTCCCACACACCGAGTCTCGACGCGCTCGCGCAAGAGAGCATTCGATTCACAAACGCTTATTGCAGCAATCCCGTCTGCGGGCCGTCGCGAGCCTCCATCATGACCGGCCTTTATACCTTCAACCTTGAGACATGCCATGACGCCAAATCGTATGCGTTCTCGCCGAAGCACAAGACCATAGCGCATCAATTTGGCACAGCAGGTTATCTGACTGCGCTTATCGGCAAAATGCACTTCGCCGACGCGCAGACGCATGGCTTCGACTACATGCTTGAGTTTAACGATTGGTGGCAGTATCTCGGCCCAAAGACAAAGCTCTATGCCGACGAACTCGGTCACCCTAACTCCGGCGGCGCGGGGCTGCCGCAGATTGAATGCCTTTGGAACGAAGAGGGCGACCCATGGAAGGGCCATCGAACGGCTGATGGTCGTCTCGGAGCTGTCGCCGTTGGGCGTCCCTCGCTCTTGGACGAAGCCGATCACTTCGACAACTTTGTCGCGCGCGAGTCCGTGCGCTTTCTTGAAAACTACGCACACGCTGACGAGCCCTTTCTACTTGTCACCTCTTTCCTCAAGCCGCACGATCCGTTTATGCCGGCTACGCGCTTCGCCGAGATGTACCGCGCCGAAGACATGCAGCTTCCTTCGACATGGCACAGAACGGACCTCACACATATTCCCGCCGAGGTGCGCCGTTCCATCGAGACCGTA
Organism: uncultured Acidobacteriaceae bacterium; assembly: GCA_963827415.1. Lineage (GTDB taxonomy): Bacteria > Acidobacteriota > Terriglobia > Terriglobales > Acidobacteriaceae > Granulicella. The sequence continues at coordinate 80,479 of CAWHBA010000029.1, forward strand.
TCGTGGACGCCCGAACTCCGCGACGCCTCCGAGGCCCGCAAGCGCATGGCCTACTACTACGCCAACCTGGCGCAGATGGATGATTGTGCCGGTCAGGTGCTTTCCGCGCTCAAGCGCCTCGGTCTGGACCGGAACACGATCGTCGTCTACACCTCGGACCACGGCGAGATGCTCGGCGACCTTGGCCTTTGGAACAAGTTTCAGTTCTATGAGGGCTCAAGCGGCGTCCCCCTGCTGATGAAACTGCCTGAAACATCTCCGGCGCTCTGCGAGCAACCCGTCAGTCTCATCTCGCTGAAGCAGACTCTTGCCGAACTCTGCAGCGTGCCCGATCTCGGCCCATCTGACGGTGCGAGCTTCGCTTCGCTGATTCGCAATCCCGCCTCTGGGCACCACGACGCACCCATCTTCGCCGAATTCAACGTTGGACAGCCGAGAGCCAAGTACATGATTCGCCGTGGAGACTACAAGTACACTCACTGGACCCACGACATCGACGAGCTGTATAACCTGCGCGATGATCCGCAGGAGACTCGTAACCTCGCCCCCAATCCGGAACAGCGCGCCACGGTGGAACGCCTCCGGAGCGAACTGCTCGCGTGGCACGAGCCCGCCGAAGCGTAATGCCGCCCACTCCGGGCGGGCGGTCCGCTCAGTACTCGACCAACACACTGGCTCTCCCGAAAGGGCATCGCGCAGCTCGCAAGAAGAATGTTGGCGTAAAAGACCTTGAGGGTGAGCTCTTGATTATGCCCTCGAAGGATGTGTTGCCAAATATCCATCAAATGATTGCGGCGGCCTTTCTGAAAAATCACATGCCGCTGGACAGATATCAGATCGCGGAGCATTTTCAGACCGCGGTCGACCAGACAAATGCCCGCGTAGGATTTGCGTTCCTTCCAGCTTCTGCAAAAGGCTTTTGTTCCTGATGGTGTCGTGTTGCGAACTCCAGATTTTTCTATCGGACCGTTGGGCACGTTTGCTTCTATGGCCGCGCGGCAATGCAGACTCGCTCGTTCACCGCGTCGTCGGTCTACTAAAGGAAATCAAGAAGGAGTTGTGATAGCGGGGCTCGTCGCTCGACACAAGGGCCGTACGGACGTCTGTCGCCTCGAACGGAACGGGAAAACTCATCATCGAGAAGCGAAAGCCGAATATGTGGTTCGTCAATGAGCACATCATCGCCGAGTCACTCATCGAGCCTCGGGGAAGGACTCCAAATCTCCGAGTTGCGGACGGTTTAGGGGCAATCCGGGAAGTGCCCGCAAAGTCGGCTTTTCGGCAAATTCGGATCCGACAGGTCGAAGTTGCCGCAAACCCCGTTTTGCGGGCGTGAGATTTGGTCGAGCCACCGTCGTGGTCTGCTTCCCGAGCCCCGTGGTGTCAGCTTCGCCTCAGACGCGGCTAAGCGTGAGTTTCCTCGCAGTCTGCTGCACGGTCTACGGCAAGTATCGTGGTACCCTGCCGTCAAATGCGCTTACCGCAAATACTTTGTCTCTTGGCCGCATGCAGCGGACCTGCCCTGGCTCAAGTGGAGCAGCCCGGCGTCTTCCATGAGCCCGCTACCGGGCTGACGATGCGCTTCCCCGTCGAACTCATCGTGCGCGATGCGCAGAAGGCTATCGACGAGGGTCATATCGCCGCATTCGGCTCCATGCAGAACGAGGCGAAGGAGCATGAGCTCGCAGGCCGCTGCATGAAACCAATTCTGTTGGCCGAGCTTCCCGACGGGTCTCCGCAAGGGAATCAGCCGACTAGTGCTGCCGCAACGGTGGTATTGTTCGAGTTCATCGCCAGCAAGGAATGCAAGGCAGGATTCAAGTACAAAGACGACGAAAAGGTTGCGGGAGGCGTTGCCCAAACTGCGATCCAACTTCCGGGAGCAACACCTCTAAGTCGGCCGCTCTGGTTCGACTTCGGCAAGCAGAAGCTCCACGCTACGTTCGCGGCTCTTGGGCTCCGCAACACATCACCGGATCAGCCCCATGCCTTGATTGTGACGGCGGCGATGCTATATCACGGGCATATTCTTGGATGGATCATGTCTGCGGACCATTTGAACACCTTCAATGACCTCACCAAGACTTCCATCGAATTGGACGATGGAAAGGTCTATCCGCTCGTTCCGTTCAATCTGGATGACCATCTGGGACTTCCGATAAACATCGTGAAGTAAGGAGCATTGGTTGCATCCGCGCCTGTGAAAAACTCCCACCCCCGTCCCTTCATATGAGCACTACACCATCAGGCCAGTCAGCCTTGAGGCGTGCGAAATGAACTTTCCGAAAACCCCGTTAATGAGATGGTCCGCCGCTTGATCTTCGAGTGAGTTGTGGAGATCGTGTTTGGCAGGTTCAAGGAGGATCATCGACATGCAGATTCATTCCGTTGGTATTGATCTTGGCAAGACGACCTTTCACCTCGTAGCTCTCAGCGCAGCGGGCAAGGTGCTGTTGCGGAAGAAGTTCACCCAGAAGCAGCTGATCACTTTTACCGCCAACATGCAGATCTCTTTGATCGGGATGGAGGCGTGTTCAGGGGCGCACTTCCTCGGACGTGTACTACGCGAACAAGGTCATGACGTGAAGCTGATTCCAGCCCAGTTCGTGAAGCCATTCGTGAAGTCCAACAAGAACGACTTCCTCGATGCCGAAGCCATCGCCGAGGCGGTAGACCGGCAGAACATGCGTTTCGTTCCGATCAAGACGGACGACCAGCTTGATCTCCAAGCGATGCATCGTGTGCGTGACCGGCTTGTCGCCCGTCGAACGTCCGTAATCAACCAGCTGCGAGCCTTCCTGCTGGAGCGTGGCATGGTCTTCGCCAAGACTCCCTTCAAGCTGAAGCAGGCGATGCCTGAGATCCTCGAGAACGCTGACACGAACCTTACACCACGCATGCGTAACCTCGTCAGCCTGCTGTGGAGCGAGTGGAAAGACATGGAGCAACAGATCGTCGCGATGAACGAAGAGGTTGAACAGATCGCCTCTTCCGATCCAGCCTGCCAACGACTCAGGCAGATCCCCGGCATAGGCCCCTTGGTTGCCACCGCGATCGTCGCCGCTATCGGCAACGGAGCCGCCTTTCATAAGGGCCGGGAGTTCTCCTCCTGGCTGGGACTTGTGCCGCGACAGCACTCGACCGGCGGCAAGGCCAGGCTCTTCGGCATCAGCAAGCGCGGCAACAGCTAGGCGTCGCCGTCGGAACTCCGCTCACAGCCGCAGCCCATATGCCGTGAAACTGGATTTCCCCAGCGCCTTTGCCCTGCTTGATGGCAAGATCAACCCGTTGGCGGTGGGAAATACGCGGGTTCACGACTTCAAAACGAGCATCCAGCTTTTGTTCTCTGACGAAACTATCCAACTTGTTTCGCAGTTCCAAGTTCGTGGGTGGCTGGTCATACACGTAAAAGGGATTCCACGACATACCAAGCAACTGACCTGCGCGTTCTGCATCCGCTCCGACGATCCGGAGATCGACAAACGAGTTCGCCCTCGCGGTTGCTCCATCGTCCGAGAGAACACCCTCGGGCATTTCTGGGGCTCGATCATGGGACCACAACCTCAAATAGCCAGTGTCGATAAGAAGCAGAGTGCCTGAGCGTGTAGATACGACTCCAAGTTCTTCCACGCTAGCCATGTTCTCACGCAGCCAAGACTCGAACCATCCGCAATCGACCGGACGTTATCGGGTAGCACATGGCTCCCGCAAAGTCGGCTTTCCGGCAAGTTCGAGACTGATTGGGTGCCCCTGGCGGTCGAAGTTGCCGAAAACCCCGTTTGCCGAAAACCCCGTTTTCGAGGAACTTGGGCGAAGTCGTCGTACACTTTGAAACGATAATTTCGCGCTCGTACATCTGAAGAGCGGCAACTGCCATGATTCTTTTCGCCGTGATCCTTAACGGTCTGCTGTTTGCCGGAGTGATCCTTGTGATCGTGGGCACTGTCACCAAGAATCGATGGGGTATCAACATCAACCCGAGGTCGTGCCCACGTTGCAGAACGCCAACACCACAAGTTCGAAAACCCCAATCACTCAATCAGGCCTTATGGGGAGGGAGCATCTGCCAGCAATGCGGGACTGAAAGTGATAAGTGGGGTCGAGAAGTTCCGTCTCGGTAGTGCTTTTAGCCGACTGTCCTTCATTGGCGGAAGTATAGTCCCGCAAAGTCGGCTTTTCGGCAAGTTCGGATCCGACAGGTCGAAGTTGCCGCAAACCCGGTTTTAGAGGAACTTGGGGGGCAATGAATACCTTGGCTAACCCACGGGATTCGGCGGGAGATTTCGGGAATTGGCGGGATGCTGGGAATGAGTCGCGTTGTATGTGATCCTGTGCCGCAATGCTCGATAGGAAACCGAAATCATAACCGCGCTCATCCCAAGCCCCGCCCACCCCTCGGAGTGGCTTATCCTGTGGGTGATCGATAGGAAAACAAAGAATAGGCCAAGGGCGGAGAAAAGCAACGCCGCCAGTCCCAGAATTGCTACCCAAACCCTTTGTCCCATACCAGCCATCCTCTCAGGCTTTCCAGCGAGGCGCAAGGCAAGAGCCTTAATCCAACTGCCCGCAAAGTCGGGTTTTCGGCAAGTTCGAGATCTTCTCCATGTCCTCCATGTCCGAGCTTGTCCAAGCTTCCGCAAACGCCGCTCTGCCGGGCTAAGATAGGATGGCTCCATGAAGCTCTATGAGCCCGGCGACGTCATAAGTCTTATGACTCTATCATTGCTTCTCACAGCCCTGATCGGGGGCCTGGTCGCTCTAGAAATCTTCTTTTCGCATGTCTTCTTTCACCGGGCATTTAGCTGGTTCGTCGCGGTAAGCTTATCGACACCGATATGGGCTTCGGGCTGGTCTCTATGGAAGCGTCGCAACTCACAGCACTCCACTCCGAACTAATTCCCTCAAAGTCGGCTTTTCGGCAAGTTCGGTTGAAGTTTCCGAAACCTCCGTTTCTCGTGAACTTCGCAATTGAAAGTACTAAGACTCAATGCTTACTGTGGTGGCGCGGCTTGAGTGGGAGGGGCATGGTTAGGTGGAACGGTGCCCGTCTGGTTTGTTGCCGCGGGGGAGATTTGAATGGGTGTACTCTTGCCGTGTTCTGGATCGTAATCGTGCTTAGTCATCCATTGCTTGAACACGTCTGCGGGTTCAGTCGTCAGGTTGCCATCTCGGGCGACATAAACGAAATCCTTCACCATTACCTTCAACCTGCACGTGTCGTACCCTTTTTTCCAAACTGCGGCTGGAGGATAACAAGTTCTTGTCCGGTCTTCTTCCATTTGGCCGGAAACGTCTCGAAGCCTGATGAAGTCTGTAACTTCGTATCGCACTCAAATTGAAAATCGACACCCTTCGGCTCGCCGCCCTCGAACAGGTTTGCGCGTCCCTCACCCTTGGCTTCTTCTGTTTGGCGATTGTGATAAAAAGTGGTCTCGTTGCGGCGATAGATGTGAATGCGCAGCGGATAATCCGCAGGGTTGTGGCTCTCTGCCTGCATCGCAGGCGCCAATGAGGCAATTGAGGCGAACATCACAAAGTAAAACAAGCGGCGCATTCATATCTCCTTTAATGAGGATCAAACACAGGCAGTATAGCTCCAAATGTTCGCGTTGTTACCGAACCCCGTTTTCGAGCAGTTCAGCTTTCAGTTACATCACTGTTGTCCGGAATGGAGATTGCTTTCGCTACAATTCTCCGGATGCATCGGCTTGCAATCATCGTCGCGTTTCTATTCATGGGATGGAGCGGAGCGAACGCCCAGTGGGATATTGAAGAGTCCCACACCACCGCCGATCTCCGTGGCATGGACAACGTCGGCGGTGGCGTCGCCTGGGCCTCCGGCACCGACGGCACCATCCTCCGCACCGAAGACGCCGGCATCGTCTGGCAGCTCTGCACCAAACCTCCCAACGGGGAGCACCTCGACTTCCGCGCCATTCAGGCCTTCGACAACAACACCGCCATCATCATGTCGTCCGGCAAAGGCGACCTCTCCCGCCTCTACAAAACCACCGACGGCTGCCAGACCTGGAAACTCGTCTTCACTAACCCCGACAAAGACGGCTTCTGGGATGCACTTCAAATTGCACACACAATACCGAAAGAGATAGGTACCCTCTTCATCCTCGGCGATCCTGTCGGCGGGCAATTTCGCTTCTTTGAAGATGATCCGGACGAGCGCGATCCCGCCTTTCCCTCTTCCGAAAGCAAAGGAGAGTCGTGGACAACTTTCAAACAAAAGGGGCTCGAAGCGAACCCTGAAAATCAAAGAGCCTTCGCGGCGAGCAATACGGCCCTCAACACGGGAGATACTCTTCGCATATTTCCATTTTTCGGGACGGGAGGAACCGGCGGAGCATACGTCTTCTTCAACACGGGCACTTTGGGATGTCCCGAACCTCACTGCGGCGATGTTGAGCCGCAGACCCGCCTATGGCGGCGTGTGCGCGTTCCCATCGGAAACATGACACAAAGTTCCGGCATCTTCTCACTGGCCTGCAAGGCCCCGAAGGACATCAGTGATACATTCCATTGTCGATGGATCGTAGCCGTGGGCGGTGACTACAGGAATGCCGATAACCGCATCAATACAGCAGCGTTCTCGATAGACGGCGGCAAGATATGGACCGCCGCCACCACCCTACCTCACGGCTACCGCAGCGCCGTCGCCTACGACACCCCCACCAAAACCTGGATCACCGTCGGCCCCAACGGCACCGACATCTCCACCGACGACGGCCGCAACTGGCGCGCCTTGAAGCCAAGCGCAAGCGATACACCCGATGCCGACCAGCACTGGAACGCCCTCTCCCTTCCCTTCGTCGTCGGCCCCCACGGACGAATCGGCAAACTCAACCCCAAAGCACTGGCTCCATGACAGCTCTCGAACTGCCCGCAAAGTCGGGTTTTCGGCAAGTTCGAGACTGATCGGGTGCCCTTGGTGGTCGAAGTTGCCGAGAACCCCCTCTTCAGGGAATTGGCGGCGGAATTCCTAAGCGCTTACGAATCGCTGATACTCTACCCTCAACACTGCCCTCGAAAAGCTATGTCAGACACCCCGCCCAATCCGGCAGAGCTGTCTCCCACTGTGCCACCGCATGCAGAGCAGCCGTCAATTCCAATCCAGCCTCTGGAGAGCTGGGAAAATCCGAAGGAGCAAGCCTCGATGCTCGACGTCCACCCGGCCCACCACGCCGCCACCACCTGGCGCGACTTCTTCATCCACATCGCCACCATCGTCCTCGGATTGTGCATCGCCGTAGGCCTCGAACAAACGGTCGAATACATCCACCATCGCCGCCAGCTCGCCGAGACCCGCGAAGCGCTACACAAAGAGCTGGAACAGAATCAACACACGATGGCGTCGTTCGTCGCAGAGTTCCAGAAGCGCACCGCCGTCGTCGAGGGCAACCTGGCTGTCTTCCACTACCTGGAATTCCACCCCGGCGCCCCAGAGGATAAGCTTCCCGCCACAGTCAACTGGCACAATGCCGGCAGCCCATTCAGCGAATCCGTCTGGACGACTGCCCAACAGGGCGCAGTCCTCGGCCTCATGCCACCCGAAGAGGTCCGCGACCGGAGCCGCCTCTATCGCCTGCTCCAAACCTGTTCCGACAGCTTTGCCGCCTATCGCGTCGCCAACTCCGAAGCTCGCGCCTACACCGTCGACGCGGTCTCCGTCTCGAACCTTTCTCCCGCTGAGATTCAGGAGCAGATTCGCCTCACGCGCATCGTCCTCAATCGCCTCTATCGTTTCGGTGGCGACCTGCGCAATCTCGCCGGCCGCTATCCCCAGTTCGCCCCCGGCCCGTCCATCGAGGAGCTCGCCCACATCGTCCATGAATCCCCAAACCAGCGGCAGGAAATCGAATCCCAGAACCCACCCGCGTCCCCATAGTCCTTTCAAGGCGCGATCCCGCCTCAACCCGACGGCATCTTCTGAGGCATTCGTTATTTGCTTCGCAAACCCCGTTAATGAGATGGTCCGCCGCTTGATCTTCGAGTGAGTTGTGGAGATCGTGTTTGGCAGGTTCAAGGAGGATCATCGACATGCAGATTCATTCCGTTGGTATTGATCTTGGCAAGACGACCTTTCACCTCGTAGCTCTCAGCGCAGCTGGGAAGGTGCTGTTGCGGAAGAAGTTCACCCAGAAGCAGCTGATCACGTTTACGGCCAACATGCAGACTTCTTTGATCGGGATGGAGGCATGTTCGGGGGCTCACTTCCTGGGTCGCGTGTTACGCGAGCAAGGTCATGACGTGAAGCTGATCCCCGCCCAGTTCGTGAAGCCTTTTGTGAAGTCCAACAAGAACGACTTTCTTGATGCCGAAGCGATTGCTGAAGCTGTAGATCGGCAGAACATGCGATTCGTGCCGATCAAGACGGACGACCAGCTCGACTTGCAAGCCCTCCATCGCGTGCGGGATCGGTTGATCGCACGACGAACGTCCGTAATCAACCAGCTGCGAGCCTTCCTGCTGGAGCGTGGCATGACCTTCGCGAAGACACCAGCCAAGCTGAAGCTGGCGATGCCCGAGATCCTCGAGAACGCTGACACGAACCTGACGCCGCGCATGCGCAACCTCGTCAGCCTTCTCTGGAACGAGTGGAAGGATCTCGAACAGCAGATCGTTTCGATGAACGCGGAGGTCGAACAGATCGCCTCTTCTGACCCGGCCTGCCAGCGGCTAAGGAAGATCCCCGGCATCGGCCCGTTGGTCGCAACCGCGATCGTGGCCGCTATCGGCAACGGCGCTGCCTTCCACAAGGGTCGTGAGTTCGCATCCTGGATTGGGCTTGTGCCGAGACAGCACTCGACTGGCGGGAAGGCAAGACTATTCGGCATCAGCAAGCGCGGCAACAGCTACCTGCGCAAGATCCTCGTGCACGGCGCACGATCCGCCGTTCTCAGGGTCAAGCGAGAACGAGCTCCGTTCGGCGCATGGCTCGATGCGCTTGAGCTACGGGCACCGATTAACGTGGTCATCACGGCGGCGGCCAACAAGCTCGCCCGTATCGCATGGGCCGTTCTCTCGAGCGGACAAGAGTATCGCCCAACTGTGAGCCCCATGGCTACCTGACTTTTACCCCACCACGATGACGATTTAGCGTTCTCACCAAGGTCTGCACTGGATAGCTAAGACGAACGAACAGTTCCCAACGGCGTGCTCGCAACCTGCTCCCTGAAATGGTCTTCCATGACCGTCCCGTTTATCAGGAAGAGCACGCAGCGCAACTCATCATGGCCAGGAGTCTCCACTCTCCACACGAAGGCCGAATACATTTGCGCAGATCTGTCGATCTCCTCTTCGCTTTTCCCTTGCAGTCAGACGGCGGACCATACATTTGCGGGAACTTGGAGCGCCACCCGCTCAATCCGAACTTGATTGCCATCATTGGTGGCAAAGGCGCTGGCAAGAGTGCACTGGCGGAATTAATTGCGTTTGCCGGGGGCTCTGAGTTTTTCAAGAACCCCAAAGAGCACGACGAGGTCCGCTAAGATGGGTCGATCGCTATCAAACCATGATGCTTCGTAAAGATGTGCCGGAATGGTGGCGCTGTGCATGATCGTGCGTCAGCGGGGCGCATGAGGAACAAACGAAAGTCCCGTCGGCTTGCCGGGGCTCTTGCTATGCGCGTTCGCCTCGCATTAACGCGGCAGTGGAAGCAGGACTAGAAGCGATGTGCCGAAGGCTACCAGCGAGATGAAGAACGTGACGACCATAAAACCCATCATCCGACGCATTTTGATGCCGGCGATGGCCAGTATGGGCAACGCGAAAAACGGCTGCAGCATGTTGGCGACGGACTCGCCCATGGCGACAGCCATCGTGGTACCGGGGAGCGAGGCGTGCAGATTGACGGCGGCTGGGATGGCGAACGGACCCTGTACGGCCCAATGTCCACCGCCGGAGGGGACGAAGAGGGTTATGACGAGGGACGTGAGGTAGGTGAAGAACGGAAGCGTGTGCGCGGTGGAATATTTGATGAAGATTTTAGAAAGCACGGCGGCGAGACCCGTGGTGGTAATGATGCCCATGAGTCCGCCGTAGAGCGGATATTGCAAGATGAGCGAACCGCAGATACGGGCTGCGTTCTTCACGGCGTGGATGTAGGCGATCGGCCGCCAGTGCAGCACGAGACCCAGGATGACCAGCGTGATGATGACGACGTTGAGATCGATAAGGCCGTGCGAACGTCGCAGCTCCATTACGAGCGCGAACGTGCCAAAGGCGGCGAGCAGGACGTTGAGGACCCAGGCCTGGTCGAGCCTGGCGCCAATGGTGTCGGCAACTTCGGGCGGAGCTTTCGCTTCATCTTCCTTGTTCAGGCGGTCCGGATCGGTAATGAGAGAAGCGTCTTCGGGGGGCCCGATGTAGCGGAAGACCACCGGCAGGACAACGACCAGGATCGCGATAGGGACAAGGTTGAACCGGGTAAAGATGGTCTGCGAAAGAGGCAGTCCGTGTCCGGTGACTTTCTCGACGACGTTGAGCGCGGAACCGTGGGTGTTTTGCGAAAGCGCGATGGAGCCGGAGAGCCCTTCGGTGGAGATGACGAAACCGCTATAGGCGGCGGCGACGAGCCAGCCGAAGTCGATGCGCACGCGCTTGGCGACTTCGCGCGCAAGCAGGGCCGCAGTGACGAGGCCGAGTCCCCAGTTGAGCCAGGAAGCGACCAGACCCACGAAGACCGTCAGGGAGACGGCACCGGCGCGAGTTTTGGGGATGGAAGCGACCCGTTCGAGCGCGCGGTGGATAACCGGAGAAGTCGCCAGCGCGTAACCGGCGACGAGCATGATCACCATTTGGAACGCGAACGTGAAGATGGCGAAGACGCCGCCATACCAGGCCGCGGCGATGCTCACAGGAGTAGCGTTAGGCGCGAACTTCCACGCGAGCGCTGCGCCGAGGAAGGTGAGCAGCACCGCAAAAACGTAGGGGTCCGGCATGAGGTTCTCGAAGACGTACACGAAGAACGAGGTCATGCGGGAGAGGAGCGGCTGCTGCTTCTTCGACGAAGACGAAATAGCGGTGTAGGTCATTGAATCACTCTTGAGCCAGCGAAGCACCCGTGTCTGGATGTTCTGAAACAGCCCTATGACAGGCATGCGCGATGCTAGAGCGCGAAGCCGGAGAACGTCTGAAATCAACATGAAGTCTTACTCACCAAACGCTCAATAGCGAGACGAAAGCTGGAAGGAATGGCTCGGGAAATCATCGCATACGGCGCTCCGATGAAGCGCGCATAAAACCTTATTCATAAAGGGTTTTTCACGCTCAAACGCGTTGACAACGAGAAATCACGCTTCTACATTGGGCTCGCTTTCAAAATTCGTTTTGGTTGGTGTTCATGAGTTGCACGCGTCGAGTTCTCACCGGATCCTCCGTGCTCTTGCTGCTGTTATGCGCGGCGGGTTCGCGCGCGCAAGAGTACAAAGCTATTGAGAAATATAAAGTCCCGGGCACGGCGGTCACCGGCCTTGCGGTTGACACGGCTGGGCGTCGCATTTTTCTGGCGACGAGCGAAGGCGTGGCTGTGCTGAATGCCGACACGGGCGCGGACATGGGCCGAATCGCAGGGTTGAGCAGCGCGCAGGATGTGCTGCTCGTGCCGGAGGTAAAAGACGAAGAAGCCGCGCCTTCAACGAAAGGCTTTGCGACGAATGCGTCCGGCGATGTGGTTTCGTTCTCACTGGTCGACATGAAGGTGACAGGAATGGCGCACCTCGCGACAAGCGGCGCTGCTTCGCTGTGCTACAACGACGAAGCGAAGACGGTGGACGCCGTCAGCAGTGGCGGTTCCCTGCTATCACTCGACGCGGAAACGGCCAAGGTAATGCGTGGCGGCAAGATTGGGACGGGCGCCGGCCAGATCGCGTGCGGCACACTGCATCACGTATACGTGGCCGACCCGGCCGCCAACGTCGTGCATGTGCTGAACGATGAGACGCTGAAGAATGACGGCGATCTGCCGATCATGACAGGCCATCGACCCTCGGGCCTGGCGCTCGATCCAAAGGGGCGGAGATTGTTTGTGGGCTGCGAGAACGGCACGATCGAGATCATCGACACGGACGCGGGATTCACATTCATCGAGTTGAAGGGCGGGACAGGTCCAGCGCGCGAGGTGTTTACGTGGCTGCCACAGGGTAAAGGCGAGTGGAAGGCTGCGGCGTTTATTGCGCAACAGGACGGAACGCTTTCAGGCGTGCGGATGAATGCGTTCATTAACTACTCGCTGGGCGGAACGTACAAGCTTGCGCCAGGACTCGGGGCGATTGGCTATGACGCCCAAACCCACCATCTGTTCATCGCCACGACGGACGCTGGCACACCGGTAGTATCCGTCGTCGGCTACTAACTACGACCAGAGATTGTAAGGGGAAATGTTCCATGCTCAAGCGAACTGCTGTTGCTCTTCTGACCGTGTTGACCGGTGTTCCCTGTGTGGGCGCCGCGGCACAACAAATTCTTTCGGCCGCGCAGGTGAAGGGCAAGAAGATTCTCTTCGTGGTGGGCGAGCCCGAAAAGGGCGAAAAAAACGACGATCTCCTGGTGAAAAAGCACCTGGAGGAACAGGGTTATGTGGTGACGTTGGCCAAGGAAGAGGACCCGGCCAGCGCGGCGAACGGCCAGGATCTGGTCATGCTGTCTTCAACTGCGGATCCTCGGGAAATCGCGGACAAGTATGCCCAGACCGCAGTGCCGGTGTTTACCTGGAATACGGTGGACTATCCGGACATGAAGATGACCGGGCCGGAAAGGCACGTCGATTTCGAGACGATCGATCCGGTGCAGGATTATGCGCGCTCCTTTTCCATGCTGTATGGATATTTCCCCAGCGCCACGAACGCCATTGTGAAGGAACTCGGCGGCAAGGTCGCAGATATTCGGGACCTCCTATCTTCTGCCGCAGAACTTTGGCTGGGGCAAGCCGGCGGCCGGGGCGGAGATTGTGTCGAACTCCGAAGGCGATCCGACGCATGCCGGCGTCTTCACGTATGAAAAAGGCGCGACGATGTACAACGGCTTTGTCGCGCCGGCGCGACGGGTTGGGTTCTACATTCAGGACTCAACGTTTCATTATTTGACAGCGGTGCACGGCCCGGCGGAGAAGGACCCCGACCTGGCGGCATGGTGGGTGGGGTTGCAACTGTTCGACACGAGCGTGCGCTGGGCGGTGACACAGCCAAAGGCTCCGATTGCCTACGATCCGGCCGCGACGAAGGCCGCGTTGGCGGCGGCGGCGAAGGGCAAGAAGGTGCTTTTCGTACGGCGGCTTGTAACGCCGGAGGGCGAAGAATCTGACGACCACATCGTGGAGCACTTCAAGGAGCTCGGCTTCATCGTGAAGGAAGCGGATCAGACACAGCCGCAGACAGAAGCGGACGGCGAGGACCTGATCGTACTTTCCGCGACCAACTCGAAATACAAGACGACGAATAAGTACCGCGACGCGAAGATTCCGATCTTGTGCCTGGAAGGATTGATGGCGGACACACTCAAGATGGCCGGACGCCGCCGCTATCTCGACTACGGAGAGCATGGGGAAGCGAAGGAAAGCGAGGACCCACCGGAGTCCTACCTGGAGATCGTGAACTCCACGAATCCGATGGCTGCGGGCTTGAAGAACGGTTATGTGAAGTTCATCAAGGAGCCGGACGTGCTGAAGTGGGCGATGCCGGCGCCTTCTGCGATCATCGTCGCGACGCTGCCGAACTCCTTCCACGAGCGCGCAATCTTTGGGTTTGAAAAGGGCGCAGCGATGGCGGATGAGTTCATCGCGCCCGCGCGGCGGACGATGTTTCCAGTCGATAATCCTGCATTCGATGATTTGACTGAGCAGGGACATGCCCTCTTCGATGCAGCAGTCCTTTGGACGATCAGCACGCCCGGCAACTAGCGGTGCAGGAGGTTATGACGATGAGGATGAAAAGCTTCGGGGCGTTGTTGATCGCGGCGTTTGTGGCTACGGCTGCGGCACAGACAAACCCGATTTTCAAAGGGAAGAAAGTATTGCTTGTAGCGGCGACGACAAGCCCTACAGGGCCAGTGGATGCAAACATCAAGAAACACTTTGAGTCGCTGGGCATGGTGGTAACGATGGTGCCCGATGTGAATCCGCCGGCGGCCGACGGCTACGACCTGGTGTTTCTTGCAAGCGATGTGAAGGCCAAGACCGTCACGTACACCTACCGAACAACGACGGTTCCCATCTTTACCTCGAAGCCGTGGATTCTTGATTTTCTCGGCATGACGGGATACCAGCCGCAGAAAGACTATGGCGAAGAAGAAAAGGAAGAACAATCTTTCCTGTGGCTGGTAAACGCGCCGAACCCGATCCAAGCAGGTTTTCCAAACGGGATGTTCATGCCGGTCAAGCATGCAATCAAGATCTATAACTGGGGCAAGCCGCTTCCTTCCGCGCAGGTCATCGCGTTTCTGCCGGGCGAGCCGGACAAGGGATTCATCTTTGCCTACGAGAAAGGCGTCTACACGGACCACGAGTTCGTCATGCCGTCGCGGCGGATCTTCATGGGGCTGGCGCCCGATCAATTCGACTTGTTGATCGGCGACGGGATAACGCTGTTTGACTCTTGCGCCGCGTGGGCGCTGGGCGGGAAGTAGCCGCCAGGCGGAAGGATTCTCTGATGAAGGCAACTGCGATTTTGGGCGTGGCGTGTGCCGCGCTGATGTCACTGGCGGGTTCTGCGGGGTGGGCTCAGGCGGATGCCAATGGGCCAACCGCGCTGATTATGACCTATCGCGCGAAGCCGGAGGCGCGTGCGAAATTCCGTGCGATTATGCAGACCGAAGGTGTCGCGCAGATGGAGAAGTGGAAGACGGCTGGTGTGTTCGCCAAATACCAGGCGCTTTTCACAACATATGCAGGTAACAACGTGCCGGACATGTTCATGGTGGTGACGTTCGACCACTTCACGGACCTGGCGAAGTGGCAGAAGATTGAGGAGACCTACCCTGGCGGACTTCCGGCGAGCGCGCAGGCGATCGCGGCGGCGGATACGTCCGGAACTGCGGACATCGTTAAGTCGAGCTCGGTCGCTCCGGCGACGAGGGACTCGCAATTCTTCGTGCTGGAGTACGACGTCCTGGTCGATACTCCGAAGTACGTCAGCTACGTTTTGGGCTATGTAGTACCGCAGTTTGATGCGTGGGAAAAGACAGGGGCGCTTTCCTCCTACGCGTCGTACTTGAACCAGAATCCTGCTGGAGCTCCGTGGTCGAGCTTCATCGTGCTCGAGTACAAGGACCTCCCCTCACTGGCATCACGCGAAATCATCAAGAACAAGGCGCGTGCTGAACTCGCGGTCTCCGATCCAGTGTGGAAGAAGTGGAGCGATGACAAGACAGCCGTGCGCAAAGAGAAGGCGGCAATTCCTGTGCGCGCGCTGAACGTTCCGTAGTGCGATCGCCCAGGAAAGTGAAGGACCCGCAGAGAATGCGGGCCTTTTGTTTTCTTTGGTGTGGTGTCGGGGTTAGTGGAGCTTTTCGAGTTCCGCCTCCGCCTTGGCGGGCTCAAGGGGGATGTAGCCGTTCTCGGCGGCCAGGGACTTCAGCAGGTCCTGGCCTTCCCTGGAAAGCGCCAGTCGCATGTACTCGTGCATCCAGGGTTCAAGGGGTTTGCCGGGCGCTGCAGGGAAATAGACCCGGATGGCGCCGGTAAGCGGATAGACGTCGCCCACGGCAGCGTGGGAGTAGTGCGCGTCGTCGTTCTCAGCCATTGGAAGGAGCTTTGTCTGGGACCCAAGGTCGCCCTGGCGTTCCCAGCCCGAATCCGGCGGCCAGAAGCCGACAATGCCGATGCCGAAGGGGTCCTGGGCGACAGCGGTCATGACGTCGGTGGAGGAGTCGACCCATTCGGTACGCGGGGTCCAGGAGCGGCCGCCGATCCGCTCCCCGTCAATGAAAAGGAAGGCGGAGTCGCGCTTGGCAGGAAGGTAAACATGAATCTCGCGTTTTCCCCACTCGCCTTTGACGCCGAGCTGGCTCCAGTGTGTGATGTCGCCGCCCGGGGCGCCGCTGGTGAAGATGCGCGCGGCGAGCGCGAGGGTGAGCTTGGGCAGCGGATTCTTCTGGTTGATCCAGACGGCAGAGGGCACCTTGCCGGGCGGAAATATGTCGGGGTCTGGCGACTGATCGTAGCCCAGCAGAAAGCTCTGCGGCGGGTGGCCGTGTAGCGCAGTGTAGCCTGCCAGGTCCTGACGGATGGCATCGCGGCCCATGGGCGTGAAGGCGGACACTTCGCTGGTGAGCGCGGCAATAGCGGGCTCGGAGCCGAGAGCGTTCAGATGGATGTGGATGTTTGGATGGGTGCGCGTGAAAAGCGCGTCGAGGGCTTCGAAATACGGGCCGACCAGGTCGTTGCCGAGCACGTAGACGGAGCCATCAGGGAGCATATAGGGCGCGTGAGCATCGGGTGCGGGCACCGGATGAGATACGTAGTGCGGCAGCTCGAAGGCGGGCTCCTGCGCGTTCGCGTAAGGACAAAGCGCGGCCAGCAAGAGGGTTGCGCCGGAAATCGTGGGAACAAGCGAGAAGCAAGGTGGTGAGATCCGTGACACGGAAACTCCTGAATGGCTATTGGGCGAGCTTGGCGCGCTCCTGGGCGAGCTCGGCTGCGTTGAGTGGGAGGTACCCGGCAGCGGCAATGGCTTGCTGGCCTGCGTCGGAGAGCGCGGCACGTGCATACGCAAGCGCGAGCGGGTCGAGCAGCGTCCCCTTGCCGGCACGCAGATAGAGGTAGACGAAGCGGTCGAGAGGGTAGAGTCCCTGTTCGATAACATCTCCCGTGGGGAGGACCG
Organism: uncultured Acidobacteriaceae bacterium; assembly: GCA_963827415.1. Classification (GTDB taxonomy): domain Bacteria; phylum Acidobacteriota; class Terriglobia; order Terriglobales; family Acidobacteriaceae; genus Granulicella. The sequence goes on from CAWHBA010000029.1 coordinate 97,305, forward strand.
CTTGTCCCGTATCGGACTGCCGGAGGGCCAGGACCTTTACGTTGTCGTGGGGCGTGTTGAGGGCGATGATGCCAATGGCAGCGGGATCTTCACTGACGCGCCGGACGACATCGACGTAGTGCGGTAGGCCCTGGTAGCTGTGGTTCATGTTGAGCCCGGAGAACTTGTCCGTGCTGAGAAATTCGCCGGCTTGCGGATCGTCGGAGTCAGTGTAGTCGGACGGCAGCGGGCCGAAAGGAACCACCCGACGCTGCGCTAGCGCTCCCGTGACGCCGGCCTGGTCCCAGAGGGCGATGTCTCCGGAGGGCGACCCGACGGTGAAGAGGCGCATGAGCTGGGCCATGCTGAGGGTGTCGAGGGGATTGGCATCGTTGACGATGACGCCGAGAGCGGGAGTACCGGCACCGGTGCGGAGCGTCGCATGCGCAAGCCTAATCGGAGCAGGATCGGCTGCGATCTTGAGATTGTCGCCAAGCCCGATGCGCGTGTACTCGCAACCCATCGGAGCAACGAGCGAGCGATTAAATGTGAGCGCCGCCATGGCCGAGTAATTGTCACCAACAGCGAGGGTAAAGCGTGTTTCAGGATGTGCCTGGGAATAGAGCGTGTTGAGCGAGCGGACGGATTCAGCCATGGAGGACGAAGCGATGATCTGGACGGATCCGTCGGCCAGCAGGTATGGCGCGTCGATTCGCGAAGAGATGATGGGGGGTGGGACCGACTGGGCAGCGGCAAGCGGGATGCACAAGGCCACGCCCAGCACACCGGCGCAGATAATGCTAAATCTGCAACGGTTGGTGCCGGCGGCCATCGGCTGTGCGGGCGGATGCGAAGGCAAGTGATGATCCCCTGATTTGAAGAGGCCGTGCGGTCGCCTGCACGGCCCGGTTGTTATGCCTGCCTTCGCTCCGCTTAGAACAGGATCTTGAGAGCGAACTGAGCCTGACGGCCGGAACCCACCACCGTGAGCTGGCCGGCAGTTGCGTTGGGTGTTCCGGTAGCACCGAAAATCTGAGTCTGCGCCGCGGCGGGGTTGGCGAAGTTGGCATGGTTGATGACGTTGAAGAGCTGCGCCTGGAACTGTGCGCGCACACGTTCGGTAATGGGCTGGTCCCTCATGAGGCCCGCGTCCCACTCGAACATGCCGGAGCCGTCGATCGTATTGCGGCGCGATGTTCCGATGCGGGGACCGTTGTAGTTGACGCCCCCGATGGTATAGGGAACCGTGGTCGGGAAGGCGAAGCAGGAGGTGTCAATGTAGTTGAGAACATTATGCGGCCTGATGCAGCTGTGGTTTGTGACCACCCGATCAGGGAAAGCGAAGGGCTGAGAGCCGAGCAGGCCAAGCGGGTCGCCACCAATGATAGGCGTGAACGGAATGCCGGAGCGAACATTGAAGATGTTGTTGATGGACCAGTGACGAAGGATTGCGGTGTAGAGTCCTCCGCGCTTGATGTTCGGCACAGGCATGACTCCGTTCGCAGTGAAGACGTGGCGCACGTCGAAGTCGGAGTCGGCCCGGTCGAGTGAGAGGTCGAAGGCTGGCAGGCCGGAGATGGCGTTGGAGAAGCTGGCGCCGGAAACCTGCGAGGAACTGTCGTCGATGGAGTGCGACCATGTGTAAGATACCCTGCCGGCGAAGCCACGCGGGCTCGAATAGCTGACCGATGACTGCAGCGAGTGATAGACCGAGCTTCCTCCATAGAAGGAGTCAGAGATGGTGCCGACGGCCGGGTTAAGGATAAGCGAGGAACGAGTCGCGGCTGCGCCCGGGCCCTTGGTGGTGTCGGGGTAGTAGTAGTTGCCGTTGGCATCGCGTCCCTGGTACGGGACGTTGTTGATGTCGTTGGTGCTGAAGAGCTGATGTACACCGTGGGAGGTGATGTAACCGATTTGCAGGACAGTATTGGTCGTGAGCTGCTGCTGCACGCCTACGTTCGACTGGATTACATAGCTCCTCGGGGGCAATAGGGGCGTGTAGATGTTCCGCAGCAAAGGAGTGGATGCTGCAGCGCAGGACGACGAGTTGTTGTCAATGCCAGGACCCTCGAATGGGTTGCAGGGGAATTGTCCCGTGCCGGTAGTTCCGGCGTACGTCTTCCGACCTTCCTGGTAGGACGGGGCACTGGAGATGACCTGAAGCTGCAGTGTGTAGTTGAGCGGCAGGATGTCATACAGACCGCTGGAGGCAGTGAAGATGGTCGAGCCATTATGGAACGGGGCCCAGGAAATACCGACGCGGGGCTCGAAGTTTTTCGTGGTGGGGTTGTTGGCGAAGAAATTTTTCTCAGACACCGAAGCTGGGGAGGTGGGTGTTGGCATCGCGCCGAGACGGCCCGCGGTTTCGTAGGTGTTGGTCACCATTTCATAGCGAAGACCGAGGTTCAACGTAAGGTTGTTGCGGAACTTCCAGCTGTCCTGCACGTACGCGGCGTACAGTGTCTGCCGGAGATCGTGGGGGACAACCGGAGTGCCGGGGAGACCGCCCTCAAAGAAGGTGGGGACGTTGGTGAGGAAGGTGGCGATAGAACCGAAGTTCCATTCACCGTTTGGCAATACTCCGCCGAGGGTGTTGTTTTGCAGAAGTTCGACGGCGCCGCCAAACGTGATGGAGTGCTTGCCCAGAACGTAGGTAGCATCGTCGTATAGCTGGTAGGAGTTGTAGTGGAAGGCGTTGGTGCCGACGGCGCCGGAGCCGCCCTGCATTGTGGTCAGCGACGAGACGAGAATCTGTCCCACGGCCTTGCCCGCATAGAAGCCCTTGACGGTGTTGACGGCGGGATTGAGGACGGCTTTCTGGTTGGGAGCGATGGCGACGGAACGGTTGTAACCAAGACGGAAGGAATTGGCCAGCCGCTGGGTGAATATGTGGACTTCTTCCAGCGAGGCTGTCGTACGGCGAGAGATGGCCTCGTCATACAGCGTGTTGGTCTGGTCGGCGGAGTCGAGCGAAGCCGTGTCGTACAACAACGTCCCGTGAAGCGAGTCGTTCTGAGAGAAGTTGTGGTCGAGGTGGAGGGTCGAAATGTCTTCGTTGGACTTGCCGTCGGATTGGAATTTGAACGTGGTGGTGTTGCTGTTCCCTACCTGCGGAACAAGGCCCGCCGGAAAGGTCAGATATGGCTGGAAGAGCGGAATGTAAGGTTTTACCGCCGCATTGATGGGGGTCGTCTGATAACCCTGTACACCGCTCCCGGCCGTCTGTGTACCTCCGGGGGTCGTCTTGCACGAGGTAAGAGTACCCGTGCCGGTGCAGGCGAGGAAGCCGGCTGCAGCAGTAGGCGAAAGGACGACGGACTGCAACGTCGTTCCCTGTGCCAAGCGAAGGGCTTCGTAGTTGAAGAAGAAGAAGGTCTTATTCTTGATGATCGGCCCACCAAATGTACCGCCGAACTGGTTGCGGCGGAAGCTGGGTTCGCCAGCGGGGGGATCGAAGTAGCCGCGTGCATCGAAATAGCTGTTGCGCAGGAAGTCATACGCAGAGCCGTGAAACTGGCTCGCGCCCTGTCGTGTGATTTCGTTGATGACGCCGCCGGACATTCGCCCGTACTGCGCCGGAGCGTCAGACCTGATTACGCTGAACTCCTGCACGGCGTCGACGCCGAGGGTAAGACCGGTGACAGAGCCGGGGCCGCCGTTGGCGTAATCGTTGATGTTGACGCCGTCGAGGCGGTAGCTATTTTGCTGGGGCCGGTTCCCACCGATAGTGAGCTGGTTGCCGAGACCGCGCGAGAGCTTGGTCGTCGCCGTGGCGGCGCCGGGATACTGCGTTGTGATCTGCGAGACGCCGGTATTCAGCACCGCAAGCGTGGTGAAATCGCGGCCATTCGTGGGAAGGTCGCGGGTCTGGCGGCCGTCAATGACGCCCTGCACGGAGGTGTCGGCGGGATTGATCTCATTGCTCGAAGCTTCGACCGTAACACTGCTTTCGGTGGACGAGAGGGTCAATGGGATGTCGAGCTCACGCACCTCACCTACGCTGAGGATGACGTCGGTGTTGATTTTGGTGGTGAAGCCGGTGGCCACGGTAGTGACCTTGTAGCGGCCGGGAGTGAGATTGGGTGCGGCAAAGAAACCGGTTTGATTCGAGTGCACATCGCGGGAGACTCCCGTGGCCTGCGACGAGATGTGGATCTGGGCAGCAGGTATGACGGCACCTGTGGGGTCTTTCACCGTCCCCTGCAGAGTCGCGTCGGCGCTCTGGCCGCGAGCCACGGAAGTGAGTGAAACCATGAAGAGGAGCAAAAGCTGTACAGATGTGCGACGCATTTCAAGAAACATCGAACGCCCCCCGTCCTGCGCCCTCCCGGGCTATGATTTGTCATCTTCGAAACGAGTCAAAGCAGGACAGGGAGCATTTATAGTTGCCGAAATGAAGGAAGTCTAAATCTCACATGAAAAGAACTTCATCGGCACAGCTCGCCTTCGAACCCATTGATACGGAAGGCGCGGGTCGGGCGCTAGTTCAACTTATTTCGTTCGCGCGCAGCGTCTTCCGGGCTGAGTGGAAGGAACCCGTCCGTCGCCGTGAGCTCGTGAACGATCTCCTGACCTTGGCGGCTGAGGAGCAGCTCCATGTACTCCTTGAGCCACGGTTGGAGGGGTTTACCCGGCTCGCGGTTGATCAGGATGTGGATGCCCCCGGCGAGTGGGTACAGATCCCCTTGGCCGCCGTGCGATACGCGGGCGTCGGCGTCTTCCTGCAATGGCAGGAGGCGCACCCTGCTCATGAGCTCGCTGCTGCGATCCCACCCTTCGTCGGTAGGAAACCAACCGGCGAGTCCAATGCCGAAAGGATCGTTGGCGACGGCGTTGATGACGTCCTCCAGTAGAGGAAGATATTCGACGCGGTGGCTCCATTCAAGGCCGGTGCCCAGCCGATCCCGCGTCGTGGCGACGACCGGAAGGCCGTGCAGGATCGGCATGTAGATATGAATTTCGCGCTTGGCGTAGTCCGCGCCATTGTTGCCGACGGGAGCCTCGTGAAAGCGGATTTCGCTCCAGCGGGTGATATCTCCGCCAGGCGATCCTAGAGTGAGAATGCTGGCCAGCTGCTGCATGGAGATCGCGGGCACAGGGTTCTTTACATTCACCCACACGCCGGGAGGAAACTTGCCGTTGGGCGGATAGTGATCCACGTCGGGATTGTTGTCCCAGCCCACGAGAACGTCGGTCACGGGATACCCGAAGCGAGAGCTGAAGGCTTGCTTTTCAAGCTCGGTGACGTCTCGTCCCGTGGGACCAAAGGCGCTTTTGCCGGAAGCTACGCCCGCGACCGCGACGCCGGAACTAATGAAGTCCATCTTGAAATGAAAGCCAGGATGCTGCGCGGCAAAGACAGCATTGATGCGCTCCAGCAGCGGGGCGACGAGATCATTGCCCGCGATGTAGATGTCGCCGTTCGGCAGGAGGTACTCGGCACGTTTCGGCACTTGCACGGTGTGAGCGACGTAAGTTGGCAGCGGCGCGCTCGTCTCCTCTTGCGAGGATGCGGTAAGAGACACAGCAAAGAGAGCGCAGCAGGTTGCTGCCAGACGTCTAAGAATGCCTACTGCGGCGAGACTTTGCGAATGGGTCATGCGGGCTCCACGGTTATTCGAACTTGCTTTGCTCTTCGGACACCTCTGTAGGGTTGAGTGGAAGGTATCCCTCGTGTTCCGCAGCGATAGCGGCCTGGCCCGCGGGACTGAGAGCGAGTTGCAGATAGGCGAAGGCCAAGGCGTCCATCTGCTTTCCCTTGGGCACACGCGCATAGAGGTAGATATAACGGTCAAGCGGGTAATGGCCACTGCGGATGTCTGCGGCACTGGGTATGCGAACCTTTGCTAAGGGTCCATCGGTGATGCCGAGGAGCTTGACGCCGGGAGTGATTTGGTTGAGCGCAACGATGCCGATGGCGGCCGGATTTGCGGCGACGAAGGCTGCGACCTCGCCATACGTTTGGAACATGCGGTAGGTATCGGCGGGCGCTGCACCGTTGAAGCGGCGCAAGAAGACATCGTCGCCGAACGCGGGGTCGTCAGAGGTGTAGTGGTCAGTCCAGGGAAGCCCCGCGGGCGATACGGGTTGAAGCAGGAGAGGACCAGCGACGTTGAGTTGCCTCCAGAAAGAGAACACAGGAGAACGTAGAGGTTTCGAGAAAATCGAGGCGAGTTGGTCCATGGAGATTTTGTCCATGGGATTGACCGGGTTGACGATAACGGCCAGAGGGCTAAGGGCCGCGGTGGGGCTGACCGACGCGTGCGCGATGCGGATGGAGAACGGGGCTGCCTTGACGATGTCGGAATAAGCAATACCGCCGCCATACGGGGTCACGACGGGCGCGATGAGCGTGGCGTCGAAGATGAGAGAGTCGATCGAACCGAGCGTGTTGGATTTTTCAAATTTGAGATGAAGGCCGGGGTGGCTTTGCTCGAAGAGGACGTTGAGCGCTTGCACGATGCCTTCGGTTTCCGGGGCGCCGATAATGCGTACGACTCCATCCGGCAGGACGTACCCGCGAGCGGGCGTGGGAGACTGCTGGCCAAGGCACGGAACGCAGAGTAAGGTGGTCACGCAAAGTGCTGCGAGATCGAAACAGCGAACGCTCATGCGCGTAAGTATGTGCACGGTGTTCGACCACCGTCAATCGCGGAGCGGATTCTGAACGTCTTTTTACGCACCCTTTAGTTATGGTTTACTTGCGCGAATTCGAGTGGCAAAGGCACCTGAGAAACGAAAGCGAGTGTTCTGAAAACCGATGAAACGGATGCTTTGTTTCACTCTCCTCACCTGTGGCGTTGCGGCGGCACAGAACCTCGAGACACCGGCCCCGCGGCCCAATCCCCCGCTGCCCTACACAGCAAAGGTGGATGCGGCGATCCCTGCGTACAAACCTGTCAAGGGTCTTTCCGGCACGCTTATGGGGGTTGAGTCGAACACCGTCACCGCGCTCGAGGACAAGTGGGCTGCGGGCTTCACGAAGCTCTATCCGAATGTGAAGATCTCCGTCGAGATCGGAGGCTCCGGACAAGGGGGACCGCGGTTGACGAACGGCAAGGCGGACTTCGCGTTCATCGCCCGCGAGATGATGGGCAGAGAAGAGTTCCCGTTCGTCGACAAATTTGGCTACAAACCCCTGGCTGTGTCTGTTGCGGGTGGAAGCCTTGCTGTGAAGGCGTTTACCGACTGCATCGTTTTCATCGTGAACAAGGACAATCCATTGACGGAAATCACCTATCCGCAGCTCGACGCGATCTACTCGGCTACGCACAACCGCGGCATCAAAGTGCCCATTACGAAGTGGGGACAGCTTGGCCTCACCGGCGACTGGGCGGACAAGCCAATCCGCGCGTGGGGCGTTGAGGTTCCGAACGGCTACGACACGTTTGTTAATCTCCATGTGCTGGCAAACGGCCAGTGGCGCGACGGAATTCAATCGCAGCATACCGTTATCCCTCTCTCGGACAAGGTCGCGGAGGACAAGTACGCCATCAGCTACACGGGATTGGCGTGGAATACGAACCCCGGAACGAAGGTACTTTCACTGGCTGTCCATCCGGGCGATGCCCCGATCACGCCAACCTTTGATAACGTCGCGGCGCAAAAATATCCGCTAAGTCGCACGATCTATATGTTCGTAAACCGCGAGCCGGGGCAGCCGCTGAGCCCGGTGCTGCGTGAGTTTCTGCGCTATGCGCTAAGCCGCGAAGGCCAGCAGGCGGTTGTCGACGATGGTATCTTCACGCCGTTGCCAGCCGCTCTCGATGCCAAAGAGGCGGAGAAGCTGCGGTAAATGCGACAGCTCTCGCCGAAGCGTGGGTTTCAACGGTCATTGTCCCACTACAAAGTGCTGCCTGCCGCATGCGCGATGGTCTGCGCACTTTCGGTTGCAGCTCAGATTCCCGAGCAGTATCCAAAGCCGCTCGTACATACTCCAACCGACCATCCCGCGCAGCACATCCTGCTGCTCACGGTGGACGGACTACATGCCTCAGACCTGGCCGGCTGGGTTCTGCGGCACCCGCACTCTGCGCTTGCGAGCTTGAGCGCGCAAGGCGTGACCTACACTAACGCGCGAACCCCTGTCGCCAATGCGACCGCGGGTCTCCTAGCCCTTGCAACCGGAGGTACTCCCATCTCCACGGGAATTCTTGCGGGCGTTGGTTATGACCGTACTTTGTCACCGCCGGGATCGAACTGCAGGACACGGGGGACAGGCTTCGTGCTGGAACAGATGATACCGACGCGCGGCATCGATTTGACGGCTATGCCTCTCGATCCATCGCGAAGCTGCATACCGATCCGGCCGCACGATTTGCTGCGTGTCAACACTATCTTCGAGATCGTGCATGAGAAGGTTGGCTCGACCGCCTGGGCCGCCGACAGTGCAGCAACGGCCGATCTTCTGAACGGGCCCTCGGGCAAAGGTCTCGACGAAGTTGCGGACCGAACGAACGACACGGCGCGCGTGGAAGCGGTGCTTCACTGGATCGACGGGCGCGATGCGGGAGGACTGCAGTCGAAGCCGGTTCCTGCGCTCTTCGGCATGAGCTTTTCCGGGGTGCTCGAAGCGCAAGCAGGATCGGCATCGTATACCGATCTCCTGGGCACGCCATCTGCGAAGCTGGAACAAGGCATCGCAGGTGTCGACTCGAAAATTGGGCGCCTCGTCGCGGAGTTGAAGCGGCAAAGGCTCGACAGAACAACATGGGTTTTGCTGACGGCGGCATTCGGAGGCGCGCGGGACAAACCGCAACGAGGGATTCCTCTTTCGCGGCTCGCAGATGCGGCTGACACCGTGAAGCCTGGTGTCGTTGCGCAAACTGCCGGCGGAAGCACGGCGATGGTGTGGCTGAACGATCGCTCGCAAACGCGTGTCGTCGCCGAGGCCTATAGCAGGAGCGCGGCACGGCTTGGTATTCGCGCAGTTCTTTGCGAGGAGCGTCTGTCCTTGATACTGAATGCGCCGGAGACGGATTCACGCATGCCCGACATTCTGTTGGAAGCGCAACCAGGCGTAGTGTGGCGGAGCCCCGAGGTCATAGAAGGCTACGGGGACACTTCAGACGCCGCAACGCACGTTCCTCTGCTAGTGTCAGGCGTGCAACTCACTGCCAGGAACGATCCCACGCTAGTGCCGACGACGCAGATTGCGCCGTTGTTACTGCGGGCGCTTGGGCTGGAGAAGTTTGATCTCGAAGCGCTCCATCGAGAGCACACGCCAGCGCTTCCCGGCATTTTCTAGCGACGAGGCTTCCATGAACCATCACCAAACCCGTTGTGCTATGGTCGCACTCGCCGCCCTGGCCTTCTGCATGAGGAACGCCACGGCACAGCATGCCGATCTCCCCATATATGTGCCCACCGCCACCGTGAGTGGCGTCGTACGCGTGTGGGGAAGCCCGCAGATGGGGGACCTTCTACATGAGTACGAGAGAGGGTTTTCTGCAAATGCAGCCCTCCGTCCGGTTCGACGAACATCTGAAGAGCACAATCACAGCGGTTGCGGGCGTGTACACGGACCGTGCCGATGTGGGTCTTCTGGGACGAGAAATCTGGCTGTTGGAAACGCAGGCGTTCGAGTCTGTGCTCGGACGTCCCCCCCATGTCATAGAGGTTGCTACGGGCTCATTCGACGTTCCGAAAGCCACGTTTGCCTTGATGGTATTTGTGCCCCGGAGCAACCCAATCACCGCACTCTCCATGGAGCAGCTTGCCCGAATCTTCGGCAACGGCCCGAGATCTGTGCGGGTCTGGGGAGACCTTGGTCTGACCGGCGCGTGGGCGAAGCGACCCGTGCATCTCTACGGGTTTGCCGCCGACAACGACAAGTCGCAGATATTCAGTCAGCTCGTGTTCAAGGGCCGCCAGCGCTGGAGCGCGCGGCTCAAGGAGTTCTCTAATGAAGGTGGGACCGATGCTGGTGAAGAAATTGTACGTGCAGTCGCCACGGATCAGTCGGCAATCGGGATATCAAACGTTCATTATGCGACCTCTAATGTGAAAGCGCTGCCGCTCTCACCACGAACAGGTTCGCCTGCCGTGGCGCCTACGCGCGAAACCGTGGCCGCGCATGCGTACCCCCTGACACGTTCCGTTTACATGGTCGTCGATCGGCCCGAAGCCGCGACGCTGGAGTTTCTTCGCTTCGTCCTGAGCCGGCAAGGCGCGGAGGCAGTGTCGCGCGAGGGCAATTATCTTCCGTTGCGCAGGTTGAATGCAGACGCGGAAAGTTACCTGCGGTAGCGTAAGCAGCAGGCCTGTTTTGCATGCAGCAAAATAGCACGGCTTCCCGATCTCGAAAAAGTCACGCCGTCTGGATGAGGCACGTACGGCCTACCCCGAAGCTACTTGGCAGGACCAAAGAGCGCTTGCGCAGACGGTATCGCCGCCTTCATCTCGTCGCGAGTCTGAATCGCAATTCTCTCAAGCGCTGCCTTATCGTCGCCCGGCTTGTAATTGAACACCACGCCGAGGGCGCCGATCGTCCTGCCCGCGGAATCCTGCAAAATCAGTTCATCTTCAAAGTGATCGCCCTTCTCACTGATCTCAAGGTTGCTCTTGCCCGTACGGATGCAGCGAAGATCATCCTCATCACCCAGTTTGCCGATGCGTCCGAAGTTCGACGCGATAATGTCATACTTCGGCGCGCCGGCGTGGATCGCAATGAGTAGAATCTCCGGGTGTTTGGCAAGCGCACGGTCTACGAGCTGCTGTGCATAGGGAGCGGCCTTCGCAACAGATGGGTCCATTTCCTTGGCTTCAACCTTGCGCATGCCGGCCACGGCCTGGTCACGGGTCTGTTGGGCGTGGATAGAGAGGACGGAGCATGCGAGGCCTGCACCGCAAAGCAAAATCGCGAACGTCTTCATCGCTAAATTCCTTCCTGAGACACCGTGTAGAGATTGTGGCCGACCTATCGTACTTGGCAGGTGAGAACCTTGGCCATAGCATTGGATTCACCCGGCAAAACGGCGATGAACAGACGATGCACCGTTAGATCCAGCAGTGTTAAGTTTCCTAGGTTCATTTCCCTGTTCCGGGCTACTTATTGAACGTCGTAGACAAGGATCTTCGCCAGCGCCTTAGTCTCTCCCGGCGATGCGGCAAGGAAGAGCCGGTGTTCACCCGGAAGCAGCAGGCCGGTCTTCGCACCAGGCGCCGTCTTCACCCTCTGAATCAGCTTGAGGTGGGTTGGATCAGACGTGTCATAGATGCCCAACCAGCCCTCACCACCCGGGACGTAAAGTCGGTGGGCAGCCGCGTCATACATCTCATCGTCGGCATGAAGTGGTGCAACCTCACTGCCGATCAGGTGCCCGTCATTAGAGTCCAGCACAACTACCCTGCCGGGATCGCGACAAACCACATACAGTCGGTGTTGCTGCGGGTCGAGCGCCACCATTGCGTTCTGCTTCGCTGCTGGCACGGGCCATGTCGCGATCACTTTCATCGTCCTGCGGTCCACGACAGCAAGCTTGTTGGTCTGGGTCAGGTTGATGTAAAGCTTATTGCTGGTCGGGTCGAGCGCGAAGGCTTCGACATGATTATCGGGGAAGGTGATCTTACCGATCTTTGCGCCGGTGTCGGGATTGATCGCCTCCAGATTTGCCGTGGCCATGCCCACGTCTTTGCCCCCTGTGACAACGTAAAACGTGTTCGACGCCTGGTCGTATTTGGCCGAATCCGCGCCCTCGGTGAGGACTATCCTCTTTTCAACGGTGTAGGTGTCGGCGTTGCGAATGGTAGACATTTGCTTGCCACTGTCGGTGATGATGATGGTCTTCGCGCCGGGTCGAACGAGGAAGGCGTGCGGAGCACCGAAACCAGTAAGGGTCTTCTCGTGCGCCAAGCTATTCAGGTCATAAATCTCGACCGAGGCGTGATCCTCGGCCGCAACCAGCAGCCGTCCCCGATCACGGTCCACAGCCACATGATCAAAGTCCCCCGTGTAGCCGGGCAACGGTAGCTCCTTGATCAGTTTCAGGGTCTGGGCATGACCGAGTCCTGGGGAGGCCGCGGCAAACAAACTTGCCGCAATCATGGTCTGAATCCTTTTCATGTATCTCCCTTTGCAACTACAAGGGAGAGAGTCTTACCTGGCTATGAGTGCCACCTAAATCTTCAATGAAAATCGATTCATGACCTCGGGCCAAGCTGGGCGTACTATGCCCATCAGGGTTCCAATATCGCCGCTTCAGCGATTGCCCACGGTGCCCAACCAGCTAGGAGGTGTATGCGAATCCTCATTGTCGAAGACGAACCGAAGCTGGCTGCATTTGTAAAGCGTGGCCTCGCGGCAGAACGCTATGCAGTCGACACGGTTCCAGATGGCGCGACAGGGCTGGAATACTTTGAAACGTATCCGTATGACCTCATCATCCTCGACTTGATGCTGCCTGCTATTAGCGGAGAAGATCTATTGCAGCGCGTACGCCGGCGCAACACTTGCGTGCCCGTGCTGGTGCTTACAGCGAAAGATACTGTGCAGGACAAAGTGCGGCTCTTCGATATCGGCGCGGATGATTATCTCACTAAGCCGTTTGCATTCGCCGAGCTGCTGGTGCGTGTTAAGGCTCTTCTCCGTCGCGGGCCAGTGAACCGATCGAGCACGCTGCACGTCGGCGAATTGGAACTCGATCGTCTGACTCAGCAGGTCAAGCGCGCAGGAAAGCGGATCGATCTGACTGCAAAGGAATACTCGCTGCTTGAGTATCTGATGCAGAACGCAGACCGTGTGCTCTCGCGCAACATGATCATCGAGCATGTCTGGGATCAGAGCTTCGATGGCATTACCAATATCGTGGATGTCTACGTAGGACATCTTCGCTCAAAAGTCGACGACGGATTTCAGACGAAAATGCTCCGGACCATTCGCGGCACTGGCTATATGATTCGCACTGCGGTGGAGGCATGAACTTTCGCTCCCTTCAGTTCCGCATCACCAAGTGGTTTGTTGGTTTCATGGCGCTCGCTTTGTTGTGCGTGTGGGTGGGCGTGTATCTAAGCGTTCAGCAGTTTCTGATTGCGTCGCAGAAACGCAACCTCAACAACGCAGTCAATAATATCGAAAGTCAGTTCCTATCCCAGTACGGAACCAAAGGAGAGAATTGGGTCGCCGACGAGATGGGAGATGTCTACGCCGGAGGAGCAGACCGTTACGTCCGAGTCCGGTACAACGGCCGCGAGATTTTCACCTCGCACGATATGAGCAATCCACAAACTCCGGTCTCAAAAATACCCTTGCCTACCGATGAAGAGACCGGGCTTCTGCATATCGGCAATGGCGGCGGCCGACTTCTCGAACTGGTGGATCATTACATCAGCCCAGATGGACACAGGTTCACGATCATTGTGGGCGCATCGGAGGCCGCCGCTCATCGTGTTCTGCGCAGCCTTGCGATCATTCTTTCGATAGTGTGCCCACTCGTGCTGGTAGTTGCCGCGCTAGCGTGTTTTCTCATGATCAAGCGCCCGCTTCGACCCGTAGCTGTATTGACCGAACAGGCAGAAAACATCGGGCGCAAGCACCTCGGCGACCGACTTCCTGTGCCGGATACACGAGATGAATTGCAGCGTCTGGCAACCTCGCTGAACCACATGATCGCGCGCCTGGAAGACGCTCTGCAACATAACAACAGGTTCTCAGCCGATGCCTCACACGAATTGCGCACGCCGCTTACTATTGTGCGTGGCGAACTCGAACAGGTAATTCAGCAACCCGATCTCTCTGAAGCCACCGTGGACAGCATAGGGTCGGCCCTGGAAGAGATCGAGCGCATGTCCCAGATTGTTCAGAGTCTGATGGCTACCGCGTACCTCGACACCGGTGGCGAGCAGATGGAATGTGAGCCGACGGACTTAGGGAGGCTTGTGGGTTCCACTCTGGACCAGATGCGCCTACTTGCAGAATCTCAGAACATTACGCTCGCCAGTGAGAAACTCGAGTCCGCTCTTGTAGACGGCAACCCCACTCGTCTGAAACAGGTCGTAGTGAATCTGGTAGACAACGCGATGAAATACAACCGGCCCAATGGCAGTGTGTCGGCCTCTGTTTTCTCGAAAGACCAGGCTGTGATTCTCCGGGTCGCTGACACCGGTATCGGCATTCCGGAAAGTTCAATTCCGTTTATCTTCGATCGTTTCTACCGCGCCGACAAGACTCGCACACGGACGACGGGGGGCATTGGCATCGGGCTCTCCCTGGTTAAGGCAATTTGTAACGCCCATGGAGCAACCATCGACGTTAAGAGCCGCCAGGGAAAGGGAACGGTGTTTTCCATTGCATTTCCTCGCTACGTTCCAGAGACCGCGACCTCAGAGATGCGTTCTACAAAGACAACATCTGTTTCCACCTATGCGATCGACGGTCGCTAGAAAGCAATAACAGCTTCTATCTAGATGCGCGCGTCGCCGGGGGAGTTCTCGTTTTATGCCAAATCGCCACATCACTCATCCACAAACGAGATCAAGGCAAGTTGCCAAATAGTTGGCTTGTCGTACAAGTGACGTTCCGAAGTTCCCTGAAAACCGGGTTTTCGGAAAGTTCATTATTGAGCCACGCACCCAGACAAGCCGGTTTGTGTTTACTGACAGTCGGGCCTGCTCAGCCCTCAATTGCCGATAACAGGCCAGTGCACTCATCGAACTCGGTTTGAGCCGAACTCGGATCATTAGTCTGTGAAACGCTCTTGTCGTCACCTACTGGCTCGTCTGGAGTATCGCCAGTGTTCTCTCATTAGACCGCCAGTTGGGATCCAGCGCCGGCCAAGCACGCCGTGGGCTGCGAGGCGCTCAAGCTGTATGAAATATCCAGAACCGGTCGGCCAAATTCCGTCCGCGCGCATGGCGCCGCAGAATCTTCGTGACCGACGAGAGCATCTGGAATTACCGCGCCGTGTTCGCGTGGGTCGGTCGGCATAGGACACGCACGTAAGGCAGATATCCACAGGAAGAGTCCTTCCCCGGCGCCGGTCTCCGGGTGCCCGATCTCTTCGCATCGCCGTTGACATTCATCCCCAGCGCCAGCGTCATTTCGATTCATATCGATGAAAACCTCTAACCCTGAACTTTCATGCTTGCTGGGGTTACGCGCGCGCTCGGTGCGATGGTCAGGCAGGCGGATTTCCGCCAGCATACAATCGCTGCAATCGTAAAATTTTTCCCTGATCCGCCGATTAAAATTCCCTGCGCGGAACACTTGGTTTTTATTAAACTCTCGGATTTTCAGGCTTATCCGCGGCTATGCGCGGAGCTCGACACGAACACTTCCCTGCAAAATTCCCTGATACCAGGGAATTCCTGGCTGAGACGAGTTCGCCGCTGACCGCATCCACCGCCACAAGTTCTTCCAGCAGAGTCCAAGGGAAATCTTAGGAAGCTCACAAAACCCCAGCAAACACTGGGGTTTTTGCTTGCCTGACGTCTGTCTGGTCCAGTGAAGTCCAGTACAAGCCGGCCTTGCGCGTGGGTACATTTGTGGGTATCTTTCATTTGGAGTGTGGGTACATTGACCGGGGGCGTAAACAAAGCGGTATGGCACTCACAGATATAGCGATCAAGAAGGCGAAGGGGGAAGACGAGCCGTACAAGCTGAGCGATGGGGGCGGGATGTACCTCCGGGTGACACCCGTCGGCGGGCGCTCATGGCGCTGGAGCTATCGGTTCGATGGCAAACAGAAGCTCATGACTCTCGGGCCATACCCCGAGATTTCATTAGCTTCCGCCCGCGAGCGGCACGCAGCGCCTCGTTCACGTCACGGTGAGCAAGAATTAGTTAGCCGGCCAGGTTCTGTCAGAAATAGGCGATGCGAATTGGTTGGTGCAGCCAATTCAAAAAGAGGTTTGGCGCGCAACCCAGCAGGAGAATGCTCAGCGCAATTGCACAAAGAACAAGCTGGCTTACGATCGGCACTTGTATCGGGCGGATCTCGGAAGGCGGTTCCGCAATATAGATACGCTTCAACACTTGCAGGTAGTAATAGAGAGAAACGGTGCTCATGGCAACGGCCACAAGCACGAGCCAGAGCAGACCGAGTGTATGTTGTCCAGCGGACAGCGTCGAAGCAAAGAGAAAGAATTTGCCGAAGAACCCGGCCAGAGGTGGAATTCCTCCAAGCGAGAGCATAAAAACCAGCATGCAGAGGGAGATCACAGGCGCCCGGCGGCTGAGCCCGGCAAAGTCGGAGAGCTTCTCACCGCCGACCTGCTCTTCGACAATAGAGACGACCCCAAATGCACCAATCAGGGTTAAAGCATAGGTGATCGCGTAGTAGAGCAGAGCAACGAAGCTCTGTTCGGTGTCCGCAACGAGCGCCAGCAGGATGTATCCAGTGTGCGCGATGGCAGAGTAGGCAAGAAGCCTGCGGACGCTGGATTGCGTGATGGCCACTAGATTTCCGAGAACCATCGACAAAACAGCCACGACTGCTACCACTGGAACCCAGCCGGGCGTGTAATGTCTCCAGTCGCCGCTGCCTTCTGCTCCTGCGAAGCCGATAACCATCACCCGATAGAAGATGACGAAACCCGCGACCTTTGCGCTGGAGGCAATCAATGCGGCGCTGTTGGCAGGCGCTCCTTCATAGACGTCGGGCGCCCAGAAATGAAACGGGACCGCCGCGACCTTGAAGCCAAACCCGAGGACGATCATGACGATTGCTACAGCCAAGAGCGGGTCCAGAGGCGGACTTTTCATTGCGTGCGCAATTTGCACGAGATTTATTGAGTTGGATAGGCCGTAGAGAAGGCTGAGTCCAAACAACAGGAACGCGGCGGACGTTCCGCCGAAGAGAAAATACTTCAATGCGGCTTCTGCTGAATGGGAGCTGCGCTTGTTAAGCGCTGAGAGAACGTAAAGAGAAAGGCTCAACAATTCCAGGGAGAGGAAGATCAGAAGGACATTCTCTGAGCTCACGAGGAGCATCATGCCGGCGGTTGCAAAGAGAGTGACAGCGAAGTATTCGCCAACATGGGAGGTGAAAGAGGATCCAATCGATAGGACGACGATAAGAACTGTCAGGATGAGTAGAGCAATTTGAACCAGATGTATTTCCGGGGTAATGACGAGAGCCCCATTCAACACGTTCGCTTGCTGTGGAGCGCGCAGTATTTGTGCGATCGTGCCAATGCAGCCGATACCAGAGATTACGGCTCCCGTGGTGAACCGGATACGGGATGGAGCCGTTCGGGAGATTGGGAGATCTGCGGCAAGCACGAGCAAGGCAGTGACGATCAGAATCACCTCCGGCAGGAGGAGGTGAAGGAGCGCGGTATAGGAGACTGGAGTCATTACCAGTGTCCTTTCCGCAAGCCGTCAAAGAGCGGTGAGTTCAAGGCTGGTATTACCAGGTTCAAGAGCAATTGCGGATAAAGTCCGATAGTGAGGCTTGCGATGATTAACGTGGCAGCCCCGAGGCGTTCGGGCATCGAAATGGGAGGAAGTGGGGGCGTTGTACTCTCGGGGCCGGTGTCGGAGAAAAACGCCTTCTGCATTGCGCGCCACATGTAGGCCACGGAGATTGCAATTCCGATGCCTGCGCCAACTACATAGATTGGAAATGCGTTCCAGGTCCCAACGAGAACCTGGAGTTCGGCCACGAAGCCGCTGAAACCGGGCATTCCAATGGAAGCTATCGCCGCAACGACGAATGTGACCGTCGCGAAAGGTATGGCTTTGTTGAGATGCATTTTGTTCAGTGCGGCCAGTTCGCGAGTGTGCGTGCGGTCATAGACCATGCGCCCTACGACAGCGAACAGCAGGGCTGCCAGGACACCATGAGAAAACATCTGCAGTACTGCTCCGGTGAGCCCGATACGGTTCAGAGTCATGAGGCCTAACAGCACGAAGCCCATGTGGCTCACGCTGGAATAGCCTATGACGAATTTGAAGTCCTGCTGTACGAGCGCAACCATGGCGCCATAGACGATGCCAATCACCGCAAGCAGGCTAAAGACATCCTGCCAGGAAGCAACGCCGAGGACTGTAAATCCCCACGGATCGAGCCCGCGAGGGAATAGGGCTGCTGCGCGCAGGCAGCCGTATGCGCCCAGTTTCATCACAACTCCGGCAAGCAGCATGGAAGCTGCTGTTGGCGCGGCGACATGGCCTGTGGGAGCCCAGGTATGAAATGGCCAGAGACCGGCCAGAATTCCGAAGCCGACAAACATGAGCGGAAATGCCCACATCTGAAAGTGAAGAGGAAACTGGAATTGTGATAGTGCAAGGAGGTTCATCGTCTTTGCACCAGCCACTACGTATGCCGCGATCAGTACGATAAGGACCATTGCGCTGCCTACCAACGAGTAGAGGGCAAGCTTCATGGCAGCGTATTCGCGTCGCGTCGAACCCCAGATGGCAATGAGGAAATACTTCGGGATGATGGAGATCTCGTAGAAGACGAAGAGCAGGAATAAGTCGGCGCTGAGAAATACGCCGTACACTCCCCCGATAAGGGCGAGATAAAGTGCGAAGAACTCTTTTGAGCGATGTTCGATGTTCCAGGAGAAGAGGACGCCAGCAATGGCGACGATTCCGGTGAGCAGGACGAGCACGAGGCTGATGCCATCAGCCGCAAGATGGTATTCGATACCGAGTGACGGAACCCATGATCGTTGAACAATCGTCGCAATAGCGCTGTTTGCCGGCCGCAGCAACTGAGAGATGGTGACGGTAAATCCCGCAATGGCTGCCAGCAACGCGATGCCGCGCGCAGCCTTTGCAGGTACCCCGGGCAACATCAGGACAAGCGCCCCCAGAAACGATATGTAAATTGTCCAGGCGAGCAAGAGCTAGTACCTCACCTGCTGCACCAGTGTGATGACGGTGCTGTTGAAGATGCCGAGAACAAGTTGCGGGAAGACGCCTATCGCGAACATGAGGGCGATTGGGAAGAACAGCGCGACCCGTTCGTGACTGTGAGGTCCGGCATGTTCGACCAGCGCTCGTTGAGAGGGCCAGAGAAGACACGCTGAAGTATCGTCAGGATGAAGATTGCAGTCACAAGCAGACCGATGAGGGCGAGCGAAGCAGCCCATGTCGCGAGTGGGAACGAGCCTCGAAAGATGAGGAATTCTCCGATGAAGCCGTTCAGCCCAGGCAAGCCAAGAGAGGAAAACAGTGCGATGCCCATCAGCCCGGTGAAGATGGGAACGACCTTGCGGAGACCACCGAAATCGTCTAAACCACGCAAGCCTCCACTGCGTTTTTCAAGCAATGCCACAAACCAAAACAGCGTCGCGGCAGTTAAGCCGTGGTTGAACATCTGCAGGATCACGCCATCGAGGGCCGCGATTCTAGTTGTTGTTAGAGCGACGGAATTACCGGTGAGGCTTGCGGATGCGAAAATTCCGAGCATGCAGTAGCCAAGGTGATTGATCGAGGAGTAGGCGAAGATACGCTTCAAGTCTTTTTGCGCGAGGGCCGCGAAAGCGGAAAGAACAATTGTGAAGACAGCGAGCCACAAGAGCGGCGTCAGCACAGATCGCATCTGTGGGGAAAAGATAGGGAGAACGATTCTAAGGAACCCGTAGACACCCATTTTGGACATTGCACCGGTGAGCAGCATTGTCGTGCCGGTTGGCGCTTCGGCGTATGTCGAAGGAAGCCAAGTATGAAAGGGGATGAGGGGAACCTTAACGGCGAAGCCGAGAAATACACCGCCAAAAATCAGGAGTGCAATCTGTTCGGGCGTAAACCTGTGCCAGGCGAGATGTGCAGCCAGTGCTGGGACAAGTTGGCCATCTCGTGCGAATTCAGACAGGCGAGGAAAATCGAATGTTCCGGTGCACTGAAACAAAGCAAGAAACGCGAGTAACAATGCGACGCTTCCGACCATCATGTAGACGAAAAATTGAGTCGCTGCGGATGCGCGTCGAGGTCCGCCCCACAGTCGGATGAGGAAGAAGGCAGGGATGAGGCTTAGCTCCCAGAAGATGAACCAGTGAAAAAAGTTCAGAGCCGTGAATGTTCCGAACAGACCTGCTTGAAGGAACAGGACCAGAGCGAAATAGAGCGTTTCTCGTTCGCGGATCTGCGAGGATGCGGCAATTGACATAGTGCCAACAAGAGCCGAAAGCAGGACCATCACGAGCCCAAGCCCGTCGATACCTAAGCGATAGTCCGCACCAAGCGCGGGGATCCATGCGTGCATTTCCTGGAACTGAAATTGTCCGGATGCCGAGTCGAATCGGTAACACAGTGTGAGCGTCAAAGCGAGCGCAATAAAGCTGAAAATTAACGCGACGATTCGAGCGCGGCTCTTCTGCTTGTCACCAAGGCAAAGGATCGTAACGGCGCCGATTAGCGGCACGGCCGTCAGCACTGAAAGGGATGGGAACACCGTCATCCGTGGTGACCCCAGATGAGGAATAGAACAAATCCTGCAAAGGCGATTCCGATGATTCGAAGATAACTCTGCACGCGACCACCCTGGAGGCGCGAAAGAAGCTGGCCGCTGAGAACTGCTTCCTCGCAGCTTCGATCAAAGATGCGATTGACCACTAAAACATCGGTTGAGCGGCTCAGTCTCGAGGCTCCGACCGTAAGCGAGGATATGAGCTGAACCGCGCCATTGAAGGCCCATCGATCGAGCCAGTCACAGAAGGTGGAGAACCATGTTATGAATCGAACAAAAGTAGCCCCATAAAAAGTGTCGACAAACCAGCCATTACGAAGGAGCTTGAACATTTGTGGGGCGAATTGTTCGACGGCATCGGGCGCTTCAGCCCCCCGAGCCGGTTTCCTGCCGTAAAGCAACCAACCCATACCCAGGCCAATCAGGAAAAGAACCGTGGACAAAAGCATCACTGCCAGGAAACCACTTTCTGCGAATCCTCGAGGATCGAACCGTGAGTGCTGGTCATTAAGAAATGCGCTGAACCATTCCCATTCGGGTGTGCCGATCAGTCCCAGCAGGATGGAAAAACCCGCAAGAATGATGAGCGGGAGTGTCATGACAGCGGGGCTTTCGTGCGGAGTCGTTCCAGCCGGTTCGAATCGCGGCTTCCCGAAGAAGACGTAGAGGACCTGTCTCATCATGTAAAAGGCGGTTAGCAGGACACCAAAAGACGCGAGATAGAACGGGACTCGCGATCCACTCCAGGTAAATGCTGCGTGAAGGATCGCATCCTTGCTCCAGAAGCCTGAAAAGAGGAGCGGAAAGCCGCACAGTGCGAGCATCCCCACTGCGTATGTGGCGAATGTGATTGGCATGAACTTGCGCAATCCGCCCATGCGACGGATGTTCTGTTCCTCATGGCAGCCATGAATGACCGATCCCGCGCCCATGAATAGCAAGGCTTTGAAAAAAGCGTGGGTGATGAGATGAAACATTCCTACAGCAACACCACCAACACCGAGGCCGAGCATCATGTAACCGAGTTGCGAAACAGTAGAGTAGGCAAGGATGCGCTTGATGTCATCCTGAGCAACGGCAATACTCGCTGCGAAGACAGCAGTGATTGCGCCTACCCAGGTCACAACTTTCAGAGGGGTTGCTGATGCGGGCGACAAATCGAGTACGCCATGCGCGCTCATGAGCGGATACACTCGCGCAATCAGGAAGACGCCGGCAGCGACCATGGTAGCCGCGTGAATCAGCGCGCTTACCGGCGTTGGGCCTTCCATGGCATCCGGCAGCCAGACATGCAACGGCACCTGGCCTGACTTTCCGATTGCGCCGCAAAAGATCAGCAGCGCAATTCCAGTGGAAGTAGCCATGCCGAAGATTGTCGTCTGCGTGATGAGCTTGATGAGCGCGGTGTGCTCAAGGCAGCCAGCGCCATTGTCGTAGAACAGCAACGTACCTGCCTGGGAATAGAGCCACACCATTCCCAGCAGGAACGCGAGATCGCCGATTCGCGTCGTAATGAATGCTTTCTTTGCCGCGGCTGCTGCGCTTGGCCTTTGATACCAGAAACCGATGAGCAAATATGATGTGAGGCCGACGATCTCCCAGCAGATAAAGAGCAACAGGAGGCTGTTCGCAATGATGAGGCCCAGCATTGCCCCGGCAAAGAGTGAGAGGAAGCAGAAGAAGCGCGCGAAGTTATCGTCGTGGGCCATATAGCCGACGCTATAGATGAAGATAAGCAAGCCGACGAATGTGACCATCACCAGCATTACGGCTGTAAGTGGATCGAGCACCCATCCCACTTTGAGCCACTCACTCCCCACCTGAAACCAGCCGAAATTGGAGACCTGCCTCGTTGCGTTCTCTGATTGCTGGACCGGAGAACTTCTGCAAACGCAATCAGGGACAGTAATAGAGAGAGAGACATGGAGCCAATGGCAACGGATGCCGCAAACAGGCGCCGTTTGCGCTGAGCAAGTGCGCTCAGACCCGCTGCCAGGACGGGCAATGCCGGAATGAGCCAGAGGTTATCTACAATCCAGGCCACTTTCACCTCATCCCCTCATGGAATCGATCCGATCGAGATCCGTCGTGTTGAAATGCCGATATACAGCGATGATCAGAGCTAAGCCAACTGCAGCCTCGGCCGCTGCAACACCGATTGAAAACAGAGCAAACATGACGCCTGTCAGTGCTTCGGGATTCGGGCCGTAACGCCAGAATGTGATGAAGTTCAGATTCGCAGCGTTGAGCATCAGTTCAACTCCGATGAGAACGAGTATGGCGTTACGGCGCACGAGCGCGCCTGCCAGACCGATGGCGAAGATGACTGCGGAGACGAGAAGGTAGCTGACCGGCGCTGTCATTTCCTGCTCCTCTGTTCACGCATGGCAATGGTCACCGCTCCTACAAGCGCGGCCGTTAGCAGCAGGCCAATTACCTCAAGCGGAAGCACAAACTGCGACATCAAGGCGTCGCCAATCTGCTTTACGGTGACTTCGGGGCGCGGTAGTATCGGAAGCTTCGATATCACGCTCGAACGAATTGACCAGGCAAGGATGCCAAATACAGCGGCCGCGCTGAGGCTGCTTGTGACCCATCCGGGCGAAACAACCGTCCGTGCCCGCGGTTCGTGGCTTCGGGTAAGAAGTGTTGCGAAGACAATGAGGATCGCTACTGCGCCGACATAGATCAGGATTTGGGTAAAACCAACGAATTGAGCGCCAAGCTGGAGATATAAGCCGGCCAATCCCGTAAACGCCACCACCAGGGCCAGGACGCAATGGACAAGGTTGCGCAGAATCATTGCAGCAAGCGCCCCGGCTACAGTGAACACAGCGATGATGGCAAATGACAAGCTCACTTCTCCCGGCGCGCCTCCATCTTCATTGGCCTTCGTTCCGCAGCTGTCACTACAGTGGCATTGTCGTAAATTCGCAGGTCCCCGGCAATAACTACTTCTTCACGGCGCAAAACTGCACCATGGCATGCAATGCTAATCGGCGAAGCGATAGGTTCGTTTTTCCAGCTTGTTGGACTGCATGAGGCCGCGGCCAAGCAGGAGGTAAGGGACAGCAATCAGGATTGCGCTAACAAGCCATCGAATAGCGCCGGGCGGTATAAAATGCCAGATTCCGGCGGCAAACAGGTTGATCAATGCCATCGGCAGCATGAATTTCCACGCAAAGCCCATAAGCTGGTCCATGCGAAGGCGAGGAAGTGTACTGCGGATCCAGATAAGCATGGCAATCAGCACGAAAAGTTTGGCGAAAAACCAGAAGTACGAGGGGACCCATGTGAGAAAGGAAAATGGTGCGGTCCATCCTCCGAGAAAGAGCGTGATAGCCAGCCCGCAGATCGCGAACATCCCGATGTATTCGCCGAGAAAAAACAGAGCGAATTTAAAGCCTGAATACTCGATGAAATAGCCTGCAATGATTTCGGATTCGCCTTCAGGCAGATCAAACGGCGAACGGTTGGATTCCGCGATGCCTGCGATCATAAAAAGCACGAAGCCGGCAAACCCCCACGGAGCGAAGACAAACCAGTGGGGCCAGATTCCTGAATAGCCGGACTGACTTTCCACTATGGCGACAGTTGATAGAGCACCTGCGGCCATGACGACGGTAATCGTGGAAAGAATCAACGGAATTTCGTAGCTGATCATCTGTGCAATCGCGCGCATCGCGCCAAGCAGCGAGTACTTGTTGCGGCTGGACCAGCCCGCCATGAAGATAGTGAGTTCGACGACCGAGCCTGCGGCAAAGAAATAAAGCAGGCCGGTATCCAGATTGATAGCAGCCATGTTTCGGCCCAGGGGCAGAACGGCATAGCCAAGGAAGGCTGCGACGACGAGCGCAATGGGCGCCAGCAAGTGAACGACGCCATCTGCTGAGTGTGGAACGATATCTTCCTTGGTCAGCGATTTCAGACCGTCTGCGAGCGGTTGTAACAGGCCAAAGGGGCCGACTCGATTCGGACCGTACCGGTTCTGGAAGCGGCCTAATCCCTTACGCTCAAGGATGGTCGTTAAGGCGAACAGGGACGCGAACACAACAAGAATGGCGACGGCTGACAACGCAGCAGACAAAAGAGGCTGCACCCAAACAGGCGAATGTGCCAGAATCCACAGTTTGAGTAGAACGAAGATTTGGTCGATCGTTTCAGTCATAGCTGTCAGTTTGTCGCAGGCGGAGAATCAGGTTGAGGTGCTGTCGAAGCGGCCGCGTCCCCCGCAGGCTTCGCTTTGGCCTCAGCTTTGGCTTTAGCTACAGCCAGCCGCTCATCCACTTCGGTTGCTGTAGCAGGATGGATCTTGTGAAAGTAGCTGTTGGGCTTCGCCAGTTGTTCTCTGTTCCAGAGCAGTCCGCGAAAGCGATCTGTCGTGCTCAGCTCAAAGGCATTGTCCATTTCGATGGCATCGAACGGGCAGACTTCAACGCAGATCTGGCAACTCATGCAGACTGACACGTCGATATTGAAGACCGCCGGATAAAACTGTGGCTTGCCCGTGTAGTCGGGTTTCTTGTCGCTGCTCTTTTCGATGAAGATGCACTTGGGCGGGCATTCTTTTTCGCATATCTGACAGGCAACACAACGCATGCCTGCCAGCGGGTCGCCGCCGTCGTAGACGAGGAAGGGAAAATTGCGCGCGGCTTCGGGTTGAGGCAGTCGCTCTTCAGGAAACTGAACGGTGGTCAGCCGGTCCTTGCTGACGAAGCTGCCGAAGAAGTTTCGGGCAGTCTCCACCAGTCCTTTCAGGATGCCTTCACCCAGCATGGCTGATGTCTCCCGTAGAGCGTGCGTGACTCGTCACATAGGTATGGGGCGTTTTAACGGTCCACCTCCCCCAGCACAATATCTACGGTGCCAAAGATCACAATGGTGTCTGCGACACTGTAACCGCGGCACATATCTTCAAGAACAGTCAGGTTGATCAGACTTGGAGGGCGGACGCGGTATCGGTACGGATTGGGCGAGCCGTCGCTGATCAGATAGAAACCGAGCTCGCCTTTGGGTGCTTCGATCCGTCCGTAAGCTTCGCCGGGTTTTGGCCGGAAGCCTCGGATCTTTGCCTTGGGGTCCATGATGGGGCCTTGTGGAAGGTCGCGCAGGGCCTGGTTGAGAATCTTTAACGATTCACGCATCTCCAGCATGCGGACCATGTAGCGATCGTAGACATCACCGTGCTCACCCAACGGAATTTTGAAGTCGAAGCGGTCATAGATTCCGTATTTGTCCACTTTCCGGATGTCATAGTTCACTCCTGACGCGCGAAGCATCGGACCCGTCACGCCAGCATTGATTGCCAGGTCTCTCTTAAGCACGCCGACGCCCTGAGCGCGTGCCATGAAGATTTCATTTCCGGTCAACAACTGCTCATACTCATCCAGGAAGCGTGGAAACTCTTCAACAACTTTCTTCGCCTGTTCAAGCCAACCAGCGGGCAACTCCACGCGACAGCCACCAAAACGCATGTAGTTGCACATCATTCTTGAGCCGGTGAGCGATTCGAACAGGTCGAGTATCTTTTCGCGTTCGCGGAAGGCGTACATCAGCGGTGTGCCGCTGGCGCCCATCTCCTGCGTCAGAAACCCGATCGTGGCGGTGTGATTCACCAGACGCGTGAGCTCAGCAGTGATAACGCGTATGTACTCGGCGCGCTCTGGAACCTGTAACCCGGCGAGCTTTTCGACGGCGAGGGCATAGGCCCAGTTGTTGGTAAGCGAACAGATGTAGTCGAGCCGATCCGTATACGGCATCGAGCCAAGGTAGCTGGCTGATTCAGCGATCTTCTCGTGGTTGCGATGCAGGTAGCCGAAGACGGGCTTCAGCCTCACGACCTGTTCACCGTCGAGCACCACATCCATGCGGAAGACGCCATGCGTCGAGGGATGATGCGGTCCCAGAGCAATTTCCAGCAGTTCGTCCTGACCGCCGTCAGCAACAGGGTCCTCGTGCATCTCGTCCTCTACCGGCGCTGTGGTCATGCTCGTCATGGTTTACTCGGGTTGCCGCATGGCATGCTGCTTTGCCTTTGTCAAAACGTCATCGTGGGCTGTCGGTTCGTATTCGTAATCGTTGGGTTCGACGTAATCCTTGCGCATGGGATGATCTTCGAATTCATCCCACATCAGGATGCGGCGCAGATCAGGGTGGCCGTCGAAGATGATTCCATAAAGGTCGAAGATTTCGCGCTCCTGAAACTCGGCGCTTCTCCAAACCGGGGTAAGCGAGGGCAAATGGACTCTGTCCGTGCGGTTCTCTGTGCGCAGCCGAAGCACGACAGGGCCGTGCTTCCTCTCCATGGAATAGAGATGGTAGACAGCTTCGAGATGTCCGTGAGAGTGCTCTGTTTCAAGCCAGTCCACACCGGTGACGTTGGAGCAGTAATCGAGCCGCAGCTCTGCATCGTCACGCAGAAACGTTGCGGCTTCCACCGCGTGAGCAGAATCGAGTAGCAGGGAGTGCTGCCCTGAGGGGCTGCCGTTGAGGATGATCTCTGGGTGGCAACCGGGAACAGAAGTTTCGAGCCTGACCTTAATCTCTTCCAGCATCAACCTCTCCTGCCGCGCATGAATCGACGTTGTTGAGAATGTGAAAGACTTCAGGGTTATTCGGCGGCTCGAGATCATGCGCGCCGAATCGCGGCACAACAAATTCGCTGGGCGCTTCCGGGTCCAGATGCCGCGGTCTGCCTTCGCCTGTCAGCGTTTGTTTGTCGATCATTTTCTGCAGGGTCATGAACGCATCGATGAGGGCCTCGGGACGCGGAGGGCATCCGGGAATATGAACATCAACGGGAATATAGCGGTCGATACCCTTCAAGACGTTGTACCCCTGCTTGAAGGGGCCGCCTGAGATGGCGCACGCGCCCATGGCGATGACGTATTTTGGCTCCGCCATCTGGTTGTAGAGGCGCACCACCTGAGGGGCCATCTTTTTGGTCACAGTGCCGGAGACGATGATCAGGTCCGCCTGACGAGGCGAGGCTCTGAAGACTTCGGCGCCGAACCGCGCCAGATCATAGCGGGCCATGCTTGTTGCAATCATTTCGATGGCGCAGCACGCCAGACCAAACGTCATCGGCCACACGGAATTCTTCCGGCCCCAGTTATAGAGCTCTTCAAGGGTCGTTGTAACGATCCCTTGTTTGCTCAACTCGATTTTGAGTCTCTGGTCCATTGCGTTCCTGTGCCGTCCTGATTCTTCGACGTTCTCACTGTCATTTCTTGTGCCTGATCGTCATACCCAGTCAATACGCCTTTCTGCCATGCCCAAACCAACCCTTCGACCACCAGCATCAAAAAGACCACCAGCATCGGCCCCAACGCCAGACCGGTAAAAGCGACCGCAAACGGCAGCAGAAAAATAGTTTCCACATCGAAGACCAGAAAGATAATCGCGTAGAGATAATATTCGGATCTGAAGTGTATCCAGGCGCCCCCCTTTGACTCCAAACCGCATTCGTAAGTGGAATTTTTGTCCGGCCCAGGCTTCCGCGGGGAAAATTTCTTCGACCAGATCCATGCAAGTACGAGCGGAGCGATAGCAAAACCTGCGGCGGCGATCGCAAGGACAACGATGGGGAGGAACGGCCTAAGCCGGAGGATTCATAAACACCTGAGCCGTAAATGTTATCAACCGAGCCTGTTGCCAAACCATTATGCGGCTTACCCTCCATCAGCATTCAGACAAATCACGTTATCAATTGAAGTACGACCCGTCAAAAACAATTTGTCTGGTTGCTCCAGAGTGAAAAGACAGGGATCCGCTCGGGGGTTCTGATGTTGCACAGCGTGACGCGCGCGCCTCAAACCGAGC
>CAWHBA010000030.1:0-314408 GCA_963827415.1 uncultured Acidobacteriaceae bacterium
CTGAATCGCCGCGACTGCTTTGTCGGTCACGGCTTTGCGGGGCAGGGGAAGGCTTGTTGCAACGCAAATGTGACGAACGCGGCGCTCACGATGTTGAGCTTTTCCGGGTGGTCATCTCCGTACTTCACTACGATATCTTCGCCAGTTGGGGCTCGCCGACACCGTCCGGAAAGCAGACTGGAAATGTGGACTTTTCGCGGTCATCGTCCTCCATCGACAACGCCTTGAATGAAAGAAAGGCAGGCTTGTGCTTCGAGACCATCAGCATGAGAGATACCGGAAGGAGCGAGCGACTTCGCTACGAGTCTGCACTCTTCTAAGAGTTTGTTGGCGTCGGGTCCGAAGACAGTGGCGCGAAACGGGGCGGGCGCGTAATCGAGCAGGGACAGCCAGAGCGAGAAGCAACAAGGGAATGAGCATGATGGGAAATGTTAGCTGCGGGCTGGGGGTTACCGCTATTGCTGAACGTTCGCCTGCCGGCCGAAGGAGAACAGACAGAAGCCTATGACCACAGACAGGATCCCGCGCGCTCCGCTGGTCGCTGGGTTTGCGATGCCGGCCAGGCAGAGGAGGAAAGCTGGACGCGCAGCATGATCGCGTCCCAGTTGAGCTTGGCGCTCGCTGGCGCTTTCTGACTGAGCCCTCATCCCTGATCAGGCGATAGAGGGCAGCCAGCCCCCGTCGAAGCATGTCGACAACCACGAGGAGAGGGCCAGGTGCTGAGTAAGCCATGCGTTCATTCCCGCACCGCCAGCACGCCGACCCAGCTCATCAACGCGCTCGTCAGAACAATCAGGGCCACGCGAATGTCTTTGGGGAGGGAGGAAACCAACACCCCGGCCAGGCAGAGCAGAAACCCGATGCCCAGCACCGTCTGATTCAACTTGAGGGGCCTCGCGTCGCGCTTCGACGCCCGCAACATCGCCACCAAGGCGAAGACCGTGGAGAGCCCCGCAAAGAGCGTTGACAGCCACGAGGAGAGCGGCACGTGCTGGTCAAACCATGTTGGCATCACTGGAACCGGATGCCGCGGTCCCGGAGGACTCTTTGCGCGCTGCCGATGTGCTCACCCCAGCTGGTCTGGAGTGGGTCCGAGCCGAGGTCGATAGCGGTGCGCAGACAATCTTCGGCGTGCTGCCACATCCGCAGCGCCTCTTCCGCTGAGGCGTTCTCCATCCAGCGGGTCCACTCCTCCACAGAGGGAACGGTTTCGACCGCATTGATTGTGACCATGCCTTGACGTTCAGGCTGCTCGGGGCCTTCGCTGCGGTTGTGCAAAAGTGCCGGGTTAACCTCGTTGATTCCACTTGCGCCTCTGAATCGCCGCGAACTGCTCGTCTGTGAGGTCCAGGTCGATCATCACCGGGGCGGCGTTCGGCCAGCGCGTTCTCCACGAGGTTGATGGTCTCCAGGTTGGCGTGCGCGCGCCGCAGCATCTCCATCACCGGCTCACTGGATCGGAAGTGGCGAATCGGTCCGATGCGTTGCTCGGCGCTGGCGGTCGATGAAGATGACAAGGATGTATAACGGCCAGTCCTGAATGCTGACCTGCACGGGCGGCATGGCTCCATTGTGCTGAGGTCCGCTGTGGGTTTCCCCAGGAGGTCAACAACCTCCTCCTCCAGCAAACGCAAATGTCGAAACTTTTCAAAGGCATGTGCAGCGGCATGACCGGCGGCATGAAGGCCCCGGCAACGGTTACTATCGGAGATGCAAGGTCGCCAAAGATTCGGGCGGTAATCAAATGGAGCAAAGGAAGGATCCACCGGTGACCTCGAGGGACGTCCTTGAAACTTTAACCTTCGGGCGACGTATAGCTGAAGAAGAACGCGAGCTTTTGGGCAAATACTTCGTAGCCACAGATCAGTGGCGGCAAGTTCGCGCCGGGGACGCGGACATCGTATATGGCGCAAAGGGGTCCGGTAAGAGTGCACTCTACTTCCTTCTCTTGGACCACGAGTCCGATTTCCGAGCCTCGGGAATCGAGCTTATAACCGCAGAAAACCCGCGCGGTGCCACCGTCTTCAAAGACCTCGCAACGGAGCCGCCTGCCAAGGAACGTGAGTTCATTGATCTGTGGAAGCTCTATTTCCTGTCCTTACTCGGAAGGGTCATTAAGCACGGAGGTGACCTCGATGACAGCGGGGCTGCCGTCGTCGCGGCGCTAGAAGAGATCGGCCTTCTGGAGTCAGCGGGAGGATTGAAGGGCCTATTGCGCACTGTGCGAGATTACGTGAGGCGATTCAGCGGTATCGAAGGCGGCGTGAGCGCTGACGCATTCACAGGCACGCCGACTCTGACCGGCAAGCTTCTATTTGAGAACCCCTCGCAAGAACAGCGATCCGCGGGGGCCGTTTCTGTTGATGATCTCTTTGAAGCCGCCGACCGCTCACTAGCCCAAGCTGGCAAGCAAGCGTGGGTGCTTCTTGATCGTCTGGACGTCGCGTTTGCTGAGACGCCAGAGCTTGAACAGAACGCCCTCAGGGCACTGTTCAAAGCGTATTTAGACCTTCAAGGCTACGAGAGGCTCAAGCTGAAAATCTTCCTGAGAACCGATATATGGCGACGTTTGACAAGCGCGGGCCTGCGAGAGGCAAGCCATATCACCCGAACCGTAACTATCGGATGGAATAGGTCTTCGCTATTGAACCTAATTATCCGTCGCTCGCTCCAACATCCCCCACTTAGAGACTTCTACGGGATACAACAGGACGCGAACCTGAATCCTAGCGAACAAGAAGCTCTCTTCTATCGAATGTTTCCCGAGCAGGTTGATTCGGGACCGAACAAGCCTTCCACGTTGGATTGGCTGCTCAGTCGAGTGCAGGACGGCACGAGGCAGCCCGCGCCCCGCGAGCTCATCCACCTCCTGAACAGCATTCGTGACGTACAGTATCGCAAGCTGGAGCTGAATGAACCAGAAGCGCCATCGAACCAGCTTTTCACTCGAGTAGCAATCAAAGAGGGTCTTCCCGAGGTATCGACGGTACGACTGGAACAGACGCTTTACGCTGAGTATCCAAGCCTCAAAGAGAAGTGCGAACAGCTGCGCGGCGCAAAAACTCAACAGAGTCCCGAAACGTTGTCCGCGATTTGGAACATTGACCCCGATGCAGCTGTGACCACCGCTCGGAGTCTTGTAGATGTAGGATTTTTCGAAGAGAGAGGAACACGCGATAAGCCCGAATTCTGGGTGCCCTTTCTCTACCGCGAAGCCCTAGAAATGGTTCAGGGTACCGCCGCTGAGTAAGCACAGCGGGTTGCCGACTCACCACCCACCTCCACCCTCACCACGCATCGCCAGGGCAGGCTTTCAGTCATGCGGCTCCGTCCGAGGTGCCTTGGCACGCTAACGGTGCCTACGTGCACCCTATTCCTGCGACCCCAATGAAGCGAACGCCGTCTGTACGGCTAACAAACCCTCGTCTAAGCGAAGACGGGCTGCTACTATGTTGGGCAGCGAACGGCTCATCCGTGGTATGGCGTGGTTTGGCGTGGCGCGGCATGGTGTGGTTCTAAAAACGCGAACCGGCGTGGGGATAGCCCCATTGACGATCTGGCGTTTGTGGACCCTCCTTTGTAGGGTTTGCCTTACTTGCCGCCAGGCATACGTCGCGCTGCACTAGCGAGACTATTGCAAGTCAAAACGATATGACGAGCCGTTCGCGATCTGTTCCTAACGTGGGTCTCACATCATTTTCTGTAGTGAGAAATGTAGTGACTGTAGCGGAAAATGTAGCGACCAGAGCCATTCTCAGCCGTTCGCAAATGTTCGCGGAATCCCTGATTTCATCAGCGTTTCTGCGAACAGCTACGAATTACTACAAACCCAGTTATAGTTCTGCAAAACCAGTATTCGCCGGTTCAATCCCGGCCCGGTGCTCCAGTAATTTCGATCTGAGAAGTGATTGTCATTAGAGTGTCATTTTCGGGTCATTCTCTCGTCAACCGTGGAAGACCAATCTCGAGAAGAGCGATAATCTAAGCAGGTTTCACGCCACTTTCCTTCCTTAGTGACGGGCCTCTCACGGGTCAACCTACTTTGTGACAGGTTGCCGTTGAACCGGGTCGAGTTCACGGTTATTTGTTTTATAGTTCAAAGAATCGACCTGTCTCTCAACCTCTACGCCTCGCGTGTTCTGGCACTCAACCACTGACGCGAGCGGTCGTGTACCGAATGGAGGATTCATGAAGTACAAATTACAGTTGTTGGTTGCACTCTTCGCCGCAACGGCCGTTGCGGCATTTGGCCAGTCGTCAGCATCTCTCTCAGGAACCGTAAGCGATCCCACGGGAGCCGCGGTTCCCAATGCACACGTCGTAGTTCACTCGATTGGAACCGGAGCCGACCGCGCCGTCGACACTGACGGAGAAGGTCTCTATGCAGTACCCGCCCTGCAGCCCGGTGACTACTCCGTGAAGGTAACCGCAGCAGGGTTCAGCAATAACACCGTACCGAGCCTGACGCTGAACGTCGACAGCAAGGTGACGCTCAACCTGAAGCTGGCAGTTGCTTCCGCCGGGGAGACCGTGCAGGTAGAGGCACAGGCCGCAGGTCAGATCGAAACCAGCACGATAACTGTCGGACAGGTTATCGATCAGCGGCAGGTTCAGCAGCTTCCTCTGAACGGACGGCACTTCCTGGATCTCACGGTGCTGACACCGGGAGGGGTGGTGGCTCCGACGAACGGCAGCCTCACGGCGACGAGCCGCGGCCTGGGAGCGAACTCGTTCATCACGGCGGGCAATCGCGAAGACTCGGTGAACTTCCAGATCAACGGCATCAACCTGAACGACATCAGCCAGAACCAGATCACCTTCCAGCCGTCGATCAGCACGACGAGCGAGTTCAAGATCAACAACCAGACGTTCAGCGCCGAATATGGACGCAGCGACGGTTCGATTGTGACGGTGGCCACACGCTCGGGCACAAACGGGTTCCACGGCGAAGTGTTCGACTACTTCCGCAATGAGGCGCTGGACGCTCGCAACTACTTCAACCGCAGCTACAACCCAGCGACCGGCGTTACGTTGCCGTTTGGGACGGGCGCCAAGGCCCCGCTGAAGCGCAACAACTTCGGCGTGAGCGTCGGCGGTCCCATCTATCGGGATCACACCTTCTTCTTCTTCAGCTACGAGGGCCTGCGGCAGCATCAGGGCATTTTGCAGAACAGCCCGGTGTTCACTGCAGCGCAGCGCGCGGCGTTCATCCCGGGCACGGTTGGCGCGAACATGGCAGCGCTCATCCCGGCGCCAAACAGCGGGAACGCCTACGTTTCATTCACGCCGGGACCTGTGCAGATCGATCAGTACACCGGTGACGTCTACCAGAAGCTTGGGGACAGTGACTCGTTGCACGGGTTCTATGCGTTCCAGAAGGATGTGCGCACCGAACCTGCGCTGCAGGGTGACACGCTCCCGGGATGGGGCGACCACCGCGCTGCTCATCGCCAGATCGGGACGCTGCAGCATGTTCACATCTTTTCGCCGAGGGTCACCAATGAGGCTCGCGTGGGCTTCAACCGCATCTCGATCTCATTCAATCCCGCAAACCTGCTCGATCCCACCAGCCTGGGACTCGGAGTTGGCCTGAGCGGGCCTGTCGGTATTCCGCAGACCACGGTCACTGACGATAGCTTTACCTTCGGCGGACCGTCGGGTTTCCCGCAGGGCCGCAACACAACGACCGGTGTGCTGGCGGATACGGTCACAATGGTTGCCGGGAATCACCAGATCAAATGGGGTGGCGAGTATCGGCGCTACCTGCTGTACAGCTTCACCGGGAATATCGGCACGTTGCAAATGACAGCCGCACAACTCGCGGCGAGCGTCAGCCCGGTGTTTACGGTGCAGCCGAACATCATCGACTACCGTATGTATGCGACGGCGGTGGGTGGATTCATCCAAGACAACTACAAGCTGGCGCCGGGTGTAATGCTGGAGTACGGTTTGCGCTTCGAATGGAACGGTACACCGGTGGAAGGCGAGAACCGTATGTCGATGTTCCAACCTGTGGGCAGCACGACCAGCACGCTGATACAGGTTGGTACCAATGGACTTCCGAGGGAGCCATATAAGCAGAACTACAATTTCGAACCGCGGGTCGGCATCGCTTACGACCTGTTCAACAACCAGAAGACGGTCATTCGTGGAGCCTATGGCTATCTTGTCGACCAGCCGGTGGCGGGAACGTCCACGATTCTGACGAGCAATCCGCCGTTCACATCGGCCGTCTCCTACAGCAACAGTGCCAAGCCGCAGCCATTGGGCACCATCTATACCTCGGCCGCGGCGGCGTCGGGGTTTGCGCTCGGATACGTCAACCCCAATTACCACAACGGGTATATCGAGAGCTTTAACTTCAATATTCAGCAGGCGCTGCCATGGTCGCTGGTCGGGTCGATCGGCTATTACGGATCGACGGGCCACCATCTGCTGATTAACACGAATTTCAACCAGGCTAGTGGACCCCCTGGAAGCCCGCGGCCGTACAACACGCTGGCGACGAACAGCCCGATTGCACCGGGAGCTTCGATTGCTTCGAACATTAACACCCGCAATAGCATCGGCTACTCGAACTACAACGCGCTGTGGATTACGCTCGATAGGACGTTCCATAACGGGATGCAGTTCAACACGAACTACTTGTGGGCGAAGTCGATGGACATCAACTCACTCGGCTCCCAAGGGACACTTACGGCTAACGGGAATCTGCAGGACGCCAACAATCCGGCCGGGAATTACGGTTTGTCGGACTTTGACGTGCGGAATCACTTCGCCGGCACCGCGATCTACAACCTGCCGTTCAAGGGTAATCGCTGGAAGGAGGGATTCAGCCTGCAAGGCATCTTCCAATACCAGACTGGAAACCCGCTGAATACTTTGGCATCGACCTCCGGCTTCAACGGGATCGCCGGCAACATTCGACCGAATCTCCTGGGTCACATCAACCGCAGTAAGATCCAGCCGGCAGGTCAGTCGTACATTCAGTACTTCCAGAACCCGGGAGGCCAGAGCTACAGCGGAAACGTCTGCGATCTGACGAACGTGACTTCAAACTGCACTCTTCAGGTGGTGGCTGTGTCGACCCGAATCGCTGCAGCGACGACGGCGTGCCCGAATCCGTCTGCTGTGAACCCAGCGACAGCGGCGCTGAATGACCCGTGCATTTCGCTGTCCTATACGGGAGTCGGCAACATCCAGCGCAACTACGGTACCGGACCCGGCTTCGCGAACTGGGATATGTCATTCCAGAAGCAGACGCGCATCTGGGAGAGCGTTGCCTTCACGCTGCGGGTCGATGCGTTCGACATGCTGAATCACCCGAACTTCGGGCAGCCGACCGGCAACGTGCAGTCGGCGGCCTTTGGACAAATCA
This sequence comes from uncultured Acidobacteriaceae bacterium, assembly GCA_963827415.1. Taxonomy (GTDB): domain Bacteria; phylum Acidobacteriota; class Terriglobia; order Terriglobales; family Acidobacteriaceae; genus Granulicella. The sequence continues at coordinate 7,379 of CAWHBA010000030.1, forward strand.
CTGCAACCCGCTTTGCAACCAGCGACGGCGGATCGTCGCGCCAGTTACAGCTCAGCGGTAAGTTCACCTTCTAACCACCTCAAAGGCTGGTGCTCGTGTCATCGTAAGATGTCGCGGGCGCCAGCCTTTTTGCGTGCGCGCGAAACTGTCGAGCCACAACCGCCTGTCCGAGCGACGAACAATCCGAATTTACTTTCACAAGATCAAAGAACTGTCGTCGCGTCGCAAGGTCGTCAATCCAACTATCGTGACTTCGCGCAGATTCAAAATCATCACTCTTACCTATGTTTAAATCCGCTGATTTCAAAGACTTCAAAACGCGAGTTAGAACTTCCATAGGAAGCGCTACCTGCCCGTCACAGGGCGGGAAAACGATTGGAAAGCGACTGAAAACAATGGGGATTTGCGACTGGTATTCATCAGGCGATGGGGTGACACTGAGCAAAGACTCCGCGTGATCAAGCAGTTATGCGGAATCGGGAATCCAAAAAGATTCCACAATCGCCTCAGGTATGAATCACCAAACCGTAAGCCGAACGTCCAAAAGAAGACCGAGTACAACCATACCTAGCCGGATAACAACTAAGGCTGGGCCGCATACCGCGGGCTGAGTCCTATCGCTGAAACTGTTGCCCCCGGGCCTAACCTGTCTGTGCTGAGTGCACTCCGTTACTCAGTATGTGATGCACAGGTTTGTTGCACTCCTGCCAGATGGCACTTGCTGAGTTTGTTAATCAGCCCCATCTCCATGAGAGGTCGTTCATGAAATGCGCATTGCATCCGTAGCCACGGCATACCCTCCTTTCCGGTATCCCCAGTCGGTGATCACCGAATCGCTCAAGGGGTTCCGCAAGAACAAGTCCACTGAATCGAATGAATCACGTCTGATGGACCGCCTGCATTCCAACTGCGGCGTTGAATTCCGTCACCTCATGTTTCCCATCGACAGCTATGGCCGCTTCTCGGGATTCGGCGAGACGAACGACGCGTGGATCGAAGGAGCGATCAAGCTCGGCCAGCAGGCTATTACGACGGCTCTAGAACGGTCGGGCCTGAAGACGACCGACATCTCGGCGATCTTTTTCTGTTCCACTACCGGCCTGGCGACCCCGAGTATCGATGCCCGGCTGACGAACCTGATGAACTTCCCCATGAATATCAAGCGCACGCCCATCTTTGGTCTTGGATGCGTGGCGGGCGCTGCCGGCATCTCGCGTGCCGCGGACTACGTGCGCGCTTACCCGAAACAGTACGCGCTCCTTCTGGCAGTCGAACTCTGCTCGCTGACGTGGCAGGAGGCCGATGAGTCGGTCGGCAACCTTGTTGCCTGCGGCCTCTTCGGTGACGGTGCAGCGGCAGTGATCCTCGCCGGCGATCAGACACCTCTGGCGATGAAGCTGCGGACCGAGGCGGATCCCCCGTGCCCGCGCGTCATGGACACACGCTCGACTCTCTACCCCGGGACCGAACACCTTGTCGGATGGAAGTTCAAGGACAATGGATTTAACGTTGTGCTCTCTTCTGAGATTCCTGACCTTGTGAACAAGTACTTGCGGTCCAACGTGGATGAGTTCCTGGCGGACAACGACCTCTCAGTGAAAGAGATCTGCAGCTTCATCTTCCACAGCGGAGGGCCGAAGGTGCTCGAGGCGATGGAGAAGAGTCTCGATCTTCCTCCCTATGCGCTCGAAGCCTCATGGACCAGTCTTCGCGAGGTCGGCAATCTCTCGTCGGCCTCGGTGCTCTCGATCATGGAAGACTACCTGCTCAACAAACCGGGCAAGCCGGGCGAACACAGCATGCTGGCAGCGATGGGGCCGGCTTTCTGCTCGGAGCTCGTCCTGTTGCAGTGGTAATCCCGGGCCAAATCACCCAATCGATCTGATCACGAGGAGCGCGTCGCCGGGATGCGCTTCGTCGCAGAGCTACCCGGCGGCCGCCTGCGTCAGCGAGTGCCCAGCGCTCGCCTGTGTTGCAGATGATGCCTTAGAACCATTACCTCCAGTCAGAAATTCATTGAACTTCAGCATGCGCAGCCTCCGTCAGGCGTGCGTGAAAGCGGTGTTCTGCGCCTCGCGAATAGCGCCAAAAGTAACCAATGGCGCGGGTCGCCTGTGGAAGTCTTTTGGCGTTTACAAATACAGCTAAGTTGCTGCATACAATAGGCCCATTCGGCCCCCGAAAAGTAACCCGTCTGCACGTCAAGCGTGCATACCGGAGGACACACCTACCACTTCTGTGTGGTGGCTTTTTTTGTTCGGATTGCCGATAACCAACCTAGCGAAAAGAGGGGGATTCAGAGGACCGTGCCGAGCACTTGTAGCCCGCAGAACCCCCTTTGATTTTTGGGCTTCACCTAAATCCCATGGCGATTCGACTCATTCTCCTTCTCGGTGCAATCTTCCTGGCCTGCGGCAGCGTGGGCCTGGTCATCGTGCGCCTGAGCAATCCACTGCTGCGGGGTTTGGGTTGGCTGGGCGGATCCTTTGCCGCTGGCGCCGCCGGCGCGTTTTTGCTCGCCTGTCACGGCAAACTGCCCATCCTGGCGACGATCCCACTCGCAGACGTTCTGGTTCTCGGGTCGTTCGTCCTGCTGCATGTGGCCGTGCTGGAGCTGTCGGAAAGATGCTCGTTATTTCCAACGTTCGGGGTGGCGCTGCTCGTCCTGCAGGCGGCGGTGGACCTCACCTTGATTTATTCGCCTCCGGGGTTTGGGCCTTATGGCTCACGCATCATGGTGGCGGGGCTTCTCATCGCGGTCGTTTGCGGCCACACAGCATTTACGCTCATCGGCGTGGCACGTCGCGCCGTCCGCACCTCTGCGCTGTTTACGGCGGGATTGCTTCTGGCCTTCGTCTTTTACAACGTCCTCCGCGTGCTCGCAGTTGGACTTGGCCTGCTGTCACAGCCAGCCGCCTTCTATACCGAGGAGACCGTCACCTTCGGCCTCTTTGTTGCGGTCGCGCTGGGTGTCGCCTTCGGCTTCTTCTGGATGACGACAGCGATGCTGACCACGGGTCTCGAGCAGATGGCGAGCACCGATCCGCTGACCCGCATCTACAACCGGCGCGTCTTCCTGATGTGGGCCGAAAAGGAACTGACCCGCGGACAGCGGACTGGGACACCGTTCTCCGTCCTGATGGTCGATCTTGACCACTTCAAACAGATTAACGATTGCTTCGGACACCAGGCCGGCGATCAGGCGCTGTGTGCGGTCGTAGAAAAGATGCAGGACTCCGTGCGCGGCATCGATGTCCTTGGCCGCTGGGGTGGCGAGGAGTTCGCCGTTCTGCTGCCCGGCGCGGCCGCAGATGCTGCACTCCTGGTCGCGCAGCGTGTGCGCCGTAACATCGAGCGGATCCTGCTGCCCGGCAGCGGCATTCGCAACGGCGAGCGCGTTCAGATGATCAGCGTGACCGCGAGCGTCGGCATCGCAACATACCGCGGCGTTGATGACAACGTCCACACGATGATGGAACGGGCAGATATGGCGCTCTACCAGGCAAAGGCCGCGGGACGCAACTGCGTGCTCGCGACCGCTTAGCTACTCTTTAGTTGACAACGCTCCGGCGGCTCCCGTCATCCCATAAACAGGGGGTGCGATGGGACCGGTCTTCAATACCAGCCAGGCGCTCTCTGAGCTCGCCCGCGGTGCACAACCGCTCACCTTCATCAACACCGCTGAATATCCGCTGCTCGCAGCCATCGGCGACGCGCGAGTCGTGCTGCTCGGGGAAGCTCAGATCAAGCTCACATTGATGGCACCATCGCCCTGAATCCACTGGAAGCCCGTGCCCATGGCATGAAGGAGAAGAGGTGCCCGAGACCTACGCGTACGCGGTCTAGGATTAACAGAGACATCGTTTTTGCTATCGGAGTAGCAATGCCCCCTGTCCCAGTTGAGGTCTCTCCATCGCTCTCTGCGGAACTCGTCGACCAGCTTCGCAGGCGAACCGAAGGCGAGGTGCGCTTCGATCCCGGATCCCGAGCAATTTACGCCTCCGACCTATCGCACTATCGTCAGGTCCCCATTGGCGCTGTCATTCCGCGCACGATCGACGATGTCATTGAGACCGTTGCGGTCTGCCGCGAGCACGGCATCCCCATCCTGGGTCGCGGTGCTGGAACCAGCCTCGCTGGGCAGACCTGCAATGTCGCGGTTGTGCTGGATTTCTCCAAGTACCTCAACCGCCTGCTTGAGCTGAACTCGAAGGAACGGTACGCGTGGGTCGAACCCGGACTGATCAACGATCAGTTGCGCGACGCCGCCGAAAAGCACGGCCTTACCTTCGCGCCTGATCCGGCGACACATTCCTATTGCACGATCGGCGGGATGATCGGCAACAACTCCTGCGGTGCTCACTCCGTGCTCGGCGGAAAGACATCGGAGAACATTGAAGAGCTCGACATCCTCACCTACGATGGTCTTCGCATCACTGTCGGCGCCACAAGCGATCGCGAGCTCAGGAAGATCGTAGAGACCGGAGGACGCAGGGGCGAGATATATCAACGCCTGCAGACGTTGCGCGACACTTACGCTGACGACGTTCGCCGACGCTTTCCGCAGATTCCGCGCCGCGTCTCTGGCTACAACCTCGACTATCTGCTGCCCGAGAACGGGTTTCATGTCGCGCGTGCGCTGGTGGGAACCGAGAGCACCTGCGCTCTCGTTCTGCGTGCAAAGACAAAGCTCATTCACAGCCCGCAGCACCGTGTTCTGCTGGTGATCACCTATCCCGAAGTCGCAACTGCAGGCGATCACGCCGCGAGCATCGATGAGCTGGGCCCGATCGCCATCGAGGGTTTCGAGCGCCGCATCATCGAGAACGAGGAGCGCAAAGGAAAATCTCTTCCCGGCCTTCAACACTTTCCCAAAGGCGGAGCGTGGCTACTCGTTGAGTTCGGCGCCGAGACAGACGCGAAGGCTCTTGCGATGGGCGAAAAAGCGAAGCGTTGGGTCGAGTCGCACGACCGCGACCACCTCGGCTTGAATCTGTTGGTCAACAAGAAAGATCAGCACGATGCAATGGACGTGCGCGAGCGTGGGCTCGGCGCAACGCGCGTGCCAGGCAAGGGTCCCGAGACGTGGCCCGGATGGGAGGATGCCGCCGTACCACCCGCCAAACTCGGCAAGTATCTTCGCGACTTCGACGCGCTCTGCAAGCGCTATGACTACTACTGCATCATCTACGGCCACTTTGGCCAAGGCTGTATCCACGCACGCCTGGACTTCGATCTCAAGTCGACCGAAGGCGTTGCGAAGTATCGCCGCTTCGTTACCGAGGCCGCTCATATGGTGACCGACTATGGCGGCTCGCTCTCCGGCGAACACGGTGACGGGCAGTCGCGCGCAGAACTCCTGCCGATCATGTTCGGCGATCGCCTCGTCAACGCCTTTCGCGAATTCAAGACGATCTGGGATCCAACAGGAAAGATGAATCCAGGCAAGATCGTCGACCCTTATCCACTCGACTCAAACCTGCGCACGGGCACCGACTACAAACCGAAGCCGGTGCTCACTATCTTTCAATTCCCAGACGATGGTGGCAGTATGGCCGCCGCGACCGAACGCTGCTTCGGCGTCGGCAAGTGCCGCAAGCTCGAAGGCGGAACGATGTGCCCAAGCTTCCAGGTGACGCGAGAGGAGGAACATTCCACGCGCGGCCGCGCACGCATGCTCTTCGAGATGCTGCGCGGTGAGGTTATCGACGATGGCTGGCGCGATCCGCACATCAAAGACGCGCTTGACCTCTGTCTCGCATGCAAGGGTTGCAAGGGCGACTGCCCCGTCAGCGTCGACGTCGCAACCTATAAGGCCGAGTTCCTCGCGCACTACTACGAAGGCCGCACGCGCCCACCCGCGGCCTACGCCATGGGGCTCATCGACAAGTGGGCGCAACTCGCATCGCTCGCACCTGCGCTCGCAAACCTCGCCACGCAGACACCCAGCTTCGCCTCCATTGCGAAAAAGCTCGGCGGCATCACACGGCATCGCGATTTGCCCGCCTTCCCTCCGCAGACCTTTAAGGACTGGTTCGCGAAGCGAAGCTCAACCTCGAGCAGCCCGATGAACATTCGCGGCGAGGTTATCCTCTGGGCCGACACCTTCAACAACTACCTCTTCCCGCACACCTCAAAAGCAGCCGTAGAAGTTCTGGAAGACGCCGGCTTCCGCGTGCGTGTACCGGAGCAACATCTCTGCTGCGGTCGTCCGCTCTATGACTTCGGCATGCTCGGCGAAGCGAAGACCTACCTGCGCACCGTGCTCAAGTCGCTCGCCACAGAGATCGCCGCCGGCACGCCAATCGTCTGCCTCGAACCCAGCTGCGCTTCGGTCTTCCACGATGAACTCATCAACCTCTTCCCCAACGACGAGGCTGCAAAGAGACTTCAGAAGCAGATCATCCTCTTCCCTGACTTCCTCGAGAGCGTCGGCTACCGCCCGGCTCGACATAACCCGCAGCTCCTCGGCAGCAAGGCCGTCATTCACGGCCACTGTCACCATAAAGCGCTCTGGAGCGTCTCGCCGGAAGAGAACCTCCTCCGCGAAGCCGGCCTTCAACCCCAAGTGCTCGACTCCGGGTGCTGCGGCCTCGCCGGCTCCTTCGGTTACGAGGCCGAACACTACGACCTCTCGATGAAGATCGGCGAACGCGTTCTGTTTCCGAGCGTGCGGTCCGCCGCTCCCGACACCGTGATCGTCGCCGACGGCTTCAGCTGCCGTCAGCAGATCTCGCACGGCACTTCGCGTCGAGCCATGCATCTCGCCGAGGTTTTACAGATGGGCCTGCGGCCATCACTGCCGCGCGCCAAACACGGCCTCATCGAAGACGGCCACATCGAACCAAAGCACGGTCTTGCTGCGGTGCCACTTCTTGCTTTTGCCGGCCTCGCCTCCGCCGCGGGACTTTTCATTCTCTCCCGCAAGCGGCGCTCGAACCCAACACTCCCCGGACAGGGTGGCGCGCCAGAACCGCCCGGCCCGAGCTAACCCCGGAAAGTAAAGAGAGCGGAAACCTGCTCCGCTCCGATATAATCAAGGCCTACCCCGCGGAGAGTTGGCCGAGTGGCTGAAGGCGGCGGTTTGCTAAACCGTTATAGGATCAAAAGTTCTATCGGGGGTTCGAATCCCCCACTCTCCGCCACAAGTTCTTCCAAGAGCATCCAAGACAATCCTAAACAAGACCAGAAACCCCAGAAAAATCTGGGGTTTTCGTCTTTTGCGTCCAGCCGCGTACTATGGAAGCCGGTTCCTGCTGGGGTATCTCTGGGGGTATCTCTCCGTAGAGCTGGGGGTATCTCCAAAACTGTTGCTTTTTTGGAGGCACGATGGCGCTGACCGATACCGTGATTCGCAAGGCCAAGGCAAAGGACGTGCCCTACCGAATAAGCGTAATAGAGATTGCATAGAAACATGCCATTTCTTTTTCAGTTCTGCCAACCTGAATAAGCTGAGCTTTTCTGCTGCGAGCTCCGCGTGAATATTTGCTGCAGGCATAAGAAATTCGGCCGCGAATGCATAAGCCTCACTTTCATTCTCTTTGGACCCCATATGCGCGGACTGGTGCAACGCCAAGTGACCCAGTTCATGAGCAACGTTCATCCGAACTCGATCCACGGGTCGGCCGGTAGCCAAGCCAATGACCGGAAGATGATTATTCGGGCCTGCCCAAGTGGCAAACGCGTCGCAATCTCGTAACTCCGGTAGCGGCACAATGAGAACTCCGAGACGCCCCACTGCGCGAACGACATTTGCAAGTGGGAAGGCCGTAATCGATGGCTCATTTCACACGATCACCGGCTCCGGCTTCGGCGCGCGTTCCACAGTCAGCACGGTGATGTCGTCCTCCTGCCCCTAGCGCTGCGCAGTGTGGGCAATCGCCTCCGAAACGCTCCGTTGTCAGCGTGGCCATGCGCTCTAAGATTGCTCATTTACCATTGCGCGCATGGAAATATCTCCTCTAACGCGTCGGGAGTTTTTGCAGTCCACTGCTAGGTCGGGGGCAGCCGCTGCTCTGATGCATGTTGCGCCGGATTTGCTGTTAGGGCAGCCTCCTCGTTCTGCCAACATTGAGGTTCCGGCGTGGGCTTCGAAACCCATGCGGTGGGCTCAGCTGACGCTGGTGGAAGATGATCCTGCTCACTTCGACTCTGGCTTCTGGCTGAATTACTTCAAGCGCACACGATCAGATGGTGTGTGTCTCAGCGGAGGGGGCTGCGTTGCGTACTATCCAACGGAGATCCCGCTTCATCACAGGAGTGAGTGGCTGGGTGACCGCGATGTGCTGGGTGAGTTGATCTCGGGCTGCCGCAAGCTGGGGATGTCCGTGCTGGTGCGTACCGATCCGCATGCCACGTATGACGATACGAAGGCTGCGCATCCGGATTGGATTGCAGTGGATGCAGAAGGTAATCCGCGCCGGCACTGGTCCTCGCCGGAGATGTGGGTGACGTGCGCGATGGGGCCTTACAACTTTGAGTTCATGACGGCGGTGCATCGCGAGATCATGTCGCGTTATCGCCCGGATGGAATCTTTCTCAACCGATGGGATGGTTCGGGCGATTGCTACTGCCGGCACTGCCGCGAGGATTTTAGGGCGGCTACGGGCTTCAATTTGCCGCGAACGGCGGATGTTCAAGATCCTGCTCGGCGCGCGTATATTGCGTGGCGGCAGAAGCGATTGGTTGCCTTGCTTGATCGCTGGAATACGGAGATTCGAGCGATTGATCCTGAGGCGAGCATGATTCCGAATAACGGCAGTGGTGCGCTGAGTCAGATGGACTCGATTGCGACGAGCCATCGGGCGCCGATGCTGGTTGCCGACAGGCAGGCCCGGCATGGGCTGGCCGCCCCATGGCTGATGGGCAAGACTGCAAAGGAGTTTCGCGCAACGATGGGAGCGAAGCCGGTGATCGGCCTCTTTGGTATCGGTGTTGAGGAGCCGTATCGCTGGAAGGATAGTGTCAACGGCAGTGCGGAGATTCGCATATGGGTGCTGGATGGGCTGGCGAATGGGATGCGTCCTTGGTTCAGCAAATTCTCGGGGACGCTGCATGATGAGCGCTGGCTGAGGGGAGTTGAGGACCTCTATCTGTGGACGGAGAAGCATCAGGCTTACCTGACCCATCAGCAGCCGCTGGCGCGTGTCGGGCTGGTCTACTCGCAGCAGACGGCGTGGTACTACGGCGGGGAACAGGCCGCTGCCAAGGTGGAGAACCATGGGCTGGGCTGGTACCAGGCTCTGGTCGAGTCGCGCATTCCGTTCGAAATGGTGCACGATCAACTGCTCGACGCCGGGCGGCTTGCTCCGTATAAAACGCTGATTCTGCCAAATATTGCAGCGCTGAGCGATGTGCAATGCGATCAGCTTCGCGCGTTTGTAAAGAACGGCGGCAGCCTGATTGCCACATATGAGACGAGCCTCTATGACGAAACGGGCGCTCCCCGTAAGAACTTTGCGCTCGCTGACTTGTTTGGAGTGGATTTCTCCGGAAGGCGCGAGGGTCCGATGCTGAACTCGTACATAAGGCTGGAGCATGAGGCGCTGCCGCGACATGAAATCTTCACTGGGCTCGAGGATGCGCCGCGCATCATAAACGGGGTTTCGCGGCTTGAGGTGACGCCTCGCGAGAGATTTGCGGAGACGCCCCTCACGCTGATCCCGAGCTATCCTGACCTGCCGATGGAGAAAGTCTATCCACGCACGGCAAAGACCGACATCTCATGTTTATATCTGCGCCGACCTGGCGGACGCGTCGCTTATTTCCCGTTCGATATTGATCGCACCTTCTGGGAGGTCTTATGCGAGGACCATCTGAAGGTGCTGCGGAACACCGTGCGCTGGGCGAATGATGAAGAACCGATCATTGAGGTGGATGGGCCGGGGCTGATGGATGTCACCATGTGGCGTAACGCCGGCTCCTTGACGGTTCATCTGGTCAATCTGACGAACCCGATGGCGATGAAGGGACCGTATCGAGACTTCTTTCCGATCGGCGGCCAAGTGGTGAAGCTGCGCCTGCCCGATGGTATTCAGCCAAGGCAGGCACGGTTATTGGTCGCGGATAAAAGTGTTGAGATGGTACGGACAAGCTCTGTAGTGATCCTGTCTGTGCCTTCCATCCTCGATCATGAGCTCTTAGCTCTTGATCTCTAATCTTAATAGCAAGTATTGGACCGTTGCCTAATGGCGACGCTTTCATCTCTGTCTGACGGATGCTACGCACCGGGAAGAGCCACTCAGGAGTTGTCGAGCTGTTCTAAAGCGGCATCGTCCGCGGCTCCCGAAATAGCTTTCATGAACAACCGACAAACTAGCAGAAGGTGTAAACCTCGGTAGGGCGCTCCTTGCCAATGTAGGGGGTTGGTTCGTATGTGTTCTGATGATGACGACCGCGGTACAAGTGCCCCTCGACCGTCGTTGCGCGCTCCATGATCCCGAGCCTAGCGACCGGATACGGCGGAGCTGCATCCCGATGCAGAAGGTGGAGAAGGCAACCTAAGTTCCTTAAACGCTTCTACATACAAGTTTCTATCGATCGTGCGTGGACACATTGCTGATCGATGCCATGTCAAATCGCCGTCCACAAGAACCCTTGGTGCGGGTCTGGGGAACACAACGCCGCAGCTTGGGGCTGACGATCCAGCCCCAAGCTTGCTGGGTCACTGTGCAGAGGGAAGGCTGAATTGCCCAAGACTCCTTTGAAGGCGCTTAAGTACGCTGGCCGGCAGCTTTGGAGGCTTTGTTGCTCCACGTGCCGCGTGACCAACCCCGGCCATTGGAGATACTACGACGGCGTGAAGCTCGAAGGTATTCAGATTCACAGCAGTCGCCGCAATCTCCCCGGAATCTGTAATGCCCCCCGGAATGAGCAGGTACCAAGGCGAGTCCGCGGGAACGAGTGTGTTGAGATCTACCGGTTCCTGATCTTTGGTCTGCCAGAGCAGCGCACGCTGATTGAAGCTCGAATCGATTGAGAAGCCCACGATCTGGCCCTTGTTGTTGATCGTATTGCAGCAAGGCGTGACTGTGAGGAAGGCATTGGATGGATACGTGCCGAGGTCTTGTGGCACCCCGTTCACAACCACAAACGCGTGGGTGGACCCATCCAGCATCGCTGAGTTCATCGTCACTTCGCCGTGATTGTTGATCGCCTGACCAACGTTGATCCCCGCGCCTCCCGGCGGAGTGCCTAAGTCGTGAGGAGTTCCCTCGGCATCCCATAGCACTGCGTGCGGAGCGCTCGGTCCGCCGGGCACGAAGGGTGGGAGAATGACGTTCGAGCACAGCCCCGAGAAACCGACGGCCTGCCCCACATCATTATTGGTGAAGGCGAATGAGACCGTATCGCCTGGCAACGGGGCGAGAGGCGACGGCGTGCCGTCGGTTGCCCACCTCACTCCCTCAAACCGGAGAACCTGATGCGGTGTAGCGCAGGTACCGTCGGGTGTGCCGGTCTCTGAGACACCGACTGTCTGGCCTCGTTTGTTCGTGTAGAAGGCCTCTGCGTTGTTGCCGCCCGGGAGTGTGGGTAACGCCGCCAGCGTTCCCTTGCTCCAAAGTGCTGCCAGGCACTGATGATTGGGTCGGTCCTGACGATTGACGTTGAACTCGCAGAAGTCCTCCCCGTTTGGATCTAGGACCGAGGTCTCCGAAAGTAGGGCAACAGTGGCATTGGCAGTCACAGCCGAGCCTTCGCTGCTGCAGTCCGGGCAAGCGGAGCCGCTAAGCGTTCCGAGGTTGACCGGCTGGCCACCGTCCCAGAGGAACGCTGTCTGCAACACGAAATCAGCCTGTCCCGCCGTATTCGATCCTCCCGCGACCATCCCGGAGTTGTTGATCGAGTAGGCGAAGCTGTTCGCACCTCCTAGGGTCCCAATGTCGGTGATCGTGTAACGGGCAGGCGTGGGTCCCTGTGCTTGAGCTGGATATTGCGTTGGAACTGCCAGTGTACTCAGCGCGGCCAGTGCCAAAATCGGTATGAGCTTCATATCTCCTCCTATTGTTTTGGCAACCCGAAAGGGCAGCCGTTAGCTGATTCGATCCTCCGCAATCGCGCTGAGCAGCGAGTTCAGGCAGATCAGAGCCATCCCATCGGCTGTGTCGGACTCGTGCAGATGCCGCGGGAGCCTGCGGAGCGCCCAGATGTCCCGTTTCGCGATTACAAGGATCGGGACGTTCGCTTTACATGCCTCGCACCACATCGTCCTCAACTCCCCGGTCCGTAGGACCAGAAGAGAAATGGTCTCGATGGTGATCGTTGTCTCCTTCATCTGAATGGCGCCCATCGCTGTTGCATGACAACCGACGACAACCCTGCCCGAAAGCAGCTCCCGAAGTCCTTGCAAATGAGATTGGATTTTCTTGGAATTTATCTGCCGCAGCTAAGTGCCGCAGCTACCTCAGTTGCTCATCTCCGGTGCGCCGAAATCCGGCGGCCTTCAATTCCCCGTGCTAGTATTCCGCTACTTCGGAACAACTCACATTTCAATCGAGGGTTCGGCAATGGCGGCCAGCGGAACTCATATTGGCAGAGAATGCTTCGATTTCGGCCCCTTCCATATGGACCCTGCGAAGCAGGTATTACTTTGCGGCGGCGAGCCAGTCCCGCTCACGCCGAAGGCCTTCCAACTCCTGCTCGTGCTCGTGCGCCGTTCCGACGAAGTTGTCTCGAAGGACGAACTAATGAGGGCGGTGTGGCCGGACACATTTGTTGAAGAGACAAATCTGACCCGCAACATCTTCGCATTGCGAAAGGCACTAGGAGAGACCGAACAGCATCGGTTGATAGTGACGGTGCCTGGTCGGGGATACCGCTTCTCGGAGCAGGTACGTGTGCTCTCCGACCCTCCACTCACGATCGTTGCAGCGAGTCACTCTCGGGTGAAGGTTCAAATCAGGGAGAAACGATCCTGGATCTTGATCCTGATCGCGGCAGCCGTGGGGCTTGCGCTCGCTGCCGGCGCGGCTCGGGTTCTGATCTTCAGGCGCCCGGCCCTCACCGGGCAGGACACCGTGGTGCTGGCCTCGTTCGCCAACTCGACCGCCGATCCGGTCTTTGACGGAACCCTCAGGCAAGGCGTGGAGGTGCAACTGGAACAGTCCCCCTTCCTCAGCTTGGTTTCCGAACAACGCATTCACCAGACGCTCCGACTAATGGGCCAACCTTCCGACGCCCGTCTGGCCGGCGAAACTGCACGAGACGTGTGCCAACGCGCCGGGGCCGTAGTCGTCATTGAGGGCTCCATCGCGCCGCTCGGCCACGACTACGTGCTCGGGCTGCGCGCCAGAAACTGCCGCACCGGACACACCCTCGACGAAGAGCAGGAACAGGTTGCGCGCAAAGAGGATGTACTCGCTGCCCTCAGCCACATCTCCAGCAGGTTGCGCTCCCGCCTGGGCGAGTCGCGAAGCACAGTCCAGGAGTACTCGACCCCCCTAGCCGAGGCTACTACGCCGTCCCTCGATGCCCTGAAGGCCTACAGCGCCGGCTGGCAGGTTCATGCGGCACACGGCGCGTCCGCAGCCCTGCCGTTCTTCCAGCGGGCTGTCGAGATCGACCCGCAGTTCGCCATGGCCCATGCGTCTCTCGGACGCATCTATGCCGATCTCGATCAGTCTGGTCTGGCGGCAACCAGTATCGTTCGCGCCTGGCAGTTGCGCGACCGCACTAGCGAACGCGAGAAGTTCTTTATCACCTCCAACTACGAGATCCTTGTGACCGGAAACCTGGAGGCCGCCCAGCAGACCGCCGAGGCCTGGGCCCGGACCTACCCAAGGGATGCGCTTCCACACAACATGCTCGGGGGGATGGTTCACAAGACTCCCGGCCGTTACGAAAAGGCGCTCGCCGAAAGCCGCAAAGCTATCGACATAGATCCCTATTCCTGGATCAGTTACTACAACGAGGGTGTCGTCAATGTTTACCTCGGGCATATGGACGACGGCAAAGCGGCTCTGCGGGCGGCCGCTGCACACAGTCTCGATGCCGATGAGTTCATCATGCTCGCCTACGACATCGACTTCTTGAATGGGGACCGTGCCGGTATGGAGGACCAAGCCGCCCGCGCACGTGCTCGGCCAGGTGGTGAGAACTGGATCTCCGCCCGCGAAGGCTTCGTGGCTGCTTACTCAGGCCATTTGCACAACGCGCGAATGATCACGCATCGTGCAGTCGCCCAGGCGCAACAGGCAGGGCAGCCCGAGAGGGCTGCGCTTTGGGCGGCAGGAGCCGCCGTTCGCGAAGCTCTGGTCGGAAACAGAGAAGCGGCAACCGAGTGGGCCCACTCAGCGCTAGAACTCTCGGATGATCGAGAGGTCGCATATGGGTGCGCTCTCGCCATGGCGTTGGTTGGCGACACCACGCACGCACAGGCACTGGCAGACCATCTGGAACACCGGTTTCCTGAAAACACCGCCGTGCGCTTCAACTACTTGCCGACACTTCGTGCTGTACTGGCGCTCAACCGGGCACAGCCTCAACACGCACTGGAACTTCTTCAAACCGCGGCACCTCACGAGTTGGGCATTCCTCCCAGTGCCGTCTCAGGCCTGTTCGGAGCCCTCTATCCCATCTATGTGCGCGGACAGGCATATCTTGCCCTCAATAAGCCATCGGAGGCGGCCGCCGAATTCCAGAAGATCCTCGATCACCGCGGAATAGTGACGGACGATCCAATTGGCGCACTCGCCCACATCCAGATCGCAAGGGCATATACCCAGGCCAAAGACAGGGCGAGAGCGAAGGCCGCTTATCAAGAATTCCTCGTTCTCTGGGAGAATGCCGACGCCGACAATCCTATCCTTCAGCGAGCTAAAGCCGACTACGCAAAGCTGTAGAGCGCTTCAGCCGATTGAGTTTTGGCCGGAGAGCCAGTCGCACGAAACTTCCGTATCGCCGATAATACGGAAGTTTTCGGAACGGAACCATTACTTGACAAATCCCTGATCCCTGCCGGGGCCTGAAACGGGCTATTGGTCCGGGGGCTTAGAGAAGGAGAGTCGCCCCTCCCCGCTACGCGGGCAAAATCCATCGTGGGCGGAAAACCGACCAATGGCGACGATCTCTTCCATGCAAATTGGGATATACGTCACCTGTTCAGGCTGGCCGACACTCTCGGTTGATCGTGCCGGATCAATCATATGAAGATGAGGCCGAGACGGTAGCCACGGGTTACAGCTTCGGTTCGTGTGGTTGCACCGAGCTTGCCAAGGATCGAGCTGACATGGAACTTGGCTGTGTTGTCAGAGATCTTAAGCCTGGCAGCAATTTCTTTGTTTTCTGCGCCCTCAGCAAGGAGAGTTAGCACTTCCCTTTCTCGCGCGGTGAGTGGTTCCTGAAGGTAGTCACCTGTCTCAACGCGGTCTGTCGGTCCAGCGGGCAGCAGTTCCTGAAGGAACCCGGGAGCGATTACGGTCAGGTCCTCGCTGGCGGCTTCAAGAGCTGCCGTGATTTCCTGCGGCGAGGAATCGCGCGGCAGAATTGCGCGGACGCCGAGTTGCGTGAGCCGGGCAAACTCCGATGGAGCGACTCCATCAGTCAACAAAACGAATCGAGTTGATTGGGTTTTTGGCAGCGAGGCCGGGACCGTTGCAATCTCAGCATCGAGTCCGTCCACCAGGATCACGTCGGGGTGATCTGAATCGGATCCGTGCCCAGCGACGATTTCAAAACGAGAGTCGGCGGAGATTGCGCTCTCCAGACCGGCCTGCGCAAACGGCGACGGCGATCGAACCTTTACCCGGATCATGCCGCCTCCGCGAGGTGAAACCTCCTGAGAAAGTCGTCTACCGCATCGCTGGTGATGGCACAACCAAGATTGCCGATGATCATGCTGTTGATTCCTACGATTGCGCCGTTTGCGTCCGCCAACGGGCCCCCAGAGTTTCCGGGCGCCAGCCGGATATCTGCCATGAGCCACGGCGAATCGCCGACGCCTTGATGAACGATTCCCGCGGTAATAGCTCCTGGACCACCAGCGGGGTTCCCGAGGGCCAGCACCATTTCGCCTGCACGAAGTTCGCGAGCGCTTCTGATGCAGGCGGATGAATGGGGGCGAACCGAAACGGCCAGCGCTGCGAGGTCATGCTGCGGGTCCCGTGCAACCAGCCAGGCCGGAACTTCCTGCTTGTTCGAGAACTCCACTTCGAGCACATCCGAGCCGGCAACGTGGGCATTTGTAATTACCAGTCCATGGGAACTCCAAATGGTACCGGAGCCGTGCCGCCCTCGCGATCCGACAACGCGGACTGTGATCTTCTGAAGCTGTGTAGCGATCCTCGTAACCGCGTCACTGAGATTGATGCCAATGCGCTCTTTTGGATTCATCTGGGTCTCTCAGTTGGTGTCCTCTCACGGACGGTGACCGGGACGTTCAGTAATTGACCTCCTCGAACAACACCAATCGAGACCGACTTTCCGACCGTCTCGGCATCCAGAAGCGATTGGAGGCCTACACCAGAGCGAAGCGGCTTGCCGTCGATCGTGACAATCACATCGCCGAGGGTAAGCTTAGCTTCTGCAGCAGCACTGCCTGGAGCGATAGCAGTGATCAGCAGGCCGCGTCCGCTGTTGATGCCCAACAGCTGCCAAGCATCATCAGGAAATGCCACCGGCTGCAAACCCACTCCGATGTATCCGCGGACGATGTGTCCATGCTTGATCAACTGATCGACGACCCGATTCACAGTTGAAGTGGGAACGATTGCGGCTGACCGTCCGGGTCCTGAAGTAGCCATGCCGATGACTTCGCCCGCAGCGTTGACCACAGGACCGCCAGAGAAACCGGGAAAGGGATTGAGGTCAAGGCGGAGCCAACGGTCGACTCTGGCCCCAGTAGTGGTTCGCCACGAACCACTGATCGCGCTCACGATGCCGTACGCTGCGGCAAGACCATCCGTCCCCCGCCTACCGATGGAAAGCACGATCTCCCCGGTTCGAATCCTGGAGTCGTCTGCTTGCGTAGCGGGCGGGACATCCGGCGCCAGTTGAAGGATTGCGATGTCGGTACCCGAGTCGCGGGCGGAGACGGTCGCTTTGGTCTCAATGCCTGACGGCAGGATTACGGTCACGTCATCGAGCCCGTGAATTGTGTGGGCGACCGTGATTGCGATTCCCTTCCGCCAGACGGTTCCACTCACTCCAGCACGGCCTCCTTCGAGCACCGATATAACGGACTGACCTGCGCTTTCGACGGTGTCGGCAAGCTCATGCGAGAAGTCTACAAGGGAGGTGGGCATTGGTTGCTCCTTCGGCTGATCGCCTCAGAAACCAGATTGCGACAGTTACTTCCTTTGCCACATCAGCCAGATGGGTATATCGCGACTGCCCAATTCGGTAGGCGGTCTAGCTCACAGGAGTTGAGTCCCGAGGAACTCCGCGGCCTCGAGGAGGCGATGAAAAAGATCGGCAAACGCGCTGCCGCGCTGAGAGGGAGAAGCTGAACGCTGGCTTCGGGTGGGCCAGGTTGCACGATACGAGAGACTCGTTGACCAGAGTCCCCATGCGGCGGTTTGCGCATCCCAGCGAAATTGCCGGAGCCATCGCCTTTCTCGCCAGCAAGACCGCCGGCTACATCACAGGCCAAACGCTCTTCATCGATGGTGGGGCGAGCCTCGGAAGCCTCTGATCACAAAGTAATGGACCGCGATCAATTGCAGAGGTAGTTTTTGCAATCAATTGCAACAGGCCCTCGTGTCGTGCATCACTCAAATGCTGACGCGTGCAGCAAAACTGGATTTTGCGTTTCGAGCTCCCCGTCGACACCTGAGGCTAGCGGATCGCCCCTCCTTTTGCTGTTGGGTTTGCCCTTTTGTTCGTCATTCCCGAAGGGAATCTGCCTTTCCCTTCACATTGGGCTCCTCCTTCCAGATCTCCACGTAGTCCAGGTAGTTCTGCGCGTACTTCAGGATCAGCTTGCGGTCCTCGTCGCCCAGCGTCCGCCGCACCTTCCCCGGCAGCCCGGCCACCAGCGAGTTCGGGGGAATCACCATGTTCTCCGGAATCAGCGCCCCCGCCGCAATGATCGACCCTTCGCCGATCCGCGCGTTGTTTAGAACCGTCGCGTTCATCCCGATCAGGCACGCATCGTCGACTACGCAGCCGTGCACCGTCGCGTTATGCCCGATCGTCACCCAGTCCCCCACAATTACCGGGTACACATACCGCATGCCGTGCAGCACGGCGCAATCCTGCACATTCGAGTTTGAGCCGATCCGGATTGCATTCACATCGCCGCGAACCACAGCGTTCATCCACACACTGGAATGTTCCCCCATCTCCACATCCCCAATCACCTGGGCGGACATATCGATATAGCAGGACTCAGGAATAACGGGGAACTTTCCCTGGTAAGGCCGGATCATAATGCTTCGATTCTATGGGCGGCCGCCTGGTCTCGTGCCCGTCAGGCCGGATATCTAACTGGGGAAGAGTGCATCGGCGATCGCAGACAACAGTATGGTGACGGCCTTGGCTCCCAGATCAGGGTATAGAAATCAAACGCCTGTTCCACGCCGAGGTCCATCCGAGCGCTGCGGCAATGGTCCTAGTGAATCGGAAGGACGCGTCCAAAACGTAGCGCCTAGCCTTCTCAGGTTGATTAATCGCAGGTCTGTCGGCGAAACCCGAACAACTCGGTGAGTGCACAGGCGATTTGGCACCAATCGAGGCGAAGACTGCCCAACCTCCGGTTTGCCGACAGCTCGGGAATTGATCCCTGAAGGCATAGGCACGAGCGCCGTACCATTCTGGCGAGCCGCTTGGGTAGAAAAATCCGGTCACTTCTGGCGGTCATATTCTACGGCCGGCGTTCCCGTTGGGGCGGTGTCCGGGTGAAGGTGATCAGGCCGCGGCGGGGTACTGCTGAGATGCTCTTTCTCGCCACTGCCGATCAGACGGGGGGCAGGTAAGCATCTGCGGCCCAGGGAATTAAAATTAAGAACCGCGTCAGCTGCGAAGCGCTGAAGTACGGTCGGGTGGTGAGGAGAGGCGTGAATGCCGCAGCTGCATACTAAGTGGAAAGGCCGATATCGCCTTCGAGCACTTGCTGGACGAGCGTTGGCTTCTCGCCGGCTCGCCAAAGCGGCGCGCTATGCACGACTCGATAGCGAAGTGGTCCGCCGTCAGCGCGTTCGCTGCGCGTGATCGGCCGCGGAATGCAGACGAACTCGGTGCGCATTTCATCCGCGCTGAGCCGAACCGTCGCATAGCCGTGGCCGCCAAGGTCAACGAACTCGAGGTGTGGGGCAAGTTCCGGGTTCGAAACGGCATGGGCGCGCTTCAGGTCAAAGCTCTTCGCATACTCAAGGCACGACCGAACGCCGTGTTTCAGCAACATGTTGTAGGTCCAATCGGGTTTGCCTCCGCCGGGGCGATCGGCAAGGAATAGCGGGCGAAGTGGATCGGCTTTCGGAAAACTATGCTCGTACGCTTCCATGGTGCCAGCGCTCGAAAGCGACGCGCCGACGAAACTTAGGCCTACGGGGTCGAACTTGCCCGGCGGCAACTCCGACGTCGCGTAGCCCGCCCAGAAGCTGTGCCGGTCGCCGGAGACAATCGCGAAGCCCGTAATCCTCTCGTCGCGTACCAGGTTGTATATCTCGGCGCGCTCCCAATAAGCCGATCCATAGTCGCCGCTACTCATCGAGGCATAGATGGTCTTCGGCCATGTCTCCTTTGTCAGTCCAGGCGGAAGGTTCTGCGGGTCGCTACGCCAATCCGGCGCGCCTTCGGAATTGCCCCAAATCTTCCAGGTCGCAGTCGATCGGCGCAGCTGGTCCTTAAACCAGGCCTTCTGGGTGGCGCCGAGGATCGTTTGCGGCGGCGCGTTCTTTCGCGGGTTCGCAACGTGCGCGCCGTTGAATGAGATTTCGTTCGGCGGGTTGCCGCCGTTGAAGGCACGGCCCCCATCAAGAATCTGGGCCGCATCCTCCGGGAACATGCTGGGGAATTCTGGACCGAAGCTGGCGACAGACTTGTCGCTGAAGGGATCGGCACTGCGGTAACTATGCTGATCGGTGATGATGAGTTCGAGATGCCGACCGTAGCGGAAGTCGCGATAGCCGATCAGGCTGTTGATCGCCGCGAGATTGTTGGGCTCGACGCCGAGGCCGTTCTCATCCCATTGCTTGATCGGCACATCCTTGACCGTTGGCGGTCCGAACGCCTCGAGCGATCCGCTCGGCGGAGCGACGCGCGCGGGCAGATATTCGAACCATGCCTGGTTGGCGGCGACCTTGATGCTCTGTCCCGGGCGTTCGGGTCCTCCTGCCTGCTGGATGCTTTGCCACCCCTGCCAGGAGAATTCGTGATTGTCCCACATCGCCACGAACGGCCAGCGGGCCCGCGCATCCTGCAAGTCTGGATCGGCGAGATAGCCGCGATAAATTGCGCGGTAGCCGTCGACCGTCAGCGGATAGTGGAACTTGCCGACCTTGCCGCCATCAGGGATCCGCGCGACCTCGTAAATCGTACGGTCGTACCGCGTCTTCACTTCTTCGGGATATTCGACGACCTCGTAGATGAAATCGCCGAGGTGCAGGACAAAACCGAGCTGGTCCGCCGGCGCCGCCCGCTCGTCCTCGAAGATCATCCGGCGGTAGGCGTTGAGCTTGCCTTCGTTGACGTCCTGGCAGCTGACGAAAGCGAAGCGCACCGCTCGGTCATCTCCCTCCGCAGGAGCGGTCCGTGTCCGACCCACGCGACTTCCATTCCCCTCGCTGTCGGTGAAGCGATACCAGTACACCCGCGCCGGCTTCAGTCCACCCGCCAACACGCGGCACGTCCAGTCCGACTCCGCCGAAACTCGCGCCGTCGCGCTCACCACGACCCGCCCGAACGCGCGGTCTTCGGCCACTTCAACATGCAGCGTCCGCGCCGCAACACCCGCAGCGTAAGGCCGTCGAGTCCACAACAGAACGCTGCTATAGTCCGGGTCGCCCGAAGCGACGCCCTCTGGAAACATCGTCCTTTGCTCACGCCACGCAACCCGCGATGCATGCGCGATGTCATTGCCCCACGCCGCCGTAGCGCCGACACTCAGAGCTGCCTGGAGAAACGTGCGGCGATCGATGCGCGACATGGATATCCTCCGTTGAGCTTCTGATTATCATTTGTCCGCGCAGCAGTTGGCTAAAATTGTGACGACTGGTTTGTCCGCAAAGCTCCTCCCGGCTTTACCGCCGCAGCAGCCCCAGCAAACTCAAAATGAAGCTCCCAAAGCAGACCTCAGTCCCCAATATCAGGCACATCATCGCAGGCAGCGTGCGCCGCATCATCGCCGCCGGCGGCAGCGGCCCATACCCGGTATGCGCCGACGACGCAGTCACGCCCAGCCCAACGAACACCGGCAACACGCCAACAACCAACCCTGTTTCCCGCGTCACAAACTTGAACCAGGGGTCGAAGCTCTCATCCTCCGGCAGCAGCCCTTCCGTAATCGCAAATGCCTTCGCCGCCACGCCGAAGAACACCAACTGAAACCCCAGCAGCACCGCAGCAGCCGCGTACGCCAGCGTATCGACGAGATGCTCATTGGTACTCATCGCCTGTCAGTGAGTGCATTGGCGATTTATCGCTAACTTAGGATGTCAACACTCGAGGATCAGTAGCCCCCTGTTGCGGCCGCTCAAGCGTGATAGTGGACACGCGTACAAAGTGTATGCGCGCCTGCGAGGCTTGGCGCATAGTCGCGCCGAGGGTCAGGAATCAGGTCAGAAAGAAGGGGCGCTCATTTCGCAAATAGCCGGCATATTTCATTGATAAGTCTCCAACGAACCTTCTCGGAGTGCGCAAAACTGTCCTGCAGAGTTCTTCCGAGCCGAGCTCCCCAACCGATGTTTCAACGTAGATACTGTGAGGATGAAATCAGCCACTGCAGCCGCCCTCGGCGAGGTAGGCCTGCCTGCGCCGATACACGAACTGGGGTCGCGCAGCTGGGACGTAATCGTAGTTGGCGCAGGGCACAACGGACTCGCTTGTGCGGCATATCTGGCGCAGGCAGGCAAGCGCGTGCTCGTGCTTGAGAGCCGCAGACGCGTGGGGGGCGCCTGCACCATTGAGGAACCTTTTCCCGGTGTGCGTATGTCTCCATGCGCCTATCTAGCCGGATTGCTGCATCCCTTGGTTGTCTCAGAACTGGATCTACCCGGTCGCGGTTTTCAATGGAGTCCGGCGGTCAATGGGCTGTTCGTTCCATTCCTCGATGGATCCAGCATTCAGCTTTGGGATGATGATCAGCGGTGCGAGGAGGAGATTCGCAACTTCGCCCCCGGTGATGTAGAAGGCTGGCGCGCCATGAATGATGTGATCCGCAGGTTGCGCGATGCTCTGCGGCCAGCGGGCGACAGAGACATGTGGATCGGTGAGCCTCCTACACGGGAACAGATTGAAGCGCGTCTTCATGCTGATGAGGAGGCGAAGCATGTGCTGTTCGACTGGTCGATGGCCGAATTCGTCGAACACTACCTGTTGGATGAGCGCCTGCAGACGGCGTACCTGGGGCAGGGTGTGATCGGCACGAATGCGAGCCCCTTCACCGCCGGCACGGCCTCAATTCGATTTCATCATTCTTCAGGCCGACTCGGCGGAATGCCCGGGATGTGGGGCTATGTCAGAGGGGGTATGGGTATGGTCTCGTTTTACTTATGCGATGCTGCACGTGAGGCGGGAGCAGTCGTGGCGACCGGCGTTCCTGTTGCGCAGATCCTACCTAGAGAAGGTGTTGTACTCGAGGGCGGAGAACGTATCTCCGCGCCAGTTGTGATCTCGAATGCCGACCCGCGGCAGACGCAGAAGTTGCTTGGAACTGCCGCAGACTCTGCGTGGAGCGAGCGTGTCGAGAGGATTCCGATCGAGGGATGCACTGTGAAACTGAATGTCCTGTTGCGTGAACTGCCTGACTTCACGGCACGGCCAGGAAAAAACCAACCTCATCATTACGGTCAAATCAATACGCCACTTACCAAAGCTGAATGGAAGGCCAGCTTTGCCGCTGCAGGACGAGGCAATTTGCCGGATTACCTGTGGTGCGAGCTGTACTTCCAGAGCGTCCATGATGCAACCGTGGCTCCGGCGGGGCAGCATACGATGAGCATCTTTGCCCAATATGTTCCTTACGCGTTTTCTTGTGGCACGTGGGATGAGCGGCGCGAAGAGGTTCGCCAGCTCGCAGAGCGCTCGCTTGCTCGCTTCTGTTCCAACATGGAAGATGCAGTGCTGGACGCGCAGGTGATGGGCCCCCCGGATATTGAACGCAAGGTTGGCCTCACCGGGGGTCATATCTTCCAGGGGGAATGTCTGCCGCAATACATGTGGTCTAATCGACTGTCTGCGCGCACGCCGATGCCGGGCGTCTACCTGTGCGGAGCGTGCACACACCCAGGCGGGAGCGTCATCGGCGTAAATGGGCGCAATGCCGCAATGGCTGTGTTGAAGGACATTGGAAGATCTGATCCCACGCACCCATGTCTACGTCACATATGAGCAATCGTCGCAGACGATAACAAGCTTGATACCTTCACCTGGAGCATTGCAGGAATCGGCAGCCACAACTTCGATATCGAATCGCTGACCCCGGAACAGAAGCACGACTATCTCCTCCTCCTGCTCGAGTCCTATCGTTCCACACGCGATTCCCGCCTCTGGTTGCGGCAACTTCACGGCGGAACCCTCGCCGTCGCCAGCGGCGAGCGCGACCTCTAGAAGATCAACGTCGCCGAGCGCCAGTTCAATAACCTTCCCTGATTCCACCCGGAGCCGTTCGATCCGCAGAATGTTTTTGCCAGTAAGCAGACCCTTCGTCTGCTGGTAGTTTTGCCGGTTGAACTGGCGGAGCCACTTGGATCATAGTCAGTCGGATCTTCGTGTGCTTATCTGCGGTGGCCAATTAGAGTGAGCAGGCCGACTTAGGGCACCTAGGGTCAGACGAAAGGGAGAGATTTTGGACGATGTTCGGCTCCGACGTTTTGATTGCACGCGGCGACGGAACCTCGCCCCAATTGTGATGGAGAGAATATCCCGACCTCCTCTCCATGAGGAGACCTGCTATGAGAAACTTCGCTGGGTTCGTTGTCAGAAGACTGATTGCTGGGGTGCTGGTGGTCGCACCGATTTATCTGGCTGTGCTGCTACTTCTTAAAGCGGCGCAATCACTGTTGACTATCATGCAGCCTATTGCAGCGCTTCTTCCAGAATCAGTGCCAGCGGAGGAACTACTATCGTTGCTGATCATCCTGTTTTTTTGTTTCTTAATCGGAATCGGGATGAAGACTCCGAAAGGACGGGCAATATGGGGGCGAATGGAAAAGTCTCTATTCCAGAGACTGCCAGGTTACGCTCTCTTTAGAAGTCTCACCCAGCAACTATCCGGGAAGACTGAAGATAAAACATGGAAGCCGGCACTGGCTGAGATTGAAGATGCCCTTTGCCCAGCCTTCATCATTGAAGAGTTGGAGAACGGGAGCTTCACCGTTTTCGTCCCTTCCATACCGACGCCCCTGGCCGGGGCGGTTTACATCCTTACAGCGGATCGTGTGCATGCGTTGGATATTCCTTTTACTCAGGCGATTAAGACCATCTCCCAGTGGGGATCGGGATCGAAGGATCTTTTCGCTGCCATGAAGGAGAACGGGACTGACAAATAATGAAGATATAGCTATGCGATCTGTCAGTCTCAGCGACATTCATTGGGGAAGGCACCGCAATCCGTCGATCTAACCCATTCAGGCGAAATCGACGTTGGCCTTGCGAGAGCATCCGAAGGGGGCGTCCACGTGCCACGAAGGCAGCGGCAAAGGGATAGCGATTCGAACCGTAGCGTTTCGGCGCGCGGAGGCCGCGCACGGCAAGCATGAGAAGATCCTCGGGACCTGCTGCCAGTAGGGCTAGTCAGAATCACTCTAGGGACCGACCAATGGGTACCTCTTGGATTTTCCTGGTGCGAGCGGTAGTAGTTTGCCCTCGTTGCGAAGCAGAACCGCGTCGCGCTTTGCCGCAGTTTTCGCCAATTGTAGATGTTCTGCCATGATCGCTTCAGAGTACACACGAACGGCCGGCGGATGTCCGCCGGCCGTTCGTGTGCGTGAAGTTCGGTTTGGCTCAGAAAGTAATGCGGCCTCTGAGACGAATCGCGCGGTTGCTGCTGATGCCTTCCTGCTCGTAGCTGCGATAGAGCCGCCCGAAGTCAGGGTTGGGGGAGAATTGCGCGGAATCAGTTGTGTCGATCGGCAGGATCTTCGGTTGATTGCCAGGAGTACCGGGTCGGGATTGGTCAACTGAGAGGCTGAACGAGCCTACGTTTGCGAAGCAGCCTTCGCACCCCCCGCCGTCGTTGAGATCAGGTGAGAGCATTGGATGATTTAGCAAGTTGTTAATGTCGGCGCCGAGTTCAAGGCCGATGCGCTCTGTAATCGCAAACGTCTTGTGAACGCCGAGATCGATGCCGTACGTCGACGGGCCGTACAGAGCGTTGCGGACGGCAACACGAGTCTGCGTATAGAGGTTGGCTCCCATGCTGGGCAGTTGGAACGAACCCTGGTTCCACTGGAATCCGTTCGAAACGTTTGTGCGCGGGTCGCCGGCGATCACCGCGCGGACCGATGTGGCATTGAAGTCGCCCACGGCATCCAGTGTGCCCGATGCAACGTTACCCGGAAGGACGGGATCGCAATCGTCGCACACATAGAATGGTGTGAAACCTGTACCCGTTTTCCAGAACAGGTTGGTCGTGCCCTGCCAGCCGCCGATGAAGGCGTCCACCAGCTTCGACGAATTTGCACCAAACTTCCGTCCACGCCCGTAGGGCACATCGAAGATCCCGTACGCGACGATACGGTTCCGCGACACGAACGAGTCCGGACCATAATCGCTGTCTGGCTGAAACGGATTATAGGCATCGCCGCCGAGGCTGGAGTTGCCGACATCCAGGCCAGACGACTTCTGATCCTGGAACGTGTAGGCGACGCTAAACATGAAACCTCTGGTCTGGCGTTGCGCCTGCACCTGGAACGCCGTTGTGAGACTATGACCAACGTTGCCGAAGCCAGTAACGTAATCACCGAGAGCCGGAATTTTGAGCCGGGCGCTATCAGCCGGCGAGTACGCGCAGTCACCATTGTTGAGCGGATCGCAGGGTGTGACTCCGTCGCCCGTCGTGGTGCCAAATGGGTTGTCGTTGGGAGCGATCATGTTGAGATCGTGACCCACAATCTGTCCCGTCTCCTTCGCGCCGATATACGAAAGGCGCAGCGACGACTGCCACGGGAGTTCCCGCTCAGCGGTCGCATTCCACTCCTGAATACGCGGATTCTTCAGCCCCACTGGCACGTAGTTCGCCGACGGCGTGTTGCCGAATCCGTTAAGCGTGCCCCCCGTGAGAGGCGTCGTGCTTCCACCGGGTGCACCTGTGGGCCAGCCACCAAGTGGGGGCCCACCTGCAACTGTTCGCTTCGTACGACCCTGATTGAAAGGGTTGGTCGCAATCGGATCTCGAATGCCTTGGGCCGCGGACGTCGGATAGTAAAGGCCGTAGCCGCCGCGAAGCACAGTTTTCGGGACAACCTGGTACGCAAGACCGATGCGAGGTCCGAAGCCGCTCCCGTCCGCTCTCACAAGGCCTCTACCCACACCCAGCCCAGCCTGGTTTGCGGTCACATATCCGAAAGCCACGATGTTCGGGTCGAGATATGTGAGCGTCTTGCTGGAAGGAATGATGAAGCGCCCAAGCCCCCCGGTGTTTGGATTTACATAGTTGGGATCGAGATTAGCGAGCAGATCGTTCTTCTCGATGAATGGCGTGATCAGGTCGTAGCGCAAGCCCAGGTTGAGTGTCAGGCGAGAATTGACGTGGAAATCATCCTGCACAAAGTATCCGGACTCCCAGTTGTAGACATCCATGGGTGGCCGAGGCGTGTTCACATAGCTGACAGAATCAGCAGGCTGTCCCTGAAGGAAGCGGGCCAGCGCATTCGCGCCGGTACCGCTATATGTAACGAGTCCGCGCACGTTACCGCGGTTCACGGCAAATCCATCAAGCGCCTGATTGCGAACGAAGTCACCGCCTATTCTCAGGTCATGACGTCCTAGCGTCCAGGTCAGCGTGTCACCGAAGGTTGCGAGATTCTGATCAGCAGGACGGTCAGTGTTGCGCCCCCCGTTGCTGAATGCCTGGAACTTACCAAGTGTGACCGCAAGGTGCCCGTGCGTATCAAGCTCGCTCGATCCAAGCACGGAGCCCATAGCGGTAATGTCCGCATCTGCAAATCCGGTGCTCTGCAGGAAGCTGCGCAGCGTTGTGTTGCTGTGCGTATAGAGATGCTGCTTATTGAAACCGCCGCGAACCTCGTCGACGAGATGCGCAGAAAAGAGATGTGTATACGAGAGCGAAAGCGTATTGTTCCTGCGATCCGTTTGGGTGAGACCGAGACCCGTGAACACACTTACGACCGGGTTCAGCGCAATACTTTGTGCTGAGCCGTGGTAAACGCCATACAACCGGTTCGAGTCAGAGAAATTGTGGTCAACGCGAAGTGTTCCTTCATCCTGGAAAGAGCTTCCCGGAATTGACGTGGTGTAGTGAGGTGTCACTGTACCGAGGGACGGATTGATCGGAGCGGAGGTTCCTACCTGCGGGAAGTAAAGCGATATGAGTTTTGTTGTAACCGGATTCAGCAGGCGCGAAGGAATTCGGATAAATTGCTTTCCCAAACCGCCCACCGTGTCGGTCGCGATCTCGCTCGGAGTGAGAACGGCTGTGCCAACCGAGGGCTTCGTCGCATTGTTCATGAGAGAGAAATCCCCACCCAGGAGCGTTGGGTGCGGCAGAGTGCTTGATGACGCCGTGGTCGGTTGAATCGTCGAATCGTGCTCGTAAGCCGTGAAGAACCAGGTGTTTTTGAGATGAGAAACAGGGCCGCCGATAGAGCCGCCTACATCGGTAATGTTCACGAACGGCTTGTTGAACGTCGGCTGAAAGACCGTTGGTGCAAAATTCGCAAGCGTATCTTTGTCCGCAAGTGACCAGGCAGACAAAGCCGAGTTCTTATTGTTGTAGAAGATCGAGCCGTGGAACTCCGCCCCTCCGCGCTTGGTAGTCACACGGATGTTGGCCACACCCGCGTACTCTGCGCTGAACGCATTGGAAAGCACATTCAGATCGCCGACGGCCTCAAGCGAAGGCTGGGTGGCCGTAGCCTGGCCAAAAATGCCACCATTGGAACGTTGGCCGTCCACCGAGAAACTGGCGCCGTAGCTCTGCGCGCCGATGAACTTGAAGTCGCCGGGCTCATCGCTCTGCGTGATATTCGGATTGATATAGAGGAACGAGTAGATGTCACGGCTGTCGCGCGGGATATCGATGATGGCGCGCGAAGTCAAGGTCTCGCTGATAGTGTGGTCCTGTGTATCGATTGTCTCAGCGTTGACTGAAACGTCTACACTTGCGCTGGCGGAAGCGCGCAGAGTTGCATCGGCGCTCACCACGTCGGAGCCATTCAACACAATATTGTTGATGATCGCTGCTCCAAAACCCGCGGCGCTGACCGTGGCCTTATAGTGCCCGCTGGGTAGCGCGGTCGCCTGATACGCTCCGTGCTCGTCGGTAGTCAGCTTGCGGCTGGTAAGCGTTGTGAGGTCCGTGATTTCCACTTGTGCTTTTGGAAGCAGGGCGCCCGCGGAATCGGTCACAGTGCCGCGGATAGTGCCGAGGTCTGTACCCTGCGCATGCAGATTCGCCGAGCCCCCCGCGAGAATGCAAACCAAAACGGCCGATAGCGAAATAAGGCCTCGTAGCTTCATGAAAAGTACCTCGTGCTAATGATGGAGGGAAGATACCATACAGAACGAAGAAAAAGCCAACATAAAAGATATAAAAAGAATGCCTACGCAACTTTGTGGCTCCGAAAAGCACCCGGAACACCGGTCTTAGGCGCGCCTGGAGGGCGCGTTTACGACAAGCGCGCTCTTTCGCACCGAAGCAGAAGGACGGGTAAACATTACCCAGGAGCAAGGTCGAAATTGGCCGCCTTGACGCCTGGTCCGGCTACAGACTAGAAGAATCCGACGGAGAAAATATGACGAAACGCAAGATAAGCAAACAACTCGCAATCTACATTTGGCTGGCGGTCGCAATGATCTTTGCTTGTACTTCTTCTACTTTGCGAGCCGCAGACTTCACAGTGGTGGGACCCGGCGGAGGCGGCGCGATGTACCACGCCACCATCAACCCGCACGACCCAAGCGAGGTCCTGGTCGCCTGCGATATGACGGGTTCTTATATCAGTCACGATGGCGGCAAGTCGTGGCGCATGTTTAATTTGCGTGGTCCAGTGCGCTTCTTCGCATTTGACCCCATCGAGCTCCATACGGTGTACGCCGGCACCCAGGCCTTATGGCGCAGCACGGACGACGGAGAGAGCTGGAAGCTGGTATGGCCCCGCCCTGCGACGGTCCGCACCGTATATATGGCTACCGACCACGCCGACGAAACGATTGTTAGCGACGCGAACCCGATCGGCACGATCGTCGCCCTCGTGATCGACCCGACGGACTCCGGCACATTGTTCGTTTCGGCGGTGAAGGACGGCCAGGCTGGCGTCTTCCAGTCGAAAAATTTTGGGGGTACGTGGGATAAACTCCACGACCTGCGGAACTCACCACAAAAAATGTGGATCGATCCGAACTCCAACAAAACGAACCGCGATATTTACGTTGCTGGAAAAGACGGGGTGACGGTGCGGTCGCGCGGACAGTGGCGATTTAACCCCGCACCCAACGGCGTGGCGTTCACCGACACCAGTGTTGGTTTCGCCCCGAAGCAGGGCGCGATCCTCTATGCGACCACACAGTCCGGCATATATCTCTCGCGAGACGGCGGCGCCAGCTGGCTTCCCTCTTCTCTGCCCGGCAAAGGAGCGCAGGTTCGCGCGATCGCCAGCAGCCTGCTTCATCCTGATTCAGCCTATGTTTCTTACAGCCATTTGCAGCTCGAGGGCAAAACGTGGATGGGCGTTGCGCGCACACGCGATGCGGGACATACGTGGTCGCTGGTCTGGAAGGAAGATAAAACGTCGTCGCCCAACATTCACGATGATTGGATCTCCAAGCAGATTGGTGTCGAGTGGGGCGAGAATCCGTTGGAGCTTGGTGTCGCGGAGCAGGATCCGGAACTCTGCTATGGCACCGACTTCGGCCGAACGATGATCACCACCGACGGCGGCGCAACATGGCATGGGGCTTACTCAAAACAGGTGGCGGGCGGCAACTGGACGAGTACCGGGCTGGACGTCACGACAAATTACGGTTATCTTTTCGATCCGTTCGATAAGAGCCGCCGTTTTATTCCGACAACGGACATCGGCCTCTTCCGCAGCGAGGACAATGGCCGTTCATGGACGCGCTCGGTCACCGGCGTTCCCGAGGCGTGGAGCAACACGACCTACTGGGTCGTCTTCGACCCAGCAATCCGCAACAAAATGTGGGGCGGAATGAGTGGAACGCATGATCTGCCTCGGCCGAAGATGTGGCGCGCGCAGTCGGTCACGACGTACCGCGGCGGTGTGTGCGTCAGCACGGACGGTGGACGCACGTGGACACCGTCCAGCAAGGGGATGCCGGAAACCGCGCCGACCCACATCCTGCTCGACCCTGATAGCCCCGCCGGAAAGCGGACACTATGGGTAGCGGCAATGGGGCGCGGCGTATACAAAAGCACCGACGATGGCGCGACGTGGACGCTAAAGAATCAAGGCATCACGCAGAGCGAGCCCCTGGCGTGGCGACTGGCGCGCGCGAAAGACGGCACCCTCTACGTCGTGATTGCACGCCGCAGTGAAAACGGCAGCATCAACACGCCGGGTGATGGTGCCCTCTACAAATCCACCAACGGCGGAGAGACGTGGACACCCGTGACGCTTCCTTCCGGCGTGAACGGGCCGAACGGGTTGACCGTCGACCCGGAAAATCCAAACCGCCTGTACTTGTCCGCGTGGACACGCGCAACGCATGATCACGGAACGGGCGGCGGCATTTTCCTGTCGGACGATGCCGGCAAGAGCTGGAAAAACGTGCTCGATCGCGACCAGCATATCTACGACGTAACCGTCGACCCGCGCAACGCGAACACTTTGTACGCCGCAGGTTTTGAGTCGTCGGCGTGGCGCTCGATTGATCGCGGTTTGCACTGGACGCGCATCTCAGGTTTCAACTTCAAGTGGGGACATCGCGTCATGCCGGACCTCGAAAACCCGAACATGATCTACATCACCACCTTCGGCGGCGGGGTGTGGCACGGCGCTGCAAGCGGAGATAAACGGCGGCCCGATATCGCGACTCCGAAACTGGCGCCGGGCGAGCAGGACCTTTTGCGCTACGAACCAAACGACAAGGGCGGAAGCGGGCCGGAATAACCGTTCTGGACAGCCTCCGCCAATTGCATGGAGAACGCGGCATCCGTCAGCGAACACGTGGAGGGACTGCGCGCGGTGACAAGACGAATGAACTCTTCATATTCGCCGACGATGCCGTCGTCGACCAGCCGGTCTTCGGCTATCGGATGTTGCTCGACGACCTTTTCGTCACGCCAATATCGGTCACCCTGGAATGATGTGTCGGCGTTGTACGCTGCACCGAGTGCTGCCTCAGCGCTGGCACCGTCCGCGGTCAAGCGATACGTTTCGCGCTTGATGCCGGTATTCAGAAGCAGGGATATCTCCGCTTCTGCTGCGTTCGCGAACTGCAATCGCACCCACGAGTCGCAAGCGTCAGAGCTTCTGTACCTTCGGCGGCGCACTTCGATCTCCGTCGGGTTCCCCAACAGAAATCGCAGGGTGTCGAGCACATGAATTCCCGTCGCAATCGCGAACTCCGGCTCCATGCGGTTAGTGCGAAGCATCTCCGCACGCATAATGCGTACGGGATTCTCCAAAGCCCATCGCTTCAATCGCACCAGCGATGGAATGAAGCGGCGATTGAAAGCCACGAAGGTGAACACCTTGGCTGCCTCAGAAGACGCGGCCAGAGACCTGGCTTCCACGAGAGAGATTCCCGGCGGCTTTTCGATGAAGAGCGGAATTCCCAGCGGCAGCAGCGACTTGACGAGCGCTGCGGTGGCCGACGGCTGGACGGTGCACACGATGGCGTCGGGCTGCGCACGCGTAAGCGCTTCGTCAATGTTGTCCGACGCGAACCGGTAGCCAAACTGATGGCGAAATTGTTCCGCTCGCTTGAGCCGCAGATCGCAAATCACTTCGAGCGAAACGAGCGAGCGCTGGGCCAGCCGCTGCAGCGTGGGCCCATGCACGTAGCCGCTCCACTCGCCCGCGCCTATGTGTGCAATCCGAAGCTGCGGCGTGTTCGCTTTAGATTGCTCATTCATTCGTTTCTGCGCACCAGCTTCTTTTCGTTACGTTATCTGATACTTTACCTCGTAGCCTAATCGGAGGTGCTTCTTGATGCAGCGCAGAGATTTGCTGAAGAGCGCTGCCTTTCTTCCTCTGCTCCCGGGATTGAAAGCGCTGGCAGGCGAGTCTAACCCGCGGCACTTGTGGGAAGGCTTCGACTTCGGCTCTATATTCCCCGCACATGAGCGTCTCGACCAAGGACCGTTCGACATCGATCAGGACCAGGGCTGGCAGTGCATCTACTTCAGCACGCCATCAGAAGAGCCACTGCGCAATCCGGGTTACGGACTTGTCGGCTACACGTGGGAAGAAGGCGGCCCGTCGATCGCCGTGCGCGAAGGACGGCAATCGCTTGAAGATCACGTTGAGAAGATGGCGAGCTTGCCGTTTGTCGACGTCCTCTATATTCGCTGTGACTGGCGCAACGTCCAGAAGCAGCCCGGGCGGCTTGATCTTGATCCGGTGTGGGAGCTGACAATGGATGCCGCACGCCGGCATGGGTTGCGCGTCGCGTTCCGCGTCCAGTCGTCCAACACGGAGTTCCAACCGAGACAACTGGCGCTGCCTGAGTTTCTGCAGGCACGGGTCCCCCTGGTGAAAATCGCGCCGATGATCAGGCACTCAGACATCAAACCTGCGAGCAGAACGCAGGCTTATTGGACGGAGCCGCGTTATGACCATCCTGCCTATCAAAGCGCGCTCCGGGAGTTGAACCATCTGCTTGCAGAGCGTTTCGATGGCGACCCGGTGATGGAGTGGGTAGACGTTATGCACGTCGGTTTTTGGGGTGAAGGGCATTTTGGCGGCAATCCAAGCCCCTTTCCGGACGTCGCGACCGCGCAGAGCACACTCAACAAGATGGTCCGCATGCAGCTCGACACTTGGAAGAAGACGCCATTGGCGATGAATACGCAGCCCGACATCAGCAATACCGGTAACCGCGAGGCGATTGAGATCGCTGTGCGCGGCGGAGCGTGGGTGCGCTCGGACAGCATCATCGTCGAAGAGCCGATTCAGATCGAGGAGTTGGCAAATCGGCCGCCGTGCCTCGCGGCCATTTTGGAAGACGGCTATTTCCGAGCTTATGACGCTTCCAAACTAACGACTGACAAAGCACATGTGAACATGCTCGAAAACTACATGCTGCATGTACTGGACTTGAAGGCCAACTACTGGTCTTTGTGGACCGAATCTGAAAATTTGGACAACTACAACCGTTTGTATCCGCGCGGCTTTGCGCGACTCCGAGAACGTTTAGGCTACCGCATACGCCCTTCCTGGGTTTGGCAACGGAAACGCTCCGGGACATCGGAGCTGGTGATTTCTGTTTCGAACCGCGGCGTGGCCGGCGTCCCCGGTGTCCTTTGGCTGCAGATCGCAAGCCCCGGCGGATCATTCAAGCTTCGAGGCACGCTCGATGCAGGATATCCGCACGGCGGCGGACTTCGTCTCGCCTCGTTCCTCTTGCCGAAGGGGTACGCGGGAGAGGTCCGGTTGTCAGCTGAACTTGAGGTCAGGCCCGGAGTTTTGAAGCCGGTCCGCTGGTCATGCGAGCAGCCGACCAATGCAGACGGCTCCCTTTCGCTCGATGTAAAGGGGCCGGACGACCCCAAGTGGCGAAAAGGAGTATGACTTCCCTTTCCTTCCTTTTGCTACACTTCGGCTAACGGCTTCCCGACGGAATGCTCCGCCAGTTTGCGACAGGCAGATGCTTTTTGCAGACGGAATCAACACATAGAGGCAGGATATGAAGAAATCCAAGAATCAGGCGCCGATGTTGATTGAAGAGCGGCGTCAGCACATCCTGTCGCTGATCCAGAAACACGGCCGCGTGCTGGTTGACGAGCTTTCCAGTGACTTAAATCTGTCCAAAATTACGATTCGTAAGGATCTCGACTACCTGCAATCGAAAGACCTTCTGATACGAACGCACGGTGGTGCACTGCCCGCACAGGCAGGTGCGCTCTCTGACCCCACGATTCAGGAAAAGGGCGAGCTGCACCACGAGGAGAAGGTGAAGATCGCCAAGGCGGCGGCTGCCATGGTCTCCGATGGCCAATGCATCATTCTCGACTCAGGCACTACGACGACCGAAATCGCTCGCGAGATACTTTCTCTCCGCCACCTCACAATCCTCACCAATGCGCTCAATATCGCCGCCGATTTAGCGCGCAGCGATTTTGAAATTGTCATGATTGGTGGGACGTTGCGTAAGAACTCGCTTTCGGTCGTCGGCCCGCTGGCGGAGGACGTGCTGAAAGAGATTCACGCAGACATTGTGTTCCTTGGCGTCGACGGTTTCGATCTTGAGGTCGGCCTGACAACGCCGAATGTACTGGAAGCGCGTGTCAATCGCGCGATGGTAAAAGCGGCGCAAACCGTCGTCGCCGTTTGCGATTCAAGCAAGTTCAACCGCCGAAGCCTGTCCCTCATTGTAGGGAGTGCTGAAATCGACCACGTTATTACGGACAGCAAACTTCCTGCAGATCAGGTGAAGGCCATTCGTGACGCGGGTATCGAAGTGACGGTCGTCTAGCCAGACTCAGACGCGATAGGTGGCTCATGGGCAAGTGGGTCGGCGCGAAACATCCACTTTTCATATTGATCTGCGCCTATGCGTTCTTGGCGTCAAGCGCGTTCGCCGCCACACCAGCCCAAGCGTCACCGTCTGCAGCCGGATGGGTTGGAACGTGGTCCGCTGCTCCCGAGGGAGAGCGAAAAGTGGCGGCCGTATCGGCTGCGACGACATACCGCCAAATCGTACACATATCGGTCGGTGGCAACACCGTGCGCGTCATCTTCACGAATGAATTTGGGGTGCAACCGCTGACCATCGGTGCAGCAAACATTGCGGATCGAACAACGGGTGACTCAATCGATGTTTCCACTGCAAGAACACTAACCTTCGGAGGTCAGCCTCACGTCACGTTGCCGGCCGGCACGATGATGCTGAGCGACCCCGTCGACATGAAGCTCGTGCCCCTCAGCGATATTGTCATCAGTCTGTTTATTCCCGCGCAACCGATACGTCAGGCCACCGTGCACTCTTATGCCCTGCAAACCAATTACAAATCTCCAGGCAATGTTGTGAGCGCGGAAACGCTTCCGTCCGCTTCCATAACGGGTGAATACTTTTTCGTGCGAGGCGTTGACGTAATGTCCGACACTTCGGCTGCAGTCGTTGCGCTGGGCGACAGCATTACGGATGGCGCGGCGAGCGATACAAACAAGAATGGTCGCTGGCCAAATGTTCTTGCCACTCGCTTGCAGGCAGACCCATCTCTGTCCGGGATAGGCGTGTTAAATGCCGGACTGAATGGAAACAGGCTGCTACACAACGACGATGAGTTCGGCGACAGTGCGCTTAAGCGGCTTGATCGAGACGTACTGACGCAGGCGGGCACCAAGTATCTGATCGTACTCGAAGGAATCAACGATATCGGTCACATCCTCAAGCCTTCCATAGACGATCCGGCAGAGACCGCGCAAAGCATCATTCGCGCACTCCAACAAATCGCTGCGCGAGCGCGAGCGCAGGGAGTCAAGGTGATTGGTGGAACCATACTGCCCTACGAGAATTGCAAGTATGCTTCTGCGGAGGGCGAAAAGATCCGGCAGGCGGTAAATGAATGGATTCGTAGCACCAAAGATTTTGACGCCGTTGCCGACTTCGACAAGGTCGTACGCGACCCAACGCACCTGAGCCGCCTTCTGCCCGCCTACGACAGCGGCGACCACTTGCATCCAAACGCTGACGGCCTGCGGGCGATGGCTAACAGCATCTCCCTGAGCTTTTTTGCCCACTAACCATCAGATCGGTCGAACAAGGCCTTGCTCCGTCGCGCGCGTGTTGCGTATCAGCAGCAGTACAAGAAGCATGCCGAGGAGCGGGATAATGCCGCTCGCGATCACGATGGGATCAAAGGCGTGGCCCCCCTTCAGCACCCGAGCGTCAGAAAAATAGCCAACCGCCTTCATTGCAAGGATGGTTCCAATGCCTGACCCTGTGCCGCTTATACCGCTTACCGTGGCCACCGCGTTGCTCTTATACAGATCTGATGGCAAAACATTTGCGATGGTGCTAAAGCATGCATACGAGAAGGTCGCCAAAGCAAACAGAACCGTGATGAGCCAGAGGCTTTGCGTGAAGACGGTCGGGATCAGCAGCAGCATGCCGCAACCTCCGGCGATGACCAGCGCTTTGCGCGCCCATCCGAGCGACCAGCCTCTGCGAATGAGGTAGCCAGAGGCCGCTCCGGCTACGAAGTTCCCAAGGTCCGCTGCGAGAAATGGAACCCAGACGGCGATGAGGCCATTGCGCAGGTCGATGCCTTTCGCGACCAAATACACCGGGAACCAGTCCGTGACAAAGTACCACACGGGATCCGTGAAGGCTCGCGCCGCGATGACGCCCCATGTCTGCGGCAGCCGGAGCACGTCACGCCATCGCAGCTTTGTCTCCGTGGTCTCTGCCGGTTCCACGCCCCGCTCGAGACGGAGTAAGTCCAGTTCTTCGGTGGAAATGCTCGGATGCTGTTCGGGCGGATAGTAGAACTTTCGCCAAACGAGCAGCCAGAGAAATCCAAACACGCCCGGAACCACGAACGCCGGCCGCCAGCCCCATCGGAAGTAGATCCATAAGACGAGAAATGGAGACAGTGCTCCGCCGATCGATGAACCACTGTCGAACAGCGCTGTGGCGAGCGCCCGCTCCCTTGCGGGAAACCACTCCGAAACGACCTTCGTCGCCGCGGGCCAGTTAGCGGACTCTCCGAAGCCAAGCATGAAGCGGAAGCCCATGAAACCGAAGAAACCATTCGCCAGCGGCGTCAATACGGACACGATCGAGTAGAAGAGGACCGTGCAGCTGATGCCCAGGCGCGTCCCGACACGATCAATCCAGCGGCCGCACAAGGTTTGCCCAATGGCGTATGCGATACGAAACGCAATCACTAGATCGGCATAATCGCTGTTCGTCCAGTGATACGAAAGCTTCAAGTAGGGGGCGAGCAGCGAAAGAGTTTGCCGGTCCATGTAGTTGATGACCGTCGACGCAAAGAGCATCGCGCCTATCCACCAGCGCAACTTGCGATGCTTCGCGATATTGTGAACCGGCTGCTCTCGCACAATCTCTCCCATGCCCTTTCTTTTGCGACATTAACCGGCTATCGCAGCCATTCATCGAGATGATCCCGCACAAAGGCATCATCGGAAAGGTGGGGATATGCGCTGTAAACTCGGTCGATTTCCTCGCTTTGACCGGCCGAGAGCGACTCTTGCTCATCGAGACACCACGTCCCTTGCAGCAAACCTTGCCGGCGCAATACCTCATGAATCCCGGCAATGCAGCCTGCGAAGTTGTGTCGGGGATCAAAGAACGCAGCGTTCGCGTCCGTGATCTGTTGTGCCAACGTAAGCGACTCGACCGGGATTTGACCGCCGCTCGATTTCGCGAGTGCCAGATGTTCTTTCGCTTTACTGGTCCATACTGCCCAGTGCCCGAGCAGGCCTCCGACGATCCGCAGCGTGTTTCTCCCAAAGTTCCAGCGTGTGAGCAGGTCGATGAGGATGTTGTCGTCGTTGCCGGTATAGAGCGAAATGTCGGTCGCCCGTCCAGAATCGATGATGCCGCGCAGAACGTCGATTGTCTGATAGCGATTGAACGGCGCCATCTTGATGGCCACGACGTTTTCAATCTGCGCGAATTCTCTCCAGAATTCGTAGGACAGCAGACGGCCGCCTACGGACGGTTGCAGATAGAAGCCGATCACAGGTATGACGCCGGCAACTGCTTTCGCGTGTTCAACCAATTCACCGTTATCGAGGTTCTTCAAACCACCCATGCTGAGCAGCACCGCATCATAGCCAAGTCCGCGCGCAAGTTCGGCTTCGCGCACCGCTTGATGCCGGTCCCCGCAGACACCCGCAATTTTCGCGACGTTCTTGTTTGCCGTTTCTTCTACGGCTAGTTCCAGCAAGGGACGATAGAGTCCAATTGTGGGGTCGCGAATGGCGAACTGCGTCGTGTGTACACCCACGGCAATGCCACCCGCTCCGGCTGCGAGGTAGTAACGCGTTAGCGCTCTCTGCCGCCTCTCATCGAGCTTCCGTGTGGACGTTAGCGCGAGCGGGTGTGCGGGGATCATAAGGCCTTCGGCAAGTTTTCCGCGCACGTTCATTAGAATTGTCCGTCTTGTGTCTGGAAATGTGTGGGCTTGTTGCTATGAGCGCCGCCGCTTGCGATCCAATCGGCAATCCAGTCCATCATCGTACCCACCGTCACGGTCGGATAGCCAAATAGTTGATGACACTTCATAGAGTTATTGAGCAAGGCATGTGAGGACTCTTCTCCACTGAACGATGCCTGCAGTCCAAAACGCCGCGCGAACTGTTCTGCGATCCAACGCGTGCTCAACGTCTCCGGTCCTGTGAGGTTCAATACAAACGGCGGGGAGTCGCAGTGCGCGATGGAACGCAGCGCGACGGAGTTTGCATCGCCCTGCCAGATGACATTGACCAGTGGCATGCGGACATCGACCGGCCTGCGTTCAAAGACAGCACGTGCTATATCGACGAGCACACCGTACCGCAGATCAATGGCATAATTCAGCCGCAGGATTGCCACCTTTGTGCCCCATCGATGCGAAGCATGCTCGAACATACGCTCGCGGCCCAGCACGGATTGCGCATATTCGCCCTGCGGACCCACAGGCGTCCGTTCGTCAGCGCCACCCTGGGTCGCGGGCACGAGCGGATACACATTGCCGCTCGAGAAGCAAACAATGCGTGAATGACGATAGCGATCAGCCACCAACGCAGGCAACTGCGTGTTAATAGCCCAGCTCAAGTGTTCCGCGCCCGTCGTGCCGAACTTTCGCGCCGCCATGAAGATGACGGTTTCCACATCAGGCAGTTTCGCAAGTTGTTCAGCCTCGAGCAGATCACAGGTGATTGGTTCAATATTATGGGCGCGCAAAGAATTGGGCAGGTTCTTGTCTGTGAAGCGCGCCACACCAAGAACCTTCGTATTCTTTCCCGCCGCATCAGCGGACCGTCGAACAAGCTGAGCGAGCGTCGGTCCCATTTTTCCGCCCACACCCAGAATCAGCACGTCGCCTTCGAGTGCACGCACGGCGTCAACATCTGCCGCCGTTGGGCGTGACATCCGTTCTTCTAATTGTTCTTCGTTTTCGATTCTCATAGTTACCCCAACTCGAATCCTGCAATGGCATAGCTCAATGAATCGTCGGTGTCGACCGCTTCTCCGCGCCGCATGCGCCATAGCACGCGACCCCTCGAAAATCCGAACTCCTCAGCACAGCTCACCGCCTCTGGATTCGTAGGGAGCAGGTCCCAATACCAGGCGCAAGCGAAGCCATTCAGCTGCCGTTCGATCAACTCCCGTGCGTCCTTCATCGACGCAGCCACGCATGGCCCCAGGTAACGCGCCACCCGTCCTGCGCGCGACCGGACGTAGCCTGCGGATGAGACTTCGCAGCTTCCGGACATTGACAGGTCCCGCAACAATTCTTCGCGCGATACCCCGAAAGCCCTCGTATCTTCTGCGAGAAGCTGGTTGGAGATGCGGCACACGCGCGTGGCAATCATGCTTGCATCCGCGTCGCCTTTGCGCTCCCACCGTTCAACGGTGTTCTCGATGACAAACCCAACACTCTCGTAGAGCGGACGCCCCTGTTCTGTCGCGTCGAGTTTCAGCGTGCGAACTCCGTCATGTTCGGCGCTCGCAATTGCGTCTTCCATCAAGCAACGAGCGTGCCCCTGACGCCGGTCTTCAGGCCTTGTAAGTACCATGCCAATCCACGCCAATCGCTTCGCGTAATTGAGCCGCGTCGCCGTCGCTACAATTTTTCCATCGCTCTCGATACAGCGACAGCCATCCGAAGAGAGCCGTATAACTCGCCGCCAGTCTTCGGCTGTCTGGTTCCAGTTGGCCGCAATCGACAACTCCATCGCCGAGGGCACGTCGTCGAAAGTCAAGGTTCGAACGCGGTTCAACATGCGTTTCCCCGCCTGTTCTTCCACCAGTTCATGAAGTGTGGAAGCGCCACGTCAGGCGGCGCAAGCTCGGGATGCCATAGCTTTTCCCATTCGAATGATAGGAAACCCTCGTAGTGAACCGTATCGAGCGCCGCAAACATCGCGTCGAACGGAAACTCGCCTTGCCCAGTGAGCACGTATTCCACAGTTCCGGAGGCACTGAGCTTTACATCCTTCACGTGAACGTGGCGAAGATGCCCCTCCATCTCGTGGGACAGGAATGGTATTTCCCTGTTCTGACAGAAGGCATTTGCGGGGTCCCAGATGACGCCAACATCGTGGCGGTTCGCGCTCTGCAGGATTTCACTAACGCTGCTCACAGTAGCAAAATCGCCGTGGGTTTCCAGCCATACCTGAACTCCGGAAGATTCCAGATTCTGCGCCACATCCACTAGCGACTCGACGATCCATGCAGCAGTCTGTGCGCGGTCGCAACCACTTTGAATGCGGTCAGGAAATACCCGAACGGATGGCGCGCCGAGTCCAGCAGCAATTTCCGCCATGCGCAATACGCAATCGACATTGCGCCGACGTTCCTCCGCATCCGGTGAGTGAAAACACGCGCTGCTCCCAACGGAAACTATCCGAATCCCGAGGTCTTCCACCCGCCCGCGAGTGGCAGCGAGCAAATCCACTTGAAACTCCCGCAGCTTCCAGAGATCGAGTTCGCGCGAGATAACGCGCAACTCCACACCGTCAAAGCCGTAGTTCACAGCGGCTTCAAGAACTTGCTCGAAGTGCCAGTCCGGACAAGCCAGCGTTGAAAAGCTCGTCTTCATCATGTCATCCGGTTCAGCATTTTCGTCGTAACACGGTGCTTGACAGGCTCGCCGGAGAAAAATCGTTCAAGCTCGTCCATCGCCACGTCCGCCATCTCGCCGCGAGTTTTGCGACCGCCTCCACCGATGTGTGGAGTCGTGATCGCACCCGGCGAGGTGCGCAGAGGATGTCCGAGAGGAAGCGGTTCCTCTGGATCCGTCACATCCAGGGCGCAGCGCAACCGGCCATTCGCCACTTCACGCGTGAGGGCGGCGAGGTCAATGAGGCCGCCACGTGCGATGTTGATGACGACAGCCCCGTCTGGCAACTTCGACAGCCGCTCACCACTCAGGAGGCCTCGAGTCTTATTCGTCAGAGAGGCCGCCACGATTAACAGCGAACTGCGCCCCAGCACACCGCTGAGCGAGTCGAACGTCACAGGCATCTCCGCGTCGAGCACTCTCGAAGCGTAGGGGTCGTACACTCTCCAGCGGACGTCGAAGCCGCGCATCATTTCAACCAGGGCGCGCGCCACGCGGCCGAACCCGATCATTCCCACCTCGCGGCCTAGTACGGACTCGGCCACACCGCCGCCAGTATGAGCCTCGGCGTAGATTCGATTCGAGCGCTTACGCAGCGCGGCTCGGTAGTAATCTACGTTGCGTGACGCATAGAGCAGGAACGTTGCGCCGAGCTCTGCTGTCGGCCGCCCCATTGGTTCCGCTGTGTTCACAATCGTCAGGTCCTTAAACAGCGATCTCTGATAGCGCTTCTTCACCTCGCCGCCGCAGTGCGCAATCATCTTCAGCGAAGGCATTTGCTTTACCGCCCGAACCGACAGGTACGGACTGTCCCAAGTTGTGATCAGCGCCTGAGCACCTTGTAGAAATGACGGAACTCCGGAATCGAAGGTCGCCAACGGTATCAGCTTCCAGTGCGCAAAGCGGCTGAGACGCCGTTGCCGGCGCTCGTCAAAGAACGAAGAGAAGAGCTCTTCTCCTCCCAGAATTGCAATGGAGGGCTTCGACATAAATCGCCCACAGACTAGCACGAAATGAGGCCGGGTGTTTCGTTTTATTTCTTCGAGGTATTTATTGACAACCTATTGGTAGCTAAACGAAAGTATTGGGATGCTTGTAGCGAACTCCATCGACTATGCCGTCATTGCTTGCTACCTCCTGCTCATGATTGGTGTGGGATTGTATGTCATTCGCTTCAACAGCACCGCGTCCGAGTACTTTCGCGGAGGTAGCCGCATCCCGTGGCTGGTCGCCGGGCTCAGTTCCTTCATGTCGGGCTTCAGCGCGTGGACTTTCACCGGCGGTGCCGGTGTGGCGTACAAGTCGGGCATCGCCGTCATCGGCCTCTACCTGGGCAATGCTTTGTGCTATCTGCTTGGCTATTATGTCTTCGCATCGCGTTGGCGACGTACTCGAATCACCACAGTAATGGAGTATCTTTCCGATCGATTTGGTTTGGCGACGCACCAGACATTTTCCTGGGCCACCATCATCTTTCAGATCTTTACGAGCGCGACGATGCTTTATGGCCTGAGCCTGTTCGTCTCGACCGCGTGCCAATTCTCCGTCACGGCCACGATCCTGGTCACCGGCTGCGTCATCCTCTTTTACAGCGTGGCAGGCGGCTTGTGGGCCGTCGTGATCGCCGACTTCCTGCAGGCCTCTATACTCCTCCCGTTCTGCGTAGTTCTGGCAGCCGCGTCTTTACTGCATGTTGGTGGCCTTTCTGGCCTTGTCCATTCGCTGCCGGTTGAAATGAAGACAATTCCCGTGCGGGGCGAGTTCGGATGGATCTATCTCGCCTGCTGGACCGTTATGGTCTCCTTCGGCTACAACACCGCCGCGATGGCGCAACGCTACTTCAGCGTGGAAGACGAGCGCTGCGGCAAAGCGCGTAGCGCTGTTGTGTGCGGGTTTGTTCTTCCTCGGCGCGTTTCTTTGGTTTATTCCACCAATGGCCATGCGCATCGTGTATCCGAACCTGCACGCCATCTGGCCGCACCTCGCGAATCCGAACGAAGCTTCCTACGTGGCCGCCAGCCTTACTTTCCTGCCGCACGGCCTCATCGGCGTAATGCTTGCCGCCATGTTCAGCGCCACGATGGCAAATCTCTCCGCAAATTTCAATCTCAAATC
This sequence comes from uncultured Acidobacteriaceae bacterium, assembly GCA_963827415.1. Classification (GTDB taxonomy): domain Bacteria; phylum Acidobacteriota; class Terriglobia; order Terriglobales; family Acidobacteriaceae; genus Granulicella. Next base: position 50,748 of record CAWHBA010000030.1, read on the forward strand.
GGCGATCCTGTCGAAAGACATCTACCAAACACTTTTCCGGCCTCGGGCGGGCGAGCGCGAGATCCTCATTGTCGGAATTTTTATGACGCTGTTGATCGGCGGCGTGACGACAGCCTTCGCAATCGTTATGGCTTCGCGCGGCGAAAGCATCTTCAGCGTCATGATGACCTTTAACACCTTGATTTCACTGTCCTATGGTCCTCCTGCGCTGCTCGGTCTGGTCTTTCGGCGTACGCCATGGTGGTCCGGCATCGCGACTTTCGCCACTGGCCTCACCCTGGGCATTCTCGGTGACTTCGTGTTTGACTGGTCTTTCATTCAACAGGTTCTCTTCGTAATCCCACCAGCGTTTGCGGTTTTCTTTCTCAGCATGCTATTTGATGGCAAAGAACTTCCTGGCCGGGCACGACTCTTCAAGAAGCTCAATACACCGGTCGATCGATCCGAAATCAGCGATATACCTGATTTCAGCAAGCCCGTTTTTCGATTCCTGAGCCGCGCCGTCGCGGGCATCGGTCTCAGTTCTCTACTGCTGCTCATTCCCAATCCGCCCGGAGCCTACCCCATTATTCTTTGCTTCAGCGCGCTGACTCTCTGCGTAGCGGCATCACTGTGGTTGGTACCCCGTGGCATTCGTTCCGCGCACAAAGCACGTATCGCGGCCCAACACACATCATGAGCTCAGACGTGCACCATCCGCTTCCTTTCACGCCGGCAATTCGCGCAAATGCTCGCGGCCTCAGCTGCGTTTGCCTTTTCAACAACAGCTTTTTCGCAAGCCAAGAGCGGCCCAACGATGCTGCTTGGCGCGACGGACCCCTTCTGCGGTCTTGACATTTTGCGCACACGATATACCGCAGGCCGCAGGCCTTCGACCGACATGGCAGGCAACGCGCTCTCATGGCTCATCACTGGTGAGGATCGCTTCGCTCAGGATGCTCTCGCAGAAATGCGCCGCACCACACCGCCTGCGCCGGGTTCGCGGGGCTGGCTTCCGATCGCCGGCTGGTCGCTTACCTTCGATTGGCTCTATGAGCATCCTGCATTCGACCACGCGCTCAAAGACAGAGTGGCGAAACAGCTACTGGACGCAGCAATTACTATGGCTGCGACGCCGGACATCAGAAATCCTGAGCAAGCCTCATTTCATAACTACACAACTCGCTTCCTCGGCCTCACAACCTTCGCTATGTGTGCGGTTGCCAAGCGCCGCCCGCAGGATCCACTTGTCATCGAACTTCAGGACAAAACCGCACGTGCTTTTGACAATATCCTGCAGGTCTCCGAGATGGTCGCGCCTCGCGGCAGCTATCACGAGTCGATGGACTACATGCGCATCGCATATGTCCCGATGGCGTTGCTCGCAGAACTTGAGCGCACTACTACTGGCGTCGATCCTGCACTTCGATTCGGTATCTATAGGAGCTTCGCCGATACTTACCTTTACAAGTTGATGCCCAACGGGACGCCCTCACGCGAAGGCGATAACGAATACCCCATCCTGGACGACCGCGATACGACAGCACTTGGCTACGCTGTCAATCGCTTCAAGAATCCATACGCTGCATGGATTCTGCGTGACAGCAGCTTTGCGGTCAGCAATTGGGCACTTCCCGTCCTCGACTTCCTGTGGAACGATCCCAACGTCACGTCGCGCAATCCTGCGCATACAAATTCAGAAGAGATCCAGCTGCATCATCACTTCCCTGGCGTCGACCAGGTTGTCTTCCGCAATCAGTGGGGACCGAATGCAACCTGGATCGAGTTCGACTGCGGCCCATACCTTGCGAAGCATCAGCATCTCGATCGCGGACACTTCTCCATCTATCACCGCGGCTATCTCGCGATCGACAGCGGCGCCGACTATACAGAGTCTGAAAGCCCTCACTACATCAACTATTACCGCCGCACCATCGCGCACAACACCATGCTCGTCTACGATCCGAACGAACATTTCTTCTGGTCGGAAAACTTGCTGCAAGCCGCGAACGATGGCGGTCAGCGCATGGACTCGTCGCGCTTCTGGAACACACTGCGCAGCCGTGAAGATTGGGAGAAGACGCGCGACCTGTGGGACATCGGCCACCTGAAGATCGTCGATAGCGGTGACACCCAGAATAGCAACGTCGCATATTACTATGCCCTCGGCGACGCGACCCGCGCCTATTCCCCACATAAACTGCACGCGTTCACGCGCCAGCTTCTTTACTTCCCAGGTATCGATGTTCTACTTGTTTTCGATCGAGTCATCAGCGCCGATGCGTCGTTCCGCAAGACGTGGCTATTGCACTGCGTGAGCATGCCAGAAGTTGAAGGCACCGGCACGAAGGCCGCCCACGGCGAGGAGTCGTTCGCTAATGCGAGAAGCTTTCGTTTGCAGGATGGCGAAGGTGAAATGACAGTGCACACACTCCTGCCCGCCCATCACAACACATCGCGGCGTGGAGGTCCCGGTTTTGAGTTCTGGACGCCTGGAAATGACGAAGGTGGTGCATGGGGAACCGGCCGTAACTGGGCGCTCGAACCTGCTGAAGGTGGCCCGCTGCCAACCGATCCCGTTGAGCTAGCCATGTGGAAAAAGTTCTGGGGTGACAACATCAAGAGCATCGAACCCTCCAATCGGCGCAACGTCGTACCCGGAGCGTGGAGGATTGAAGTATCACCAGCATCACCGCAGCTCGAGGACTACTTCTTGCATTTCTTCGAAATCGGCGATCGCGGAACCACCGGCAAGCAAGCGGTAGAACTGCTCGAAGGCGCCGGCATCTCAGGAGCGGCCTGCAGGCGCGGCGGTGAACCGGGTATCGCTGCGCTCTTTAGCGTCCGAGACTTCGAGTTGGACTTTGCGGAGGTGACGCTGCCTTCGTTTGAATCACGCACGATGTGGATTGCCGGCCTGATTCCGGATCGTCGCTACGATCTTGAATTCGCAGGCAGCAATCTTGCCGGTCCGAACGCGGTTGCCCCCGGCGTTCCGGTTCGCTCCCTGCAGGCCCGCGCGAACCGACACGGAATCCTGCAAGTGCAGTCAGGCCCAGAACCGTTCCCCTCAGCCTGCCGCCTCAGGCTGCAGGTTTCTAACTAGTTCGCTCCACCATTCAGGTCTACAATCGCGGCGCGCGACAGATGATGCGACATCATGCTGTCCGGCAGCAGCAGCGCTTTGCGAAAGTCCGCCCGAGCGCGGTCGTCGCGATGAAGAGCAGCCTCAATCGTCCCCATGTTGTACCACCACCATCCCGTATAGGAGCTCGTATCCTTCACTCGGTCAGCTGACGCGAGTGACGCTTCGAGATTCTGCTGCCGATGCTCATTATTGTGGCCGAGTAGTATGCTGGCCTTCGCGGCCCACGCCGCATCTGCGCTGTTCTTGCTTTCGGCCGCACTCTCTAACAGCTCCCGGCTTTTCGCATTCAGCTTGCACAACTGCGCCGCAAGTGCTTCGGACAGGTAGGCGCGCGCGGCCGCGCCGTTCAGTATCAGACCGGGTTGCGGCTCGGAGAGAAGCTCTCTCGTAGCCGAGCACTGCCCGGCAGCCGCTTCCGCTGAAGCCTTCATGAGTTCTATTTCGAACATGACCTGCGTGGCACTGACGCCCCCCTCTTCGCTCGGGAAAAAGCGCCCTTTGAAAAGTGCGAGCGCCGCGTCATACTCACCGGCTTCGGCACGCGTCAATGCAAGCTGGTAGACAAGGCTCGCTGGCATTGCCGCTGGTGCCGGACCGTCTGTTACGCCCGGAAAGCGGCCTAGCGCACGAGCGCGCTCTTTCGCCGATACGCTACTCAAACTCATCGCTTCATCCAGACCCGAGTAAATATCCGCGTTTGCGGGGTCGTTCTCTAAACCGGATTCGAAAGCGATCTGCGCATGCGGCACATCGCCATTCAATTGCAGTAACGCTTTGCCAATGTCGGCGTCGAGTATCGGCATATGCGGAGCCAGCCGTTTCGCTTCGGCCCACTCATTCATACCGGCGCCATACAAGCCTTTCGAAAACAGCAATGTTCCGAGAAGGTAATGCGCCGTCGCATCGTCTTTGTCAGCCTCAATCGCGGCTTCCAACACCACGCGGTCCATCGTCGACGAGGGGAATACGTAGCTCGACGAAAGCTGCTTCGCCGCCTGCCATTCGGGCCCCGCAGCGCGACCGAGCTTCGCGTCACAGTATGCCGCGTAGTAATGCACCATCGGATGCTGTTGTGGCAACACCGATCCCGGCTCGCTCTGGTTCCCAGGCACCGTCGGATACGTCCGCCCTAGCACTGCAAGCGCCTTCGCATAGAGGCCGAGCTCCATATATTCAGTAGCCACGCGCAGCACGCGATAAGGATCGGCAGCGAGATGAGGCAAATTCGGCACACCCATTTCTTCTTTCAGAAAGTCGCCCATCGGATCGAGCACCAATCCTGTGTGTGCAAGCTGGTCTGCAAGCACCGTGTCCCCTTGCGCGCGCACTACAGCCTCGAGCTCCTCATGGCTGCGAATATCTGTCGGCAACGCATCGGCCGCTTCTGAAAGAAACGCCCGCGACGCCTCGAAATCACCTTGCCGCGCCAGTAACTCGCCAATCCGAGCGGCCGCGCGTGCGTGGAATCCTGGCTGGCGGTACGCGACTTCGTAAGCCGCCCGCGCTTCGCGCAGATGCCCCAGCCCTTCTTCCGCAATGCCGAGGTAATAACCGGCCTCCGCGTTCGCGGTGTCTCGTTTCTGAGCCTCCGACAATAACTTCGCTGCTTCCTCAAAATGCTGCAGCGACGCAGCTAATCTTCCCGCGGCCACCTCGAGCGCGTAGCTGTGCGGATACTTTGCCAACGCCGCAACATATGTCTCCCACGCCGGCATGAGTTTGCCGTTTGCTTCCTGGTCCGCTGCCACTCTAAGCCAATCATCCTCGCTGCGCTGATCTGCTTCAGGCGTCGCAAATACCTGTTGAGGTCCGACATTTATCGTCCGCTCAGCATCCCAGTCATACTCGCCTTCCGTGTGGCTCAGCAGTAGCTTGCCGCTGTGGTCTTTCAACTCAAATGTAATCTTTGCAACCTCGCCGGCGGGCACAGCGTGCGACCACGTCCTCTCCGGCGTCAGGTCCGCCGTCTCGGACCAAATCGACTTGTCACCGCGCAACAGGCGAATCTGTGCACGCGGAACGCTCTCATTCACATTCAACAAAACGGCAACGTCCTTGCCATGGGATTCAATGTTGACTACGCCGGCCTTGTTCGCTCGTAGCAATGCCCCCGATGCCCCGCACTGGCATCCAATACTCGCTGAATTGAATCGACTGCCCCGGATTGAGGAACGAATACGTCTCCTGATTGCGAAACAATCCCGCCTGCACTTCAACGTACGCACTGTCGTTGTCGCTGAGAGCCTTGCGCCACCGCAGACCTTCCTCATCGGCGCCCCACGACCAGATCTTTTTCGCGGGCAGCTTGCTGTAATCGGCGTAGTGCACCGTGCCGGTCCGCGTCTTTGGGTTCCAGATGCCCATGAACGGCTCGCGACTTCCGTGCACGAAGTACGAAACGGGTCCGAACTGCTGGTTCTTGATGACACTCAGGTCAGCGCCTTCCGGTCCGACCGGCCAGCGCCGAACTTCCGTGAATCCGTGCGATGCCGCAAACTGCATCGGATATTCAATCTTCGAGTCGTCCCACACTTCGACTGCTGCGTTATTCCACCAGTAATAGCGGTGCCGCACGTCGCTGCGGTTGTACAGCTTCACACGCTCTTCGAGCAGAGTGGACCCCGGACGCAACACGAGTTCCACCGACCACTGCATGCCATACACGCGATCGATATTCCCCACCCACACCGACCCGCTGCCGTCCTCGTTCTGACTGTACGAAAAGTCCACTGGCGACATCGAGACCCAGTTGTGTGAAACCGGAAAATTGAACTCAATGCCGAACGCTGCCCATGCGCCGCGATAGCCGATCTGCGCTTTCTTGATCGATGGATTCGCATAAAACATCGGTTGGCCGCTGATCTTGTCCACGCACGTATACACGTGGCCGCCGATGTCCGGAAGCACCGTGCATTTCAGGTACTCGTTCTCCAGAAACACCGCGCGCCAGACGTGGTCCGTCTTCTCGCCAGTCAAATTTTTCCTAAGCGTGTAGGGATAGCTGAACTGTGTCGTCGAATACGTATCGAAAGGCGGATTCGCGTCGGGTGCGCCTTCCTCGTACGTCGGCAGCGTCATTGTTCCCTGCCACACTTTCACTTGCGCTGCGGCAGATCCGCACGCCATCGCCGCAGCGCTCAAGATCAGCGGAGCACACGCTGAAAGCTTCTTCATCGACATGGAATGTGGCTCCCTTCAGCCGCAAAAAGTCTCAATTGCAGACTGCGAAAGCAACGATGCAGAGTCTGCGTCCAGATAAATCTTCGTGTTCGGATGCAGCTGCAGGATCGAAGCCGGCGCCATTGCGCTCACGCCGCCTTCGAAACATGCCTTCACGGCGTTCGCTTTGCGCGCGTCGGGGACCATGCAAAAAATCTGCTTCGAATCCATGATTTGTTGAATAGTCATCGAAATCGCCTGGCGGGGCACATCTTCGAGCGCGGGAAACCAGCCCTCGCCCAACTGCTGCTTGCGGCACGCCTCGTCGAGATCCACAACAATGTACGACTCCCGTGTCTCAAAATCCGCTGGCGGATCATTGAACGCAAGATGTCCATTTTCGCCGACACCGGCGAATGCGACATCAATCGGCGCCCTGCGGATCTCTTCCGTCACATGGCGGATCACGTCAGCAGCGCGCTTCGTTCCATCGAGCAGGTGATACCGCTGGATGCCGACCTTGTTGATCAGCCGCTCGCGCAGATACTTACAAAAACTCGCCGGCTCTGCCGCGGATACCCCGACGTACTCGTCGAGATGAAACATTTCGACCTTTCCCCACGGGATCCCTTCGATCGTTGTCAGCACCTCCAGAAAGTCGAACTGTGAGGCACCAGTTGCGGCAACGATCCGCGCCTCGCCACGCTCAGCGACGGCCTTCTTGATCGCTTCAGCCGCGTCATTGGCCGCCGCTTCGGCAAGCGCAGTTTTCGAAGAAAATATCCCAATCGTCACTCAGAATGCTCCTTGCACAGCCTGTCTCAATCGGATTCTAAATCATCCGAAACAAAAACATACAAAAAGAAGTAATATGTTACTCGCACTCAAATCGTGCTCTGGTTGGAGGCAGTCAACTTGTTTATGGCGAAGCGGCTGACGACACGAAGACGACAGTGCGCTCGCATTTCCCTCTTCCTGCTGTCTACGCTGCCATTCAACCAGGCGCAGTCACAATCCACCCTCCCCGCCATACCGCCGTCAGAAGCGTTCCGCGTCCTTCCGCTTCCCGGCCCTGCCGCTCCCCAGATGACGCCCTTGCTTCTTTACCAGACGTCGCTAGCCTGGCAGCAGGACCAATCCCGCCAAGCTCGCTGGTCGCAGGTGAAGACCGAATCCGACCTGCTCCAGCTCCGGGCAGAGCTCAGGCGCTCCGTGCTCGACATGGTCGGCGGCCTGCCCACAGAAAGGACCGCTCTTCACCCTGCTGTCACTGGCCGCGTCGACGCCAACGGTTTCCACATTGAAAAACTTGTCTACCAAAGCCTCCCCGGCTTCTACGTCACGGCGCTGGTCTACGTGCCCGACAACGGAGAAAGGGTTCATCCCGCAGTTCTCGTCCCGGCTGGTCACTCGCAAAACGGAAAAATTCACTACGCCGACCTCTGCCAGCGGCTCGTGCGGCGTGGCTACCTCGTCATCAGTTGGGACCCCGTCGGCCAGGGCGAGCGCAGCCAATTCTGGGATGCGAAGGCGAAGAGGAGTCGTTACAACCTCATCTGCGCTGAACACGCTGTGATGGGCAATCTTGCGTATCTCGCTGGAGCCAATCTGGCGCGCTGGGAAATCTGGGACGGAATGCGTGCGATCGACTATCTGCTCACGCGACCCGACGTCGACGCCAAGCGCATCAGCCTCACCGGCACCAGTGGCGGCGGCTTCCAGACCGCGCTCCTCGGTGCCCTCGACGAGCGCATCAGGGTCATCATTCCGTCCTGTTACATTACCGCGCTGCCCATGCGCGTGGAAAACCGCATCTTTGTCGACCCCGACAGTGACCCAGAGCAGGATCTCGCCGGCTTCATTTCGAAAGGAGTTGACCACGCCGGTCTCCTGCTATTGATGTATCCCCGGGCTGTCATGATCGCGGCAGCCACGCTCGACTTCTTCCCTGTGCAGGGTGCGCATAAAGCCTTCGCCGAGGTGAGCGCGTTCTACCAGCGCTTCGGCCACGCGGACCGCATCGCGTTCGCCGAAAGCTACAACGAACATCAGTACTCGCTCAAGAATCAGGAGTCTGCGCTTCGCTTCCTGGATCGCTTCAACGGCATGCCTGTGCGAGACGGACTCCCCGCGGTCACGGCGTTTCCTGAGGCTTCCCTCCGTGTCACGCGCAGTGGGCAAGTCTCCGTCGACTATCCTGACTCGCAACCGCTGCTTCACTTCATTGCCGAATATGCCGAGGTGGCCCGCCGCAGCCGTCACGAAACTCTCACACAGCTTTACCGGGCCGGCGCTCCTGACATCGCCTCCTGGACGATCGCTCCGTACAACGGTGTTTCTTCACCGCAAGCGCTCGAGTGGGAGCGCACAGGCACCGACGCCGTCGGCTCAGTACACATCGACCGCTATCTGCTACACCACAGCACCTACTTGCAGATGCCAATGCTTCACATTCACGACGATCGCCCATTCACCAACGGGACAATCCTTTGGTTCAGCCTTCAAGGCCACGCGAACGAAAAGGACTGGCCGCAAATCGTTGCGCTCCTTCATGAGGGATACGAAGTGTATTCATTCGATTTCCGCGGCCTGGGCGAAACGCGGATGAACTATCGCGCGATCTCCGAAGATGACCCCGATCTCGTCAAAGGTGATTTTGAGCACGCTTACATGAGCCCGCTCTCAAGCGTGCTTGGCGGCTACGTCTACAACTCGCTGCTGACCGGCCGCCCATACGTGCTGCAATTGATGGACGACGTGCAGATCGCCGCCCGCTTCATACGTAGTCGCCATCCGAACACGTCTGCGCCAATCACGCTCTTCGGAGTTGGCGAAGCCTCCAGCCTCGCCACTAGCCTCCAGCATTTCAACCCCGCATACAAGATCCGGTCCGCCAACTCGTCACCTGCCACGGATTGGGCTCAACTGGTAGCCAAAGGCCAGGAAGATTGGCCCATCGCCTTTCTGCTGCCATCCGGGGCATTGCTTCGCTAACCAGGAAATCGCACCGACCGCAAGAAGACTCTTCATGGAACGTAATCCCCAACTGAGCAAACGGCTATATATTCAGCCGAAGTTCCCGAGCTGCGTTCGCGTTGTAAACCTTGCGAAGAATCGACTCCGACAGATTCACACCGTAGATCTGCCAGCGTCCCTGCGGTGGCGTTTTCGCCGGAGCATAGTCAAAGTACTCATCGTCGGTCTCGAGAAAGCGATAGTAAATTTCGTACAGCGTGTCGTTGAACAATTGCTGCGGAAAGTCATCGCCATGTGGGGTGGCATCGGTGCCGAACAAAATTCTGTCCTGATACTTGTCAAAGAAGTCTCGCGCAGTCCGCGGTTGCCGGCCCAACTCTCCGATACGCGCCGCGATATCGACCGTCATGTTCGGGAAACGATCGAGGTTCTCCGAAACATTTGCCAGATTTTCTGCAAAGTTGCCAACATGCAGCGCCATGAACTGCGTCTTCGGATGACGTGCGATGACGCGGTTGCGTGATTCCAACAGCTCCGCGTTGCTCGGGAAGTCCCCGCCGCAAAACGACCAATCGGGGTGATTGCTCAACTCTTCGTAGCGTTCGTTGAAACGATCGGTCGGACTGAAAAACGCTACCGGGTCAGAAACGTGAATTGCCACCGGCAGATTCAGTTGCCCGCAGGTATCCCACATCGGATCGAACCGTGGATCGTCTATGTTGACGAGTCTGCCCGTGGTGATGTTGTCGCGCAGATAAAGGCCGAGCGTCTTCAGAATCTTCAATCCTCGTGCACCATCGCGATGCGCCTGCTCGATGGCCTGCGCTTGCAGCTTTGGATAGTCAGGCTGCAAAAACAGCTCGTACGAGGGTTCCGCGAACGTTATGAAACGATCGGGGTGGGCAACATCATATTTCTTCACTGTTTCGGCCAGGCCACTGCCGTAGCCACCGGTCAAATTGATCAGGGAATGTATGTTCTTGCGGTCCATGACAGCAAGACACTCTTCTGGCGTTCCCAGAATCTCTCTCTCCGACGCCAGAGCGACGCCGTTCGTCACCTTCTTCGACCAAGTCAGGTGCGTATGAATATCGACTACTGGGAAGCGCGGCTTTGGAACATGCGTCTCCCGGACATTCAGCATGCTTTTCGGTTCGTATTCAGAAAGCGAAAGGCCTTTGGATGCCCCTCCGGGAGCCTTGCCTTCGAAATCCACTGATTTGGCTACAGCTCTCGTGACTGTGCCACCCATAAGTCCGAGTCCAGACGAACGCAATAATTGGCGACGGTCCATTTTCTTCAGGCTCCAAGTTGGACAGCGTGTCGAAAGTTGGCGGTCTCATTACAAAACTTTAGCGGCAGACACTCGCCGAGATGTACGAATTGAGAGGTAATCTATATGGAACCTTTTATTTCGTTTCATAACGTTTAGCTCGGCGAGCCAGATTGGACCCAGACGATGGAACAAGTGACCGCCGCTTCCCCGGAAGCTCCGCAGCTCCAGCGCTCCCTGAAGCTGTGGCACCTCATAGTCTACGGCATCATTATTATCCAGCCCACGGCGCCGATGGGCATCTACGGTGTCGTCAGCAATCTTGCTCACGGACACGTTGTCACGACGATCGCGATCGCAATGGTCGCGATGCTCTTCACTGCTATCAGCTATGGCCGCATGGCGCGGATTTATCCCCGCGCCGGCTCGGCCTTCACCTATGTCTCCGAGGAGTTCAACCCTAAGGCGGGCTACATCGTCGGTTGGGCCATGCTCATGGACTATGTGCTCAACCCTATTATTTGTGTCATCTGGTGCAGCCAAGCCGCGCGCAACATCGTGCCTGGCGTGCCGTATGGTTTCTGGGCCATCGCATTCGTCCTGCTCATCACATTCCTCAACACGCGAGGCATTCAAACTTCCAGCCGCGTCAATGCCATTCTGTCCATCGTGATGAGCCTTGTCGTTGCGCTCTTTCTCGGAGAAGGGGTCCGTTACATCACCTCAACCGTGCATCCCACGGCCGCCGACCTCGTCCGCCCGTTCTACGATCATGCCACCTTCTCGACCACGACGGTCTTCCAGGGAACGTCCGTCGCCGTGCTCACGTACATTGGTTTCGACGGCATCTCGACAATGGCGGAGGAGGTAGAGAACCCTCGCCGCAATATCCTCCTGGCGACCGTACTCACCTGCCTTATTATCGGCATTCTGTCCATGGTTCAGGTCTACGTCGCGCAATTAGCGTGGCCGGCGGACGCGCCGTTTCCGCCGTCGATGGTGGACACGGCATTCGTGCACGTAGCTGCACGTGTCGGCGGAACATTCCTCTTTCAGCTTCTGAATGCGACGCTGCTGGTCGCGAACCTCGGCTCTGCAATTGCGGCGCAGTTCGGTGCGTCCCGACTCCTCTTCAGCATGGGCAGAGACCGATCTCTGCCTCCCCGTATCTTCGGTACCGTCGAACCCAAAAGACATATCCCTCGCAACAACGTTTTGATCGTCGGATTCGTCGCATTGGTAGGGGCCCTTCTGCTCACGTACGAGCGAGGCGCTGAGTTGCTCAACTTCGGCGCCTTCATCGCGTTCATCGGCGTAAACGCGGCCGCACTCGTTCATTACAAGTTTCGTTCGCAAGAGCGCGTCACGCTGCCCCTGCTCATCCCCGCAGTCGGGATTTTGGTGTGTGCGTTTATCTGGATCCACTTGAGCCGCAACGCCCAGATACTCGGAACTCTCTGGATTGTCGTCGGCCTCGTTGTTGCGTGGCTGATGCGCAAGAGCAAGGCAGCCGTCGCCGAAGTTTAGTGCGCGGAAACGGGTTCAAATCGAAACGACCTCCTATTTCACAGGCACGCTGCGAATCTTCGACACCGTCTCCCACTGTGCGCGCTGGCATCGCTGCGGGGGCAGTCCTTTCAACACCTGCTCCAGATCATCGACAACCATCTGTCCCATCCACGGCCAGATTTCCGGAATATTCCCCGCACGATGCGCCTGCAGCAGCGTGTTTGGCGTCGAACGCGCGCGATGATCTGCAGGAATCGGCTCGTCCGGCCATACATCAATTGCTGCGCGAATGTGTCCGGAAGCGGCCGCATCCAGCAAGTCATCGAAGTTCACAATGCCCGCCCGGCTCACCAGTACCACGACAGATCCGCGCGGCATCATGTCAAAGAGCGAACGATCGATCTTTCCGGCGTTCTCAGTCGTGGTCGCGGCCAGCAGGAACACGATGGAAGAGCGACGGAAACATTCGTCCAACGAAGCTAGGCGTGACGCCGGCTTCGTTCAGCACAGCGGGGTGAATCCATGGATCGCAAACCAGTACCTCGCCGCCGAAAGGCTTCACCAGAGGCAGCAATGCACGGCCAAGGTTTCCGAAGCCCACAAGGCTGATCGTCTTTCTCGAAAGCAAGAATGAATCCTGGTTGTCGCCTGTTCCATACAGCGTTTCGGTGCCTGCACGAATCGCCGCATCTGCCTGATGGATACGACGAGCACACGAAAGAGCCATGCCTAGCGCCATCTCTGCCACTGGCTTTGCGAAGACCGGGCCGGTCGACAATACAGGAATACCCCGGCGATGGCACTCCATGTAATCAATATTGGGCAGAAAGTTGCTTTCCACGTTGAACACAACCTTGAGCTTTGGCGCGCGGTCCAACCGCTCCCTCGGTAATGCCGATTGTCCAATCAACGCGACTGTCTCTGGCAGGTGACTCTCAATATGCTCGTCAGAAGCAGGCGGCCCGTCATGCCATATGACATCGCCGAGTGCTCCAAGGCGCGCCTTTGTTCCAGCGTCAAAAATGAGGTCGATCGGGCGTGGATGAGTATCAAGCAGAATGACCGGCTTGGATGAGGAGGGCATATCATCGCCTTTCGCGGCTTTGAGTGAAGCAGTAATTCGGTGGCTTTATTGCTTGCCGAGGCACGCCTTGCTGTAGACATCAAGGACCGCCATGATATTCGCGATCACCAACTCTTTCGGGTCCTTCTTCAGCCTGCCGGCGCGCACCAGCCCGTATTGTTGCGGACAGTGCTGACTCAACAGCGTTTCCGGTACGGGCGTCTTTTCCAGATTGTGAATCAAAAGCTTGACCGCACTCTCCACTTCAGGAAATTTCCAGTAGTAGCGAACTCGATCGCTGTAGCTGTACACGCGCAGTAGACGCTGGTCTTCCGGCGTGCCGTGGTAGTACTTCTTCCAATCCGCCGGATGAGCCAGCATCGCAGCATCCATCGTCTCGACCAGGTGAGCGCGCTCCGACGTTGACACCACCTCCTTCTCAATTGCCGACAGCGCATACAAGGTCTCGCGCAGCGCGAACGTCAGTGCGGGTCCGACCTTCAGGATCGCAAAGCCGTCGCGGACGAGTTCTTCATATGCTTGCGGCAACTGGTAATCGGTGGAGTGCGCCTCCATTACCAGCGTTGGATGCTCTTGCAAAAAGCGTTGCAAATGTGCAGCTTTCCGGGCATCGTAGTCGATGACGGAGTCGTGATCGAACTCTACTCCAGGTTGCACCACCAGTGCGATCGCGCGCTCCCACGCCGCATCCAATCGAGCATCGCGGAACGCTTTCCGATGTACGGCAAGGGTCTGCTCCGCCGCTTCGCATCGCGTCACTTCAAGCCCATCGAGCGAGTGCGTCGCTCCGCCGGGCACTGGCACTTCTGTGCCGATTACATAAACCACCGACCCCACTCCGAGCCGTGCATGCGCATCTTCTGCGGCGCGGCACAATGTGGCGGCTCGCTTGGCCTTCACTTCATCGGGAAGGACCTCGGGATCGTCCGCACAACGCATGCTGGCATCGAGATGGATTTTCGTAAACCCGGCTTCTACATACAGCTGAACCATCTCCGTGGCCTTCTGCATGGCGGTCGCTGCATCGAGCGTCTGCCAAGGGTTCGGCCCAAGATGATCGCCACCAAGAATGAGCCGACTCACATCGAACTTCAGTTGGAACGCCATGCCATACACATGATCTCGAAACGCAGCAGGCGTCATACCGGTGTATCCGCCTGCCTGGTTTACCTGATTGCAGGTTGCTTCAAGCAGCAAGTACGTGTCATCGGTAATCGCCTGCCGCATTGCCGCTTCAATCACCCACGGATGCGCAGAGCATACCGAGTACATACCGCGTATGCCGCGAGAGGCTCGAAGAGAGTTCCTCAAGTAATCGGACAAACAAACACCTCGGCCGTCACAATTGAAGAAAATTAGACGTAGATGGCGAACTGCTCGACGACCCTGTTGATCACGCCATTCGGACTGGGCGAATCCGGTTTCAATCCGAGTTCGATAGACGCAAAGAGTCCGAGCATCTGGCTGAAGATCACATCCACCGCCGGGCGGTAGTCGTCCTCCAGCTTGTCGAACGCCTTCGAGTAAAGGCTGTAATCGCTTGCAGCGTCAGACTGTCCGATTGCGACAATCGTACGTACAACCTGCTTCGCGCGAATCTCGTTCATCAGGTCTACGTCGTATCTGCGGCGGCTGCTGTCGGCCGAAATAAATCCAGTGAACAGCGTCTCCGAATTTAAGGAAGACATAGGTCCGTGCCGCAGGCCGAGCGTCGTCTCGTTCATCGTCTGAATGCTGCCGCTGGTCAACTCCAACAGTTTTAAGGCAGACTCGCGCGCTGTCGCTGCCAGGGCACCGCAGCCTACAAAGCACGCTCGCTTATATCCTTGCTGTGCAAGATCGTGGGCCAACACGGAGCCTTTATCCAACACGTCCTCTGCCGCAAGGGTCATTCGTTCCAAGTGGCGCTCGAAAGGCTCACCGTCCCAAATGTGCGCGAGCTCGTGCCCGAAAATCACCATGTTCGTAAACGAGCTTGTCATTGCAAGGCTGCGATCGTTCACAGCATCTTCAAGCAGCATTGCCAGGCACTGGTCGCTTTGATGGGCAAGCTCCACCATGCGGCCGCTCTTATTGCAACTCACTACCAGGTGCCTTACGTTCGGAGCCAGCGCTAGCGCCTGCTCCAAAACCGCGACGCCTTCGGGGCTTTCACCCGACCGCGAAAATGAAATCCAAAGATACTTGCGTCCCGGGATCACCAAGTCTTCGCGATTCGTCAGCAGATCGGTGCTTGCAACAACGCTCACTTCACACTGCCAGCGTCGACGCAGCAGGTTGGCAACCGCGTGGCCAATGTAGTCGGAAGTTCCTGCCCCTATTAGATATACCGTCCATTTCTCACTGTAGGCCTGCCGCAGAAAGCCCGACAGCGTGGACCGAAACTCTTCAAACAAGCGATGGGTGCCGCGCCACGTGACGGGCTGCTGAGCAATCTCGGCCGGCGTATGGAGAAGACCCAACTCGTTCCGTTCAACCTGAGAAAGGGCCAGAAGTCGATTGAGTGGGTTCACGGCGTGTTTGTCCTCATTACTATAGTAAAAGAAACAATAAGAAACTAAAGTAAACCATGTGTTCGGCCGATTTGCAAGTGCAAAATCGCCTATGCTGACCGGCTGCAATCCGTGATGGCCTCCATAATCCAACGTATTCACCGTGTTTTCGTTTGGGCAAACTGTCGTAGGACCCGCGGGTAAGGATTCTCGCGTTCAGCATAAGAAGTGATAAAACGAAGCCTGAGAGGAATCAAACGGTTAACGACGATCGATGAAAACCTTCGACCTCACCATTGCCGGCGAACTGAATCTTGATCTCATCCTCTACGGTCTGCCCAGCGAGATGCCGACAGAACGCGAGCTGTTGGCCATAGACTTTCGCGCTACACTCGGCGGTTCTTCCGGCATCGTGGCTCACAACGTCGCCGCCCTGGGCGGGCGCGTAAGCTTTAGCACCGTGATCGGAGCTGATGATTTTGGACGCATCGCACTCGAGCGCCTCAGTAATGCTGGTGTTGACGTCTCGCATACGCGGCGTCATGGCGCGGTTCCGACTGGAATCACCTTATTGCTACCCCACGGCGATCGACGTCACATTCTCACGTTTCCCGGAACGATAGCCGAGCTTCGCGTTGCGGAGCTGGACTTCGACTTCCTCACGCAGTCTCGCCACCTCCACCTCTCCTCGCTTTATCTGCAACGAGGTCTCCACGCCGGACTTTCCGATTTCCTGCGGCGGCTCAAAGAGGCCGGCCTCACCCTTTCGCTCGACACGAACGACGACCCTGAAGATCGCTGGGGTGCCCCGTTGGGAGAGGTTCTTCCTCTCATCGATATCTTCTTGCCCAGTGAAGATGAGATTTGCCGCATGACCAAGTGCACCGACCTCGACGACGCCATTGGTGCGCTGCCCACAGCGCCTCCGGTAATTGTCGTCAAACGCGGAAGCCGCGGCGCTCGCGTCTACGCGGAAGGTCAATGTACCGACGTAGCTCCGCTGAGCGTTGCGACCATCGATACCGTAGGCGCTGGCGACAGCTTTGACGCGGGTTTTCTCCGCGTTTATCTCTCCGGTAAGAACATCATCACTTGCGCGAAGGCCGGCAACATCACTGGCGCGCTCTCGACACAGGCTGCGGGCGGCACGGAAGCGTTTCGCAACGATATCCAACGCGAGACGTTCTTGCGCCAGCACGGCTTCTACGATCTTCTCGGTGCGTAGTCGCGTTTCAACTGAACAAAACTCTCTCGAACCCCGCCAGCCCCACCATTCTTCTGATTCGACGATTCATCTGGTTGTGCCAGACAGCTCAGCAGCAAGGGCACCAATCGAAGGGGCGGTTCGCTTTGTGCCCGAGAGGTCTGCCTGCGGCATCTGCGTGGTGTCACCGCGTACGTTCAACATAGAAGACCGAGCTGCAGGCCGAAAGTCGGGCCTGTTGGGATTGAGTCTCCACCACTTGCCTTCAATGATGATCCATGGTTCGTCGCTGGAGTGAACAAACTCGGCTGCAGCCTTCGCCTGCGTCACGTTCAGGCTTGTCCTGGAGTCGTGAACAAGCTCAGAGCCAGGCTTCGGAATACTCACAGTGTTTGCCACGTTCTGGGTTTCCCAATGTTGATATGCGCTTGATCGATCGATCTCGATGGAGAACGGTACGTCGTTGATGAAAATATTGTTGTACAACTTTGTTCCCCAACTTCCGTCGACGCATTGCATCGCTGCGCGTTCGGGATTGTTCATCAGCACAGTATTGTTTCGGACAAGATTTCTTCTGCAGCCCCACAAGGGAAGGTCTCGTTCGTCCCGTACCGGCGCGGTTGACGAGTTCTCGGCCTCGACAGAGGACCGATCGTATGGGTTTGCGTCTCCCCATTGCGCGATTCCGTGATTGTAGTTCCCGTAGATCAGGTTGTTCTGGATGAGAGAGTCCTGCAGGCCAGCGAGATTCAGCGAACCTCCACCTGCCTTTCCGTTCTCATTTATGACGTTGTCTTCAATGATGAAGTTGATCCCCTTCCCGTCCGGAAAGTTATTCTCTCCGAACTTCTGTGCCGCAAGCGCTACCAAGCCTACGGCCCACTCGCGCGTCGGCTCCTCTTTGGGATAATCGCGGAGTTCGGGATTACGGACAAGATCGTGGAAGGAACTGACAGTGTCGAGATTGCACTGCAGGCCGCTGGCATGGCTGCCAAAGAATATGTTCCGTCGAATAACATAATTATCCGATCCGTCCGAAACATAGGCTGAGTGCTCCATCGCGGAGAGTGCAAATACGTTGTCCTGCATGAGAACGGTATGGGTATCGCGAGAGTGGAAGCCCCACTTTCTGTGATTGTGCGAGAAGTTGCCTATCAGGACGACGTGGTGCGTCTGCTTACCGGTCGACCCGAAGTCTCCGTCGAGCATAATGCCCGCGCGTGGACTGGCCGGATCGATCGCGGGAGTATTATGCCCGGCGAGGTTGAAGCCCTGGATAATGACGTGATGAGTTGCGCGCAACAGGATCATCCAGTCCGGATTCGGGGATGCCCGATCGATGACTACATCGCCAGGGTCGCCCATCGCTTTGAAGTGGATATAGTGGTGATCGCCGGCGGATGGCTTGTCCTGAAGCGCGAAACCGGCATATGTGCCGGGCATCACTGCCACCAGGTCGCCGCCGCGTGAGGCGTCCGCGGCTTCCTGCAGCGTGTGAAAGACAGCGGCAACGTGATATTTATGTGAGCGCGTCGCGGAACTTGCGTTAGCTGTATTAAGGCTGAGAGGGCCTACGCGAATTGTGTGTGGAGGGTGATCCGACGCATCCACGAGCAAGACCCTGGAATAGGTCCGCTGGAGTTTGATCGAGTGTGCGACCCATTCGTCTGAGTTGGTCGTCTTGTAGAACTCAGGAGATCGCGGCGGCGACTGCGCTAATGCAACGCAGGCTGCCAGAGATACCACAGCGGCAAATGGGATTCGTACTCTATTCATTGGGGCTTGGAAGGAACCTTTGCAAAATTGGCTTGCGGGCTGGAGGAGAACGTCAGGGATGCGGCTTGCTTTGTGGCCTGAAGGGCCAGTGACATCCCTAGCCACCGCCAATTTGAGTTTTCGTCATTCACGAGAACGATGGAGAGCTTGTTCCATCCACGTCGAAGTGGCAGGTGAACCATAGAGCCGCTCAGCCCCTGCGACGGATACAACTGAGCTACCGGCTTGTCGTCGATCTGGATCTGAGCGCCGTCATCTTGTCCGACTACCGCATCGACCGTAGCCGCGGTGGATGAATGAATATAGGTCACGATCCTAGTCTTGCTGGCACCAACAACAAATCCGGTGCCGCTCTTCGTCAGGACATAATGGCGGAAGATGTAGGTCAGATCGATGAAGCCGTCCTGCATCTCGGCATCCTGCCACTGAGTATGTATTTCAGTGGGCTTGTTAATAGGAATAACTGTCGTATAGGTGGCATCGCTCGGTTCCGCGACGAGCGGAGCCGCAGACTCTGCAGGGCCGACGATCTTCCAGGGCGCAGTTACTCCCAGCCATTTCTTCGCGGTGTGCTGTTCGCGATACTGATACCAGAACGCCACGCTCTTGGGACTTTGGTCTGCGAAGGCTCCGAATGAGAAGCTTAGCGACTGGTGGAATGGGTAGGGATTTTCAAGGTGGAGGCGGTAGCGGCGCTCGTGAACAGGGGCTCCGGTAAGTGGAGTCATCGTGCCGGTGTGATGCCAGGCAAACCCGAAATAGTCTTCTCCGCAGATGCCGTGCAGAACATGCGGCTCATCTGATGCGCCGTCGATAAGAGCCGCGTCTCCGCCTCCATGGTTGTGACCGGAGTCGTAGAGGTTGACTCCGATGAACAGGCCGCTTCCGTGGATGTGAGCTATCGGATACTGACGGTAACCTTCCGTTTTTGTCTCTGAGTGGAAGACTGCGTGGAAGTAGGGAAAAGTATCGGAGACGGTTTGAGCTGATATCGAATAGCTGATCTCTATGTGGATAGGTTTCCGTGATGGGCTGCGCAGAATAATGCGTGCACCGCGATGAAAGGGCATCGGCAAATAAATACTTTTCTTGTCCGACGTAGACTCGAGAGCGGCATTGGTGAAATCGGAGAAAAGGTACTTGAAGGGACTTATGACAGATGGCTCCGTCTCACCATCCCAGTAGATGGAAAGCTCCAGGTCGTCAGCAATGTCGCCCCGAAATGTGAGTTTTCGAAGAATTCCTTGCGCTCTCAAGACAATGCTGCAACTTCCTGATTCGTCGTCGCAAAGCTGTTGTCGCTCTCGTAAGACAGGAAGCGCGCTATGTTTGTGATGAAGCAGGCGATCTTGCCCCGCATAATCCAACGCAATACCCTCTGAACCTGTATCGCTATGCAAGCGAAGATGCTCATTAGCCTCGTGTCCGCGTCGGAAATCAATTTGGGTATAAAGCTCGGAGAGATCGCCCACCGCTTCCAGTTCAATACGGATGCCTCGCGCGAAGTAGACTGGAAGGTAGATGTTGTAGGCGTCCTTGTAGATGAATGCCGGAAGCGGGACAAACCGTGTTCCGGTCGCTTCGGCGCCATGACACAGTTGATCAATCGTAGTGTCGATAGATGGCTGTGATTCGTGGTCGATGTAGATGCGAATCCGCACCCTATTGGAAGGAACAGCGTCGCTTCCGGGAATGCTCCACGTAAACCACATATGACGAACAGACCCCGCGCCTTCGAGGTTTAGGACTGTCCTGCTCTCTCCGCGCTTCAGTGACTGAAATAGATAACTGTTCTTTCCAGGAATGTAGTTGTGAGGCTGGAGAAGATCGGAAAGATAGTAGTCGCGAGCCGCGGCGAGATCCGCCGCGTAGATCTCTGTTTCTTTGGCGCGTGTGTTGATGGAGTTTTCGGAGGCCACGGCATCAAGCGCCATGAGCAGAAGGCAAATCGAAACCAGAATCCGAATCGATCGAATCATTCGCACACTATCTCCTAGCGCCAGCCAGTTCAAGCGTACCGAAGCGGTCCGGCACATGGAAGGTGCGGCTCATGGTGGGTTGCCAGGCAAGCGATAACTGTCGCTCCGGTGGACCCTGACTGCGAAACAGATTCGCCCGGAAGACATTGCCGACGGCGGGCTTGCGGCGATCGATGGCGGCAAAAGGAATTCGCATTGCGCCGTACCAGATCTTTTTCCTGGGGTCGATCCGTGCAGCCACATTAAAGCCGGAGTTCCACGTCCACCCTACTTCGTGATGAGGCAGCCGCAGATCGACATTGAGATCGATCCATTCGCCCTGAGGTGAGATCTCGAACTCCTTGTAAAGCTTTATGTCTTGGAAGTCGGTACCGATAAACAGCTCGGCGACGTCCCAGTTCCACAGTTCGTACGTCTCAATATCGGTCCGCGGATTCGGCTTGAGATGGAGCTCGTCGTAGGGACAGACGAAGAGCACATAGAGATACTTGTCAGTCCATCGCGAGCGGACCTCCGTTTTATAGGCCGGTAGAGGGTTTCCGTCGTTGTCCGTAGCCATGTATACCGGATCTGCAGCGGCCCAAAATGGTGCGGCAGAATCGAGCGTGAGTTCGACGTCATGCGTCGCGCGAACGCTCCTGAAAGGTTCCCGATGTGGGGACTGAGCATTCGCGATGGCAGACGACAAAAGCAAAGCGGCAGTTATCAATACCTTTCGGAGTAGGATCGCGGGGATCAACGTTCAGTCTCCATCGTTAGAGCAGGCGTTTGGCCTACTATGCGAGGCGCAGTTCACGTGCGGCGTTGTCGTGGTAAACCTTGCGAAGGATCGATTCGGGGAGGTCAATACCCGAGATCCGCCATCGCCCCTGCGGAGGTACCTTAGCCGGCGCGTAGTCGAAGTACTCGTCGTCCGTCTCGAGAAACCGGAAGTAGATTTCGTACAGAGCATCGTTGAAGACCTGCTGTGGGTATTCTTCACCATGCGGCGTGGCGTCTGTGCCGAAGAGAACGCGGTCCTGAAATCTCTCAAAGAACGTCCGGGCGGCGCGAGGTTGACGGCCCAGCTCATTGAGGCGCGCGGCGATATCGACCGTCATATTTGGAAAGTGATTCAGATTTTCCGTGACATTACTCAGGTCTTCGGAGAAGTTACCGACGTGCAATACGATGAAGCGCGTTTTCGGATGACGGGCGAAGACTCGGTTGCGGGCAGCGATCAGTTCCGCATTGCTGGGGAAGTCGCCGCCATGGAATGACCAGTCGGGATGATTACTGAGTTCCTCGTAGCGCTCATTGAAGCGGTCAATGGGACGGAAGAAGGCGACGGGGTCGGAGATGTGGATTCCGACGGGAATTTCGAGTCTCCCGCAAACGTCCCACATGGGATCGAATCGCGGATCGTCGATAGCAATGAGCTTCCCTGTTGTGATGTTCTCGCGAAGATAGAGCCCAAGCGTTTTGAGGATCTTTAGACCGCGGGCGCCATTGCGATGCGCTTCTTCAATGGCCTCGGCTTGAAGCTGGGGATAGCCAGGCTCTAACAGGCGCTCGTACGAGGGTTCAGTGAAGGTATAAAAGCGACCGGGATGGGCTGCATCATAGCGGTGAACATTTTCGCGAACGCCGACACCATAACCGCCAGTGAGGTTCACCATCGAATGGATATTCTTTCGATCCATGACCGCCAGCAGCTCTTCCGGCGTGGCATAGAAGGTGCGCTCCGCGGAGAGCTCTACGCCTGCCTTCGATTTTGTGGAACCCGAGATGTGCGTGTGGATATCGATCAGCGGAAAGCGTGACCGCTCGACGCGCGTTTCTTTCACGCTAAGCATGCTTTCCGGCTGAAAGTCGTCTAGTGGAAGCTTGGGTATCGTCTTCTGAGTGGGACTTCCCTGTTCTTCTGGAGCGGCATACGCCGCGGCGCGGCCGAGAAGCCCGAATCCAGGAAGGCCCAATCCAGCCGTGAATAGAAGCCGACGCCGGTTCATAGAGTTTTCTCCAATCAGGCTGATGTGCGCCTTTGGGTGGAAGTTTCCGGCTGACCCAGAGAACGCGGAAAGCATAGCATCTTTTTAGACCACATGGTAGCGTTTTACTTCGTTTTGGATTCCGGATTCGGGCGACCGAAGGGGCGAGAGTGATGGCTGTAAGGGGCTAGCTGGGCGCTGAGTGTCCGGGGCTTCAGCGCTCACTGAAGCTGACATACCCGGGTCATCATCATCATTTAGCCGGCGCCGCCGCCAATAAGCCCAGAGTCGCGAAGCCTAAAAATCCGCACCATCCCACCTCCTGGGCTTTAGTAGTTCCTATTGATGTCTTTTTCTTTCGATCTGGGAAGGGAAACGTCCGGACTAACAGCGTCGACGAGCGGCTGTTCAGCAGCTTCGAGAGAGCTGCGCTCCCCGCTTGGCACTCAACGTATCGGGGCTTGCTGGCTGGTCGACCACTGGACGGATTGCATCGAGAACCTTGAAGTCAGCTCGGTCGGCGAGTGCGCCCTTCCTGGTCACATCACCGATGTGGGCAAGCAGTAGTGCGCGGTGAAGCCACCGGAAGAAGCTGTCGATCGATGTGTCAGCTGATTTCTTAGCTGATGCGCGGGCGAAAGCCTGCGGTCCATGGGACCTTCGTTTGCCGCGTGGGAACTGCGAGGATGGCGTAATAGTTGTCTGTGAGGAGGCCTTCGTAGCCCTCGGGGGTGCCGTCCCAACGGCGCCAATCGTTTGAGTGGCCTTTTGCGTCGCGGCCCTCGAAGCCACATTCGCCGTAGGTGTTGAGCATGGGGAAGAGAATTTTGTCGGCGTCGTCGGGGCGGCCGAGGTCATAGAGCGCCGCGAGGGTGAAAAAGGCGAAGCTGCCGGTAGCGCCGGCGTTCTCGTAGTTCTGGAAGCCGTCAGAGTTGTCAGGGAGTACGCCGCCGCCGTAGCGCCCGTCTTTGGTGCGGTGCACGTAGTCGGGCAGCGCAACGGTGATGAGGTTGCCGGGCAGTCCCATGCTGAACTTGTCGTAGCCAACTTGCTCCATTTTGGCGAGGAGCTTGTCCATTATGGCGTTGGCCTGCGGCTTTTGCACGAGGCCGTAGTGGATGGCAATTCCGTTGACCCAGAGGAAATAGTAGTCATGGAGCTTGCCGTCGGCACTGCGCCAGCCGCCGAGAATGCCGGTTTCAGGATTGTAGAAGTGGTCGTAGAAGATGGCGCGGAGTTTATCGGCGGCTTTGGTATAGCGCGCGGCGTCGGCGGTCTTGCCGAGCTTGTGTGCCATCATGGCCATATCATGGAGCGCGCGGTAGGTGAGCGCGTTAGCGTAGGCGTCTTCATAGCCGAAGCCGATGGTGTCCCACCAGTTGGATGGGCGAAGTTTGGGAAAGCCCATCTCGCCCCACGAGCCGGAGTTGCCGCTGAGGCCGTATTTGACGAGGCCGTTCCCGGTGATGTCGGTGGCGAGAAGAGACTCCATCCAGTCGCGAAGGCCGAGGTAGTTTGCAGCGAGCCACGCATCGCTGTGGCCGGCGCGGACGCAGTTTGCGGCGGCGATGATCATGGACGGGTAAGTGTCTGAGGTGACGCTGGGGCGATCGGGAATTGCGGGCAGACCGTAGGCCCAGCCGCCGGCGAGCATTCTGTCGAGTGTCTGGCGCACGATGTCCAGCGCGGTGAGACCGGGGGCAAGCGGCGGCGTGAGCGCGGCGATGTCAGCGAACTCGTAGTAGCAGAAGGCGCAGCTGTCGCTGGCGGTGTTGTTGGAGAGGGCCTGCAGATGAGGATTGACCTGCAGGATGTCCAGCCAGTTTCGGCGGAAGGCGTCGAAACGCTCGTCGTTGGCGACGCCTGGGAGTCGGGGGTAGATGGCGGTGACGTCGAGGGTGTAGATGATACGCGGATGCTCGAAGGTCGCGGCGGGAAGCGAGAGCTGGGCTGTCTGCTGCGGGCGGTTCGAGTCGTAGGTCAGGCCGATGTTGGGAATGCTGCAAGTGACGCGCACGGAGCCCTGCCCGGGGAAATGCATGAGCGCGGGGGCGGCGAGAAGGCCATCCTTTTGGAAGAGACCGAGGACGGTGCTGTGCACAGAGTTCAGATTGAAGTGGAAGAAGAAACGTGTGGGCTGGTATTCCGGCGACCATTGCGAGGTGAGGACGATGCGGCTGGGAGAGAACTCGACGGTCCAGGCGGGAGGGCCGTCGCTGCCGGCCTGATCGACGCGGTACTCGATGCGGTGGGTGCTGCCGGAGTTTGAGACGGATGCCTGATAGCCGCCGCCGTTAGTATTGGCGACAATGTTCGCGCCGCGGCGGCCCTTTCCGAGACCATCGATGCTGAGACCGAGGAACTCCGGTGATGTCGGAGACAGTTGCGCGTCAATGCTTTGGGATGTGAATCGAAAGCCGTCCGCGGCAGCGGTCTGCGCGGCAAACGGCCGCGTGACGAACGATGAGATGGCAAATCCGCTTGCGACCTTAATAAATTCCCTGCGCTGAAACAATCCGGTTTCCTTTCCGTCCTGGCTACTTCTTTTGTGCCTGAGCACACTATCTCTGAAACGTCAGCCGTGGCTCCAATGTTCCGATGAAGTGGAGCCCGCAACGCTGCGTAAATGTTCTCTACTGAACCAGCCTTATCGTTACGACCTCGTGGGATTTCATTGTGATTTGAATCGATTGATCCTTTGCGGGCAGATTCGTCAGATCGTCTTCCATCGCATCGCATAGCCGCGCCGAGCGGACGGTGGCACTGGAAAAATGAAGCGCGACGTGCTCCTCTTTGCCGGCGATTTCTTCGAGCCGCAGGATCGTTCCTTCCCCGTTCTCTGCGAGCTTCCAGGTAGTGAGGAGAACGTCTGGATTGTCGATGTGGAGAAAACTCGCTCCTTCCGCGGGCAGCGGTTCACTGGAAGTTCCGGTTTTGTCCTGATTCTCGATTCGCTCGACAGACAAAGCGGATCGGCTGCCAACTCCCAGGCGAGTAAGCCCGGCGGGATTGAAGTCATGGCTGCTGGTCAGGACATAGCGGAAGTGAAACTGACCACCCTGACGCGCCCGATAGTTCGTGTGCCAGTAGTTATTCATGGCATACGAAAACAGAGTCGCACTTTTCGGGGTGAAGCTCACCGGCCACAAACCGCGGTTGATATTGCCGAATGTAACGAGCGGAGCGTCGACCGGAACGACGCCAATCGCAAGCTCGGGGTTATAGACTGCCATCCAATGCTGCACGCTAAACCACTCCAGGTCACCGCCGCGGAGGATGTCGTGCGCAGGATCGATCCAACCAACCTGCGAGGAGTACGCGAAGCTAGGATGCGCCAGGGCCGCCGGGAAGGCAAAATAGACACCTTCCTTCGCCCTCGTTTCTGTCTTATCGATGTGATAGTCGAATTCAATTTTCTTCTCACCATCAAAAAGTCGAATCTCTAAGGAGATCATCGGGGTGTTCACATTCGACGCTTGTAGCCGAATCAGATCACCCCAGGGAGTCTTTTGCGCGCCTAAGTATTTCCCACTGGTCGATCCGTGCACGGTAAGATCCGCCACCGGTAGCGCCTTGTTCGGGTGAATCATCTGCGTCTGGCCGTTTCCGTTCGGGTCTCCACCGGTGACGTAGAGGTACTCGCCGAAGCGGTACGGGCTGGATGTATCCACTAACTCCCTGTTCAGATTTTTGTCGAGGATGCTTCGGACAGCCCCCGTCTTTGAATCAACGACAATCCGGTAGTACTGATTTTCAACCGACTCAGTGGTCGTTGTCACAACCGCTGGTGCGACTTTATTCGCTGCGTGAATCTGATAGCACTTATACCCGACATCTGGAATGTCTCTGGCCATGAAGCGCACATGGAGCAAGCCATCACGGTTGGTCATGATCTCGAACGGGACGTCCTGATGCAGAGCCAGATCTTCGATCGCTTCGCCCTGGCGCAGATCAGCTTCGACTAGACCTGAACGTTTCCAGTTCAGCGCATTGAAGACAACGAGGCCGCCGTTCGGGATGCGGATAGCTCTCGCCAGCTCGAACACAGATCGATGTTTGATATCGTCCAACTCGAAGCGGGCCTGTGTAGCAAAGTTGTCCTTGACGGCGAGTTGTTGCACAGCCTCCGTACTGTCGGGCTGAGAGATGGAATTGCCAGCTCCCCAGGTGTGTTCGGTAAAAAGGAGGATGTGATTCCATGCAGCCTGGAGTTCCTCGGCCGGAGGATGATAGTGCGGATTGATTATGTGGGCGGCGGCCGACTCAATCTCCGCAGATGATGCCTCTACCTGATTTTCGCGATCGAGCCCGGCATAATACGCATCGGAAGCGATACCGTCCTCCCAGTAGGATCCAAGGTCGCCCGAGCGTACAGGCAACTGGTCGCCATAGTGCTGGGAGATGTAATTGAAATAATCCTCAAAAAGAGCGTACCTAAGCTTTGGATAGGCGTACTCGCGATTCCATGCGGGCACAAACGTCGCAAGTTTGGGATGGAGGGCAGTATTTTCGTTCTGCGCGCCGTACATCAACACGGCATCAGGCTTGTAGGATGACCGATCAAATTGCGCAAGAAAGACCGGCAATGATTCGTGAATGCCTGCATTCGTCGGTTCAAGCGAGAGGAATCGTCCAATTTGCGAGTAACTCCAGGAGTAAGAGAACAACACCTTCTGGCCGTCAGGTCCTTTCCACCAGAAGGGCGACACCTGATTCCATTGCACGCCTGCAATGACAGGAGCGCGATCCTGGTTTCCGCCGACCGCCCAATATTTGATTCCTGAGCCAGCGAGAACCGTTGGGTAGGCACCGCTGTATGAAGGAACGTCCGTCGTCGTGGCGTAGTTGAACGGGATGTGCTGCGTGGCAGATAGCCTCTTCGTATAAAAGAGCGATCGGTAAAGGGTTTCGAGTGAAGCGTAGCCGGTCAGCAGGTTGAAGTAATCAGCGGGCACACCGATCTTGCCAGTGCGAATCAGGTCGAACATCCGCTTCTGCTCTGCTTCGGTTCGGGTATCGAGAAACTGCTCCACATTCCATGAACCGTCAGTCGAGTAACGGAATTCCGGATTTCGTTCGATGAGTTCCGAAGCCTCTTCCAGAGCGACGGCTTGACCCTCCGCAACCTTGCCTTGAAAGTCGGTGTAACCGATGTCGACATGGGTGTGCGGAACGATAAAGACCGTCCACTTTCTGCCGGGAGTTAGAGAGAGGTGGAATGTCTTACGTCGAGGAGCCGAGACCTCCAGCGTCGCATCGCTGGTTCCCTGCCATTCGCGGACCTCGTACTCGAGAAGTACATCGCCGAATCGCGGTTCGTCTTTGAAGGTTGCGCGGTAAGTCTGCCCTTGCACCTTCAGCGTGGCTTCTCCGGACGGAATCTCGCCGTTAAAGTGCAAATCGACATCGACAACCTCGACCAATTCCCCACTTTCCGTGCGGCGATAAAAGATTGACGGCGTCACACGCGCCTGCACCGCATCACTCAGGTATGACGCACTCGGGTCCTGAGCGAGGCTCAGGTAGTCGTAGCGGATGGGCCCGCCGGGCGTTACTGTTTGGCCTGCAGGCGTTTTGTGCACCAGGGACGAAAGAACCAGAGTGTTCGTTCCCTTGACGAGGTACTGCGTGGGAAGAATGATCGTCTTGTCGTCCCATGCACCGCCGTCACCGGAGTAAAGCGGCTGCGCGTGAATGAACGCGAGTCCACGATGACCATTAATCTCAACTTGCAGGTCCGGATTCGCGAAGCGGACCAGCAGTGACACTCTTAGCGCGAACTGTCCCCGCGGAACATCCTTAAGAGTGAAGTTGATTTCACGTGATGTGCCTAGCCGCTGCTGGCTCGGCCAGTCCCGAGTCCAATCACTCTCGCCGACTCGATAAAGGATGTGCTCCGCTGGATTTGCTTGAAACTCGAAGCTGGATTGGTCGGGCTTACCAATCTCCCAGAGCGTGTGGTATTCAGCATTCAGGCGCGGTGTGGCAAAAAATAACAAAACCGCACCGAACAGCACAACAGGAAGACGATGACGCACTCACAACCTCAGTTCTATTGGTTGATCTGATTCAATAATTGCCCACGGTGACCTTTAGTGTCTTTCCATGAGGGGGAAGTGTCACGCCAAAGGCTGTTTCATCACCATTGAGCAGGCGATCGGTGTGCCATAAACCATCGACAAAGTGGCCTTCCTCAACTCGTACCAACATGGCCCGAGTTTGTGCGGCACCAAGCCGCGGAGCAAAGATCACGTTTGCGTTCATTCCTGCGAGCAGGAATTGATCGGGCGCGAGCTGCCCAACGAGAATGCGGCCGTTTCGCTGAGGATTGCCGCGACCGCGCAGACCCCCATAGCCATTCGTGACCGGGCCGAAGCGCACCGCAACGTCGTAACTGTCGAACGTCAGCGTAGGGTTTGCCCATCCCTCGTCTTCAATGGCCGCCTGCACATGGCCCGCATCGCGCAGCTCTTGCCAGACGGATGCGGCCGAACCAAAGAGCGCGAAGTTCATGGCGATCTCGCTACCCCACCCCTTGTAATTTTTCAGGTCATCAGCGTTTGCACTATCAACGCCGAAGATGGAAATTCCCAAGTCATTGTTCGATGAAAGGGTCAGGAACATGTTTTTTGCGTGGAACACCGAGCCACCGGTCTCCGGCACAAAGAGAGGATTATCGGGCCGGTCGTAAAGTTTGAGCAGCTCGGAATATGTTCCCTGGTTTTCGTCGTAGATATCTGGGGCAATCACATCGATGTCAGGAGCGAGCCGCTTCCACATCTCCAGCAGCCAGGCGACAGCTCCGCCGCTCGGAGAAGAGTAACCGGGCCGCAACAGTCCGGGCTGCTCACGGGGCCAGACGTTGATGTACATCGGTAGTGGGTAGACGGCCTTTCCGGCCTTCGCGACCGACTCCATGTATCGGGCTGTGTAGTAGGACGTGAAGATCTCCGGCGAACGCTCGGCGAAGACCTGCGGCCAGCTTGCGCCGGACGCGGCCTGCTTGTGCAGCGAAGAAAGCACTTCACTTGGAACTGGCCGGTGAAACGCGGCGTCTGCCTGAGACGAGTAGTCGCGATCCGTACCGAGCGTGCCGGCTTCATTCTCAACCTGGATCAGAATGACGGTGTGCTTCGCGCCGTCGACCTGCTCCAGATGATGCATGAACGCGGCGAACGCGGTGCGATCGCGGTCGCGGTTCGCGTCGGACATTGGGCTAAGCGCCTGAACAGGCTGATGTGCAGCGTCCTGCATCAACGGATACGTTGCCGGGTTGCTCTTGACCCATGCAGGAACATACGTCATTGCGCCGTTCTTCCAGGTGCCGAACCAGGAGAGGACGAGGCGAACGCCCTCTGCACGCGCCTGCTCGATGGCGGCATCAACCGTGCTGAAGTCAAACGTCCCCTGCTCTGGCTCGATCGCCTCCCAGTAGACGGGAATCATCACTGTGTTCGCGTGCATGGCGTGAATAGAAGGCCAAGCCGCCCGGAGAGCGTCCGGGAAGCCACTCGAGTTGTGCACCTGCGCGCCCAGCACGAAGTAGGGCTTGCCGTCGACGATTAGCCGGTAGTGTTCGCCGGTCCTTTCCAACCGTGGAAGGTCGCGAGACTGACCGTGGCCGGACAAACCAAAGGCTGCCCCGCAAAGCGAGATGGCGAGTGTCTGTAGGATGCGTGCGCTCATAGTCAGTCTCATAATCCGGCAGGAAGCAGGCCCGAAGGCGGACGGTCCTGCGGTGCGGTTCCCCAAGCACGTGGGCTCGCGCCCATCGAAATCCGGCCGCAAACTGGCGGTCCGTTGTCTGTTGGAGGAACTTCCGCTGGTTAACATTGCTCCGTCTCTTCTACGGTTGCGGCGCAGCCTTTGCGCGCTCAGCATAGTCGACACGGAAGGCTACAATTTCAAACGGCCGCACGGGCACGGTCACCGAGTCGTTCTTTAACGGCAACTCTCCGCCCTCCGGCTGCTCCATCAGGTTTGTCTCCCTCGCGGCAGACGCGCCCGTCGGCACCTTCACGGTGACGTCGCCACCAGTTCCCTTCCATTCATAAAGGTGGAACTCGAGCGCGTTGCTGTCTTCCGCTTTCTTCATCGCGGTAATCACCACATTGTCCGCCGAGGTTGATACAAACGAGTGGTCCGCCGGCATCGCGCCAACATGCGCCGCAACCTGCATCGCAATGAGTCCGTAGTTGAACTCGCCCCCACGCCGCACCGCCAGCGCATCCTTCCACGTACCGGGGTGTGGATACAGCGCGTACCGGAATCGGTTGTGTCCCCGGTCCGCGTCGGGGTCCGGATAGACCGGCGATCGCAACAGCGTCAGCCGTAACAGATTGCCCACCGCGTCGTATCCGTACTTCGCCTCGTTAATAAGCGTGAACCCGTGCTTACCATCGCCGAGGTCAGCCCAGTTCTGTGCCGATACCTCGAATCGAGCCTTTTCGAACGAGTTGTTGCGCGTCGTCGGCCGCTCAATCGTGCCAAATGGAATTTCGTAGGTCGCAAATGGCGCGGTCGCAGCCAGAGGAAATGCAGCCTTCAGCAAAATGTGCGTTTCATGCCAGTCGAAGTCGTTGTCCACTTCCGCCTGATGCGCACCCGCGTAGAGAACAATGTCTTGCTGAAAATGCGAGTTCTGCCAGGCGCGGGTCACGCGAATCACCGCACGCACCGGTCCGCTCTCAATGACCTTTACCGACTCCGCCTCTTCGATGCGCATCGGCGGCTGATCAAGCGTGCCTACGTCAATGTTCCAGGCATCGTATAACTTCGGCGTGTCCTTGAACGCCTGCAGTTCATTGCCGCAGGCACCCGGTGCCAGAGCTTCAAATCCACTCTTTTTGTCGAACAGGCTTGTAATGCAACCGCTCTTTGGGTCCACCGTGACGCGCAACGCTGAATTTTCAAGCGTTGTCCCGTGTACCTGCAGATCGCTAGCAAAGGGACGATGCCCCGGCACCACCCGCAACACTGTATATCCAAGCGACGGTACTTGCTTCACATCTACCAGCACTTTAAAGCTATTCGTCGCTGGAGCGTGTGCCATCACCTGAGATGGCAGCACGACACCGGAGGGGTCTGTCACGGCAATATCGCTCGCAGCCACCGGCATCTGCACGTCCAGCGTGACTAGTCCGCCTCGGTTCCATGAGAGCGGATTGAACACAAGTACGGGTACGCCGGACGATACGCGCGTATCCACGTGAGCTGCTAGAGTCTTCAATGCACTCTGTGAAATCTCCTGTGTGATCCAATGAACATCGTCATAATCCTGCTGCGCTTCCTTATAGATCTGCGAGATGCCTGAGCCTGCCGCCAGATCGTGAAAATTGTTGAAGCTGATCTTCTTCCAAGCATCATTGATCCGCTCCGCCGGATAAGCATCTCCATCGAGCCACGCCAGTGACGCGAACTTCTCCGCATTCAGCGTCCACTCTGGGCTCTGCCGGATGTTTCTTTTGTGATTCGCTTGTGTTGTGTAAACACCACGATGAGTCTCCAGATATAGCTCATCGTTCCAAGTCGGGATCGCGATTCTGCCTGCCACCGGTTCCGGCGCCTCATAGCCCTGGGCGAGCTTTGCATAATTCCACTCCTTCGAATGCGGCGCGATCTGCTTCTCCACATCCGCGAAGTAGCCGGACGCGGTGCCGAAATGCATCTGCGGCGCGACTCGGTCCGGTTGCATCCAGCGCGACGCCTGATCAAGAATCATGCGCGTTGGCCCACCGCCATGATCACCGACACCGTACAGGTCCAGCATCTCGGTCATTCCCGGTGCAAACTGCCGCGCCTTCGCCATGTCGGACGATAACCGGAGCGCGCCCTCGTCGCGGTTCGCATATCCGCGTGGGAAGTACGTGAGAACCTTGCTGCCGTCCGGCGACTCCCACCAAAACATCTTGAGTGGCAGTTGGTTCGTGTCATTCCAGGTCATCTTCTGCGTAACGAAGTAATCGATTCCCGATTTCTTGTAGATTTGCGGGAGCTGCCATGTGTACCCGAATGAATCCGGGTTCCAGCCTACCCGCACATCCACGCCATAGTGCTGCTGAAACCAACGCTTCCCTATGAAGATGGACCGCGCAGTGGATTCTCCGTCGGGAAGGTTCAGGTCGGGTTCCACCCACATTCCACCGACTACTTCCCAGCGCCCTTGTTTGATTCGCCGCGCAATTTCGTCATTCACGTCCGGATACTTCTGCGCCAGCCAATCGTTGTACGCGGCCGCGGATTGCGTGAAGACATAGTTTGGATACTCGTTCATCAACTGCAGAGCGGTTGAAAACGTGCGCCGGACGACATCCACCGATTCTGTCCATGGCCAAAGCCAGGCCGCATCAATATGCGCATTGCCGTCAAGAGACACAGAAGCCCTTTGCATCGCTGGCCGGAGCGGCTCCAGGATTGCTTGCGCCGACCGCAGCGATGCATCGAACTTCGATTGATCGCCATCATTCAGCGCTTGCGCGTCAATCACCGAGACTGCCTTTTCCAGCACAGTTCGGCCATTGGCGCCAGGATCGATCGAGGGCAACAGAATTGCGGCAGAAAGAATCTCGTCTCGTACATCCAACGGGTTGGGTCGCGCCACCGAAAACCGGATCGTGATCTGTGTTCCGTTGAACCGCTTCGGGTGCACGGTCGGCAGTGCCTTCACCGCTACCAATATCCGGTCGCCCGGCCTGACGTGGGGAATGATTTCCACCGGATCAATGTTGTCGGCCATCGCGATCTGCTGACCATTTACGTACACGATCTGCGTCACAGGCAGGTGGGCATCAATCGAGGCATGGAACCAGATCGCCGCTCCCGTCAGATCGTAACCATTCAAGAGCTTCGGCACTTCAATCCAGCTCCGAAACCACATCCCTTCCCGGCCGTAATCTGTGCCCTGCTGTGCCGCGGGCCAACGCGAATCATCCAGATCACGGTCTTCGCCGTGCGCAATATCAGCAGTGTGATATCGCCAAATCCCATCAGGCAGATGATCCAGCGTCGAAAGCTTGTTCAGCGTCGTCTGCGCCGCCGGTGAAAACGTCGCAACCGCCTGACCTGCCTGCGCCAACACCGGACGTTGACCCAATACAGCCAAACTGACTACTGCGACCAAGGCCGAAAAAAACATCCTCATCAAAAGCTCTCCTTACGAAACTCGTTCCTTTACCCCCGCCAGCACTGCAATGCCTAGCGGTTCCAGACTGATCGACTGCACCTCGCGGTCGCCATTCAGATAATCGTGCATGGCACGCGGCAAATGTATGTCACTATGCGGCGTCTCTGTCAGGTTCAATAAAAACGTGTACACATGCTGGTCGTCTTCGCGCGTCGTCACCACAACTCCTCGCGGAACATTAATGAGCGGCCGCAGCCCCGCCGCATCTGCGGCCAGTCGCGCTACCGCTTCATGAAAGCCATGGTCAGCGCTATCCGTCCCTTGATAGATCACCCACCCTTGCTTATAGCGGTTGCGCACAACAGCGGGCCGCCCCTCCATCCGTCCACCGCGAAACTGTGCAACTGTTTCCGCTCCGTGCAATACCAGCGATTCCATGAGCAGCCGCGGACGGAACATCGCATCGTTGCCTGCAAAAGCAATGCCCAACGCAGACTCATGCGCGCTGTCCATCTGTCCACGCGCAGAGCTGTATTCCGACAAATCCAGTTTTGAATCCGCCGACACTCCGGCGATCTCCGCAAATACACCCGGCGAAACCACGCGGCGCATACTGCAGTCCAAATTCTGGGTTCCAGAGCGGGGCGACAGGATTAGCACGCCTCCATCCGCTACATAAGATTCAAGCTTAGCCGCCACAGCATCGTCGATGAGCCGCAGGTTTGGCGCAGCCACGATTCTGTAACGCGAAAGGTTCGCGTCCAGCGGAACAATATCGATGTTCCGCTGCAACGGCTTCAATCCCGCATAGACGCGCGACGCGCCACCGTCATAACGCTCACCTGCTTGGCCCACCGACCAGAAGCCCTGTGCGAATTCATTCGTGAAGTCGTAGAGCAGCGCCACATCCGCTCTGGTTACAGCCCCGTCCAGCTTCGGTCCGAGTTCCGCAAACTCTTTACCTATCCGCTCGAAGATTGGTTTCAGCGGGTTTATCTCACCGTCGAAACCCTTGATGAACGACGGCCGATACTGCTCATTGCCGGCGAGCGGACGACGCCACTCAAAATACAAGTGGCCACGGCTGCCGTGTGCGAGATTCAGGTATGCCTGCATTCGCAGCCCTTCTGGCAGAGCGTTCGGCGGCAGATACGCGATCTGTTCGGCACAGAAAAAGCGCTGTCCAGGGCTGGCGCTGCGACTCATGTCGTTGTGCATGCATGCGATGTATTGGTGCTGAAACTCCGTTAGCTCCGGCGCGCTGACGTAGTTGTCCCACGCGGTCATGTCAAGGAACTGCGCGCCCGCCTCATACACATCAACGGACCACGTTACATTCGGCCAGTTCGTCGCAATGAACTGCCCGCGGCTGCCCGCGCGCAGAATCTCCGCCTGGCGCCTAAGGTGGTTTAGATAGGAATCGGAAAAGAACCTTCTGTAATCCAACGTGATCGCGGGCTGCCAGCCTCCCTCAGCAGAGTTCTTGGGAAAGTGGATCTGCGACCAGTCCGAGTATTTGTTGCTCCAGAACGCCCCGTTCCATGTCCGATTCAGCCGATCCAGCGAACCATACTTCCGCTGAAGCCAGCGCTGGAACGCATGCTCGCAGTTCTCGTCGAGGCACTCGAATGGGATACCCGGCTCGTTATCGAGCTGCCATCCGATCACGCCGCTATGCTGTCCATAATGCTTTGCCAACGCCGAGACCACCTGGGCGCTGGCGGCCAGGTAATTCGCGCTGTTCACGCAATAACCCTTGCGGCCGCCATAGCTATACGCCTCAACAGCACTCGCGCCCAGCACGTCCGGATGCAGAGCATACATCCAAGGCGGCACCGACGCCGTTGGTGTCGCCAGGATCACTCGAATTCCGTGATGGTTCGCAATATCGATTGCGTGATCCATCCACTCGAAGCTGAATTTGCCCTGCTCCGGCTCGAATCCCGCCCATGCGAATTCGCCCATCCGAACAGTGTTTAGCCCCAGGGCTGCCATCTGTGCGAAATCCGTCTCCCACTCACTCGGCTGCCACCATTCCGGATAGTACGAGGTTCCTAACATGTACCCGCTTCGCCACGGCGCTGTGCGTGCCGGAGCATCGAGCGTCTTGGCGAGCCCCGACCGACTCGCCAGCAAACCCAAGCCGCTCAGTCCCGTTAGCTTATTGAACGAGCGGCGGTTCATCGCTTCATTCTCTCCTTGTGTTTTGTTATTGCAGAGACCGGTTTCCGCAACGATACCAGAATGGGCTATAGTTTTTGAAGCTCAATTTGGCTTCTCTCCTTTGCAAGGCGTTACCTTGTCCACACAGCAGGTTTGTGTTATGAGTGACCGGTCTATGGATTCCCTTATTTAACTGCACCCTTTGCGGCTATACTTCACCCAGCCTTCACCCAGCACGATCCGGTTCTCTCCCAGCGAGCTCGCCACGCTCGCCTTCCGGACTCTGCTCGAAGACATCCAGCAGGATGAGACGAAGCGCGACTACGAGTACAAGACCCGCTTCGTCCTGCGCGACTCCACTGGCGCCCCGCGCAAACGCTACCCCCGACCCGGGATGAGGTAAGAGACCATGCACTCGAAAGAAAATCAGCCCCCGTCGCCTGGCCGCCGGAGGTTCCTCAAAGGCTCAACTCTCGCGGTGGCCGCTGTTGCGGTCCCTCGGAGCCTCGGCAGCGCACAAGAGCCGCAGGCGGGGGAACCTCCCGCAACCGCGCGTCCGCCGGCAGCGCCTAATCTCCTGCAAGGCACCAGCTCGACCTATCTCTTTTCGCGGGGGAACACGTTACCCATCGCCGCGCGCCCCTTCGGCATGGCGCACTGGACAATCCAGTCCGCCGAAGAGACTTCCTGGATGTTCCACCCCGAAGATCGCCGCATTCAGGGGCTTCGCTGCACGCACCAGCTAAGCCCCTGGCTCTCGGACTACGGTCACGCCGTATTCCTGCCATTCTGCGGGACCATAAACCCGGCCGCCGGCCCGCGCGGTTCGTCCTGGTCCCCTGAGAAGGCCAGTCTGCAGCCGCACTCGCTGCAGCTCCATCTGATGCGCTATAACGCGGATGTCGAGCTCGTCCCGACTGAGCGCGGCTGCATTATCACCACCCGATTTGCGAACCACGAAACCGCTGGCTTTCTGATCGAGATCCCCGAAACTGACGCAGTCGTCGAACTGGACGCCAATCAAAGTCGAGTGCGCTTCACCTCCCGCGCCAACCATGGTGGCGTTCCACCGAACTTCGGTACGTATTACATCGTCGACTTCACCCACGCATGGTCCTCATTCGAAAAGACCACGACACCTCACAGTACGATTCTGGTGCTCCGCTTCACGGAACTTTCGCAAGCGTCCATCGATGCGCGCGTCGCCACCTCATTCATCTCTTTCGACCAGGCAAGCCGGAATCTCGCGCAAGAGCTAGGTGGAAAATCGGTAAAGGAACTCCGGGACGAAGCCGCTGCCCACTGGAGTT
This sequence comes from uncultured Acidobacteriaceae bacterium, assembly GCA_963827415.1. Lineage (GTDB taxonomy): Bacteria > Acidobacteriota > Terriglobia > Terriglobales > Acidobacteriaceae > Granulicella. The sequence goes on from CAWHBA010000030.1 coordinate 87,892, forward strand.
CCTACACCGATCGCATCGAAATCACTGGTGGCTCACCGCGCCAGCGCCAGACGTTTTCGTCGTGTCTTTATCGGGCGCTGCTGTTCCCGCGGCTTTGGCACGAGCCTGACCACGAAGGTAAACCGCAGCATTTCAGCCCCTATACCGGAAAGGTTGTTCCGGGCGTCATGTACGCCGATCATGGCTACTGGGATGTGTATCGTGCATGGTACCCGCTGATGTCCATCCTCTTTGCAGAAAAGCTCGGTGAGATCCTGCAAAGCTGGGTGAACGCATATACCGAGGGCGGATGGATGCCGCAGTTCCCCTGCCCCGGATATCGCGCATGCATGACCGGCAGCCTCATCGATGCGGTGTTTGCCGACGCTGCCGTTAAAGAAGTTCCGGGCTTTGATCTGAAAACTGCCTATCAGGGCCTTCGTAAGCATGCAATCCAACCCGGCGAACCGGACAAAGGCTACGGCCGGCGCGGCATAGAGAGCTATCTCCAGCACGGTTATGTCGCCGCCGATGAAGTGAAGCAGGCCGTTGCCGAAACCGCCGATGCAGCCTACGGGGACTTCTGCATCGCTCAGATCGCGAAACGTCTCGCTTATGCCGATGATGCCGAGATGTTCATGCAGCGCTCCGCAAACTGGAGACACTTGTTCGATCCGAGTACCGGCTTTCTTCGCGGCAAAACTTCGGATGGGAAATGGGTCGAACCCTTCGACGAGTTCCAGTGGGGCTCCCCCTACGTTGAAGGATCAGCCTGGCAGCACCGTTGGGACGTGGCACACGATATCCCCGGTCTAATAGCAGCGATGGGCGGGAATAGACGTGCCGTTGAAGCGCTTGATCGAATGCTGACCGTTCCGCCGGACTTCCGCGTTGGCGTGTACGGTCAGGAGATCCACGAAATGTCCGAGATGGCCGCGGCGGATTTTGGTCAGTACGCGCACAGCAACCAGCCCGTCCATCATCTTCTGTACATCTTCGCTGCCGCCGGCCGCCCTGACCGCACCCAGTTCTGGGTCCGCCGCGTGCTCAATGAACTCTATTCGCCAGACGCATTCGCCGGCGATGAAGATACCGGCTCCATGGCCGCCTGGTACATCCTCAGCGCGATGGGATTCTACCCGCTTTGCCCCGGCAAGCCGGAATACGTGCTCGGCAGCCCTCTGTTCGATCGTGTCACTTTGCGTCTGCCGGGCGACAAGGCCACCGTAATCAGTGCGCGCCATCAAGGCAACCACGCCGGCTACGTGTCCAGCATCTCGGTCGATGGCGAGCCGCACACCTCACCCTACATTTCGCACGGCACCATTATGCGTGGAAGCCGGCTGGAGTTCGTGATGCGCTCCACGCCGGCTTCGCACATTCCTGGAAATGGCTAGACTTCCATCAGGATCGCAGCCGATCGCGCCGGCACAGTCACCGTAGCACCGCTCGCCTGTTCCTCCGGGTGCTCCGGCGACGCGGTCATCAACGACCCCGCATTCGGCAGGTTCAAGGTGACATTGATCGGCCTGCGCTCTTCCAGGTTCATGATTACTACCGCGCGCTTACGATCGTTCGCGACATAAACACTGTAACGATGGCTGCCGTCTGCAGTTACTGTGGCGTCCAGGGTGTCGCGGAACACTGCATCCCACAGGAACTTCCTGTGCCTGCGCCGGAATGCATCTACCTTTTTGCCGTACTCCAGCGTGAGCGGGAAATCCGTCACATGACCTTTGAAATTGTACGGTTCATAGCTGATGATGTAGCGATATAGCAGGCACAGGTTGATCTCGTCGCGCGCATCGAAGCCGCGCACCGCGGCCATCAACGGAGCAAACGGATCGACATAGCGCAGCGCATGCCGAGTCCCGGTGCCGATCCGGTAGTAGCCCAGTGGATAGTACGGCATCAGCCAATCACCCGGCCCCTCGCCCGAGAACAGAAAGTCGGGATTCACTTTGTCCGCTGCCTCGCGAAACATTCTCACCAGTGGAATGTCCGCGCTGAAAAGGTATCCAGGCGCCGTGTATCCATGCCCTTGCGCGAAGTTGTATAGGACGCCGTTGTGCTGCATCACCTCATCAAAGAGCCATCCGGAAGCGCCGAGCGCAATAGTCTTCTCAAACTCCTTCAGTGCGACTTGGCGGTACGCCGGGCTGCAAACATCCATGATCGCGCGCCGCCGTTGATTTATACCCGCCAGCTGCGTCGGAGTCGTATATGCATATCCACCAGACTCGTACTTATTGCCGAATGGATCGACCGCCTCATATTTGTAAAGCTCTTTTTTGTAGTAGTCCGTGGACATGTCGGCAAAAATAGGTTTGCCGAACATGATCATCTTCACGCCCTTGGCCTGGATCTGAGCGATCGCGTCGTGCAGGTCGTCCCACGTGCCTAGACCGGGATCTGTATCCAGCGAAGGATCGCCGCCGTCTTGACCTCCACGGTTCCAGCCGACAAGCTGAATCGCGGTCACGCCGTTCTCGGCGCATTCCAGGCCATACTTGACTAATTCCTTGTATGGGATCGTGTAGTCCTGCTCTGCGCCATCCACCTGCAACTGCAGCCACGAATGCACGTCCTGCACCCACGCCGCCAAATGAGGTTTCTTGAACCACGTTTCGCGCCACTCACGATAGACGTCAAGCCCAGCATGCCAGTCACCTGTGTAAGGCCGAATGACAATCGGGGCAGTCGTTACGCTCGAGTGTGGATGTACGAACAGAAAATGACAGGTGCGGAACTCCAGATGCACCGGCTGGCCCGAAATCTCATCTTGTTTCGGAACCTCGGAGGAGACCCAGTCCAGGGTCCCCGGGCGCTGCTCGAACGTGAACTCCATCAGGTACCGAATTTCGGGATCGTGGATCGCGACATAGAGGCCCTGCCCTCCCGCCTGCAGCAGGCAAAACTGGCTCTGACTGGATTCGATCGTCCGAGTGGGATAGCGCACACCCCAATAGCCCTTTGCGTTCACAAAGTGCGGATAGATCTCTTCCGCCGAGAGCGCGCCCACCCACAGGTGATGTGCCTCGACAGTCGTGTCCGGCGTTGGCGAAGTGAGATCCCCGAAGTAGGGATAGTCCATCGCCTCTACAAAGAATTCTGAATTGTTCTCGACCGTCGCCTCGAAACTCAACGCGCCGTTCGTCAGCGTCACAGTGCCCGTCACCGTGATCGGCAACACGCCGCCGTGCTCGCTCTCGAGGTTTGCCCACCGCATCTGCACTTGCTTCTCGGAGATCTTCTTCACGCTGACGGCGCGCTGCCTGGTGCCTAGCACAAAGTTGTCACGGCGCTTTGAAAGTGGCACGAACAGTCTGAACGAAACACCCAATTCCGGCCGTCTTTCCACGATCCAGCCGGTTGACTTCCGTTCCATCCGTACAAGCGCACCCGAGAGCCCATCGAATGCGACCCGCAGGTCGGCATCCTCCAACATCACTTCAGGCCCGAGTTGGAAAGTGACTTCTTTCGGTTTCTCCGCGTGCGTCTGCTGCGCTTTAGCGTCAATCGACAATGCTCCGGCCGCAGCCAATCCAGCCAGCTTTCCAAATCTCCTTCGATCCACAGTTCTTCCCCTGCTACGCCCCGTTGACAGAAAAGCTGCTGGCCCAGGAGGCATCCGGCCAGCAGCTCAATGCACGCAAATCAGTGTTTAGAACACGAACTTCCCAGAGAACTGGAGGAAGCGCGCGTCGATGGTGTTGCTCTGATTGGCCATCGGCCCAGTAAGCGAGACTGAGCCCGTGCCTATGTTCGTACTACCGTTGCCAGGGTTGCCGAAGCTCGGGTGGTTCAGCACGTTGAAGGCGTCGGCGCGGAGCTCGAGGTATTTTCCTTCTCGCCAAATTTTGAAGTCCTTGAACAGCGACGCGTTCAGCCTCCAGTTGCCCGGCCCGGATACATCGTTTTTGGAGCTTCCGAAGAAGGGAGCCACATTGGCATAGCCCGTGACGTACGGCACATCCCCGAGACCGCTGGGCAACCCGCTGGTGTTGTATTTTCCATTAGCAAGCGCCGAATCGGGGCCGACCGCTGGCGAGTAGTAGCTGAAGGTGCCGGTTTGGTAAGGCGTCAGGTCCTTCATCGCAGCCGCGTTGCTTGTATTGATGACACCCCGCGGGTTGGCAAAGGCGCAGGGGTTGAACCAGCGCGTCCTCGTGTGAGTCTGCGCGGCGCAAACATTCGCGCCTGTATTCGACGGCGTTCCTGTGGTCATGCCGCTTTGGTAAGCCGGATCGCTGCCGGAAGTCGGATTTGGCGCCGGCAGTCCGGCCGACATCGGGTCGCCAATCTTCACGGCGCTGTTGGCCAGGCCGCCGTTGGCGTTCTGCCAGCCCGCGATTCTGCTGATGCTGACCGTGAACGGCTGGCCGGTCTGGCCCCACCACTCCATATCGGTCTTCCACCCGCCTATGATCGCGTTCAGGATGCCGCCATGGTTTGCCCACTGCCTGCCCTCGCCGAACGGCAGATCATAATCGACGTTGATCACCGCGCGGTTCCGGATATCGTAGCCGGACTGGCCCCACTCGTGACTGATAGGGATCAGCGCGGACTGCTTGTAAGAGCCGTAATCGCCGCCCAGCATATCGACGGTGTTGTCGAAGGCGTGCGCCCAGGTATAGCTACCAAAGAAGGCCAACCCCTTGGAGATGCGCTTCTGCATCATCACCTGCAGAGAGTTGTACGAGCTTGCGCCTGACCACGACATCCAGAACTGCCCACTAAGATGTGGTGCCGGCGTGAGGCCGTTGAGCTGCTGGCCTCCGATCGTGATCGCCAGCGGCATGTCGGGGTTGTTCATGCCCGTCACCAGGTGGCGTCCGACACTGCCCACGTAGCTGATCGTCATTGTGGTTGTGGGCGTAAGCACCTGCTGCACGCTCGCGTTGTAGTTGACGGTGTAGGGCATGTGCATCACCGGGTCCTGCATCCCAACGCCCGGGAAGGCGGCGTTGTTCGCGATTCCGCCCGGTCCATTGAACTGCCCGAGACCGCCCTCGAGCGTGTTGCCGAAGCCGTTCTGCGATCCACAATAATTATCCGCAGGATCCGGATGGTTCGACGAGCACGACGGCTGCTGTGCGTTTGCGTTTGTGATGAAAGGTGGATTCAGCAGGTTGGCAGCGCCGCCGCCCGGCTCAAAGCCGCCCATGAAGAAGCCGCCGCCGATGCGTCCCACCGTCCTGGGGTTGAACTGGTAGGCAGCTCCAAATCGCGGCGACCAGTTGGCCTTGGGGAAGGACGACATATAGGGGTTATTGGTGTAGACCACCGGCACATTATCCGCGTTGAACAGTGCCATGAGGTTGGCCGGAAGCGGGTGGCTCTTCTGGCTTTCCGGCAGCACGAACTGGAACGATCCGACCGCGCCGTTCGGAGTGACGGAGCCGCCTTGCCACACAAAGTTCGCCAACTGGCCGGCCTGCTCCCTCTTAGGCGTGAAGTACTCGTACCGGAGCCCAACATTCAGGGTCAGCTTCGGAGTCACCTTCCAGTCGTCCTGCACGTAGCCAGCCATGTACTGTTGCACGAAGTGGGTGTAAGAGAACGTGCTGAGCGCGCCGCTGGCCATGTTATTTGTGGCGGCGTATCCGCCGTTCTTCAAGGTGCCCAGGGCGATGAAGTCCGCGACGGCACTTCCGGAGGGACCGCCTAATCCGCTCACCTGGGTGTACGTGCCGGTGTAGTTGTAGCTTCCACGGGGGTTCGAGTCGTTCGTGCTATACCAGCGTCCAGGCATGGCGGTGATCCCCGCCTTCAACGAGTGGTTGCCCAGGATCTTGGTCACGTTGTCGATGATCTGGTAGACGTTCATGCCCTCGTGGGCCGGGTCGTTGCCGTGAGCTCCAAATGTAGTTAAGCCGCTGATGGTTGTTGACGGGAGGCCGCCGTTCTCCGGACCCGAGTTGAACGGAACGCCGCCCAATCCGAGAGAGGCGGATATGTCATTGTTGTAGTTGTACTGCAGGTTGGAGTCGTTGCCCCAATTGAAACCAAAGCGGAACTCGTTGACCAGCGAAGACGAGAAGGTGTGGGTCTCGCTGAGCATGAAGTTCTCGCTCAGGTAGCTCTGGGTGTGACCCTGGTTGCTTCCGGTTCCGTCCAGAGTCGGCCCCAGGGGCGCCGGGAAGGTGTTCATAACGTGCTGGTAGTCGACGCGGAAAGTGGCCAGATCGCGGGCGCTGATGTTCCAGTCGAGGCGCTGATCCCAATTGATCGGATTTGAGGTCGACTTCAGGTTCGTCTGATAGTTGCCGGAGATCACTCCGGAGTCCGTGTCGCTCGAAGAGTTGCAGTCGCCCGTGCTCCATCCGCCATTGGGCTGCGTGGAACCGGGTTTGCCAACCCCAGCGTAGTTCGGGCAGGGATAGAGCTTGAGGAGATTCTGCGCAACCGGATCCAGTTGAGTTGGCGAGAAGACGTTCTGGCCGGGCGCAAACGTATATCCCGCATACGTATACTGCGACGTGCCGTACTGCTGGAGCCTTCCGGCCGGGCCCTTTCCTGTCGGTATTGTGCCGCTTGTGCACGTGTACGTGCCGGTGTTGGCGTTGGGCACGTACAGCACAACCGGACAGGAGTTGCCGCTAAGAAGCGGATTCAGAAGCTCAGTGAAGTCACCCCGCCGAATGCGCGCCGTAGGCACGCTAAGGGTGCTCGGCGTCGCTCCATTCACGTAGCGCCCGCTCTGAACGTCGCCGAAGTAGAACAGGTGGTTCTTCAAGATCGGGAAGCCGATCGCCCCGCCAAATTGGTTCAAGTGGAATTCCCCGACCGGCGTGCCCGCGGCCTGGTTCCAGACCTTCGCATCGAAGGCCGTGTTTCGCACATACTCCCAGATAGCACCGTGAATTTGGTTGGTGCCGGACTTAGTGGTGGCGTTGAACACAGCACCGTGGCCGCGCCCGAGTTCCGCGCTATAGTTGCTGGTCTCGAGCTTGAACTCCTGGATGGCCTCTGGCGGGGGCGCCAGATTGTATCCCGACCCATTGATGTAGTCGCTGTTCATCGTGTTGTTATCGACGCCGTCGAGCTGATAGTTGTTCTGCTCCGCGTGTTGGCCGTTCGATGAAAAGTCGCCATTACCAGCGCCGCGGCCCACCATTGGCGTCACGCCCGGCGCTTCCTGCGCGATGAAGATCCAGTTGCGATTCGCAAGCGGCGCATCGTTCAGGAATCTCGAATCGATGTCCATGGCCACTTCAGCGGTTTGCGTCTGCAGTAGCGGCGCGTCCGAGGTGACAACGACAGTTTCATTCACGTTGCCCGGTCGGAGATGGAGAGGAATGTTCAGTCGGTCGGTGACGTGTACCACGACGCCGTTTTCCACGATCGTCTGAAAGCCGGGCGCCGAGGCGCTTACCGTGTAATTTCCGATCTTGATCGGCGAGAAGAAATAATTACCGCTGGAGTTCGTCTTCGTCTTCAGCACCAGCCCGGTGTCCGTCTCCGCGATTGACACCTCGGCGCCGCGGATTACGGCGCCGCTCGAGTCTGAAACCACGCCGATGATGGCGCCTTGGTCCACCTGAGCCACCGCCGAGCGGCCGCACATAAAAGCGAATACGACCAAGGCCAATAACAGGCCGTTCCAGATCACTCGGCTGCGCCCTGAAACTTCGCTTGCTCCGCCAAATGCCTTCACATTAGAGATATAATCGATTGCGACTGATTGCTTCACCACGAGGAGCGCTCCCTGAAATTTGAACTTTTTTGTGCTTTTCTATCGTAATGGGGATGTTAGGCAAACGACATAACCAATGTCAAGTGTTTTCGGGAACCGGTAACTCAAAATTAAAGCCTTTATTTTGTGTATTTTACGTAGTCATATTCTCGACATTCGGGAAGCGTACTTCTTTCCCTCGTTAATTCGACAAACTCCGGTCAAGTCCCACCTCCGGAAAGACGATGAAGAGGGCAGATTCGAACCGATCGACTGAGCTTCCCCTCCACTCGATGGCTTCGGATATTTCTCGAAGAGAGCATGCCTTCTGGTGCGTAGCCGTTCCAACCAGATGAGGGTGTCTTCGGGCAGGGACAACGAGCAAAACCGCCCGGAGATTTACGCAGATCGCCAGTGGGAGGTCATTTACCGGCGCGGTTTGCACGGGGCAACATTGCGAAACGATAGCTCCCCGAGCCCACAAGGCATTTCACCGACGCATCCTCTTCCTCGACTGCGTGCACTCCATGAATTGGTCCTTCATGCTCAGCCGGCCACAACCGCCTTCCAGACTCCAGAAGAACAAAGTCTCCCTTGGCGGGTTTGGGAATGTAAATCGATGCCTGGGTGTTGGCGGGGACCTCGACGGAAAGCCTGAAGTGGTCGCCCGCTTCTTTCTCCCAACGCGCGGCAATGAGGCCTTTCACGGTGGGAACGGCTCCCTCGGCAAAAGCGAGACCGCCGGTCACAGGCTTCACATCAAACGTGGCAAAGCCGCCACCGGTAGGCTGAATGCCGACGATGTATTTGACAAGCAGATACGCCGGGTACGAGGTCCAGGCGTGATTCACTTCAGCGCCCAGATGAAAACCCTCCCAGCAAGCCTTGTTCGACGCCAGCATCGGCCGGTAGCGGACCAGATCCTGCACCACGAATTCTGCGGCTCCCGCGTTCAGTAGACCGTCATAAAATGCATCGCCGCCGTAGCCGCCGAGTTTAAGGGTGGCGGATTCAGGGCCAGCTCCTTCGAAAATTGCATTAAGTATTTTCGATTTGGCTGCGGGAGGCTCCAGTCCGAAGCGCAAGGGCCATGCCGACGCGAGCGGGTACATCTCCGGGCGGTCAGTGCGGGCAAGATAATAATCGCCATTAAAGAGATTGGCGTTAATGCCATCTTTCACTGCCTCCGCCGCCTGCGCAAACTCGTTGCTGTCGATTGACCGCCCCAGCACACCGAATATGCGCGCGGCGATCCTCAGGTTTTCGCAGTATTGGCAAGCGGTCGCAACATTCCAGCCACCACTGGGCATATTCCCGCCGGCATACTCGGAGATGCGCCACCCGGGCGGATTGAGCAGCCTGGTCCTGGGGTCCTGATAGGTTTTGATCCAGTCGAGAAAGCGCGTCAGATGCGGCGCCATCTCTTTAAGCAGCGTAACGTCCCCCGAAAACAGGTACTGCTGCCAGAGCAGCATTGGCCAGTACATCGACCATTCGGCGATTTGGAACGCGGCCGCCGGGCTGCACGCATAGAACTCTCCGCTCGACATTTGCTCTCCCGCGTAATCGCGCAGGACCTTGTCGACCATTGTTGTATTGCGGTGGTTGTAGAGCAGAACGTTCCCGACATTCCAACTGTCGGCCAGCCATGGAGACTGTTCGCGGTTGGCGTCCACACTGATGATCGCTTGCTGCACGTTTTGCCGCGCCGAGCGCTCGCACATGGTGTAGATCGAGTTCACAAGCGGACTGGAACAACGGAATCGGCCAGCTACATCGGCATCGCTCCAGGCCCACATGCCGCACACGTCCGCGGCGCGTAATCTACCTGCGTAGCCCGTGATCTTGAGCGATTGGAACGATGTGTGGCGGCCGCAGTCCGCGTCCCATGTTTCCACGCCGCCACTGCACGTGTATTCGTCCCAGCCGGTAGGCTTGCGCTCATCAGTCATCTGAAAATAGGCCACGTGCACCACGTCGCCGGGCACGTTGGCACGCATGGTGAGTTTGGGCCAACCGTCGATGCAGCGGCCAAAATCGACGACCCACGCATCGTCTGCGCGGGTAATGCTCACAGGCGCAAGCGCCGCCTGCTCGCGTTCGAGCGGCGCCATCTGCGCGAAAAGACGGAAGCTGGATCGGTCCACCACACTCGCGGGAGCCCACTGTGAATCATTGAAATCGACCGACCTCCAACTCCTGGGCTCGAGACGCGAATCGTAGCGAATCGCGGCGCGATTCTTCCCTCCGCCGGCCGCACCGAAATACACTGCATCGTCCTCCAGATAGGCCGTATGGGCCAGAACCTTCCAGGAAGCATCGGTCGCGATCAGGGAGGACTCCCCTCCGTCGTACTCGATATGCGCCTCCAGCAGGAAAGCGGGCTCGGCATTCACGCCGGAGTCGTGCCAATTGCCCTGCCAATGACCGATGGCAGCAAATACATTCCTGCCCGGACGCACCAGGGCGGTGATGTCAAAGCTGTTGTATTGCCCATAATGAGATGGGTTCGAGCGCGCCGGTCCCCTGCCCAGAAGCTCTCCGTTGAACCAAAGGATGTAATCGTTGTGAGCGGAGACGTAAACTTTGGCCAGGCGGGGCTTGCGCGCGGCGGAAAAGACCTTTCGGAAATACGCGAAGTTGTTTAAATTCTTCGTGCCGTCCCAGATGCACTGCGCGGTCCATTCGCCTGGATTCAGTCCCGTATCGAAATGGTCAGGTGCGCTATAGGGGCCACGCTTGCCCGACTGGTTCCAGATTCGAACTTTCCACCAGAACCGCGCAGCTCGGGGCAAAGCTCGGCCGGCGTACTCCACCGCCGCCGAGCGATCGGAAGCCACTCTACCGCTGTCCCAAAAGTCGCCCTTGCCGGCGTCAAGATTCGCACGGGAAGAGGAAACCAGGATTTGATACGCAGTTTGTCTCTCGCCACGGGCATCAGTCTCGGAACGCCAGGTAAAGCGCGTGGCGTCCCGATCAATCGCCTGCGGATGGGCCACGCCGTTGACGAGGAGGTCTAAGGGAGCTCTCGGCGCGTGTAATTGGGAAACGTGCGAAGCCGAGCCTGACGTCAATTCGGCGGTGGGTAGACCTTCAGCAATGGAACGTTTACCGAGCAGTGCGGATGCCGTGACGGCACCGCCACGCTTCAAAAAGTCTCTGCGCTTGAGCATAGTTGACCCTTCTGCGGTGAGTGGATGTCGAGCACAATGAGCGCTAATCGTCGAGTGCCTAAACCATGGCAGGCCGCGAGGTAGCGGCAGCACAGGCAATCGTTGTGTCTGCACTCTTCAAGCCAACTGAAGAGGCAGTGACAGAGAGTACGCCTGTCTGCTGTGCAGCCTGCACGATAGCCATGCAATAGCCGTTGAAGGCGCTGCGCTGTGCGGCCTGGTCCGGCTCATGGCAACTGGGATCTCCATTGCCAACACCAATCAGCTTGCCGGATCCCTCCACATGAAATTGCACGCTATTGCCGGCGTCCGGTACCACCCGTCCGTGCGCATCCACGATTTCGACCTCAATGACAGATACGTCTTGTCCGTTGGCGAGAATTGTGGAGCGGTCCGGACGGAGAACGATTGCAGCCGCCGGTCCGGTGGTTTCACGCCGCGAGACGAGCACAACCTTCCCCTTCGTACCTCGCGCTTCAATCGTGCCCGGAGCAAACTTCACCTTCCACTCAACATGGCCGTTGCGCTCAACAGATTTGGAACCGAGGCTCATGCCATTCAGGAATAGTTCAACGCTGTCCAGGTTCGTGTGGCACCATACGCTGATCTCCTCGCCTTCTGTTCCGCTCCAGTTCCAGTGCGGGAACAAATGAAGCACCGGTTCCGAACCCCACCATGCCTTGTAATAGAAGTAGTCATCTTTTGGAAAACCACATGTATCGAAAACGCCGAAATGCGAATTGATGCAGGGCCATTTGTAAGGTGTCGGCTCACCGCGATAATCAAAGCCCGTCCAGACGAAACCGCCAGCCAGAAAATCGCGCTCATCGTAAAACCTCCACCATGTCTCAGCCGTCTCCGCCCAGGCAGGAAAATTGACATCGTAAGCGCTCACATAGCCTTTGTCCGGTTCGTTTTTGTAGATACCTCTCGTCGCCACTGTACTGGCGGTTTCGGTCCCGATCATTGGTTTATTCGGGAACTGCTTGTGGAAGGCATCGATATCCTGCAGACGGTAGTTGCAACCCTGAACGTCAACGACACCAGAAATGCCTTTACCCCACGCTCCGTTCATGGCCATGGTTACCGGGCGCGAAGGATCTAGCCGCTGGACCAGACGCTTCATATCCGCCACAATGGCAGCGCCGACGGATGTGCCCTGTACCTGACCTTCTTCATTGCCGAGCGACCAGATAATAATGCTGGGATGGTTACGGTCCCGCCTCACCATTCGCTCCAATTGGCTGAGCCCTTCGGGTGTGGAAGAAAGCATTCGCGTTTCATCCATGACCAGCATGCCAAGCCGATCGCAAGCTTCAAGAAATGCCGGAGTGGGCGGATTATGCGAAGTGCGGCAGGCGTTGGAACCCATCGCCTTAAGCCGTTCCAGCCTGTAGTACTGAAGGCGGTCAGGCATGGCCGCTCCGACCCCTGCGTGGTCTTGATGGTTGCAGGTTCCTTTGATCTTCAGGCGTTTGCCGTTCAGGAAAAATCCCTTGTTTGCGTCGAAGCGAATAGTTCGGATGCCAAAGGTTGTACTCTCGCGATCCACCGGTTTTCCGTTTGCAAGAATAGTAGTTTTCAGCTGGTAAAGAAGAGGCGAGTCGGGAGACCAAAGAGCAGGATTTACGACTCTGAGTTGAAGTTTGTAGCTGCTTGATTCGCCCGCAGGAACGGCCTGTTGCGCGGACGTGGCGGAAGCCACAACCACATCATCCGGGTTAAGAAGCTGTGCATGGACACGGCAGTTCTGCGCGACGTTGCTCTGATTTTCTACCTGCGTTTCCACCTGTACTAAGGCAGTGTTGTGCTCAACATCAGAACGGACAAAGGTTTCCCCATAAGCCAGGTGAACGGGATCGGTTCGCAGATACCAGATATGACGGTAGATTCCCGCTCCTTCATAAAACCACCCTTCGTTCATCGAAGCATCCACTCGGACGGCGAGAACGTTCTTTGCGCCAGGGCGAGCGAAATTGGTTATATCGAAGCGAAAGGGCGCATAGCCGCTTAGGTTTTCGCCTAAAAAGCAACCGTTGAAAATGACCGTAGCATTCCGGAATACACCCTCAAACTCGATTGCGAGCCGTTTCCCGGCGTCGGACGCTGGAATATCGAAAACCCGACGATACCAGCCGATGCTAGTGGCGGGATAATCGCGTCCGAGTGGTTTGCAGCCGGTCTTTATAACGTGCGGAACGTCAAGAAAGGGGAGTTCGATGGCCCAGTCGTGCGGCAAATCCAGAGCGCGCCATGCGCTGTCGTCAAAATCAAGACGGCCCGGAGCGGCGAATTGGCCTGTCTTCGCGAAGGGAGTTGGCGTAAGGCCGAAGCCGAAATCCTTTGCCGGATCGTCGGCGTGGCCAAGATGAAACCGCCAGCCAAAATCCAGCAAAAGGCGCTCACGCAGAGGTGTACCTGTTTCAGAAAGGGCCATCTGTTCCGCATCAGGCAGACTGCTTTCTGTGTGTGGCGGCAGGATGCCCTCTTTGTTGTTGTTCAGAGCAAATGCGTCGCTGGAGGCGAAAGCACCAGCTGAAGCCGCAACTCCAGTTCTTAAAACGTCACGTCGAGTCCAGGATTTCATCGAACCCCTCATGGATATTCCGCGATGTCCGCGGTGCGCCGCCAAAACTCAATGTTCAACAGGCGGGTACAACTGACTTCATTGGGCAGCCGCGCATTCTGGATCTGCTATCCAGAGTAGCGGGCGCAAGCATGTTTCCATTCCCTCGTGGCGCGGACCCCCTGCTGGACCGCGTGCCAATCCGTCGCCCATTCGAGACATAAACGCGTTTGTGGGTGTTCACGAGAATCGCATGCACACCTCAGTTTTCCGCAGACCGGGAGGACGTTATATATGGGACGGTTTTACCCATATACGGCATTTCCAACCTGATTCTCTTTCCCTTCAGCGGCGACCATGGTTCGAGAAAATATCCATGTTCATCGAACCCGATGCCGAAGTGACCGGTGAAGAGGGCATTCACTCCCTGCCAATCCTCCGGCAGATATCCTTCGCCCCGACCCTTTGAGCCATCCCAGACGTAGAACGCGCTGCCAATCGGATTTCGTTGGCGCTCCCCTGGCAGCTCGATTCCGGCATTGAAGGTCCCTGTTTCGTAGGACTGCATCAACGGCCACAGCAGCCGCTCCGCATCTTTGATCAGCCCAGTCTGGTACAGCGCCTGAACGAAGTAGTACTCGTACGGCGGCGTGGCACCCCCGTTCATGTAGACCTGCCACGTGTCCTTCCCATCGGTCTGTTTCGGCGCGCCACTCGTGTGCGGGAAATAATCCGTTGGACTCATCGGAATCAGGTTTGTCGGCAGGCCATATTGGAACGAATGGAACTCGATGCTCTGCATCTTCGCCAGTAGGCGTTGCAGAATCGGCTTCGCCTGCTCTGCCGGCACCAACCCCTGGTAGACCGCAAAGCCATTCACCCACGGGAACATGTAATCGTGCAGCTTGCCGTCGGGTGATTTCCAGCCCGCCAGCACTCCCGTCGCAGGATTGAAGAACGTCTTGAAGTAAACGGCCTTGATTCGCTCGGCGTCGTCGCGGTAGCGCTTCGCCATTGCCGGACGTCTCGCCAGCGTCTCCACATCGGCCATGCACAGGAAGGCTCTGTAATCTGCTGCATTCGAGAAGGCATCGGGGCCCTGAAAGTTATAAACGTCGAACCACTCCTTGCCGGGTTCGTCCACGAGCCCATCGCTTCCGAAATGCGCCTCGATATGATTCGCCACCGCCTCCATCGGCTTCAGCCACTCGCGCAACTGCGGCATGCCTCCGATGGTGCGGATTACGTACCACCCGGAAATCACCAGGTAAGCTGGCGTCTCCCGCGACGACTTCCACTCCGGCGAGTACACATTCAGGTTGGGCATCATGTACCCGCGCGCGCCTTTGAAATACTGATCCACCGAAGCGCCGACCAGCGCCATTGGCGAAATGCCGTCTTCGAGGTGTGGCGCCCACATCGCCTGCTCCGCGTAGAACAGCATCGCCAGCCCACAGTTGATGCTCATCACGCTGTTGCTCACGATGCCGGTGTCCGGCCGCCACTGCGTCATATCCAGCGAGTATTTCGGAAACCGCGCAAGTCGCGTATCGCGGCTGAGCAGTTCCGGCAGCGGCTCGAGGCTCTGGACCGTGAAGTGCAGCGTTGTTTGCCAGGGCAGCGGCCCGATCTCGTTCAGGCCATCTTCGCTCCTCGGCCGGTGCGGCGTAATGTCCACCGCATACGACATGGCCGGGAACAGCGAAGACGGCCTTCGATAAAACGCCGCCTCGTCTCCAGTGCGCGTGATGTACGCCGTTCCAAAATCCGGGGCGGCTAGATATGTGGGAACATCCACATAGTTCATCAGCTTCGATGGGTGGCAGACGAAGGTCGTCGGCGTCTGGTTGGCCGCGAACTGGAACCGGAACAATCCGCCGCGCATCTTCACGCTGTGATTTGCCACGGCATTGATCGACAGGTCGAAACCCTTGGCTCCCGCGCGGATTGACACCTGCTCGTACACGCCCGGGGCGATCTCCACCGGCTCATACCGGAACAGATTTCCGGTACGAGTCAGTGCTCCCTCTCCCAGCGGCATTGCATTTTCAAACGGTTGGTCCAGTATCGGATAGGCTCCTCTCTCTTGCAGGAGATTCACGCCCAGCTCGCCTTTGCCGAGGGAATCCAGCGCAAGCGACAGGATGCGCGGGTGCAGCCTGTCCAGCACGAGCCGGTACCACGGAGTGCGGATCTCAACCCTCCCGCTCAGCTCCTCCACCTGCGGAACAAATGCCGTCGGGGCAAGTCTCGTACGAGGCGCGACCGCGACCACTGCCGAATTGCTGCCTGAAACCGCCGCCGGACTCGCTGCCGGACTCGCTGCCGCTTCGGTTCCAAAGACCTGCATTTGCGCCAGCTCGGCTAACCACGATTGCGGCGTGACCTTCGCTGTCGTCCGCTCAATCACCAGCCGGAAGTTGTCCGTGACCACCGGCGCAAAGTGGACCGTATAGGTAAGCGTTTGCGGGTCGAAGTGAGCCCCTTGAACGTGAAGCAATGTGCGAAACGTCCCGCCATGGCCAAGATACTGCCCGGAAAACTCAACCGGGCTTGTGGCCATACTCGCCGCGTGCAGCACCACCTTGTCGATCCGTCGCGGCCCCGCGAAGTGCACCCACAGCCACTGCGGCAGATGCTGAAACTGGTTGCTCTGCCAATGGCACGGCCCCAGCGCGTCGGCCGCGTCAGGCCCGTGATTCACCGGGCACGGAACCTGCTCCTCGGCCTTCTTGCTGCGAAACAGGAACGAGCTGTACTCGACCTGCACCCCCGGTTCACTCCAGAACGCGACGTCGCGGTAGCCGCTCGTTGACTGGCTCCTTCCTGCTTGACACAACATCGTGAATGCGAGGGCAACTGCCGCACAGGCTGGCATCTTTCGGAAGATTCCCACGATAAGTTTCCATATTTCAGTTGTTGAAGGGCTCTGGTCTTCTCTGCAGCGGCTGCATCTCATCTCAGCTGGTCCAAGGCATCAAAAAGTAGTCGTACCGTGATCCTGACGCTTGATCGCGAAATGTTCAATCTTCATTCCAGCCTATGGCCCGGCATTTCCGTTCTCGAAGAGGAACACTAGTCGGCAGTCTTAATGTCGTAAAGCCCGATTTTGAGTGTGAATGGGATTTGCGTCAGGCGCAATCATTTTGCGACATGGAAGAGCTTTAGAAGGATTTACCTTCTGCAGATGCGCGTTCTCCTTGCTTGGCGGATTGTCTATTCCGGGAGGAGAGTACTACAAGTGTCTCAGGAACGTGTTGCTCTCCGTCATTGGACTGGTCAGGGTGTCCTGCGGATAAAAGTCGTCGACGTTCTTTCGCGTGAGCAACTGAACGGGCATATAGACCGCTGGAGGAGTAGTCCTCTTGTTGAGGATATCGAAGGCCAACAAGAGCAGGCTTTCCCCATATTTCTCAGGGAAAAACGCTACAGCGGCAATCAATCGCGAATTCGGAAGCCGCAACTCTCGGCGTGCTTCTGGGCCGCCGCCATAGCTTGCTGCGAAGCACAAGTTGCTTCGTCCTGCCTCTTCGAAGGCGCGCAGGGCTCCGAGGACTGCGTAATCGTTGATACCGGTAATAAGAGTGCGGCGCTTGGGCACCAATTGGAGATGCCGGCGCGTAAGTTCAAAGGAACGGACGAACTCGCCGCGTGAATCGAGATGAGTCAGAATGCGGTTCTTGGGAAGGCCATTTCGCAGGACATTTTGCGCACTGGTGAGACGCAGATGCGGAAGAGATCCGGCAATTTCCAAGTCAAGAACGAGCATCTCGTCGCATGCTCCATCCCAGTGCGCCTGCGCAGCTTTGAGAAGAGCCTTCCCTGCCACCGTGCCTGCGCGCTGGTTATCCACGCCGAGAAATACAGCATTTGGATGAGGAATCTCAAGAGCGATGAGTGGAATCTTTGCGTTTTCAAAAAACTGAGCCACTTTCGTCCCAATGCGCTCATATGTCTGAAACTCGATGGCGAGATCGACGCCCGACTTTACCAGGTGTTCTGCATTCTTAAGAGCAACTTTGATGCTGTATCGATTCTCGACTTCGATCAGATCTACCGGCCGCGATGCGGCAGCCCAGCGCAATCCTTGCGCAAGTGCGCTGCAAAACGAATCGTTGGTCTGGGACGCGTACCCAATGCGGAAGCGCTTACCGCTCAAAATCCTTACATTCGACGTGTACTTCCTATGGTCGCTACGGCGAAGCAGACCTTGTTCCTCCAGTGTTCGAAGTAACCGGAAACAAACTGTGCGTTCCAACTCCGTGCGCTTCACGACTTCGGTAAGAGAAAAGGCCTGCCGGTCATCTTCAAACAGGCGCAGGATCTTGCACGCTCTGGAAACGCCCTCAAGTGTGTGCGATTCGGGCAATTTCTTGTTTTTGCGGCTTGCCATAGGAGAGAAAATTGTCAGGTCGAGGAGACCATGGGAAGAATAGCAAATGTTGCGCCCTGCGCAAATATGTCAATACGCTGAATTCCGACGAGTCAGCGAATTCGGGTCTTCGCCGGCTGAGCTTCCGGGGGGAGGCCAGACTCATCCTGCGCAATTCGTAGTGAAGTGGTACCTCCCGGACTCGACTTGGAAAACCGGTCCGCCGTCACTCATGGATAAGAATTCAACACCACTCGCGTTCTTCACGAATGTGTTGCCCTCTCTGATCGAGTCTTGGTCACCCACCGGGAAAAACACTTTCGCGCTCGCGCCTACTGGGACCGTCAGGTCAAGCCGAAATTCCGGGCCTTGCATTGCCCAGTCAATCTCGATCGCGCCACGCACTGAAAGGTACCTTGCGCGGCACGCATACACCTCTTTTGTCGGCCGTGGCCGTATGGTCATTGATCTGTAGCCTGGGTCATCAGGGTCGGGGCTGAGGCCAGCAACGTTTCTCCATAGCCACTCGCCAACCCCGCTATGCGTCCAGTGACAGAGAGACTGATTGCGATTGATAGCGTCAAAACTCTCCCAGAATGTTGTTCCATTCTCCGCCATGAAGCCCCAGGAGGGCATGGTGCGCGTGTTCACCATCCTTGACGACTCTGAATGAGCTCCATGATCGGACAATGCCAAAAGTAACTCGGTGCTGCTCCAGAAGCCGGTCGTCGGATGGTACTCATTGAGCCGAATTGCCTCTATTAACCATTTCATTGACTTGGAGCGAAGTGGTTCTTCCAAAAGATCGAACTGCAATGCGAGCGCGTAGCATCCTTGGGCGTTGTTACCGATTCGTCCATCCGGCGTAACATAGGCTTCAACGAACGTACGCTTGATCTGTTCGAACAAAGTGCGGTACCGGACGGCGTCATCGTGGTAGCCCAGGCTTGCGGCCATCTTTGACACAAGGTTGGCTGAGTGAGCGAAGAAAGCCGTGGATCCCACTTCTTTTGGCGTAGAGGGCGTTCCAGCACTGAGCCAATCGCCCCAATCGTTGCCTCGTGCAATTTCCCAGAGGCATTCGGGGTTGTTCCCGCGCACAAAGTCCACCCACCGCTTCGCCGAGGCATAATGCTCCTCGAGAATGCGGCGATCCCCATAATTTACGTAAACTTGCCACGGCAACGAGACGCCTGCATCGGCCCAGCCCGGAGAACCGGCTGCACGATTGGTATCACGCAACGAGTCATGTGGCGTGATATCGCAATAGCGGCCATCCGCAGTTTGGTCGTCACGAATATCAATGGCGTATTTCGTAAAGAATCCCGCCGCGTCCATATTGAAGATAGCCGTTTGTACGCATGGACGAATATCTCCAAGCCACGCAAAGCGTTCACTACGCCCTGCGCACGCCGCGGGGACATCGAAAAGGAGATTCCGCTGCGTTCTATAGGCATTATCCATAATTCGATTAAATAGGTCGTTCGAGCACGAGAAGTCACCCGCGTTTTCAAGGTCACTATGGAGCCAGATTGCCGACAGTGCGTCTTTGGCAGGCGCCTCAGTCAGCCCTGTGACTTCAACCCAACGGAATCCGTGATAGGTGAAATGAGGCTCAAGTATGCGATCTGATTTTCCGTCAAGGATATAAGCTTCTTCAGCTGCGACTCCCCAGAGGCTGCTGACATCGATCATTCCGTTGGGGCTGATCTTCTCCGCGTGGCGCAGCCGGATGACTGTGCCCGCGGCGGCACCCTTGATCTTCAGACGACAATATCCAGAAATCTCGTGGCCAAAGTCATAGACGAACACATTGGGTTTTGGTTCACTCATCGAGACGGGTGAAATTGTCTGAACAGTTCGTACCGGCTGGCAGCGTGGCCAGACCAACAGGGCCTCGTCTCGCGGTTCGGAATATGCGGCCTTCCAATCGCTATCGTCGAAGTTGGGTGCGTTCCATCCATGAATTTCTCTTCGGAAGTCGCACCCTTCGCCGTCCAATAAATCGGACCACAGGATAGGACCGAACAGGGTGGTTTTCCATTTCTCGTCAGTCACAATCGTGATCCGCCGTCCGTCCGCTAAATCAATCTCTAGTTGTGCCAGGAGCAATGGGAAGAAACCATCGATACATCTCAACTTATGAAGATTCATGTGGCCCGCGTACCAGCCGTATCCCAAAAGAGCGCCTAATACATTTGCTCCTTCTCTCAAGCAGTCAGTAACGTCATACGTCTGGTACTCAATTCGCTTCGCATAATCTGTGTAACCTGGCGCAAGCACCTGATCGCCTATTCTCTTCCCATTGATAGAGAACTCGTAGAACCCGCGCGCGGTGACGAAAAGGCGTGCGCCCCGAATGGTCTTGGGAAGAATGAACTCTCTTCTCAGCATGGGTACGCGAGACACAGTCTGGCTTGCCGGCACTCCAGAAAATTCGACTGTAATCGCTTTTGAGTCCGCTGACAGCTCGACAGCGCTCTTGCTCTTCTCCAGGTACGACTGAGAATATTCACTTGACTCGATCGAATCTGAACACGAAATCCTGGCATGCGATATGGCAGCCTGGGCGTCGTATACACCAAATCCTCCCAAGGCGACGCCATACTCGCCGCCGGCCCATTTCGCGAGCTTTGTGACCGTCAGTTTGATATAACGCGCTTCGACAGGCGTGAACGCGAACTGACAATGTGGTGTACGTGGAGCGACGAAGTCTTCATCCGTCCGGTCAACTACGGTGCGCGCGCCAGAGAAACTTCGTTCGGACGCGGTCTCCACCTTGAAGCGCAATGGATACATCACCGTGCGGAAGTCGCTGTGCAGTCCCTCCGGCCGGGCCGGGATGATGTCAACCGCATCGACTCTCTGCGTAGTGCCGAGATCAACGACGATCCATTTTTCGACATTTGGGTTATTCGCCAACTGGCTGCGGTAGCAATGAATTGGTGTCAGAGGACGATTGACAGGATCCGCTAACACTTGATCGCTTATCCACTTGGCCTGCCATTCGTCCGCGAGCAGCAGCCCCATGGTCCAGCGGGCCGTGTTACTCCACCCGGATGGCCGACCTTCTTTGTCCCACGTCATCACCTTCCAAAAACACTGGTGCCGCGATTTTAGAGGAACACCGTCGTACGCGATCTGCACGGTCTGGTCCGACGACACGCGACCGCTATCCCAGAGGTTGGCCTTCTCTTGCTTGAGCAGGTTCCTATCGGAGGCCACCAGGATTCGATATGCAGATTGACGTTCACCGCGCCGCGAGGAATGAAGTTGCCAAGAGAGTCGCGGCCTGAGCACGTCGATGCCCTCTGGATCGTCCCGGTACTCACATTTCAGGCTCACGACCTGCATCAACTCGGTCATGGAATCGACCCGACTGAGGGCCAGGCTGCCCCGGACGCGCCGTGGCAGTGCACACAACAGAGTTGTGACAACGCCGGAACTGAGCAGCTTTCGTCTTGAAATCATCCTTGCATCTGCCTTATGGAATTCTCCCAAAACTCTCCCAAGAGCGGGCGGCCGCGCGTACTGGGATCCACGACACACACCGGCTTCGGTATATCCCGGCGAATCGTACTGAATCTGCTTCGGGCCGAAGTCCCTACGCAGATCAAACAGCTCGATGCGTTTGAACATCAACTCATTATCTTGAGCTGAGTTGGGCCAAGAAGCCCTGCCGACATCAGCCCTGAGGGATTCTCCGTAGGACCTGCGTGAAATGTGCGAGGTTCGCGCATCGCCATGCAATTGAAGAGCGCATTACTGACTTCAATCTCCAACCGATTCTCTCCCGGCCGGACTAAGTCTGTGATGTCCACTTCATAGGGACGAAGCAACAACGCTCCGGCGTCTTTGCCATTTACGGTTACCTGGGCAACATCTCTGACATTGCCCAGGTCGAGAACAAACCGGCTGTCAGGATCCATACGATCCATAGAGAAAGTCGTCGCATACACTGCACGTCCGGAGAAACCCCGAAGTTCGTTGTCGAGCGACCAATCAATGAGTTCAGGCAAATCACGGTTGATCGTCGCAGTTTTGCTGGACGCAAGATAGCCTGTCGCGGTCAGCTTCCAGCCACCTTCCCCAACCGGCACTGATCTCTTCAATGTTCTAACGGTCTGTTTCGTCGCCACAGAAGCAGGTGCTCGTCGGGCTGGATCGAAGACGATCAGAGCCGAAGCAAGCGGCTGCAGGTCGAATTCGACTTCAATCCAGTTCCCCTTCTGCCGGAAACTTGTGAGCGCAACTGTCTCGCATCCCCTCGTCTTGCCGGATCCTATTTCGCCTGTCCATGGATCCCATAGCTCCGGTGCTCCGTCCGCTTTGAACTCTGCGTGAACGTGCTCACTCGCGTCCGAGCTGTTGCGCAGGAAGAATGCGTCCATCGAGCCGAGCCTCTTCCATACGAACGGCAGGGCTCTGCTGTGGAACTTCACGTCCGGATCGACTGCTGTGCTCAACAACGAAACCGCATGCGTCACACCTCCGGCGAAACGCGCGCTTGATTTGCCGCGCAAACCATGCATCGCCGCCTGTACGCGCTGCGTATTTCGCTCGTTGTCCAATAGTCCATCCGCATCGCCCGGGACTTCGCCTGCAAAGACGATCGGCAGACCTGCGCTCGCGAAATTCTCAAGTTTCTCCGCTAGCCCCGCGTCGATTGCCTGAAGTCGAGGCAGAACCAGCGCCCGGTATCGCGCGCCGCCCGCTGTTATCAGCATGCGATCGCGCACGGAGCAGCGCGAGAGCGACGCCGCGTTGATGTGGTCATAGTTGTACCCCGCATCCATGAGCGCCTGATTCAGGCGCGGCGAGGGCGGCGCATCCACTGCGCCGTGCATCAGGTCGTCACGGTAGAGCGCAACCGCAGCGATATTGGTCCCGATCTGTGACAGGTACTGCACGCGCGCCATGTAATCATTGAGCCTCTTGAGGAATGGCCAGAAAGGGTTCATTTCGTTCATCGCCGACGAGTAATTTCGTTCGCCGTAATACCCGATAAACGGATGCCATCCAGGCGGCGCAATCTCCGGCACGATGTACGGAAATCCGTGATAGACGATCGCATTCACGCCAGCGGTCAACAACTCGTCCGCCGCCAGCTTCACCTTCTCAGGGGTGTTCTGATATGCGGCGGTCGGCCACACAAACGACTCGCTGCCCACGATCGCACGCCCGTATACATGCGCGGCCGAAGCTGCCATCTTCAGGAAGTCATATCCACCCTGGTCGTAGAGCTGTTCCGTTTCCGGAATGTCCGCCTCGCCGTAGACGCGAAGTACATCGGTCGGCGAACCATGCGCCTGAGTACGCGAAAGCAGCTTGTGCTCATGCGCCCATTTGTTGAACTCGCCGTAAAATCGCTCCGCCATCAGATCTGAGACGGTCTGCAGGTAATCGTGCCGTATCTGATCTCCCATTTTCGACATGTCGAAGATGGGGAGGTCGACGCTCTTGCCGAATGGCTCTCTAGTCGTCTGTACCTTCAAAATGGCAAGGTACGGTGTCAGGTTATATCCGCGCCGGCGGCGAAATTCCTGGAGGAAATCGTCGGTCCAGAAGAGGTTCGCCCTTACCTCCAGACTGTCGCAGAACACTGCGCGCAGGCCATTGCCAAAGTACTCGCCGAGATAGGGAATTGCATCATTCCCCACGCGTCTTGCGTGAGCCCGAAAAGCCTCGGCACTCAAATGATCCATCACAAGCTGGGGCGCCTCGCCCGCGGTGTCAGTCACTCTCTGCATCGTCGGCACGGAGCAAAACACGAAGAGCTGCCATGTTCCAGGTGGTACATCCCATTGGAGGGTGCCGTCCGGCTTCATGTGTGTGGTCAGATCGATCGATGTGCCGGCCTCCAATTGGCCTGGCTTCACCACCGTGTGGCCCTGGTCACCTGGCTCATGAAAGATCCACTCGGCATCTTCACCGCGCACAGCCACCACGGCCACCAGCTTCGTGCGTTTCTTCACGCGCTCCGCCCATCCGTTTGGCAGCCCGTTCAGAACGTCGGCTCCATGCAACGGATCACCGTCGGTCACCGAGGGTATTTGCAGTTTCTGACTGAGCTTTGCTGGCCCTGTTACTGACAGATGCGTTGAGCGCAACTCCACGGAAGCAAGCTCGGGCGTGATCGCATCCCCGCCCCCGAACGGCCACCCTGACCCAAACGTGTAATCAATAAATATCCCGCGTTTGCGTGCTTCATCCGCAGCGACGCGAACATGGCCGAAAAACGGACGGCGTAGCGAAGCTGTTGATCCGCTGCATTTGCGCTGCGGAAAACACCTTGGCGTCGAGACCCTGGAAGAACGCCTGAATCTCTGCACCGCCAAAGCCGGCATCGTCCAGCACACCAACCTCGCGCCGAAGCTCCTCCTCCGACACATAGTCCCCTGGCCACCACCAACGTACCAGGGGTCGATACTTCTTAGGCGTCGATTGAAAAAGTTTCCGAACGGAGTCGCTGTCGCCGCCCATAGGATCCGAACCGGCCGGAAGAACTGCTAGATTTTGCGACACGCCATCAAGGCTTCGAAAGGTTATCGCTCCACTCGTCAAAGCGGCATTGCAGAGAAATCTTCTACGGCTGTGCTTCGCCACGAATTGTTTCTTCCTCTCTCGTTGTGGGCTCTTCAGTGACTTGCAGATAGACCCTTCGATTACGGGGGAAACTTTAGGGGGCAGGCCCGCGAGCGGTAAAGACCAATCACGTCCTGGAGCCTACTTTGCGTCAGGCGCAATGATTTAACGAAAGCGGAACACAGTAGTAAGGGCATATTAGATATTCCAGTGGAGCTTTTACTTCCTGCTCACGGACTGCCAGTACTGTGCCCGCGCGATTGAGTTATTGTCTGTCCACACCCTGCTTCGACTCGCTTGATCGGGCGCACGCAGGCGTTGTACGCAGGGAAGACATCTTAGGCATTTACACGGAGATGACTGACTCCTCGCAGTCTGACGTGGTCAACAATTAGCGCACAAACCGGCTTCAAGAGTGTAGCCGAGAAGTGGAAGATATTGCGTCAGGCGCAATCTGTATATTTGCAGATTTTATCGATTGTCCAATCTTCAAGGTTTGCGTTTGATAGTACCCGCGCCCTTCAGGGACCCGGAGACAGCATTCGATGAAGATCACGGCCATCAGGCTTTACAAGGTCCGATCAGGTAACACAGGAGAACGCGGAGCTGAATTTGGTGAATCGCAATACTGGGGCGGCGGCTGGCAAACCCACGCACTGATCGCCAATCCCATGTCGGTGTATCCGAAGTATGCACGCCTGCGCTCTCTGTGGATGGGTCCCGGCCAGGATCCCTATGCCATCGAGATCCTGACCGACGAAGGCGTGACCGGCTTCGCGGCGAATTATGGCGGTGGGGAAGCGGCTTGTCTCGTAATCGCGAAGCACTTCAAGCGCTTCCTCATTGGCGAAGATCCTTTCAATATCGAAAAGCTTTGGGATCAGATGTACCGCTCTACTCTGCCCTACGGATTGGGTGGTGTGACGGCCATGGCCATGAGCGGCGTGGATCTTGCACTTTGGGATCTCATGGGCAAGGCTCTCCGTCAGCCGGTTTACAAGTTGCTCGGAGGACAGACCAAGGATTCCATTCCCTGCTACGTGACGACTCACCCCGATCTGGTTTCGAGTTGGAAGAACACAGGATTTCTCGGAGTAAAAATCGCTGCTCCGTGGGGCATTGCTGATCGGCGCGACGGCCTAATCAAAATGCAGCGCTGCCTCGAGCAGTGCCGGCGTGAACTCGGCGACCAGATGGAGTTGATGGTCGACTGCTATCTTTCGTGGGATATTGAGTTCGCCACCCGGCTCGCCGCGCGTGTGCGCGACGTCGACGTGAAATGGTTCGAAGACCCTCTTGAGAATGGCTCGGCCGAGGGCCTCAACGCGGAGTTGCGCTCACGTATCTCACCGATCCAGGTGGCTATCGGAAACCTGGAGTACGACTATAAAGCGTTTGCATCCATTCTCGCCGCGCGTGCCTGTGATGTGATTCAACCTGAGTTGCAATGGTGTGGCGGGTTGACGGCTGTGCGCCGGATTGCGGCTATCGCAAAGCCTTATGGCGTTCCGGTAATCCCGCACGGAGCGGGAGTCTACAACTACCACTTTGTGCAATCGAACCTAAACTCGCCATTTGCGGAGTATCTCTCGGTAGGTGACGGAACGACGGTCCGGCCCATCTTCGATGCCGTAATCGGCGAACCGCTCCCCGTCAATGGTCATGTGACGCTGACCGATGAACCAGGGTTTGGGGTGGAACTCAACCGCGACCTGATTCAACCGATGGAGTTTTGAAGCGATCCGTCGCTGCAGGGAGAGACCCGTGAAGAACAAAATTAAATGCGGAGTTTTGGGTGCGGGGTGGTGGGCAACCTTCGCTCACATTCCAGCGCTGCTGTCACACCCCGACGCCGATCTGATCGCAATCCAGAAGAACGACCGGGAACGCGCACGTAAGGTGGCCGACGATTTCGGCGTGCGGCACGCCTGCACCACCAGCGCCGAGCTACTCGCGGTCGATGGCCTGCAGGCGGTGGTCGTCAGCAGCAGCCCGCACCTGCATTTCGAGCAGGCAAAAGCAGCGCTCGAAGCCGGCAAGCATGTCCTTGTCGAAAAGCCGATGACCTTCACCGCCGCTGAAGCCCGGCACCTGCATGATCTTGCGCAGAAGCGCAATCTTCAATTTCTTATCAGTTGTCCCTGGCACTACACTGCACATGCCACTGCGGCCCAGCGCTTGATCCGCGAAGGCCGGCTCGGCGCTCTGCGCATGATCAGCGTGTTGATGACCAATCCCGTCAGCCGCCTCATACGTGGTGAAGATACCGTCCCCACGCATAACGGCGAAGCTCCCTACCTGCGGCCCCAGCCCGGCACCTATAGCGATCCTGCCATCGCCGGCGGCGGCCAGATTTACGCGCAGGTCTGTCATGTGGCCGCATATCTTTCCTTCCTTACCGGCGTGCCGGCAAGCGACGTCTTCGCACGTTTCCATGACGACGGCGGGAAGCTCGACATCTACGATGCGCTGAACATCCGCATGGAAGACGGCACGCTTGCAACGATAGCAAGCACCGGCGCCACCAGCCTGAATCTGCGCACCTACGAGGTGCGAATCTTTGGTACCGAAGGATTGCTCTACCTGGATCTTTGGCAGGGCACGATGGAGTTTACGAGCATGAGCGGCGAAGTCGAAGTGTATCCGCCGCTCTCTCCGGACGAAATCTATCCGCACGACGCACCTGCCACTAACCTCATTGATTCAATTTTGGACCCGTCCTGCAACCGTTCGCCCGCCCGGCTTGGCGTAGCGGCCATGGAGATGATTGAAGCCGCCTGCATCTCGGCAAGGAACGGCCAGAACATCCTGATCCCCAGCCTCACGGAGCAATGCGTGTGACAACTCTCCAACTGCGCGGAATTACATGGAATCACAGCCGTGCCCTGCCGCCCCTGGTTGCCGCTTCGCAGCGGTACGAGGAACTGCACCCGCAGGTACGCATCCAATGGGACAAACGCACCCTCGACGAATTCGGCCATGCCAGCCTTGCCGACCTTGCGCAGCGATACGACCTGCTGATCGTCGATCACCCCATGCTCGGCGAAGTGCATCGTGACGGTCTTCTGCTGGATCTGAAACCTCATTTGCGGCCCGAGAATCTCACCGCCATGCGAGGCGACGCTCTCGGTCCATGCTTCGAAAGCTATCGCTACGAAGACAGCCTCTATGCGTTGCCAATCGATGCTGCAGCGCCCGCATCCGCCTACCGCCCCGATCTGCTTGAGGGCATCGGCAAACAGCCACCTGCAACCTGGGATGAGCTAATCGACCTGGCTGGCGCCAGCATCGTCTGCATGCCCGCGTTTCCCGCAGACCTGTTTTTGAACCTTCTGGGCATGTGCGCTTCACGAAACGGCATGACCGCATCGCGAAACCAGTTTCTCGATCGAGCAATCGCGACTCGTTGCCTCGAGGAACTGCGCGAGCTTGCCTCTTACATGCCGGAATCTGTCTATTCGATGAATCCCATCGACATTTACGAAACAATGTCCTCGCAGAACGAGTTTGCCTACTGCCCCTTCGCCTACACCTACGGCAACTACTCACGGCCTGGATTCGCGCCCCATACACTGCTCTTTGCAAGCCCGGTCTCGCTCCGCGAAGGCATACCTTTGCGCACGATTCTCGGTGGAACTGGCATCGCCATCTCGGCCCACTGCAAGCATGCGGACGTAGCAACTGAATTCTGTGCGTATGTTGCCGGATCTGATTGCCAGACGCGCCTCTACGGAATCTGCGGAGGCCAGCCGGCCAGCAAGACCGCCTGGCACGATCCGTTGCTGAATAGCATCAGCAACAGCTTCTTCGAACGCACGAGGTCCAGCATCGAAACCGCAATCGTTCGCCCCCGCTACGCCGGCTACATCGCTTTGCAGGCCGCCGCCGGCGAAACCATCGCAGCACATTTTCATGGTGAGCTGAGCGTGGGCCAGGTTGTCGACCAAATTGAAGATCTTTACCGCTGCAGCCTGTCAACGGGTTCCCATCAAAAGGAGCTGGCGCTGTGATGCACATCTCTTGCTCTGATTACACCTTCCCGCTCCTGCCCCGCGCCAAGCGGTTCGCAATGCTCGAATTGCTTGGCTTCCGCCATGTAGATCTTGGTCTTTTCGAGCGAAATACAGGCTTGCGTCCTGCACAACTCGCTGCGGATCCAAAGGGCTTCACGCGAAAATTGAAATCCGAGTTGCGACGCACCCACCTCGGCGTCTCCGACGTTTTCCTGCAGGTCGGCCCGGAGCCTTCCATAGCAGCTGCGAACGATCCGGACCCGCGCGTGCGTATGCGCAACCGCAAGATATTTCTGCTGGCGCTCGATCTATGTTCCGCTCTCGACTGCGCTCATCTCACCGGACTTCCCGGCGTCCGTCATCCTGATGTTGCAGAGGCCGACGATCTGGCGCGCGCGCACGAAGTCGCCGCCTGGCGCCAGCACGTGGCCGCAGGCGCCGGCGTGAACTACGCAATTGAACCGCACATCGGCTCCATCTGTTCCGACGTTGCGAGTACGCGCGCCTTCGTCGAATCCGTTCCCGGCCTGACACTCACACTCGACTACGGTCATTTCGTTACGACCGGCACATCCTGCAGCGAGATACACCGGCTTCTACCCTTCGCCTCGCACCTCCATGCGCGCGGAGGAGGGCCCGGCCAGTTGCAGGCAATAGTCGCCGAAAACACCATCGACTTTGAAGGCATGGTTCGCCGTCTGGACAAACGCAAGTACCGCGGCTGCGTTGCCGTTGAGTACGTGTGGACCGAATGGGGACAGTGCAATCGCGCCGATAACGTGTCGGAGACGATCCTGTTGCGGGGGCAATTGGAAGATTTGATCAGGAAACAACGGCGGCAGAAGCAGCCAAAGGGGGAAGTACATGTTTGAGCTCTCAGGAAAGTTCGCGGTAGTCACCGGCGCCGCCACCGGCATCGGCGAAGCGATTGCAAAGCGGTTGGCGGACGCCGGCGCGAAAGTCTGCATCGTCGATATCGATCCTGCCGAGGCCATCGCAGCAGCAGGCCGCATCGGAAACGGCTCTGTTTCTCTCGCCCTCGACATCACCGACGCCGAGGCCGTGAAACGCTCTATCGACGGCCTAGTCGCCGAACATAACGCCGTTGATATTCTCGTGAACAACGCCGGGCTCGCCGGCAAAGCCGCGCCCATCTGGGAACAGACCGATGCAGATTGGCACAAGGTGATGGCCGTCAACCTGCACGGCCCGTTCTATCTCTGCCGCGCTGTCATCCCGCACATGCGCAGCCGCGGATACGGCCGAATCGTGAACATCGCCTCCGTCGCTGGCAAGGAAGGCAATCCCAACATGTCCGCGTACTCGGCCTCAAAGGCCGCCCTCATCGGCTTGACCAAATCTATGGCCAAAGAGGTCGCCGGCGAGGGAATTTGCATCAACGCTGTTTCGCCAGCGGTGATCCGCACCAAGATTCTGGACCAGTTAACTCCGGAGCAGATCGACTATATGGTCCGGCGGATTCCGATGAATCGCACAGGACGCCCAGAAGAGGTTGCGGCTGTTGTTCATTTTCTTGCCAGTCAAGATTGTTCCTTCGTCACCGGCCAGTGTTATGACGTAAGTGGTGGTCGCTCGACCTATTAGAGACGGGCGAAGCCGGTTGCTCGCAGAGATGATCAGCCAAATCCTCCGCCGTGACGCTTGCCTGGTTGGTTGTGAACTCGAGGTTTGCGACGAGTTTCTCGCAAGTGGCCATTCCTGATCCCATTGCTTCCACCCTGAGCCGCCGTGCAATGCTTCGGAGCCCAAACCTTATACTTCTCGACTGGTTGACGCCCGGACAGATTTTCGGTGGCTTGAGGTGCTTCCGGAAGCTTGGTGGAAGCTTCTGCTGCGGGTCTCCGATATCGCACGTATCCCTGCAGCGATGACTACTTGTAGCGGTAGAGTCGCACGCGGTAGATCCTGCCCTCCGCCACATCGGATGCATGAAGCCTCAACGCCTGTCCCTGAGAGTTCTCGTCTCCGTTGAGTCTTCGACGGGGTGTCCACGTGCCATTCTCGAAATACTCCTCATCAATGCTCTCAATGCCCACGATAGGCGGTCCGGGCGTATCCGCGGAGAAGGTAACTGTCGCATCGCCAGAGCCAACGACCAGAAACTCGTCCGCGCCGGTCTGGACAAACAACGCGCCAACCCGGGCTCCTGAAGCCGCAGGCCCCACCCGCACGACATTCGCAGTGTATGCACCCCACGGAGGCTCGAGCCGCCCTCTGCGCATCGCCCTCCACGAAGCGCCGCGCTCAGCCCGCCGCTCTTGCTGCTTCTTAAGAAGCAGAGGTTCCAGCCTCGACAAAGTCAGGTACATCGATCCAAGCGCGCTGCTGTCCACATGCTCCGCAGGATTCGTGATGCCTACCAGGTCGAGAGGTGTGTTGCCCTGATCATCCACGCCGAACGCTGAAAACCCGATAGCCGCTTCACGCCCTACCGCATATAGAACATTGGCCGCGCCCGTTACGCCACCCTGGGCCTCCGGAATGAACAGCGGATTGCCGGGCCGCGTGTACTTTCCTGCCCATTCCACAAACTCGTTGAAGTAAATGTCCGGCGACAGAAAGTCGACCGACGGCGCTCCTGCGCGCCATACATCCATCGAATGCGGCAGAGGACCTCCACTGTTGTACTGCCCCGGCTCATAATTCGGACGGATCAGTGCGGCGTTCGCGTACATCGGCAGCGGATACTCCGCCTTTCCTGCGGCTGTGATGTGCTCGATATACGTGGCGTACTGCCAGGCCATGAAGAGATCGTCCGTCAGCGGAGTCTTCCCGAAGACTTCCTGCCACGTGCCCCTGGTCTTCGCTCCGGCCTCTTCCCATGCCGCACGAAACTCCGGATTCAGCGTTGTCCGATGCTTCTCAAGAAAACTCATCAGCGTCTGCGGCACATCGGCGGCAAAGGCGGCGTTCGCAACCTCCGAATGATCGCGTGATTGGGGAATGACACCGACCTCATTCTCGACCTGAACCATCAATACCGTGTGCTGTTCACGGTCGACCTCTCGCAGGTGATGCATCAGCTTGGTGAAGGCCAGCGCATCCGCATCTCGAACCGCCGTGCTGAAAGGAGAGAGCCGTTCCGTGCTACGCCCATCGCTGGTCTGCACTCGCGGAAAGCGCGTGAGATTCGTCTTCACCCACGCCGGCGTATAGCTCGAGTACGTGTTCTTCCACGCTCCAAACCAGAGGACCACCAACTTCAGATTGTTCGCGCGAGCGTCTTCGAGAAGACCATCCACTACAGTGAAGTCGAATTTGCCTTCTTCCGGCTCAATCGTCTCCCACGCCACCGGCAGCAGCACTGTGTTCATGTGCATCGCCGTCATCCGCGGCCACACGGACTTCATATAGGCAACGCTCGACGAGCTGGAGTTGTGCAGCTCCCCTCCCAGAATCAGGAAAGGCTTGCCGTCGACAATGAGCTGTGTCGCATTGCCGCGTTTCTCAAGATGAGGAATGCCGTCTGCCGAAGCCGGCTTCGAAGCCTGCGCACCGCACAGCAGAGCCGGAGCAGCCGCAAGCAGAGCGTACGAGAGCAAGGATCGCAACCTGAAATGGGCCAATCTATTTCACCTGCCAAATAGCATATCGGTCGATCGAGGAATGATACCGGAGGCCATCTGACTTGCCGCAGTGTGCGGTTTCGCAGGACTTCCTCCGATAACCCGTGCAGTAGTTTCACCACAAAGCACTCATTGTCATCGCCTCAGGGACTAGAATGGGTGCGTTTGATAAAGACCCGGCCCCCTGGACATTTCCATGAATGAAGATCGAAGCCAAACGACGCGGCTTCTCAAGGCCGTGCATGCCGGCGATCAGGCAGCGGCCGAAAGACTCCTGCCCCTCGTTTACGCAGAGCTTCATCGCGTTGCCAACGCCTACATGCGGCGGGAGCGGCCTGACCACACATTGCAACCGACTGCCCTGATCAATGAGGCGTACCTGCGCCTTATTCAAGAGGACGTCGATTGGAACAGCCGTGAACATTTCATCGGCTTCGCTGCTCATGTCATGCGGCGAGTTCTGGTCGACTACGCGCGCGCCCGCAACGCCGATCAGCGAGGCGGCAAGAGGGAACGAGTCGAGCTTCAGGATCACTTCGCAATTTCACCCGAGCGGCTCGAAGAGGTCGCGTCGCTCGACGAGGCGCTTGACAGGTTGGAGAAGCACAATGCCCGCCAGGCCAAGGTCGTCGAGCTGCGATACTTTGGCGGCCTTTCTATAGAGCAGGTTGGAGCAACGCTCGGAATTGCGCCGCGTTCCGTGAAACGGGACTGGGCTCTCGCGCGAATCTGGCTGTTCGAAGAGCTCAAGCCGCGCGTCGGCGGGGCCGATCCAGTGGCACCCAAGTAGTTCGAGGATGGTGGCCCCTTTTGCGCAGGGATCGCGCATTTGGAGGTGAGGGCAGTTATGGGGCGCCCGCCAAAAGGAGAAACTATCATGAAATCTTTCTGGATGTTCCGCATCGTCTTCATCGCTGCGAGCCTCGCATTTATCCCCGCTTCCTTTCCTGCGCATGCTCAGAGCGACAATCACATCATGACAGCCAATATTCCATTCGCCTTTGAATTGGGATCCAAGCATTTGGCGCCTGGCGTCTACACCGTAAGCACCCCCATGGAGGGCGTGGTCGAGATCAAGGGCGGCACAGATGCCGTCATGATCCTGGCACTCCATGGTCAAGGCAAAAGCCCGACAAAGACGGCAAAGCTTGTCTTTGACAGGTACGGCGATCACTATTTTCTTCGCCAACTCTGGTTCTCCGCCGAGGAAAACACCTATCTGGAGAGCCCGGAGTCGAAGAGTGAGAAGCAGGCGAAGCAGTCGGAGCTTGCGTCGAACTCAAAGAAGCCTTCAAATGTGGAGCTCGCGATGTTGCGCCTTCCGTAACAGGATCGCAGCGCTCACGAACACCGTGATTCTCTGGTGAGCAGGAAGGTCGTCTCCTTGGAGACCTCTCCTGCTCATCCTTTTTTGCTGTAAATATAGGGCTTTAGGGCTCTTTCAAGTGGAAATCGCACCCCTCTTGTGTAATCATGGAGCGCGTTCCCGGGGAAATCTCCCGTGAGCTTCACCCGCTCCCTGCACCGGGTTTCGACCCTGCGCTCGGCAAACCCTGAGATCGATCCGACCAGGGATCACAACCCAATACGAGAAGTTCGTTTCGCATTCCGCCGGGGGCTGGATGGAAACAATGGCCGACTCTCAGAATCTCGTCGAGGATCTCTTTGAGGCAGCTCTTGCCAAGCCCCCCGAGGAGCGCAGCGCGTTTCTGGACAGCGCCTGCCCCGATTCGCCTGAGGTCCGTCATCTGGTGAAGATGCTTCTGCTCGCGGACCAGCAAGCAGGAAATTTCCTCGAATCCCCCCTTTTGTCGAGTTCCGACACGATGGCTGAGGAGCCGACCTCAACCTTCGAACCCGGAACCACCATAGACGACCGGTTTCAAATTCATCGCTTCATCGCACGCGGTGGCATGGGCGAAGTCTACGAGGCGTGGGACTCGGAGCTTCGCGAGCGGGTTGCCATCAAGACGATCCGGACGGACCTCGCGCGAAGCAGCGCTGTGCTCGAGCGATTTCGCCGTGAGGTCAAGCAGGCGCGCGCCATCTCCCATCCCAATGTCTGCCGCATCCACGAGCTCTTCTGCGATGTGTCGCCCTCCGGAGCCAAAGTCTGGTTCCTGAGCATGGAGTTTCTCGACGGCCACACCTTGAGCGAACACATTCGGCACGATGGCCCCATCAAGCCCACGCTGGCCTTCAATCTCTTAGAGCAGATCGTCAGTGGACTCAACGCCGCTCACGCGAACGGAGTGATCCACCGCGACCTCAAGACCGGCAACATCATGCTCGTCAGCGGCACCCTCGGACATCTTCGCGCAGTCATCACCGATTTCGGCCTGGCCACCAATGTGCTCCGTCGCGAGGGAGGTCTTTCCGAGTCCGGCGGGCAAGGAACTCCGGACTTCATGGCGCCCGAGCAGATGAAGACTGCGGAGGTCACGACTCTTGCCGACGAATACGCGCTCGGCGTCATCCTCTGCGAGATGCTCACAGGCTCCCGGCCCACGCGGGAAGAAGTAACCTCGAATCGCGCTCAGTTACAAGCGAGACTCGCGAAAACGGCCGACACGCGATGGGCGCGTGTCATGCTTCGCTGCCTTGAGCAGAACCCAGCGGACCGATTCGAAAAGCTCGACGACATCATCGTCACACTGGAGCCGAGCCGTCCGCGAAACTGGAAATGGCCTGCAGTCGCTGCAGTTTTGGTCGTCTTCATCGCACTCGGCCTGTGGTATCGCTTGAGACCTGCTCCTCCGTCGACGTCGCTTGCCGTACTCCCTCTCGTTAATCGCACTGGCGACTCAAACCTCGACTACGTGGGCGCAGGAATCACGGAATCCCTTACCGACGATCTGTCGCGCATGCCTGGTCTTCAGGTCGTGGCCGGCAGTGTTGCTCGCCGCTATCGAGGTTCCAATGTGGATCCAAGCTTCGCAGGCACCAAGATGCACGTCGGTTCCATCGTGAGCGGCTCCTTCGAGTCTTCCGGCGGGAAGCTTAATATTCCTATCGAACTGATGAATGCTCGTTCCGGCAAACAGATCTGGGGGCAGACCTACCAGGGCAGCACGTCGAACCTCGCAGACATGCAGCATGAAATAGCCACGGATGTGGCATATCACCTCAAGATTCAGTTGGGCGCCGAGACGACGGCACGCCTGCAGCGACAGTATTCGACGAACCCCGCCGCATACGACTCATATTTGAAGGGACGCTTCCAATTCGCCAAGCGAACCTCTGATGGCCTCCGCGAGGCCGTTGCCGATTTCCAGCGTGCCCTCACGTTCGATCCCCGGTATGCTCCCGCGCTGGCTGGGCTCGCCGACTGCTACAGCCTCCTCGCCTTCTACGGGTTGGAGCCGCCAATTCCTCTTCTGAAGAACGCACTG
This sequence comes from uncultured Acidobacteriaceae bacterium, assembly GCA_963827415.1. Classification (GTDB taxonomy): domain Bacteria; phylum Acidobacteriota; class Terriglobia; order Terriglobales; family Acidobacteriaceae; genus Granulicella. Next base: position 123,237 of record CAWHBA010000030.1, read on the forward strand.
AAAACATCTCAGGAGGCACTTGAGCTCGACAGCACGTTGGCGGAAGCCTACACATCTCGAGCGCTGGCTCGCACGCTGTTGAACTTCGACTGGGACGGCGCCGAGGCAGACTACAAGCGGGCCATCGATCTCAACCCCAACTACGTTCAGGCTCACGCGTGGTATGCCACCGCTCTCCTCGCGCCACAGGGGCGGGACGCTGAAGCAAGAGCGCAGATGAAATACGTGCAGACGGCAGATCCCGAATCACCGGTCGCAATCCTTGGTCTGGGCATGATCGACCGTTTCTCAGGTCGCACCGAGCAATCCATTCGCCTGCTTCAACCGCACGTAGGTGGTTCTACTCCGCTCGAGGCCGCCGTCGAGACCGTATCCGCAAGCTACTTGCAGGAACGCAAGCCCAGGCGAGCCATAGAGATTCTTCGTGCTACACCAGTAGCGCCAGATGCCGCCGATTCGAGAGAAGCACTTCTCGCGGTCGCCTACGCCCAGGCCGGTGAAACAGCGAAGGCCGTTGATATTCTGCGGCCTCTTGAGGCGAAGGTTCGTGCCGGAAGACCCATCGCTTATGAAACCGCGCCGATTTACATGGCTCTCGGCGATCATCAGAAGGCTATCGATATGCTTCAGATCGCCTACGACGAGCGGGAATCGGAGCTGATCTTCTTCAACGTCAATCCGCTCATGGCCCCTCTTCATGCTCAGCCACAGTTTCAGTCACTTTTGAAGCAAACGAATCTTCGATAGCTAATCCTGGAAGGAGTGCACCGCATGACTCGCACTGAAATGCTGAAACGAATGGGCCTCACAGAACAGGAGTTCAACCGCCTGCTGGACAAATTTCGGGAGTTTTACGGCTCCCTGAACCCTGCCCAGAAAGCCGTGGTGAATCACGCCCTGCCAAACTTTAAGCAAGCTGCTGGCCTGTTTGGTAGTGACATCACAAGGGACGACATGAAGACGCTGCTTAGTCCTCTGCCTGCCCCCGGGGAGCCCGCACCCATCGGCGGCGGCACTGCTGGTGCCTTCGGCAATGACGGCATCAATCAGATAACGAATGGCGACGGCGACGGCAATCAGAATCTCCCGCCTACCCCATAGCCTCTAGTAGCAATGCTCAAAGTAGACGGCATACAACGCACTGTCCCCGCGGCGGAGACTGTCACCTCCGCCGCGGCGGTCGCCGCCTCGCTCGGAGTGACGAGGGTCGCTGACATCACGGGCCTCGACCGTGTTGGCATCCCTGTGTATTCGTCGATTGTTCCCGACTCCGCGGACAACCTGTCGGTGTACAACGGCAAGGGACTCCGTCCGATCGATGCAAAGGCTGGCGCCCTCATGGAAGCAATCGAGCGCCAGACTGCTCTGAAGGCACGGCTCCCGATCATCGAGGATAGTTACGCACATCTGAGCGAGATAGCTCCTGCCCTGAATCCTCACAGCATCAACTATGAGTTGACCGCTGGCTACTCGGACGATCGCACTTATTCCTGGTGCCAGGGCGTGGAGGTTTTTTCGGGCGAGATGCGGTACGTTCCCGCGAAGCTGGCAGGTTTCAACTGGTACAACGTTCCACATCCAGCCACCTATGTAATGACGGATACGAATGGCTTGGCCTCCGGAAACTGTCGCGAAGAAGCGATGTGTCACGCACTGTGCGAACTCGCGGAGCGCGACGCATGGACCTTCGCCGAGCTTGGCGCTCACGACATGCCAAGAGCACGACGCTCCTTTGCCCTTGGAATCGACGCGAAAAACGGCCCTGACGATCTCGAAATGTTTCCGTGCGTCGACCTGGGATCACACGAACTGGTGCTGAAGTTCTGGAATGCAGGCCTCTTCCCTGTCGTTCGCGACATCACGTCGGAGCTTGGCATTCCGGCCTTTTTTGCTTCAGTGTGCGACGAGAACATCACTGGTTATCCAATGGCGCATTGCGGTCTCGGAGCTCATCCGAACGCAGAGGTTGCAGTGCGGCGCGCGTTGCTCGAGGTCGCACAGTCGCGTTGTGTAGACATTCAGGCCGTTCGTGAAGACATCCTTCCGCCCGGCACTGTGACCGGGCGCTTCGCACCGCACTCGCGTCGAATCGATGTCATTCAGTCGCGAGAACTGGTGCTTCGGCAGTTCGAAGCGGCTGCGCAAACTCGGAGAGATCGCGTCGCATTCGTTTTCAACCCTCGAAGAGGATCTGGAATTTCTACTGCAACGATTCGCTGCCTGCGGACTCGATCAGATCATCGTCATCGACTTCACGCCCGACAAGAATGGATATTCCGTTGTGCGAGTCATCGTTCCCGGCATTGAGAACTGGGCGCTCGATCACGGTCGTCTCGGTCATCGTGCTGTGAACTTCTGGAAGCAACATGCATGACACCGTCGTGTTCCTCGGCCCCACCCTCGCCCGTGAAGACGCAGAGCGCGTACTTGACGCCGACTATCTCCCACCCATCTGCCGCGGAGACCTCGACCGTCTGACCGAACACGTCCGCTTCGTCGGCATCGTCGACGGCGAATTTTTTCAAAGCCTCTCCGTCTCCCCCAAGGAAGTAGTCAAGCTTCTGCGCCGCGGTGTAACCGTATTCGGAGCCTCCAGCATGGGAGCTCTCCGCGCCGCCGAAACCTGGAAGCTCGGCACAATAGGCGTCGGCCAAATCTTCACGATGTTTCGCGACGGCATCCTCGACGCTGATGATGAGGTAGCGCTGATCTACGAACGCGACACCTACCGCAAACTCTCCGAGCCCCTCGTAAATCTCCGCGCAGCCCTGGAGATGGCCGCAGCCGCCGGTGTCATCGGCGCACAGGAGCAGAACGACCTGCTTCTCAAGATGAAGTCACTCTACTTCCCCGAGAGATCCCACTACGTCCTGCAATCAATCTCTCCGAGGCTTCGCGATTACTTCAAGACCGCTCCACTGCCTGACGTCAAACGCGACGACGCTCTCGAACTACTGCGCACGATCCGAAAGATGCGCGCAGTGAACGGGCATCGCACGGCTGCGCCAGATGAGACGGCAGCGTGCTCTTCACTTTCCGGTCGGATGTGCCGGGAGAAAAACATGAAATGCAGTCACTGTCTTCGAGGGCCCGAAGACAGTACGGAAGCGCAGCGACCCCTCATGCTTCTGCACGATACCTCGGCTGATCCAGAGGCCAAGTCCGGTCCCTTTCGTTGACTTTGTCGTGAAAAATGGCTCAAACAGCCGCTTTGCATTTTCGGGTGCGATGCCCACGCCCGTGTCGGTGATAAAGACTTTTACCCCGGCCGGCCGGCCTCGCCACCCAGCCGTCTCCGTCAGCCGGACTCTCATTCGACCGCCCTCTGGCATCGCCTGAATCGCGTTGCTGACAAGGTTCATGAACACCTGCTTCAACTCCGAAGGGAATCCGTGCACTGTTCCCTCGCTCGAGTAGTCGCGCTCCAGCGTGACATTTGCAATCTGCAGCGGACGCTGCTGCAGTTCGAGCACATCATCCAACAACTCCGAAAGTGAAACCGAAACTGCTTTCTGCGACTCCCGGTAAAAACTCAGCGTCTGCTTCGTGATGTGTGAAACGCGCGCCAGTTCCTGCTCCGCGATCTGTGCGTAGTATTTCGCCTCTTCGTCCAGCGAGGGGTGCTGCCGCAGCAGATAGAACGCGTTTGTAATCGCCTCGAGCGGATTGTTGATCTCATGCGCGACAATCCCGGCGAGCTTGCCCATCGCAGCTAACCGTTCGTTCCGGCGCAACGCCTGTTCGGCAATTACCTGCGCAGTGATATCGCGCGTGATCTCGAGCACCGCACCACTGCCCACCTGCGCTGCCTGCCGGCTCGCCACGAGAATCTCGCTGCCGTCGCGACTGCGATGCTTTAGATTGCCTTCCCACCGTCCCTGCGTCGCCAATCCCTCTTCAATCTCCTTGCGATCGGACGCATCCGTCCCGAGCAACTCCTTCTGGTTGAGGCCCAGCACTTGTTCGCGCTTCCAACCGTAGAGTGCCTCTGCGCCCCCATTCCAGAAGCTAATTGCGCCATGCTTGTCGCGCACCATGATCGCTTCGGAGGCCAGTTCCAGCAGCTCTGCGCGCTCGCGCAAAGCATCGTCCAGTCGTTTGCGTTCCGTTACATCGAAGAAGGCGCCCACCGCGCCGCGCACATTACCTGTTTCGTCGAATAGCGGAGAAGCGCTCGCGAGCAGGAAGTGCGGCGACCCTTCGGGATGGGCCACTTCGAGCTCCAACATACCCGTCGGCAGTCCGGCCCTGGCAGCCTGTTTGAGCGGCAGTTCATCCGGAGGCAGGATCTCGCCGCTCTGCGCAAGTTTGAAAGCCATGCTGAGCGCGGCCTCGGATGCGTTCTCTCTCATTCCCGAGCCGAGCATCTCTCCAAGCGCCGTGTTTCCAGTTATGGTTTCGCAGTCTCTCCCATGGGCAACCGCTACACCAACAGGAAGCACCTGCATGATGGACTCAAGCTCAGCCACACGCTGTTGCAGCTGCTCGTTGAGCAGGCGCAGTTCCTCGCTTCTCTGTGCGACACGCGCTTCCAGCTCTCGATTCAGAACCTCCAGAGCGCGCTTCTTGCGGTGCAACTCCGCAAAGACACTTACCTTCGCGCGCAACACCTCCGGCACAACCGGCACGGAGATATAGTCCACCGCACCGCTCTGGTATCCACGAATCCGATCCGGATCCGAGAGATGGACCGCTGAGACGAAAATGATCGGCGTCTTCTGGAAGCGCGGATGTTGCCGCATCATATCCGCCAGTTCGAAGCCGTCGATCTCTGGCATGCTGACATCCATCAGCACGACGGCGACATCGCCCTTCAGCAGATAGTCCAGCGCTTCACGCCCGGAGTTGGCCTTCACCAGCCGCTCTCCGAGGTCCTGAAGAATCACCTCATAGCTCAGCAGCTTTGAGGGTTGATCATCCACCATCAAAATCGTGACAGGGTCCCGCCCATCCAAAGGAAAGGCAGGCTCGTCGGATTGACTGAGCGGGGGCCGCATTCGTTTTCGAGAGTCTACCTGTGTAGCCATGTCCTCAAGCCGGAGAGCAGTTGATCCGTGTTTACCGGTTTTGCCATGTACTCGGAAGCTCCGGCCTCCAGGCACTTCTCTCGGTCACCTTTCATCGCCTTCGCTGTCAGCGCGATGATCGGCAGCCGCCGCAGGTGAGCGTTCTGCCGGATCACCTGCATCGTCTCATATCCATCCATCTCCGGCATCATAATGTCCATCAGCACAATCGCGATGTCCGGCGTACTCTCCAGCATGGAGATCGCCTCGCGGCCTGTGCCGGCGGTCAACACCGTCATGCCTCGGCGTTCCAGAACGCTGCTCAGCGCGAAGATATTGCGAACGTCATCATCAACAACCAGCACCTTGCGGCCAACCAGCGCCTCGTCGGACCCGTGCAGGCGTTCGAGCATGCGCTGCTTCTCCGGCGGCAGATCTGAAACCACGCGATGCAGGAAGAGCGCCGTCTCATCCAGCAGACGCTCCGGCGACTCAACATCCTTCACCACAACGCTGCGTGCCAGCGTCCGCAACCGCGCATCCTCATCGGGCGCAAGCTCCTTGCCCGTGAACACCACGACCGGCAATTCGAGGAGCGTCGGCGACTGCTGCATCCGCTCCAGCACCTCGACCCCTGACATATCCGGCAAACGAAGGTCAAGAACCACGCAGTCGAACGCCTCCTCCTCGACCTTGGCGAGAGCCTCTTCGCCGGTATCGACGACCGTAATATCGATGTCCTCTGAACCCAGCAGCTCCGTGATGCTGAACTGCTCTGCGGGATTGTCCTCGACGATCAGCAGCTTCTTCCGTCGCGGAGTTGAATACTCCTTAATCCGGTTTAGTGCCGTCTCCAGTCCTTCCTGAGTCGTCGGCTTCACGACATACGAGAACGCGCCGCGCGACAGGCCGTGGTGCCAGTCCTCGTCCATCGTCAGCATCTGCACCGGAATATGACGCGTCTGTGGGTCCTGCTTCAGATGATTCAACACAGACCACCCGAGCATGTCCGGCAGGAAGACATCCAGTGTCACCGCCGTCGGCCGGAACTCTCGCGCCAGCGACAACGCTTCCGCTCCGCGCATCGCGATCAGCACCTTGAACCCTTTCTCGCGTGCGAGATCACACAACAAACGTGCGTAGTGCGGATCGTCCTCAACGACCAGCAGCACATTGTCGCCGGGTTCAAGGTTCGCGCGGTCGTCCTCGGGCCGCTCGACGATCTGCTCCACGCTTGCCACCGGAAGCTGCAACCGCTGCATCGCGTGGCCACCCGCTCCTTCAGAAGTAGCGACCGTCGACGCTGCCGTTCCGACGTACGTCTGCGGAATGTACAGCGTGAAGGTGCTTCCCTGTCCGGGCGTGCTGCGCAGTTGAATCTCTCCTCCCAGCAGGTTCGCCAGTTCGCGGCTGATGGCGAGTCCGAGTCCAGTGCCTCCGTATTTGCGGCTTGTACCCGCATCCGCCTGCTGGAAGGCCTCGAAGATGATGCGCTGCTTGTCCTGCGGAATGCCAATGCCGGTGTCCGAGACCTCGAACGCAATCACAGAGCCGGCGCCGTTGAGGATCGGATGCCCATCGCTCCACCCAGAGCTGACGGGCGCAATCTTCAAACACACGCTGCCCTTCTCCGTGAATTTGAACGCGTTGGAGAGAAGATTCTTGAGCACCTGCTGCAGACGCTTTGAATCGGTCACCAAACTGCGTGGCAGTTCGGGCGCCGCATCCACCTCGAACGACACCTTGCGGTTCTCCGCCTCGTGACGGAACGGCCGCGCCAGCATATCCAGCAGGCTTCCGAAGAAGACCTCCTCGGCCTCCACAGACACTGTACCCGACTCGATTTTCGACAGATCCAGAATGTCCGAGATCAGATTCAACAGGTCGGTACCGGCGCCGTGCATCGTGCGTCGCGTACTCCACCTGCCTTGGCGTCAGGTTGCCGTCCGGGTTGTCGGTCAGCTGCTGTCCGAGCACAAGGATCGAGTTCAGCGGCGTGCGCAGTTCGTGCGACATGTTCGCCAGGAACTCCGACTTGTACTTCGACGTAAGCGCAAGCTCCTTCGCCTTGTCTTCCAGCGCGCGCCTCGCCTGCTCGATCTCCTGGTTCTTGCGCTCCACCTCGGCGTTCTGTTCAGCGAGTTGCTGCGCCTTCTGCGCCAGTTGCTCGTTCGTCTGCTGCAGCTCCTTCTGCTGCGTCTGAAGCTCCGTCGCCAGTTGTTGCGACTGGCTCAGCAGCGCCTCGGTCTGCATCGTCGCTTCAATCGAGTTCAGCACGATGCCGATCGACGCTGTCAGTTGTTCCAGAAAGGCCAGATGCGACGCGGTGAATTCATTCAGCGTCGCAAGCTCAATCACGGCCTTCACGCGGTCCTCGAACAGCACGGGAAGCACGATAACGTTGCGCGGCACAGCCTCAAACAGCCCCGAACGAACCGGCAGCGTATTCGGAGGCAGATCTTCGATCAGCATGCGCCGCTTCTCGCGCGCGCACTGCCCGATAAGACCTTCGCCCATCGCCACGCGCTCCAGTTGCCCGTCCGCATTGCTCGCATACGCCGACAGCAGCATCATCGTCGTTACTGTCTTCCGAGTCCATCTGGTAGATCAGACCCTGCTGCGCATTCACCAGCGGAGCCAGCTCCGACAGCAGCATCCGCCCCACGGTTCCCAGATCGCGCTGGCCCTGCAGCATGCCCGTGAAGCGTGCGAGGTTCGTCTTCAGCCAGTCCTGTTCTTTGTTGCGGTCCGTGGTAAGGCGAAGGTTATCAATCATCGTATTGATGTTGTCCTTCAGCTCGGCCACCTCACCGCTCGCCTCCACCTGAATCGACCGCGTCAGATCGCCCTTCGTTACGGCCGTCGCCACCTCAGCGATCGCGCGCACCTGGTTCGTCAGGTTATCGGCCAACAGGTTCACGTTGCCAGTCAGGTCCTTCCACGTGCCCGCCGCGCCCGGCACGTTCGCCTGTCCGCCGAGGCGTCCTTCCACGCCGACCTCGCGCGCGACCGTCGTCACCTGGTCAGCGAACGTCGCCAGCGTCTCCGTCACGTTATTAATCGTCTCGGCCAGCGCCGCAACCTCGCCCTTCGCATTCACGGTCAGCTTGCGTGTCAGGTCGCCGCTGGCGATCGCGGTCACCACGCGCACAATACCGCGCACCTGCTCGGTAAGGTTCGCCGCCATGACGTTTACGTTGTCGGTTAGATCCTTCCACGTTCCGGCTACACCCGGCACCTGCGCCTGGCCACCGAGCTTGCCGTCCGTGCCGACCTCGCGCGCCACGCGCGTTACCTCGGCTGCGAAGGCGTTGAGCTGATCCACCATCGTGTTGATCGTGTTCTTCAGCTCAAGGATTTCACCCTTCACGTCGACCGTGATCTTGCGCGACAAATCTCCGCGAGCCACAGCCGTTGTCACCTCGGCGATGTTGCGTACCTGGGCCGTCAGGTTGCCGGCCATCGCGTTCACGGAGTCCGTGAGATCCTTCCACGTTCCACCGACACCCGGCACATGCGCCTGGCCGCCGAGCCTTCCTTCCGATCCCACTTCGCGTGCCACGCGTGTCACCTCGGCAGCGAACGAGCGGAGCTGCTCGACCATCGTATTCAGCGTCTCTTTCAGCTGCAGAATCTCGCCGCGCACGTCGACAGTGATCTTCTTCGACAGATCGCCGTTCGCAATCGCGGTCGCGACCTCGGCAATGTTTCTCACCTGGCCCGTCAGGTTCGAGGCCATGAAGTTCACATTGTCCGTGAGATCCTTCCACGTTCCTGCAACACCGGGCACCTCGGCCTGCCCGCCGAGCTTGCCATCGGTGCCGACCTCGCGCGCGACACGCGTCACCTCGCCGGCGAACGCGTTGAGCTGATCCACCATCGTGTTGATGGTGTTCTTCAGTTCAAGGATCTCGCCCTTCACATCCACCGTGATCTTGCGCGACAGATCGCCGCGAGCCACGGCAGTCGTCACCTCGGCGATGTTTCTCACCTGACCGGTAAGGTTACCGGCCATCGCATTGACCGAGTCCGTCAAGATCTTTCCACGTTCCGGCCACACCCGGCACGTTCGCCTGCCCACCCAGACGGCCTTCGGTGCCGACCTCGCGCGCCACACGCGTCACCTCGGCGGCGAACGAGCGCAGCTGTTCGACCATCGTGTTCAGCGTCTCTTTCAGCTGCAGAATTTCACCGCGCACATCCACGGTGATCTTCTTCGAGAGATCGCCCGTCGCGATCGCCGTCGCGACTTCTGCGATATTTCGCACCTGGCCCGTCAGGTTCGAGGCCATGAAGTTCACGTTGTCCGTGAGATCCTTCCACGTGCCGCCGACGCCCGGCACCTCGGCCTGTCCGCCGAGCTTGCCTTCCGTACCCACCTCGCGCGCAACACGCGTCACTTCACCTGCGAACGCATTCAGCTGATCCACCATCGTGTTAATGGTGTTCTTCAGCTCGAGAATCTCGCCCTTCACGTCCACCGTGATCTTGCGCGAGAGATCGCCGCGCGCCACAGCCGTCGTCACCTCGGCGATGTTGCGCACCTGCGCCGTCAGGTTGCCGGCCATCGAGTTCACGTTGTCGGTCAGGTCCTTCCACGTACCGGCAACACCCGAAACCTGCGCCTGTCCGCCAAGCTTGCCTTCGGTACCCACTTCGCGCGCGACACGCGTCACTTCGCCCGCGAACGCGTTCAACTGGTCCACCATCGTATTAATGGTGTCTTTCAGCAGCAGAATCTCGCCGCTGACGTTCACCGTGATCTTCTTCGAAAGATCACCGCTCGCGATCGCCGTCGACACTTCGGCGATGTTTCTCACCTGGCCCGTCAGGTTCGAGGCCATCGAGTTCACCGAGTCCGTCAGATCCTTCCACGTACCCGCGACACCCGGCACATTCGCCTGTCCACCGAGCTTGCCTTCCGTGCCCACCTCGCGCGCCACGCGCGTCACTTCGGAAGCGAACGAGCGCAACTGATCCACCATCGTATTAATGGTGTCCTTCAGCTCGAGAATCTCGCCCTTCACGTCGACCGTGATCTTGCGCGACAGATCGCCGAGCGCCACAGCGGTCGCGACCTCAGCGATGTTTCTCACCTGGCCGGTCAGGTTCGAGGCCATGAAGTTCACATTGTCCGTGAGGTCCTTCCACGTTCCGGCAACGCCCGACACCTGAGCCTGTCCGCCGAGTTTGCCTTCCGTACCGACCTCGCGCGCCACGCGCGTTACCTCGCCGGCAAACGCGTTGAGCTGGTCCACCATCGTGTTGATCGTGTTCTTCAGCTCGAGAATTTCGCCCTTCACATCGACAGTGATCTTGCGCGACAAATCGCCTCGCGCAACGGCCGTCGTTACCTCGGCGATATTTCTCACCTGGCCCGTCAGGTTGCCGGCCATCGAGTTCACCGAGTCCGTAAGGTCCTTCCACGTTCCCGCCACGCCCGGCACGTTCGCCTGTCCGCCAAGTCTTCCTTCGGTGCCGACCTCGCGCGCCACGCGCGTCACCTCACCCGCAAAGCGGTTGAGCTGATCGACCATCGTGTTCAGCGTCTCTTTCAACTGCAGAATCTCGCCCTGCACGTCGACCGTGATCTTGCGCGACAGATCGCCGTTCGCAATCGCCGTCGCAACCTCAGCAATATTTCTCACCTGGCCCGTCAGGTTCGAGGCCATGAAGTTGACGTTGTCAGTGAGGTCCTTCCACGTTCCGCCGACACCCGGCACCTGCGCCTGCCCGCCGAGCTTGCCTTCCGTGCCCACCTCTTTCGCGACACGCGTCACCTCACCGGCGAACGCGTTCAGCTGATCCACCATCGTGTTGATGGTGTCTTTGAGTTCGAGGATTTCGCCCTTCACGTCCACGGTGATCTTGCGCGACAGATCGCCGCGTGCCACAGCCGTCGTCACCTCGGCGATGTTGCGCACCTGGGCCGTCAGGTTGCCGGCCATCGCGTTTACCGAGTCCGTCAGATCCTTCCACGTGCCCGCCACGCCCGGCACCACAGCCTGTCCGCCGAGCTTGCCGTCCGTGCCCACCTCGCGCGCCACGCGCGTCACCTCAGACGCAAACGACCGCAACTGATCCACCATCGTATTAATGGCTTCCTTCAGCTGCAGAATCTCGCCGCGCACATCCACCGTAATCTTGCGGCGCAAGATCGCCGCGACGCCACGGCCGTCGCAACCTCAGCAATATTTCTCACCTGGCCTGTCAGGTTCGAGGCCATCGAGTTCACCGAGTCCGTCAGATCCTTCCACGTGCCGGCCACACCCGGGACCTCAGCCTGTCCGCCCAGCTTGCCTTCCGTGCCGACCTCGCGCGCCACGCGCGTTACCTCGGCGGTGAACACGCCCAGCTGCTGAATCATCGTGTTCACGATATTCGCCGACCGCAGGAACTCGCCCTCGAGCGGACGCCCATCTACATCCAGCCGGACCGTCTGCGTCAGGTTGCCCTGCGCCACAGCGCCGATCGCGCGCGTCACCTCGGTCGTCGGTCGCAGCAGGTCATCGACCATCGTGTTCACCGAGGTTTCCATCTCGCCCCATGAACCACGCAACTGCTGGAACCGCGCGCGCTCGCGCGTGCGGCCCTCTTTACCCACCTTCTGTCCAATGCGCTTCAGCTCGCGAGCCATTTGCTCGTTGGCCGCAACGATTTCGTTGAAGGTGTCCGCCACCTTTCCTTCAACACCCGTCCAGGTGCTCGGCAGCCGCGCAGCAAAGTCTCCATCGCGCATGCGCAGCAACGTCGCCAGCAGCACGGCGGAGTCGAATCCGCCGCCGTTTCCGTTCTGCTTTGACGGCGTTCCGTTCTCTATAACCGAGACCGGTGTCTCTGAATCTCTGGTGGAGGGGCGACGTGCGCTGGTCTTCAATCTGGGCCTCGCGAAAGGGTTTAACTGCCTAAGCGCGCAGTCGGAGTCGACAACAACTTCTCGTCCCTTCTTACCGGGACGAAGAGCGAACAGTTAGCGACCCCTTCGGGAAAACTCTCGGGAGGAAAACCGATTCAGCGCTAGAACCTGACGGACCGCCTTCCGCGAGTCCCTACAAGCAATAGCACGTTCCTCGATGGATTGGGAGAATCGTTGATCCTCGAAATTGACCCTTCTCTGCACGCTGACAGCAGCATCTGTTTGCAACGGGAATACTTAGTTCATAGATGAGGGTTTACCCCATCTGCGGTTGCCCGCCATTTGCTCCCCCAAAGGTGGAGCTTTGCCTGCCCTCCCCAGCGGGGTCTATAGTGCGGAGTAAAGGTGTGAGGTCTGCAACCATGCGTCTCCTTAACCTTTCGGCTCTGACCGCAGCGAGCGGCCCACGGACATCGCTCCGGGTGCGTGCCTCCCGCTCCGTCCTTCCCAGCACCAGCCGCCCCAATCTTTTCTCCGGCGACTAGCTACCTCCGGCATCTCAGCCTCCTGATTCTGCCCGGTTTGACCCCGGCAGCCTCGCCATCTTTGGCGAACACCGTTGCATCTCCGCAACGCGGTTCCGCTGTCCTCCGGGCGCGATCCCAGCTCCACCGAACGCTGACAGGAAAGAGAGTTCCCGATGAGCACCATGGTCCTGGAGTTCCCGCGCACTGCCACCCCTGAGGCCCACGCCCGCTTCGGCCCGAAGATCCTCGGCCCCCTGCCCGGCCCCAATGCCCGGAAGATCGTGGCTCGCGACGAAGCCTTGCTTTCGCCCAGCTACACCCGCTGTTATCCGCTCGCCGTCAAACGCGGCCTCGGCTGCCGCATTGAGGACGTCGACGGCAACGAGTTCCTCGACTTCACCGCCGGCATCGCCGTCAACTCCACCGGCCATTGCCACCCCGAGGTCGTCCGCGCCATCCAGGAGCAGGCTGCACAGCTCATCCACATGTCCGGCACGGACTTCTACTACGACCTGATGCCGCGCCTCGCCGAGCGTCTCTCCGCCGTCGCACCCATGCCCGGCCCGCACCGCTTCTACTTCGGCAACTCCGGTGCCGAGGCCGTCGAGTGCGCCCTCAAGCTCGCCCGCTACCACACCGGCCGCCAGCACATCATCAGCTTCTTCGGCAGCTTCCACGGCCGCACCATGGGCGCACTTTCCCTCACGGCATCGAAGGTCCAGCAGCGCCGCCGCTTCGCTCCGCTCGTGCCCGGCGTCACCCACATCCGCTACCCCAACCCCTACCGTGAGGGCGACGGCAGCCTTCGGTCCGCACACGAGCTCGGCCTCTCCTGCGCTCGCTTCCTCGAGGACAAGCTCTTCAAGACCACCCTTCCGCCGGAAGACGTCGCCGCCATCTTCGTCGAGCCCATTCAGGGCGAAGGCGGCTACATCGTCCCGCCCGACTCCTTCCTCCAGGAGCTCCGCTCCATCTGCGACAAGCACGGCATCCTTCTCGTTGCCGACGAGATCCAGTCCGGCGCCGGCCGCACCGGCAAGTGGTGGGCCATCCAGCACTCCGGCGTCGAGCCCGACATCCTGCTCATCGCCAAGGGCATCGCCTCCGGCATGCCCCTCGGCATCTGCATGACCCGCGCCGAGATCATGGACTGGGTCCCCGGCTCACACGGCAGCACCTTCAGCGGTAATCCCATCTGCCTCGCCGCCGCCCTCGCCACGATGGACATCATCGAGCGCGAAGCCATGGCCAACGCAGCCACCGTCGGCGCCGCCGCGCGCGAACGCCTCAACACCTGGCCCTCGCAATATCGCATCGTCGGCGACGTCCGCGGCCGCGGCCTCATGCTCGCCGTCGAGATCGTCGAAGACCGTCTCTCGCGCAAACCCGCCGGCGCTCTCCGCGATCGCATCGTGGACCTCGCCTTCCACCGCGGCCTTCTGCTGCTCGGCTGCGGTGAAAACAGCATCCGCCTCTGCCCTCCGCTCATCGTCACCCAACAGGAGACCGACGTCGCCCTCGACATCCTTGAAGAATGCGTCGCCGAATGCAGCGCCGAGCGCATCACGACCCACGAACACGCTTCGAAATCGCTTTGAAAGGGCGCGGTTTCAACCGCGCCGGTAGCAACATAGAATCACGCGGGGCTTTAGCCCCTGAGGGAATATCAAATGCTCGCTACTGAAATCTCTCTCAAGCAAGAAGCCCACGACCTCCTCACGCAACTCGGCGTGCCCGCCTCCGCCTACACCAACGGCTTGCTCATCGCGCGTACGCCCATCACCGGCGAAGAGCTCGCGCGCATCCCCACCACCTCACCGCAGGCCGCCGCCGACACCATCACCGCCGCGCACAAAGCCTTCGAATCCTGGCGCAACGTGCCCGCACCCAAACGCGGCGAACTCGTCCGCCTCCTCGGCGAAGAGCTCCGCGCCAACGTCGACACCCTAGGCCGCCTCGTCACGCTCGAAGCCGGCAAGATCCACTCCGAAGGCCTCGGCGAGGTGCAGGAGATGATCGACATCTGCACCTTTGCCGCCGGCCTCTCGCGCCAGCTCGCCGGCCTCACCATCGCCTCCGAGCGCGCCAATCATCGCATGATGGAGACCTGGCATCCGCTCGGCGTCGTCGGCATCATCTCCGCCTTCAACTTCCCCGTCGCCGTCTGGAGCTGGAACGCCGCGCTCGCGCTCGTCTGCGGCAACTCCATCGTCTGGAAGCCCTCCGAGAAAACCCCCCTCACCGCACTCGCCACTCAGGCACTCTTCGAGCGCGCGTGCGAAAGGTTCGGCGCCGCGCCTCCCAACCTCTCCACACTCCTCATCGGCGACTCCAAGCTCGGCGAACTCCTCGTCGACTCCCCGCTCGTCCCGCTCGTCTCCGCCACCGGCAGCACCGCTATGGGCCGCGCCGTCGCCCCGCGCCTCGCCAAGCGTTTCGCCCGCGCCATCCTTGAACTCGGCGGCAACAATGCCGCCATCGTCTGCTCCTCTGCAGACCTCGATCTCACCCTCCGCGCGATCGCCTTCTCCGCCATGGGAACGGCCGGCCAGCGCTGCACAACGCTCCGCCGCCTCATCGTCCACGAATCCGTCTACGACCAGCTGATCCCGCGCCTCAGGCAGGTCTATGCCTCTGTCTCCGTCGGCGATCCACGCAAGCCCGACACTCTCGTCGGCCCGCTTATCGACGCCCGCGCCTTCGAGTCCATGCAGAAGGCCCTCGCCTCCGCCGGCTCTGACCAGGCAATGATCATCGGCGGCGAGCGCATCCCCACCGACTCGCCCGAAGCCTTCTATGTCCGCCCGGCTCTCGTCGAAGCCGCGTGCCAAACCGATATCGTGAAACACGAGACCTTCGCGCCCATCCTCTACGTCCTCAAGTACCGCGACCTCGACGAAGCCATCGCACTGCACAACGACGTCCCGCAAGGCCTCTCCTCCTCCATCTTCACGCTCAACATGCGCGAGGCCGAGCGCTTCCTCGCCTCCTCCGACTGCGGCATCGCCAACGTGAACATTGGCACCTCCGGCGCCGAGATCGGCGGAGCCTTCGGTGGCGAGAAAGAAACCGGCGGCGGCCGCGAGTCCGGCTCCGACGTCTGGAAGCAGTACATGCGCCGCGCCACCAACACCATCAACTACGGCACCGACCTCCCACTCGCACAAGGCGTAAGCTTCGATATCGAGTAGTAGCCCTGCTATCGATCGGCATCTAGCTGTACTATGTTTCGGTGCTGAAACAAACGTTCGTCTTCGCTCTCGCAGTGACCGCCATCACATGGTCGCCGTGTGTCTCTGCCCAGGTAAATCCGCAGACACAACAGAATCTCCACACGCTCCTCGGCCCCAACGTCTTCGTCTTCTCTCCGTCGACGCCCGCCGCCGAGATGCAGGCCCAGATCAACAAGGTCTACGCCGAACAGGAACACGCCGAGTTCGGCAGCAGCCGCTACGCCTTCTTATTCCTCCCCGGCGACTACCACCTCGACCTCCCCGTTGGCTTCTACACGCAGGCCATCGGCCTCGGCGCCGCTCCCGATGCCGTCCACATCACCGGCAACATGCACGCCGACGCCTCGCTCCCGAAGAACAACGCAACCTGCACCTTCTGGCGCGCCGCCGAAGGCCTTACGGTCACGCCCTCCACCGGCACGCTGCAGTGGGCTACCTCGCAAGCCATCTCCTTCCGCCGCATGCACGTCCTCGGCAACATGGTTCTGCACCAGAACCACGGCTGGGCCAGCGGTGGCTGGATCTCGGACAGCCTCATCGACGGCAACGTCGACTCCGGCTCGCAGCAGCAATGGATCTCGCGCAATGCCGAGTGGCACAGTTGGACCGGCTCCAACTGGAACATGGTCTTCGTCGGCGTAACCAATCCTCCTGCCGGCGAGTGGCCCAAGCCCCCGTTCACAAAGATCGACCGCACACCCATCTCGCGCGAGAAACCCTTCCTCTACGTCGACTCGCACAGCAACCTCAACGTCCTCGTTCCCGCGCTTCAGCACGACACCGTCGGCATCACCTGGCACAACGGCTCGACGCCCGGCCGCAGCGTTCCTCTCACACACTTCTACATCGCGCATCCGGCCGACACAGCGGCCACCATTAACGCCGCACTCGCCTCCGGCAAGGATCTCCTCCTCACCCCCGGCATCTACGAACTCACTGAGCCCATCCACATCACACGCAAGAACACCGTCGTCCTAGGCCTCGGCTACGCCACACTGCTTCCCACCAACGGCACCGCTGCCATGACCGTCGCCGATGTCGACGGCGTCACCGTCTCCGGCCTCCTCTTCGACGCCGGCGAAAAGCAATCGCCATTGCTCCTCGAGGTCGGCCCTGCGCACAGCCACGTCAACCACAGCGCGAACCCCACCTCACTGCACGACGTCTTCTTCCGCGTCGGCGGAGCGGCCGTCGGCAAGGCCGCGGCCAACCTCGTCATCAACAGCAACAACGTGCTCATCGACCACACTTGGATCTGGCGCGCCGACCACGGCCACGGCGTCGGCTGGACTCTCAACACCAGTGACAACGGCTTGATCGTCAACGGCAACGACGTCACCGCCTACGGCCTATTCGTCGAGCACCACCAGCAATTCCAGGTGCTGTGGAACGGCGAGCGCGGCCGCACCTACTTCTATCAATCTGAAATTCCCTACGACCCACCCAACCAGCCCTCGTGGCGGAGCGCAGCCAATCTCAACGGCTGGGCCTCCTACAAGGTCGCCGACACCGTCCACGATCACGAAGCCTTCGGTCTCGGCATTTACAGCGTCTTCCGCCACCCTGACGTCACGCTCACCCAGGCAATCGAGGTCCCCGAGCGCTCCACCGTCCGCTTCCATCACATGATCACGGTCGCCCTCGACAACCTTGGCGAGATCACAAACGTCATCGATGGGACAGGCGGCGCAGCAAAAACCAACCCGCGAGTTACTCCAACGGTAGAATTATTCCCCTCGACAGCACCCGCGCCCGGCAGGTAGCGAAACTTCGGGCTCGCTGTCCCAGGAGCCTGCCTGCATGTTTCGCCTCCGCGCTGCTCTGCTCGCCACTCTCGTCGCCCTTCCGCTCTGCTCCCGCGCCCAGTCACACGCTTCCTCTGACCGTCCCTGGATGAATCCAGCGATGCCGCTCGAAGACCGCATCAACTCGCTCATCTCGCAGATGACGCTCGAAGAAAAAGTCCAGCAGATGCGCGACCACGCCCCGGCCATCCCGCGCCTCGGCGTCCCCGCCTACTTCTGGTGGAACGAAGGCAATCACGGCGTCGCCGTCTCCGGCACGGCCACCAACTTCCCGCAGGTCATCGGCATGGCCGCCACCTGGGACGCACCGCTCATTCATCATGAAGCCGAGGTCATCTCCACCGAGGCCCGCGCCAAATACAACGAAGCCATCCGCCACGACCAGCACGAGCAGTTCTTCGGCCTCACCTTCTGGGCGCCGAACATCAACATCTTTCGCGATCCCCGTTGGGGCCGCGGCCAGGAGACCTACGGCGAAGACCCGTTCCTCACCGGCCGCATGGCCGTCGCCTTCGTCACCGGCATGCAGGGCACCGACCCCAACTACTTCCGCGTCATCTCTACGCCCAAGCACTTCGCCGTGCACTCCGGCCCCGAGTCCACGCGCCATCAGGCCAACATCGACGTCTCCGCGCACGACCTCGAAGACACCTACCTGCCCGCCTTCCGCGCCGCCATCACCGAAGGCCACGCGCAGTCCGTGATGTGCGCCTATAACTCCATCGACGGCGCGCCGGCCTGCGCTAACACCATGTTGCTGCATGATCATCTTCGCTCCGCCTGGTCCTTCTCCGGCTACGTCGTCAGTGACTGCGCCGCCGTCGCCGACATCAACACCGGCCACCACTACGCGCCTGACATGGCCCAGGCTGCCGCCGATGCCGTGAAAGCGGGCACCGATCTCGAGTGCGGTTTCGGCAACGGCCAGGCCTTCCCTGCACTCGTCGAGGCGGTCCACCGCAACCTGATACCAGAAGCTGATCTCGACGTTGCACTCCGCCGCCTCTTCCGCGCGCGCTTCCGCCTCGGTATGTTCGACCCGCCCGACAGCTTCGCCTACGGCCGCATCCCCTTCTCTGAAGTCAACTCACCCCAGCACCGCCAGCTCTCACTGCAAGCCGCGCGCGAATCCATGGTGCTCCTCAAAAACGACCAACCACATTCTGCCCCTCAGCCGCAGCACGCACAGCATCGCCGTCATCGGCCCCGAGGCCGAGTTCATCCAGTCGCTCCAAGGCAACTACAACGGCCCTCCCCCCTCGCCCGTTTACCCGCTCGACGGCATCGAGAAGCGCTGGGCCTCCGCCACCGTCCGCTACGCACAGGGCTCCACGCTCGTCGACGGCTTCGCCCTTCCCATCGAGCACACCGCACTTCATCCCGCGCACGGCACCAGGCAACGGCCTCACCGGCGAGTACTTCGCCAGCCCTGATCTCTCGGGCACACCCGCGGTCACACGCACAGACCGCAACATCAACTTCAACTGGGACAAAGTCATCGGCGTCGCCCCCGGCCTGCCGCGCAACAACTGGTCCGTCCGCTGGACCGGCACCATCATGCCGCCCGCGCCCGGCGACTACAAACTCGGCGTGCGCATCAACACCTGCTACGCCTGCGAGAACAACGAGACCTTCCGCCTCTATCTCGACGACAAGCTGATCCTCCAGAACTCCGGCAAGACCGCCGAACGCGGCGCAGCCTTCCTCACGCCCGTCACCTTCGCCGACACCAAACCCCACAGCATCCGCCTCGAATACCTTCACGGCACCGGCTCTGCCGGCATCGACCTCACCTGGGAAGCCCCCGCCGCCACACTCCGCGACGAAGCCGTCGCCGCCGCAAAACAATCCGACGTCACCATCGCCTTCGTCGGCCTCTCGCCCTCGCTCGAAGGCGAGCAGATGCCCGTCCATCTCGAAGGCTTCTCCGGTGGCGACCGCACCAGCATCGACCTGCCCGCCCCGCAACAGCAGCTTCTCGAAGCAGTCGCCGCCACCGGCAAGCCGCTCATCGTCGTCCTGCAGAACGGCAGCGCGCTCGCCGTCAACTGGGCGCAGCAGCACGCCGCCGCCATCCTCGAGGCCTGGTATCCCGGCGAAGCAGGCGGCACCGCGATCGCCGAAACCCTCGCCGGCGACAACAATCCCGCCGGCCGCCTCCCGCTCACCTTCTACGCCTCGCTCTCGCAGCTCCCGCCCTTCGAGGACTACGCGATGGAGAGCCGCACCTACCGCTACTTCACCGGCCAGCCGCTCTACAGCTTCGGCTACGGCCTCAGCTACACCAGCTTCTCCTACAGCCGTCTCCACGTCCCAGCGACCATTCACGTCGGCGACAGCGTCACCGTCGAAGCCGACCTCAGAAACAACGGCAACCTCGCCGGCGACGAAGTCGCAGAGCTCTATCTCACGCAGCCACGCGGCTACCAGACACCTGTCCGCAAGCTCGTCGGCTTCCAGCGCGTTCACCTCGCGCGCGGAGCCTCAACGCATCTCTCGCTCACCATCGACCCACGCTCCCTCAGCCAGGTCGACGACAAAGGCAACCACACAATCCTCCCCGGCGACTACACCCTCTCCCTCGGCAGCACGCAACCGGGCACCGGTGTGATCACGCTCACCGGTCACTTCACCGTTACTGGCCAGCGCGAAATCCTCAAATAACCGCGCCCTGCAAGCGCGGATCGATATATATCGATATCAATACTTTTCACCTGAAAGCAGACTTTCACCTCAAGAAGAACGAGCGGCTCTCTCGAGCCGCTCGCAGTAACAGGCTTCCGGTGCCGTCGTTTAGAACTTCAGCTTCGCCCCCAGCCAAATCTGTCTGGCTCCGGAATCCGGTCCGAAGAAACCTCCCGGGGATGCCGTCCCGGTGACGATGCCGAAGTTATTGGGGCTAGTGTTGAGAGTGCTGCCTATCAAGCTGCAATTCTGACCGCTTCCCGTAGTCGGATCGACAACGGTTGCGCTGGCAGGACAGGATGCATTCGGATTCGCGAAGTGTGGCGTGTTCGTAAGGCCGAACGCATCGGCTCGCAGCTCAAAAGTAAGAAACTCCTTGATCCTGAAGTCGCGCAATATGCTTAGACTTGCATTGAAATAGCCCGGGCCGCGGAACTCATCGCGGTTCGTGTTGCCGAAATGAGCATTCGCGTTACTGGTGATCAGCGGTGCCGCAAACGAAGTCGCCGAGAAGTAGGAGCAGCTCGGATCACCCTGCGTGCAGGTAACGCCGGTCCGCGGCGGCCTTCCCTTGGTAATGTGGAAGTTCGAGACGAGATCCGCCGTCTGCGAAGAACCGTTCGCATTCAGGGTGCCGCCGGCGGTCACTGAAAACGGCACGCCGCTCATCGCACTGACGACCGGACTCACAAGCCACCCGCCAAAAATCGCGCCCGCGACACCATCCTGTAACCATGGCTCGCCCTTCCCGAAGGGCAGGGCCATCACGCCGGAGAGCTCGAAATTATCGGTTCGGTCAAAGTTCGCCGGGCCGTAGTTCTTGTACCAATACGTCGGATACGGGATGAACAGCGACCCAAGGTCTTCGTTGTCCGCATAACTCAGCGCCTTCGACCACGTATAGGAAGCCCTGAGATTCGATCCGCCCGCAAACCGATAGAGCACCGTCGTCTGCAGTGAATCGTAACGGGCGTCCTTGAACGGGTTCAGCATATTAATCGTGCCCGTGTAGTTCGCTCCGTACTTCTGGCTGAGGAGGCCGCCTGCACTGCCCGTCCCCGGAGGCGACGCGTTCGCATTCATATTGACCACGGGACGAACAGCATAAGTGCCGACGTATCCGAGAGTGTATGTCACGTTCTTGCCCATCTGCTGTTCCACCACGGCATTGTAGGAATTGAAAAAGCCACGGTTGAACGGATTCGGAATCGTCGTCGTGCCGGCGCTTGTCGGCAAGGGGATTGACCCGCTGCTCAGATCGGGAAGCGGCAACAAGGTCAACCCCGTCGGGACGGAGTAGCTTCCGTTGCCGAGTCCCTTTCCGTTCAGTCCTGTAAGGCTTGCCGCCGGAATGTAGTAACTCGTATTCCCGGGTACATTTGTATCCAGCAGAATGGAAGGATATGCATTCCGCAGGACATGCCACGTGTACGGATCGGAGCTCATGCCATAGCCGGCGCGAATCACCGTATGTGGGTTCACGTTGTAGGCAATACCAACCCGCGGAAGGAACTGTCCGATTCCCGTATCAATGCCATCATTCCTGGGAATATTCCCGTAACCGCCAATCAAGACCTGGCCTGTCTGCAGATTGAGATACCGAAGTCCTTTGTTGTTGTCGCTGTATCCAAACGGGTAGTACTCCCAGCGAAGTCCCAAAGTGAGCATCACCTTCGGCGTCACCTGGTAGTGGTCCTGCAAATACCAGGCCCACGTTGTCCACCGCAGCGCATTCGGGTTGAAGAGTGCTCGCGCCTTTCCGGTCCCGCTCGACAGTCCCAGCATGAAGTCCGCCCATGAATGGAACCATGAAGGCGAACTCCCCTGCAGGTCTGTAACGAAACCATTGAATTCGAACGAACCGCGTGCCTGCTGGAACGTTCCGCCCTGCTGCTGGAAATGATTTATTTGCGTATGGTTCCATTCAAGGCCCCCGCGGAACGCGTGTTTGCCCTTATTCCAGCTCAGGTTCGCTCCCGTCACGAACTGCTGGTCGCGGAACAGGAACGGGTTCGCAGGTTGGGCGTTGCCCAGAGTTACATTGTTGGCGAAGGTGCTACCCGCGGGCGCAGTATTCGGAGGCGATTGTCCTGTGGGGAAGATGAAGCCGGGGTAACCGTAGTACAGCGACGGGTCACCGGGAGCACCCGCATTATTCGTTCCCGGGATTCCCAGTTCGTTAAGCCCTCTGGCCGAGGTCAGGTCGAACGTCGACCCCAGGCGCTGTCGCGTGAAGCCGAAGTTCCAATCAAACAACAGCGTCGGAGAGAACGTATGCGTCGCGCCGAGGCCCACGCTCTGAACGAGACCTGGAGCATTGCCAAGCTGTCCACCGTTGGTCGCGTTACCGACCGCCGGTCCCAGCAACGGCGGGTCGTACACCAGCGTCTTCGAAAAGCTATAGCGGCCGAAGAACATTGTCGCCTGGCTCATTACATAATTGACCTTGCCGTCGGCGTTATCGCGGTTGAAGAGAGCCGTACTGCTCCCGACCCAGTTGTTCAGGCCGTTTGTTGTCGAAAACTCCTGGGCAAGCAATGGCTGCAACAGCTTGATCATCGCCACCGCGGCAGGATCGAACCGGCTCGGACAGATGGTATTCAGCACACCATTGCAGGAGACCTGCTGTTTGTTCTTTCCTTGGTTATCACCGGTCGCCGGGTCGTAAATGATCGGATTTCCCGGCAGGTTGCGAAAATCGCCCGTGATCATCGCCGCCGTTGGCATTGTCTGCGTGTCCGGTCCAGCCAGTTGCCGCTGTGTCGTGCGTTCATAGTCGGTAAAGAAGAACAGTTTGTCCCGCTTGATAAAACCGCCCACCGAACCGCCGAACTGATTCTGATTATTCCGGTTTAGCTTTGGGTAGAGCTTGTGATCTGTTTGAAAGTAGTTGCGCGCCGCAAAGTTCTGGTCTGTATGGGCCCAGTGCGCATCGCCGTGATAACGGTTGGTGCCGGACTTCACCTGCACGTTGACGGCAGCGCCACCCGCGTTGCCCTGCTCGGCGTTGAACGAGTTTGTCACCACATTGACTGTCTCGATCGCGTCTGAAGGCGGAACGTAAGCCACGTTGGCGGGCAGCCACGGATAGGCGTCCTGCACGCCGTCAAGCCTAGTATTAATGCTCTGTTCCGAAAGCCCGTTGATGTTCGCATTGATCGCTCGTTGCGGGTTGCCGGCGAGCGAGTTGGTCTCGTCCGTCAGGCCCGAGCCGGGGATAGTCCGCAGCACTGTCTGGAAGTTTCCTCCCTGCGATCCCATGATCGGCATGCTTGCGAGCTCATGCGACGTAATGTCTCTGCGCACATCGGCGGTATCTGTCTGCAGAATCGGAGGAGCCGTTGTAACGGTCACCTCTGTCGCCACGTTTCCGACCTTCAGTTGTGCGTCTACGGACTTAGTGTCATTCACACGCAGTTCGACGCCGGCGGTCTCCTGCCGCGTGAAGCCATTTGCCGTAATCGTGACCTTGTACGTTCCCGGCAGAAGCGCGGGAAAACGGTAGATACCGGCCGCGTCGGTCGTCTGATTGCTGGTGACGCCGGTCTGCGCCTCAACCGCAGTTACCTGCGCGCCCGACAAAGCCGCTCCGCTCTGATCCGTCACATTTCCCGTGATCGAGCCATACAGCACCTGTGCCCCCGCCTTGCCTGCCACCCCGATCGCCAGCAGCATGAGCACCAAAACCGCTGCCCCGCGCAGCAGCCATTCCAAACGACTCCGTTGACTTCCTGCTTCGATAACACGCATCTCGGCGCCTCCATGAAAAGCAACTTCTGCGGCCTTTCAGGTGTTCCGAACTACACACGTCTTTCCAGCCGCTATTTTTTATGCGTCGCGAACTATAGGCTTTTGGAAAAAAGACTGTCAAGGCCTTTTCGGCCCCGCGTGTCACACAACAACAAAAATTCGTCACTTTCCCAAAGGATTTCGACTGTTCATCAGCAGCAAGCGACGGACCCCCACCACCCGCCAGGCAGTTCCTGCCGTTGTGCTTTCCTATGAGGCGAAATAATTTGTCGAACCCCTCGGACTATGTCGCGTTGGGACACGCATGTCTCTCTGCCTGTCCATTCACCCCGCGAAAATCAATCCCCCTGCGCCGGAGCCGCCAGGGGCTCGCTCTCACTCTGTCCGCGACCCTTCGGCCGTGTGTGTACATGCGTCCGGTGGTACCCCGAGTGCCGCTGCAGAACCAGCGCCGCCGCGCCTCTCAGCCGCGCAAACTCCGGATTCAGCGTCGTCATCACCCGAGGCGGCGGCCCTGCCAGCATCTGCCGCTTCAACTCCGCTTCCACAATCGGTCCAAACCGCTGCCACGCCGACGTCAGCTCACCCGTAAACAGGATCACCTCCGGCGACAGCGCCGCCGTAACAGCGTGCAGTCCGCGCCCCAGGTTCTCCGCCTGCCGGCTCAGACGCCGTCACCGCTGCCGGGTCATCGTCGACTGCCAGGTTCAGCAGCCGCGTTCCCGTCATTCCGCTCTCTTTCTTCCCGCTCGCCTCGTTGTAATAACGCACTGCCGCGCGCGTTGAAGCGAACATCTCCCAGCACCCTGTTCGCCCGCATCCGCATTTCAGTCCCGTCGGGTCCAGCACCACGTGCCCGAACTCACCCGCCAACCCGCCATGCCCCGTAATCATCTGTCCGTTGCTCAGCACCGCGGTTCCAATGCCCTCCGAGATCGCCACCAGCACCGCATTGCTCACACCATCCAGCCTTCCCGACCAGATCTCCGCAATCAGGCAGGCATTCGCCTCGTTCTCCATCTCCACCTTCAGCCCCAGCGCCGACTCAATCACACCTGCAATCTCGTGTCCTGCCCAGCGCAGGTTCGGAGCCAGCACCAGCTGCTGCGTTACCGGGTCCACCCTTCCCGGCATACTCAGCCCCACACCCTCAAACGTCTTCGTCGGATGCATCTCGCGCATCCGCTCCAGCGCCGCCACCAGCTCCGGCAGCGCGCGGTCCACATTCGACGGCAGCACAATCGCCTTCTGCGACAGCAGCCGGCTGTTCATGTCCACCACCGCAATCGTCGCCTGCTCCGGCCTCACATCCACCGCGAGCATCACGATGTCCTCATTCAGCGACAGCAGCGTCGGCCTGCGTCCTCTTGGCAGCCGCTGCGTCCCGCCCTCGACCACCCATCCCTCTTCAATCAGCTCCTCGACGATCGACGACACCGTGCTCGGATACAGCCCCGACGACCTCGCCAGTTCCACCCGCGCCACAGGCTGCTTCGCCCGCACCAACTCCAGGATCACGTCGCGGTTGATGTCGCGCGCCACTTCACTCGAGGCGAGCCTCACATAAGCCAGATCGGCCCGCCGCAGCGCGTGAGTCGTCTCGTGCGCCGCCGGCTGTCTTCCCCCATTTGTCTCCGTGTTCTTCGCCACGTTGGCTCCTTCCCCCTTCGAATCAGCCGCCGTCTCAACTCACCAACTCAAGAGAAAAAACGTTCGTCTCAGTAAAACTATTGACCCGCTCTCACATTCTCGACCCCGACGACACCCGCATGAAAGCTCTCCGGTGGTCCCAGATAGCTCGGCTTAAGGGATCCCTTCGCTCCGTGGCTCACCACAAGCCGTTCAACAACCAGCGCCGGATCCACCGCCCACACCTTCAGCGTGTGATATCCCGGCGCTTCAATCGTCAGCGGCACCGTCACCCGTCGCACACCGTCGCTCACGGCCTGCGCCCACTCCTGATCCGAGTTGTGTTCCAGCGCATCCACCGCCTTCCGCGGACCGTCATCCACAGATACCGCGAATCGCAATCCGCGCCCCGGCACAAAGTTCAACGTGGGTGCGAGCATCATCTGCAGCTCAAAATCTCCAGAGTCATAAAGGTACATCCTGTACTGCAGCGATGTCTTTGAGTCCACTTCGCTCGCCGCCGTCACGGGAAACACCGTCATCCCCGACTTCGTCGCCCCATACCCCGGCAACTCAACCCACCGCATAGCGTCTTCGCCCGTGCCGTCCGCCGTCCGAGACGCTGTATCCGCGGCTTCTATCGCCACATACCCATCGCCCTCAACAAATCCCTGCGCGTTCTCCCGCGTCACCGGCAGCTTCCTCGCGTGCAGCGTGTACGTCAACGGCCTCGCATCGCCGGAGGTCACCGTCACCGTCCCTTCAGCGTCATCACCCGTAACCTTACTCCAATCTGCGCTCAAGACAATCGTTTGTTCATCATGATCGATCATTCCCTGACTCTTCGACACCTTCAGCCACGGCGCACTCGCCTTCACCTCATAGCTCACCGGCGTCTTCCCTCGATCGAACAGCGTCAGCGTGCGCGTCTGCTCACTCACTGAATCCACCGTCCCCAGCGAAAACTCAAACCGCGCTCCCACACGAGCAAGCGTCGCGCCTTCCGCGCTCACGCCCAGCGACCCCGTCTCCGGCACCTGTGTCCAGCTCACCGCCGGCATCACATTCACCGGCGGATCGCTCCACACCACATACCCGATGCGTGTCTGGTCCATCATGTGGTCCCACTTGCCGTTCAGCAGCTTGTGGTTGTACTCGTCGCTCAGCGCCGCGTCGCGCGCAAACATCCGCTGCACCTCGGCTGCCTCATCATTGGCCTTCGGATTCCCTAGCCGCGCATCCAGCGCATTACGTCCAGCGGTGATGTACATCTCCGTCAGATTGGCGCATGCATCGACCGGATACTGGATCAGTTCGAAGTAGCTGGCCCGCTCGTTCTCCGGCAGCTCCGTCGCGAGCTTATCCACGCGCTTCGCGAGCGTCTCCCACTCGTCATATACGCGGTCCGCCTCGTGAAAGTTCGCCAGACTGAAGGTCGTCGGATCGATCAACTCCGGCTTCCGCCTGCCGTTGTAGCGCGTATAGTCCTCCATCGCCGTCGCAATCTCATCCGCATGCTCCGGCCCAAACTCCCGCGCCGCCCACAGCTTAGTGAACTCATCCAGATGGTCCTTATCCCATCGCTGCGGCGTCCGCGCATAGCTCAGAAAGAACTCCATCGGAAACTCCATCGGCTTTCCATCGCCGACATTCACCACCCACAGCCGGTCCGCTCCATACTTCAGCGCAAGATTCATCTGCTCCTGCACCTTTGGAATCGGATTCGTATTCAGCCACTTGTAGCTGCGCGGCCCACCCACATAGTCGAAGTGGTAATAAATCCCCGCTCCCCCCGGGCGTTTTCTCTCCTCGGCCGTCGGCAGCCGCCGCAGATCGCCCCAGTTGTCATCGCTCCACAGCAGCGTCACATCATCCGGCACGCGCATGCCCTTCTCGTAGTAGCCCTGCACCTCCTTGTACAGAGCCCACACCTGCGGCACCTTCGTCACATTCGGGTTCACCGTCTGCTTCAAAATCTCTCGCTGATTCGCAACAATCTTCTCCAGCAGCTGTGTATTCGCATCGGCCGACATCGGCGTATCGTTCTCGCCGCGCATCCCCAGCGTCACAACCTCTTCGTAGTTCTTATCGCGCTCCATCCCCTTGCGCCAGAACTCGTCGATCTCCTTCTGATTCGTCGTGTAATCCCATTGCCCATAGTGCCCCCACGTCCACTCCTTCTCGGCCCTCATCATCGGCTCTTCATGCGAGGTCCCCATCACGATCCCGTACTCATCCGCCAGCTTCGGATTCTCCGGGTCGTCCATCGCGAACGCGTTATTCCACATAGCGGGCCACAGGAAGTTCGCCTTCATCCGCAGCAGCAGCTCAAACACCTTCGTGTAGAACTCGTGGTTCATCCCGCCGAACTTCTCCTTCGTCCAGCCCGACAGGCACGGCGCCTCATCGTTGAAAAAGATTCCGCGATACTTCACCGCCGGCACCGGCTGCACCACCCTGCCCGGCATCACATACAGCGCATCCTCGTGCGGCACCCGCACATCCGCCCACCAGTACCAGGGTGAAACTCCGATCTGCTCGCTCAGGTCATAGATCCCGTAGATCGTCCCACGCTTGTCCGCTCCTGCAATCACCAGCGCGCGCTTCACCCCCGGCATCGGCCGCTCGACAATGGTCGTCACGCCAGACTCCCACTGGCCCGCGATCCCGCTCACATCCAGCTTCTTCGCCTTCACCAGCGCATCAATCAGCGGACTCTTCCCAATCGTCCCGACCAGCACCACATCCTGGCCCTTCGCCGCCCCCGCATCCTTGACCACCGCAGCCGCATGTCCCGTCACCCGCCCCACATCCGCGCTTAGATCCCCCACCGCCCGCACCACGCCCGGCCAGTCCGAATCGCTCACCACCAGGGGCGCCGCCTTTTCGCTGGTGTACAGAACAAACCCGCCCTGTACCGGTGTCGTGCTCACGTACCGCTTCTCTCCGAGCCCCCACGCTCGCACGGTCATCAGCAAGACCCCCGCGACAATCCAGCTCCCGAACCGCATTTACACTCCAATATGCCCGATTGTTATCAATGCGTGGAACCTTACACCCTGACGATAGTTGGTGTCGCGAAGAAAATAAAAATTTGCCGACACCAAGGTAATCCCTGCCTTTCAGGGACCGTGTCCCGACCACTCGCGTGTTAACTTCCACATCAGCCATCCTTCGAAGGAGATCCACCGATCCACCACGCCCGCAAGCCCAAGCCCACTGGCCTCCGTCTCCTTCCTCTCGTCGCGGCCATCTATTTCATGGTCTCGGGCGGCCCCTACGGCCTTGAAGACATCATCGGCATGGCCGGCTTCGGCCGCGCGCTCCTGCTCCTCGCCATCGTCCCCATCCTCTGGAGCCTCCCCACCGCCCTCATGGTCGGCGAGCTCGCCTCCGCCATCCCCGACGAGGGCGGCTTCTACGTCTGGGCCCACCGTGCACTCGGCCGCTTCTGGGGCTTCCAGGTCGCCTGGCTCTCGCTCGCCTCCAGCGTCTTCGACATGGCGATCTACCCCACCACCGTTTCGCTCTACCTCGCGCGTGTATTCCCCGAGCTCAACCACGGCCACTACGCTCTCCTGCTCAAGCTCTCCATCGTCCTCATCGCTACGCTCTGGAACCTCCGCGGAGCCGTCTCCGTCGGCCACGGCTCCGTGCGCATGATGGCCATCTCGCTCGCGCCCTTCGCCGTCATGTTCCTGATCGCGATCTGGCGCATCGCTCACGGCGGCCTTCACCTCGCCGCCGGCCCTCAAACCCTCACCTACGATCTCGGCGGCGCGCTCTCCGTCACGATGTGGAATTACATGGGCTGGGACAACGCCTCCACCATCGCGCAGGAGGTCGAAAACCCGCAGCGCGACTACCCGCGCGCCATGCTCGTCTCCGCGCTCTGCGTCATGTGCGTCTACATGCTGCCGCTGATCGCCGTCTGGGCCGTCGGCATTCCCGCCGCGCGCTTCTCTACAGGAGCATGGGCCGATGCAGCTGGTCTCCTCGGCGGCTCCGTCCTCGCTATGTCCGTCGTCCTCGCCGGCTCGCTCGACGGCCTCGGCACCTTCAACGCCCTCACCCTCACGCTCACTCGATTACCGTACGCGATGGCCGAAGATGGTTTGCTTCCACGCATCCTCCGCCTCCGCACGCGCAACGGAGTGCCCTGGGTCTCCGTGCTCGCCTGCGGCACCGCCTGGGCCGCTCGCGCTCGGCCTCACCTTCGAGCGCCTCATCTCCATCGACCTCGTCCTCTGGGGAGCCTCGCTCGTCCTCGAGTTCCTCTCCCTTATCGTCCTCCGCCGCACCGAGCCCGCACTCCCGCGCCCCTTCCGCATCCCCGGCAATCAGCTCGCGCTCATCCTCATCGGCTGCGGCCCCATGCTGCTGCTCGCCTTCGCACTCTTCAACGCCCGCGCCGAAAAACTCGGCGGCATCAACGCTCTCCTCTTCGCCTCGATCATCGCCATCGCCGGCCCAATCGTCTACGCCCTCATGAATCTCACCCGCCGCAGCACGCTTAAAAGCGAAAGGACCGAAAGTCTCTTCGGCCCTTCACTCATCTCTGTTATCTGATCTCTGTTATCTGACCCGCTACTTCTTGCCCGCGCCCACCGGCTCCAATATCTTCTTTGACTTCCCATCCTCAAACGCCTGCGCCGCCTCGGCAATCTTCTGACGCGCCACCGCCGCATCGCGCCATCCCTTCACCTCGACGCGTTTCCCTTCCAGGTCCTTGTAGATCGAGAAGAAGTGCGTCATCTCCTTCAGCACATGCGGGTACACATCCGAGTAGTTCCACACGTCCTTGTACCTCGGATTCGCCTGCCCCACGCACAGGATCTTCTCATCGCCCACTCCCTGGTCCGTCATCTCCAGCACGCCGATCGGCCGCACCGTCAGCACGCACCCGGGAAAGCTTGGCGTATCCACCAGCACCAGGCAATCCAGCGGATCACCATCCGCCGCCAGCGTGCTCGGAATGAACCCATAGTCTCCCGGGTAATGCACCGGCGAGTACAGATTCCGATCCAGCCGAAACACATGCAGCTGCTTGTCGTACTCGTACTTGTTGATTCCCTCCAGAGGAATCTCGATTACGGCATTCACCAGCTCGGGCGACTTCGGTCCCACGGGCAGTTCAAGATAGTTCGGCATAGATCTGCGCTTCGCTTTCTCGCGAAAAATTTTGACTCACTCGCCGCCTGCACACACGCTCAGCAACACTTAAAGACCAGCGAGAAGCCTTCTCCCAGTCTACCTGTCCGGGCAGGTTATCCGCCTTCCGGTGCGTGGAACAGCGATGTTCCGCGTGGAACATTCAGTTGCAGACAACTAAGAACTGTGGGGAAATGCAGATTTCTGTGGATAGCGAATGCGGCGTGTCCGAAAATCGACCAAATCAGTGAATAGTGAAAAGTGAGGAGTGAATAAGACAAGGGCCCGCAGCCACGGCGTCATTCACTATTCACCACTCACTATTTACTCCTGCTAGCCTCATACAGTGAGCCCCAACAGCACCAGCCGCTTCGTCCGAGCCTGCCTCCGCCAGCCCGTCGACCGCACGCCCGTCTGGTTCCTTCGCCAGGCCGGCCGCTACATGCCCGAGTACATGGCCGTGCGCAAGCACCACTCCCTCCTCGACATCTGCCGCACCCCCTCCATCGCCGCCGAAGTCACCATCACCGCCGCCGAGCGCCTCGGTGTCGACGCCGCCATCATCTTCGCCGACCTCCTCCTCCCGCTCACGCCCATGGGCCTCGACTTCGAGTTCGTCAACGGCGAAGGCCCCGTCATCCACCAGCCGCTCCGCACCCTCGAGCAGATCCGCGCCCTCCGCACCGACCGCACGCCAGAGCTCTCCTACGTCGCCGAAGCCATCAGCAAGGTCGCCACCCACTTCAACAACAAGCGCCCTGCACATCCGACTCGCTCGACTCGCAGGACACCCTCGGCATCATCGGCTTCTGCGGCGCGCCCTTCACCCTCGCCAGCTACATGATCGAAGGCGCCTCTTCCCGCAACTACATCGAGACCAAAAAACTCATGTACGCCTCCGGGGTCACCGACACACCGGGTGCCCCGGGTCCGGACTCTCGGACCGGCTCGAGCGCCGATGCGAGCTGGCCCCTCCTCATGGACAAGCTCGTCACCGTCCTCGCCGACTTCGCCGCGCAGCAGGTCTCCGCCGGCGCCGACGTCATCCAGGTCTTCGACTCCTGGGCCGGCGCGCTCTCCGTCGCCGACTACCGCGCCTACGCGCTCGCCCCCACCACCGAGCTCATCCGCCGCATCCAGGCCCTCGGCGTCCCCGTCATCTACTTCGGCGTCGACACCGCCTCGCTCCTCCCCACCTTCCGCGAAACCGGCGCCGACGTCATCGGCCTCGACTGGCGCATCCCGCTCGACCAGGGCTGGCGCGCCGTCGGACACAACACCGCCGTCCAGGGCAACCTCGACCCCATCACCCTCTTTGCTCCCGACGACATCCTCGAAGCCCGCGTCCGCGAGATCCTCTCGCTCGCCGCCGGCCGCCCCGGCCACATCTTCAACCTCGGCCACGGCATCGTCCCCAACACCCCCGTCGACTCCGTCCTCCGCGTCGTCGACCTCATCAAGCGCCACGGCCAAACCACCCCCCGCGCCCCCCACGAAGCCACTAGCGACTGGGCCATCCGCGCCTAGTCAAATCAACGCAAACCCAATTTGCGCGAAGTTACCAGTCCGCCCATATGTACCAGTTGCCATCGATGTGTACGTAGGAGGGGCGTCTTGGTTTGTCTGTACGATAAAAAGCGTCAAGGCTGACCACGGTGTTCGACGGTTCGCGCTCCAGCCAGGACACATCAACATGCCGCGTGTCACCGCCCCAGCCAGAGGCCCAAAAACCAAACGAAACTTCAAGAGGATCTCCTTCCTGACCCACCCTGCTGGCGCCGGTTTGCTTGAGCAATGCGAGATACTCCTGATACCTCTTGACCGGCATTCCGCCATCAGGCGGAATCTTCCAAATCGGGGAGCCGACGAGTTGAATGCCCCAGGGTGCTACGCCTTCCACATCTTTATCTTCGGAAAGCATCGTACGCACACGTTCATACGAGGCCAGATGAGCTCTGAATTCGCTGACAATCTTGTCCTGTTTGGGTGGTCTCGATGAAATGGAAAGGATGATAAACAACGAAGCGATGAATGCAACGATGGAGAATGAGATGATCGCGAATCGCTTGAAAGAACGCATGGTCTACGCCCGAAATTACATTAGGCCCTAGTGACCGGCAATATACGGAGGTAACCCGCGTAGACCCCTCACACCCACACATCATTCTTCGCCGTCATCTCCCCACCCGCATCGCCCGTATTCACCACGCCCTTCGGCTCAATCAGCATCAGCTTCACCTCGCGCGGCGCGAACGGCTTATGCTCCACGCCCTTCGGCACGACGAACATCTCACCCGGCCCAATCGTCACC
Source organism: uncultured Acidobacteriaceae bacterium (assembly GCA_963827415.1). Lineage (GTDB taxonomy): Bacteria > Acidobacteriota > Terriglobia > Terriglobales > Acidobacteriaceae > Granulicella. The sequence goes on from CAWHBA010000030.1 coordinate 156,190, forward strand.
GCGCCATCGCCCCCATCGATCCGAAGATCAATCCGCAGCTCGCCCTCGACGACGAAGAACGTCTCGTCCGTATCCGCATGCTGATGCCAGACGAAGTCGCCCTCAAGCTTCACCAGCTTGAATTGAGCTTCGGACATCTATAGATCGGGCCTTCAGCCCTCTGTTGTTTGGGGGGGACGCTTTCCTGGGCCTGCGGGCACGAAAGAGGTGCCCTCCGCCCCAGGCTGGTATATCTCGCGCCTTCAGCGCTTCTTCTCCAGGCCTTGCGCTGTAGAAGGCCGGTCCCAGCGACGGGGCCATCCGCGCCTGAAATCTTCGCTCAGTTCTCCGTCGGTACGCGATTCACATGGTCAATCACCAGCATCTTCACCGGCACCTTCGCCGGCTCCAGCTTCAGCCCCAGCTGCTCCTGCACCGCCGTAAAGATCGACGGCAAGGATGAATCGGCTACGTCTGTCTCCGGAGGAGCAAAGTTCAGCTTCACGTCGAACTTCCCCTGAATGCCGGTGTCGTTCTTCACTGGCTGCTTGAGCCGCGAGCCCAGGATCATCGCTAATCCCTCAAGGTTTATCCCCGGAGCCTGCACGCCGTTCGGCAGGATGTAAAAACCTCCCGTCAACTCGCTCTTAATCGGTGTAAGCCGAGGGCCACCTTTGGCGACCGCTAGCGAATAGCCCTTCATCTCCTTCTCTTCCATGTGCGTCCGCAGATGAAATCGTTGCGCCAGCAGCTGCTGCAGCATCGGCTTCAACTGCTCGTAGGTCGGTCCCTTCTCCGCATCAGGTCTCGCCGACACGTCATAGAACGTCGACTCCATCCAGGAAGGCCGCCCTTCAATCCGATCTGTCTGCACCCCAAAGGCATACTGAACCAGGAAACGGAGAGACACGCTGTGAGCCGTAAACAGCAACGACCCCACCTTACTGATGGGACTCGTTGACGAAGGCTCAGCCGGCTTCTCCAGCATCCGCACCGAAGCCACATCGAAGTGCGTTGGATAACTCGGGGCAGGCGTCGTCTGAGCCTGCGCTGCAGCCATTCCCACCACGCCCAGAACAATCCCGACAACCCGAGCCGTCATCCTCATCGCCCGCCATTTTCTCATCTAGATCCACACATCATTCGGCGCCGTCATCTCCCCACCGGCATCGCCCGTATTCCGTACTCCGCGCGGCTCAATCAGCATCACCTTCACCTCGCCTGCTGCGAACGGCTTATGCTCCACGCCCTTTGGCACAACGAACATCTCGCCCGGCCCAATCGTCACCGCGCCATCGCGGAGATCAATCCGCAGCTCGCCCTCGACGACGAAGAACGTCTCGTCCGTATCCTCATGCTGATGCCAGACAAAGTCTCCCTCGAGCTTCACCAGCTTGAACTGGTAGTCATTCATCTCCGCGATGACCTTCGGCAGCCACTGCTCGGTGAACAGCCCGAACTTCTCCTGTAGATTGATGGCACTTGGCATGAGAACTCTCCCTCGTGATCATCATAGGCACCCGCCTTACCCCAGGGGCTAAAGCCCCATGTCCTCTGCTTCGTGAGAGGCCCGAGCCTGAAGGCTCGGGTTACCTAGAAAGCTCGAGGGGGCGCGATGAGAGGGCCGGAGGCTCAGTCACTTTCGGCACGACATCGAGCTGGGACGAGTATCGCGGAGCCGTATGAACGTGCGGGTAGTCCTGAAGCCGTTTCCGGGCGGGATTGTTTGCGATGTAGAGCAACTGAGCGTGGAAGTCGTCCTCGTCGCGTATGCGGTGGTCGTGATAACCCGAGTGCCACACTCCGCCCGCGCCCTTCTGCTCGACTGCAAAAGAATAGCCGCCCTTAATGAGCTGAATGCACTTTGCCGTGCTGACGTCGATTGCGGGCGTTACGAGAACGTGGACATGGTCTGGCATAACAGCGAAGCCGTGGAGGAGAAATTTCCCAGCGTCGCGGTAGCGGAATAGCGTGGCGATAAAAGGTCGGCGTTCCCAGTGCGCTGGAAGTGCCTGTGGCGGTTTAGGGTGAGGATGGTGATTGCATACGTGCTGAGCTTTTGTCGGGCCGTGGTCATTCGTAAGAGAGCATACCCCAGGGGCTAAAGCCCCACTCCTCCGCCGTGGCCGGAGGGCCAAGGCTAAAGCCTTGGCTTACCTAGAAGCTCCTGAGCCTAAAATTTTCCCGAGCGCAATCGCAACTCGCCCGTCTGTCACTGTAGAAGCCAACGCAACACCCGGAAATCGAGCCACCCGTGATCGAGGAACTTAGTTTGGTCTTGCCGCTTGAGCATTGCCCCCGAGGGTGTATCCCGGAGACTGTGCCGAAGGGGCCGTTTTCCCTCGAAGAAAACGGACTTCGCGAAGGCTTACAAGGCCAAGGAATCGGGGGAAATGCTCTAGTCCGGCCCGCCGAGACGGATACCTCGCTCGCCGCGCTCGTCGAGACCTACTCCGCGCTCCTCTTCCGCGTCGCGCACTCCGTCCTCCGCAACCCCACCGAGGCCGAAGACGCCGTGCAGGACACCTTCGTCCGCGTGATGGAACACAGGCGTTCGCTTCCGGAAGTTCGCGATCTTCGCGTCTGGCTCGTACGCATCACCTGGAACCTCGCGCTCGACCGGCACCGCCGCATCCGTCCCGACCAGATGGACGATGCCTTCGCGCTTTCGCTCGCCGGCCGCAACACGCCCGCCGACGTTGCGCTGCACGAGGCATGCGAACTCGCCCGCGTGTTCCGCGAGATCGACCGTCTGCCTCGCGCCGAGCGCCAGGTTCTTCTGCTCTCGGCCATCGACGAGCTCGACACCCGCGAGCTCGCGCAGGTGCTCAACAAATCCGAGTCTGCCATACGCGCACTCATCTTCCGAGCCCGCTCGCGACTGCGCGAACGGCTTATGAAAGGAGGCAAAGCATGAACGCGAACGCTCCACGCTTCAACGCTGAGGCAATCGACCACACCATCGACCGGGCGCTCTCCGCGCTCCGCGATGCCCAGCCGCGCTCCGGTCTCAACGGCCGCATCCTCGCCTCGCTCGAGCACCGCACCGCCACACCGAATCCCGCGCGCTTCCACATCTCGGCCCACCTCGCGCTCTGGGCTGCGACCTCAGCCGCCGTCTTCGCGATCGCCTCGCTGCTCATCCTTCACCACCGCCCGGCCCCAACCCAGATCGCCCACGCCCCGCAACTCCGGGTGCCCCAGGTCCCGCCTTTGGGACCTGGGTTCGGATCACGCCCGACCTCGATTGAGCCAACGCGCCGGATGGCCCATCGTCTCGACCGCGCGAATGTCTCGATGCCGGTTCGTTGCGCTCAATCCGGGTGCCCCATTCATGACGACGAAGTCGTCATGAATGGGGTAACGAACACCCCCACAGACGCCCAGCTCCTCGCCGATCTCCACGCACCCAGCCATCCCGCGCCGCCCCTCCCGCTCACCGCGCAGGAGAAGCTCTTTCTCCGCATGGCTCGCTACCGCAACGCCACCGAGCTCGCCGAGCTGAACCCCATGGTCCGCGCCAAACAAGACGCCGACGAAACCACAGCTTTCAAGGCCTTCTTCCCTGATCCGCCGCCACTTCAGCAACCAACCGGAGACACCGAATGAACCGCACCCTCAACTTCTTCGCCGCCGGAACAATCACCCTTGCGCTCGCCATTCCGGCTGCATTCGCGCAAAACAACGACAGCAAGCCCTCTGATTCCAAACCCGCCGAGCGCGTTCCCTCTTCACCACGCCCCCCCGCCTCCGAGTTCGTCGTGAAGACCTACTTCTTGTCCAACATCTCCCAACAGAACGACGCTAACGAGCTCCTTATCGCCCTCCGCAATATGCTCGAACCCTGGACGAAGATGATCCTCATCTCCTCCCAAAACGCAATTGAGCTCTCAGCGCCTCCCGACCAGCAGGCCATCGCGCAGAAGATCATCGCTGATCTCGATCGTCCCCGGAAAGCCTATCGTCTTACCTTCACCCTCGCCGACTCTGACAATGGCAAGCGCGTCGGCATTCAACACGTATCGATGATCGTTGCTTCAGGTCAGCGCACCACGCTCAAGCAGGGCGACAAAATTCCTGTTGCCACCGGCACGTATGGAAAAGGGAGCGATCCGCTACAGACCCAGTTTCAGTACATCGACATCGGGATGAACTTCGACGCCACGCTCGAAGAAACACCCAACGGTCTCCAGCTCAAATCCAAAATCGAGGAATCTAACCTTGGCCAGCCCAGCACGATCGCCGGCGTTGAGGAGCCCGTAATCCGCCAGACCGTCGTGGAAGGCACATCCAGGCTCTCGCCAGGCAAACCCCTCACGCTCGGCTCCGTCGACATCACCGGCACTACCCGCCATGTCGACATCGAGGTCGTCGCCGAACCCGTCTCCTGAAAACCCACCCACTTGACAAAACTCGCCCCCAGAAAGCCCCTCCCCGAGGGGCTTTTCTTTTCGCAGCCCACATTAGGTCCGGACCTAAATTCTCTGCTTTGAAGATTTTGCGCAAGAAACAGGGGGGAGGGGGGACCCACCCCGTACCATAGAAAATATCCATGAGTCAGACCGCCATCCTCCTTCTCGCACACGGCACGCCCAACCGCCTCAGCGAGATGTCCGACTACCTCCAGCACGTCACCGGCGGGCGGCCCATGCCACCACACGTCATCGCCGAACTGCAGCACCGCTACGCCGAAATTGGCTTGAAGGAAGAGCCGTTACCTGAGGGCCCTCCGCTGACCCGCTGGACACTCCGCCAGGCCGAACTGCTCGAAAAAGAGACCGGAACGAAGGTCTACGTCGGAATGCGCAACTGGCATCCGTTCATCGCCGACACCGTCGCGCAGATGAAGGCCGACGGCGTCGGGCACGCGCGCGTGCTCTGTCTCGCCCCGCAGAACTCCCGCACCTCGACCGGCCTCTACAAGCGCGCACTCGAAGCCGCGGTCGGGGACGCCTTCGCCTACGACTTCATCGCCGGCTGGGCCGACGAGCCCCTCCTCGCCGCGGCCTTCGCCGAGCGCCTCCAACCCGTACTCACCGAAGCCCGCACCACATACCCACCCGCGCCGGTCCTCTTTACCGCCCACTCCGTCCCCTGCCGCACCATCATGTCCGCGCCCGCGAATCCGGGTGCCACCTCTTCGCCGGCAGCCTCATCGCCGGCTAAGGTGCGTGCCGTGCCCGCCGACGGCCTCCAGGACTACGGCGCCACCACCACCCCCGATCCCTACCCCGTCGAGTGCAAACAGACCGCCGCCGCCGTCGCAAAGCTGCTCGAATTGAAAGATCGCGACTGGTACTTCGCCTTTCAATCGCAAGGCGTCGCCGGTGCTCCATGGATCGGCCCGACGGTTGAAGACACTTTGAAATCTCTCGCTGAAGAAGGACACAAGGCTGTCGTGATTCAGCCCATCGGCTTTCTCTGTGATCACGTCGAGATTCTGTACGACATCGACATCAACTTCCGCGAGGCCGCGAACTCACTCGGTATGAAGCTATACCGCGCTGACAGCCTCAACGAATCGCCGACACTCATCCGCGCGCTCGCGCAGGTGCTCGCATGAAGCGCATCGCCATCATAGGCGGAGGCATCAGCGGTCTTAGCGCAGCGTATGAGCTCGAGCTCGCACGCAAGCGCGGCGCCGACATCGACTGGCATCTCTATGAGGCGAGCGATCGCCTCGGCGGGATCATCGAAACCACACGCCACTCCACACGCGAAGGAGAGTACATCCTCGAGGGCGGCCCCGACGGCTGGGTCAGCGAAAAGCCCTGGGCCCGCGAACTCGCGATCGAACTCGGCCTCGAAGATCGAGTTGATTTATTCGAACGACGCCACGCGCAAGACATACATCCTCATCGACGGTCAACTGCAGCCCATCCCCGACCGCATGCGGATGATGGTTCCCGAAGACCTCAGCGCGCTCGATCACTCGCCACTCTTCTCCGATTGGGCGAAGAAGGCTTACGCGAATGAACTCACTCGTGCTGAGGAACTCAAAGCAAATGCTCCGACGCAAGACGAGTCTGTTGCCAGCTTCGTGCGCCGTCACTTCGGCGATGAGGTACTCAACACACTCGCTGCGCCGTTGTTGAGCGGAGTCTTCGGCGGTGATGTGCACAAGCTGTCCGTTCGCGCCGTCATGCCTCAATTCGTTGCAATGGAGCGTGAACACGGATCGCTCATTGCGGGGCTGAGAAGTGGAAAGGCGTCGAGCGCTCCAAGACCGATTTTCACGTCGCTCCGTCGCGGTCTTGGGAGTCTTATCGATTTTCTTGTCTCAATTCTTCCTCAGGATCGTGTACATATATCGACTCCAGTGGAGGACATTGGAGATGAGAACCGTTGGCATGTCGTTGTTGATGAACAAGGTCGACTCGTCGCTGACCGCTTCGATCATGTGGCCCTTGCGACGTCACTTGATGCCACAAGCGATTTGTTGCGGCTCGACGGTGATCACCGCCTAAAAAGATTCCTACCTACCGACGCCAGCTCTGCGATTCTTGTCGCGTTCGTGTGGATGGAGGATGTTGCGCGCACCTTTACGGTTCCTTCCGGATTCGGCTTTCTTGTGCCCCAAGCACCGGCGAGTGACCAACAACTACTCGCTTGCACGTTCGTGGATCAGAAGTTTCCACTTCGCGCTCCCGATGGCGCGAGAGTTATGAGGGCGTTCTTTGGTGGTGAGAGTGCGGAGCGTCTGAGTTCTCAATCGGACGAGATGATTGCAGAGCTGGCGCTCACGCAATTACGTAGCATCCTCGGTCCAATTCCTGAGCCATCGTTCCACACCGTCCGCCGCTGGCCGCGGAGTCTGCCTCAATATGAGGTTGGACACCTCGATCGTATCGCCGAGCTTGAGCACCTAGTTGAGCAGGTGCCTGGCCTGCACTTGCTGGGCAACAGCTACCGGGGCGTCGGGATTCCGGATCTCATCCGCGACGCCCGGGCGGTCGCACGAGCAATCGCAAACGACTGAGTCTGGGTCCTCGCCGGCCAGGAGTTAGCGGCTATCCGAGCAACGGCAAAAGCAAAGACCTTGACGCAAAGGTCGCGAAGAGGCGCAAAGGGACGCAACGGTACGTGGAGGTGCGGACGATCGAGGGCAGATGTTCATCGGTTCGTGGCTCGTTCTTCGTGGCGGGGAGAGCGAACTTACGCGGCGAGTGCGAGACGTTCGCGCTCTTCGCGCTGCGCCTCGCGCTTGCGCTTCCACCAGTTGCCGATGGCGATCTGGAAGGGATGCTCGACCCACTTGCGCACAGCCATCGCCAGCAGCACAACGAAGACGTAGCTGATCCACGGATCGATCCACGCGACGTGCAGGCGCTCGGGCAGATGGTGATCGTGGATCAACTGAAAGACGTTGAAGTGCAGCAGGTACAAGGCGTACGTTGATGTGCCGATGGCGACGAGCGGACGCCAGGAGAAGAACGTCACGAGCGGACTGGGCCCGGCCAGGCCGAGGATGATGGCGCCAAAGACAGGCGTCAGCAGACCGCCGTGCACGAGAAGGTACGGCATCTGCGTTTCGAGGTGATAGCAGCAGAACCACGCAACGGCGAAGCCGCAGAGGCCCACGATCATCCTTCCGCGTACGCCGAGCTTCGCTTCCTCGTGAATCTTGCCGATGGTGATGCCGCAGAGGAAGGTGCAGAGATAGGGCAGCGGCGTGTACTTGAGGAACTCGATGTAGACGCCGGTAGTGTAGCGATCAGGTGCGTGCGCGAGGTGGTCCGGGTTCGTCCACAGATAGATCATGTGGGGAACCATTCCGAGCAGCCAGAAGCCGAGACCCATCACGATGAGCTTGCCGACGTTTTTCGGGAGCCTGACCTTCACGAGCCAGGGGAAGAGCAGATAGAGGGCGACCTCGCACGAGAGGGTCCAGCTTACGGTGTTCCAGAAGGTTGCGAGACGCGGGAAGAAGCCCTGAATCAGCAAGGGTGTTGTGATGACGCCGAGGACGAACTGCCCGTGCGGGCGCGCCTGCCACTCCGCGGCGAGCATCGGAATCGACACGAGCATGGTGAGCAGGTAGACGGGGTACAGGCGGCTGGCGCGCGCGACCCAGAAGTCCACTGCGTTTACTCCACCCGGCCGGTTGGCGTAGTTGTAGTAGAGGATGAAGCCGGAGATAACGAAGAAGAAGCTGACGAAGACGTAGCCGATGTCGATGAGGGGATAGAGAGTGAAGCGCGGATGCGCCGCCCAGGTGAGGCCGCTGGGCGTGAAGTGGAAGAGCATGATGGTGAGCGCCAGCAATGAACGGATGCCGGTGAGCGCGGGCAGCGCCGGTCTGCGCATCGATGCAACCGCTGCGGGCTTGCCGGCCTTCTTAGGCCTCGGCTGCAACCTGCCAGCAGGCTCTCCGGTTGATGTCGGCGCTCTTTCTTCCAACACTTGCATCAAGCTTGATTCCAATCCTCTCAGATAGGACGCTTCTCAAAGCGTCCAAGTCGCGTCACAGCGGCCTTTTTCAAAGGCCTATTCCGCATGCTGCATTAAGACGGGCCCGGCGGTGTTCGAGACTACCGGGCGACTACCGGACATCGACATGCGTAAATCCAAGGCCCTCAAGCAGGGCGGTCACCGCAACACGAGCATTATTGGCTGCGGCGTCAAGGATTCCATCGCTGAGCGCCGCCTGTTCTAACTCGGTCTGCGCCTTGGCGCGCGTAGCGGATTCGAGATTCGGGTCCGCCTGCACGAAGATACCGGTATTGCGCGAGTAGACGCGAGTCTTCGTCTCGTCGACGGTGGTTGCGAAGATCTGGCTCGGAGGCAGCGTGAGCTGGACACTGCGGCCGTTGGCAGTATCGGAGATCTGCACGCTCTCCGGTTTCAACTGGCTGAGATCGACGCCGGCCACGGTGTTTCCGTGGACAATCATAAGCAGCTTGTCGCCGACGAGGGCATCCGGAAGAATCGGATTCGATTCCCCACCTTCGACGATCGTGTCGAGCGAATACTTGACTGTTTCGAGCCGATTCAGGCGCTGAATCTTTTCAACGACGTCCGGTGCAGAGACTTCGGTGAGGGACCTTCCGGCAATCGCGGAGGCGAGCCGTCCGGGCCATCCGCTGCGGGCGCGATGCACGAAGACTCCGAGCATTGCGCCGCCTATCAGCAAGCTCAGAATGACGACGACGAGCAAGCCTGATCCTCGCCTGCGTCCGTACCCATACTCGTACTGCGAGGTCATGCCGAAACCTCGGCCCGGACTATGCGCTCGGCGCCGCGAAGGCCGCGGTTTGCGTAGCTTGCCTTCACAAACGAGTGAAAGAGCGGGTGCGGCTCGAGCGGCTTCGACTTGAACTCGGGGTGGAACTGGCAGCCGAGGAAGAACGGGTGCCCGGGGATCTCGACGATCTCGACGTAGGTCGCATCAGGAGTCGTTCCGGTGAGGCGAAGACCTGCACCAGTGAGCACGGGCTCGTACTCGCGATTGAACTCGTAGCGATGGCGGTGACGCTCGCTGATCTCAGTCTGGCCGTAGGCCCTGGCCGCAATGGAGTCAGGCTGCAGAATGCACGTCCATGCACCGAGACGCATGGTGCCGCCCATCTCCTCGACGCCGATGAGTTCGCGGAGCTTGTAGATGATGCGGTGCGGCGTGGAAGGATCGAACTCTCCGGAGTTGGCCTTCGCGAGGCCGCAGACGTTGCGCGCGTACTCGATACACGCAGTCTGCATGCCGAGGCAGATGCCGAAGTATGGCACCTTGTTTTCGCGCGCGTAGCGAATCGCATTGAGCATGCCCTCGATGCCGCGTTTGCCAAAGCCGCCGGGGACGAGGATGCCGTCGAAGCCCTCAAGCTGTAATTCGTAATTTTCGACTTCAAGACCTTCGGCTTCGATCCAGGTGACGCGCAGCTTCAGGTTCTCGGCGAGCGCGCCGTGCACGAGAGCTTCCTTGAGCGACTTGTAGCTGTCCTCGTACTCGACGTACTTGCCGACGACGGCGATGGAAACCTCGTCTGCGGGGTTGTAGGCGCGGTGGACGAGATCCTTCCATTTCGTGAGGTCGGCTTCCTTCGTGTCGATGCGCAGGTATTTGAGGGCGAGCGCGTCGACGCCTTCGATAGCGAAGTTCAGAGGCACTTCATAGATACTGGGGACGTCGCGCGCGACGACGACGGCGGCCTCTTCGACGTTGCAGAAGGCCGCGATCTTCGAACGCATCTCACGCGGGACGGCGCGGTCGGCGCGGCAGAGCAGGATGTCCGGCTGGATACCGATGGAGAGCATCTCCTTGACGGAGTGCTGCGTGGGCTTAGTCTTCAGCTCCTGCGCGGCGGCGATCCAGGGGATGAGCGTGACGTGCACGAAGCAGGTGTTATCGCGGCCCATCTCCTGACGCATCTGGCGGATGGCTTCAAGAAACGGGAGCGATTCTATGTCGCCGACCGTGCCCCCAATCTCGACGATGGCAACATCGCAGTCGGCGCCAATCTTGCGCGCGGCGGCCTTGATCTCATTGGTGACGTGCGGGATGACCTGCACGGTCTTGCCGAGGTAGTCGCCGCGGCGCTCCTTGGTGATGATCTGCTCGTAGATGCGGCCGGTGGTGAGGTTGTTGTCGCGCGAAAGCTTGGCGTGCGTGAAGCGCTCGTAGTGGCCGAGGTCGAGGTCGGTCTCCGCGCCGTCGTCGGTGACGAAGACTTCGCCGTGCTGGAAGGGGCTCATGGTGCCCGGATCGACGTTGAGGTACGGGTCGAACTTCATGAGGTTGACGCGCAGGCCGCGCGCCTCCAGCAGGCAGCCGATGGAGGCTGCCGCCAGGCCCTTGCCCAGCGAAGACACAACTCCGCCCGTCACAAAGATGTACTTTGCTGACACGATAGCGACCTCTTTGATTGTGAGAATTGGTTGTGCCTGGTGTGCACGATCAAGTATACCGCAGCGCCCCGGGCAGGCTATCCTCAGCCCGAACCATGTCGGAGACCAACCCCCAATTCGGCATCCGCGTGGCCCAAATGGCTGATGTGGCAGCGCTTCACCAGCTTATCGAGCTCTCAGTCCGCGGCCTTCAGACCAACGACTACAGCGCGCGCCAGATCGAGGGTGCACTCGGCACAGCTCTCGGCCTCGACACGCAACTTATTCTCGACGCCACCTACTTCGTCGCGTATCCGGCCGACGCCGCCGAAACTCTGGTTGCATGCGGCGGCTGGAGCGATCGTCGTACCCTCTTCGGCTCCGACGGCGGCTCTGGGCGCGACGCGGGCCGCCTTGACCCTCTGACCGATGCCGCGAGGATCCGCGCGATCTTCGTGCATCCGGACTGGGCGCGACGAGGCCTCGGCACATTCATGCTCCAGCACTGTGAAGCCGAAGCAGAACGTGCAGGCTTTCAACGGTTCGAGATGGGCTCGACGCTTACCGGTGTACCTCTCTATCGTCTGCGTGGTTACGCCGAACTGGAACGTGTAAACGTGCCGCTGCCGAACGGCGAGGTGCTTCCCGTCGTCCGTATGACAAAGTCCCTCGCCCACGAACAACCACCGCATTAGTTGCTGAGCTGCGTGGGACTGCTATCCTCAGCTCGTGGATTCACCGGGCCTTCTTCTTCGACTTGAACAAAGCGTTTACATGCGGTTACGCGCGCTGGCAGACCGACGCATGGCGACTCGGGCACGCCGTCGCAGCGAGAGCCCGAAACCTGAACATCTGCTGACCGGCGAGCGCGGCGAAGACCACGCGTTCTTTCACCTGCGGTCGCTGGGATTCACGATCGTCGCGCGGCGGTGGGTGTCGGCGCGGGTGAAGGGCGACCTCGACCTGGTGGGTTGGGATGGCGACACGCTCGTGGTTTTTGAGGTGAAGACGCGGACGGCGCGCGATCTGTTTCCGGCGGAGGGTGCGGTGAATGCGGCGAAACAGAAGCAGCTTCGGAGGCTGGCCGCGGCGTGGCTGGGGCAATTGCCTGCGCGGCATCGCGGGCGTGTGCCGGTGCGGTTCGACGTGGTGTCGGTCTATCTCGTCACGGACGAGCCGGAGTTCGAGCACATCGCGGACGCGTTTCCGTATCGGGAACCAAGGTAAGGCTATCCATCGTAAGGATTTCGGTGTCTATAGTAGAGAGGTGATTCTAGAGCGGTGACAAAGGAGTCGTCTGCCAGATGAGCCTGATGGATGCACCCGAGTTTGACGAGCGCAGCGAACGCCGGAAGCTCAACCTTCTGATCGGAACGGGCGTGGCGGTTCTGCTGCTGCTGGTCCTCACCTTTGCCGGCTACATCACAGGGCATGGATGGCTGTTCACAAACCTCGGCGCAGAGCATCGCGTGAACCAGTTCTTCGATGCGCTCGAGGCCAGGGACTACCAGAAGGCGTACGACTTGTACGAGAATGGCCATCCGGACTCGGGCTACCCGCTGGAGCGCTTCACGGAGGACTGGACGACGCATTCGCCGGTGAAGGCGCCGATCACCTCGCACAAGGTCGACATCTCGAAGACGGATGGTTCCGGCATGTTCGGGACGGGCATTATCGTTGCGGTGCGCGTGAATCTTCAGGATGGCATCGTAGCGGCGGATCCGGGCGAGCCGCCGAACACGAAGGCCGGACACAAGGTCTTCATGTACGTGAATCGCGCGGACGGCACAATGACCTGGCCTGCGCCGCACATCCTGCAGTACTAAATTCTCAGGTACTAAGGCACGCTCTGCCGGGCAGCCTGCAGATCGTTGGGCACGCGCAGACTCAGCACGGCCATCATCGACGCGGCCGCAAGCGGAACGCAGAGACCGGCGGCGAGCGAATGCACCCATCCGGAGACGGCGCCCGTGGCCAGCGGCAGCATCGCCGAACCCGCCCCGGCAAGGACGAAGCTTCCGAGAGACTCAGTTCTACGCAACGCCAGTGTGAGCGCGAGCGGGTACATGGGCCCTGTGCCAAAGCCGACGGCAAAGGCTGCGACTACGCTGGTTATGCCCAGGGGGCCGCCGATGAGCACGACAAGTCCTGCGGCCATCAGTGATGCGCTGGCTGCGAGAACTCCGCGCTCGTTCAGGCGTTCGGTCTGCCGCAGGGAGTGAACAAAGCGTGCACTCAGCAGGCCAGCCCAGAAGGCAGTGGCTGCGCCGATTGTCGTCCTCGCGGTCTCGCCGAGCCGCTGCGTGTAGGCTGCGAGCCAGCCGCCGGTCGAGCTCTCGACGCCCGTCGCGGCAAAGAGAATCACCAGCAACGGCAGGGGCAGGGTCAGCATCGCCCACCGCGCAGTTGAGTTCGCGGAGATGAGAGTCTCCGGAACGTTGGTGGCGCCCTCGCTCTCCATCGTCCACATCCACACGGCCCAGGCTGCGAACAAGATAGCGAGCCCGGCGAGCACATGCAGTGGGCGTGACGTACTGAGAGCCGAACCGAGCGCGTGGCCGCCAAGACCGAGCCACGGCCCGGCGCAGGCTCCTGTTGCCCAAAGCAGATTCAGCCGCATCATTTCGGTTCGTCGCTCGGCTGGATAACGCCGAGAAATGAGCAGGCTGGTAGAGGTCATCGCGATGCCGAGGCCGAGACCGTAAACAGCCATGGCTGCGAAGCCCCAGCCACGGCTTGCCAGCCCGAGCCACGCTGCTCCCACGGCCGCAAGCGCGGCGCCTCGTGCGACTGACCGGTTCATGACTCCACGCGAGAGCAGCGCACCGGTTGTGCTGGCAATGAAGAAGCAGAACAACAGCAGGCCACCGCGCGCGTCGCCAATACTCCAGCGGCGCAGCAGCAGTGGCAGCAGGGCGCCGGGCAGCGCGACACCGACGCCTGTCATGGAAAATCCCAGGTAGATTCCAACCCTCAATCCAGATCCTCATCGTGCGCGCGCGGCACGCAACAGTTTCCTGCCATGCTACGTGTTTCCCGCGATCACTTTGTGAAATCGCACCTGCCCGCGCATTGGAGGTTACTCGAGGCGACCCGCGGCATCGCTGCCCAACGTCTTGCAGAGCGAGTCCAGGAACGGGCGCTGGGCTGCGAGGATGGCCTCGCCGGCATCGTCGATGGAGAACCAACGGCCCCGGTCGACCTCCGGAACTTCAATCATGCGTTTGGATCGCGGCGGCCACTCGACCTCGCAGGTGATGCTACGAAGCTCGTCGGGATTGCAGTCGCCCTCAAAGGCCCACGCCTCCACCAGCTTGCCGCTCAATTGGCGAATCGTGCCGAGCGAAAGGAACTCACCGTTGGGGATGAAGCTGGTCTCTTCCTGGAACTCGCGCTTCGCGGCCTCGAGCGGCTCTTCGTCGTCGAAGAACTGTCCCTTGGGGATCGTCCACGCGCCCTTGTCCCTGGTCGCCCAGAATGGACCGCCAGGATGAGCGAGGAAGACCTCAATCCTGCGGTTGCGAATCCTGTACATCAATAATCCCGCGCTGCGTTTTGGCATCTGCTCTGAAAGCTCCGAAGGGTCTATAGCAGCTGCGGAACGATCTCCGTGGCCGTTCCTAACAGAATCTCATCGAACGCGTCCGCATTCTGCGGCTCTTCGGGTCCGATGTACATAGTGCGGATACCGCGCTGGTTCGCAAGGTGCACGAAACCTGCCGCGGGGTAGACAGAGCCTGATGTGCCGATGACGAGAAGAACGGTTGCGCGGTCGAGCTCGCGATAGATGCCCTCCATATCCAGCGGGATCTCGCCGAACCAGACGATGTGCGGACGAACCGGGTCACCGCAGGCTTCGCATGTTGGAAGCGCATTCGCAGACTCGTAGAACTTGCGGTCGGCGAACGGCTGCTCACAGCTCACACAGCGCGATTGGAAGAGCTCGCCGTGCATGTGATGAAGACGATGCGAGCCCGCGCGCTCGTGCAGGTCATCGACGTTCTGCGTGCAGAGGTAGAAGCGATTACCCATCTGCTCTTCGATGGCGGCCAGTGCCCGATGCGCTGCGTTGGGTTGTGCGTCCATTGCGTCGCGACGGCGCATGGAGTAGAAACGCCACACGAGTTCCGGGTTCGCGTCCCAGGCCTCGGGCGTAGCTACCTCCTCCACGCGATGACCGTTCCAGAGTCCGCCCGATCCGCGAAAGGTCGCGAGCCCGCTCTCAGAGGAGATACCCGCTCCGGTGAGCACGAACAGCCGGTCCTGTGCACCGAAGCGCATAAGCGATTATTACCGCTCCGGGCATACGCGTGGCTCCGCGGGTTATCAAGGCGATGTAAGGTCGGGAATTAGTGCTGGTCTTCCAGCTTCGAGATCTGACCCTGATCGAGCTCGTTGCGGATCTGAACCTGATAGTGCATGGTCGCCTTCCCGAGGTCCGCACGCGCCTGCTCGATGCGATCGATCTGTGCAAAGAGGGCGCCCTCGTCCAGCGTCTTCGCATGTGTCAGGGTTTCCATGCGCTGCTCTTCCTGCTCGAGGCTCTCGTAGCGCTTGAGCAATGTGGGGCGGTTCTGCTCGAAGATGCTGTCCATGTGCCGTTGCTGGTCTTCACTGAGCTTCAGCTGCTTGGCGAAATGCTTGTCGTCCCACCAGCGGCCGGGCGGTCCCACCTGAAGACTCGGATGAATTCTTCCGGCGCTATTCCGGTTCATCTCCGATGGGACGTTGGGAGTGCGTGAAAACCCACCCACCTCTCCGGTATGCATGCCACCTTCTCCGCTATGCATGCCGCCCGGAAATCCGCCACCGCCGCCTGGGGCTCCGCCGTGACGCTGCGCCATCGAGGCCCTGGGCATGGAGAGCACTACCAGAAGAGCGAGCGCCAGCGTCGCATGCAACAGCACGCGATTTGAACGCACGAACATCTGGCTGTACGGAGACATTTAGTTCGAAACCTCAGAAATCGCGCGACGGTGTGCCATCCGCGATGAAACATTCAAATCCGCTGTCGGTACCTGCGGCCCGACTTGCTCGCTGAGCTCATTGTCAATGGAGAGCATCAGGTTGTTGTCCTTGGCCACCACATCAGCCGACGGAGCGGCGAGGGTGTGCGACGACCGCGCCACAACCGTGCTCTGCTGGTTGACGTGCATGTGCGCGCCGATGGCGACGCCGAAGATCAGCACGCCGGCCAGAGTGGCTCCCCAGCCCGGCGTCGCATTCCAGTTGAGCACCCAGCGGGACGGAATTTCGACGCGCGCGGCACGCTGTTCCGCCCAGCGGAGGCTGGCATAACTGAGATCGCCGATGGCAGCGCCGAGGGAGGTCAGTTCCTGCCGACACTCTGCGCAGCTCTCAACGTGGACCCGAACGCGCAGGTCACTGTGGTCTCCGGCGAGAATGTTTGCGAACTGTTCGTCGGTTAGATGTTCAACGTTCATCGCCGTCCTCCCATCCGCGCGCGCACGGTGCGCACAGCGCGATGCAGGTGCGTCTTTACGGTATTGATCGGCATGCCCATGGTCGCGGCGATGTCACCGAGGTCCATCTCCTCATGGAAGCGCAGCACGAACGCGGTGCGCTGATTAAGCGAAAGCGTCTGCAGAATCGCAGCGACTTCGCGCGCACGCTCGCGGGCCAACAACTGTTCTTCAGGCGAGCTTGCCGCACTTGGCAGCATGCCGGCGATCTCTGTGACGTCGGCCGCGGTCTTACGCACTTGCTTCCAGAAGCGGAACTTCTGCGTGCGCTGATAGTCGCGGACGAGGTTCAGCGCGATCGAATGGAGCCAGGTCTGCACGCTGCAGTCGCCACGGAAGTTGTGGCGGTTGGTCCACGCCTTCACGAAGCAGTCCTGCACAATGGATGCGGCGAGGTCCTCGTCGCCGAGCGAGAACGTGACAAACCGCAGCAACCTCGCACGATGCGCCTGGACCAAGTCTTCGATATCGTCCAGCTCGATGAGCGCACGCTCACGGCTGGTAAGGCGGAGAACATCCGTCGCCATAGCCATTTGCATGCAAGCGTAGACGGATTTTGGCCGATTGGCGAGTACAGCAATCGGTTTTATCGTTTCACGACAATCAATGGCCGGGTTCGAGGGCCCATTGCACCGACCACGGGCCCAGCGCACCGAGGGCAGGCCGGGAGCCCTCCAACCACAACTCATCGCCGGGGTCGGCAGGCGTAAAAGCATGCGAGGGCGTCGCGCACAGATTTGCCTGGAGCCGGAGGCGGCCCATGTCCTTGACCACCCATTCACATTCGAACCGGCCCCCTGAGTGGACCACGTAGGGTCCGCAAGGCTCGATACCGTCCAGCAGCGGCAGAACGCGCTCCCGCCGGACGGAAAGAACGCGCCGATACCAGTCCACCTGGGCGGCGTGTGGCGGCTCATTCAGCTCTTCCCACCGCAATTTAGCCGAGAGGAAGGTGGATTCGGCCTGGGGGTCAGGGGCACGGCGCAGCGTCTCCTCGTCGATGTGACCCGTCTGCGACAGCTGCTTCACGCGGCCACGACGAACGGCCTCGCCGAGTTCGCCGCCGTAGTCCGAGAAGAACGGAAACGGCGTGGTCGCTGCCCACTCTTCGCCCATGAAGAGCATGGGAATCTGGGGGAGCAGAAGATAAATCGCTGCGATGGCACGCACGGCCTCGAGCGGAGCGAGTTTGTCGACGCGTTCGCCAAAGACGCGGTTCCCAATCAGATCATGTGTCTGAATGAAGCTGACAAATGCGGTCGTCGGAATCGAGGCTCGATCAGGCTGCGAGCATGCAGACCCTCCACTGAAGAAGCCCTCAGTCAGCGCCCGTGCCAACTCCTCAGTCTCGTTGCGACGGTGCGGCTCAGCGGGATCACAGTCGCCGCTCATCGAGAGCCCGAGCACGTGATCGACTGCGTGATTCCACTGCGCAGTATAGGGCGCGCGGCCGTGTGCATCGTGCTTCAGCAGCTCCGCGATGTTTTTCTCGTCCTCGAGAATGAGATGGACGCGGCGACTGCCGACCGCCGCGTGAACGCGCTCTGAGATCTCGTTCAGGATGTGCTGCGGGCTTGTGTCGATCATCGCGTGCGAGGCATCGAGCCGCAGGCCATCGACGTGGAACTCGCGCGTCCAGTAGATGGCATTCTGCACGACAAACTCACGAACCTCGCCGCTGTACGAGTTATCGAAGTTCAAGCCCGGACCCCAGGCTGTCTTGTGGGACTCGGTAAAAATCTGAGGGAAGTAGCTCGGGATGTAATTTCCCTCGGGACCGAAGTGGTTGTAGACCACGTCGAGAATCACCATGATGCCGCAAGCATGCGCAGCGTCGACGAACGCCTTGAGATCATCGGGGCGTCCATAGGTGGCGTCGGGCGCGTAGAGTTGCACGCCGTCATAGCCCCAGCTGCGCTGTCCTGCGAACGCGCAGATGCACATCAGCTCGATAGCGTTGACGCCGAGATTCTTCAGATGGTCCAGCTTGCTGATTGCCGCACGAAAAGTTCCCTCCGGCGTAAAGGTGCCGACGTGCAGCTCGTACAACACCGCCTCCTTCCAGGGGAGGCCGCACCAATCTGCATCGCTCCACTGGAACGCACGGGGATCGATGACTTCGCTCGGCCCATGGACGCCGAGGGGCGCGTAGCGTGATGCCGGATCGGGCACCCGAAAGCCACCCGGGAGCACAAAGCGATAACGCGTCCCGGGACTTGCGTCTTCAACGGCAAGCTCATGCCATCCGTCGCCGCTGCTGCGCATCGCAAGAGGCTCTCGAGCGTTCGCCGCATGCTCGTCGATAGCCAAACGCATACTCGATGCCGCCGGAGCAAACAGCCGAAAGATGGCTCCGCCTTTAGTCAGCAGCTCCGGGCCGAAGCGTGGTGCAGGGTTTGCCGGCGGTGCAGTGGGCGAGCCAGGACGACTCTGATCTGAGTTCGACTGAGGGATCGTGCCGCCGCCGGAAGATGGTTCGGACATCGCTTTGCTCATTTGTGTTCGCCGGGCGATGCTCTGCGAACGCAGATAACCTTTCCGAGGCTAGACGTGCGCGACCGAAGGCGACAGTCGGCCCGGTTAATTTGGATCGCGACGCCGCGTCGAAGCAACCGCCCCCATCACGCCGGCTCCGAACAGCACAATTGCGATGGCGAGAATCCAGTGCTCGGGCACGTGTGCCAAGTGCGCGACATACGCAATCCCGGCGACCAAAATAATCGTTCCAATCAGGTACAAAGTGAAGGACATCTATCTCCTCCGGCGCATCGGCGCAATCTGCTGGGCCCTTCTCTACGATGCAGATTCAGAGGCCTGCGTCACTCGGCAAGACCTCGTGTATGCGATAGAGCGCATCGTATGCCGCCGCGCGGACAACGTGAAAATAGTCCGAGGCAACCAAATAGAGAACACCTACACCAGTCCACCACCATGCGAGAAACGTCTGCGTTTCGACGCTCTCAAAGGGTAGCGGACACGCCGAAAAAACCAGCGCGAGCACGAGCAGGGCGACCTTGACGATGCCCATCACGAGGTTGATCTCGATGAGCTTTGACTTCAGCGGACCCAGTCGCATCGCTGAGCGGAGGCTCTCGACAACACCGAGACCGCGCGACATCGCCAGGACTGGAGCGATGCGCAGAATCCAGCTCACAGCGGCCCAGAGCACAAAGAGCAGCAGTGTCGTCGTCACCGCCATCGCGAAGCCGGGAACGTAGGAGGGCTCGAGCCCGCGCTCCATCGGCGTCCAGACGCAGTTCCTCGCTATCCCCACGAGCAGCGTGAACCACAACACTACGAGTGCGGCATACGCATAAGCGCGCAGCATGGCAAGGACGATCGTAGTTCCGCGCCGCGTCCGCAGCGCGGGATCCCATCGGCGCAACACACCACTGCGGCCCACACCCGCAAAGACCGACCAAGCCACGATCCCACCGAGCAACGGCCAGAGTTGCGCCAGCACATCCGTGGTTCCACGCGCGACGAGTCCGCCACGCGCCAGTATCGGGCCGATGTCATGAAGCTTCAGAGTCCAGACCATCACAGCATCGTGCGCGAAGAACCAAATGAGACTCGCAGCGACCAAACCGAAGCTCCACCGCCAAAGGAGTTCCAGTCCAGTGAGCGATGGCCGCCTCCACACCGCAGCCATCACGCCGACGAACGACTGTGTGCCGCGCAACGGCGCATTTCCGCGGCTTGTGTCCACCGCAGGCCGCACTGCGCTGTTGCTCACTTCACCACCAGGTTGACGAGCTTGCCCTTGACCACAATCGTCTTCACGACGGTCTTGCCCGCAATGCGCGCCGCAACCTTCTCGTCCGCGAGGGCCGCCGCCTTGATCGCCTCTTCATCCGCGCCGGCCGGAAGCTTGATCACAGTTACGAGTTTCCCGTTGATCTGCACGGGAATTTCGATCTCGCTCTCTCGCGCCAACTCCGCATCAGCCTTCGGCCATGGCTGACGCAGCAGTGACTCGCGCTCGCCGATCTCCTCCCACAGCTCAGCGGCGACGAATGGAGCAAACGGAGCCAGCAGTAAGACCAGCGTGCGAATCACTTCGGCGATGGTCGCGGTGGAGATTTCGCCCGAGTCCATCTTCGTCTCGGCCGCGGTCATCTCGTTCACTAGGATCATGATTGCGGCGATGCACGTGTTGAAGTGCCAGCGCCCGCTGAAATCCTCGGTGATCTTTGCGATTGTCTGGTGGAGCGTGCGCAGCAGCGCGGCACCTGCCGGCGTCTGCGCAGCGAAGGCCTTCGCGGCGATCTCATCCCCGTGCGCTCCGCGCTCGATGCTGCGCACCGCCGGTGCAAACTTTGTCACCAGCCGGTAGACGCGTGCAAGGAAGCGGCTGACACCGGCTACGCCCTCCTCCTGCCACTCGAGGTCGCGATCGGGCGGTGCTGCAAACAGCGCGTACATGCGAGTCGCATCCGCACCATAACGCGCAATCATGTCATCGGGCGAGACGACGTTTCCCTTCGACTTCGACATCTTCGCGCCGTCTTTGATGACCATTCCCTGCGTGAAGAGCCGCGTCGCAGGCTCATCATTCTTAATCATGCCGAGGTCGCGCATCACTTTCGTCCAGAAGCGCGAGTAGATGAGGTGAAGAATCGCGTGCTCTACGCCGCCGATGTATTGGTCAATCGGAAACCAGTAGTTCGCCTTCGCGGAGTCGAACGGCGCGCTGGCGTTGTGCGCGTCGGTGTAGCGGTAGAAGTACCAGCTCGAGTCGACGAAGGTGTCCATCGTGTCGGTCTCGCGCCGTGCAGGACCGCCGCACTTCGGACACGTCGTGTTCACGAACTCCGGCACCTTGCCGAGCGGGCTCCCGCCCTGCTGCGTAATATCGACGTTCTCCGGAAGCAGCACAGGCAGCGCTGTTTTCCGGCACCGGAACGATCCCGTCCTTATCGCAATAGACCATCGGGATCGGCGTACCCCAGTAGCGCTGGCGGCTCACCCCCCAGTCCTTCAGACGATAGGTTGTTGTGCGCTTCCCGAATCCTTGCGCCTCGGCATGCTGCCCCATCTTCTCCTGCGCTTCGAGCGCCGCGTTGCCGGTCCACTCGCCGGAGTTCACCAACACCGCATCGTCCTCGCCGGTGTAAGGCAGAGCGAGGTCGCCCGAGTCGTCGTCCGCCCCACCCGAGGTCGCCGGAGCAACCACGCGCTTAATCGGCAGCCCATACTTCGTCGCAAACTCATAGTCGCGCTCGTCATGGCCAGGCACGCTCATGATGGCGCCGGTGCCGTAGTCCGCGAGGATGTAGTTGGCGACCCAGATCGGCAGCGTCTCACCGTTGAACGGATTCACAGCCTGCTTGCCGGTCGCGACGCCGTGCTTCTCAATCGCGCCGATGTCACCGGCCTCTTTCGCGGCCTTCTGTTCCGAGATCATCGTCTCGACAGCCTTCGCGAGCTTCGCATCGTCCGCCGCCCACGTCTTCACCAGCGCATGCTCCGGCGCCAGTTGAATCGAGGTCGCGCCAAAGATCGTGTCGACGCGCGTAGTGAAGACCGTGATCTTGTCCGGCGCGCCCTGCACACCGAAGTCGACGTTCGCTCCTTCGCTGCGGCCGATCCAGTTGCGCTGCATCGTGCGCACCTTGTCCGGCCAGCCGGGCAGTTTGTCGAGTCCGTCCAGAAGTTCATCGGCATAATTTGTAATGCGCAGGAACCACTGCTCCAGTTCGCGCTGCTCGACCAGCGTGTCTTCGTGTCGCCAGCAGTAGCCGTTTACCACCTGCTCGTTCGCCAGCACGGTGCAGCACTTCGGACACCAGTTCACCTTGCTCGACTTGCGATAGGCGAGCCCCTTCTCATACATCTTCAGAAAGAACCACTGGTTCCAGCGGTAGTAGTCCGGGAGACATGTGGCCAGCTCGGTACCGGCCCAGTCATAGCTGAAGCCGATGCGCCGCATCTGCTCGCGCATCGCCGCGATGTTGCTCAGCGTCCACTCGCGCGGCGGCGTGTTGTTGTTGATCGCGGCGTTCTCCGCCGGCAGACCAAACGCGTCCCAGCCCATGGGGTGCAACACGTTGTAGCCGCGCATCCACATGTACCGCGCCAGCGCGTCGCCGATGGAGTAGTTGCGCACATGGCCCATGTGCAGCTTGCCGCTCGGATACGGCAGCATTTCCAGGCAGTAAAACTTCGGCTTACCGCCGGCGTGGTCATCGGCGCGATAGAGCGCGGCGTCGGCGTCCCACCGCGTCTGCCACTTCGGCTCTATCTCCGCCGGGTTATACCTCTCCGGTGCAGCCCCACCAGGCTGCGTGTCTTTTTCTGGAAACTCTGGCATAGAGTTCCATTGTAAAGAACCCTACTCCTGAGCGTCCGCCGCGCCCTGCAGCTTCTCCGCGAGCTCCCTCAGCGTCTGCTCCGCCGTCTTCACCTCATATCCCGCGGGCGGACGGAATAATGCGGCATTCGGTTCCGTGCGCGAAAAGTCTGCAAACTGCGTCGTGCGCACGCCGCTGCGCGGGTCGGACCAGTTCTGCAGCAGCACCAGTTTCATCTCGTCGGAGGTCCACACCTCGTGGGTCTTCGTAATCGGCTGGTCGTTGCCGGAGCGGCCCACCGGCACCACCGTCGTCGTCCGCTCGCCCATCGCCGGTATGTTGTCGATCATCTGCGACCCAAGCGATTCGTTCGTCACCTCGGGCTGAGGCCGCGAGTCACTCTCCCTGGGCATCGCCGCCGTGGGCACCTTTCCCGTCGGCTCCTTCATCTTCGCGACCGTCGCCACCTTCGGCCCGTTTGCCCCTTCGACCCAGGAGGTCAACTTGTGCGCGACAGGATCAATGATGAAGATCAGCTTTACCTCCGGCTTGCCGTCCTTCGCCGCGGCCATCCGCATCTCCACGCGCTCGCGCCCGGCGGAGTCGCGCGCCACGAAATGATGCCCGTGCCGCGTAAGCTTCGTTCCATCCGCGAGCGTCCTCACAATCTCCGTCGTCTGCATCGCCGAATACGGCTCATTTGTCACCGGCGCCGCGAGCAGCGAGTGAATCAGTCCCCCCGTGGCCACCACCTCATGCGGTGTTGGTTGATCGCTCGCTCCGGCAATCCCGACAACTCCCAGCACTGCGACAACTGCCGCCACCACACGAAGACGCATGATTCTCCTCCACAATGCTCCGCCAGTATCATCGTGCGCTCGCGAACTGCAAAGAAAAATCTGCGCGTTCGGGTTTCCCGAGCCCAGGTCCACAAACTGCGCCGGTCCTTCGATGTCGCAGCTATACTTCGTTATCTCTCCAACCCTCCCCCAGGCGTCCTCGGGGAACGTTCATCGCAGGAGCCTGATCAGACATGTGCGGAATTGTCGCGTTCTTCTCGCGTCGTGACCCCATCGCTTTGGCTACCATAGAGAAGGCCACGCGGAGCCTTCACCATCGCGGTCCGGATGGCCAGCGCCACTGGATGTCGCCCGACCGCCGCGTCGCGTTCGGACATGCGCGCCTGAGCATCATCGATCTCGTCACCGGCGACCAGCCCATCGCCTCCGAGGACAACTGCACTCACGTCATCGTCAATGGCGAGTTCTACGACTACGAACGCATCCAGCGCGACCTCGAGGCCTCCGGCCACCGTCTTCGCACGCGCTCCGACAGTGAGATCGCCCTTCACCTCTACGAAGATCTCGGCACCGAGTGTCTGCATCACCTGCGCGGCGAGTTCGCCCTCGTCCTCTGGGACCAGCGCAACCGTACGCTCTTCGCCGCGCGCGATCGCTTCGGCATCAAGCCGCTCTTCTACGCCTTCCACAACGACACTCTCTACCTCGCCTCCGAGGTCAAAGCCCTCTTCGCCGCCGGCGTCCCTGCGCGCTGGGACGCGGTCTCCCTCTCCCACGCCACTGAGATGGGCAGCCATCAACGCCGCACTCTTTATGACGGGATCTTCCAGGTCCCTCCCGGCCACTACCTGCTCGCCACCGAACAGCACATCCAGCTCAATCAGTACTGGGACTTCAACTACCCGCGCGCCAATGAAATTCCTGCGCGCTCCGACGAGGACTATGCGGCTGAATTCCGCCACGTGCTCGAAGAGGCCGTCCGTCTTCGCCTCCGCGCTGACGTCCCGGTCGGCTGCTATCTATCCGGCGGCCTCGACTCCTGCTCCGTCCTCGGCCTCGCAGCGCGGCATCATCCCGATCCCATCCGCGCCTTCACCCTCACCTTCGATCGCCCTGACTACGACGAAGAGATGCAGGCGAAGGAGATGGCCGCCAAGGTCGGCGCCGAGTTCTATCCCATCCCCATCACGCAGGACGATCTCGCCGACAACTTTGCCGCCGCCATCCTGCAGTCAGAATCCTTCTGCATCAACGCGCACGGTGTCGCCAAGTTCCTTCTCAGCCGCGCCGTCCGCGATGCCGGCTACAAGGTGGTCCTTACGGGCGAGGGCTCGGATGAGATACTCGCCGGCTATCCGCACTTCCGCCGCGACATGCTCCTCTACAACCGCGAAGGGCAGGACCCTGCCGAGGTGCAGCGGATGCTGGACGATCTCGCGCGCCTTAACCTCGTTTCGCGCGGTCTCCTCCTGCCGGACGGAGAAACCCTGCCGCTCGACAGCGTCAGTGGTCCTCTTGGCTTCGTGCCCTCCTGGATTGAGACCTTCTCCGGCCGCGCTGCAAAAATGCAGCAGCTCTTTTCCGCGGACTTTCTCGAGCACTGGGGCCACCGCCAGAGCTACCACCCCTTGATGAATGATCTCGACGTGCGCAATCAGCTCAATGGCCGCGACGCCGTCAACCAGTCGCTCTACCTGTGGTCAAAGTCCGCGCTTCCCAACTACATCCTCTGCATGCTCGGCGACCGCATGGAGATGGCTCACTCCATCGAAGGCCGCGTTCCGTTCCTCGATCACCGCGTCGTCGAGACCGTCTGCTCGCTCCCTGTCAGTCAAAAGATCCACGGCACGACCGAGAAGTTCGTCCTCCGCGAAGCCACGCGCGATGTCATTACGGACACGATCTACCGCCGCCAGAAGCATCCGTTTCTCAGCCCGCCCGCTACGCTCAACCGCAAGGGCAAGCTCAGCACGCTCGTCGAAGACACACTGCGCGGTTCGGCTCTCGCGTCTATCCCCTACTTCGATCAGAAGAAGGTCATCGGCCTCCTCGACAGTCTCGACACCATGGATGAAGGAGCTCGTGTCGCCAACGACCAGGTCCTGATGCTCCTTCTGAGCGCCTGCGTCCTCCATCAGGGCTTTCATCTGTCCGCCTGACCCGCTCACAGACACAAATGCGAACGGCCCGGAGTTGAAGCTCCGGGCCGCTCAGTTATTGAAGGTTATCAATGGACAGTGACGGTAACAGGAGTCGTGGCAGAGGTTCCGCCACCCGAAGCCTTCACTGTAATCGTGCGAGTGGTCCTAGTTGCATTCCTGGACGCCGTCACCTTCATCGTGGTGGTGCCTGGCGATGAGAGCGAGCTTGGCGAGAACGTAACCGTCTCACCGTTGCCCAATCCCGAGGCCGAGAACGTCACCGCTCCCGTCACCGTGCCGGAGAGCGTAATCGTCGAAGTGGACGAGGATCCGCGAGACACTGTCAGCGAGTTCGGCGAGGCCGAAATCGAGTAGCTCGACTGCGTTGCGCTCACCGTAAGATTCACGCCGGTGGAATGCGACAGGCTTCCGCTGGTTCCTTTAATGGTGATCGAGTACGTGCCAGGGGCCGTGCCGGACGCCACCGTGAACGTCGCGGTTGAGCTGCCCGAGCCGTTCACCGGGTTCGGGCTGAAGGCGACTGAGACGCCCGAAGGCTGGTTCGAGTACGACAGGGTCACTGCTCCCGAGAAAGTACCAACCGCGCCGATCGAGATGCTAGACGTGCCTTGTGCTCCCGGAGCCACCGTCACCGATCCCGGACTCGCCGCGATCGTGAAGTCCGGCTGCGTCTGTGTTCCTGCCAGCGCATCCACCAGTGCAGGTGTGGGGCTGCCCCATCCGGTCACAAGATCGTACCCCATCACCGCCGAGTAGCTCCCCGAGGTCCCGCTCGTGATGTCGTGGAAGTTCGTCGCATAGGTCGAGCCGACGTTCTGTTGATAGATCGTCGGGTTGATGAAGCCGGCCGGTCCCTTCCCGTTCGCCGCGAGCTGCTGATTCACCAGCGCCAGATACCCCGCCCACATCGGCGCGGCAAAGCTCGTTCCGCCGTAAGAGTTGGCGAGACAGCTCGTCTGGTCCGCGCAGGTGTAGAAGGTGAAGTTCGCGTTCGCCGATACGTCCGGTCCGTTGCGCAGCGTCGTCGAACCGCGATTGCTGGAGTTGATGACGCCCGCAATCTGCTGCCACGACGGAATCGCAACGTTGTCCGGCGAGATGCCGCCGCCGGAATCCACCCACGCCGTCTCCGATGCCCACGGGCCGGCGGCGCTGGACGTCACCAGGTCCGTTCCGCCCACCGAGATCACATACGCGTTATCCGCAGGCCATGCCTCGCTTCTTCCCGTCGCGTGCCATGTGGAGTTGTCGCCGGACGCCGTGAAGAACGACTGCCCCTGTGCCGCCATCCTCTGGAAGTACGGATTCAGCGTGCTCGGGTCCGCAGGCGTCCATCCCCACGAGCAGCCGATCGTCGTCGGCAGCGGGTTGTTCGTCGTCATCGCACTCATGATTGAGGTATCCGTCGAGCCAACGTACATCGTCAGGCTCGCCAGCCCCGGCGCCATCCCCAGCGCCTGCGTCATGTCCAGCGTCTGCTCCGTGTCATCGCAGCCCGGATAGGTGCAGCTCGCGCTGCTGTTGCTATCCGTTGTCAGCACCGTAATGATGTTCCCCGGATACGTCTGTTTCGCATTCGCGTAGTACGTCTGTAGGTCCGCCAGGTTCGTTCCGTAGTACTCCAGCAGACCGAGGTTTTGTCCCGCGCCC
The DNA here is from genome assembly GCA_963827415.1 of uncultured Acidobacteriaceae bacterium. GTDB lineage: Bacteria > Acidobacteriota > Terriglobia > Terriglobales > Acidobacteriaceae > Granulicella. Next base: position 183,378 of record CAWHBA010000030.1, read on the forward strand.
GTCAGGCTTCCGCTGCCGTAGTACGCAGCGCGCATATCGCTGCCGAGGAACGAGGCCGAAGGTCCGCTACCCGTCGTTGCGTGCGACACGACCTTATTCGCATCGATGCCCATCGCCGCCGCATACTCCGACTTCGACACCACCAGCGGATGCGGAATCGAGTAGTTATCCAAACCCGACACGTGCCACAGATTGAAGGCGAGGTCCGTCTTCGGCTCCTGGTCCGCCGAGAAGAAATTGCGATTCTCCTTGGGGTGCTTGTAGCTCTGCATCCTCACATGGAACGCCGCTTCCACCGCGGCGACCGATCCGCGCACCTGCACGTCCATGCCGTCGCGGCTGCCGCCCGTCACCGTTAGGCCGTTCATCTGCGCAAACTGCAGGACAGCGTTGTAGTCAGCCTGGGTCGGTCCAAAGCGCGCGGTGAACTCCTGCGGCGTCAGGAAGTGCCTGTAGTTCGCGCTCGCGGGGTCATAGACGTCCGCTACAAACTGATCGAGCCCCGCCTGGTCTCGCACTGGCAGAACAATGTCCAGATTCATCATCTGGTTCTGTGGCAGTCGACCGTTCGACTGCGCCTGTCCGTTGCGAACCACATCACGCACGTGATGCGTCATCATCGACTGCGCCTGGGACGCGACAACCGCCGCGCCAAGCATTGCCAGCGTAAACACACTGCGACCGAATTTGTGCACAGAGATACTCCTTTGCGGGAAGCCCGTAGATTCGCCTTATTCAGCTGAAATCTGCGGGTCATTCTCCCTTCGCGCCCTAGCGCTGTCAAACACTACTAAGAACCCTGAACCACCCACGGAAGAACTGCCTTCCCTTCTATCACTTCAGCGTCCGTCAGCCACGTGACGAAAGGCTCTATCGCCTCACGAATCTCGCGATCCTTACAGCATAGCTGCCGTCTGTCCGCCCGGCGTCGCCGCCCTCTGTCCGCTCGTGAACTCCGTCCACGGCCCCGCCTTCATGTCATGCAGAATCGGCTTTTCCCAGTTGAACTCCGGGTGCGCCGCAAAGAACGGCGCGGCCAGAAAGTCCGCACCGCACGGATGTCCTGCTCGCCCGATGAAGCTCATCTTCGCCGCCATGTCAGAGTCCGCGACCTTGCCCGTCACCGCTCCGCTGGGCGCATATGGCGGATTCCCCCACACCGGCTCACCGATCGGGGCTCGTCTCCTCATGCCCGCACATGCTGCGCTGGTCCGCGTTCTCTTTCTTCTCAAAGCTGTCCCAGTGGTCGCTCAGGTACGCCTCGGCCAGCGCCGTGTCGAGCTGCCCATAGTGCTTCTTCATAAACGCCTCGGCCGTCATATGCCGCGCGTTCATGCTGCTCGACATGTTCTTCGGATCGAACCCCGGCGTGTCATCGCGAATCAAAAGCGGGTCCGCCGGAAAGTTCGACGACACAAAGTAGCCATCCTTCTTCCTCGTCAGCGGCGTGTGGTGCAGGCCCAGCTCCAGGTACGCGATCTCACCCGTCTTGCGGTCGCCCACGAGCCACGAGTTCGCATAGCCGCCGTTGTTGCCCTTGCGCATGATCTCCGCATACTCGTCGATCGACGTCGCATACTGCATCGCTTTGCGCGAGCGCATGAACTCCGGGATCCCGTTCTCATCGAATCCCTTCGCCATCGGCAGCGTCGTCTCGGTGATCATCAGCCCCGCCGAGTTCACACCGAAATCATCCTGGCTCGTGATGATGCCCGGCGTTCCTTCCATCAGAATGTGCAGTCCGTGCTCCGGCACGATGTCATACACCACCGTCCAGCGCTCGCCCTCCGCATACGGAGACCAGTTGCTGTGCGCGATCACAATCTTGCCGTCCTTCGTCGCGCTTCCCGTCGCAATAAACGCCGAGCACTTGCCCGGAGCTCTCGCCGCCGCCACGCTCGCCTTGCCCTTCTGCTCGTTCACCTTCGGCAGGTAGTAGCCGGAGATCTCCTCCTCGCCATTCAGGCCCATGATGTCCCAGAGATCCACCTTCGAGCCGCGCGCATGCATCCCGTCCACGATGCCCTGCAACTCCGCCTGATACTCCGGCTCGACCTTCGGCCAAAGCACGTTCTTTCCTGCATCGCGAAAGAACTGCCAGTTGCTGCCGTACAGATGCTCCGCCTCCGCGCGATAGACATTCAGGTTGTCTTCAATCTCATCCTTCAGCAGGTACCCATGCTGAAACCCGACCGCATGCGGCGAGCCCTCCAGATGCACATAGGTCCACCCACCGTCCTTGAAGGTATATGCGCCTTTCAGCTCCGAAGGCCGCGTCGCACCTTGCGTCCACGCGGTTACTGCTCCGCAAACCATCACCACCGCGATACCAATTCGTCCAACGCGCATCACTTACTCCAGCAGGGATGAATTCGAAACGCTCCGTGAATCGATGTAAAGAGTAGCCGCAGTCTATACCGCCATCCCGCACTCTGACCGCAAAATCGAACCTCCAAAAACACGACTCCCGGAGCCGGAGCCCCGGGAGTTGTGCTTCATTTCTGCCTGCTTCTATTGCACCGTCGCCACCACAATCTGCCCTGCTCCCGCCGGCGCCGCACCGAAGTTCGAGATATAGAGCTTGCCATTCGGCCCGAATGTCATGGCCGTTGGCACCGATAACCCGGTCACGACGTCCGTCAGCGAACCGTCCGGATTGATCCTCGTTACCTTTCCAAAGCCCGGCTGCGGGAATTGAGACGGAGTGTCCGGTGCAAGCTGCAACACATACAGCAGTCCATTGGTTGGTCCTATTGCTAGTCCAACGACCGTCGCAAACCCGGCCTTCGCCGCCACGACATAGTACGGCCCCGGCACGTTCAAGCCAGGCACTCCAGTTCCGGTACCCGCCGGGAAATTCGAGACCGTCATAACCTGCGACGTGTGCGGTTCGATCGGGAACAGATTCAGGTTACCGATCAGGTAGCTTCCGTTCTTGTACACCACCGAAGTCGGTACGATGTGGCCCTGCGAAGCCGAGAAGTCGATCTCCCGCGAAATCAGTCCGCTGAACTGATCGACCCGCAGCAGCTCGCCCGAGTTCGGCTCGACCACATGCAGCGCGTTATTCACGCTCGTCATGGAGTACTCCGTCCCATCCGGCTCAAAGTCATCCTTGTTCGTATACTGCACCGGATTCGCGTGCATGAACGCGCTGATATCCCCGACATATCGCCACGTTCCGTTCGACGTGTTCACCTGCACAACGCCGTTCGGCAGCGTGGCGTTGCCGTGCGAGCAGCCGCCGCCCGCAATCAGCACGTACAACGTGCTGTTCATAAACTGAAGGTCCTGAGCTCCCAGCAGGTCGCCCATCGCGTCGACCGTCGAAGCAAACCCGCTCGCGACCGTCGTCCGGTTCCAGCTCTTATCGAACTTTGAGATCCGCCCCGTCGTCCCGCCCAGATACGGTCCCACGGGCGGTATCACCTGGTCCTTCGGGCACAGATCGGAGGTTGAAGTCGACCCTCCGGTACCGGCCTCAGCGACATATAGATCGCCATCCGGTCCAAATCGCAGGCCTCGTGGTGCCTCAAGTCCTGTGGCAACCACAGTTGCGTTTGATGACAGTTGTGCTGGAAGTGCTTGCGGCGCTATGCTCACTGCCATTCCAACGACAGGCAGCAGGATGCGCTTGATCGACGAGCTGAGCATAAAAAGACTCCTCGGTTCATGAACTAGCGTCTTGAACGCTGAACCGGAATACACTGCTCCGCTCCGGCACCTCTGGCAAGCTCCGGCCCGTAACTTACGTCGGCCTCGCGTAGATTCATCAGCTTGGAAGCCGTCTCGAGTGCCCCGTGCCACGATCTTCCACCAGCACGCATTCTTTCCCCGCTCGGCCGCCTGCCTCGCGGGCGACGCTGTGCCGCTTTCCATTCCCTCCGCTACCCGAGGACAGCCCCGTAAAGGCTCAGCTCGACCGCATCGTTGGCTCCCGCACCTTCAGGGGCGCGCATCGCAGCCAGCTCTTCCTGCGCTACATCCTCCACCACGCCCTCACCCGCCCTGACGAGCCGCTCAAGGAGTACAGCATCGCCCTCGACGTCTTCGAGCGCGATGCCTCCTACGATCCCGCAGTCAACAACACCGTCCGCGTAGAAGCCGGCCGTCTCCGCTCTCGCCTGCTCGAGTACTACGCCGGAGAGGGTCACGCCGACCCGCTTCTCCTCGAAGTCCCCAAAGGGTCATACCGCGTTCTCATCCGTGAGCGTCAGTCCGTCGCAGCTCCGGCGTCAGTTTCGCCCCGGTTGCCGACCGCAAAGCCGCTCCGAGACTCAGTGCCCAAGCAGCCCTCGCCGCTCTGGGCCGTCCCGCTCGCCTTCCTCCTGGGCGCGTTCGTCGGCTACTGCGCCTCCCTGTGAGGCGTATCTGTGAAGCTTCCTCACACATCTTTGCCATTTTTCTGCGTCTAAGTTCCGTGATGTACTGCAGTTTGAGCGAACTATAGGCCAACCCTCCTCTATGCCCCTCTCATCGACGAAGCTTCTCTCCTTCGCAGCGAGCTGTGCGCTGCTCGCCTTTTCTTGTGTCCCGGCCTTGACTGCACAGACCGCGAACACCGTGCACGTCGTCAACAGCGCCACGCACCAGCCAGTGCTCGACCCGACGGTCACCGTGAACGGCAAAGTGCTCAGCGCGACAAACGGCGCGTACACACTGCCCGCCGGCACGCAGTCCGTCATGGCTCGCGCCCCCGGGTACCGCGCGGTCACTGTCTCAGCCGCGGACATCCAGAACAACCACGACGCGATCGAGCTGCACCCCTTCGCCGTCCACGCGCTCTATCTCTCCGAGTACGGCATCTCCTCGTCTATTATTCGCAACTCGGCCTTCGACATCATCCGTCGCGGCGGCGCGAACGCCCTGGTCGTCAACATCAAGAGCGACCACGGACAGCTCGTCTACCCCAGCGCGATCCCGCTGGCGAAAGAGATCGGTGCGCGCGACATCACTCTCATCCATTCGCTTCCCGACCTCGTGAACAGCGCGCACGCGCAGGGCATCTACATCATCGCCCGCATCGTCACCTTCAAGGACACGCCGCTCGCCACCTCAAAGCCCGAGCTCGCGATTCATCTCGCCAATGGCTCGCTCTTCAAAGACCGCGAAGGACTCTCCTGGACCGATCCCTTCAAGCCCGAGGTCCGCGCCTACAACATCGCTATCGCCACCGAGGCCGCCAAGGCCGGCTTCGACGAGGTCCAGTTCGACTACGTCCGTTTCCCCGACTCCACCACCAAACTCATCGTCAGCGGTCCCACGGACGAGCCCCACCGCGTCGAAGCCATCTCCAGCTTCCTTACCGACGCCCACAAAGCGCTCGTGCCGTATAACGTCTTTCTCTCCGCCGACATCTTCGGATACACCTTCTGGAACACCAACGACACCGGCATCGGACAGCAGCTCAACCACCTCGTCGACGCCGTCGACTACCTCTGCCCCATGCTCTACCCGTCCGGCTTCGCGCACGGCATCCCCGGCCACACCAAGCCGCTAGCCAGCACCGACGACATCCACTCGACCATCAAGCTCACGCTCGACAAAGGCATCGCGCGCACGGACATCAACCCGCTCAAGCTGCGTCCCTGGCTGCAGGCTTTCCGCGACTATGCCTTCGGCGGTGTCGTCTTCGGCCCTGAACAGGTCGCCACGCAGATCTCCGCTGCCGACGCCGACCACACCGACGGCTGGTCGCTCTGGAACCCCCGCAACAGCTACAGCAGCATCGGCCTCGTCCGCGAAACCGCTGTGACCACCGCCGCCAAAGACAGCTCGCTTCCCAGCTCCGGGCACGCCTCGAAATAAGCCGCCACAAACAGAACTCCCGGAGCATCGCTCCGGGAGTTCCTACGCATCCAGCCAATCTGCCGAACTACGGCTTCGCCGCGCTTGCGTTCTGCGGCAGCTGCGTCTTGATCCAACGCTCCACGCGCTCCTGCAGCAGGTCGAGCGGCATCGCTCCGCCGTTCAGAATCTCATCGTGAAATGCCTTGATATCAAACTGATTTCCAAGCTGCGCCTTGGCCTCAGTACGCAGCTTCCGAATCGTCAGCTGCCCCATCTTGTACGCCAGCGCCTGCCCCGGCCACGCGATGTAGCGATCGGTCTCCGTCTGAGCCAGCGCATCGTTCACGTCGTTGGCGTGCATGTAGTCGATCACCTGCTGACGCGTCCATCCCTGGTCGTGAATGCCCGTGTCGACCACCAGCCGCACCGCGCGAAACAGCTCCGAGTTCAGCCGTCCGTAGTCTGACACCGGGTCCTGATAGAACCCGATCTCCTTGCCCAACTCCTCCGCATACAGCGCCCACCCTTCCGTGTAGGCCGAGTAGCCTCCACGCAACCGGAACTTCGGCAGCCCCTTCAACTGCTGCGCCACGCTGATTTGCATGTGATGTCCCGGCACGCCCTCGTGGTACGCCACCGCCTCATCCAGCACCAGCGTGCGCGTCGTCGGGTCTGCGACAGCCACCACGACACGCCCCGCGCGCTTGCCGTCCGGCGTCCCCGCAACATAGTGTGTCGCCTCCGCCTTCGCAAACCCAGGAATCGGCTCCACGGTTACCGGCGATTTCGGCAACAGCCCAAACAGCTCCGGCAGCTTCGGCTCCATCTGGTGGATGTACTTTGCAAAGTCATCGACGATCTGCTGCTCGCTCGTCGGCTTCCACTTCGGGTCGGCGTTCACCGCGGCACGGAAGCTCGCCAGGTCCTTATAGCCCTGCTTGTGCGCGAGCTCCGTCATCTCCGCCGTGATGCGCTTCACCTCGTCGAGCCCAAGCTGATGCACCTCCGCCGGAGTGATGTTCACGGTCGTCATCATCTTCACGGCTTCGGCGTAACGCACCTTCCCATCCGGCAGGCTCTCAATTGAGAGCGCGGGACGCCCCTTCGGCGCATACTCATCGCGCAGAAACGCTGCAAACTTGCGGTACGCCGGCAGTACGTCCTCGTTCACCGCCTTCGTCATCTCTGCGGTCAGCTTCTGCTTGTCGGTGTCAGAGAAGCTCGCCGGAAACTTCTTCAGCGGGAGAAGGAATGGGTCTGCCGCGACGATCCCGTCACACTGCCCCGACAGCAGAGCCGTGATCAGCTTGGGCGGCGTCAGGCCATCCTTCTCACCCTGGCGCAACACCTCCGTCGTCTGGTCTAGCGCCCGCGGAATCTGGTGCAGCCTCGCAATGTAGTCCTCGTAGTGCTGCACCGAGTCCAGGGGAACGCTCAACGGCAGATCTGCCAGCGACGTATGCACGCCATTCTGCTGATTGATCGCCATCTCGTAGTTCTTCAGGCTGTAGTTCACGTCGGCCTGCTTTATTTGCCGTTCCATCAGCTCATGGCTCAGCAGATCCTGGTCGCTCATTCCCTCGGTCGAAATCTTCTCCAGCCGCGCCAGGAACGCATCGGCCTCGGCGTGCTCGTCCGCAATGGACTTCAGCGAGTGCTGCGACAGCAGGTTGTTGTAGCGGTAGTCACCCAGCGACGTCGCCCGCTCCGGCGAGTTCTTCAGCCCCGCCTGGTAGTACTCCTCGAGCAACGCATTCTGCTGCGCCACGCGGTCAGCCGCGGAAGGAACCTGCGCTAATACAACCGGGCACACCACCGCCAGGGAAAGGCCAAACAAGAGATTTCGCATACGCCAAAGCCTAGCAAACGACGGCTTCCACCCGCCCAGAAAAAATCACCTAAGGACCTCCTGTCTCCCTGACTCGCGCCAGCCCGCAAACCCCTGAAAACGCGTTCTTCCTGCGCATCTAACACATCGGCGGGGCAAAAACCCTCGCGTAAAATGGGCGGAGCCGAAATCCTCTGGGGAGCTGTACCCTGACACATCACCTCCACGCTCTCGCGGTCTTCCTCGCCGATCAGCACAGCCTCTCCCACTATTGGAGAACCCACTACGCGGACCGCACCTTCCGCGGCGACTACCGCTGGAATGCCTTCGACATCGGCCTGCTTGTGCCGTACTTCGTCGTGATGATCATCCTCGCCTTCTACGGCATCCATCGCTACCAGCTTGTCTGGCTCTACTACCGCAACAAGCGCAAGGCTGCGCACTCCAACGAACCGCCCGCGCGTTTCGCCGAAGACAAGCTCCCCTTCGTCACCGTCCAGCTGCCCATCTATAACGAGCAGTTCGTCATCGACCGTCTCATCGACGCCTGCTGCCGCATCGACTACCCGCGCGACCGCTTCGAGATCCAGGTCCTCGATGACTCCACCGACGAGACCACCGTCGTCGCCGAATCCATCGTCCAGCGCTACGCTGCCGGCACCGAAGGCCTGCCTCCGCAGCCCATCGTCTACCTCCACCGCACCAATCGTTACGGCTACAAGGCCGGCGCGCTCGAAGAAGGCCTCAAGGTCGCGAAGGGCGAACTCGTCGCTATCTTCGACGCCGACTTCGTCCCCCCACCCGACTGGCTCCGCCGCGTCGTCGACCAGTTCACCGATCCCGGCATCGGCATGGTGCAGACCCGCTGGACGCACCTGAACCGCAGCTACAGCTTCCTCACGCAGGTCGAAGCCATCCTCCTCGACGGGCATTTTGTGCTGGAACACGGCGGCCGCTCGCGCGCCGGTGTCTACTTCAACTTCAACGGGACTGCAGGAATGTGGAGGCGGCAAGCTATCGACGAGGCCGGCGGCTGGCAGCACGACACCCTTACCGAGGACACCGACCTCAGCTACCGGGCGCAGCTCAAGGGCTGGAAGTTCAAATACTTGCAGGACGTCGAGTGTCCTGCAGAGCTCCCCATCGAGATGACCGCCTTCAAGACCCAGCAGGCACGCTGGGCCAAGGGCCTCATCCAGACCAGCAAGAAAATCCTGCCGTCTGTCCTCAAGTCGGACGCGCCCTTTCACACCAAGCTCGAGGCCTGGTACCACCTCACCGCCAACATCAGCTATCCGCTGATGATCGTGCTCTCCACGCTGCTGATGCCGGCGATGATCATCCGCTCGTACCAGGGCTGGGTCCAGATGATGCTCATCGACTTCCCGCTCTTCATGGCGTCGACGATGTCCATCTCCAGCTTCTATCTCACCAGCCAGCGCGAGCTCTTCCCGCGCACCTGGTACAAGACCTTCCTGTACCTGCCGTTCCTCATGTCGCTCGGCATCGGCCTCACCATCACCAACACCAAGGCCGTCCTCGAAGCCCTCTTCGGCATCAAGTCAGCCTTCGCGCGCACACCCAAGTACCGCGTGTTGAAGAAAGGCGAGAAGTCGCAGGCCAAGAAGTACCGCAAGCGCCTCGGCATCATCCCCTGGATCGAGATCCTCATCGGCTGCTACTTCACCGCAACCGTCTGGTACGCCGTCAGCACGGAGAACTACTTCACCGTGCCCTTCCTTCTGCTCTTCGTGATCGGCTACTGGTACACGGGCCTGCTCAGTCTCTTCCAGGGACTCTTCGAACGCCGCAGTCCGCGCGGCGATGCCATGCACGAAAAGCCCTATCCGGTTGGAGTCTAACGCCAAAGCAAAAGGCCCGCCGAAGCGGGCCTTTTCGCTGGGACATCCTTAGAACCGGATGCCGAACTTCACCGGAAGGAACGAGGTGCGCTGGCTGTTTTGCGGGAAGAAGTTGGGATCGCCCGCATTCTGAGGCGTGACGTTATCAATCGTTACGCCCGGCCGGTAGGAGTTGAGCAGGTACACATACCGCACCTCCGCGAACAGCCGCTGGCTGGAGAACTTCGAGAACTTGTAGGTGATGCCGAAGCCCCCGTTGATGCCGAACGCATTCGACGTGTAATGGTCGATGGTCTGGTTGGCCGAGTACGCGTAGCAGCCATAGAACGGATCGCAGTAGGTTCCGATCGCCGGCACCTGGAAGTCCGCGACCTTGTGATAGTAACCACCGCCGCCCGTCACATACGCCCCGATTCCCTCGCCGTTCTTTATGTTGAAAATGGGCTGCAGGGAGATCGACCATATATGGCTGTTGCCGTCCAGGCCAGAGATCAACTGCACCGGATTCGACGGATTCTGCTGGTTGTAAAGAAGGATGGAGTAGTTGTACAGCGCCTGCTGATTCTGCAAAGTGCCGCCAGTCATCCCGAAGTAGTCATAGTTGAACTCGAGATTCACGCCGGCATGCGCGTTGAACATGCGCCCGCCACCACCGCCAAAGCCCCAGCTAGTGGTCGCATAGTTGAACTGGCCAAGCGGTGTCCCGAATCCGCCACCCACAAAGAAGTCCCACTTCGCCGACCCGTCAGCGTTAGTGTTGCCGCCGTGGTACTTTGGGCGCCCGTTGCGTTGGTGGCCACCGCCATACTGCGCGTTGAAAAAATGGAACGGAGCCTCTGTACTCGACGCAACCTGGGTATTGGGGACATCCGACTCGCCCAGCCCGGAACTGCTCAAACTGCTGGAGTAAGCCCCACCGTCATCGGCCGTCCCATCCGTGATCTGTTGCAGATGGAAGATCGGTTCCTGCGCCGAAACACCCTGAGTTGCAGGTGTTCCGCTCGTTCCGGCCGTCTGTGCGTGCAGTAAAAATCCGCCCGCCGTCATCAGTGCCACAGTGGCCAACGTGCGGCCGCCAAACGAAATCCATCGAGACTGGGTCTTGGACATGCTCCTCTACTCCTTCAACTTGGGGGAAAACCCGTTTGCGTCTTTCAACACGGTATCAGGGCGCATGTTGTGATTTGTCACCCTTGAAACCGCTATTTACATCGTAGGACGGGAAAAGCATCCCCATGGATGCAGCATTACGATACTTCGCCTCAAGATGTTCCAATGCCGGTAGTTCCCCCGCTTCGAGCGCGTTATAAACCGCAACTGCGGCGAGACAATCCCGTCTAATCACGACAGCCCTTCCAGCACGACTTGCCTCATCCTCTAAGGACGGTTTCCTCTTTGTTACGTTTTTTCGTTCGCATCGCGCCGGCGGTTCTCGCACCGCTAGCCTTCGCTCTCGGGCCCGCAACTTCGGCGCAGTCGCTCCCTGATGCACCCTCCGCACTCTTCGCCACCGCGTTGCCTCACAACTTCCCTACACCGTCCGCGAGCGAGAGTACGTTGATCACCGCACCTGTCACCGCACCTGAGCCCTACAGCTCCAGCGTTACCGACGCCACCTTTGAAGCCGGCCCGGAGCTAGATCTCTACGCAGATCCGCAGACCACTTCTCAGACTGCCGCGGGCTCATCCACCACCGCGCCGTCGGACAAGCCTCGCCGCAACATCACCACCGACACCGGAACGCAGCCGCATCGCATCCTCGGGCTCATGCCCAACTACCGCAGCGTCTCCGCCGGCGAGATTCCTCCGCCGCCCGGCTTCAAACAAAGCTTCAAGATCGCCACCCACCAGGCCTTCGACTACTCGACCTTCGTCTTTCTTGGCTTCACCACCTCCTCCGCATACTGGCAGGATTCGCACCCCTCACTCGACACCTACAAGGGCGGCGACGCGGTCTTCTGGGCTTACCTCTGGCGCGGCTTCCTCGACAAGACCGACGGCACTTATCAGTCCGCCTGGATCCTGCCTACGCTGCTCCACGAAGACACGCGCTACTACGCCATGGGTCACGGCTCCAAGTGGAAGCGCCTCGGCTATTCGATGTCCCGCGTCGCCATCGCCCGCACCTACGCTGGCCACAACACCATCAACCTCGCCGGACTCGGCGGCAAGGCCGGAGCGCAGGCCGTCTCGACGACGTACTATCCACCGGGATCGGAAACCTTTGGTGTGCTTGCCACCAAGTTCTCCTACGCCTGCGCACGTGACGTCGGCTTCACCGTCTTCCGCGAGTTCTACCCCGACATCGCCATCCACATCCTGCACCGCAACCCGTAAATTCCGATTCTTTGAACACCTCGTACACTGACGAGGATGTCCATCTCCGCCAACCTCGAGCGCATCCGCAACGAGATCGCTGATGCCTGCGCACACGCGCATCGCGACCCCGCCTCTGTCGCTCTCATGGCGGTCAGTAAAGTGCAGCCGGCCGAGGCCATCCTCGAAGCCCATGCCGCCGGCCAGCGTCTCTTCGGCGAGAACCGCGTCCAGGAGTGGCAGTCAAAGCAGTCAACCGTCTCTGCTTCCGGGCTCGAGATGCACCTTATCGGCCCACTGCAGAACAACAAGACCACCAAGGCCGCCGAGCTCTTCCACGCCGTCGACACGCTCGACTCCTTAAAGACCGCTGAGCGCCTCCACCGCGCCGCTGCTGCGCTCAACAAAACCCTCCCCGTGCTTATCGAGGTTAAGCTCTCACCGGAAGACACCAAGCACGGTCTCGCGCCCGCTGAGCTCTCGACTCTTCTCGATCAACTCGTTCCTCTCAACCACCTCATCGTCCGCGGTCTAATGACTGTGCCGCCCTGGAATGAGGACCCCGAACCAGCGCGCCCCTACTTCCAGCACCTGCGACGCCTGCGCGATGAACTCCAGCCCACACATCCCACGCTCGTTGAACTTTCCATGGGCATGACCAACGACTTCCGCGTTGCCATCGAAGAGGGCTCAACTACTGTCCGCATCGGCACCGCCATCTTCGGCAAGCGCATCTACCTATGATCCTGCGCCCCACCGACGGCGGCTGCATTCTCTCCGTCCGCGTCCACCCCGGCGCAAAGCGCAATGCCATCACCGGCACTCACGCCGACGCCCTGAAGATCGCGCTCACCACGCCACCCACCGACGGCCGCGCGAACGCCGCGCTCATCGCCTTCCTCGCGGACCGCCTCAATATCCCGCGCCTCAGCATCGAGCTCATCTCCGGCGCGACAAACCGCTCCAAGACCCTCCGCCTTACCGGCATCACAGCCGCCGAAGCCGAGGCGCGTCTGCTCAGCGACCTCGCCTGAGTATCAGTTCAGCCTCCTCGAAAACTCGTCCGAGTGCCGAACTGTCTTGCCCCCGCTCGACACTTCAACCGCGCAGCAAAGGCTCTGCTCATCCGAGACTGAAAGCCGCACCATGATCTCAACATCGCGACCATCGAAGTAATGCAGCTCCTGACTTACGAGTGCCTCGTGATCCCAGTACTGAAATGACTGGCCCCCGTAGCGTACCTGCTCATAACTACCGTCGAAATGAAACCTTGGCATGCCCACACCCAGCGTCCCCGGACTCCCAGACTCCTCGAAGCGACGCATGACTTCTTTTTTGTAGGTCTCACTGCGGCGCATCATCGCCGTAAGCTCAGTTGGTGCAGGCTTTATCCACGAACCCGGCGAGCCCGGCGGAGGAGGAGGCGGCGGCGGAGTCACGCAACGTTGTAGCGACCTCGCCGTGAGGTCAAGTCGATCCTCCGGAATTTGATCAATGAGTGCTTTAAGTTCCTCGCGAGTCGGCATAATGGGCCAGCATACCCGCAAATCTGTAAGCGCACTCTCTTTAGCGGCCTCGCTTGAGGATTAGCGCAATCCCCACCACCACCGCCACGAGCCCGCCGCCAAACAATCCGGCCATCCAGGACGCGAGCTTCACTTGGGCAAACGGCGTATCGCCTTTCGCCAATTCGTGCGCCATCACGGCATCGGAGATCGTCAACGCCACAACGACGAACACGCCAAGCACAACCGCCGCGCGCCATACCAGTCGCATCACTCCAGTCTACTTTCCCGCCACCTTCGCGCTCGGCGCCACCACCAACGGCTCACCCTGCGTCGCATTCACCACCAGGCCATCGAGCGTCACGTCCGCATACGCGATCCGCATTCCGGTCTCAGCCTGGATGTGCACATTGCGCAGCACAATGTTCTTCACCGGCGCCTCCGGCAGCCCCACAATCACGCCTGCTATCTTCGACCCCGTCGCCTTCACATTCTCGATCACGATGTCGTGAAACAGCGGCGTCAGCCTCGTAACCGGAGCAGCCGCGACATCGCCCTCCGGAAACACCTTCGGGTAATACTCGCTGATCAGGATCGCTGTCTTCACATCGACCATGTCGATGTCCTTGAAGCTGATGTTCGAGACATCCGCCCCTCGGTCACGGTTCGCCTTGATGCGAATCCCCTGGTCCGTTCCTTTGAAGTGAATCCGCTCGGCGTGGATGTTCTGCGCGCCACCGGCCACCTCGCTGCCGATCGACAGCCCGTGCCCATTCTCAAATGTACAGTCTGTAATCGTGATGTTCTTCGAGGGCGCATCCGGTCCGGGCGAGTTGATCGCGCCCGACTTGATCGCGATATTGTCATCGCCCACGCTCGAGAACACGTGGTCGATCACAATGTTCGAGCTGGAGAACGGATCGATTGCATCCGTATTCGGCGAGTGCGGCGCCAGGATCCGGATATTCCGAAACGTCAGGTCATCGGCATAGTAAGGCACAATCTGCCAGAAGCCCGCGTTCTGAACCGTGACGTCTTCCACGCTCACGTGCTTCGTGTGGTCGAACACGATGCCCATCGGCCGTGGATGATCGTTGCCCAGTACACCCGCATCCTTCACCCCACGCACATACTCCCACCAGATGTGCCCGTTGCCGTCAATCGTGCCGCCGCCATTGATCGTCACGTGCTCCGCATTCGGCGCGCTCACAAACGCCTGCACCGTGTCATGCCGCGCAAAGGTCGCCTTCGGAAAGTCCTCGCGGTCCGGCGACCCCAGCAGCGTCGCGTCCTTCTCCACATCCAGCGTGATGTTCGACTTCAGCACGATCGGCCCGCTCACAAACGTGCCGCCGCTGAGCTTCACTGTGCCGCCGGCCTTCTCCGCCGCGCACGCATCAATCGCCTTCTGGATTGCCGCCGTATCCTTCGTCGTGCCGTCGCCCTTGGCTCCATACGCGCGCACGTCGCACACCTTTGCTTGCGCCGCCATGCTCGCCAACCCCATCGCCACAACACACACACCAGCCAACAGCCGCATCCTCACGCCTCCAAAAACCTGTCTGACAGCCTGTAAATAGTACACGAGCACTCGGAGAGCTGGCTCGGAGCACAAGTTGTGCCGCGAACTACTTGCTCGCCGGCACCACCGGCAGGCTGATGTAGCTCGCCGCTCCCGGCTCATGCCACACCTTCTGCGTCGCCTTCTCATAGTCGCTCGCCTTCGCGTCGAAGATGTTCGGTACAAACTTCTGCGGGTTGCGGTCGTACAGCGGGAACAGCGTCGACTGCACCTGCACCATCAGCCGATGCCCGGGGAGAATCGTGCGCTCCACCAGCGGCAGCGCAAACTTGAACTCCAGCGGCTTGTTCGGCTCCAGCGCCGACGGATGTTCGAAGCTCGTCCGGTACCGTCCGCGGAAAATATCGATGCCGATCGGCAGCTCATAGCCACTCATATTCGGCTGCGTCCCAATCACACCCGGAAACACACCGCCGGTATCGCCCGGCTTCTCATTCGTCTCCGGATACACATCGATCAGCTTCACCACCCAGTCCGAGTCCGTTCCGCTCGTCGACGCCAACAAATGCATAATCGGCTCACCTGACAACTTCATCGGCTCCTTCAGCGGCTCCGACACATACGTCAGCACATCGGGCCGACCGTCCACGAATCGCTGATCCGTCACCAGCCAAGTCCGCCACCCCGTGCCGTCCGCCTCATCCACCGGCCGCGGCCTGTACGGCACGGGCTTCGCCGGGTCCGAGACATACTCGTCAAACCGCGCCGCGTCCTTCTTCGGTGTCTCGAACGAGAGTCCCCCACCCGCTGACAGATACAGCGGTTGAGTCCGCACCTGGCATCCCTGTTCGCAGCTCACCGGGAACGCCGACAGCCTGTCCCAACGATCGAGCCCCGCGTCGTACATCAGCACCGGCGGCGTGTCCGCCTTCGGAGATCCCGGCTTCAGATACTGATTGAAGAACGGAACCAGCACATCCTTGCGAAAGTACTCCGATGTGTCGATCGCCCACGCAAGCGGACCGATTCCGCGTCCCTGCCGATTAATCTGGCTATGAAACCACGGCCCCATCACCAGGTAGTTCATCGTGTTCGTCGAGTCCTTGGGCTCCCACGCGCGATACGCATGATTGCCGCCGTACATGTCCTCCTGATCCCACTCGCCCTGCTCCCACATCGTCGGAACCGTCAGCGGCATCTTCGCAATCAACTTGTCCAGCGCCTGCGACTGCCAGAAGCCGTCATACGCCGGATGCTCCTCCATGGTGTGCCAGTACGGCAGTTGGTCGAGTCCACCCGCGCGCGCAAAGTCTCCCAGCGAGCCCGCCTCAAGGAAGTTCGTATAGTCATCCTTATGCGCGCGGTCGATATGCGCGCCCAATCCACGCTTCGTCGTCTGCTCTGTAAAGTAGTCCACGCTCGGCTGACGAAACGCTCCATAGTGGAACCAGTCGTCGCCCATCCACCCATCCACCATCGGGCTCTCCGGCGCGGTCACCTTCAGCGCGAGGTGCGGATGCAGCAGCGCCATCACGACCGTGAAACCCTCATAGCTCGACCCGATCATGCCCACGCGCCCGTTCGACTCCGGCACATTCTTCACCAGCCAGTCGATCGTGTCGTACGCATCCGTCGTGTCGTCGGCGCGGCTCGGGTTGTAGCCCGAATCCAGCGGCGGAGGCGTCATCAGATACACGCCCTCCGACCCATACTTGCCGCGCACATCCTGGTACACGCGGATGTAGCCGTTCTTCACGAAGTCCTCATCGCTCAGCGGCAGCGCCTCAATCATCTTCGGCGAATCCGACCGCGCTGCCCGCGACGCCGCGTTGTACGGCGTCCTCGTCAGCACAATCGGCGCATCATGCGCTCCTTTCGGAATCACAATCACCGTGTAGAGCTTCACGCCGTCGCGCATCGGCACCATCTCGACTCGCTTGATGTAATCCTTCTCCGGCTCCGGCGCCTTGAATCCCGGCGTCAGATCATCCTTCGGCAACTGCTGCTGCGCAGCGCAAAACGACGTCGTCGCCAGCACAGTGCTGGCCAGGAAAACTCGGCAGATTCTCTTCATCGTGTCCTTCAAGGTTAGCGGATGGGCGGCTCAGTCGCGCCCGCCCAGAGTATCACCGCGCGGTTCACGGTACTGAATAGCCACAACGGGAGAACCAGCGGTCTCGCTCGCAGTCATACTCGCGTCGCGCTCACCATACAGCAGATCATCGCCTCGGAGGCATGCTCCCTGATATCACTGTACCGTCGGCCAAGTCCCATCCATCTGATACACGTTGATCCGCTGCGCGATAGCCCCAGTGTCCTTGCCGAGATCCTTCTGATACACCACACCGCTCTGCGTAACGACAAACGTCATCACTCCGCTGTTGCGGTACTCCGCCGGATACGCCAGCAGAGCATACCCACCCGGATTCTCGATCATCTTGTAGTAGTAGCCGTGATAGGGCGCACCTTTTCCTCCGCTGTATCCTCCACTGCTCGCCTCCGCAAGCAGAGGCCCGGCCGGACTCGGCGGCTGATCTCCCTTCGTCTCCCAGTACAACCCATCCTGCGTTCCGGCGGTGCTCATGAGGCGCTGCGCGTACGTGCCTGCCGGCTTGCCGTCGTGCGAACTCGCCGCATAATCGCGCTGCGCCTCCACCACGCCCCTGCACACATCGATCGCCGCCAGCTCGTTATTCCCAATGCGACGAAAGAGAATCTCATCTTTTCCGGCCGCCCCATCGAAGTACCACTTGCCTCCGTTGTTCACCAGCGGGATCGGCATCGGATAACTACTCGCTCCAACGACGAGCGTGTAATTGTGACCCGCAGCCACCAGCGCGTGCTTCTCTTTGTATTCCGCCACAAAGTGATCTCGCGCTGCATTATCTGCCACCGGATCGCCCGAATAGACAATCTCTTTGGCTCCCGCGCCCACAATTCCCTCGAGTTCCGCAGTGTTGTCCGTGTCTACCGCCTTCACAAACGCATTCACCGCATCCGTCGACGACGCATACGTCCTCTGCCCGGCGGTCTGCGCGCACAGTCCTGCTCCACTGCCGCTCGTCGCGGCGATCAGCAACAAAACCATCGTTCGAACTTCGGCGCGATGCATCGTAACGTTCATCACCTTGTCTCCTCTCGAAGCAGCTGCCACTGACTCAGCAGACCCATTCGCTCTCCGCAAACTGCCACAGCACGTCAGCGCCGTTTTCCACCTCCGCTAGGAGGCGCACTCCGGCCACCGCCACCACCGCCACCACCACCGCCGCCGCTCGGCGCAGGCCGGCCACCGCCACCACCACCACCGCCACCCTGCGGAGGCCGGCCGCCACCCCACCACCACCCTGTGCACGGGCCCCACCACCGCCACTCGGCGCATTCATGCTTTCGCGCCCTCGGCTGCTGTCCTGAGCCGCAGCCCTCCCGTTCGTATTCGCGCCGCCAAGTGCTCCTTGATTCGCTCCGCGGTTCTGGGCCTGCGTGTTATTCGCCCGCGCGGCGTTGTTCCCGGCAGCGTTGTTGCCGCCATAGCCGCGATCCGCGCCGCCGGCCGGCCGCGCATTCGCTCCATTACCAGCCGCCGGCCCGCGATTATTCCCGGGACCATTATTTCCCGGTCCCCCGCGATTGTTGTTGTCGATCCCGCGGTTGTTGTTCCCGGGACCGTTGTTATTCCTGCCGACATCGTTGTTGTTCCTGCCGACGTCGTTGTTGTTCCTCCCGCGGTTGTTGTTGTTGTCGATCCCGCGGTCATTGTTATTCCTGCCGACGTCGTTGTTGTTCCTTCCTCGGTCATTGTTCGGATTCACACGCTCCATACCGGAGCCCGGCCCGTTATTCCTGCCCACATCATTCCGCGCACCCAGATACCCGTTGTTGTTCCCCGGCCGGTTGTTGTTCCCCCCGGGGCGATTGCTGGCGTTATACCGGCCGTAGTAATTGTTGTTACCCACTCGAACGTTGACGTTCTTGTTGTAATTACTCCACCGATAATTGCTCGGCGGAGCATACGCACCCGCGGGCCGATAGCCCGCATAACGAGGCGCAGCATACGGCGGCGGATAGTACGGACGCCCGCCGTAGTACATTCCTCCGCCGCCCCACCCGGGATACGGATAGTAGTCGTCGTTGTGGAACGCCGAACCTACCGCCATCCCCACTCCAAACGAGAGCAGCGCGCCAAGCACCGCCCCTCCCGTACCCGATCCCGACGATTCCTGCTGCTCAACCACCACTGTCTGATTATTCGTCTGCGTGGTCTGCGTCGTCTGCGTCGTCTGTGTTGTCTGAGCCGGCGCAGTCGCCGGCGCAGTCGCCGGTGCCGTCTGAGCCGCCTGTGATGCCGGTTCCGTGTACACCGTCTCCGGGTTGTACTGCGGCACGTAGATCACCTGCGGATCCGCCGGCTTAATCTCCACGACCTGTTTGCCATTGTCGGTCGCCGTCTCCACCTTCATCTGCGGGCTCGACTTCAGATTCCCCGTCTGCTCCGCCTGCAGTCGCTTGGTCTGAATCGCATTCAACACGCCCTGCTGATTGCTCTTGACCGCTTCACCAAGCTGCGTCGTCCAGTCCATCTGCTGGCACATGTTGTCGACGACCTGCGGAAATGCCGCCAGGTACTGCGCGCTCGTGCTGAACCCAGCCGCCTTTGCCGCCGCCGGAGCGTCCGCGGGCTTCATGCTCTGATTCATGATCAGCCAGTTGCCAAGGTCCAGCACCTCCTGAGGATTGGTCGCGACAATCAGCAACTGCCCCAGCAGCTTATCCGGATACAGCGCAATCGGAGCCACAAGTTCGTCGAGGCTTCCCGCAGCCATTTGAGGCTGCCCCTGCGGCTGAGGTTGATTCGCGGCCGGAGCCTCGTTCTTCTTGCAACCCACACCCCACAGCAGCACCGCTGAGAACAGTGCGCCAAAGATGAGAGTCGAACCGAAAGCAAGACGCCCTGCGGAACCATGGGCGGAGTAACCACCGCGCAGCCTCATAAGCCCTCCTCACGAGACAGCCACACCTGTACTTCTGGACGCCTAATCAGAAATCAGCATCGGCATCCTGCGTCACTCGCATTTAAGACAGGTGGGGCTCATCGAACGCAAAGAGACCGTCGCGCAGCGACAATTCCACCGATTGCGCAAGTAGCCGTCACGACCGGCGATCGTCCATCACCCCGCGCTCAAAGCCTGCAGCGCGCCATCCCATTTCGCGTCAATAGACGCCGAGCTCCTTAAGCGCGTCCGCCGCCCCGGCAAGATTCGTCAGCTTCATCTCTGCGTACTTGCGCGAAAGCACCACACCCGGCGCTCCTGCCCGGAACGCCGCCAGCGTCGCGGCCTTCACATCCGAAGGCTGCGTCCGCTTCTCCTCGAGCCCCGTTGGAATATCGATGTCGATTCCCGGATAAATCGGAATGGCGCCCTCCACGTCCGCGAGCGCGCGCTTCGTCTCCACACCCACAGACGCGCCCGAGAGTCCCGACGTCGGCAGCTTGTCCAGCGTCGGCTCGTTCTGTAGCCCGAAGAACTCATAGTGCATCGCGAGCACCTGCTCCGGCGTCATGTCGCGGAAGATCGTCGACTGAACGTTCCGTATGTATCGCGCAAGCCTTGGTCCGGCGCAGTTGTTGTACGGACACGGCTTCAGAAAGTCCGACACGTGAACGAGTCTCGAGTAGCTCGTATCCGCCGAATAGAAAGGGCTCATCGTCACAAGGTGCATGATGTGCCACCCAACTTGCACGCGAGGATTGATAGCCTTCGCGGTCCCATAAATCAGACCGTACATCTGCTCCTGGCTGGTGTACCAGAAGCGCTCCCACGCCATAATCTCGGGGTACTCGAGGAACAGCCGCCACAGGCTGATGAACGTGCCATCGGCAGCACGCGGTCCGCTGAGCGTTCGGCTCACCCAATGGTCCAGCGCGATATATCCCTCTCGCGCCCGCTGCCCATCGATACCAACTTCCTTGGCCTTCGCAATGCAGAAGTCACAGAAGCAGCAGATCGAACGCCGCGGCCCGATCGAGCCAAAGTGCGCTCCGAGCGTGCTGTTCAGAGGACCCTGACGTTCCGACTCCCACATCAGCCCGTCGATCTCGTTGCTCGTCACCCAGTCCGACACCATCGAAGCAAGAAACGCGCGCGCGTGCGGATTGTTGAAACACGTATCGCGCCCCAGCCTGCCATACACGTCAACTTCGCACACCTTTTCGAAGTTCGGCATCAGCCGCGGGTTGTAGGCCTCTTCGAACAGCGCATACGTTTGCATCCCCCTGGCCTTCGCCTTCGGGATCACGTCCGCAAGAATGTCGAACTCTCCCAGCTCCGGCGCGCGAATATCTTTGACCACGGATTCTTCGTAGAACTCAGGATGAACCTTCGTATAACTCCCGCCGTGGACCCTGTCGTACTCCTGAACCCCGTGGTCAGGAAGCGGCTCGCCGTGCACCTGCCTGCCGGCAAGCCCGGTGCCGTAGGTAAACACGGTCGCCATCACGACGTTGACGCCACCCTTCTCGCGCAACGTATCGAGACACGCATCGACGCCCTCATCGACAAAAGACCGCGCGCCGATTTGAATCGCGACAAACTTCTTGCCCGGCGGAGGAAACGCCGCCGAAGCCCCCCGTTCCTGCGGCCGGGAGCCGCGCTGCCCTCGGCTGTTCTGGCCGTCTGCGCCAAAAGCCCATCTCCAGCGGCGATAGCCGCCACTGGCGTTGATACGAGACCCTTCAAAAACCTGCGACGGGAGTTGTCCTTGAAACCCGGGGCTGATTCGCTCAAAGAACCCTCCTGAAATGGAATCGCCCCATAATAACCGCTACAAATCCAAAATTGTATACATTTCGTCAGGCAATCCGTCTTACCCGTCACATGCTGGAGCTCTTAAATGACGAAGGCGATAGTGCGAGAGAATTAAGCCCCTCGCACTATCGCCAGAAAAAGCCAGGTCATACGTGTTGCGTTATTCGGATGACCCCGGCGATGCCGACGCGGTCGTATCGGCGCTAGTCCCTCCGCCAGTGATTCCCTGGTTCACGACAACGGTAACGACCACTCGCCGGTTCTGCGCCTGTCCGCTCCGCGTGTGGTTGTCTGCGACCTGCTCTGTAGTTCCCATCGCGGCTGGCGCAAGGATTCGCGTCAGAGGAACACCCGCCTGCTGAATGATGGTAAGAACATTGTCGGCCCGTTCGCTGCTCAGCCTCTGATTCAGAGCCGGCGAGCCAACCTTGGACGCATAGCCCTGCACCTCGACCATGGCTCCCGGGGTATCGGCAGCCTGTTTCACGAAGTCGGTCAGTTCATCCTTATACTTCTTGGTGACCGTAGATTTTCCATTCGCGAAGTTGACCGTGTAGCTTCCCTTCGTCGCGTACTGATCCAGCGTGCCGATCCGGTTATTCGTCTGACCGATGGCCTGCTTGTTCTCACCCGTGGCCTGGACATTGGCCGCGAGCCCCTGCTTGGTCGTATCGATATCCTGCTTGGCCGATGCAAGGTCGCTCTGGCCTTGTTCGATGTCCTTCCGGTCGCTCCTCAGCTGGTCCTGCGCGGCCGCAACCTTCTCGTTCGTCGGACTCAACCCGGCATCAATCTGCTTCGCCGTGTTCATCGAGCTCCGCGAGAACTCAACCTTCTTCGCAACCAACTTGTGGTCCTGGTCATAGGTCCCGTCTACCTTCACCTTCAAACCAGGAACGAGCTGAGTGATAGCCAGGTCATGTCTGCTGAGACCCAGGAACCCTCCCTTCTCTGTCGCCTTCGTGCTATCCGACAAAACAACGTCGAGTCTCGGCGTGTCTGCCGTCTTCACCAACATGGTGGGACCGTCTCTTCCGATCACCAATCCCTCAACAGTCGCCTGTTGACCGCTCCCTTTAACCGCGTCCTGAGCATTGGCTGCAACACCGAGCGACGTGAACATCGCCAAAGACAGTGCTAAGCCACGGGTAGTTCTGAGTCGACTCTGAATCTTCATGAAATTTCTCCCTTTTCTTTAGCTGACCGATCAGCGGCCTCCGAGAATCTGCTTTATCGCGACCGTCAACTCCCTCCGCGGAGGCCCAATGCATGCGTCGCGGCGGAAGCTTCAAAGCTTGGACGTACCAAGTCCAAAAAGGCTGGCAGGGTGCACGCAAACACAACAAAGTTCGTTGTTGAACTAAAAAAACACGCTGCGCTTTTTAGCTATTCGCAAGCAACTCTCGACGGAAACTGTGCATCGCCTGCGCGGTGCTCGGCTCCGCCGCCGACTTCTCGGTTTCTCAGCAGCGACCGTTCGCAGAAGTCTTGATGAGATCAAAATTGACTTCATTGAAACAATTTCCCTATTGACCACACAAACGTTCGAACCCTAGCATTCCGCTGCAAATCAAACCGGCAGATTGGCTGCCGCTTTTTTTGAAGGAACGATGGAGGCCTCCCTGTGAAACAGCTCCTTCTGTCAGCAGCAGCGCTCGTCACCTTGCTCACCAGTTATCCCGCCCACTCGCAAATCACCATCGACACCAGCAACTCCACCGACTGGAACATCAGCAACGGAGCCATTACCGTAGATTGGCTGCCAGGCGATGGGCGCATCTTCAGCATCCATTGGAATGCGTTTCCCAACGAGGAAATCATCGATCAAACCAATCGAGACCACAACGGGCCCAAAGGCTTCTACATGGACAACGTCGGACCCGGTAGCGGCACGGCAACGAACAACTACTACGTCGACCCCAACGGCAAATACATCGACTGGTGGAACTCGATCGCGTCCAGTTCCACCAATGCCTTCACGTGGTCGCGGCACAACATTCTGTTCCTGAACGATCCCGGCATACACACCTATTTCACTCTTGACCATGGCGCCAGCGACATCGCAGGAAGCATCGGCCAGATCCAGTGGGTCTTGCGCAGCGACCTGAATCAATTCGTAAACACGTATTCCGTGAACACGGGCCTGGGCAATCTCGGAGCCACCACCGTTCCGATGCCGAACGCAGTCCTCTTTGGCGGCCTGCCTTCAGGAACCAACGTCCAGGACGCGACCAGCGATCTGCACGGTCAACAACTTCCTCAGGGCTATCGCCGCGAGTTCTACACCAAGTATGACTATTCGAGCTACGAGTACCTGCACCAGGCCGAAGGCGTTTATGGCACCTCGCTGGCTGCGTGGATGGTTGTTCCCAACTCGGAGTCTCTCACCGGCGGCCCGACGAAACAGGACCTCATCTTCACAGGCAATCTTCTGATCATGGAGGCCTACTCCAACCATCTCGACAATCAAATGACCTTCACCGTGCCGAAAGGCGCGGTAATGCACCGGCTCTACGGTCCGTTCTATCTGCACTTCAATACCTATAGCCAAACGAACCCGACAGCGGCCTTGCTCTATCAGGAAGCACTCACGTCGGAGCAGCAGTTGCAGCCCTCCTACGATACGGAAGCTGAGCTCCTGAACAGTGGATACGTTCCTTCCACTGCGCGCGGCGAAGTCCACGCGTCGATCGAGGGCACCAAGGGCCTTGATCTGAATCAGGCGTGGGCCGTCTTGAGTGACAACCAGACCAATGTTCAGTACTCACACGCCGGCAATCAGTACTGGGTGAACATCAATCCTGGCGGCATTGCCAACATCCACAACGTGGCTCCAGGGAAATACCGGCTTTCGGTATATGCCTTAGGTCAATGGGGCGAACTGCGGCAGGACAACATCAATGTCAGCGCGAATAAAACGACGAAGGTGTCGGCAAATCTGACAGGAGAAAACTTCGGTGCCTCGGCTCCCATCTGGACCATCGGAACAGCCGACCGCTCCTCTCACGAATTCCTGCACGGCACAATTACGAACCCGATAGACCTCGACCCCAACTACTCGGATGAGTACACGGCACGTCTCGGCAACTCCGTTCAGGACGACCGCGAGTACTGGGGCAACTGGAACTATTGGGCCGATTTCGCAGCCAACCAGGGCGCGGTGATCTACTACGCCACTCCTGTCGGCAACACTCCCGCAACCAACGATCTGACGAAGTGGAATTACAACCAGTGGCAGATCTTCAACCCAGGTCTGTATGACCCGGCGAATAACTCCACGGACGGCTACATCGCTCTCTGCCCGTCGTATGTGACCGGGGGTTGCAAAACAGCGATCATTCCCAACTGGCAGGTCCACTTCACTACTTCCGCGGACCAGCAGGGGCAAGGCCAATACGCTGTGCTATCCGTCGGACTCGCTGCAACCGAAGCCAGCATGACCGTTTCGCTGAACAATCATCCTCTGGTTTGGCATGGCTTCAACCTGAAGAACTCGGATGCTGGCGTGCGCAGCGGTTTTTCCGGCACCTATCAGTGGGTTGTCTTTCAGTGGGATGCCAGCCAACTCAATCCACCGGGCCAGGACAATGTCATCACCTTCAATGTGAATCGCACCCAGGGAGTCATGTACGACGCGCTTCGCATGGAAATAACCAACAACTCCGCCGACCACACAACCACCGGCTGGAACGACTATGAGTTCCTCTACGGAAGCACCTACGAGCCGGCCAACGATGCGTTAGCCAATCAGTAATCTCCGCTTTCCTCCAGCGCCCAGCCTTGCCCTCCTCGCCTGGCTGGGGCTTTTCTCATGCCGGCGCACTCTACTTTCCAATCATCAGGATGGTGAACGAGCCGGGTACTGGCGGTCCCATTGGAGGACGGCCATTCGGCGGTGCCGTGGCACCCGCGGGCGCAGGACCGCGCTCCTGCGACATCGTGAACAGATGGCCGGTCTTGGTGTCGAGCGTAATGGTTCGAGCTCCGTTCATCGTCGTCAGCACCTGCTCGACTTCAAAGGTCACGGGAGTCTTTTCCTTGACCACGGTCAGCGTCCCATTTCCCCCTGTGCTGAAGGCCTCCATCGTCGCCGGGTTGAATGCAGCGCCATCTGAGTTGCCGGCTAATGGCAGCTTGGCGAGGATCTTCCCGTCCTTCGCACTCAGCACAACCATCGCGGCCTGCGATTGTCCGCCGGGCTGGCCTGCCGTCTGCGCCGGAGCCGGGCTCGGCCTGCTGCACGCAGCAAACAGCACACCATTTTTCGTATCCAGCGCCAGTCCGTTACACCCGCCCATGTCCACGAGCGAGTAGTGTGCGACCGCCTTCATCGACTTCAGATCGACTGCGGTGACACTGCCCACGGGGTCCTGCATCACCACGTACAGCATCCCCTTGCCGTCCGCGACACCTTGCTCCGGCGTGCCGCCCAGTTCGATTGTCCCCTTGACCGTGCCGTCCCGCGTATCAATGACGGTCGCGTTTTTGGTCGGATGGCTTAACACAAACACCTGCTGACTAAATGCGTCGAACAGAATCCCGTCCGGGCGCGCCTCCCCCACGTCGATGCTCTTCAGCTTCGTCAATGTCTTTGTGTCGAACATCGACACCTGCGGGTGATCGCTGGTGAAGCCGTGTCCGGTCTTTGGATCAACCGCGGCTCCCTGCCCCCCAACACCAGACAGTTCGTTCACCGGCGCCAGCGTGTCGAGATCGAAGACCGTCAGACGTGGCGGAAGTGCTGCCGTCTCAGGAGACGTATCCGTCGCAGGCACGGCTCTCACGGCACCTCTGGGGATATAGATCCTGCGCGCGGCAGAGTCTGCGTAGATGTAGTCCCACCCACCCTCTCCGCCGACACGAGCCGTCTTCAGAACCTTGTACTGTCCATCCTGGGCGCGCAGTAGAGGCGCAAACAGAGTTGCACCTGCAACGAGGAACACCATCAAACGCATCATTCATC
This sequence comes from uncultured Acidobacteriaceae bacterium, assembly GCA_963827415.1. GTDB lineage: Bacteria > Acidobacteriota > Terriglobia > Terriglobales > Acidobacteriaceae > Granulicella. Next base: position 209,967 of record CAWHBA010000030.1, read on the forward strand.
TCCTGTCAGAACTTTCCGTTGGGGATCGCCGGAACGAGTGGCCGCGTCCCGGCTACCAAGTCTACGATTCCAGGTCCGTATAGGCGACCTAAGAGAATCGCGCCGTCATGAGCGGTAAAGGCGTCGAAGGTATAGGGAGACTTATCTATGCCGTTCAAGAGCGAAGCGCAGCGCCGTTATTTCGAAGCGAACAAAGCGAAACTCGAAAAGCAGGGTGTCGACGTGAAGGAATGGGAGAATTCGAGCAAGGGTTTGAAGCTTCCCGAGCGAGCATCGAAATCGAAAAATAAGAAGAGCCGCTAACCGCAAACCGGCCGCAGCGGCTCTCAAATCTGGGCCTCGCGGCATCACTCAGTTGCGACAGGCTGCCAAAGCTCGATGCGATTTCCTTCGGGGTCGGTCAACCAGCCAAACTTTCCGAAGTCGTAGCTTTCGCGTTTTGGATCGACCGTGACCCCTTCGCTTATCAAACGGTCCAGCACTCCATCGAGGTCATCCACCTGGAGATTGATCATTGCTTTCTGTGCCGGAGGAAAGTACGCATCCTCTTGTTTGAACAAGGCGAAGACCACCTGGGCGTGTTGCGTCGGAACAGGAAACGCGAAAGATCCCTCGGATTTCACGAGACCGATATGCCGCTCGTACCATTGATACAAAGCTTTTGGATCATCCGCTCGCAGAAATATTCCGCCAAAGCCAGTGATTGAAGCCATGCAGCCTCCTATGGGGAACGTGTGTTCAGAGCTTACACCCGGAGCATCTCATCGCCCGGATCATCCACCGGCGTCTCCGCGATGGGACACAGTCGTCTGACATCGCTACTACACAACCCGCCTCTGAAACAATTACAAACGCAAAAAAATGCACGGCTCAGGTGCCCAACCTGAAATGATGGGCAGCATGAACTACGCACGCGTTCTGCTCGCCGCCGTGGGTGGCTTTGTCGCGTACTTCGCCTTTGGTTTCCTCGTCTTCGGTGCGCTGCCGCTGTTGCGCGAGGAATACGCGAAGCACCCCGCCGTTTACCGGAATCAAGATGGCATCAAGCGGTTCATGCCCGTAGGCATGGCCGCTATGTTCGTAGCGATCCTTGTCCTCGCCGGCCTTTATGCGATGTCCTGGCGGCAAGGATATGGTGCTCTTGAGGGAGCGCGTTTCGGCGGATTGATTGGCTTGTTTGCGGTGTGCTCGTTTGTCCTGCACAATCATGTCAACCTGAACATCGGATGGCCGCTGACGTTGAAGCAAGCCATCGCCTACTTTGTCGAGTGGACCATCGTCGGAACCGTGATCGGATGGCTCTACAAGGGGTTGTCATGAAGGGCCCACCTGAAGACAAGCTCGTGTTGTACGAGACGGTCGTTGCTGCGCTTCCCGGCGTAGAACGTAAGGGCGCGACGAACCCCTACACGTCACTCAACGGCCACATGTTCAGCCGCCTTGATCCATCCGGAAGATTGTCTCTGCGCCTTCCGCCGGACGAACGCGAGAAATTCCTGAAGAAGTACCGAACCACGTTATTTGAGTGCTATGGCATCGTGCAGAAGGAATACGTTCTGGTTCCCGACAGCTTGCTCATGAACACTGGACAATTGAAGAAATACTTCGAACTGAGCTTGCGCTATGTCCAGACGCTGAAACCCAAGCCAGGCAAGAAATCTACTTCCTAACCCCGCAGAATAAGCTCGGCGCGCTCACCCCGCGCTCAGCGCCCTCACATTCCGCATCTCATCCCCACGGGAACTTTTTTGGCGTCAACGACGTCTGAACCAGAGTGTCATCCCCGCAAGTTGGGTAGAAATAAGATGGACACTCGAGTCGTGGCAGCAGCGGGCAAGGCGGCAAGCCCAGCACAATGGCGCTTGAAGATCACGTTTTGGTTGGACGTGGCACTGCTGGTTTCGATCTGCGCGTTGCAGACCGTTCGCTTTACTGGACTTGTCATCCACGAATGGCTTGGACTCGCCGTAGTGGGCATGGTTCTTGCTCACTTGTTGCTTGCCTGGAATTGGATTGCCTCGCAAAGTCGCAGCTTCTTCACCTTGCAATCCGTGCGCACGCGAATCAACTACCTTCTCAACTTAAGTCTTTTCGCCGCCGCGACCGCAGTGATCTACTCCGGCATTCTGATATCGCAGACAGCAATTCCGACGTTGACTGGCTCGAAAACCGTGCCGGGCATGAACTGGCGATGGGATAGTGTCCACAACCAGTTCTCGGCGGTCGTGCTCATGCTGGTTGGCTTGCATCTGGCAATCAACTGGGACTGGGTGCTCGCCGCCGGACAGAATATCTTCCGCCGATTCATGGAAGGCGGACGATGAAATTTGCCCGGCTGCTATCACGGCTCGCCCTTCTCTCACTGGCCGCCGCTGTGTTTGCCGTCTTGGCGGGAATTTACGGCCATTCAGTGAGGCCTCCCTTGCCAGATCCGCAGTGGCGGGCCGAGAGAGGGCATCGTCGATCCGCGCCAGAGGTCCGCCGGCTCCCAGCACTCGTCGGGGAGGGTTTGATCGTGGCAATTTATACAGTGACTGGACGGATCGTATTTCGATTGCGGCTTTCCCCTACGTCTCGTAAGGGACAACCAACTGTCTTGGGCTTGTACCAGGATTAATACCGATAAACGTGCTTCTCTTTAGCTGCCGTTAGTCACTAGCAGAAAGTCGAACATCCCCTGCTCACCCCGCGCTCAACGCCCGCAGCGCCATCACATTCCGCATCTCGTCGCCCGGCTCATCCACCGGCGTCTCCGCGATGAACGCCGCATGAGCAAACCGCTCATCATGCAGCAGCCGCCGAAACGTCGCCGACCCAATCGTCCCTTCGCCGACATGCTCATGCCGGTCCAGCTTCGACCCCCTCGCCGCCTTCGCATCGTTGCAGTGCCACACCCGCACCGTCTCCAGCCAGACCGTGTCGGCAATCAGCTTTGTCGTCTCGGCCCATCCCTCGGCGGTCACAATGTCATAGCCCTTCACATGCAAATGGCATGTGTCGAGACACACTGCCACCGGAGCGCACGCGCGCAGTCGCTCCACCAGCTCCGCCACCTGCTCCAGCGTTCCGCCCAGCGAAAACTCCGCTCCTGCCGTGTTCTCAATCAGCACCTTGAAGTTGTGGTCATGCCACGGCAGCCCATCCGTTGCACGCTCAATCCCCTGCACCGCGAGCCGCAAACCCTCCTCGCGCGTCAGCCCGTTCCATGACCCCGGATGCAGCACCAGGTACTCCGCACCCCACGCCAGCGCGCGCTCCACCTCGCCGCGAAACGCGCTCACGGAATTGGCGCGCACGCTCTCCACCTGGCTGCAAAGATTGATCAGATAGCTCGCATGAATCACGATCGGATTCACATCGTGCTTCGCGCGCGCCTCGCGCATCTTCGCAGCCTCTTCCGGCTTCACCGGGCTGCTCTTCCACGTCCGCGGGCTCGAACTGAAAAACTGAAACGTGTTCGCGCCTGCATCCACCGCGCGCTGCACCGCGGTCCAGCATCCGCCGCTGACACCCACGTGGACGCCAATTCTCTTCTTCGCCATCTCCCCAGCCTATCGCAACATCCGCGCTATGATGGCGATGCCTCTTCATTGCGAATCGAGGGACTATGTCCACACCGCAGAACCTACAGCAATCACACTCGCTTCGAGCCGATGTTTCACTTCTTCATCCTTCCCGTTCTGCTCATCAACCTCATCCTCACAATCGTGGTACTCGTTCGCCACTGGCCGAATCACCTTCTGCTGTTCTCCTGGTTCGTCGTCATGGCGGTTGCTCTGTTTATGCTTGCCGGAAACGGTCGCGCCAACGCCCTCCGCGTCCAGGACCGCGTCATCCGCCTCGAAGAGAACCTGCGCTACCAGCGCCTGCTTCCACCCGAGGCCCTCGCCGCAGTACAGTCCCTGACCGTGAAGCAGATCATCGCGCTCCGCTTCGCCTCAGACGCCGAACTGCCCGCCCTCATCCAGCGCGCCCTCAGCGAAAACCTCGAGCCCAAAGCCATCAAGCAGGCCATCACCAACTGGCGCGCCGACAACCTCCGCGTCTGACCGCAGCCGGAGAATTCTGATTCCAGAGATTTTCCAGACTAAATCTCTCGCAATCAATATTTTGCAGCCACCGCCCACCGCTAAGCGGCACATACCAAAGATTCGCCGAAAAAGAAGGGGGAGGGGGTCACCCCCCTCCCCGCAGCCTTGAGAGCATTCGAATCGACTAGTAGACGTCGCGCTGGTACCGCTTCTGCTTCTTCATCGCGGCCAGGTATTCCGCCGCATTTTCCAGCGTTCCATTCGAACCCTTCGCGATCACATCCAGCAGCGCGTTCTCCACGTCCTTCGCCATGCGGCTCGCGTCACCGCAGACGTAGAAGTACGCTCCGCGCTGCAGCCAGTCGTACAGATCCGCCGCGTTCTCTTGCATGCGATCCTGCACATAAACCTTCTTCGCCGTGTCGCGGCTGAACGCCGTATGCAGCTTCGTCAGCACGCCATCGCGCTGCATCTGCGCAAACTGCTGCTCGTACAGGTAGTCCGAAATGCGCCGCTGCTCCCCGAAGAACAGCCACATCGGCCCCTTCTGCCCCAGCACCTGCCGATGCTCCAGGAACGCCCGGAACGGTGCAATGCCCGTACCCGGCCCGACCATGATCACCGGCGCATCCGTATTCTCCGGCAGGCGGAATGCGTTGTTCTCCTGCAGGAAGATCGGCATCGTGCTGCCCACCGGTGCGCGCTCGCCCAGATGCCCCGAGCACACACCCTGCCGCTCCGCGCCGTGCGCCTTGAACCGTATCACCCGCACCGTGGTGTGCACCTCGTTCGGGTGCGCAGCCTGCGAAGAAGCAATCGAATACATGCGCGGATTCAGCCGCTGCAGGATGTTGAACAGCTCCTGCGGTTGCTTCACAACGCCCGGAAACTCCTTGACGAGGTCCACGAACTCGCGACCCCAGATGTACTCCTCGGCAACCGCCTTGTTCTCCGTGCCCAGCAGCCTCTTCAGCGCCGGCGGAACGTTCTCGCCGCACAGCTTCGCATACTGGTTCACGCTGCCGCGCGCCAGCTTGCCGATGCCAAGCCGCGTCGTCAGCGCCTCGTACAACGAGATCTCCTTGGAATGGTCCAGCACGGGCTCCGTGCCGTTGAAGCCGAGCGCGGCGAGGTTCTCCTCCACCTGGCTCTGGCGGTTCGTCGGAATAATGCCAACCGCGTCCCCGGGCGTATACGTCATGCCCTCTTCGAGCTCCAGCTCGATGTGGATTGTCTCTTTTTCGCTCTCAGGTCCGGTCAGGCGCTGGTTGGTAATGACGCGCGAGATGTACGGTTGATTCCTGGTGTACTTGGCGGTGTGGGCCTTGGCAGGAGCTTCAGGTGCTGCAACTGTCGATTCACTCATCTTCCTTCCATTGTACGAAATTTCGCCCTAAAATCGCACCGTTTCTGCTCGCAGCGCGGTCGAAATCTCCGAGGGACGCAACTGAAGTGTTCAGCGAGAATCTCCAATCAGTTACGGTAGAACGGCCATCCAATCCGGTGCGTTGGCTCTTCGCCTCCGAACAGGGACCGCGCACAGTTTTGCTGGCACGCTGGCTCTGGCTGCGCGCGCTCGCCGCCATCTACTTCTCGGCGTTCTTCTCCCTGCTCTTCCAGGTGAAGGGACTCATCGGCGAGCACGGAATTCTGCCCGCTGGACAGACGCTGGCCGCAATCGCCGAGGCGTATGGAAAGAACCGGTTCTGGGTCGCGCCCTCGCTCTTCTGGATCTCCTCAAGCTCACACTTCATCGTCGCGGTGATGTGGATCGGCCTGTTCGCATCGATTGCCGTCTTCTTCAATCTCTGGCCGCGTGCGAGTCTGCTGATCTGCTGGCTCTGCTTCCTCGCGTTCGTCAGCTCGGCGGGAGATTTCTCGTCCTATCAGTCCGACGGCATGCTGCTCGAAGCTGGCTTCATCTCCATGTTCTTTGCTCCGCCAGGATTGCGTCCGGGTCTCGGCGCCGCGCATCCGCCCATCCGCGTGAGCCTCTGGCTGCTGCAGTGGGAATGGTTCCGCATCTACTTCGAGTCCGGGATGGTGAAGTGGCTCAGTGGCGACCTCCAGTGGCGCCACCTGACCGCGATGGACGAGTACTACCAGAACAGCCCGCTGCCCAGTTGGGTCGGATGGTACGTCGGCCAACTCCCGCATAGCTTTCAAAAGGCCACCGCAGCCGGCACGCTCATCCTCGAGTTCGCTGTCGTGCTGCTGTTCTTCTTCCCGCGCAAGTTGCCCGCCGGACGTGCGGTGCGTGTGGTGCTCTTCGCCATCGTCACGGTGTGGGAGATTCCGGTGATCCTCACCGGCAACTATGCGTTTCTCAACTACATTGTGCTGACGCTCGGCATTCTGCTGCTCGACGACCGCACGCTCGCAAGCTGGATTCCAGCACGTTACCGCGACAAGCTCGCCCTTCCCCAAACCGAGGATGCGGTGCCCGCGACCGAACCCGAATCGACCACGAAACGTGCACTTCACGCGCTGAAGCTGACCATCAGCACACTTCTCCTCGCGACCATCGCCTATGACACAATCTTCGAGTTGCTCAATATCGTCATGCCGGGGCTGCCGCTGCCGTCCGCGCCCGTCGCGATTCTCGAGCCCTTCCGCATCGCCAACCAGTACGGCCTTTTCGCCATCATGACGACGGGCCGATACGAGATTGAGTTCCAGGGCTCCAACGATGGGCAGACCTGGACGTCTTATCCGTTCCAGTACAAGCCGCAGGCGCTGAACGAACGCCCGCGCGCCTATGCGCCCTACCAGCCGCGCTTCGATTGGAACCTCTGGTTCGCCTCGCTCGGCGACTGGCAGCAGTACGAGATCGTTCCGCTCACCGAGGAGCGGCTGCTGGATAACGACGCCGACGTGCTTGCGCTCTTCCGGGGAAATCCCTTTGCGCAGGCACCGCCGAAGTACGTGCGCGCGGTGCTCTGGCAGTACTGGTTCACGTCGATGGAGGAGAAGCGAGCGACCGGCAACTGGTGGAAGCGCCAATACCTGGGCCTGTACGCGCCGGTTGTGACGAAGATGTCCGGCGGGCACTACGGCGTCGTTCAGGCGCCAGCGCCACTGCCACCCCACACTTGAGGCGCACGATAGAGCGGTCTCCTGAAGAGGTTCGAGAAGCGAAGAGCGCGGACGCCGTTTTCTCTCAAGGAAAACGGCCTCTTACATAACTACCCAAGGCCCATCATCAGGAGAACTGCTCTAGACTGACGTTGTGGACACGCACGGATCGTCAACCATCGTCATTCTGGACTTCGGATCGCAATACACACAGTTGATCGCTCGCAGAATTCGCGAGCTGGATGTGTTTTCGGTGGTGCTTCCGTGCACTGCGCCGCTGGAGCGTGTGCTCGAGCTGAAGCCGAAGGGCATTATCCTCTCGGGCGGGCCTTCGAGCGTCTACGACGAAACCGCGCCGAAGGCTGACGCGAAAGTGCTGGCGACAGGTCTGCCGACGCTCGGCATCTGCTACGGCCTGCAGTTCATGACGCATCACCTCGGCGGCCGCGTGGCTCCTGCAGCCGCGCGCGAATACGGCCACGCCGAGGTCGAGGTCATCGCGGAAACGCCGCTCTTTCACGGCCTGCCGCAGACGCTCGAGGTTTGGATGTCGCACGGCGATCACGCCGAGGCGATGGCTCCCGGCTTTCACGTCGTCGCAAAGACCGCGAATGCAGTGGCTGCCGTTGCGAACGAGTCGCAGAGGATGTGGGGCGTGCAGTTTCATCCTGAGGTCGCGCACACGCGCCAGGGGATCGAGTTGCTGCGGAACTTCGTCGTCGACATCTGCGGAGCCAAGCAGGACTGGACGCCCGCGCACTTCATCGAGACGACCGTCGCCAGCATCCGCGCGCAGGTCGGCGAGACGGGACACGCAATCTGCGGGCTGAGCGGCGGTGTCGACTCGAGTGTGGCAGCGGTACTCGTTGCGAAGGCGATCGGCGCCCGGCTCACGTGCATCTTCGTGAACAACGGCGTGTTGCGAAAGAACGAGTTTGAGCAGGTGCAACGCACGATGCGCGAACAGCTGGGGCTCAACGTCGTCGCCGTCGACTCGAGCGAGCGCTTCCTCGCGAAGCTCGCAGGTGTGACCGATCCAGAGAAGAAGCGCAAGGCCATCGGCAACGAGTTCATTGCGGTGTTCGACGACGAGGCGCGCAAGATCTTCGAGGCCGAGAAGTCCTCTGGCGAGGAGATCGCCTGGCTCGTGCAGGGCACGCTCTATCCGGATGTCATCGAATCGGCCAGTGTTCATGGGCCTTCGCACGTCATCAAGAGCCACCACAACGTCGGTGGCCTGCCCGCGGATATGAAGCTGAAGCTCATCGAGCCGCTGCGGGATCTCTTCAAGGATGAGGTTCGCCGCATCGGCAAAGATCTCGGCATGCCTGCTGAGATTCTTGAGCGCCAGCCGTTCCCTGGCCCCGGCCTCGCGGTGCGCATCCTCGGCGAAGTCACTCCCGAACGCGTCGCGTTGCTGCAGGAGGCTGACGCCATCTGCACCGAGGAGATCAAGCGCGCAGGCCTCACCACCAAACTCTGGCAGTCGTTCGCGGTGCTGTTGCCGGTGAAGTCGGTCGGCGTGATGGGCGACCAGCGGACGTACGCTTCGACCTGCGCGATTCGCGCCGTCGAAAGCGAAGACGGCATGACCGCCGACTGGGCCGCGCTGCCCTACGACGTACTGCGCACCATCTCCAGCCGCATTGTCAGCGAGGTGCACGGCATCAATCGCGTCGTCTATGACATCACGTCGAAGCCGCCCGGAACCATCGAGTGGGAGTAAGTCGCTACTTGAGGAACCCTAGTTGAGGAACATCGTCCGGTAGAGCGTGTCGCGCTGCACGGGCCGGAAGCCAGCGTCGCGGATGATGCGACGCAACTCCTCTTCGGTCGTGCAGTTGGAGGTGCCCGCGGCGCGGACAACGTTCTCCTCCAGCATCACACTGCCGACATCGTTACCGCCGAAGCGCAGCCCCATCTGCAGCACCTTCAGCCCCTGCGTCACCCAGCTCGCCTGCACGTTCTCGATGTTGTCGAGGTACATGCGTGAGATGGCGAGCGTCTTCAGGTACTCCACCGAGGTCGCCTCGTCCCATCCGCGGCCGCCGAGCGCTGTGTTCTTCGGCTGGAAGCTCCACGGGATGAACGCCGTGAACCCGCCGGTCTCTTCCTGCAGCTTGCGAACGACCTCGAAGTGATTCACGCGCTGGTCCATCGTCTCGCCAACGCCAAACATCATGGTCGCCGTCGTGCGCATGCCAAGCTGGTGCGCCATGCGATGCACGCTTACCCAGTCCTCGGTGCGGCACTTCAGCCGCGCGATGCGATGACGAACCTCGTCGTCGAGAATCTCCGCACCACCGCCGGGGATCGAGTCGAGCCCTGCATCGCGCAGCCGCGAGATCGTCGTGCGCAGGTCCAGATCGGAGTATTCAGCAATCGCCAGCACTTCGCTCGCGCTCAGGCAGTGCAGCCAGATCTGCGGGAAGCGCTGCTTGATGCCGGTAAACAGCCGCTCGAACCAATCGATCTTCAGGTCCGGATGAATGCCGCCCTGCATCAGTACACCGGTGCCGCCCATCTCCACCGTCTCGCGAATCTTCTCGTAGATCGTGTCGAAGTCGAGGATGTAGCCCTCGGCCGCGAGTTTGCCCTTCAGCGGCCGATAGAACGCGCAGAAGGTGCAGTACTCCGTGCAGAAGTTCGTGTAGTTGATGTTGCGGTCGATGATGTAGCTGACGACGCCGTCCGGATGCAGCCTTCGCCGCACCGCGTCGGCCTCCATGCCAATGCCGATCAGGTCGTCCGAGGCGAAGCAATCAAGCGCCTGCTGGCGTGTAATGCCCATGCAATTAGTTTACGCCCGCGAGCCACGGGCCAAGCATCAGGCGGTAACCAGCGAGCCCAGCTTCTCTCCCTGCACAACCCTCACGATGTTCCCCATCTCGCGCATCGAGAAGATGATCATCGGCAGGTTGTTGTCCTTGCAGAGCGACACGGCGGTCGTGTCCATCACGCGCAGGCCCAGCTTGATGATCTCCATATAGGTGATGGTCTCGAACTTCGTCGCGTCGGTTACTTTCTTCGGGTCCGCCGTGTAGATGCCTTCCACGCTGGTGGCCTTGAGGAGCACCTCTGCGCCAATCTCCATCGCGCGTAGCGCCGCGGCGGTGTCGGTGGAGAAATACGGGTTTCCGGTGCCACCGGCGAAGATCACGACACGCCCCTTCTCGAGGTGACGGATCGCGCGCCGTCGAATGTACGGCTCGGCGACCTCATGCATCTCGATCGCGCTCATCACGCGGGCGTAGATGCCGGTCTTCTCAATCGCGTCCTGTAGTGCGATCGCGTTGATGACCGTCGACAGCATACCCATGTGGTCGGCGGCGACGCGGTCCATGTGAATGGCCTGCTCGGACACGCCGCGGAAGAAATTGCCCCCGCCGACGACGATGGCGATTTGGCAGCCTGTCCGCGCGACCTGCGCGATTTCGGCCGCGATCTCGTGAATGAAGACAGCATCAACGCCGAACCCCCGGCCAGCGGCCAGGGCTTCGCCCGAGATCTTGAGAAGAACACGCTTGTACATGGCTAAAGAAAGTGTACTAGGGATGGGGCGTCCCGCCGAGGCCTCTTCATCGGTATTGCCTGACCAGCGCCGCCTGTCCCGGGCAATCGGCACAACGCCTAAGGGATGGGTCTTGGCAAAGGAGGAACAATCGGCGGCGACGTAGGCAATGACAGGATCATGCGCTGCTCAGGGCTCTTTCAAGATCACCGGGTAGTTGTGCGATTACGTTAATTCGAGCAAATGAACGTTGCCCCGTCGCATTCGCAGTCGAGGTTGACAGCGCGCATGACTAGCACGGACACTGCTCCATAGATGCCTTCAGTCGAGACTGCACCCCTAACTAGCGTGCGCGTGCGGCTGCAACGCTATTTCGTTCTCCTCTGTGCGATTGCCTGCGGCTTCTTGTGGGGCTTTGAATTTGCACCGATGATTGCCGCTCCTATGGGCCTTGATCAGGCATGGGACCTTTATGCTGCGAACGCTATGTTGCATGGAGTGACGATCAACGGCCCCAGGCTGATCGAGGTCAATCCGCCCTTTCTTGTCTGGTTTTTCTCGCTTCCTGTAATGCTCGCCAACGCGTTACGTATCTCGCTGTCACTAGGCTTTCGGGTTTTTTGGATACTGAGCGTCACCGGTCTCATCGCGTGGTCCGCGTCTCTCTATCGGCGTTTGTGTAGGGCTTCTTCGCTTGGGATGTGGCTATTTGTGCTGTGTGCAATGTACATGGCCACGGTGCCGATCCCACCGGATGATCGCGGTCAGCGTGAATACTTCACAGCGTTTCTTCTCCTGCCCTACATCCTCTGGGCATCATCGCGGCTACAGAACATACCGCTGCCTCGCGCCGAAGCATTCATCGTAACGACCTTGGCTGCAATAGGCGTCTGCCTGAAGCCGCAACACGCTCTCGATGTAGCCGTAGTAGAACTTCTGGTGCTGATACAGCTGCGCAGCCTGCGCCGATGGTTTGCACCGGCGCTCATCGCTCTTGTTGCGGGGCCGGTTCTCTATCTCCTTGCGGTACGAATCTTCGCTCCCTTGTATCTGCGGGACATCATGCCGCTGCTCGTGGAGACTTATTGGGGCTTCAATAAAACATGGAGCGCGATGGCACATACGGCGATGAAGCACCTGATCGCCTTTGCTGTTGCAATCATGCTCTTCGCAGTTTTGCGCCGCCGGTTGCGCATTGACTCCTTCATCGCCTGCCTTCTCGCTGCTGCGACAGGGGCACTGCTCGCTTATGTGCAACAACACAAAGGGTGGTACTACCAACTCCTCACTCTGCAGATCTTCAGCTACTTTGCAGTCGGCATTATTTGCTGTGATGTTGCCCAGCGGATGTGGTTGGAGTGGGGCGCCGGAACGCACCGTGCCGAAGCCGGATATCTTCGCACTCCCATTTACATCGGGTTGGCCGTTCTGACATTTGTGATTGCGGTGTCATTTCGATTTCAGCACCTGCAACCAATGCCCTATTGGGATGAGCGGGAAGTTAGATTGGCAGCCATTTACTCCGAGTATCCTCCGGGCACCGCTGTCGACTTTCTGGCGGAAACACCCTGGGAGTGGCCAGAATTACTCGATCAGAAAAAGGTCTGGGCCTCCCGTTATATGCACCTGTGGCTACTACCTGCAATCGTTCGCAGCCAGGATCCGCTCGACACAGATAGCGCTCATCATCTCTCATCGGCAAAGATCGCTGAGCTGTCGTCCTTACTTCGGCGAACAACGGCGGAAGATCTCGCACACTGGACCCCCACGGTCGTTGTCATTGAGGAGCCGTGCTGCGATCCCGATATCCGCCCCGCGCTCGCGCGCATTGGCTACTCCGGCCTGTTGGACTGGTTCGAACGCGATCCGCAATTTCGAGATCAGTGGGCGCATTATCGCTATCAAAAAACAGTCGGCGACATGCAGGTCTATACCCGCGTCCCATAACACCCGTGTCTACTGATCGTCTCTGCGCAGTATTTCGTGCCGGATAAACAGCGGACGCTGCTTAGACTCCGTGTAGATTCGTCCGATGTACTCGCCGAGAATGCCCAGGCAAAGCATCTGCACGCCCGCCATAAACAGCATGCCGACGAAGCTGATCGCCCATCCGCGCACCCACGAGTGAGTCAGCAAGCGCACCCACAGCGTGTAAACAATCCCTAAGAATGCCGCGCCTGCCGAGAGAAATCCCAACGCCGTGACCAGCCGCAACGGCACCACCGAGAAGCTGACAATTCCGTCCAGCGCCAATCCCAGCATCTTGCGCAGCGGATACTTCGTTTCGCCTGCAAACCGCGGACCACGCTGATAGGGCAAACCCACCTGCGAGAATCCGATCCAGCTCCACATCCCGCGCAGCAACCGATGCCGCTCCGGCATCTGCAGAAATACGTCCACAACGACACGGTCGATCAGCCGGAAGTCGCCTGTGTCGACGGGGATCTCCACGTCTGAAAGCGAGTTAATCAGCCGATAGAAGGCCTTCGCGGTCCACAGCTTGAAGGGCGTCTCTCCATCGCGCGTCTGGCGAATACCGTACACGACCTTGTAGCCCGACCGCCAAAGCTTGACCATCTCTGGAATCAACTCGGGTGGGTCCTGCAGGTCGGCATCGATGATCACGACCGCATTGCCAAGCGACGCACTTAGTCCAGCGGTTACAGCCGGCTGATGGCCGAAGTTTCGCGAGAGCCGCACCACGACGACATGCGAATCACACGCGTAAATCTGCTCCAGCAGCGCCGCCGTCTGGTCGCGCGACCCATCGTCGACATAGACAATCTCATAGCTCTCCTTCAACGCGCTCAGCACTTGCGTCAGTTTCTCGTGACACGCATGAATGCTCTCCTGCTCGTTGTAACAGGGAACGACGATGCTGAGAGTGGGCGTCGGCATGAGGCTGCGCTAAGAGTATCGCAGGCGTCGCGAGAAGAGCGCCTGCATCATTGGTTGATTCCGGACGCACCTTCCGCCCGAGCATTCTTCAAAGTCAGGCGGTAGAAGTAGAAGTTCTCCGCAACCTCTTCAGCCTCCTTGAAAACGGCGAGCGGCTCGATCTCGAAGCCCTCTGCCCGAAGCGCCCGCTCCTCATCCGATTTCATCGGATACTCCCTGAAAAAGAGCAGTGGCTGATCGTGATAAAAGTGCGATGCCTCGAGAATGCGCGCCGGCGCATCCGCATCCGTGAAGTGGTCGCGCCTCGACGAGAACAGCAGGTACGTATCTACGCACGAGCACTCGATCATGTACACAGGCTTGTGAAGATATTCGGCAACCCCCACCGCACTGGTGTCTCCCTCTGCAACCAGAGGCATATTGTCCAGGTGGTTCTGCACGATCCACTCCGCCGCAGCCTTGTCGTACGAGAACGGCCGAACCCACGACCCGAACACAGCCCACACGCTCGAGAGAGCCGAGATGCCGAGCAACAGATAGATCGGCCACGCCAGCAAAGCCGAAGGATCCTCCGCGCGATCAATCCATGCCGCCGCCAGGAATGCCAGAAAGACCAAGCCAAAATGGCGCTCCGACCCTGTATAGATCAAGTGCCCGAGCCCGGTACCGGCGACTATGGCGAAACCAATCATCAGCAGCAGATTTCTTCGGCCCCGGAAGCCGAAATACAACATCGCGAGAATAAGGAGCACCGGTAGGGCATAGACCGCGCCGTGGCGGGGAAGGCTCGGATTCCAGAAGAAGTGGCTGCGGGGGCTCTTCACGGGAAAAAACGGCAGGATTGTGTAGCTCAGAAATGCATCGTAGAGATGCGACATGCTCTTCGCATCTTTGAACGGTCTGCCGGTCGTCCTCCAACTGATGTCCGCTGCGGGCTTGGCCGACCACACCGCGAACAGCAGAATCGCCCCATAGACTGCCGACGCAGAAATCGCAGTCTTCCGAGAGAACAGTGGCGACGTGTGGCGCTTCGCAAACGCCGTATAGGCATACTCCAGCAGGAGCGCGAACGACAGCATGATGCCGATCGTGTCTACGCTCGCCATCAGGCCGAGCAATGCCGCGCTGAGAATCGGACTCTCCGGCCGGATCGCCCGCCGCCACAGATATACAACGAACAGCAGCAGCATCACGCCGTACATGCGCGACAGCACCGTGTACTCAAAGACGAAGAAGTAGCCGGCAAGTACCAGCGCCTTCTCCCACCTCCGGAACGGCGAGCGAAGCGCAACGAACAGAATGATTGCGGTGCTCACAATGCCCTGCACGACCTTGAGCACCAGCACCGATTGCGTGAACCGCGACGGAATCCAGAGGATTACGTACCACAGCCACGGATGACCCTCGCGATGGATATGCCAGAAGAGCGAAGGGATCGTAGGGCTCGCCCAGGCAATTGCCAGCGCGTTCAGTTCATCGCGCCACAGAACATGGTGAGCAAGCTGAATATAAAGAAGAGCAAGAAACGGCAGGGCCAGCAGAAGATCGCGACTTGTAGATGCCGATCCCTGTCGCGGTTTCTCCGCCCGCGTGTACGCTTCGACGCTCGAGGTCATTCCACAAAATGGTAGCAGCATCAGGTGTTGCATTCGCCGATATACGCTGTCCGCGCACATGCGGCCAGTGCTCGCAAGCGACTCGGCTGAAGTGCAAGTAAGGAACCACGCACACAAGCTGGGCGTAGGATGCAGAGGAAAGTACTTTTGCGCCTGAAAGGAACGGATCGATGCAGAGCCGAATCGTTGGAACGACTATGCCGGTGCTGGAGGTGCTGCTGCAACCGGGCGAGAGCGTGATCTCGGAGGCCGGCGAGCTGAGCTGGATGACCCAGACGATCAACATGACTACTCACACCCAGATGATGGGCGGCGGCGGGTTCTTTGGCGCGCTCAAGCGCGTGGCGGGCGGCGGCAGCCTCTTCATGACCGAGTACACCGCGCAGGGCTATCCCGGCGAGGTCGGCTTCGCGACCAAGATTCCCGGACATATCCTGCCCATCGAGGTCGGACCCGGGCACGAGTTCATGATTCACCGTCACGGCTTCCTCTGCGCCACGCCGCAGGTCCAGCTCGGCGTCGGATTCCAGCAGTCGCTCGGTGCGGGCATCTTCGGCGGCGACGGATTCCTGCTGCAGAAGCTCAACGGTTACGGCACCGCATGGCTGGAGCTGAGCGGCGAGGTTGTCGTGCGCGATCTGCAGCCCGGCGAGACGCTGCGCGTACACCCCGGCCACGTCGGCGCGTTCCAGGGCGGCGTCGGCTTCAACATCACGCGCATTCAGGGCATCCGCAACATGTTCTTCGGTGGCGATGGCATCTTTCTGGCCGCCCTCACGGGACCCGGGCGCGTGTGGCTGCAGACGCTTCCGCTCGTGAATCTGGCGCACGCGCTCGAGCCCTACCTGCCGCACAATCGCGGCGAAACGGTGCGCGATGTGGGTGCTGGAGCGGTGCTCGGCGGCATCGTCGGATCGATGTTCGAGAATCGCTAAACCTGCCAGCTTGAATCATCGGGGGGCGACACGAATTTCCTGATAGTCGCCCTACCACTTATGTGGTAGAAGGGCTGCATTCAAAAAATCGGTGGATCCAAGGAGCGGCCCCGCGGTAAGCAAGGCCGCCTTTGCGTTTGCATCGAAATGAGGAGGCAGCATGGACGAGCAACCGATGCAACAGGTTCCCCCGCCACCAACCGGATCCACCTGGCAACAGACACCTCCGCCACCGCCGAACTATCAGGCCGCCGCAGCTCCTGCCGAGGGGTTGAGCGATACAGCAGCGGGTGCACTCGCGTACGTCACAATTATTCCGGCGATCATCTTCCTGGTGATGGCTCCGTACAACACGAAACCCTTCATACGCTTCCACGCCTTCCAGTGCATCGGGCTGGCGATTTGCTGGTTCTGCCTGGGGTTGGTCTGGATTGTTCCAATCCTCGGGTGGATCGTCGGCGCACTCGGATTCCTGCTGTTGCTCGTGTGCTGGATTATGAGCATCGTGAAAGCATCCCAGGGCAGTGCTTTCAAGCTGCCGGTGATTAGCGAGTTTGCGGCGAAGCAGTCGGGTTATCAGCCCTGAGCGCCTGAGCTGAGCTAACATTCTGGCGATGGTGATGAGGCGGCATTCGCGTTCGGTTGCCGCCTCATTATGTACTGTGCCTGTGCGGCAGCCGGCACGTGGCGGTGTAGATTTTGCATCTCTTGAGGGATACGAAATGAACGACGAGACACAGACACCGGGTGCCGGGCCACAGGGGACGGGACAAGAGAGCAGCATGGGCGGCGCCAGCGAGTGGAGCACCGTTCCTTCAGCACAACCACCGGCTCCTCCTGCACAACCACCGAGTCCTCCGGCGCAATCGCTGGAGCCGCTGCCCACGCCACCCCCTGCCGCTGTGCCTCCGCAGCAGCCTGCCGGCGGGATATCAGCAGGTGTATGGAACCGGGCCAGGGACAGTGCCGCAGACGCCGCCGGGTGGGTACGCAAGCGCTCCGGGTGGAGGGTATACGCCGCCTCCGCCGCAGGGACCACCTCAGGGATACGGCGGTGGGCCTGGGCCGCAGTATCCGCCGCCGCCGCCGCCGCCCTCCGCGGGTCAGGGGCTGAGCAGTAACGCGGCGGCGGCGATCTCGTACATCACCTTCATCCCTGCGGTGCTGTTCCTGGTGATGGAGCCTTACAACCGGGACCGGTTCGTACGCTTCCATGCGTGGCAGTGCATCGCCCTGACGATTGTGGCGGTGGGAATCAGCATCCTGTTCACGGTGCTCGGGGTGATCGGTTTCCACATCCTGTGGTGGATGTTCATGCTGATCCGGTTGGCGATTCGGCTGATCCTGTTCGTGTTCTGGCTGGTTGCGCTGATCAAGGCGAGCCAGGGACAGTGGTACAAGATTCCGATCGTGGGCGACCTGGCAGCGAGCTTCGCGGGCGGTCAGCAGTAAGGATCTTACGGTGCGGGGAGGGGTACCCCCTCCCCCTGCCATTTCAGTTGCCGGTTTTCAGTTGTGAGTTTAAAGCCTTAGACTGGCGCGCATGAGACAAGTGACGGCTGTAGCGAGTGCAGTGGTTGGAGTTGCGCTGGCAGTGTCGAGTGGCGCGGCGATGGCGCAGGATTGGGCGAAGGCAAATCTGGCGAAGAGCCCTCGACACGGCGAGTTCGTCACGATCAACGAAGCCGGCGGACGGCAGTTGCAGGCGTGGGTGGTGTATCCGGAGGTGAAGGGCAAAGCTCCGGTGGTGGTGATGATTCACGAGATCTTCGGCATGAGCGACTGGGCGCGCGAGATGGCGGATGAGCTTGCGGGCGCGGGCTACATCGTCGTCGAGCCGGATCTTCTGAGCGGGTTGGGGCCGTCGAAGATGACGTCGGAGATGCAGAGCGCGTCGCACATGGTACTTTCCGCCTATGAACCGCAGCAGGGGCCGCCGCAGCAGTTCCACATGGACCACCCTGGATTGGCCGAGGCGCAGAACGCCGGTGCACCGTATGTGCCGGCGAACCCGGGTGGGACCTCGGCGTTCCCGCCGGACCAGGTGACGCGCGCGGTTTCCTCACTGCCGGATATGCAGGTGCTGGCGGACCTGGATGCGGCGGCGGACTACGGAAAGAAGCTGCCGGCGGCGAGCGGAAAGTTGTTTGTCGCGGGATTCTGCTGGGGCGGCGGAAAGACGTTTCTGTTCGCCACGCACAGGCGTGATCTGAGCAGCGCCTTTGTGTTCTATGGGCCGCCTCCCGCACCGGAGTTGATGAAGAACATTACGGCACCGGTGTATGGGTTCTATGCGGGCAATGACGCGCGCATCACAGCGACGGTTCCGAAGACGCAGGACACGATGAAGGGCCTGGGCAAGACCTATGAGCCGGTGACGTATGACGGCGCGGGGCATGGGTTCATGCGCGCAGGCGAGGCTCCGGATGCGAGTGCGCCGAACTCGGCGGCGAGGCAGGCTGGGTTCAAGCGGCTGGTGGAGTTGATGGGTGGAGTGCATTGAGGCAGTCCTCTGGAATCAAACGAAGACGACAATGAAACGATAAAAAGCAGTCGCCTGTGCTGAAGAGCGCTGAATCTCCGCTGAACCTCTCCTTTTGTTCTGCAATATTCAGTCAAGGATCAAAGGAGCACAGCGTGAGAAAACAGCAGAGCTCTATTTCCCAGACACGCGTTGGTTTCGCGACTCTCATCACACTTTTCTGGCTTCTGACCGGCGCCCTATCCTGGGGGCAGACCGACACCTCTCCGGATCGAGGCGGAACCGTTTTCAATGTGAAGGCATACGGCGCGATTGGGAACGGATCAACCGATGACACTGCGAGTATTCAACGCGCGATTAACGCCGCACTCTCTGCTGGCGGGGGAATCGTTTACTTTCCTGCGGGGAGATATGTTCTCAAGGGCACACTCACCAACAGCCGGGCGGATCTGATTTCTTTGGTGGGTTCCGGCATGGGGACCAAGCTGCTGGTCAATGGCAATCTGGGCATTTCGCTGGGGTCGACAGCAGGTCTTCTTGACGGGTATCAAAGTGGCCGGATCCAGGGAATGCATATCAGTTGCAGCAATCAATCCAAGAGCACAGCCGTTCAGATGACGGATATGACAGTCGCTCCCCGCCTGACGGACTTAACGGTAAGTCGATGCAATCAGGCCTTTGACCTGATTAACCAAAAGTACTGGACTGAGCGGTTGGTCGCAACGAATGTAACGGATGACCACAACAACCATCTGTTCCACCTGGATCAGAATCCGAGTAATACGAACAACTCCTATGGATATGCCATCTACGACGGAATCTTTCTGGATAAAGGACCGGGTCAGGATGCCTTTTATCTAACCGGCGGGGCTTATCTCTACAGCAGCAAACTTGTCATCAAAGGTAATTTCGCGCTGAATGCCACGGGCGCCTCGGTGTTCAACGTCCAGGGCGGCGCGGGAGAACCATGCTCTGCGGGCGGATATAACGCGGTGGATGTTGCTGTCGAGGGCGAAGGCTACTCGATCGTCAAAGCGAGCAGCAACGGTTGCAAGGGGGGAGCGTGGGGGAGTGCTCTGTTTCATGGGACCGGGCCCATCATAGCTATGGGCAAACCGGTGGCAGATACCGCTAATTACATTAGCGATTCTTCGCGCACCTCCCTGCTTGCCGGAACCTTTACCGCGTCCAGTTCAACATCCGACTCGGTTTCTGCGAGAGCTGCAGTACCGACTTCGGCATGCCATGTTCAGCCCACGAACGCAATCGCGGCGGAAGCGATGTCTGGTACGTACGTGCCGTCTGCAAGTTGGGGGACGGTGAAAGTTGTTCATCCGTCGAAAGCGGCCGGTGGAACTTTTCAAATCTGGTGCACGGCGCAATGACAAATTGAAAAAGGCGACATCCGTGGTGATCATCCCATCCTTTAGAAAAAAGTAGCAAGGACCGTGGACGTACTCGTGCCCTTGCTTCCCCAAGGAAACCGATGGAACCGCTCTGCGGCGGTTACCAATTTCTATTGCCGGTCGTAAATGTAGGTCTGCTTCTCTGACTCCTTGCCCGGCGTCCAGGACACATCCGTGATCGTCTTCCCATCCGCGCTAAGCGTCATCACATCCCGGCCGAGTTCCTTGCCGTTCAGCGTCACTATCGAGAGCACCTTATTCGGTCCGTCGGACTTGTTGGAAACCATGAGTCCTGCAGGCGCTGTCGCTCCTGTAATCGGTGCCGGCGTGCCGTCGAGCTTTGCATCCGACTTGTTCTTATAGCCTGGGTTCTCGTAATGCAACACATCGCCGTTCACCTTCAGGACAAAGACGCCCGGCGCACTGTTCTTGATCGCCGTCGACTTCCACGTGCCGGCCATTCCGCTGCCGCTGCCTACCCGCGTATCGGTTTCGCGATCGGTATAGGCCGTTCCATCGGGCCGCGTTCCCGTCTCCACGTCGGTCAGCGTCTTGCCGTCAGCCGAGATCGTGCGCTTGGTTGTCGATTGGAGCTTTCCGTTGATCTTCCAGTCCAGCGTGTAGGAGTTGCCGCTTCCCGTGCATGAGATCGTCCGGTCCGGAAGGAAGTGATAGTCCTTCCCGTCGCACCCGAAACTGAACTTAAAGGAACCGGTATCCACGGTATACATATTGCCGCTTTGCGTCATCGTCACAGTGGACCCTGTCATCTTGCTCTTTGCCTGGTTCAGCTTCCAGGTTCCATCCCAGCTCGCAGCCGCCGCAACACACGGAGCAGCCGCCAGCGCCAGTGCGGCGCATGCACAATACAGTCTCTTGTTCATAAGAACCTCAGTGAAAAGGGATTTTCTTACGGGAGCCCAAAACAACCGGCCCGACAGGGCGATGGCCCACAGCCCCTTCGCCTGCTGACGTACAGCTCTGTAAATATCCGAGAGTGACACTTTCTTCTCGAAACATCTAAAAAGTCAAGAAGATACGAAGCCCTCCTACGGAAACAAAGCCGGGTTCCCGCCTTCTCTCGCCGCACTCCTCTTCGACACCTTTTGGGCAGCTGCGAACTCGAGTGCCCCACTGAGAGATTGAGCTTGCTCTCCACCTTCTGGCCGATGACAAGACGTTCGCCGTCTCGTACGGTGGAACCGCCAGCAATCAGCATCTGTAGCGCGGTGTGCAAACACCTGACGCCATCGACGTGGGAGGCCTATGAATTCCTCGAAGTCGCTCCTTGTTGTGTTCGCTTCTTCCTGCGTTCTCCTTGCGAGCGGCGATGCCCTCGCTCAGGGCTGCGTTGCCGCACACGTCAATCAGCGGGTTATAAGCCAACTCGTCACCACCGACGGTGGCCGTCCCACCTCGCTGTTTTCGATCCACAATCTGACCCTCGACATCGGGTACCGGGTTTTCAATTCCAACAAGTACTTTCAGGGCGATACCGAAATCCCGCGGCCCAATGCCGTGCGCAACCACCAGAACATTTTCGACATCGGCATCGAGTACCGCCTCTCGCCGCGCTGGAGTCTCCTCGCCGACGTTCCCGTCTTCGACGGCACGCGCAATCAGATCTACCCACCCTCCGGCATCTTCCAGGTCAGCGGCCTGGGTGACATGCTCGTTGGCGCGCAGGCGTGGATCTTCCGGCCGCCCACTGAGAACGACGGCAATATCGCCGTCTCCGCACAGCTGAAGATTCCCACCGGCATCAACGATGCCACCGGGACAGCCCTGCTTGCCGGCAAGCCGATCAAGGCCACGGCGGACCAGTCGATGCAGCCGGGCGATGGCGGCTGGGGCTTCACGCTCGGCACGCAGGCCTACAAGCGCCTTTGGTCCACTGCCTCCGCCTACGGCCAGGCCAGCTACCTGTTCAATCCTGAGGACACTAACGGCGTCAAGACCTTCCGCAGTCAGCCCGGCCAGAGCGTCATGTCCGTCACCGACCAGTATCTGTACCGCGCCGGCGTCTCGCAGTACATCCCCAAAGTTCGAGGCGTCGCACTCAGCCTCGGCCTTCGTGGGGAAGGCGTTCCGGTGCGCGACCTGCTCGGCGACAGCAACGGCTTTCGCCGCCCGGGCTTCATCTTCTCGCTCGATCCCGGCCTGATGGTCAACTTCAGGAAGACCACGCTGTCCGTGAACGGCCCGTGGGCGCTGTATCGCAAGCGGCCGCCCAGCGTCCCCGAGATACAGTACAACATCACGAACGGCGACGCCTTCTTCGCCGACTACACCGTCATCGCCAGCCTCTCGCATCACTTCTAGTGGTACGGCGCGCTGTGCCACACCGGCGCGCTACACTCGCATCATGCCGCGCTCTGGCCCCGCAACAGCTTCCGCCTCGCTCGGCCAGAACCAGCTCGGCGAGATCCTTCTCGGCGACAACCTCGCCATCCTCCAACGTTTGCCCTCAGCCAGCGTTGATCTCATCTATATCGATCCGCCATTCAACACCGGGCTGACGCAGAAGCGGACCCGCATCACCGCGCGCCGGACCTCCGCAGACAGCCCAGCCGGTACACGCAACGGCTTCGGTGGGGCGCGCTATGAGACCACCACCGTCGCCTCGCCGGCCTACGCCGACACCTTCGACGACTACCTCGCCTTCCTTCGGCCCCGTCTCGTGGAAGCCCACCGCCTCCTCACGCCCACCGGCTCGCTCTTTCTGCATCTCGACCCCCGCGAGGTTCACTACGCCAAGGTGATGCTCGACCAGATCTTCGGCCGCGACTGCTTCCGCAACGAGATCATCTGGGCTTACGACTACGGCGGCAAGCCCCGTGACCGCTGGCCCGCCAAGCACGACAACCTCCTCTGGTACTCGCGCTCGGCTGAAAACTACACCTTTCACTACGACGCCATCGACCGCGTGCCCTACATGGCGCCTGACCTCGTCGGGCCCGAGAAGGCAGCGCGCGGCAAGATTCCCACGGATGTCTGGTGGATCACCGTGGTTCCCACCAACTCGCGGGAGAAGACCGGCTACCCCACGCAGAAGCCGCTCAAGCTCCTGGAGCGCATCGTTCGCGTGCACTCCAACCCGGGCGACCTGGTGCTGGACTTCTTCGCCGGCAGCGGGACGACAGGCCAGGCCGCGGCCAATCTGGGCCGCCGCTTCCTCCTCGTCGACTCCAGCCGTGACGCCGTCCGCGTGATGCGCAGGCGCCTAGGGAATGCCCTCGGAATCAGCTAAGTTATTGTCTTCTGCCACCTTCGCGTCACTCCTCAGTCACTAACGAAGCTCTCTGGTTATGTCGTTTTGCCTCTATCATTTCTCGCAAGGGCCCAGACAGCTTCCTGGAGGAATCGAATGTCAGCAAGTTCGCTGATGCCCCACGCCGCGTGTTGGCGTGCGGACCAGCACCTTATCTGGACCATGGTGATCTCCAATGTGATCACCTTCCTCAGCTACACCACCATCTGTCTCACGCTGCTCGCGCTCGCACGCCGCACCCGCGTCATCATGGCGCGCGACTGGATCTTCTTCCTCACCGGGTTCGCGCTCTTCATCGTCGCCTGCGGCTCCACGCACCTCATGGAGGTCGTCACCACCTGGTCGCCGATGTTCTGGGTCGACGCCTGGGCGAACATCCTCACCGCTGCACTCTCTGCGTATGTTGCGCTCCAGCTCATCCGCCGCCTCAAGACCATCAGCTTCGGCATCAACGACTACGCCGAGCGCCTCGCCCGAACCGAAGACGAAAAGGCTCAGATGCAGGAGAGCCTCATGGCAGCGCAGAAGCTTGAGGACTGGAGCCGCATGTCGGCCGTCGTCACACACGAGATCGGCAATCCGCTCGAGGCCATCCAGAACATCCTCTACCTCATCCGCCAGTCCGAGGTTGCCACACCGGAGATCGCGCGCCTCACGCGCATGGCCTCCGAGGAGGCCGATCGTGTCCTCGCCATCTCGCGTTCCACGCTCGCCTTCTTCCGCCAGTCCAGCGCGCCGGAGCGCGTCGACCTCCGCGCCGCGTCGGAGAGTGTTCGCTTCCTTCTCGACCCCGTCCTTCGCCGTCGCGAGGTCACACTCAACGTCCGCGTCTCCGGCGATGTCGTCATCGAAGCACTCTCCGGCGAAGTCCGCCAGGTTCTCCTCAACCTCGTACGCAACGCCTGCGAGGCCAGCCCGCGCGGCGCTTCCAGCGTCACGCTCAGGCTCGCCGGCCAGGCCGAGCACGTCGAGATCACCGTCGCCGATGAGGGCACGGGCATCGACCCCGCACTCCTACCCACCATCTTCCAGTTCGGCCAGACCACCAAGGGCTCACAGGGCAACGGCATGGGCCTCTGGACCGTCAAGCACATCGTCGACCGGCACGGCGGCAAGATTCACGTTCAATCCGAACCCGGCAAGGGCACCACCTTTACCATCGAGTGGCCCCGCAATGTCAACGCCTCCACTCCACACGCGCGATTCACGAAACGGCTTCGCACCGTCACTGCCTGATACAAAAAGGCCCGGGCTTTCGCTCGGGCATTGGTGTTTCTCACTTCTGCTTCCGATTCAGTCCTTGTAGGGATCAACTCGTCAGCTCCGGCAGTGGCGACACCGACCGGCGTGAGCATGTGCAAGATGCGGATGGTGTTGCCCTGAGCCGTAAGCACCTCGTCGAGACGCTTGTAGCAGTGCGGTGACTCGTCCAGACCTCCGCCCTTGAAGACGACGTTGGAGCGCTGCAGCCACTCGTGCATCATTTCGGGCTTGATGAGACATTTGCGCTTGGACGGTATTCTGATCGAGCCCCTATTCGTTCGGGAATGAGAGCCCATAGGTCTTCATATGATTCTTCATATCGGCGTAGATGGTCGAAAAGAGCATGCTTCCTTGGCTTAGGAATAACTCGCATGCGAAAGGAAAACGTTCAAGCGAACGGTCGAGCGTCAGCAATGACCATGATGTCGGATGAA
This sequence comes from uncultured Acidobacteriaceae bacterium, assembly GCA_963827415.1. Taxonomy (GTDB): domain Bacteria; phylum Acidobacteriota; class Terriglobia; order Terriglobales; family Acidobacteriaceae; genus Granulicella. Next base: position 234,889 of record CAWHBA010000030.1, read on the forward strand.
CGAACTTTGAACAGACGCGATTGAGACTCGTATATTCCGATTTCATTCCGACGGTATCAGCAAGTTCTTCCATTCTCAGGTACTTCCTACGGTCGATGTTTTCGCTCGACAATTGCGCCCTAAATGCGGCGATCGCTTCATCGGCAATGCTGGAGGTTGTTTCCGGATTTAGTTGTTGGTCGATCGCTTTCAATCCCTCGGCCAGCTGCAGCCCATCGATCAGGCGATCGGCCGCAAATTCCAGTAAATGACTTCGAGACTTCAAGACATACTTGGTGAAGATGGCCAATTCTAGAAGGTTTCTGCATGCTGCTGCAGTTCCGGACTGATCGTCAATGTAGTAAGAGCGAAGTAGGCTGATAACGTTGATTCGAGCCGAGGTCGCCAGCGACGTTAGGACGTGAAAGACCTGGCCTTGAGAGGAGACTGTTGGCGTAGAAACTCCGCTCCATAGACGATCGAATTCTCGAAGAGTGATATCCGTCAGTACGATCAGTCTCGAAACATCATTCATCGCTAAATTCCTTGCTGAAGAGAATAAGCCCGGGCTATCGCCCGGGCTTGATCGTTCGTCGCTTGCGTTTTGATTATGCAGTCTCTTCCGTCGCCGCAGGCTTTGCCTGAGCAATCGTGTAGTTGGGGTCGCCGATCTTGAAGCGGGCGAAGCGGCGCACGCTGATGTTCTCACCCAGTTTCGCGATCTTCTGCGAGATGAGCTGCTGGATGGTCAGCGACTGCTCCTTGATGAAGGGCTGCTCGAGCAGGCAGACCTCCTCGTAGAACTTCGACATCTTGCCCTCGAGCATCTTCTCGATGATGTTCGCCGGCTTGCCGCTGGCTGCGGCCTGAGCGCGGTAGATGTCCTTCTCCTTCTCGATGGCCTCGGGCGTCACCTCGTCGCGGCCGACGAAGCGTGGGTCGACGGCGGCGATGTGCATGGCGACGTCCTTGAGGAGCTCCTGGAAGTCCTCGGTGCGGGCGACGAAGTCGGACTCGCAGTTGAGCTCAAGCAGGACGCCGATCTTTCCGCCGGCGTGGATGTAGGTGCCGACCGCGCCCTCGTTGGTGGTGCGCGAGGCCTTCTTGGCGGCCGAGGCCATGCCACGCTTGCGGAGGACGACGAACGCCTCCTCCATATCGCCCTTGGCCTCCTGCAGGGCCTTGAGGCAGTCGCCCATGGGCGCGCCGGACTTCTCGCGGAGTTCCTTGACGAGTTTGGCGTCGATCTTGACAGCTTCGGTGGTGGACATAGTTCTTCCTTCCAGTGAAATCAGTGATTAAGAGCATCGGATGAAGCGCGATGCAGAAAGAGCGTGGCGCTTTAGCGGCCACGCTCTCCCGAAGAGTGTTGCGTGGTGCTTAGGCGGAGATGACCTGCTCGATATCGGCAGGGGTGGGCTCAGCCTCGGTCTCTGCGGCCGGGGCCTTGCGGATGCCGCCGCCCAGGGCAGCGTTGAGGTCGATTTCCTCGTCCTCGGTGTCCTCGACGGAGTCGGCCGCGGCGCCGGCAGAGATCTGGATCTCGTTGCGGGCGACATCGTCGTCCTCGGCGAGAAGGTTCGGGTCGGCTGCTGCCGGGGTGACGTCGGCGTACTCCTGCGCGAAGGCCTTGTCGGAGACCATCTGCGTTCCCTCGTAGGCGGCATCGGCGATCTTCGTCGTGAAGAGGCGGATGGCGCGAAGGGCGTCATCGTTGCCGGGGATCACGTAGTCGACCACGGTGGGGTCGCAGTTGGTGTCGACGACAGCGACGACGGGGATGCCGAGCTTGCGGGCCTCGGCGACGGCGATGGCTTCGTTGTTCGAGTCAACGACGAAGAGCGCGTCGGGAAGGCGGCGCATGCTCTTGATGCCGGAGAGATTGGTCGAGAGCGACTTGCGTTCGCGCTCGAGCTTGATGACTTCCTTCTTGGTCAGCAGCTCGTAGCGGCCGTCGGTCGACATGTCGTCGAGCTCCTGCAGACGCTTGACCGACTTCTGGACCGTGACCCAGTTGGTGAGCAGGCCGCCGAGCCAGCGCGAGTTGATGTACGGCATGCCCGCGCGGGTGGCCTCCTCAGCGACGGCATCCTGCGCCTGGCGCTTGGTGCCGACGAAGAGGATGAGCTTGCCGCCGGAGGTGAGGTCGGTGACGAACTTCGAAGCCTCTTTGAACATCTTGAGGGTCTTCTGGAGGTCGATGATGTAAATGCCGTTGCGCTCGCCGAAGATATACTCCTTCATCTTCGGGTTCCAGCGCTTGGTCTGATGCCCGAAGTGAACGCCTGCTTCGAGCAGCTCCTTCATCGTGATGCTTGCCATGTCAATTCCTATCTGGGCATCGCTGTCTGTGAGTCCGGCCGTGGGCCTAGGCGACAGACGATTGATCCCGTTGGGCTGGGAGATTTGGTTCCTGCCACTCGCGCGTTGCGGGTGGGTGAAGCTGGGTGCTTCGAGATGCGAGAAACGAGGTGCGAGAAACGAATTTGAAACCTCGTGTCTCGCTTCTCGTATCTCGCATCTGCAAGCGACTAGCGCTTGCTGAACTGGAAGCGAGCGCGAGCGCCCTTCTGACCGTACTTCTTGCGTTCCTTGCCGCGGGCATCACGGGTAACCATGCCACCGGCCTTGAGCGTCTTGCGCAGTTCGGCGTTGAACTCCATGAGTGCGCGGGCAATGCCGAGCTTGACTGCATCGGCCTGGCCGTTGATGCCGCCACCCTTGACCGTGGTCAGGACGTCGAAGGTCTCATTGATGTCGGCGATGCCGAGCGGCTGTTTGGCGGCGGCGCGCTGGGCGGGAGTAACGAAGTACTCCTCAAACTGCTTGCCGTTGATGGTGAACTTGCCCGAGCCGGGGCGGAGGAAGACACGAGCGATTGCGCTCTTGCGTCGGCCGGTTCCGTAATACTGAATCAGATCTGCCATAAACTTTGTCCTTTTCCGGTTCGTCGTTAGGCGCTGAGCGCGGTGGGCTGCTGGGCGTGGTGCGGGTGATCGGCACCCTTGTAGACCTTCAGCTTGGTCGCCATCTGGCGGCCGAGCTTGGACTTGGGCAGCATGCCCTTGATGGCCTCTTCGACGATCTTCTCGGGACGGCGGGCGAGCAGCTTGGTGAAGCCCTCCTCGCGCAGGCCGCCGGGGAAGCCGGTGTAGCGGCGGTACATCTTCTGGCTCGCCTTCATGCCGGTGACGTGGATCTTCTCGGCGTTGATGACGATGACGTGGTCGCCCATGTCGATGTAGGGCGTGTAGAGCGGGCTGTTCTTGCCCGTGAGAACATTGGCGGCGCGCGATGCGAGACGGCCGAGGGTCTGGCCGCTGGCGTCCAGGACGAACCACTTGCGCTGGACGTCTTTGCCGCTGGGAATCGTCGTTGTCTGATTCAGATTCACGTTTACTCCTTACATCTGCCGTCTTCGTGGCCGGCGTGAAGCGCGAAGATATTGTGCCTGCGTTGAGCGGACCCCACAGGGCGACAGGCCGCGCGCAGCACGATTGCTGCGAAGGCTGCCCTGGGAGGGGCCGGAGTTGCCTAAAGGCGCACAGAGCCTGGTGGAGCGATGGCCGGGGAGCAGGGTCTCGGTGCCGAACAGCGAGCCGGGAGGAGCCGGACTCGGCGGGGGACGGCGGAGAGCCTCGCCTCAATGTCCTGTGCCGGGCCGCCTCAAGACTGCCCAAAGAGGGCGCACTGAGATCTCAGACGCAGGACTGCGCGAGTCTTCAGAATAAACCGACCCCTGACCGGAAGTCAACGATTTGTTAGGCGTTGCGCGGGCCTGCCGGGAGCGGGTTCTCAGTGCCCGAGGAGGTGCACGATAACCGCAATAAAGAGGACCAGAATGCCCGCAATCATCAGGAAAAGCGCTGAACCGATAAAGAGCGCAGCAATGCGGCGGCGCTCGGGCGCGGGCGGAGTAATCCCGAAGGTCATGATGAAGGCTTCGGCGATGGATTCGAGGAACTTCATCGAGCGCTGGTCCTTATTGTAGGCGGGATGGCGGAGGGCCACTATCGACTTCATTCTGGGGCATTTTGAGAGACGGTACGAAGGTAACGCTGCCAATGGGTGGCACAGATGGCGCGAAGTTGGGAGTGTCTTGAGGGGTTCGGGCAACGGAGACTGGCGCAGACAGCAACGAAACGAATCAGGAACAGAATCGGGATCTAGCTCGGGTCTCGGGTGAGGTAAGGATGCGTCGACTGTACGCCGCGGTGGTGGGGTCTCTGTTTCTGGCAGGTGCAGCAGCGGCGATGGGTGCCGACCTGCAGACGAACGGGCAGGCGATTGCCGAGCGACTGATCGGTAAACAGCTGTTTCTGCGGGGCTTCTGGGCGAACGAGAATCTCAAGTTCAATGCGCAGGGGAAGATCGAGTCGACGGCGGCGGAGACGGTTCCGTTCACGGAATCGGGAATTGATGTGCGGTCTGTGCGGGTCAATGGGAACTCACTGATGATCGAGGGCCAGCGGATGGCGCTGGAGTTCCTGCCGAATGACCAGATACGGCGCGTGCCGGCAAAGACGGAGCTCGATCCAGGCGCAATCAGCCTGGAGATTGAGGGCGACGGCAGCGGCAACTTCGACAAGGCGCTCGATGCGGTCTTCGCGAAGGACCTGGCGACGCTGGCGCCTGCCCTGCCCTCGTATTGGCAGGCGTATGCGATGACACACTTTCTGTCGATGACCCCGGAAAACCCGGCGAGGCTGGAGAAAGAGAGCTTTACGCGAGAGAGCTCTGCGCCGGTGGAGTTCGCTCCCAGCGAGAAGAGTGCGATGCATGTGGGCGGGTCAGTGAAGCCGCCGACGCTGGTGCACACCTCCAACCCGACGTTCACGGACCTGGCGAACGCGCAGAAGTTCACGGGAACCGTGAAGCTGTATCTGTGGTTCGACTCGGACGGCAAGGTATCGCACGTGAGCGTGGCGAAGCCTGCGGGGCTGGGGCTGGATGAGGCCGCGATTGCAGCAGTCGAGCAGTATCAGTTTCAGCCGGCGACGCAGAACGGCAACGCGGTGACCGTGGATTTGTATCTCGACGTAAGCTTCAAGACGCTGCAGTCTACTCTCTGGTAAGCTGCGGCGCCTTTGTGGGAAGTGCCGACGGAGTGACGAACTCGGCTGGGGTGGGAGTGAGCATCGTATCGATGCTTTCGATGAGCAGCCAGGCGTAACCGGCGACCAGCAAAATCTGAGTGATAAGAAATACCCAGGCCATGGGCTGACGTCGGGTCAGCGCGTGGTGGAAGGGCTCTGCCAGAAACTGGCTGAAGACCGTCGCCCAAATGCTGTGCGTCGTAACGGCCACAACGTTGAAGACGGCGAAGAGGGCGAGGCGAAGGCGGCGGTACGCACCTTCTCCGAAGAGAAGGCAGAGCGGGAAGAGCGTCAGCACAAGATACGGTGGCCAGGACTTCTTCGAAAAGATGAGCAGCCCGAGGTTGAGCGAGGCGCAGCCGAAGACGACGAGACGAAGTAAAGGTGTCTCCGCACGTGCGCGAAGGCGGGCGCGGAGCATGACTGCGATGAGGATCAAAAGAACGATCGCAAGCAGACCGTCTTCAACGAACGAAGGCGGCGTGTACCCGGCGGCGGATTCGAGCAGATAAGGCAGGTCGCTGGCGGTGCGCAGGCCGCCTTCAGCCGAGAGCGGGTACAGGATAGGCAGATGCATTGCTGCGAAGATGCCGTAGCCGAGAGCGAGCACAGCGACGAAGCCGATGAGCCAGCGAATCCAGCGGCGTGTTCCGAGGATGAAGGCCGGTGCGAAGAGCAGAGGAAGAAACTTAATAAGGACCACGCTGAAGCTGACGAATGCGCCCGAAAGAGCTTCGCGCTGACGGGCCAGGGCGAGAACGCCGAGGCCGAGGAGCAGCGCGATGACAATGTTGTCCTGGCCGTCGATGGTCACGAACTGAAGGCTGACGGCGCTGGTGATGTAGAGTACGGCGGCGATGCGCACAGCGGCCTCGGAGGCGAAGAGGCGTGCGGTGCGGAGCCAGATGGGGAGGATAAGGCACTCGGCGAGGATGGCGAAGAGAATGATCGCGATGGGCGAGTTCCAGAGAAGAAGGAGACCGGCGTCGAGGAACGCGTGAAGCGGGGCGTAGCTGGAGGGAAAGTCGCGATAAGGCAGCTGGTGGCGCATGAGCCAGTGCGCTTCCGGGAAGTAGAAGGACGGGATGTCTCCGCGCACGGGCAGATGGAGTGCGAAGAAGACGCCGAAGAAGATGATGAAGCGCGAGAGGATGAAGGCGAGGTTCGCGGTGCGGTCGAAGGCGCGGCGGGCGATGCGGTGAATGGCGCTACCGGACGCCGCAATGTAACCCGTGGCGGCGAAGACGCAACCGAGTGCGGCCCTGGCCTCAAGGCTCTGGATTCCAGTCATCCGTTGGTCCAAATGATCCAAGGCGCGAGGAGTGAGTGCATGGGGCGAGTATACGGAAGCTAAGAGAACACGCTATTGACACGTGTGGTGTCGGCACGCTGCGACTTGGCGACATTTAATGTTGTAGCTGAGTGGTCGCGGGCTGCTGGCCGATCTTTGTTTGAAGAGGCTTGGGGATGTGGCGTCGGCGCGGGTGCACGGGCGGGGTGGGTGCTTTGGGGTCGAGCCGGTAAACGATGAGCAGGTTGCGGTCGGGGTCGTCGAGTGCGGGGAAGGCAGCGACGCGCACGGGGCGATAGAGCGGCGTGATGGCGTCGGCCTTGTCGTCGTCGAGCTCGTTCCAGGCGATATACCAGCCAGGATGGTACTTTGCGACGCGCTGATCAAGATCGAGCGTACCGAAGTCGTCGTCGATGGAGGGCAGGCCGGTCATGAGCGTGAGGTCGGAGCCGGAGATGGAGAGGATGAGGTGCGAGTGTGTGGGGTCGGAGTCGACGATACGCTTGATGGCATGCGCGGCGGCTTCGAACTGGTACGTGGGATTGCGGACGAAATCGATCTGCAGGAGCGCGTCGGGGATGGCGATGGCGAGCGTGACAGCAGCGACGAGCGTTGAGGCGACGGCAGTTTCGACACGGCCGCGCGCCTGGCGGAAGTTATCGATGCCGAGCGCGACGACGGCCGTGATGGGCACTGCGATCACGAGGTAATAACGCGGCTGCAGATTGTTGTGGTAGACGAGGAAGGCGAAGTAACCGCCGATCCAGAGCAGCAGCGCCGGGAAAAGCGGCTGCGTGAAGAGGCGCGGGCGCCAGAAGAGTGCGAACGCAAGCACCACGAAGAAGGCTGGATAGAGGATGTGGCCCATCCACATGCCGTCGCCGATAGCGTTGAGGACGACGGAGGCGAAGGGCTCGAGCTCGACGCCGGTGTAGGCGTTGGCGGAGAAGAGGTAGCGGTAGTCCTCGAGGTAGTGAGGATGAACAAAGCCAATGAAGTAGACGAGCCAGAGTGCAATGCCGAGAGCTGCCGGCGGAATCGAGAGCCGGAGAAAGCGGCGGATGCCGTAGCCGGAGCGAGCCCACACCATGTAGAAAACCGACGGCAGAAGGCAGACGGCCGTTGTCTTGGTAAGGACATGGTGGGGATGAGGAGGGCGAGCGCGAGTGTGAGCGCGAGTGCGCGGAGGGTATCGCGTGCGCGCGACGAGCGGAGCAATTCGAGGCTGAGGGGTTCCAGCCGCGAGGCGACGAGGAGGGCGAGTGCAGCGAGAGCGACAACCAGCGGCTCGAGGATCGCCATGCGCTCGAAGACGTAGATGTATGGGCTAAGGCAGAGGAAGAAGACGCAGAGAGGGCCGGCGAGGGGCGTGGAGTGTGGATGGAGTTCGCGAGCGGCGCGCTGCAGCAGAATATAGAACGCGACAAGCGTGAGGCCGAAGACACAAAGCGTGAGAGCGCGCGCGGCTGCGGGAGAGACGCCGGTGAACTTGAAGACGATAAGCTCAAGTGCGGGCCAGACAGGAAGCGCGACGGCGGGGTTGAAATCGCCTGACCAGTACCAGTGGCCCGTAAGGTAGTGGCGGATGGCGGCATCGCCGTACCAGCCCTCGTCGGTGTACTTGGCCCAGTCCATCCATGGCGAATTGTTGGGGAAATCTGCTTTGAGGTGGAGAAAGTGAAACGCAAAGAAGACAGCTGCCACGATCAGCAGGAGCAGGCCGGGCAGGTGTCTGAGAATGGTGTGCTTTTGATGTCGACCGCCCGGCATCGGCTCCGAAGTGCCTGAATCAGCAGACCCAGGGTAGGTTGAAGCGGACCTTGTCAGCGAGGATGCAAAGGAGTGATTCAAAGGATTTGTGCGCCCCGATAATCAGCTGCCGCTCCTGTGTTAATGACGAGACGCAAGGGTATTTCAGCTACTCGTAGGACAGCGCGTCGATGGGATCTTTGCGTGCGGCCTTGAGCGCGGGGTAGAGCGCTCCGAAGAGGGCGCCCACGAGCGCGATGACGACCGCGCTGAGGACCCAGCGGGAGGTGATCTGGAAACTGAGCGTGGGAAAGCGCGCGTGCAGCAGCACTCGCAGGAGATACGTCGCGGCGACTCCGAGAATGACGCCCACGACGGCGAGCAGACCGGTTTCGCGAAGCACGACGGAGACAATGCCGCCGCGGCCGGCGCCCATGGACTTAAGGATGCCGATCTCGCGCGTGCGCTCCATCACCGCGGTGTACATGGACTGGAAGATGACGAGGAAGCCGATGATGATGGCGATGCCAATGACCACGCGGAGCGCGATGTTGAAGCCGGGCATGCGCTCCGGCGTGAGCGTGGAGAGGAACTCCTGGATGGTCTGGACGCTCCAGTCTTCGAGGCCGGGAGTAGAGAGGATCTCCTTGCGGACGTCTTCCTGGTATTGGGGCTGGTTCTCGGTGCGGAGGAAGAACTCGGCGGCTTTGCCGGGATTGCCGTCGAGCTGATCCATGGTGTCGAGCGGAATGAACTTGCGGCTTCCCTTCCCGTGCTCGACGATGCCACAGACGCGGAAGTTGTGGTTGAGCGCCTTGATGGTGTCGCCAACATGGAAGCCCTTGCCGCTGGCCGCCTGCAGGTCGTCGATGATCATGTCGTAGGGCTGCTCGAAGGGGCCGCCGTCGATGAAGACGAAGGGGCGAAGCTCGTCATAGCTGGCGTAGTCGATGCCGTAAATGTTCTCGAGCGAGGAGCCGGCGGTGAGCTTGATATTGACGGGAGCAACGACCTCAACGTGTGGAAGCTTGCGGAGCACGCCGGCGATGCGGACATCAGCCGAGGCCGCGGAGGTGTTCATGAGAGCCGTGGCAGCGCCGGGGTGCGCGATCATGTCCATGCCAATGCCGGTGGTCTGCTGACGGCTGCCGTTGAGGATGCCGAACATGATGGCGGCGATCGAGAGAATCATGATGACTTCGATCGCGACGGCGAAGGCGCTGATGATCGAGCGCAGGGGACGATGGACGAGATTGCCGAGGATGAGCTTATTCATAGAACCGATGGGAGCGTTCCGCCAACAAGAAGTGTACGCGAACGGCGCGCCGGCGTTCTGAACAAAGGAAGATCTGGAGAGGTCGGCTAGGAAGCAACGTCGGCCACAAGGCTCGATCGCCTCGCGTACCCACGCTTGCTTGGATTGCCGGAGAGAAGCGTGCCGAGAATGGGTGCGAAGTAAGCACTGAAGAGGATCGCAACGACAATACCGAAGTTAGTGAAGAAGATGAAGTAAACAAGACCTGCAATGAGGCTCTCGGGCGCTGCGTGAGAGAACGCGACCATTGCAAGGAGACCGAAGGGCGATTTGCGCAGGTCTCCGCAGATTAGGTCGGTGATGATGAAGAGCAGCGTCCAGACGGCGCCCCCCACAATAACGATGCCCAGCCATGTATTCATGTGGAAGGCTTCGGCAGTGGGGCTGAAAGAGACACCAGTGCTGAAGTCGTCAGGAGCAAGGCCTCCGACCTCATGCGCATAGAAGTTGCCGGGATTCACGACACCGGCGGGCATGAGCGCCTCCTTGTTCGGCAGGATGATGTGCGGTATCCAGTTGAGGAAGTAGTACACGACTCGAAAACTTCCAACCGTATGTCCCTGCAGGGTGTAGGTAACCAACCGGTCGTCGGATTTGATGATGGTAAGACGATCGAGCAGACCCTGCGGTTTATCGAAGTAACTCTCGGCATATCCAACCGTTTTGTCGTCATTTTCGAAGGAACTCGTGTACATCTGATGAAGCCGGAGAGGATGACTGAGAAGATCCGTTGTCAGCCGGGCACGATCGCTGAGGCCTGCTGTGTCGGGGATGAGCTGCCGCCCGATCTGAGAAAGAGGCGACAACTGAGTCACCGCGTAGAAGGCAAACGCAATCAGTAGAACCACCTGCGAGAGCGTGAGACGATACCGCTGCGAGGCAGCAGCGACACCCCAGCAAACGATCGGCGTCAACATCCCCTGCTTTGAATAACCAATCAAGCCGTAAAAAGCGAAGATCTGAATCGACGCGATAAGCGTCACGATGTTGACACTGTGCTTTCCACCGCTCGATCGAATGGTATGGATTGTTCCGAGAAGGATGGCAAGCGGAAGAAAGACATTAATCTGAACGATGATGTTGGATATGGATCCGCTGCCGCCAGGAAGAAATCGAGTGGCGAAGGTCGCGAGTTCGTTGGCAATCAGGCACCCCAGACTCGCGAGACCGAGATTGATGTCGTCGGCCTTGACCATAACGCTGACACCCCTTGGCGAAGGGGCGATCCTCTTACGGATAAACAAGGCCACAATCATGACAGCCACGCCGACAATATAGGTTGTCAGGATGACGGACGCCGATGTCAGATTGGAGTCTCCCGGCTCTCCGAGGATGACCTTCCAAACTCCGCCGACCAGGCAAGTGAGAAGAACGAACCAGAAGATATAGGTACCCGACGCACGCGAAAATCCACCGGCATAGTTAAATGCCACGACGCCGAGCAGTGTGTAGATGAAGAAGAGCACGCTGAAGACGAGATCCGTGTGCTCCATCTGCTGAGCCACAAAGACGACGATTGCGAAGATCATCGTTTTCTGGATAGAGATGTGGGTTGGGAACGGAAGTCGCATGCTCACCACAGACTACGACAACTCCTTCGAGACGGAGGCGCGAATGTGATGACGTAGAATCGGTCACAGCAATGAACCTTGCACCGATCAGCCACTCCACGCAGGTCGAGGGCCACAAGCCTGCGGATGTTGGCGGGAAGCCCGCGAATGCGGGGCCGCAGCGAACTGCCCGTGTGCTCCTCCTGACCTTCGCTTTGGGATTGTGCGATCTCACATATTGGCAATACAGCTATGTAGATCGCGTCAATCCGGGCTACTGGAAGAACTTCATAGACGGAGTCGAACTGGCTCCAGAGCAATACCGGATTGGCGTGAAGTTGGCCGCATGGTGGATGGTGCAGCATTTCGGATGGGGCTTCCGTCACGGATTTGCACTCATTGATGTCGTCAGCTCCCTGGCAGCCGTGTTTCTTCTCTACGACCTGCTGCAACGAAGAGCTGCTGTGCGAGCAGCATCGGTGGAGGTTCAGTGGTTTGCGTCGGCTGCGTTCATCGCGCTGACGTGTTTTTATCTGGTCTGGGTGGGTTCCTACTTCAGGCCAGAGACTCTGCCCAATTCGGGCGTAGCCGCTATCATGCTCTGGCTCTGGGCTTCGTGGGACCGTATTGCGGCAAAGAAACTTGGACAGGCATGGGTGGCGATTGCACTGGTCGCCGCGTCGGCTCTACAGGGATGGATCCGCGCAGATTTAGCGTGCGTGCTGAACGCGGGAATCTTTATTGGATACTTGGTGAGGCAACGAACGGGCCGCGTCCAGCATGCAGGATGGAAGCTCGCCGTGAGCCTGCTGTGTGCCGTGATTGCGGGGGGCACTCAGCTTTACATCATGTGGGTGAAGTACCCACACGCCAGCTACGGTCCAATTCCAGTTCTGATGATCAGGCATGACCTGCAACAGCCGCTCACCTTTCCGCCGTTTTTCTGCTTTATGCTTCCAATCGCGTGGACCTACTTCCGACTGTGGCATGACAGGAATCGGAGATCAGGTGAAGATACGGATTTGGGATTGGTGATCGGGAGCATGCTCTATGTGATTTTCTGGCTCGTCCTCGGAAAGCTTGATGAGGTGCGTATCTTCATTCCGTTTGCCCTGGCGCTCATTCCGCTGACAGTTGAACTGGCGATGAGCCGCATTCAGCGTCCGGTCCTGATCCGGGAAGATTCCACTACCTCGGCAATGTGTAGCGTGAGGACGAACAAGTGAGACTGGAAGGCCGGGAGAGACGCGCTGCTGCCGTGTTTACGCTGATCATCCTGGCTTCGCGAGTCTGGTTCGCAAGAAAGGTGACGTTCTGCGGGACGCCCGACTCCTGCTATGCGCTCGGACTCGCCCAAAGCCTCGCACAGTATCACGCGTTTCGAGTTCCGTTTCTGTTCGATCTCCAACTGCAGCACCTGCAGGTGCCGAATACGGGACTCGAATACTGGCGACCCGGTGTGTCGCTGGTGCTTCTGCTGCTGAAGCCGCTTCGGTGGAGTGACGCTGCATGGCGCGCTCTTGATGACCATGCTCGCCGGAATTATATGGGCGCTGGCAGCATGGTTTGTGGCGATGCGCACAACCGGCAGCAGAAAGATTGCCCTGGCCAGCTACACACTGTGCCTGCTGCTCCCGGCTGGGTGGAGCGGGTCGCTGACGCCGGACCCAACCCTGTTCTATGCGGCAGCGATCGCCTGGTTTCTGGCGCTATTCACCGTTGAGGGTCAGGGGATCGTTCAGGATGTGATCGCGCTGGTATGCCTGTGCGCGGCGTACATGATTCGGAACGACGCCGGGCTGCTGCTGCTCGTGCCGCTGGTGGTTGTTCTGGTGCTGCGGGTGAGAGCGGCGAACGCGCTCCAGAGACGCGGCGCGCGGGCTCCGGCGGGGAGTTCGGCCGCGTATGGCGTGGCGATGCTCGTCGGGTTTGGGCTTGCTCTGGTACCGATGCACCTTCTTTATCAACATGTGCTGGGGACGGCGTATCCGGCGGGTGCGGGACAGGCGCTGTACCTGAATGATCTGAGCGACTTCAGCAATTACGGCGTGCCCGTGAGTTTGCACACGATGCTGTCCCATGGCGTGGCGCACCTGGCGGCGATGAGGGTGAGTGCGACGGCGATAATTGTCTACAGGGTGCTGGCGTTGGTTCTGGGGTATCCGGCACTGGTGTTCTTGCCCTCGCTGGCAGTGAAGCGTGACGGTTCAGCGAATAACGGGGCGCGGCTGCCGGAGTTGGCCGGACCTGTGGCGTTCGGCGTGGCGGTGCTGGTGGTTTACTGCCTGGTTTTGCCGGCGGTGGGAGTGTTTTCGGCGCTGCGGAGTTCGACAACCTTGCTGCCGGTCGTCTCGGTTGTGGTGATTGTGGCGATTCTGCGGGCAGCGAGGACACGGCGGATGGCAGTGGTCCTGACGGGGACCGTCATCGCGATCTACCTGGTCAGTGGAGTAATGGATGACCGGCGGTCGATCGACCCGATGAACCAGATTGGCGATGCCGACCGGGCCGCTGCCAGTACGCTGGAGGCGATGGGTGCGAGTCCGGACGGGGCGACCCTGGTGATGACGCCGGATCCTGTTCAGTTTTCAGTCACGACTGGTTATCCAGCAATCCCCATGCCGGGTAATGGGTTAGATGCTATAACGAACGAGGCATTGGACTTACACGCAAGTCATGCAATTCTGAACGCCGAACATCTTCCCGGGAGTCTCACCGAGGTGACCGCAAGGCTTCATCCGGTGCAAATAAAGACGATCCCCGGGCAGACGGTTCTCGTGTTTGAGCTTCCCCGGGGGCCCAAACAGCGATAGTCCCAAGGTCTCGCAAAAATTGGCCATCGCTTTGCGGCGGGCTCGAAAAAGCGGAGATGCACGTGGGGTTCGGAACGGATCTTCAACAGCAACGAGTCAAGCGCGGCGTGGAGTTGGAAACCATTGCCGCGAGTACGCGCGTCTCGATTCGCCACCTGCGAGCACTGGAGGATGAGCGAAGCTCTGACCTGCCGGGCGGCGTCTTCAACAAGGGCATCCTGCGCAGCTACTGCCAGTTCGTGGGTCTGGAGGAGCGGGAGTGGATGGACCGCTTCACCACCAGTGAGCTGAACGCAAGCACTGAGCCCGATTGGGAGGCGTTTGCCGAGAGCGTGCGCCAGCATCGGCTTAGCAGCAGGATGCGACAAGAGCGTCGATGGTTCGGCGTGGTGCTGATGGTGTTGGGCCTGGTGGCGCTGGCCTGGGTGGCGTGGCACTTCACGGTGCGGCCACGGCTGATCGCACAGCCGAAGGCGACCCCCACAGCGAGCGGCCGAGTCTCGCAAACGATAGTTCCCTTCCGCTACGACTCGGTCTGATACCAACGGTAGCCGTGCTTCTGCTCGAAGTCTGCCTCGCGTAGCCGGCCGACGACCTGCTCGCGCCGCAGACTGCCGACGCCCGCTGTAATCAAATCAATCAAAGCGATGGGCGCGACGTAACTCGCCGCGAAGGACAGGCTGTTAATCGGAACGATCACGAGCTCGTCAGAAAAGCGTGCGAGCGGTGAGAGTGGCGAGTCGGTGACTCCGATGCAATAGGAACCGTTGTCTTTTGCCCGTTGCACACCTTCGATGGTCATGCGCAGGCCGCGGCGAAAGCTGATCCCGATGGCAACATCTCGCTTCCCTGTCGAACGAGCCAGGTGGGTGGCGCGGCCGGGGCTCGTGGCGGCGACCACAGGAAGCCCGGCGATTGTGAGGTGATACTCCATGTACTCGACCAGCGGAGCAGCCATGTCGCCGCCGAGGAGAAGCACCCGGTCGGCCTGATCGATGCGTGCAGCGATGTTTTGAATCTGGTGCAGATCGAGCCGTTCCAGGATGAAGTCGATGTTCTGCTGAATCTGGCGGCGCGAGCCGCGGAGGATCTTGGAGGTCTCGGTGGTGCCGCCGGCCTGCATGCTGTCGAGGATGGTTGCGCTGCTGACTGACAGGTAGTGCAGATAGTGCTGAAAATCCTTGTAGGTGTCGAAGCCAAGCGCGCGGACGATGCGGACGACCGTGGCCGGACCGGTCTCGAGCCGGCGGGCCATATCGCGGACGTTGAGAAGAACGAACTCGCGCGGGCTCTCGAGGACAGGGCGGATGATTTCGCGGCGCGCCTCGCTAAGTTCCTGCAGCTGAAGAGCCATGCTGGTGGGGAAATGCGGGTGTTTGGGCTCTTTTTTGATCGCCATACGCATGCGTCCCTCGCGAAGTAGTGCCATAACTTGCAGGTTCGGGCCGGCGCAGTTCGCGGGTACTCAGACGTGCGAACGGTGGGGGGTGAATCCGGTGGTTCCCGACGAGGCTGGCCTTGGGCTCACAAGGTATACCATTTTGTGAAACATTTGTACCGCTCTGTAAGTGGCGGGCGGTTTGTGCCGGACGGATGCCTGAAACAGCATCTCCAAACCGGTTCAATTCGCATCATGATGAAGCTTCCGGGATAAGTGCTGAGATGAGCGGAAATCGCACGGACTACAAGGAAAAAAGAGTGGGGCAGGTCGAATCGTCACATTTCAAAGCCACAGCGCACAAAATGCGCTTGACACCATGGGGGTGTCAGCTTAATGTCGGCTTGAACTCTGAAGAATCTACACCACGTGAAACAAATGCTCCACATGGAATCGTTCGAGCATCGCACGTGGGCATTTTGAATGGATTTTCGTGAAGTTCCCTGGGTCCACCGGCTCTGGGGCCCTTTTGCTTTTTCTGAGCCCTTGTAGCGACAGTTGCCCGGGATCGACGTTGAGCAGGACCCGAGGCGCACCTTTTGCGACCGGCAGTTGAGAGGTTTTTGGAGGCAACAGATGACTCAGTACATACGAAGAATGAGAGCTGTTCTTTGCGCGGCTTTCATGGTCACGGCACTGGTGGCCGCGGGTGCGCAGGACGCTACGAGCGGCAGCATCAGCGGAACCATCACCGATTCGAGCGGAGCGGCCATCAAGGGCGCTACGGTGAAGCTGATCAATACAGACCGCGGAACGACCATTCGCACTCTGACCACGAACGGGGCGGGATTCTATACCGGCACTGCACTGCCGCTGGGCACTTACACGGTCCAAATCGTCGATCAGGGCTTCAAGACAGAGAGCGTGACGGGGATTGTGCTGCACGTCAGTGACGCGTTGACTGTGAACCGTCTGCTTTCAGCCGGCGGAGCCAGCGAAACGGTGACAGTTACGGCTGACACGCTTGGAATCAACCTCCAGGACGCAACATCCCAGGGCCTGATCAACTCCGAGCAGATGAACGAGATGCCGCTGGTCACTCGTAACTACGAGACGCTGATGAACCTGCAGCCGGGTGTGGCTTACGGCGGTGCCACAGACGACCTGACTCGTGGCCCCTCAGGTTTGAGCGGAGCGTCGAGCACGGTGAACTTCTCCGTGAACGGCGGCCGCAACACCTCGAACAGCTGGACGATCGACGGCGCCGACAACCTGGATCGCGGCGCGAACCTCACGCTCTACACCTATCCGAGCCCGGATGCCATCGCTGAGTTCAAGACTCTGCGCGGCCAGTACAGCGCGCAGTTTGGCCGCAACGCCTCTGGCCAGATCGACGTCGTGACAAAGTCCGGCTCGAACCACGTTCACGGCAGCGCGTATGAGTACCTGCGCAACGACGCCTTCGACGCGAACGGATACTCCAACGACTTCCTCGGTTTCAAGAAGACACCGTACCGCTATAACGTCTTCGGCTTCTCCTTCGGCGGCCCGGTTTATATTCCGAAGGTCTATGACGGAAGGAATAAGACCTTCTTCTTCGTCTCCGAAGAGTGGCAGCGCATCATCCAGTACGCCTCCGGCGTGCAGGGGCTTGTACCGCAGGCCAGTGAGCGTACAGGCGATTTCACCAAGTCAGGCCAGAAGGTTGGTACTACTTGGACGACGGGACCGGTCGTAGTGTGCACGGCCTTTTCCAGTAATCCCGCAACGCAGGTGAACTCTTGCACGGCAACGGGTACGCAGGTGACGAACCTTTCGCCGCTGGCGCAGTCGTACCTGAAGGACGTTTACGCGAAGACTCCCGTGCCTGATGAGGCATACGACATCGCGCACGGCTTTGATCCTCACTCGATCTTTTCCAACTTCAAGAACACGTTCAATAACAACGACACGACAGTGCGTATCGATCAGCAGCTCGGGCAGAAGATCACGATCTTCTACCGCTACCTGCACGACACGTTCCCGCAAGTTCTGCAGCAGGGGCAGTTCACGACGGTGCCGATCCCGGGCGCCAACATCGCGACTGTCGTGAATCCGGGGACGCAACACCTCGCGCACGGCACCTACGTCTTCAATCCAACGCTGCTACTGAATGCGGGATACGCGTTCTCCAACGGAAACATCGTCTCGACAAATGCGGGCTTCCTGTCATCGAGCGAGTCGCCCGATATCAAGCCGAGCCTCCCGTTCGCCAATACTGTGGGAGTCGTTCCGACACTCACAGTGAGCGGCATGTCCAACCTTAACCCCAGCATCGCGTACATCGACCATGGCACGAATCACCAGGCGTTCGGTGATGTGACTAAGCAGCTTCACACGAACACGATCATCGCAGGCTTCTCCTACAACCACTACCAGAAGCTTGAAAACAACACGACCGGAACACAGGGCGCATTCAGTTTCGCTAACGATGCGGCATACGCCTGTTCAGGCCCGCAATTGCCAGGATGCGTTCCCGTCAACAGCAATGCCGGCGCAGCCACAGCTCAGGCCTTCGCGAACTTCCTAACCGGTAACGCGAACGGCGGCGTCAGCCAGCTTTCGAAGGATCCCGTCACCGACATCAAGGAGTCGCTCTGGGAGGCGTTCGCGCAGGACAACTGGAAGGCGACTCCACGCCTGACGGTGAACCTCGGCGTTCGCTATGCGTACTACCGTCAGCCATGGGATGCAAACCTTCTACTGAGCAACTTTGATCCTTCGAAGTTTGATCCTACAAAGGCCCCCACAATTGCGACGACCGGCCTCATCTGCTTCACTTCTCCCTGCAGCCAGACGGGCAGCAACGCAGGACAATCCACGGCCGCGAATCCGAACGCAAATTATGCCGGAATCAACTACATCAACGGCATGATCTTCAACGGTCCAAACAGTAGCAACAACAATCAGGCGTCTCAGTTCGGGAACAAGGTCGGCGCGGCTCAGAAGTACAACTTCGCGCCGCGTGTCGGCTTTGCGTTCGATGTCTTCGGCAACGGGCGTACCGCTTTGCGCGGCGGTTATGGCTGGGCGTTCGACGATGCTCCCGTGAGCTACTACGAGACGACGGTGTTCAACAATCCGCCAGCGGTCGTGACCTACTCGCTGGGTCAGGCTTCGGCCGATAATCCCAGCGGCGGTGCGACCACGGGGCTCTCGACTACCCCAGGCCGCCTTCAGGCGGTGCCACTCGACTACAAGACACCGTACGTACAGCAGTTCTCGCTGGATATTCAGCAGCAGATCACTCCGACGCTCATGTTCGACATGGGCTACTTCGGCGACCACGGCACTCACCTGTCTGGTGCGCTGAATCTCAATCAGCCGCGGGCGGGAGCCTGGGTGGGCAAGGTGCAGCCTTCGAACTCCGGCAGCGCCTGCATCGACCCGGATACCAACAAGCAATCGTTCCTCAATTCCACTTGCGATCGCGTGCTGAACCAGATCAAACCGTATACCGGATACTTCTCGGTCGACGGGCTCCGCACCATCTACAGCTCGAACTACAACTCGCTCCAGGTGAAGGTCACCAAGCGGTTCAGTGGAAAGAGCTATATCGACGCCAACTACACATGGTCGCGTGGGCTCACGAATGCGCAGGCCGATTACTCGGGCTTCACCCAGGACATCTACAACATCAACGGCGATTACGGACGCGCGGCCGTGGACCGCACGAACGTGGTTTCGATCGACGGGGTGTGGGAACTGCCCTGGTTCCGCGACCAACAGGGCTTCAAGGGGCATCTGATCGGCGGATGGGAAGTCTCGGGTATCTACGCAATCGACTCGGGACTTCCGCTGACGGTTTCGGCGAGCTCCGCGTTTTCGCCGTCGTACAACCTGCCGAGTGGCATGACCAGCGTCTTCAACGGCCGCACCAACACGGGCACCATCACGGATAACGCCGGGATCGGCCTGCTCGGCAATACCAACGCGGGCCTTCGCCTGAATCAGTTGGGCAACCCGAACAATGGAAACGGCGTGAAGCTCCACAACAAGGGTTACAACCAACTGTGGTTCTATACGGGTGCGTTCGCAGCGCCGGATCCGAACAGTTCGGTCCCGCCGACCGAGAAGCGTGGCCCGATTGAAGGTCCTGGTTTCAACCGCGTAGACATCGGCATCTTCCGCAACTTTAAGATCTACGAGCGGCTGGCCTTCCAGTTCCGAGCCGAGGCCTTCAACGCGGTGAACCACACTAACGTGCAGACGATATCTGTCGCTGCCGGCTCGGCGGGAACCTTCGGTGAGGTCACCGGGTACCGCGATGCCCGCATCGTGCAGTTCGCAGGCAAGTTCTCCTTCTAACAACACCTCAGGGAAGCACTTATGGCGCTCGCTTCGGCGGGCGCCTTTTATTTGCAGAGAGATGGCAATCGCCGCTGAGTGCATGGGAGCTCCGTTCGATGCGGAATTCCTTCCAATGCGTGTGTTGTGGGAGCGTCTCGACCGTTCGCAGAGTAAAATAAAGAGGTTCCGCAAATCCGATTCCCATCGGCTGTGGAGCGACCGGAGTCTGCCAAGTCTGCCTGCCTCAGGGAGGTGGAGCGTGTGCGGTGGATGAAACCGGTCGTCGGGTCCTTCGGCTTTGCTCAGGACAGGCTCGCTTGCGAACCCGTTCCCTTTTTCGAAGGATGTCCGGCTATCTCATTCAGGAGTCTTTCGCTTTGGCGAATACAACCGACCGTTTCCTCTTCACCTCAGAGTCCGTGACCGAAGGTCATCCGGACAAGATTGCCGATCAGATCTCAGACGCGATTCTCGATGCCTGCCTTGCGCAGGACCCGTTGAGCCGCGTGGCGTGCGAGACACTGACCTGCACCGGACTCGTCGTCGTTGCCGGCGAGATTACCACCCAGGCCTATGTGGACTTCCAAACGCTGGTGCGCGAGACGGTTCGCGAGATCGGCTATGACGATGCTCTCAAGGGCTTCGACTGCAATACCTGCGGCGTCATCTCGACGATCAACCGCCAGAGCCCCGACATCGCGCAGGGCGTGGACACCGGCGGCGCCGGCGACCAGGGCATGATGTTCGGCTTCGCCACGAATGAGACGCCGGATCTGATGCCGGCACCGATCTCGCTGGCGCACCGCCTCGCGGAAAAGCTGACCGAGGTTCGCAAGAACGGCAAGCTGCCGTACCTGCGCCCCGACGGCAAGAGCCAGGTGACGGTGGAATACGACTCGAACTACCGTCCCATGCGCGTGGATGCGGTCGTCATCTCGACGCAGCATGCGGAGGATGTCACCAACGAGCAGCTTCGCAAGGAGATCCTGGAGCAGGTGATCAAGGCCGTAATTCCGGCCGAACTGCTCGATGCGAAGACGAAGTATCACATCAACCCGACGGGCCGCTTCGTCATCGGTGGACCAATGGGCGACACGGGCCTGACCGGACGCAAGATCATCGTCGATACCTACGGCGGTATGGGCCGGCACGGCGGTGGCGCGTTCTCGGGCAAGGACCCAACAAAGGTTGACCGCTCGGCGGCGTACATGGCACGCTATGTGGCGAAGAACATCGTCGCTGCGGGGCTCGCAGAACGTTGCGAAGTGCAGCTTGCCTACGCGATCGGCGTTGCAGAGCCGGTGAGCGTCCGCATTGACACCTTCGGCACCGGCACGGTGAGCGAGCAGCGGCTGATTGAGCTGGTTCGCGAGAACTTCCAGCTCACGCCGAAGGGCATCATCGAGAGCCTGAACCTGCGCCGTCCGATCTTCAAGAAGACGGCAGCGTACGGACACTTCGGACGCTCAGGTGAGAGCTTCACATGGGAGGCGACGGACAAGGCCGAGGCGCTGAAGAGTGGCGCTGCTGCAGAGCTGGTCGCGAAGTGAGAATCTCAACGGTACGCAGGAGGGGGGAGCCGAATGGCTCCCCTGTTCCATTTGGGATCAACCGCTTGTAGACAGATTCGGGCCACATTCGAGCGCACACAGCTTTGATTGCGCGCATCCGCATCTTACAAAGTGCGGCTTCTCGCGCCCAGGGATATTTTTGTGCTTATCAAGTCCGAATTTGACATCCAGTTTTATCTCCCATTTCGCACACCGGTGGTCGCAATGCTGAATGTGCATCCCAGCGTTGGTCCACGCGTCATCGCCCCCGATGAGTTGACAGTGGAGCACGCTGGCCCCGCAACGGACTGTGAAGGCACGACGCTGCTGCACGTTGAGAGTTTCGTCGACACCTTCGGCAACCGCTGCTCCAGGTTCGTTGCACCTGCGGGAGCGATTCGCCTGACGGGCTCGAACATCGTTGATGCAAGCGAGGCACCCGATCCACAGGGCTTTGATCTCGAGCTGACTCCCGTCGAAGATCTTCCGACTGGAGTGCTACCGTTCCTCTTGCCGAGCCGTTACTGTGAGGTCGACCGACTTGGTGGAATCGCACATGACCTCTTCGGCCGGCTGAAACCGGGATGGGAACAGGCGGGCGCGATCCGCGACTGGGTGCATGAGAAGGTCGCGTTCAACTACATGGCCGCGCGGCCGACGAAGACCGCGATGGATGTGTTCACGGAACGCGCCGGTGTATGCCGCGACTTTCAGCACTTGGCGGTCACCCTTTCGCGCTGCCTGAACATTCCCGCGCGATACGTTACCGGACAGCTCGGCGACATTCGCGTACCCTACAGTAGTCCCGGCGACTTCAGCGCGTGGTATCAGGTGTGGCTCGGCGGCCGCTGGTGGGATATCGATGCGCGCCACAACAAGCCGCGGCTTGGGCGCGTTCTGATGGCCACCGGACGAGATGCAGCCGATGTGGCGATCACGACAAGCTACGCAGTCGCCAACCTGACACACTTCTATGTCGAGTCCAATGAGATTGACGCAAATGGCAGGGCGGTTCCGCTCCCGCCGGCCGTGACGACGCTGCAGGCCGAGGTCGAGCAGACCCCCTGATGCGACGAGCTGATCACTAGAACGTGAAGGTGGAGTGGAGCAGTAGCGTGCGGTTTGCCGCCGTCAGCGTGCTGAAGTCCGTTGCAACCGAGAGTGACTGTCCGAAGAGTGGAGAAGAGAGCACGCCCACAGGCTGACCCGGATTCACGTGGTTGAAGAGGTTCTGTGCCTCGACAGAGAGACTCAGTGTCCAGGGGCGTTCCTGGTGCGGCGCGTGAGTGGCGCTGCCAGTGCCCGATTGAGGCGCAGCCGTCATCGCAGCCCGCGGGCCGACGTGAAAGACCTTGCTCGCCTGCAGATCAACCCACAGAAGTCCGGGCCCGTGGCCGTAGTTGTAGGGAATGTTCGTCTGCGAGGGCATCGGAGCTGTATCAAAGTTTCCATAGGCCGTGCGCACGACAGATGGCCGTAAGAGATTGGTCGCGAACGTGGGGCGGTCGTTGTAGATTGTGTCGCCGTTGAGATCGGTGCCTGTCGTGATGTTGAACGGCCGTCCAGTGCGCGCGGAGATAAACGGCTGCACAGTAAAGCCATATGGCAGATTGATGGCGGCGCCCGTGTAGAAGCTCTGTCCAGTATCCGAATCATCGCGGCCGTAGTCCTGCCGGATGTTGTACGGGTTCGAAGCGAACCACGAGGTCCCGTTTGCGTCACTGCGGTCCTGCTGCACAACGTAGAACGCGAAAAGATACAGGCGCCGTGTGGGATTGAGATTCAGGTTCGTGAAGAACATCTGGGCGTGTCCCGTACCCTCGGCCGTGTACTGGTAGATGTTCTGCGTGCCGCCGAACGGTCGTACACCACTCGCAGGATCGTTCGGGTCGTAGGTGCCGGGCTGCGGTGCATTCGCGTTCAGCAACAGATACTGTCGGCGTCCGTCAGCCTCCAGATAATTCACAGCGATGTTGCCGATGTGACCAATGATGCGCTCGGCTGTGATGCTGCTGACGAGCGTATGCGAAGTTTTCAGCCGCGGATCGACGCGATAGATCGTCGTTGTCGTATAGGGCGAAGAGGAGGTCGGGTTCTGCACGAAGTACGCTACCTGATTCACGCCATTCTGACGCACCGACGGGAGTAGATCGGCTGCCGTGAGGCGCTGGTAGAAGATTCCTGTGCCACCGCGCAGCGTGAGGATGGGAGTCTTCGCTGCCCTCGGGCCAATTGCCCAGGCGAAGCCGACGCGCGGCGCGGGATCGTTATGATCCGGAATCGCGGTCTGCGTCTCGTAGCGAAGGCCATAATCCAGCGTCAAGCTCCGCGAGATCTTCCAATTGTCTTCAGCGTAGAGGCCCAGATCGCCGGTGCTGACCGATCGCGCTCGACTGGCCTGCGGTGAGACTGAACTGCGTGGGCGTACCGGCCTGATACGAGGCGACGTCCGGAAAGATGTATTCGCCGTTGTAACCGGCGCGCGAGTCATTGCTGTTGCGGAAGAGCCGATACCGCAGGCCGGCGCGGATGAAGTGGGTTCCGCGGTCGACGGAGAGATTCTCCTGCAGCTCATATTGATCCTGATTGTCGTGCAGCATCTGCGTGGGCGAGCCACCACCGGAGAAGGCCCCTTGGACGATGATCGTCGCCGCAGTAGCATTAGGAGCCTGCATGGTCCGCATGCGCATGTACTGAAAGCGGATATCGTTGACGATCTTCGGGTTGAAGATCTCGTTGTCATCGAGCTGCAGCATCTGTGTCAGCGCGTTGTTGGTGTAGCCCTCTTCCGGCAGGACAAGCAGGCCGACCCCGGCGTTCGTCTGATGCACACGATGAATTTCATAGCGCCCATTCATCTGGTTCGCAGCCGTGAACTTATGATCGAGCCGCAAGCTGTAGTCATCTTCGCGCTGCGGATTCGGCACCGCTTCGGAGACCGTCACAGTATTCACGATGGCGTTGTTCTGCAGATCGCTCGTGTTTCCCGCGAGGAAATACGACGTGTTCTTTCCGATGGGTCCGCTCACGTTGCCGCGAAAGAGCAACTGATAGTACGGCGGCTGGGCGTCAGTGTAAGGGTTGTTGGAATTGAGCGCGCTGCCCGTTCCGCCGACATCGAACATGCCGTGAAGCCGGTTCCCACCGGCCTGTGTCTCAATCTCCACGCGGCCAAATCCCGGACGGTCGTAGGCCGTCGAGTAGGGATCACTGTTGATGTGGATCGCGCGGATGGCGGACTTCGGGGGAACCTGCCCGTTGCTGAAGCCATCGACGTAAAACTGTGGCGCAGCGAGACCCATCCCGCCGCCAGCCATCGCTATGAGTTGCTGATGCAACGTCTCCGGATCGTCCGAGAGAATTTCGAGCTGATTGCCGGAGAGACTCAGCGAACTCTGTTTATCGGTGCTACCCGCCCATGGGTCGACGCTGATGACCTCTACAGCAGCATTGATGGCGAGGCGGAGGTTCAAATTCTCGTGATCGCCAGCGTGGAGGGTCGTATCGTAGCTGAGTTCGCGAAAGCCCGTCGCGCGCACCGTGACGGTATACGCTCCACCAGGCAGTGTGACGGTGAAGATCCCGGTACCGTTCGTGGAGGTATCGCGATCCAGCTTGTCGCTGTGAATATGGACCGAGGCGCGAGGAATGCGCGCACCGGACGGATCGTTCACGGCTCCCGTAAGGATGGCCGACGCATCAGAGCCCTGTGCCTCCGACGGCGGCGCGCCAACGAGCCAGGAAACCGAGACCAACAACAAGCTCAAACAACAACGCCAAAGCGGCATTTATCGACCGTACCGAGGTTAGCTACACGGGAGGGCATCTCTACGTGGCCGCGCCGCTCCGGTAAGAGTAAAGCACTGAACAAGAAACGGGTACACAAAAGTGGCAGGTGCCGCAAAACGGTACACTCGGCCTTGGAACGGGGGCAGGACGGGCGATTCTCCTCTCCTCATAATCACTTTGAGCGCACGGAACGGAGTGTCGCCAAGGCGACATTGGCACGAGTATGGTGACATGGCGACGACAACTGTAGTACCGGAAGCAAGGATGCAAAGACCTTCCATATTCGATTCTGAGGCTGCATGGCAGCAGGTGCTGGCCCGGGATGCCAGCGCAGACGGGCACTTCGTCTACGGCGTGCAATCGACTGGAATCTATTGCCGGCCAGGCTGTCCGAGCCGGCGTCCGGCGCGAAACAACGTGCGCTTCTTTGCGACCTGCGAAGATGCCGCAGCGGCGGGGTTCCGCCCCTGCCTCCGCTGTGAACCGGCACGGCGAAGCGCGCAAAGGGATCCGCACGCCGAGGCAGTGACGCGCGCGGCGCGGATGCTACGCGAACAAGCGGGGGAACCGATCTCGCTGGATGCACTGGCGCAATCCGTAGGGCTGAGCCGGTTCGCGCTGCTGCGTGGCTTTCAGCGCGTCCTCGGAGTCACACCGTCAGAGTTCGCTCGGGCGCAGCGGCGCGAGCGCTTCCGCAATGAAGTTCGCAATTCTTCGGCGTCCGTGACCGATGCGGTCTATGCCGCTGGCTTCGGTTCCTCCAGCCGGCTGTACGAGAACGCAGCGAATGCGCTTGGTATGCGGCCTTCAACCATGAAGGCACATGGGGCGGGCGAGACGATCCGGTGGTCCACCGCCGAGTCGCCGCTCGGGCGCATGCTCGTTGCCGGCACAGATCGCGGACTTTGCGCCGTGCTCTTCGCGGACTCTGACAAAGAGGCAGAGCGAGAACTGAAGGCGCGCTTCGGGAAGGCGTCCCTGCAGCGTGACGATGCCCGGCTTGGCGAAGCCGTTCGCATGGTGTTGTCGCAGATAACGGAGAGCGCGACCGCTGCCTCCCTGCCGTTCGACGTGCGGGCGACCTCATTTCAACATCGCGTGTGGCAGGCGCTGCGATCGATTCCGCGCGGAGAGACGCGCACGTACTCGCAGATTGCAGAGACCATTGGCGCACCCAAGGCCGTGCGCGCGGTAGGCGCGGCTTGCGGAGCGAATCCCCTGGCCATCGTAGTGCCCTGCCACCGCGCGGTTGGCTCGGATGGCCGGCTGACCGGCTACCGTTGGGGCCTGGAGCGCAAACGGCGGCTGCTGGAGATTGAGCGAAGCAAAGACCGAGGAATGGCGATTCGCTGATTCCATGAGACTTGCGGCGCTATCGTGCGCGACAGGTTGGAACTAGTTCGCAACATTCCTCGTAGAATTAAAGCAGGTCGCCGTGTGCGCCCCAGAAGGTCACCTGCCATGAAGCTGCGTTCTGTGTTGCTTGTTCTGTTGATCCTCTGTGGTTTCTACCTGCTATCCACACACTTCTTCCCCATCGGGACGATCGCCGGCCTTGTGCACGGTTCACCGCAACAGTCGCCGGGGATGACGACCTCAACGGTCAACGGTCCGATGGGAACCTTCAAAGTGACCGAGGCCGAAGCAGCACCTGCGCTCGATTCCGAAGAGGAGCAGAACATCGCCGTCTACAAGCGAGCTCTGCCTTCGGTCGTGAACATCACGTCGGTGCAGGTTGCCTACGACTTCTTCTATCAACCGGTGCCCGAACAGGGCCAGGGCTCGGGCTTCGTCATCGACAAGCAGGGTCACATCCTGACGAACAATCACGTAGTCGAGGGCGCACAGTTGGTGGAGGTCACGCTCTCCGACAAGAAGAAGTACAAGGCAACCGTGCTGGGCAAAGACAAGGCGCACGACATCGCTCTCCTGCAGATCAGTAACGCACCCGATCTTCAGCCTGCAACGCTCGCGGACTCGACTCACCTGATGGTCGGGCAGCGCGTCTACGCCATCGGCAATCCGTTTGGCTTCCAGGGCACGATGACGCGCGGCATCATCTCCGCTCTCCGCTCGGTGCAACTGCCTACAGGGATGAAGATCGATAACGCGATTCAGACGGATGCATCGGTGAATCCCGGCAATTCGGGCGGTCCGCTCCTGAATTCACACGGCGAGGTCATCGGGATCACGACAATGATCGCCAGCAATCCAAACGGCGGTGCCGAACAGTCAGCCGGCATTGGCTTCGCAATTCCCATTTCGACGGCGAAGGCTGTGCTCGACGATTTCGCGCGTTACGGGCGTGTGCGGCGTCCGTCGATGGACGCTGTGACGCTCGAGATCAGCCCGGACCTCGCCCAACAGATTGGCTTGCCCGCGGATTACGGCGTGCTCATCGAGCGCGTCCTCCCGAATGGCGCAGCGGAACGCGCCGGATTGCATGGCGGCTCACAGCGCGCTTATCTCGGCTTCACCCCGATCGTGCTTGGTGGCGATCTGATCGTTGCAATCGACGGGCACGAGGTTACGAGCAAGCCGGATCTCTCGAACGCATTGAACGAGCATCACGCCGGCGACACCATCACCGTTACCGTCTTCCGCGGAAAGCGGCGCATGAATATGAAGGTCACACTTTCCGACGCAACGCAGCAGCCGACGAAGGGCGAATCGACCTAGCGTTCATCCATCATCAGCACAAAAAGAATGGCCCGGATCGCTCCGGGCCATTCTCTTGCTTGCGTTTCGCTGATTAGAAGAACAGCTTCGCGATGAACTGCATCTGGCGTGGACCATAGAGCGAGTTGTTCGTGCCCGAGGTCACACCGAACGAATTCAGCGGCGTGGTGACAAACGGCGAGATGCAGCCCTGCAGAGCAGACCCCGCAGGAACTGTGCTCGCATTGCACTTCACTTCGCTGACGGTCGCACCCGCATTGATGTACTGCGACTGCGTAGTGTTCACCGAGGTGATGATCTGGTGGTTGAGTAAATTGAACGCCTCCGCCGTCAGTTGCAGGCGAATGCTCTCATGAATTGGGATATCACGCGCCACGCGGAAGTCGATGTCGTTGAATCCCGGAGCGTAGATGCTGTTGCGACCGATCTGCGGCGGACGTCCGGTGGTAGGTGCGCCGGAGCTCGAGCTCATCGCACCGCCATAAATGTTGCCGTCCGCGCCGTAGCTCGTGCCTGTGCCGGAGTAAACGGTGCCGCTCATGCCCATGGAGATCGGCTGGCCACCAGAGGCAATCAAGGAACCGGCAAAGGTGAAGCCATCCAATGTGTACTTGACGGCCTTGTTCGACTCAAGCACGTGTGGCGTGTAGACGAGGCTGCCGGTGAAGCGATTCCGGATATCGATGTCCGAGGGTCCGTTATCGCCGCGGATGTTGTTGGGATTCAGCGGAATGTCGCCGCCATAGAAGGTGCCAAACGCGCCCTGCACCTGGCCGGTATCGGTTGCGCGTGCCCACGTGTAGTTCGCGAGGACCTCGATTCCGTTCGCAAACGGACGGCGTCCCGTCACCGCCAGCGAGTTATACCAGGTGTTTGCAGCGCTGAAGCCCGTGTTGATCGAGGTAATCGCAGAGCTGCGGCGATCCGACTGCATATACACCGGCACCGTGAGCTGCTTGATCACATTGCCGCTCGTATCGATCACGTTATAGGTGCGCGTCCCGTGCGGAGTCTGGCCAACGAGATTCGAGTCAAGGAAGACCGGCAGCCGCAAAGCACGCGTGGCCACGTAGCCAACCGACAGCGACATATGACCAGGCAGCGCCTGCTCGACGCTAAGGTTAGCCTCGTGCGCCAGCGGTGGAACGAAGTTCGGATCGAGACCATGGAAGCTCTGCGAACCGAGGACGGGCGGACCGTTCACAGTGGGCGCGGTGCCACCGCTCGGGAAGAGCGAAAGCGACAGCGGAGGTCCCGTGACCGGGAAAGGCACGAAGGGATAACGCAGGCTGTTGGCCGCGCTCGGAACCGTCTGGGCAGCGAGACCGGATGACGTGTGCCCCACGCTCGACTGGCAACCAGTGTAGTTATAGTTCACCTGGACCACACCGTTCTCTACGCGCATCGCGTAATACGTGCTGCCCTGGTTGAGCGCGGAGAACAAGCCATAACCGCCGCGAACCACCGTTCCCGGCCGTGCCTGCCAGCTGAAGCCCACACGCGGCTGCACGCGATCAAGCACGTTCTTGATCGTCTGGCTGTAGTAGGTCGAGAGCGGTGCGAAGTTGTTGTTGACGAGGCCAGGTGCCGGCGTCAACTGAACGTCGTAACGAACTCCGGCATTCAGCGTGAACTTCGGCGTCAGCTTCCAGCTGTCCTCAGCAAAGACGTCGTACATCTTCATCCAGAAGTCGTCTTTGCCCTGGGTACCGGCAACCGTGTTTACCTTGTCGATCGTCTGCACGAAGGTGTTGTAGTGATAACCGGCATACGGGTCGGTGTCTCCAGGCTGTCCCTGGAAGGCGTCCTGGATCCAGTCCTGGAAGTTCAGCAGCGTGTTGGCATCTCCATAGCCGTAGATACCGCCGCCCTGGAAGAGGTTGATCATGATCTCGTGAATGATGTTCACGTCGCCGCCGAACTTGAAGGTGTGGTGCCCCTTCACCGTCGAGAAGACATCGGTGAACTGAATGCGGTGCTCGTCAGGCTCAGCCACGCGGGGAAGTGCGTTGGGCATGCCGAAGGTTACGACTCCCGTAGCCACACTCGGTCCGGCAGCGTTTGCACCCGCCGTCTCGAGGTCGCGACCGTACTGGAAGTGAACCTGGTTTACCGAGGCCTTGCCAATCTGAGACGTCAGACCAGCAACAAGGAAGCGCTCGTGGTAGCTCGTCGGTCCGTTCGTCGAAGGTGAGCTGTTGGTGAACGTCGGCGCGCCGCTGTAGCCGTAGGTCGAGTCAAAGTTCACAAAGTTGTAATCGACGAACGCATCGTTACGTCCGTTGATGTGCCAGTCCAGACGCGGGAAGAAGAGGTTCTGCTTGGCGTAGCGCGACGGTGGAACACTGCCGGCCGCCACATTCGAGACCTGCAGCAGGAAATTGATGCCGTTGAGTGCACTGCGCAGCCGTGGCGGTGCATCGGATACCGGAGTGCCAACGACGGGCACTGCGTCGGCGTAACGTGTTGTGCTGCTTGTTGGACCCGAGGGCGTCAGCGAAATCGTGTTCGTGTTGGAGTACAGCACGCGGCCCACGCGGCGGAAGCCGTCATAGGTGAAGAAGAAGAAGAGCCGGTCTTTGAGAATCGGTCCACCCACCGAACCACCAAACTGCTGCTGCTGGTGAATCGGTTGGGTCAGCAGGAACGGCGTCGCTCCGTTGTGCAGCGCCTGAAACTTGCTGTATGGGTCCAACGCGTTCAGGTCCGGATAGCGCAGGTAGTAGAAGGCGTCGCCGTGAAACTGGTTGGTGCCGCTGCGGGTAACCGCGTTGACCTGTCCGCCGGCGGCCTGTCCGAACTCTACCGAGTAGTTCGAAGCCTGCGCCTGGAACTCCTTGATCGAATCGATCGAGTAGACATATGGCGCACCCGATGAACGGCCGCGAGCCTCGGAGAACAGCATCTGGTTGTTGTTCGAGCCGTCCACGTAGTTCTGGTTGTAAAGACCACTGATGCCGTGGAAGCTCACCAGGCCCGTGCCGCCGTCCTGCGCGACGTTCGGCGTATTCAGCACGAAGGCGCTCCAGTTGCGCGACGCGATGGGAAGGTTGGAGATCAGCTTCTCGTCGATCGTCTGCGAGACCTCGGTCTTATCCGGGTCGAGAATCGGAACCGCCGCCGTAACCTCGACCGCGGCGCTCACCGATCCTGGAGGCAGCGCGACGTCGACCGTGAGGATCTGTCCGACGGTAAGCGTCAGGTTCTTGTGATTGATCTTGCCAAACGAGGCGGCGCTGGCAATGACCTCATAGTGACCCGGTTGAAGGAAGTTCGCTGCATAAAGACCGTCGCCATTGGTCGTCAACGTGCGCGACACACTCGTGTCCGTGTTCGTGACCACAACAGTGGCGTTGGGAACCGCTGCACCCGAGGGATCGGTAATAGTTCCTACGATGTTTCCGTTTCCAGACGTCTGGCCCATCACCGGCAAAGTGGAACAGAGTGAAAACACGAAGGCCGTAACGGCCACGCTAAGTGCCTTAACGAAACTCCTGGACATAAAAGCAAGCTCCTGTCGTACAACGTGGCGAAACCGATAAGCTGGCTCGCGTTCGCGAAGGGGTGAGGAGGGCCCCCTTTGAGTGTTCGCGCTACAGAAAACCTAGGCTGTAAGAATCAAGATCAGAATGACTGACTGCTTCGGTATCTGTCAAGACAAACAGCCTCTTACGGTGACACTATGCCTGTCATGAAGGCTATGTAAATCGGGAGCTCGCCCTAATGAAGCGTCTCCGGAATCACGGCATACTGCAGAAGCAACTCGAAGGGCACAATCTCCAGCGTCGCCTCGTGGGTCGCCTCGAGAACTACAGGGCATGCTGCTCCAGCGCGCTGCACCTGCAACCATCTGGCCGCACAAACGCACCAGTGGTCACCCGGTTTGAGCCCTGGAAACCCAAACTGCGGCATCGGCGTCGAAAGGTCGTTCCCCAGTTGCGCCGAAACCCTTAAAAACTCTTCAGTAACCACGCAACACACGGTATGCACGCCCAGGTCCTCGGGACCGGTTTTACAGCATCCGTCGCGGAAGAAACCGGTCATCGGCTCGCTGCCGCACATCTCCAGAGGCTGGCCCAGGACATTCTTTTGGATAGAACCGTGTGCCACTTCCATGACTGGATTCTAAATCGGACTGCAGAACCTGTCTCTGCGCGCAGGGTCAGTTCACCAGTGCCGCAGACTCCGACGCCACACGAGACTGCCGCAGCACAGGAAGCTGAACCCGCACCGTCGTTCCGCGGTGCCGTCCACTCGTGGCACTGCGAAGCCGCAGCCGTCCTCCCTGCTCCTCAAGGATGCCGCGCGTCACCCACAGGCCAAGCCCCGTGCCGCGCTCGCCCTTCGTCGTAAAGAACGGCTCGAAGACCGAACGCATGTGTGCGCGATCAATGCCGTGTCCCGTGTCTGAGATGAGAATGACAGTATTCGCGCCCTCGATGCGCGCACGCACCGAAAGGCGGCCACCCTTGCTCTCCATCGACTCAATGGCGTTGCCCACGAGGTTGGCAAAGACCTGGCGCAGCGCGGGGTCGTAGTTCGCATCGCGTACCTCGTCATCGATGCGCGTGCGAATCTCAATGTGTTGTTGCGTCGCGCGCGAGCTGAAGAGTTGCACCACCTCGTCGAGCATCGTGTACAGATCGAGCGTGCGCCCCGGCAGTTTGCGGTAGAAGCTCAGTGTCGAGCGCGTGATATGTCCCACGCGCTCCAGCTCGCGTGCCGCCACAGCAGTGAGCTCCCGCGCCTGCGGCGACAGATCATGCGCTTGCAGCAGGTAGACAAGGTTCGTCAGCGCCTCGAGCGGATTGTTGATCTCATGCGCCAGCGTGTTTGCCATGCGTCCCGCGGCGGCCAGGCGCTCGGAGTTAATAAGGCGCGTCATCAGCTCAGTCGTCTCCCGCTCCGCTGCCTTGCGCGCGGAGATGTCCTCGACCACCCACAAAAGACTCGGCGTGGTCGAGTGGTCATGCCGCAGCATCGAGACCGTAAGCTGCGCCGGAAACGTCGTTCCGTCAAAACGCATCAGCTCGTGCTCGACACGATGTCCGCTCTGTTCACCCGCAACAAGCGCGGCCAGTTCCGCTGACTCGAGCTCACGCTCCGACGGGAGCAGAAAGTCCGTAAGGGAGAGCGAGAGAAGCCGCTCCTCCGCCACGCCCAGCATCTCTGCGAGCCGCTGATTCACAAGCTGAAAGCGGCCGCTCGTCGTGGTGTGCGCCATGCCCACTGCAGCCTGGTTGAAGGTCGCCGAAAAGCGTTGCTGAGCCAGTCGCAGCTCTTCTTCTGTACGAATGCGTTGCCGCCGCCGCTCCGCATCGGCTAACTCGCGTTCAATCGCCGGCAGCAGACGATCCAGATGCCCCTTGAGCACATAGTCGTGCGCACCCGCACGCATCGCGTTTACCGCGGAGACCTCATCGATCGTGCCCGATACGATAATGAATGGAATTTCGACGCCGATCTTCTGAATGACGGCCAGCGCATCGCGCGCACCGAAGCTCGGCAGCGTGTAGTCCGCCAGCACCAGGTCGATGGAGTTCGGATCCGCCAGTGCGTCGTGGAGTTCGTCCGCCGTCTGTACGCGGCGCGCCTGCACCGCATACCCTGCGCGGGAGAGAAAGCGCTCGAGCAACAGTGCATCAGCCTCATAGTCTTCTATGAGGAGCACTCGGAGCGGCTTCCGCGTCGCGTTTACTGGGGCGGTGGACATTGATTGAGCAGCAGCCAATACATGCCGAGCTGACGTGTCGCCTCGGCGAAGTCAGTAAAGTTCACCGGCTTGCGGATGTAACTGTTTACACCCAACCGGTAACTGGAAACGATGTCTTTCTCTTCATCAGACGACGTAAGGACGACCACCGGTAGCAGCGCCGTCTTTTCTGCCGCACGAATGCTGCGCAAAACCTCCAGTCCATCCACTTTTGGCAACTTCAGATCGAGCAGCACGAGCTGCGGCATCGGCTTGTCACCGCTGGAGGCTACCTTGAGGTACTCCAGCGCCTCAGCGCCGTCGTGGGCCACTTGAATCTCGTTTGCGACATTGGCCTTGCGCAGCGCTCGAATCGCCAGCGCTTCATGGTCCGGATCATCTTCAACAAGAAGAATCATGCTCACTCTCGGTCTCACATTCCGGTTGGGACTGCCCGCGCTCAACCACGAGCTCAGGCCGTCAGCGTGAAAAA
Source organism: uncultured Acidobacteriaceae bacterium (assembly GCA_963827415.1). GTDB lineage: Bacteria > Acidobacteriota > Terriglobia > Terriglobales > Acidobacteriaceae > Granulicella. The sequence continues at coordinate 268,592 of CAWHBA010000030.1, forward strand.
GAATGTGGCTCCCTTGCCGGGCTCTCCTTCCGCCCAGATGGAACCGTGATGACGGCGAATGATCCGCGAGACGGTTGCGAGCCCGATGCCGGACCCCTTAAATTCGCGCTCGCCATGAAGACGCTGAAAGGCGGTGAAGAGACGGTCGACATACGTCATGTCAAACCCCGCCCCATTGTCACGAAGGAAGTATACGGTCTTGCCATTTTGCGGGCTACTCCCGAACGTGACCGTCGCGTCCGGCGTCCGCGCTGTGAACTTCCAGGCATTTCCAATCAAATTCTCAAAGGCGATGCGCATCAAGCGAGGATCGGCCTCTGCCATCACGCCCGGTTGCGCAATCCAGTTGACCTCCCGCTCCGGATCGCCGGCTTGAATCTCCCGAAATGCCAGCGTCGCCAACTGCGAGAGATCCACGCGCTCGCGCTGCACATCGGTGCGCGTCACACGCGAGAGCTGCAGCAGCGAATCGATCAAGATTCCCATCCGCTGCACGCCATTGCGAACCCGCAGGATGTAATCCTTCCCCTGAGCATCGAACTTCTCCGCGAAGTCCTCCTCGAGCGCCAGCGAAAATCCATCAATCGTGCGCAGCGGTGCCCGCAGATCATGCGACACCGAATAGCTGAATGCCTCCAGCTCCTGGTTCGAAGCCTCCAGCTCGCGCGTCCTCTCCGCGACCCGCGACTCCAACTCCTCGTTGACCTGAGTCAGCTGCCGGTTCAGCACGGCGATCTCCGCTGAGCTGGCCTCGATGCGCTCGCGGGCCCGGCCGGCGCGAACAAGCTGCTCAAAGGCCGCCACCAGCAGAAGAAAGTCCAGAACAAATGCCAGCGTAAAGCTGCCCCAAACCCAGCGCCGTGCCGAGGTGGCATCTGACGTTCGCGCTGCAAGCAGGCTCTGCTCTTCCCCCTCGATGTCATGAATCGTCAGCTGCACGCTGTCCATGCGATCCGGCGTGTCATGGATCACCGGTCCCAGCAGCGCCGGATCGAGAGCTCCCTGCGGCTGCACGCGCCGTACTGCAAGTCCCGCATCCAGCGCGGCCAGTTTGGCTCCAATGCGCGTATTCAGCATCACGATGCGCACCTGCTGCGTGGTGTTGTCACCGGTCAGCCGCTGCAGGTTCGTCGTGATCTGGTGAATCTGGCTCGTCGCTGTCGCGTACTGTCTCTCGAACCCCGGCACCCCCGTCAGGATGTAGCCGCGGGCGGCGCTCTCCGCTGTACGCACCTGCGCGATCAGTGTCTCCGTCTGCGAGATCACCTGAAGCGTGTGCGCCTCCCAGAACTGAGCAGCGATCAGCGTTTGCAGCGCGCGCGCCGCGAACCACGTGTTCAGCAACACGATGGCAATAGCGCCAATCAGCGCCAGACGGTACCAGGATGTCCTTCCCATCGTTACACAGGCGGATGCTCAGACCGTGCTTCGGGTTGTGCCTTAGAACGTCGAGGTTACCAACGGAACAGGCGCCGGTGCATCCAACAGTTTTTCGCCCGGCCGATCCTCAAAAATTGGCGGCCGCTTCAGCTTCATGCGTTTCAGCCGCAGATCCAGCGCGGTTCCCAGGACGCCAAATCCATACTTCACGCTGCGGCTGAAGTTAATCGACGACGCCTCTTCGAAATACTTCGTCGGGCACGAGATCTCGCCCACGCGGAACCCGAAGTAGAAGGTCTGCGCGAGCATCTGGTTGTCGAAAACGAAATCTTCCGAGCAGCTCAGCAGCGGCAGCCGCTCCAGGACCTCGCGGCTCCATGCGCGATAGCCCGTGTGATACTCCGACAGCTTTTCGTGAATCAGAATGTTCTCGAGCAACGTGAGCACGCGGTTCGACACATACTTGTACTTCGGCATGCCGCCCTTCAACGCACCGCGTCCCAGAATGCGCGACGCCAGCACCGCGTCATACTCGCCGTACGCAATCATCGAAACCATCGCCGCAATCAGCAGCGGCGTGTATTGATAGTCCGGATGCACCATCACGACGATGTCGGCGCCCTCATGCAGCGCCGACGCATAGCAGGTCTTCTGATTGCCACCGTAGCCACGGTTCTTGTCATGACGCAGAGTGACGATTCCCAATCCCTGCGCGATGCGGACGGTCTCGTCCTTGCTGCAGTCGTCGGTCAGAATGATCGTGTCGACAATGTCGCGTGGAATCTCCCGGACGGTCTTCTCCAGTGTTTTTGCAGCGTTGTACGCCGGCAGAACAACCGCAACCTTCTTACCGTTTAGCATGATCAATCCCTTATGGATGCACTTGCCAGTGCAGGATTTGCTGCGCCCCGTCAAGCCAGCGCCGAAGCTGTTCGTTCCAGTCTATAAAGATAGAGGCTTTCTGCAATCACCTTCAGGACAACGAATGTTGCATACTCGACGAACTTCAAAGGTTCAACTTATTAACCAACAGCGCTCGCCATCTGCTGACCGAGCCGGACACTCTCTGCAATGCCACGATCTTCCGGATAGTAGTAACAGGTATCAGCAATCTGCAGTCCCGCAATAGGCGTCTGCACCGGCGGTATCTTCGCCCCAAATCCCGGTTCGCAGATAGGCTGGCCGTAGCGAAGACGGGCAACCTTGGTCGCGCGAATGTCCTCCGTCGTCAAGGCCGCGTTGCCGCGCTGCAGGCAGCGGAAGGCCTCATCGATCAGCTTCTCCTCGGGCCACGCGAACTTGGGGTGCGTCACCGGCATGTAATACGGCACGTAAACGATGCTGTCACCGCCCACGTTGCGCAGGTTGGAGAACTCAATAAAACCGGGAATCTCCACGCCGGGCTCGGAGACGTTGACCCAGAAGTGCGGGCTCACGCCTTTCTTCAGTTTGAAGATGACGCAGATCACACCAATGTTGTGGATCGCATCGTAGCGCTGCTTCCAGTCGTCGGGCAGGCTTGGGACGAGTGCCGAGATGTACGGTGATGGCGAAGTGCAGATCACTGCATCTGCAGCGTGAAAGGTCTTGCCTGTGCGCACTCCAGTAACGCGGCCCGCTTCCGTGGCGACCTCCGCCGCAGGCTCTCCGAGATGCACCCGGCCACCATGCTTCTGAATTCCATCCATCAGCGCATTCACCAGGGTGATCGAACCGCCCTCGATGTAGCCGAGTTCTTCCTGCATCATGCTCTGGCGCGATCGTCCAATGCGACGAATGCGCGTCCAGATCCATGAAGCCGAGACATTATCCGCGTACTCGTAGAACTTGTAGTCGAACAACGGCCGCCACAGCCGCTCATAGACCCCTTTGCCGCACCATCGCACGATCCAGCTCTTCGCGTTCTCATGCTCAATGGCCGGCCACTTGTTCCGGCGGACGGAAACGAGAGCGAACAGCCCGTACCGGAACTTCTGCCACAACGAGAGATGCGGGAAGCGCAGCAGCGCAACAGGATCGCCCCAGCGGTGCAGCTTGCCTCCTGTAATGATGCCCATGGATGTCGGACGCCACTGCATGGCCGAACCGATTCCGAGCTCATTCAGTAATTCAAAGGTCGGATAGTCAGTCTTGCAGACGAAGTGATAAAAGCGCTCAACCGAGACGCCATCGAAGTCGAAGTGACCGGCCATGCCGCCCGGTTCGGGAGCCGCCTCGACCAGATCTACCTCGTGCCCATTCTTCGCCGCCCGGTAAGCGGCGGCCAGGCCCATCGCACCGGCTCCAACAACAACGACTTTAGCCATCTCTGGCGTTCCTTAGAGTCCGGCGAAGACCATCTCCGGTCGAATATAAGACAGGTGCTGAACGATTCCTTGGGCTGAGTCTACTGGAATCCGCTAGAGCTTCCAAACAGACCCGAAGCTTAGCGGGCGGCCAGCGCGAGCTGCTGCTCGTACTCCTCGAACGGTCCCTTGTGGTCCGTGATGTGGAAGTCGGTGGGGCCGCCCTCGAAGTGCCAGATGCGCGTGCCAACCTCTTCGATGAGGTCCTGGTCGTGCGTGACGAGGAAGACGGTGCCTTCGTACTTCTGCAGCGCGGTGTTGAGCGCCATGATGCTCTCGAGGTCCAGGTGGTTCGTCGGCTCGTCGAGCACGAGGATGTTCGGCTTCTGCAGCATCAGCTTGCAGAAGAGCAGGCGTGCGGACTCGCCGCCGGAGAGGGCCTCGGTCTTCTTCATGCCCTCTTCGCCGCGGAAGAGCATCTGCCCGAGCAGGCCGCGAATGTCCTCCTTCGCCGCCTTGGGATCGAAGCTGTGCAGCCACTCCGCGGCAGTCGTGCCCTTGGGGATCGACGCGGTGTGGTCCTGCGCGAAGTAGCCGATCTGCGCCTCGTGTCCCCACTTCACCTCGCCGGAGTCGATGTCAGCCTTATCGGCCTCATCCAGTCCGGAGTTGGCAAGCAGCGCCTTGAGCATTGTGGATTTGCCTTGGCCGTTGCGGCCGACGAGCACAACCTTGTCGCCGCGCAGAACGGAGGCCGAGAAGTTGCGGATGACGTGCTCGGAGGAGCCGTCAGGCTGCGTGTAGCTCTTGTTGACGTGCTCGAACTCCAGCACATGCTTGCCGCTGGGACGAATCATGTCGAAGCGGATGAACGGACGCTGAATGTTGGAGCGCGCAAGTTCGGTCGTCTGCAGGCGCTCGACCTCCTTCTTACGCGAGTTCACCTGCGAGCTGCGCGTACCGGCGGAGAAGCGAGCGATGAATTCGTTGAGCTGCGCGATCTTCTTCTCGCGCTGCTCATTCTGGCCTTCGATGCGGCTGCGGATCTGCGTCTTCTGCATGACCATCTCGTCATAGCCGCCGGTGTAGGTGATGATCGTCTCGTAGTCGATGTCGGCGATGTGCGTGCAGACCGAGTTCAGGAAGTGGCGGTCGTGCGAAATGGTGATGACCGTGCCGCTGTAGCGCATGAGAAAGTTTTCGAGCCAGTGAATCGAATCGAGATCGAGGTAGTTCGTGGGCTCGTCGAGGAAGAGGGCGTCGGGGTTTCCGAAGAGCGCTTGCGCGAGGAGCACGCGGACCTTCTGGCCGCCCTGGAGCTCGGACATCTTGCGCTCATGAAGTTCGTCGGGAATGTCGAGCCCCTGCAGCAGGATCGCGGCGTTCGCCTCGGCCTCGTAGCCGTCCTCTTCACCGACGATTCCCTCGAGCTCGCCGAGGCGGATGCCGTCCTCGTCAGTCATCTCAGGCTTACAGTAGATGACCTCGCGCTCCTCGAGCGCCGACCAGAGGGCCTTGTTGCCCATGATGACGGTGTCGATGACGCGGAACGCGTCGAACTCGTACTGGTTCTGCTTGAGGACGCCGAACTTTTTGGGGCGAACGACGGTGCCCTTCTGGGCGTCCAGCTCGCCGGTTAACACCTTCATAAAGGTGGACTTCCCGGAGCCGTTGGGGCCGGTGAGACCGTAGCGGCGATCGCCGTGGAAGGTGACGGAGACGTCCTCGAAGAGCAGCTTCGAGCCGTAGCGCATGGTGACATTAGAGACAGAGATCATCACTTATATTTTCGCATGTTTCGCAAGCAAGTGTGGGGTACCACCTCCCCCCGCCAAAATTGCACAACATCTTCACAACATAGGACTTAGCGGTGGACCTAAATGTACGCAGGTTGGCAGGCTTTTGAAAAAAAGCGCCTTCCCCGAAGGGTGGGTTCCGTCAGAGCCGGAGGGCACGGATGGCGTGTCCTCCGGGTCTGTCAACGGGTGGCGGCGGGACGCGAGCCCAATGTGGTGGTGCAGTTCACCCAGTACGAGTCGCCGCTGCGGGAGACGGAGGCTCCGACGGGGTGCTGGCCATTGATGAGGATGCTCGTAGTTGCTGGTGAGTCCTTGAAAGGGCCGAGACGAATGGAGACCGGGCCGATGGCTTTGTTAGCGGAGATGTCTAAACATTTCCGCACTCATCTTTCTCGGCGAGCGGACGAGGCGGTAGTTCAGCAAGGCTGTTTCCACCTTGCCGTCGTGTGAAAAGAGCGTGGGGTACTTGTCGACGGCGACCTCGGTCCAGCCGTAGGGCATGCGCGGCATGATGCGGAGATGCTGCGCGTCGAGGTCGTCGACACCGAGGAGGATGCGGAAGGCTTTGACGATCTCTGCCTCCTGCACGCCGTTGCCCTGATCGCCGCTGCGGTAGATGAAGCGACCGGTGGGATCGAGCTGGGCGCCTTCAGGGACAATGAACGAAGTTGTGCCGAGACGAGGGTCGTAGATCTCCTTCGCAGTCCAGTCGAACATGGCGGTCGCGTCGTTCATACGATCGAGGAGAAGAGCCGATTGCGTGACGAAGCCCTGGCCGTAGCCCATCGCCCAGCCATAGAAACCGAGCGGCTTGTAGGTGTCGATGAGGCGCTGATAGGCAGCGCTGTCTGCTGATTGCCACTTGGGATCACTCTCCGGCTCGTACCCATTGAAATCAGCCTGCGAGATGAGCGGACCGAGAACGGTGCTCTTGTTGGGCCAGCCGGCGTAGTCGAGCGTCCAGACGGAGCCGTACTTCGGGTCGTTCACAAGGTAGTGGGAGAGCATGCCGCCCCGCATCTTTGCGGCACGGTCGCGCCAGAGCGTGGCGGACTGCGTTTGACCGATGGAGTCGGCCATGCGTGAGAGGCCTTCGAGCGCGGTCATGCAGATGGAGTCGGCGTATATGGAATAGCCCTTGCCTGCAGCGGCCTCGCCGGTGGTGTAGAGGACGCCGTCTTTGGCGCCGGAGATTTCGGGGTGGTCGAACTGCCAGGGGATCCAGTCGCCTGCGGCCTTCACGTCTGTCCAGTGGGCACGGACCCACGCGTCGCGGTCGGGAAGACGCTGCCAGAGTTTATAGAGAGCAAGGCTGATGAGGCCGTGGCCGTCGTTCTCGAACGGTAAGGATGGATCGGGCCGGTTGAGAACGCGGCTCCAGTGCGCGGGAAGTGACTGGCCGTGGTACTTGAGGGACGGATTCTGCTCCCATAGGCGCGACTCACGCAGGGAACGATCGAGGTTGCGTGACGCGGGGTCGAGGAAGCCGAGGTCGGCCAGTTCCTGCATCGTGCGGCCGAGATCGCGCGACCAGGATTGGTCGTAGTAGACGCCGACGTTGTTGCGCCATGTGCCGAACTCTGCCGCTGCGGACCACGGAACGCCGGCCCATGCGAGTGCTCCCTTGGTGGAGGTGTGATACATGCCGGCGGCATCCACCTTGTCGAGCATGTCCTGCACGTTGGCGTAGAAGGCGTTCTGCAGGATCGTGGCAGTTGTGCCGCCCTTGAAGGTGACGCGAGGGCCGTTATACCCGGTAGGTAGAGGCTTCACTGCGACGGGCTGTTTGAACCGCGCGTCGCTCGAGTAAAGTGCGAGGCTGAGATCGTTGAGGCGCGACTTCGATGTCGCTTCATCCACGCCTTCGAGACGCAACGGCTTCTGCTGCATGAACTCGGCGAAGCCGGGAGCAAAGGTGTCAAAGGGCGTGAAGCGCAGGCCGGGGACCGATTGATCCTGCGCGGTCTCGGCGGTGATAGCGGCGATTGTGACGGAGCCCTTCTTGTCGGTGGCAGGGACTATCTCAATGGTTGCGAGTGGAGAAGGGCGAGGGATGACCACGGCAACGTAGTTTCCATCTTCGACAGGCGCTGCAGGGTAAAGATGGAGGGACTGCGCGAAGGCGTTACGGAGGTGCGCGTCGGTCGGGAAGGGCTCACGAGTCTGGTAAAAGGACACGCCCCACCAGACGCTTTCGCCGAGGATGAGTGGGAAGTTTTGCGTGGACCCGTCCGCGTACGTGAGGCGGATGGTTCCGAGATTGTCACCGATGAAGAAGCGCCGCGACATGTCGAGCGGATCAGACCAGGCGGCGGGGCGCATCGTCTCGGTCATGCCGAGCAGGAACAGCTTTTTGACCGGAGCTCCGACCTTGATTTGAGAGGCGGATGAGGACGCAGCAAGGAATGGGACGCCGTAGCGATAGAGCAGTTTCTGTGTGGCGTTTGGGCCATTGGCGATGGGCAGGACGAAGAACTTGTCCGGCTGTGCCGTAGAGGTGGGCCTGGAGTTGTTCGTGGCTGCAAAGCAATGATTCTGCGCAGTGATCAGCGAGATGGCCGCGAGCAGAAGCGCGCGCACACTAGCCCGATGGTTCCCCATTCTGTCTCTCCTGTGTTTCCGTATTCCCTGCAGGGGTAAATCCCTTGGAGAGACCGGTTGCTGAATATCGATAGTAATCGATTGAAGCGATCCTCTGGTGCGCTCAGAAAAAAGGGAGTTGACAAGTCGAGGGACAAGGGGTTATTTAACCTTTAAGTTATATAACCGAATGGTTACATACTATGAATGACGCAATCAGCAATACGTTTTCGGCACTCGCAGACCCCACCCGGAGGGCGATCCTGGCACGGCTGGCGCTGGGCGAAACCTCGGTGACGGAGCTGGCGGAGCCGTTTGACATGAGCATGCCGGCGGTCTCGAAGCATCTGCGGGTGCTCGAGAAGGCCGGCCTTGTGGAGCGGAGCCGCCAGGCGCAGTACCGGCCGGTGAGGCTGCGCGCCGAACCCCTGCGCCAGGCGTGGGGATGGATTGAGGAGTACAGGCAGTTCTGGGAAGAGAGCTTCGACCGGCTGGACGCTTACCTGAAACGGCTGCAGGCGGACGAGGCGAAGGGCAAAAAGGAACGGAAGACAACCAAGACGCGTAAGGAGAAGAGAGATGTCCGCAACCTTAACTAGCAATCCAGCGCCTGCAGCCGGAACAGGGCAGAGGTATGAGATCAACATCACGCGCACGTTCGATGCTCCACGGGAGCTGGTCTGGAAGGCATGGTCCGATCCCGAGATGGCGAAGGAATGGATGGGACCACGCGGGTTTACGACGACGGAGTTTACGACCTCCAGTGAGGCGGGCGGGAGCTGGCACCTGACGATGGTCGGAGAGCGGCCGGGAAGCGATCAGCTCGTAACGCTGGGGCAGGGCGGGACGATCCTCGAGATGCGCCCGCCCGAGCTGCTGAAGTACACCTTCGGCTGGGACAACCGCGCGAGCGTAGGGCTCGGCGATGGGCCGAAGGAAAACGTCATCACGGTTCGGTTTGAAGAGCAAGGAGGAAAGACGGTCATGCACTTTCATCAGGCACCGTTCGCAACCGAGAGCGAGCGCGATGGACACAACGGCGGATGGAACTCGGCGTTCGACTGCTTCGCGGAATTCATGCTGCGCGCCCAGCCGGAGCGCAACCCGGCAGAGGATGATGTGCCGAGTGAGTTACATCTGCGGCGGTTCTTTGCAGCGCCGCGGCACCTCGTCTTCGACGCGTGGACAAAGCCGGAGATGGTGAAGGAATGGTGGGGGCCGAACGGCTTCACCATTCCGTTCTGCGAGATCGATGCGCGCCAGGGCGGCGAGTTCCTGATCCAAATGAAGACGCCGGATGGGACGACGTGCGCGCTGAAGGGACAATACGTGGAGTTCTATCCTCCGTACCGGTTCCACTACATCGGGACGCCGCTCGATAAGGATGGCAATCCGATGTGCGAGACGTGGACGTCGGTGTTCTTCGAAGAGAAGAACGGCGGCACCGAGGTGTTTCTGGACGGCCACTTCACTAAGAGCCCGGCGCCGGGGTCGTTCCTGAAGGGCGCGCGTTTGGGCTGGAACCAGATGCTCGACAAGCTGGAGACGTTTGTAGCGGGGCAGACAGTAGAGAGCAGACAGTAGACCGTAGCAAACCGAAAAGGAGAGATCTGATGAAGACGAATCTGCACCTTGGATTTTCAGGCAACTGCGACGAAGCGTTTACCTACTACGAAAAGATCTTTGGGACGAAGCGGCTAATCACCATGCGTTACTCGGACGCGCCCCAGGGCACTCCAGTGCCTGCCGATGCGAAGGACCTGATCATGCACACCTCTCTGCCCGTGGGCAGCCTCACGCTGATGGGTGCAGATGCCCCGCCGGGAAGAGGTAAGCCGATGGGCGGCTTCCAAATCTCGATCGAGGATCCGGATCAGGCAACGGTGAAGCGCTTGTTTGATGCCCTGAGCATGGGCGGGAACGTGTTCATGCCCATGGCGCCCACGTTCTGGTCGCCGCTGTTTGGCATGTGCACGGATAAGTTCGGTGTGGGCTGGATGGTGAGTGTACCGGGGCCGCAACCACCGGCGTAAAGCGATAGCGTCCGCGGCTGGGCTCCGCAGTGAGAGCTCAGCCGCAGACAGCGTCTTGATTGGGGCGGCGACGATCGCGGATGTCGGCGACAAGGTAGTTCGCGGCGACGAGTCCGAGGGGAAGAAGTGTAAGGACGAGGTTCATGATCTTCTCCTGTGGTGTTGTTGAGGGCCCGCCATACACGGTGGTTAGCCGTGTATGGATAAGACCAAATTGATGAGCCAAAGTTTCTATTAATCGCGTGAATCTTTGTTCAACGAAGACCGCCGCCGGCCTGGAGGAGCGAGCCGGTGACCCAGCGGGCTTCGTCCGAGGCGATGAAGGTCACGACATCAGCGATGTCTTCCGGCTTGCCAGAGCGGCCGAGAGGAGTCTGGGCGACCGAGTTCTTCTCGAAGTCCGAGCCTGCGATCCCAGCGCTTTGCGTGCCCTCGGTGATCGTGAGGCCGGGGTTTACGGCATTGACACGAATCTTCTTCGGTCCGAGTTCCTTGGCGAGAACGCGGGTGATGGCGTCGACGGCACCCTTGGTTCCGGTGTAGACCGCCGAGTTCGGCGGCGTGAGTTCGCTGACCACTGAGCCGATGTTGATGACGCTTCCGCCTTCCGCGGGAAAGAGCTTCACCGCGGCCTTGGTGGTGAGCAGAAGGCCGGTGACGTTGGTGGAATAAATGCGGTCGATCTCCTCTTCAGTGATCTCCTCGAGAGGAGCAAAGGAGTAGACGCCTGCGTTGTTGACCAGGATGTCTACTTTGCCGAAGGCCTTCTTGGTCTCAGCAAAGAGCTTTTCGATGTCACCGGACTTGGCGACGCTGGCCCCGATTGCCACGGCCTTGCCTCCGGCCTTGGTAATCTCAGCGACGGTCTTGTCGGCTCCAGACTTATCAGATGCGTAGTTGACGACGACGGATGCACCTTCAGAGCCAAGGGCCTTCGCGATTCCCGCGCCGATTCCCTTGCTGGCTCCTGTAACAACTGCAACTTTTCCTGTGAGCTTTGCCATTGATCTCTCCTTCGAACCGCGTCGAATTGTTCGACGCATATCGAAATGGATGAGGGGGCGAAAGGAAGGATTCAGAAAGCTTCGATATTTATCGAAATGTTATGGGCGGGTGACGACTTACAGCTTCGCAAGCTGGGCGAGGTAGGCGTTCCATACGTCGCGCTCAAGGGTGAGCGAGGCGCAACGGCCTTCGCGCTGGACGTCAATAAGACCGGCGTCCGCCAACTCCTTGAGGTGGTGCGAGATGGTCGCTGGGCTGAGGATCTTCTGCGCGGCGAGCGAACCGCAGGCAGTACAGTCCTGGCTGGCGATCTGTTGCAGGATGGCGAAGCGCCGAGGGTCGGCGACAGCGCGGGCGATGGCCTGCATCTGGTCGTCCGTAAGATGTTTCCGCGCCTTCGTCATGGTTAGTTAGATGATAATCGAACGATTTAGGTTCACCAGGGGCTAATTCTGCGGCTTGCGCGAGGCGGGCATCTGGGCCGGCTGCTCGGAGTGAATAGCGACCTCGTAGTTGTGGCCGAGCCAGCGGTTCGTGTCGGGCCAGAAGAGAGTGAAGACGATGCTGCCAGTTTGTCCCGGAGCCGCGGTAATGTCGGCGAAGGCGCCGAAGTTGTCGACGGGGACGGCGTCGGTCTTGTTCGTAGTAGCCCAGTTGTCGGGAGTCCAGACGACCGTGAAGAGCTCCGGGTCGACGATGCGGAGCGTGCCGCCGCACACCATGGCGGAGATGGGGCGCGTGGTGCGGAAGATCTCCATCCGGCTCTGGAAGGTGCGCTGCTCCTTGGGGACGGCGTAGCGCTCCTCGACGACGGAGATGCGGTCGAAGATGTGGCCGTCGACGACGGAGTGGAGGAGCTTGAGGTACTCGGCGTGTGCCCAGCACAGCGGCTGAGCGGAACCGGCGGAGCGGCCGCAGTAGAGGCCTTCGGAGGGAATGTCGGCGTAATCCCACACCTGCTCGGGGAGCATGCCGCCGATGGACGAGAACTTTTCGATGGCGTTGATGAGTGGGCTGATGTCCTTGCCCGCCGCAAGCTCGTAGTGGGCGCGCTCGCCCGTGAGCAGCGGCCAGGCGCGGCCCTGGCCGTAGCCGATGTACGGCCCCCCGTCTTTACGCTGGCCGTAGCCGTCGTGGTTGTAGCGGCGCCAGCAGGGGCCGTAGGGCGTGTTGATCTTGAGGACGTGATCGACGACCTTGAGCGAGTCGATAATCAGCGGATCGTCGGCGCGGCGAACGCCATAGCGGACGAGTTCGAGGAAGCCGCCGTCGATAACCTCGCGAGCCTCAAAGTTGTCGCGCTCGCCCGCCTCGCGGTTGTTGATGTGGATCATGCCCGGAGGGATGGCGGGGTTGTGGAAGGGCTCGCCCTCAGCCGGCGGGCGGATGCGCATGTAGTGATAAGGAACCTCGGGAAGCAGGACGCCGGCAGTGGTGGTGGTCCACTCGTCGAGGTGGGCCTCGATCCAGTCGGCGTAATCGCAAAGGAAGGCTGCTAGCTCGGGGAATTCAGCGCGTGCGATATCCGCAGCGCAGATGAGCGCCGAGATGACGACGGCGAGCGTTGAGGGCGAGTAGCCGGCGTTCTCCTCCCAGCGTTCCTGCTGAGTCACCGGAGCATAGCGGACGAGGAAGCTGGCAGCGCGTGTGACAAAGGGAACGATGTCAAACCCGCCGAGTGCATTGAGCCTCCAGAGACGCCACGCAAGGATGATGGGGAACGCAACCTCGTCGAGCTGAATGCCGGACCAGTAAGGCGTGCCATCGATCCAGAAGTTTTGCGCGAAGCCGCCATCTGGGTGCTGCGTGCAGGCCAGGTAGACGAGCGCGCGAAGTGCCGTTTCCGTCCGTCCGCAGGCGAGAAGCGCGGTCGCCGACTGGATCATGTCGCGCGTCCACACGAGGTGGTAGCCGCCCAGGTCGTCGTCGGACTTGGAGGCTCCCCACGGGATGGACGCGGACGCGATGAAGGCGCCGGAGTAGGTCTTGTCCTCGTGCGCGAGGATGACGTTGTGCGAGATGCGCATGAGGCGGCCGGTATCGGTGGACGCGGCGGCGAGGCGCTCGGGCGAGTCGGCGCGGTGCCACTGCTCGATAAAGCGCTTGCGGTGCACCTCGTAGGGCGTGGAGAGGGTCTGGGTCATGCCGGCAAGCGCGGCGTGATGGTTGTCGCCGAGCGCAATGGCAACGGTGAACTCGCGGGTGCAGGCGATGTTGATCTCGCCCATGACGGCGATGTTGCCGTCCATCGCCTGGCCGAAGTCCCAGGTCATGCGTTTGTTAAGGCAGAGGTCCTGATAGCCGTCGCTGGAGCCGACGAAGCCGCAGCTGGTGCGGCTGAAGCCGCAGTCGGAGCCGAAGGCCAGCGAGATGCCGTTCTTCCAGGCGAGGATGGCGCGGTGCCCGGCAATGTCGAGCGCGCGGGCAGAGTTGCCGGCGCCGCCGCCGTCGAGGTGCGGAGCGAGCAGGGCGTAGCAGCGCAGTTTGGAGAGGATCTCTTCGTCGCCGTCGATCTTGACGTGCATCAGGACAACGGGGTGGTGGGGGTCGGTGATGAACTCCTTGGTGACGGTGTAGCGGCCGCCGAGGTCACTGGCGACGACGCGAACGGCAAGCGCGTCGGGGTCGATGTAGTGGAAGTCGTACTCGAAGTCGCGCTTCTCTTCGTGGAAGAAGGTCTGCTCGTCCGTGAAGAGGAGCTCCATGTCCCGGGTCTGCGGGCGGTCGATGGTGGGGTAGTAGATCTCGTTGAGCGTGCCGTGCGAGGCGGTGAACCAGATGCGGCTGGACGCGGCATAGGCGGTGGAGACCGCGTCCTTCTTGCTGGAGGTCCAGCGCGGCTCCAGCCCCGGAGCGCCGAAGGCCGCACCATCGTCGTCCAGCCAGCGGTAGGTTTCGTTCAAAACGCTCATCGATAGCTATGAGACCACAAAGGCGTGTGCCACTGAAATGTGGTGGGCGCGACGGCGGATATCTGCTATATAGCTGGATACCCATGCGATTCCAATTTATTCGGCTCTGTAGTGCGGCCCTCCTGTTTGCGATATTTCCCTGTGTGATTGCGGCGCAGAAGAGTGCGCCGGATCCTTACTCCAGCGAGACGGGGGTCCTCGAACGAGTGGATGTTGTCTATGCGATGAACGCCGACGGCACCGGGTACATGCAGAAGACAGTCGTGGTGAAGATCCAGACCGAGGCGGCGCTGCAGCAGCTGGGCATCCTGGGGATGAGGTTCGCGGCAAACACACAGCATGCAGAGTTCCACTATGTGCGCGCACGGCACCCGGACGGCAGCGTGACGGAGACGCCGGTGTCCGGCGTGATGGAACAGCCGATGCAGGCTACGGTGCAGGCACCGTTCTACAGCGACCTCAAGGTTGCGCAACTACCGGTGAAGAGCCTGCAGGTGGGCGACACGCTGGAGTGGGAGGCGCGCGTCGTGATGACGAAGGCCGAGGCTCACGATGAGTTTTGGGGCGCGGAGACCTTCGTCACGGAGGGATCCGTCGTGCGTGAGGAGTCCGTGGAACTGCACGTGCCCACCACAAAGGCGGTGACGGTGTGGACGAATCCGGCGCTGGGCATCAAGGTGAAGCAGTCGAAGGACGGAGACCAGACCGTGTACCGGTGGGAAACCTCGGCGTTGCAACCTACGGTGGGACCGGAGGCAGAAGCTGCGAAGGAAGCCAAGAAGAAACATGTGCTGACGGCCGACGAGGAGATGGATGAGGAGCAGGGCAAGCTGCCGTCAGTGGCGTGGACGACCTTTCCTAGCTGGGCCGCCGTGGGCGAATGGTATCGCGGGCTGGAGTTGAGCCGCGCCACGCCGGACGATGAGATCAAGGCGAAGGTTGCGGAGCTGACGAAGGGCAAGGCGAGCGACGAAGACAAGGTTCGGGCGATCTACGAGTATGTGTCGACGCAGATCCGGTACATCGGTGTGGCGTTTGGCGTGGGACGGTATCAACCGCACGAGGCGGTCGACGTGTTGCACAACCAGTACGGCGATTGCAAGGACAAGGCGACGCTGCTGACAGCGATGCTGGCCGCAGCGGGCATGCCATCGGATGCAGCGCTGATCGGTGCGGGACTGCGGTTCAACCAGGCAGTTCCCTCCCCTGCATCGTTCAATCACCTCATCACGCACCTGAAGTTGAACGGGCAGGATGTGTGGCTGGATTCGACGGAGGAGGTCGCGCCGTACCGGATGATGCATGGGGCTCTGCGTGATCGCGAGGCGCTGATAGTGCCGCCGACGGGAACCCCGACGCTGGAGAAAACGCCGAAGGATCCCCCGTTTTCCGCGTTCCAGACGTGGACGGCGAAGGGGACGCTGGATGCGAGCGGGATCTCGGATTCGCAGATCACGGTGTTGACACGAGGCGACGACGAGTTGGCAATGCGCGGGGCGATACGGCAGTTGGGCCCCGCGCAGTACGACGAGATGACGCAACGATTGCTCGGGATGCTCGGCTATGCAGGAAAGGAGAGCCACGCGGAGTTCTCTCACCCCGACGATGTGAATGAGCCGTTCCGGATGAGCTTCGGCTACCACCGCGAGAAGGCTGGCGACTGGGACAATCTGCGGATCATTCCGCAGCTGGCTCCAGTGGAACTGCCCACCGTGGACGAGAAGGAGCCGCCGGTGCAGGCGCTCCGGCTGGGGACGCCGCGAACGGAGACAAGCACGGCGGAGATGAAGCTGCCCGCCGGATGGACGGCGGAGCTACCCGAGGCCGTGCACGAGAAGAGTGCTTACGCAACATACGACCTGAGCTATCGCGTGGACAAAGGGACGCTATATGCGGAGCGCAAGGTCATAATCCTGCAGCAGAAAGTACCGGTTGCGGACTGGAAGACATACAAGAAGTTCGCAGATGCAGCTGGGCTGGGGAATGAGGTTTATGTGCAGCTGCGCCGCGCAAATGGGGAGAGTTCTGCGACGGTTTCGACCGGCAACAGTGAAGCCCGGGTGCAAGAGCTGCTGAACCGGTTGGATAGTGCTTATCAACGCAAAGACGTGCAGGCGATGGAGGGGCTTCTGAAGGAGCTCAATGAGATTAACCCGAAGGCACAGCGCCTGATGGCGTGGACGGGATCCCTGGCTTTGCTGCATAACAAACCGGACGACGCCATCGAGGATAACCGGAAAGAGCTGGCGCTCTATCCGGACGAGTTCGATCGCTACTCCACGATTGTGTGGATCGAACTAAGAAAGAACGACAAGGCCGGGGCAGAAACGACACTTCGAAGCTGGGCCAAGGCGGATGCAAGCGACCCGCAGCCTCTCATGGAGCTCTCACAGCTGCTCGTATCGGACAAAGAAGCCGCCGCCGCGGTGAATGCCGCGAAGGACGCGCTGAGCCGTGCGCCGGATGGAGCGCCCAAACACGATCAGGCGGAGCTCACGCTCGGGCAGGTGGAGATGGAGGCCGGCATGGTGGACAAAGCGAACGCAACGTTCACGGAGCTTTTGAAGGCCACAAACAATCCGGTGATCATGAATGACGCGTCCTACTTTCTGGCACACGCGAACCAGGACTTGCCGCTTGCCGAGACCAGCGAGCGGAAGGCGCTGGAGAGGTTTGACGAAGAGACGTCCAGCTGGACCCTTGATGAGTCCCCGGCAATACTGCAGCAGAAGACGGCGATGTTGTTCTCGTCGTGGGACACCATGGGCTGGATCTTGTATAGGGAAGGTAGGCTGGAAGAGGCGAAGTCGTATCTTGACGCAGCGTGGATGAACCGGCAGGATGCTGTGGTGACCGAGCATCGGAATGAGGTGAACGCGGCGCTCGAGGCCTCCGACAAGCCCCACCATGCGCAACTACCCAAGGCGGACGTCACAGTAACGGCTTCGGCACCACAGGGACTGCGCACGTTTCCACTCGGACCGGCGAATGGGCGTCACGGAGTGGCGGAGTACCGGTTGCTCCTTGCGCACGGGCGCGTGGAGCGGATGGAACCCACCGGCGAGAAGACGGTTGAGGGTGCCGACGCCATGGTGAAGCACATGGACTTTGCGAAACTGTTTCCCGAAGGCTCGGACGCGAAGCTTGTTCGAGGAGCGATGGTGAACTGCTTCTCAGACAAGTGCCAACTGGTGCTCGAGCCCTGATGCAATCCGGACGTCGAGAAACTTCCTTGCAATGCGCGTTTGAGCACGATTCGGCCGAATATCGCGCAAGCGCAACCCGTTCTCCACAGAAAACGACATTTCCCACATTTCTTAGCTGTCCACTACTGAACGTTCCACGTGAAACACCGGTGTTCCACACACCGGCGGCCGCTCGGCGCGGCAGGTTTGCAGCTTGCCCCCTGAAACCATAAGGCTGCGCTAGCATCAAGGATGCTGAGTCGCACGGGCTTCCGTGCTGCATCCAACCGAAGAAGCCCACGAGACTTCGTTCAAGCGGAGATGTGATTCCGCCGTTTATCTGCAAACCCAAGGAGAACTGTTATGGCATTCGAACTCCCTCCCCTGCCGTATGACTACGCCGCGCTCGAGCCAACAATCGACGAGGCGACCATGAAGCTGCACCATGACAAGCACCACCAGGCGTATGTGACGAACCTGAATGGCGCAGTGGAAAAGCATCCGGACCTGGGCAAGAAGACGCCGGAAGAACTGATCAGGAATCTGGACAGCGTGCCCGAGGACGTGCGCACCGTGGTGCGGAACAACGGCGGCGGTCACGTGAATCACACGATGTTCTGGCAGATTATGGCGCCGAAGGGCGGCGGCAACCCGACTGGAAACATCGCCGCGCAGATCCAGACGGACTTCGGCGGATTTGAAGACTTCAAGAAGGCGTTCAATGACGCCACCGCGAAGCAGTTTGGCTCAGGCTGGGGATGGCTGGTTTGGAAGGGCGGCAAGCTCGCGATCATGACGACGCCGAACCAGGACAATCCGCTATCGCAGGGCTTGTACCCGATCCTCGGCAACGATGTCTGGGAACACGCGTACTACCTGAAGTACAACAACCGCCGGCCGGATTACCTGGCGGCGTGGTGGAATGTAGTGAACTGGGCCGAGGTGAATAAGCGCTTCGAGCAGGCGAAGAAATGAGCCGCTGAACTTCGCAACGAGAGGGCCGCTTCGGAATGGAGCGGCCTTCGTCTTCGGGCCGAGTTTGGGTGTACGAGTCTCGATGAGGGGCTGAAGCGTCTCATCGGTATCTGGACGAAGCCCTCCTGAGGCGGATATGTGGATCGTACGGCTGGCCCTGCGCCGCCCCTATACCTTTGTCGTGCTGTCGTTGCTGATCGCCGTGCTGGGCATCGGGTCAGCGATTGAGACACCGAAGGACATCTTTCCGTACATCAATATTCCCGTCGTTACAGTGGTGTGGAACTACGCCGGCCTGACGCCAACGGAGATGGCGGGCCGCATTGTGACGATCTGCGAACGCGCGATGACCACGACGGTCAACGACATCGAACATACTGAGAGCCAGAGCTACCAGGGCGTCGCGATTATCAAGGTGTACTTTCAGCCGGGTGTGCAGATTGCCGCGGCGGAAGCGCAGGTGACGGCGGTAGTGCAGACGATCCTGAAACTCGCCCCGCCGGGGACAACTCCGCCGTTCATCATCAAGTACGACGCATCGTCAGTGCCGATTCTGCAGTTGAGCATGGGGGGACAAGGGCTGAGCGAGGCCGATCTCTATGACACAAGTCTGAACTTTGTGCGGCCGCTGCTCGCGACGGTGCAAGGCGCCAGCCTCCCTTCGCCCTACGGCGGCAAGGTGCGGGACGTGATGATCGACACCGACCCGAACCTGATGTATGCGCACCATCTGTCGGCGGCAGATGTTTCGGCGGCGATGAGCCAGCAGAACCTGATCCTTCCGGCGGGAACAGTGCGCATCGGCGACCGGGAGTTTGTGGTGAAGACGAACTCGAGCCCGCAGACGATTGCCGCGATGAATGATCTTCCCGTCCGGGCCGCGAATGGTGCGGTGGTCTACATCAGAGACGTTGCGCAGGTGCACATCGGCTATGCCGTGCAGACGAATATCGTTCGGGAGAATGGCAAGCGCTCGGCTCTCCTGACAGTGCTGAAGAACGGCAACACATCGACGCTGGACATTGTGTCGAACGTGAAGAAGAATCTGCCGAGGATCGAGGCAGAGCTTGCGCCGCTGAAGATTACGCCGCTGTTCGATCAGTCGATCTTTGTGCGCACGAGCATCGACGAGGTTGCGCGTGAGGCGATCATTGCCGCCGGGTTGACGGCGTTGATGATCCTGCTGTTCCTGGGATCGTGGCGCTCGACGCTGATCGTTTGTATTTCAATTCCGCTGTCGATTGCGACCTCGCTGGTGATTCTGAGCGCGATCGGCGACACGATCAACGTAATGACGCTGGGCGGCATGGCGCTGGCGGTTGGCATCCTGGTCGACGATGCGACTGTGGAGATTGAGAACACGCATCGCAACATGGGCCTTAAGAAACCGCTGACGCGCGCGATCCTGGACTCTGCGCAACAGGTGGCCGCGCCGGCGTTCGTCTCGACGCTTTCGATCTGCATCGTGTTTGTTCCCGTCGTGCTGCTGACAGGTGCCGCGAAGTTTCTGTTTACGCCGTTGGCGATGGCCGTCGTCTTTGCGATGCTCGCAAGCTACTTTTTGTCGCGCACACTGGTGCCGACGATGATGCACTTTCTGCTGAAGAAGGAGCTCGCACTCTACCAGGACCCGAGCGAGAGTGACCGCGAGGCGAAGCGGAACTTCATCTGGCGTTGGCACATGCGGTTCGAGCATAAGTTCGAACGGCTGCAGCACTACTACAAACAACTGCTGGAGTGGTGCATCGATCATGCTTCCATCACGCTGTTGCTCTTCGGACTGTTGCTGCTCGTCTCGCTGCCACTAACCTTCTTCATCGGTCGCGACTTCTTCCCGTATGTGGACTCTGGGCAGATGCGCCTTGAGGTTGAGCCGCCGCAGGGCCTGCGGATCGAGGATGCCGAGCAATACTTTGCGAGAGTGGATGCGGAGGTTCGGCGCGTGCTTCCACCGGGCCGAGTGAACATGCTGCTCGACAATATTGGCCTGCCAAACAGCGGTATCAATCTCGCGTTCTCCAGCTCGCCGCCCATCTCGAACTCCGATGGCGAGATTCTGATTTCGCTGAATCCGGGTCCGAAGCAGACCGAGGAGTTCATGCGCCTGCTGCGCGACGATCTGCAACGGAAGTTTCCGGATGGAACGTTCTTCTTCGCGCCGGCGAATATCACGAATCAGATTCTGGACTTCGGTTTGCCCGCGCCGATCGACCTGCAGGTGATCGGACATGGCAAAGACAATTACGCGCTCGCGGCCAAGCTGGAGAAGAAGGTCGCTAAGATTCCCGGCGCCGTGGATGTGCATCTGCATCAGCAAGTGGCTTATCCGACGCTGAATGTGGACGTGGACCGCACGAAGGCCAGACAGATTGGCCTGACGCAGCAGGACGTTGCGCAGTCCACGCTCATCTCACTGTCAGGCACATCGCAGGTTGCGCCAAACCAGTGGCTGAACCCGCAGAACGGCGTGAACTATAACGTGGTGGTGCAGACGCCGCAGTACCGTATCTCGTCGATTCCGGAGCTCGCGCGGACGCCGATTACAACGCCGCAGGGCAATGCGACGCAGATTCTAGGAAATGTGGCGGAGTTCCAGCGCGATCAGTCGCCAATCATCGTGAATCATTACGATATCGAGCCCGTGTACGACATCTATGCGAATGTCGATCAACGCGATCTTGGCGGCGTTGCGCATGAGATCCAGAAGATCATTGAGCATCAGCAGGTATCCAAGGCGACCCAGCTCGAGTTGCGCGGACAGGTTCAAACGATGAACGATTCGTTTGCGCGGCTTGGACTCGGAATCATCTTCGCGATCGGGCTGGTGTATTTGCTGATGGCCGTGAACTTCCAGAGCTGGCTGGATCCGCTGATCATCCTGATGGCAATTCCGTGCGCGTTCTGCGGGATTCTGTGGACGCTGTTCCTGACGCAGACGACATTCAATGTGCCAAGCCTGATGGGCGCGATTATGACGATCGGTGTGGCGACGGCGAACTCGATTCTGATGGTGGTGTTCGCAAACGACGAGCGCCTGGAAGGCCGACACAGGCGCGAGGCTGCGCTGAATGCCGGACACACGCGACTGCGGCCGGTACTGATGACAGCGCTCGCGATGATCATCGGCATGTTCCCGATGGCGCTCGCGCTGGGTGAGGGCGGCGAACAGAATGCGCCGCTCGGACGCGCAGTGATCGGGGGTTTGATCTTTGCGACGGCAGGAACGCTGTTCCTGGTGCCGACGATCTACTCCCTGCTGAAGAAACATCCTCCAATCGACTACACGAAGGAGATCGAGGAGGAGTATCACGAAGGCGAAGAGCCGAAGCAGCAGACATCCCACGGCAACACACAGGAGCAGCCCGCGTAGATGGCCGACGAGATGGACGAGCGGAAGAATCGATACGACGAGCGCGAGCTGCGACGTGAGTCTGCGGATCCGGAGTATGCAGACCGGCAGCAGTTGGCGCGGTCGTTTGAAGACCCGAATGCACAGGACGATACGCGGCTGGGCAAGAGCTTCGAGGAGACGAACTCCAGCGGCAGGCGGAAGAGGTCGCCGGCTGCAGTGCGCGCGCAGCGGCCAACGGACCGGCGCAAGATTGCGATCTTTCTGATCGTGTTCCTGCTGTTGTTTTTGATTGTGCTCATCGCAGGATGGCTGCCGCGACGCGAGCGCGAAAGAGAGATCGAACGGCGCGCGAAGGAACAGCAGGATGCGAAGCCGATGGTCGAGGTGGCGAAGGTTGAGACCGCGCAGAATCACCAGGGGCTCGTGTTGCCGGGAACAACGATTCCGCTGACCGAAGCCTACGTGTACGCGCGCGCGAGCGGGTATCTGAAGACTCGACTAGTGGATATTGGCGACCACGTGCGCAAGGACCAGTTGCTTGCAGTGGTTGACGCACCGGACATTGATCAGCAGGTGGCGCAGGCGAAGCAGCAGCTGATGCAGGCGGAGCGGCAGTTGGATCAGCAGAAGTCGCAACTGGCGCTGGCGACCGTGACGGTGCAGCGATATCGTGTGCTGGTGGAGAAGGGCGTCTTCTCGAAGCAGGACGGTGATCAGCAGGAGGCCAACTACGCGTCGCAGGTGGCGAACGTGCAAGCCGCGCAACGGAATGTGGATGCGTACCGCGCGAATCTGGGCCGCGTGGAAGCGCTGCAGAGCTATGAGTCTGTACGCGCGCCGTTCGCAGGCGTCATCACGCAACGGAATGTGGATGTGGGCGCATTGATTGCTGCGTCGGGTATTACCTCGGGCGCGGAGAGCGGACCGGCCCCGCAGGGACAGACCTCGACGTCGGGCGGATCGCAGCAGGCTGGACAGGTGAATATGGGCGGAAGTTCGGGCGCGACGAGCACGGCGGCGACGACGACGCAGTCACCGGGACAGGGCGGCCCGCTGTTCGGGCTTGCCCAGACGCATCGCCTACGAATTCTGGTGTCGGTGCCGGAGGGATTTCTCACTGCAATCCACGTGGGCGGTCAGGCGCAACTCACGTTCCAGGAGTTCCCGGGCGTGAACTTCACGGGAGAGATCACGCGCACGGCGAACTCTGTCGACCCGAACACACGCACGATGCTGACTGAGGTGCAGGTGGACAATCACAGCGGCAAGCTGGTCCCCGGGATGTACACGGTGGTCACGTTCCCGCCGGCGCCGGGGGTTGAAGGACCGCTGCTGGTATCGGGAGATGCCGTTGTGATCCGGCATGATCGGCCAACGATTGCAAAGGTGGTGGACGGAAAGATTCACTTCCAGCCGGTAACGCTTGGACGTGACTTCGGCGGTGTGGTGGAGATTCTGACCGGACTGCAGCTGGGCGACATCATCGTGACGAATGTGACCGACGATGTCGTAGAAGGAGCCGAGGTGCAATCGCACTTTGCGAAGACTCCGGAGCAGGAGTCGCAGCCGCAGCCGCACCAGAGCGCGCCATCGGGAGACCAGGGAACGCACAGCCAAAGCGAGAGCAAGCCGTGATCTCGAACGGTAGAAACATGGCACGGGTGTTGCGCTGTGGAGCGATGCTGGCGCTGAGCGCTGGAGTGGCGCTGCAGGCGCAGACGCCGCCGAGTGCGCAGTTGCAGCCGAGTGCGCAGTTGCAGCCGCCACCAATCTCACCACTGTCGCAACATGTGGATACGCCGGAGACTCCAGCGCCGCAGATTACGGCGACGATGAACAGTACGGTGCAGCCGGAACGCGAAGAGGCGCATGGACTCACGCCGAATTTTCTGGGGTTCCTTGGGCCATACAAGACTCCGGTCGTGCAGCCACTCTTTGGCGGGAGTGAGACGAGGCTGCAGTCGCTGATACGCGATGGGAAGCTGTATCTGACGCTGCAGGACGCGATTGCGCTGGCGCTCGAGAACAATCTTGATGTGGAGACAGAGCGCTACGATCTTGTGCTGGCGCAGACGGATGAGGTACGCGCAAAGGGCGGGGGCAATCTGCGGGGCATCGACTACACGGTCGCCGAGCCACCGAATGGTGTGGGTGGGCCGGGGTCGCCGCTGCTCTCCGCCGAGACGACGAATACGAATCCTGTCGCGCCGACCGTGACTGACCTGACGAGTCTGAACTCGACAGCGCAGACGACGCAGTCGTTTTCGCAGCTGGGCGCCGGCTTCCAATATTCGACAGGGCCGAATATTCCGCTGTTCGATCCGGAATTGGTCGCTATGGCGGGTTGGTTGCGGCGATCGGATACGGTGAATCTGACGAACGTTACGGGACCGCCGACGGGAACCGGAGGGAGCACAACCATCGCGGGGCCTGCGCTGGATTACGCAGCGCTCAACCTTGGCTACGTACAAGGATTCTCGACAGGCGCGCAGTTGGAGGCGATCGTCAACAACGACTCGGAGGTGCTGTACGGATCGACGTCGAAGTACGATCCGTTCTATGCGCCGAGCACCTCGGTGACGCTGCTGCAGCCGCTGCTGCGGGGACGCGGGCGCGATGTGAATCTGCGCTACCTGCGGATTGCGCAAACGAACCAGAAGATCTCCCGGCTGCTGTTTGAGCAGCAGGTGCTGGACACGATCTACGGGGTGTCGCGGCTGTACTTCGACCTCGTGTCGCTGGGCGAGAACGTGCTGGTGCAGCAGGAGAGTCTGCGCGCGGCGACGAAGCTGCGCGAGGACGACGAGAATCAGGTGCAGTTCGGAACGCTCGCGCCGATTGAGCTGACACGTGCAAAGGCGCTCGAGAGCTCGAGCCGCTTTACGACGATCCAGGCGCAAGGGCTGTACAAGCAGGAAGAGATCATCCTGAAGAACCAGCTGCTGCGCACGGCGTCGCCGGTGTTCACCGCACAGTTCGACGAGATCGTGCCGACGGATCGCATCCTGGTGCCGGACCATCCGGCGGACATGAACGTGGAGGAGTTGATTCGCGAAGGGCTGACGAAGCGGCCGGATCTCGCGCAGGCGAATTTGCAAGTGGAAGCGGGAAAGATCAGCGCCGCGGCGAGCCGCAATGCAACGCTGCCGCAGTTGAATCTCTACGGTAACGTCGAAGTGCGTGGGACGACGGAGCAGGCGTTCGAGACGCCCGGCTCACCCGGCACTGGACAACCGCCGGTACCTCCAGCGTTGGCGGCAGGTGGACTGCGGACCTCAACCATCTACGAGGCGGGTGTGCAGCTCACGTTGCCGCTGCGCAACCGCATCGCGGCAAGTGATGCGGCGCGCGACGTCGTGCAACTGCGCCAGGTGGAAGGCCGCACCGAGAAGTTGTCGCAACAGATTCGCGAGCAGATTGAGACGGCTGTCGTCGCATTGCAGACGGCGCAAGCTGCCTACGTATCAGCTACAGAGAGCCGACAGTACCAATCGCAACTGCTGGATGCAGAGCGCGACAAGTTGAGCGTGGGGCAGTCGACCGAGTTGGCAGTACTGCAGGATGAAGCCTATCTCGCGCAGGCGAGATCGACCGAGATTGCTGCACGATCAAACTGGAAGAAGGCGCAGATTGAGCTCGATCACGATCTCGGCGATCTGCTGGAGAAGAACCACGTTGTGCTGGACGACGCGATTCGCGGGACGCTGCCTCAGTAGCCGTTAGAGATTCAGCTTCTTGAAGACGCGCTCCGGAATGGCGCGGATGACAGACATGATCAGGCGCCACTGGCCTGGAACGTAGACGATGTCCTGGCCCTTGTCGATGGCTTTCACAATCGTCGATGCGACCTTGTTGACATCGGCGAAGCGCTCGTGGCCCTTCATGCCTTCAGTCATCGCAGTCCTCACTGGACCGGGTTTGATAGTCATCACGTGGACGCCTTCCCGGTCGATGCGATTGCGGAGACCATCAACGAACGCCGTGAGGCCGGCCTTGGAGCTGCCGTATACGTAGTTCGACTTGCGGCCGCGCTCACCCGCCACGGAACTGAGCACAGCAATCGTTCCAGAGTGGCGCTGCGCACAATAATTCGCGAGCCACGTTAGCAGACTGACTGGCGCCGTGTAGTTGGTGTGAACGATGTGTGCGGCGTCGTGAAAATTGCGTTCAGCTTTTGATTGATCACCGAGAACGCCAAGCGCCAGATAGGCGATGTCGAGCCCGCCAAGCGAATTGATAGCGTGCGCGAGCAGATCCGCATGGTGCTCTGTTCGATCTAGATCGATGACGGCGGAATCGACATAGCCGGCGCCGCGCGTGCGTGCATCGGCGGCAACCGCAGCGAGACGATTGGCGTTACGCCCAACGAGGAAGAGATGATCACCGCGGTTGGCCCAGAGATGGATGCAGGCCTCGGCGATGCCTGAGGTGGCGCCGAGGACAAGGATGCGCCGGGGCTCGGTGTGCGGAGCCTGAGCGTCGCGAGGCTTGGGAGTCGACGGATCGGTCGCGGGAGTTGAGCTCATCGCATGAACCCCTGTCCGCCGACGACACGCTCCCAGAAGCTCGAGGTCAGCGCGGGATCCTTGTAGCGCGCGAAGCGCTGCCATTGCGGATAGAAGGCCTGGAACTGCGGTCCGGTCATGCGTGCGTCCTTGGCTGGATAGAGCCGGCCGCCGAATTCGTTGGTCATCTCCGCGAGGCGGTCGAAGAGAGCGAAGCTCTTCTGCGGCTTGATGGGGAAGTCGAGCGCCAGCGTGATGCCGGGCTTGGGGAAGCTCATCATGCCGGGCGAGGGAACGTCGCCGAAGGCTTTGAGCACAGCGAGGAAACTGGCGAGGCCGGACTTCGCAACCTCGTGCAGGATCGCGATGGTACCCTCGCGCGCGTGCTCCCATGGGATGGCGTACTGGAACTGCAGCAGGCCGCGCTTGCCGTACATCTTGTTCCACTTCAGCACGGCATCGAGAGGATAGAAGAAGGGCTCGTAGTCCTGCAGTGCAGAGACCCGTTGCTTCATCTGCTTGTTGAAGAAGAGTGTGTTGAAGGCGCCCACGCTGGCTCCATTGAGCACCCAGCCGGGCAGTTCCATCGGAAAGACGAGCTTAGGCTCGGGCGAAGTCTTCAGCTCATTGGGCACCTGCGAGTGGTCGCCCTGCATGAAGATGCCGCGCGCGAAGTTTTTGCCCGTGGACGTGACGTCGATCCAACTGACGGTGTACTCGATATTCTGCGACTGCGCGGTGAGATCGAGGAACTCGTCGATGCCGTGAAACTGGATGCCCTGGTAGTCGATCTTGCGGCTGACAATGCGCTTGAGACGAAGCTGCGCCCACGTGATCATGCCAGTGATGCCGAGGCCGCCAATCGTGGCCGAATACATATCCTGGTTTTCAGTCGGCGAGCAGCGCAGGTGCGTGCCGTCTGAGCGCACCAACTCGAACCGGGGCACGTGGCAACCAAAGGTCCCGGCGATGTGATGGTTCTTGCCGTGGATGTCGTTGGCAATGGCGCCGCCGAGCGTGACGTACTTCGTTCCGGGCGTAACTGGGAGAAAGAAGCCGCGCGGAACAGCGAAGTCGAGAATCTGCGCGAGCGTGATTCCGGCCTCAGCGGTGAGCACGCCCGTTGCGGGATCGAAGGCGAGCAGGCGGTTCATGCCGGTGGTCTTGACGAGCGTGCCGTCCTTGAGCAGGCAGACATCGCCGTAGCTGCGGCCCATGCCGACAGGAAGCGCACCGTGATGCACGCCGTCGATGACGTGCGGAAACTGATCCTGCCAGTGAATCGAGCGCACATCGGCGTCGTAGACCGGGTAGCGCCCCCAGGATTCGAAAGGCGGCTTCACGGGAGTTGTGTCAGGTGCGGCGGTGGTTGTGGGGGTCTCGACCGCAGAAGGCATGCCCTTAGGATAGCGGATGCGCTTGTGGGTGCGTTTAGCACTAAAGGTGTCAGCCGAAGCGCTGGTACTTCTTCCAGAACTCGGGCCACGGAAGACGCGGCGGACCGCAGAGAAAGATGTCCGGACGGTAGTTGCTCTCCTCGTTGTTAAGGTGGGCGGGATAGGGGATGTGTGCGGCGAGCCGGCAACCCGTGAACGCCTCATTGACAGAGTCGAAATCGAGCCCAGTCACGATGAGCGTCGTAGGAGGCGGGGTCGGATAGCCACGCAGCCAAGCGGAGTTTGTCGTGCTGATCGGCGCGGGCAGACTGTAACTCGGCCCAAGAATCTCGACAGCTCCCTGCTCGCCATAGTTGGCCGTGACGATGCCAAAGCTCGCGCGTTGCGCAGGTGTGAGTGTGTCCCGAACGTTCGCGACGGTTTGGACGAAGGTGTCCCAGCCCTGCTCCTCGCGAAGGTCTTGACTGCGAGCGAGCGCAAAGGCTTTCAGCGGTCCGCTGGATGCAATGGGTACAAGCACACATGTGGCGTAAGTGCCGAAGGCGAGAATTCCTGTCCAGAGAATGGTGATGATTGTGCGGCGAAAAACCGGCCGCAGCGAGGAAGCCCAGCGCACGATGGCGACGGCGCCGAAGGCGACCATCACCGGAAACACGGCGGCTGTGTAATAACCTCGGCCCTTGGTGAGTGCGAACAACAGAATCGTAAGAACGAATGCAATGCTGAGTGCGCGGTACCGCACGCTGCGCCACGCCGTAATGACACCCGCAATCGTGAGTGGAAGAGCAAAAGGGTTTGCACAAAGAAGCGCCTGAAAGAACCAGAAGTCGCGCGCACCGCCGCGGCCGATGCGGAGATCGCGCGCGTGGATGTGTTCGAGGAAGTGCAGCGAGATGAAGTTGTGATGCACCTGCCAGAGCAGGTTCGGCAGAACTATGAGCAGCGTCATCCCGCAACCGAAAAGAAACCAGCGACTTGCAAGAAAGCGACGGGCAGGTGTGAGGAGAAATCCCGCAAGCAGGGCTGCAAGAAAGAAGACCACCGTGTACTTGGCCATGATGCCGACGCCGGTGAAGGCGGCAATCCAGAGCCACCAGCGCTCGTCTTCGCTGTCCAGCAGGCGAACCACACCATAGGTCGCGAGCACCCAGGCGAACTGCTCGAACGTGGTGTACTGAAACTCTGTGCCTTCGAACAATGCGATGGGTGCGAGCGCAGCGGCGAGAGCGGCAGTGGCGATTGCAATGCGATTGCCGCCGAGCGCTCGCGCGATGAGACCAGCCGCGACGATAATGCCGGCCTGTGCGAGGACTGAGAAAAAACGCAGGCCTTCGAGCGAGAACCCGAAGAGCGCGATCGAGAGCCGTTCGACAAATGGCGTCAGCGGCGGATAGGCGACGTAGCCCCAGTCAAGATGAAGGGCGTCGGATAGGAACTGCAGCTCGTCACGATGAAAACCGTAACGCATGTTGGTGAGCAGGTGCAGCAACAGAATGGCGACGGCAATCGCGAAGACAGGGAGAAGGTCGCCACGTTTCGCACGACGTGCCTCTGGGTGCGCCATAGAATTGTTCGGGGAGTCGGTCTTCAACATACGTATCTCGGCAGATCGTCTGGAGGCCCTGCAAATCTGTACGACACTCGAGCCGGGCCAGGTTCGGCAACTGTTGTGCTTATCTGGGTATGAATCGTACATAAGGAAGGTCATGAGCGACAGCAACAAAATGAATCCGCGTGCGATTTACCAGAGTCGGCTGGCGGCGCGAGAGGCAGACGGCGCAGCATGCCAGCGGCAGCATCTGCTGCTCGGATACGCTCGGCTTGCGCTGGTGGTTGCGGGGATTGCCGTCGCCTGGTTCTCGTTTTATCAGGATCTGATGTCGCGGTGGTGGCTGCTCGCGATCTTTGCATTGTTTGTGGTTGTGGCGCGACGCCACTCCGCAGTGTTGCAGCAGAAGGCCGAGGCGCAGCGAGCAATTGCTTTCTTCGAGCGCGGAATCGCGAGGGTCGACGACCGCTGGGCGGAGTTGCCAGCGCGCGCTGCGGAGGTGAATACGACTGGAAGTTTGTTCGCCGAAGATCTGGATCTGTTTCGGCAAGGTGGACTGTTCGAACTGCTCAACACAGCGAGAACCTCCGCGGGTGATGATGCGCTCGCTTCATGGTTACTGGAGCCGGCAGATCGCGACGCAATTCTGGTGCGTCAGGCGGCGATTGCGGAGTTGCGTGGGAGGACGGAGTTGCACGAGCAGCTTGCGAGCTGCGGACAGGCAGACTTCGAGCACCTGGATGTCGCGGCTTTGGCTCAGTGGGCATCGAATTCGGAGCCTACGATTCCTGTGTCGTGGCGATGGATCTCTCCTCTGCTGGTCGCTCTGACGATTGCAGCGGCGGTGCGATACCTCGTCACGAATCACGGATGGCTGTTGCTTGCCATCGTGATCCTCGATGCCACCATTACGTTCGTGCTCTTGAGAAAAACGCAGACATTGTTCGTGAGCGCAGAACGGGCCAGCGACAGCCTGAAGCTGGCTTCGGTCCTGATCGAGAGATGGGAGCAACAGGATTTCTCGTCGCCGTTACTGCATGAACTGCAGCGGGAACTCCACTCGAAAGCCGGGAGCGCATCGCATGCCCTGGCGCGGCTGGCTCTGCTGGCACGGATGATGGAGCAGCGCGGCAACTTCATCGTGCGGGTCTTCGATGCACCACTGCTGTATTCGGTGCAGCTTGCGGGCGCAGCACAGGCGTGGAAACGCAAATACGGGGCATCTCTGGAGCGATGGCTGCGGGCGCTCAGCGAGTTGGAGGCGCTGCAATCGCTCGCGACCTACAGCTTCGAGCATCCGAACGACCCATTCCCGGAGCTCGTGACTGGCGAAGCATGCTTTGAAGCGACGGCGCTTGGGCATCCGTTGATTGCCGAATCCAAATGTGTGCGCAATGATATGTCGCTCGGAGGCGAGACACGCCTGTTGCTGGTGAGCGGGTCGAACATGTCCGGCAAGAGCACGCTGTTGCGTGCCGTTGGCATCAACGTGGTGCTGGCGATGGCAGGGGCACCCGTACGTGCGACCAGCCTGCGCATGACACCGCTACGCGTGGGTGCGAGCATCCAGGTGAACGACTCGTTGCAGGAAGGGCGGTCGCGATTTTACTCAGAGATTCTGCGACTGCGAGCCATCTGTGCGCTTGCGGAGGAGCGGCCGCCGGTGTTGTTCCTTCTGGATGAACTGCTGGATGGAACGAACTCCAGCGATCGGCTGACCGGTGCGGCTGGAATCGCGCATGCGTTGATGGCGTCCGGCGCGATCGGCTTGATCAGCACGCATGATCTCGCGTTGACGGCGATCGGAGACGGCGCGCACGCTCTTCGCAATGTGCACTTCGAGGAACGGATCGAGAAGGGCGAGATGCGTTTCGATTTCAGACTGCGCGATGGAATCGTAACGACGAGGAACGGTGTGGCGTTGATGCGAATGGTCGGGCTGAAAGTTTAGCGACACACCGCGTCGAGCTCTTTGGAACGATCTGCCATTTCGGGCGTGTCAACGTTGCGCGACTGCGCGACCATCTCGTTGAAGGTGTTGCCGCCGGGAGAGGTCACCCCCGGATCGACGCTGTAGATCGGGTCGGCCATGGCCTGCTGCAGCGTGACGAAGCTGAAGCCCCGCGACCGGAAGAGCGCGATGAGTTCCGGCAGCATGTGTGCGTCGAAGGCGCCGACATGCATTAGCAGGACGTAGGGAACATCGCGTTGATAGAGCGTCTGCGCGATCTGCCGGTACACGCGGATGGACTCGTCAGCGGCGTCGAGATAGCTGTCGTGGAGTGACTTGATGGCAGCTTCATCGTGCTTCGCTGCACACCGCGCGTAGGGCTCGTTCCAGTTGTAGTCCTGGAAGTCCATCGAAACCTCAGCTATGCGATATCCGCGCTGCCCGAGCCACGCGCGCAACTGCTCGCGTTTCTCAACGGTGTTGCCCTCCTCGAGGTATGGAAAGCGGAACCAGTGCCAATCGCTGCCTGGGGAGACTTTACGGAGCAGCGGTTCGTTGCGCAGTATGTTGGCCTCATACTGTTCGACGCTGAGCTTGTCGAACTCCGGATGGGACCACGTGTGGTTGCCGAGCGGATTGCCGGCGGCGCGCCAGGCCTCGAGGATGTGAATCTGGTACGGATACTGCGCGACCCGAAAGCCGTTGACGAATCCATAGATGGGCGGCATGTTTTCGCGTTGGAGCGTCGCGAGAATCGACTTCACAACGGCTGGTCGCGCCATGCCTGGTGGCAGGGGACCGTGCGCAGGCAAATCGTCAAAGGTTAAGGCGATCTGCAACGGCGTCTTCGCAGGTGAAGGCGTTTGCGCGAAAGTAACACCAAGGCCGAGAGCGAACGACATGGCCGCGATGAAGAGACAACCACCACGTATCGCTCGGTGCATCGTTGCGCTTGTACCCGTGGGCGTCATTCCGGCATCACTCTTCGTCGTCGCCGATGGGCATGCCGGGCGGAGCCTCGACCGGCTTAGACGGAACGAACTTCTGCGGATCGCGCTGGAACTCCTGGATGCGCTCGACCATGGCCGCGCGATGAATGGCCTCTGCGGTGTCATCAGGTGGAGGCGTGGTCGTCCAGTGCTTCTGCAGATCGTTGATGTGTGAGCGGGCGATGGCTCGCGCCTGCGTTGCGGCCTGCTCGTTCAGCGCCAGCGCCAGCATCGCTTCGAGACCGCGAAACTCAACCGCGCGCTCGACCTCGGAGGACATGCTGTGGCCGGCCTCGGGGCGTTCCGCAGTGGTCTTGGAGATGGCCTCCAGAACACCGCGTAGTGAGGGCGACTGCGGAACGCGCATGTGGTACTCGATGAGCCGGCTGGCGCGCTCAGGATTGCAGAGCAACGCAAACGTAAAGTCCGCAGAGGACTCCGCAGCAGCGATGGGATCGAAGGTAAGGCCTGTGTGCGCGGGGAAGGACTCCTGCGTGCGCGGAAGCGCAGGCGGTCGCGGCGGAAACAGCTTGAGCAGTGACTCGGACAGCGTGAGCGTCTCGGGCGAGAGCGTCTTCAACACGGCATCGAGCGCCTTCTTCTGGTCCGCAGGATCGACGATCTTCGGGAGCATCTGTCCGTCGCCGCGGACGTTGTAACGGTAGTCAAGCCCGCCGATCTCCTTCGCTGCCGCTTCGGTCTGATAGCGGTGGAAGAGATAGAGAGGAACGAGTGTGTCCTCCAGTTGCGCGAGTTCGGTACCGGGTTTGATCGCATCTTCGCCGAAGCGAGCAAGCGCAGCCGAGCGCACCTCCAGCACACGGTTGAGCTCGGTAGCGGGATCGGTGCCGTTATCCCACAGGTGCGCGTGTGGATGCGCAGAGCCAAGCGGACGCGCGTCCTCGTCGGTGATGAAGATGAGGCCGGTCTTCTCGGAGTCGGTGAGAATCTTGTCGAGCGCAGCGGCGTCCTCAACAGGCTTGCCATCACGATCGAACTCACGATAACCGTAGTCGATCGCGACCTTGTCCCACGTTCCAATGTCCGCGGGGTAGGCGTCGCTGAGATCTGGCACTCCATTCTTCAGCGTTACATACGGATGCGGGTAGTCCATCACCGACATCGTCTGCGTCGGCGGATGCGGGAAGCTGGAGGCGGCGAAGTTGTGCGCGAGGCCAAGCGTGTGTCCGGTCTCATGCGCGGCGAGCTGGCGGATACGTTCCAGCACCATCTGCAACGCCGCATCGTTCGCCGCGATCCTGCTGCGTCTTGCCAGAGGTATACGGTGCAAGCAGCGCTTCGGCGATGAGGTAATCCTGGCGGCCTCGCAAGCTGCCGAGCGTCACATTGCCCTTGATGATCTCGCCCGTTCGTGGGTCCGCGATCGCCGCGCCGTAACTCCATCCGCGCGTGTAGCGATGGACCCACTGGATGATGTTGTAGCGCACATCCATCGGGTCGGCGCCGTCCGGCAGCAGATCCACGCGAAATGTTCCGGGAGCCCAGCCGGCCGCCTGGAAGGCGGCGTCCCACCAGCGCGCACCTTCCAGTAGCGCCGTGCGAATCGGCTCCGGTGCGCCGCGATCGACGTAGTAGCGGATGGGCGTGACGGCCTCGCATGCGCGCGTGCAGTTGGGATCGCGCTTGATGAGGCGGTGACGAATGATGAAATTCTGATCGAGCGAATCTCCGAGCGGAACATTCAGCTCGCGATAGCTCGTGGGAAAGTAGCCGGCGCGCGGCGAGAAGCGGCGTGGCGTGAAGCCGGGCGGCGGCAGCTCGAGAAACGACTGATGCTCGCGCACGGTCATCGCGGTGGGAGTCGGGCGTGACATCGCGGACGAAATGTCCCTGCGGCTCACCTTCGAGTGCAAATGTGAGCTCCGCCTCAACCTCTGTGTTTTTCGGGAAGGCTTTGGTGTGGTCGAGCGCAATCGTGGAGCGATTCGCATCTACCTTGTAAGCCCCTTGCTTCGTGCGCGCGAGCGTCTGCGCTACATGGTGGACATCGCGAAGGAAGAAGTCAGTAGCATCGACAAGCACCGCGCCGTCAGGGCTCTCCGCTTCGACCTTGAAGCCGCCGAGCACGGACTCCGGGAAGGATTGCAACACCGCGAGTCGTTCGGCGGGATCGGTCGAACTCGTGCGAAACGCGGAGTTCGGTTCGACCAGCAGGAGCTTGGGGCCCGTGCGCTCGAAGTGCACGATGCGGCCTTCGGAGGTCTGACCGCGATCCAGGCCGAGGTCGTTGGAGCCCGTACCGTAGGGCAGTGAGTCCGTGTAAAGCAGATCCTGTGAGCGCGTGTGCGCGGCATCGGCGCTCAGCGGAACCTCAAGATATAGCTTGCCTGACTTCGCATCCCAGTCGAGCGGCAGCAGGCCCGGCATGCGCTGCATGGAAGAAGTGCGTGCAGCTATCGTCGGAGTGGGCTTCTCGGCCGGGCTGGTGGGCGGGTTGTCCGTTTGACCGGGAAGCGTGCACGCGAAGAGCATGGCCGTAGCCAGCAAAATAGCCAGGGGACGCATGTTTCCTTGTACCATGCAACCTGCCCCATACAACGATCCCTTTGCGATGATGATGCGAGGAGAATGAGTGCTCGAAAACTTTCGACTGCGAGTGTTTCGCGAGGTGGCCAACCAGGGGAGCTTTCGCCGCGCTGCCGAGGTGCTGTACATCACGCAGCCAGCGGTGACGCAGCAGATCAAGGCGCTGGAGGAGGAGCTCGGGTCGCGGCTGTTCGATCGCAGCGGCGGCAAGGTGCGGCTCACGGCTGCCGGTGAGGTGCTCCTGCGTCGCGCAGGCGAGGCAGAGGCGACCCTGAGTCGAGCCGTCGAAGAGATTGGATCGCTTGAGGGTGAGGTGCGTGGCGCACTGCGCGTTGCGGCCTCGACCACGATTGCGCAGTACGTCCTGCCGCGCCTGCTTGCAGAGTTCGCACGGCAGCATCAGGGTGTTCGGCTGGAGCTTGAAAGCGCGAACACGCAGCGTGTGGTGGAGGCAGTTGCGAACGGTGACGCGCCGATTGGCCTGATCGAGGGACCGGCGCACCGGCAGGAGCTGGCGGTCGAGCGATGGCTCGAGGACGAGCTGGTGCTTGTGGTTCCCGCAGGCCACGAGTGGGCGGAAGAGGAGATCGCGTTGAGCGCGCTTGGCTCCGCGAAGCTGCTCGTCAGAGAACGCGGTTCAGGGACGCGCGAGGTGATCGAACAAGCGCTGAAGCGCGCCGGCGCGCCGATTCAGAGGATGCAGATTGCAATGGAGCTCGGCTCGACCGAGGCGTTGCTGGCGTGTATCGAGGCAGGTCTCGGCGTGGGCTTCGTCTCGCGGTTCGCGCTTGAGCGGCAACGTGCGCTCGGAACACTCGCGGCTGTGAAGGTGAAGGGCTTACGCGTCACGCGCGACTTCAGCATGGTGCATCCGCGCGGGCCGAAGACCCATGGCGTCGCAGGGATCTTTGCCGCCCACCTTACGGAATTCGCGCGGGCGGTAGAGACACGGCGGGCGAGCAGGCGCAGCGATAAGAAGAGCTAATCGGGCAGCGGAATTACTGCTTGGACTTAGACCCTCTCGGGCTCCGACACTGGATATCGGAGCCTCATGAATCGGACTGCACTGTTCTTTGTTGGAATTATCCTCGCTGCTGTTGGGATCCTCTCGCCTCCGATGGCGCTGGTTGCGGGCTTGATCTTCGGGCTCACCATCGTGCATCCGTTGCCACGCGAGAGCCAGGCGGTTGCGAAGTTCCTTCTGCAGGCGTCCGTCGTGTTTCTCGGTTTCGGGATGAATCTCGGCGAGGTAGTGCACGCAGGACGCGAAGGGATTTCTCTTTACGGCGATTGGGCTTGCGTTCGCGCTGACTCTCGGGCTTGGGCTCGGAAAGCTGATGCATGTCAGCCAGAAGGCTTCCCTGCTGATCACCTGTGGAACGGCCATCTGCGGTGGAAGCGCGATCGCAGCAGTGGCTCCAGTTGCGGGTGCCGGTGAAGAGGACATGGCTGTGGCGCTGGGAACGGTGTTCACGCTGAACGCGGTTGCGCTGCTGCTCTTCCCTTTCATCGGCTGGCATCTGCATATGTCGCAGACACAGTTTGGTCTGTGGGCCGCGCTGGCGATTCATGACACGAGCTCCGTTGTTGGAGCGGCCGCGCGCTACGGACAACAGGCGCTGGCGGTAGGCACGACGGTAAAGCTCGCACGTGCTCTGTGGATCATCCCCGTCGCGCTGGTGGTAGCCATGATCTTCTCGCGTCGCAGCGGCGGGAAGGCGAAGATCACCATACCGTGGTTCATCGGGCTGTTTGTGCTGGCGGCTGTGGCGAGGACGTATGTTCCGCTGAGCGTCGCGACGTTCACCAGGATGAGCGCGCTCGGCAAGAGCGGACTGACGGTGGTCCTCTTCCTGATTGGAACAGGACTCTCGCGTGAGACGATTCGCCGCGTGGGTGTTCGTCCGATGGTGCAAGGAATTGCACTGTGGGTGGTGGTAGCGACGGTGTCGCTGCTGGCGATTCGCGCGGGATGGATCGCGCTGTAGCAGATTCACGATTTTCCTGAGGACGAGCAAGTGAAGTGGGGTAGTATCGAGCACAATCGGCTCGAAACTAAATCACAACGCTTCCAGAGAGGTGCCTTATGGTCCTTGGAATGTCGCTGCATTCGTTTACGATCCTGCATGTCGTCATCACCCTGGTCGAGCTATTTGCCGGTGCGGTTGTTGTCCTGAAGATGATTGACGGGAGTCCCAGCCGGCTCAATGGATTGTTTCTTTTAACTGGCGCGCTGACCACGCTCACAGGGTTTCTGTTTCCGTACCACGGCGTGACGCCGGGGATCGTCCTCGGCTTCCTATCCCTGCCGTTTCTGCTGCTGGCAGCCGTCGCCTGGTATACCGGACGTCTGCGCGGATCGTGGCGAGTGATTTATGTCCTCTCGGCGCTGATCGTGCTCTATTTCGACGCGTTCGTTGCAGTGGCGCAGTCGTTCATGAAGATTCCGGCGCTACATTCACTGGCGCCAACGGGGAAAGAGCCTCCCTTTGCAGTGGCGCAGGGACTGCTGCTGCTGGTGTTCATCGTCATTGGCTACCAGGCCGTGAAGCGCTTCCGGCCAGTGGTTCTCGCGGACGCAAGATAGTTGCTGTCTGAGGCCCGGGGCAAGCAGCGAAAGAAGATTCCCTACGGAAAGAGGAGAGCGAAGGAACCGCGGCTGCCGACGCTGCGTACTGCTCTGGGAAGCCCGTAGTTGGAAGGGAGAATTTATGCGTGGGATGGTTCTGGCTTGTCTAGCTTCTCTGGTGACTGCTCCCGCTGTTCTGGCGCAGTCATTCACGACCGCGCCCTGCAGCAATGCGGATGGGAGTTCGCAACACTCGTGGGGCTCGCAGGAACGAGCGTGCGAGAGCCGCCGGGCGACACTGCCGCTGGCTGGCGGCCAACTGCATGTGATCGGCAAGAACGGCGGCATCGAGTTGGTCGGTGAAGACCGCAACGATGTCGCGCTGGAAGCGCAGGTCGTTGCGCAGGCGTCAACGCGCGACGAGGCAGAGCGCCTGGTGCACGATGTACGTGTTGAAACCGGTGGGACGATCCATGCAGAAGGACCGAAGACGGGCAACTGGTCGGTTAACTACAAGCTGCGGGTGCCTCGGCACCTGGCCGCGGAGCTGCATACCGAGAACGGCGGGATCAGCGTGGCGAATGTCGATGGCACGGTACGTGCCGAGACGACCAATGGCAGCATCACGCTGAGCGACCTGGGCGGCGATGTCCAGGCAGTTACGACGAATGGCGGCCTGCATATCTCACTGGCGGGCGAAAGCTGGCACGGCGCGGGGCTGGTGGCGAAGTCGACGAACGGCGGCGTCCATGTGACGATGCCGGCGAACTACTCGGCCCACCTGATCGCCGGGACCGTGAACGGCGGAACCGACGTGAAGCTGCCCATGACGGCGAATGTCATCAACTCGAGGCGCCACATCGATGGGCAGATCGGCCACGGTGGGCCGACCGTGCAGGTGGAGACGGTCAACGGCGGCGTGTCGATCGACTAGGCACGCTTGCCTGTTGTTTGGGCGGGATGCAGAAAGGGCGTGGCCGAGGCCACGCCCTTTCTGATATGCGGAGAATGATTGCTTACGCGGCAACCTTCTGTGCGAGAGCCGCCTTGGCCTGCTCGGCGAGCGCGGCGAAGCCGGCGGCGTCGTTGGCGGCGATGTCGGCGAGGATCTTGCGGTCGAGGCCAACGCCAGCCTTCTTGAGGCCGTTGATGAAGGTCGAGTAGCTCATGCCGTTCAGCTTGGCCGCGGCGCCAATGCGCACGATCCAGAGCGAGCGGAACTGCCGCTTCTTCTGCTTGCGGCCGATGTAGGCGAACTTGAGACCGCGTTCGACGGCCTCCTGCGCTGCCTGATAGAGCTTGGACTTTGTGAGGAAGTAGCCGCTTGCGCGCTTGAGGATCTTTTTGCGGCGGTCGTTGCGCTTTGTACTGCGCTTTACACGAGGCATCGTGTGCTCCTTTTTCTTCGCGTCGTCGTTGTAGCGGCTGGAGGTAAGGTGAACCTCTTCACTCGCTTGCTGCTTCGAATCTGGTATCGGTGGGCGCTTTGCTCACCGAGGGGCCTCGACGCTTTGCTGGCCCTTTGAGCTATATTCCAAAACTTCGTTTTGGCGTATTTCTCTATGTCTCGATTCGAATAACTCTTGCTGCTCGTTACGCCTTAGGCGTAGGGGAGCATGCGGGCGACCTTCGGTGTGTCGGCCACGCTCACCAGGACGATACGGCCAAGCTTTGCCTTGGTCTTCGAGTCCTTGGAGGTGAGAATGTGGCGCATCTTCGACTGACCGCGCTTGAACTTTCCAGTCGCAGTCTTCTTGAAGCGCTTGGCCGCGCCGGAGTGGGTCTTCAACTTTGGCATGGTGTTCCTAACAGAGAAACTACAGATAAACAGCAGAAATCAGTATAGCAGAGGGTTTCGTGGGCTGCAGGAGGCCCCCTTCCCCTTGTTTTTCCGCAAAGTACACAAAATACAGGGGTCTCTCCACTGCAGCGCTGAAGCGCCTCCGGTCGAGATCACAAACCTCTGTGGCTTACCTCACGTGCTTCCCAGATGACGAGCTGATGTGGCTTAGTCGATGCGGACGAGGTAGGGGGCAGCGTAGGGGTCTGGACTGCCGATCCAGTCCTGGATTTCGAGGGCGTCGGCGCGGGCGTGGTCGGCGGGGTCGATGCGGACCCAGAAGCCGGTGGGGCCCTGGAATTCGGCGACCTTCGCGGTGCGATAACGGTCGAGGAGCGCGGACTTGAGGTGGCGGGCGTCGTGCTCCTTGGTGAACGGCCCGGTTTGGACGCACCAGCGGCCGGGCGGATCGGCGGAGGTGTGAGCGAAGGCCTCGACGCGGACCTTGCCGACGCCGGCGCGGTAGAGGCCGACAGCCTTGGCGGCGCCAGCGGAAAGGTCGAGGATGCGGCCGGGGGCGAAGGGACCGCGGTCCGTGATGCGGACGTAGACCTGCTGGCCGGTGGCGAGGTTCGTGACGCGCACGGTGGAGCCCATGGGCAGGGTGCGGTGGGCGGCGGTCATGCCGTCCTGGTCGTAGACGGTACCGTCGGCGGCGGCGCGGCGGTTGTAGTTGGGACCGTACCAGCTGGCGAGGCCGGTTTCGGTGTAAATGGGCGGGCCGGAGGTGTTGTCGATCGACGGAGCACTGGCGCGTGGCGCGGCGGCGGATGAGTCGCTGGATGGCTGCGGTGGGTTGCGGCGCGAAATGGGAGGTGGGGCCTGGTGCGCGACTTGTGGTGGCTTGTGATGGCAGCCGGCGAGGGGAAGGATGACGATGGCGAAGAGAGCCAGAGCTGCCTTCGAGAGGCATACCCCAGGGGCCAAAGCCCTCTTTTCCTTTTTGGGCAATGAGAGACCCGAGGCTGAAGCCTCGAGGTGCCTAGAAGCAAAGACAAATACAGGGGTCTCTCCACTCCGCTCTTCGCGGTGCGAAGAGCTTCGGTCGAGATGACAGGGTGTGGGAGGCGAAATGTGGGTCGCTGCACTGCGCTCTTCATGGTGTGAAGAGCTTCGGTTGAGATGACAGGGTTGGGGGGACGATATGCAGGTCTCTCCACTACCCTCTTCGCGGTGCGAAGAGCTCCGGTCGAGATGACAGGGTTTGCGAAGGAGGATCAAGAGCCGCTCGATGGGGGTTTCGTGCCGGAGCTGCCTTTATCGTTGCGCGCGTCATCCATGCTTTCGGCGAGCTTCTGGAGGCGCGCAGCGGCGGCGCGGAGGGCGGTAGAGCTGTTGCGCCGGACTTCGGGCACCACCTCTTCGTCGAGATAGCGCGTGAAGCGGCGGAGCTCTTCTTCGGCGCGTTTGGCGGCTTCCTGTAGTCTCTGCTCAAGCGGCTTCTGGTTCGGAGCGGGGCTCATCGATGGGTTCTCCAATGCGGGGCCGACGAGGCCACCCCTCGATGGTTGATGCGATGAGGGGCCATGGTCAACGTTACGCGGGGCAGGTTGTGCCGTAGTGGTAACCCTTGCGCTGCCGAAATGATGCGGAACTGACGCACTGAAATGCTTGCAAGGACAACTCTTGAGGCGGAGTAAGGCGTCCGTCTAGGGACGGCCGGATTCTTCGTCGAGCTTCGCCGCAATCAGGTTTCTCAAGGGCGGGGCCTAAAGGGCACCAATGCAAGTGATTCCAAGTTGTTGTTTTTCACGCCACTCTGGCGGGATTTTTTTTAGCCAGTTCGCAGTTCTCCTTCTTGCCGCGTTGCTATTCAGTGCGGGTCCGCAAGGCGTGGCGCAGACGGTCAGCTCGGCAGGCGATGTTTCAGTAACAACAGTCTTCCCTTCTAACGAGATCGCAGAACTAGACCCGGTGCCGTTCGCGAGGGACGCGGCGGACGCGCAGCTGCCGAATGCTCCTGCGCCGCAGAAGGCTGATCCGCGCGATCAGGAACAGAAGCCGATGGTAGCCGACGGTCAGAAGACAGTGGCCACCACGACCAATATGCCGATGGCACCGATGTACTCGAGGATCATTCCTGCAGGCATGGCGACGCCGCAGATTCACAAGTGGGACAAGATCACCCTGGCAACCCGCAATCTGTACTCGGCGAGCAGTTTCGCAAGCATCTTTGCGTCAGCAGGATGGAGCCACCTAGTGAATGGCCAGCCGAACTATGGAACCAACAGCGGGGCGTTCGGCGAACGGCTGGGAGCGGCAGCGATCCGCGACAGCACCCAGGCGTTTCTGTCGAATGGGCCCTTCGCCGTGTGGTTTCACAACGATCCGCGTTACTTCGCGTTGGGGCGGGGCCATAGCTTCGTGAAGCGAACGTTGTATGCGCTCTCGCGTCCGCTGATTACACGCGACAGCAGCGACGGCCACGCGGTGATGAACACTTCGTTGATTCTTGGGCAGGCGGCGGGCACTGCGTTGAACAATCTGTACTACCCGGAGAGCAACCGAAACTTCCACGACAACATTTCAAGCTTCGGCGGTTCGATGGGCGGGTCGGCGCTGAGCTTTGTGATGGACGAGTACATGAGCGAACTGCTGAAGGCGATACATCTGCGACACGCAGAAAGATTGATGCACTAGCGAAGCCTTCTAGCGCTCTAACTCGTCCATCAAAGAAGCACCTGCAGCAGCGGGACATGGAAAACAGTCTGATGCAGACGTGTCTGTATCGTCATGCGCACGAGTTCACGCGCGGAGCTGGGAGCAACGCTGAGACACGACCCTACAAGAAGCGTGGCAGCAGTGCGGAGGTGTGCGCCGCAGTGGATGTTTGCCGTCGCGTTGCTGGGAATAGGCACGGCAGCCGGCGCGCAAAACACGGCTGCCGCGAAAGACGATCTCCCGGATGCGCCGAGCGCACAGATGAGCCAGAGTGCGGGCGCGGAGAGTCCGTCGCAGGTCACTCCGTCTGACGCGAATGAGAAAGACTCGGACGGACTCTCGAAGGCACCGATGCGTCCGTGCAAGGATTCGGACTACACGGTCGACAAGATGCCATTGCAGGGACCGCCGCCGTGCATCCCGGAGGATCCGATCGCACCGTTCGTCACGTCGGCCCACGTTGAGCCGCTGACCTCGACTCAGAAGGGCATTCTGGCACTTCGCGACTTTCTTGATCCGTTCAACTTCATCACGATCGCCGGGTACTCAGCGATTGCGACAGCGGTAGATCCGCACTCGCCGTATGGACCCGGCTTCACGGGCTTTGCCAAGCAGACCGGCTATGGACTGCTGCAGGACGCGCAGGGCGAGTTCTTCCAGACCTATGCGATTTCTTCCCTGGTGCACCAGGACCCGCGCTATCACCGGGTACCGACAGCGAGTGTGAAGCGGCGACTATGGCACGCAATTGAACATACGTACGTGTCGCAACATGATGATGGCAGACGGATGCCGAACTGCGCCACGCTGGGGACGTATGTAATCAGCGCGGAGCTATCGAATCTGTATGTGCCGGGTATCCAGACTGATCTGAAGTCGACGGGGCGGCGAATTGGGGTGGGCATTGCAACAGATCCGGCTGGCGCGATCGTGGCGGAGTTCCTGCCGGATGTGGCGAGACGTATTCACATCCACATCGTGTTCGTGCAACAGATTCTGAACCAGGCGATGGTGGGCGCGCCAAGCGTGCAGTGATGACAAGCGAAGAGGCCGGGCTGTGAGCCCGGCCTCCGGTGTTGCGAGTGCGTGGAGTTAGAACGTCGTCGCGACCGTGAAGCGGAAGGTCTTGCGCGGCTCACGCAGTACGTAGTTGGCGCCATAGAACTGGACTGCCTCCTGGTAGCTGAACGCTGCGGCACCCGGCGCATTCGCGAACGGGAAGAGACCCTTGAAGGTGGCTCCGCAGTTCGGTTGGGTCGGCGGGCAGATGTTCGGCAGAACGGATGCCTGCGGCAGCTCCTTGTAGAGGCGCAGCGGGTTGTAGGCGTAGAAGATGCGGAACGGCGCGTTGACGATGGGCAGGATGAAGGAGATCTCAGCACCGTTGGACATGCGCGGAACGTAGTTGGTTCCGGGCACGGTCTTAAGATAGAGCGGGAAGCTCACCTGGGTGCCGCCGACGCAGTTGCCGTTGACGAGATTCGGGCAGCCATAGAGCGGAGCGTTCAGCGCGGAGATACCGAGCACGCTCTGACGAAGCTGCGCAGGCTGCGAGTTGAAGGTCATGCCGAAGTCGGTGAAGATGTTGAAACTCACCTGGGCGACGATCGGGATGCGGTACTCGAGGTTCGTGGTGAAGTTGGTGTCGCCACCGATGGAAGCGAGACGGTAGACGGGCAGCGGAACCTGCACGTTGGTTCCGAGCGTGGGATTGCTCGGGTCGCGCGGAACCAGCGAGCCGTCGGGGTTGGTGAGGTTGAGATCCACGCGCGTGGGGATGAAGGTGTACGGCGATGCAGAGCGGATGTCGAAGCCGCGGATGTCGTTCTCACCACCGCCATAGACGCGAGCGAAGGGAGGAGCAACCTCGCCACCGAAGCCGGTGACCGAGTTGAACAGGATGCGATAGCCGAGGACGTTGCGGCCTTCGGGGTTGACGCGGAGGCCCTTCATCGGGAAGAACTGGCGCCACGAGACGGTGGGCGCGAAGTACTTGGTGTTGCCGCCGACGCCCGCGAACTGGAAGGCAGCGTTGAAGTCCTTGCCATGGTGCGGGCCAACGGCGCGGTCGAGCGTGGAGAAGCTGAAGCTCGGCGTAACCACAGAGGTGATGATGCCGTTGAGCTGGTTCTGGCCGGCGATGCCTGCGCGGAAGGCCAGGGTCTCAAAGACATTGCGCGTGTTGTCGTTGAAGGTGGTGATGGCCGAGCGCGAGAGCCCGTACGACAGACCGACGCGCGCCACACCGGAACGGCGGAAGAGCTTGCGCAACGCAGTCGAGGTGGAGATGGTAAGGCCTTCGGTCGACTGGTTGTAGTTGGTCAGCAGCGAGTTCTGCGCATTGGTGAGGTTCGCGCTCTGACCATTGGCGATGGAGTAGCTCTTGGCCGGGTTGTAGTCGGTCTTCTGGTCGAAGACCTGGATGCCGAGCGAGACCGGCTTATTGCGCAGATAGGGCTCAGTGAAGCCGAAGCTGAGATTGCGGGAGAGGTCGCCGATGTTGGCGGAGACCGAGAGCGTCTCGCCGAGGCCGAGGAAGTTGTTGGTCTCGTAGTTGAGGCCGATGAACGAGCCGGAAAGGCCACTGATACCGCCGTTGAGGCCGATGGAGTTCTTGCCCTTCTCCTTCAGCTTGATGAGGAGGTCGACGGTGCCGGTGTCGGAGTTCTGATGGGTTTCTACGTCCTGGTCGGTCTTGAGGGTGTCGAAGTAGTTGAGCTGGTTGAGGCGCAGCAGCGAGAGGTCGACGAGCTGCGAGTTGTAGACCTGTCCCTCTTCCATGAGGAGCTCACGGCGGACGACCTTGTCGCGCGTGAGCGTATTGCCGGTGAACTCGATGCGCGAGATGTAGAACTGCTTGCCCTCGTCGCAGTCGACATCGAGATAGATGAGGTGTTTGGTTTCATCGAAGCGCGGCGTGGGGGTGCCGACAAAGTTGATATAGCCCTGCGAGCCGTAAGCCTTCTGCAGGTTCTGGATGCCCTTGTAGAAGAGCTTGCCATTGAACCAGTCGCCGTCCTTGATGGGGAACTGCGCGCGAAGGGCGGCGGTGTTGGTGATGGCCTTGTTGTGGAGGAAAGTGACGCCGCCGAGGCGATAGCGCTCGCCCTCCTCGACAGGGATCAGGATGTCGGCGCGCTTACCCTTCGACGGACGAAGGGTGAACGGGTTGATGCCGCCGGCGTTGCGGACGTTTGTCTGC
Organism: uncultured Acidobacteriaceae bacterium; assembly: GCA_963827415.1. Classification (GTDB taxonomy): domain Bacteria; phylum Acidobacteriota; class Terriglobia; order Terriglobales; family Acidobacteriaceae; genus Granulicella. Next base: position 313,308 of record CAWHBA010000030.1, read on the forward strand.
GGCTCACCGGTGTTGGACTTTGCGTAGCCGTGCTCACGATAGTCCTGGCGAACGAGATCGGCGTCCTGATCGAGCTTGGAGGCGTCGAAGGTGCGTGGGAAGATGTTCTCCAGGAAGATGGAGTGCGGGATGCCGATGGGCTTGGAGAAGTGCATCGCCGAGCGGAGTTCGCGGGAGTTGAGCGCCGTATTGCCCGAGAAGGCGATCTTGCCAACCTTGACCGTCGGGCCTTCCTTGATGTGGAAGGTCAGCTCGACCGAGGCGGGAGGAATGGTCTTCACCTCAGTGCGGATGATGGCGTACTGATGACCATGCTCGCCGAGCATCTCCTTGATGACGACTTCGGCGCGCTTGAGCTTGGTGGGGTCGTACTGGCTCTCGACGGTGAGGCCGACCTTTTCCTTCTTGAAGCGGTCGAGGACGTCAGAGACGGAGACGGCGTTTAAGCCGGTGTAGTTGATGGCGCGGACGGTAGGTTTCTCGCGCACGTAGATCAGAAGCTGGATGCACTTAGGCTCGTCGACACGCTCGATTCGGACGTCGTCAAAGTAGCCGGTGTTCCAGAGCGAGTTGAAGGTCTGCTCGACGGCGGCGGGATCGTAGACGTCGCCGGGCTGGAGGTAGGTGCGGGCAAGCACCGACTCCTTGGGGATGCGGCGGTTGCCGATGACCTGCGTGGGGCAGAGGATCTGCGGCGTCGATGGACCAGCGTTGAACTGCGGGCGCGCCGCCACCTGCGCCCGGACAAGGCCGGGGGTGACGCTCGACAAGAGGAGCAGTGGAAGCAGGACCCGGGAGCGGATCACTCCTGTCAGCAAGCTGACTGGGGACCCCGAACGGATCACCCCTGTCAGCAAGCTGACTGGGGACCCCGAGCGGAGACCAAAGCTGCTCGAGCGCGTGCGCACAGGCTGGGACGTACACTTCAGGGAGCTTGCGCTCACTCGCATTCCGGTAAAGATAACCACACCCTCACAGCAATTAAGCTCTTGAACATTTTTCCTGATGCTGCGGCCTTGGGCAAACCGTCGAACACCGTTTTCTTCTCGGGAAAACGACACAAACTGTTCCGGCTCCGGGTTACACCTTCAGTAAAAACGT
>CAWHBA010000031.1:0-401163 GCA_963827415.1 uncultured Acidobacteriaceae bacterium
CTTATCCTGCACGCTTTCGGCGGGAAATTAGATTATAGGCGACACATCGCGCCTAGAGCTAACGCGGGGTCACATTCCTGGCCTAGCGGACCGTATAGGGAGCCGTAATCTGGACCAGATTTGCCTCGGCGAGAAAGGCTTTGAGGGCCTCAGCGAGCTGCGGTTCGATAACCGACGCGGGAGAGAGAACATCGAGGGACTCGACCTTGAGCAGGACGGGCACGGGCCGTGTGCTGTCGGCAGACATGGGGAGTTCGCGATGCGGCCTGGCGTAGACCAGCGTGACGTGCTGTGTGGACTCAGAATATTGGCGGCAGGCGCCAGCGTCGCAGACGGTGGAGGCCTCAAGTCGCTGCGTGACGCCGTTGTTGTAAGCCGCGGACGTGAGGTCGATCTCGCCGCCAGGTGAGGTGGCAGCCATCTGGCCATGCCAGGTCGGGTCTTCACCGCGCGCGATGTGGCAGACCTCAGCGTCGTGGACACCGAGCTGCGGAGAGATGCCGAGCGAGATGTGCGGGGAGGGGGCGGCGGCGGTCGTGGGCGAGGGCGCAGGCGCGGCGTATTCGCCCCAGATGTAGACGACGGTGCCTTCGAGGGTGGTGTCGGTCCAGGTGCGGACGAGGGTGTAGTCTCCGATGCGCTGTGGGAGGCCGGCGGGTGTGGGACGGCTCGCCTCATAGGCGGCCTGGGCGCGGAGAGCGTGGAGGGCCTCGACGCCGAAGATGGCCGAGAGCGTCAGGACGGCGGCGACGCGGGCGAGGTAGGGCTTTGCGGGGCGGATAACCGGTACAGGCGTTGCCTGATCCAAATCAGGGCGCACGTCAGCGGGTTCGCGACGGAGGCGCCCGGCGACCGCGAAGAAGATCACGAGTGCGAGTACGAAGAGACAGCCGCCGATGACGAGGTCGGCCTGGCGGGCGTGGTTCTGCAGCCAGGGATGCGGCAGCGCGATCTTGTAGTAGATGACCAGCAGGCAGAGGCGCAGGAAGTTGAAGAGATAGCCGAGCAGGACCGCGCCCGCGACGACCGGAGCGAAGACGAACCAGCGGAAGCGGTAGAGCCAGGCCACGACGATCGCGGCAAGGCCGAGCGTGATGGCTCCGCGGATGCCGTTGCAGCCCGGCGCGATGAACATGCCGAACTCCGGCGTGAACATGAGACGGAGCTTGTCCTGCGTAAGCTGCTGGCCAAGGGCGTGCGCGAAGGCACGGGCGACGGAGGCTGCAGCGTGCTGGAGCGGGAGATCGATGAAGCGGCTGAAGGTTTGGGGGACCGGGATGACTGCCCACATGAGCAGCACGGGGAACCATGCGGCGCGGAGCAGGCGGGTGCCTCCGAAGAGCAGCACCATTCCAGCGGCGTAGACGACCGCGACCAGCGGCAGGGGCGGAATCTGCAGCAGCCAATCCTTATTGATGGTGACGATGAAGAGCGTCTGGTCGCGCAGGAACATCAGGGCGGCGGAGACGGCGAGGGCCGAAAAACCCCACCAGCTTCCCTCGGTCTCCCAACCGAGGCGGCGCCACTCGCGAAGGATGAGGGCAGCGCAGACGAAGGGGACGACCATCCCCATGGACTTGAGGTCGTCGGTGCGCCAGATCAGCCAGAGCATCCGGACGGAGCTGAAGATGGTCAGCAGGCCCGCGGCGGCCGCGAGGCATGCCAGCGCCGCGACGCTGCTGGGAAGCAGAGTTGCAGACTGGAGAGTTTTGGAATCAGAGGATCGCACGCAGGCCGTTAGACACAGGGAAGCTCACTCCAGAGTACAGGAGCAGACACTTCACCCGCAGAGGGACTGGGCCTGATGGATTACTTCTGTTTGGGGGCGCGGCGAGCGCGCAGACGTGTGCGAAGCGAGGAGACGGCAAAGACGCCGCCGGCAAGTCCAGCCAGCACTAGAGTCGGGTTCTCTGGCGAGTCCTCACAGCCGCTCTGGGCACGAGCCGGGAGAGCGAAAACCAGAGGGACCGCAAGCGCGACTGACAGGATGGCTTTAGACAGGATGGCTTTATTCATCGTCGATCCTTGTTTGCCTCGGACCTCGGTCCGCGACATGTAGTCATTCCTTCGGAGGGGGGCTTGCGATGCATTACAGCCCTGCGCTCAGGGCGAGCATCACTGCTGCCATGAATACGTGATGTCAGAATATGGGTCAGGGATGGCCAACGTCAATTCAGATTTCGCCACTAAGGTATCGGATTGAGCTACACCAAAGGTCGTAGCGAAATGATTTCAGGGTAGTTGCAGCGTGGCCCCGGACGGCAGCACAAAGTGCGTTTAGAATCGCCTGTGAACGGCAGGAGGTCGCAGGAACAATGTCAACAGGTATGGCTGGCATCGAGGCCCTGAAGGGGCTCTCCGCAGGGCTGAAGACGCGCATGGACAAGGCTGTCGACGATTTTCGCAACAATCTTGTGAGCGTGCGCACCGGGCGTGCCTCCGTCCATATGCTGGACCAGGTACGCGTGGACTACTACGGTACGGAGGTACCGCTGTCGCAGGTGGCCCAGCTGAAGACGCCCGAGGCGCAGCTGATCGTTGTGGAGCCGTGGGAGCAGGCGATGGTCTCTGCGATTGAGAAGGCGATCCGCACCTCCGGCCTGGGATTCAACCCCATGCACGATGGGAAGATCGTGCGGGTTCCCGTTCCGCCGATGAACGAGGAGCGGCGCCGCGATACCGTCAAGCACCTCTCGACTGTGCTGGAGGAGCATCGGACGTCGGTCCGCAACATTCGCCGCGACGGCAATGAGACAGTGAAGAAGGCGATGAAAGACAAGCTGATCTCCGCCGACGATGAGAAGCGCGCGAATGACGAGATCCAACAGATGACCGACGCGGCAATCAAGCGCGTCGAGGAGATGTTCAAGACCAAGGAAAAAGAGGTGATGACGGTTTAGGCTGCCGTCTCACGGCGGGGCAGGTGAGGAAAAGGTCAGGCGTCGTAGCCGACGACCTTGCGCATGCTCGGTTCCTCAGCCTCCAGCAAGGCATCGGCGACGGCAGCGGCTTCGCGACCGGCCTGCAGCTCGTGAACGCGGAGAACGTGTGCGCCGGCGAGGATCGCGGCGACGTTGCCGGTGACGGTGGCGACGCGGCGGGCCTCGGGAATCGGAAGATCGGTGCTTTGAACGTGCTGGACGAGGTTCGCCAGAAAGCTCTTGCGCGATAGACCAACGAGCAGCGGACGCCCAAGCTCATGCAGGCGGGGAAGCCCGGCGAGCAGCACCACGTTTTCGTTGTCGACCTTGCCGAAGCCGAAGCCAGGATCGAGCAGAATTCGCTCGCTGGAGAGGCCGGAAGCTTCGGCCAGTGTCAGCCGTTCGCAGAGACCGGAGAAGACGGTCGGAAGCACCTTGGAGGGCGGGAGCCGGGTCTGCAGCTTCCACTGTGCGGGGCGGCCGCGCGCGTGCATCAGCACGAGACCGCAGCCGGAGTCAGCGACGGTGCGCGCCATGTCCGAGTCCCACTCGAGCCCGGAGACGTCGTTGACGATCTCCACGCCGAGGCGAATCGCGGCCCGCGCGGTGGAGGCGTGATACGTATCGACGGAGACGACCGCCTGCGGACGCTCGCGCATGAGGCCCTCGAGCACAGGCAGAAGGCGCGCCTGCTCCTCGTTAGCGGAGATGGGCGTGGCGCCGGGACGCGTGGACTCAGCGCCGAGGTCGAGCATGTCTGCACCGCCATCGTGCGCACGCACTGCAGCGGCGACAGCCTCCTCCACGGTGACTTTGGAGAGTCCGTCCCCGGAGAAGCTGTCGGGCGTGATATTGATGATCGCCATCAGGTGCGTACGGCTGCCAAGCTCCAGCGTGCGAGTGCGGAGTTGCCAGCGATACAACGGACGTGCGGCCAAAGACATGGGCGCCATTGTAGACACCTTCAGTAGGGGATTTGTCAACGAACTTCCAGAAAATTTACGGAAGACGAATATTTGCGATGGCGGGCGCAACAGCAGCCCCTAACGTAGACTGCGGAGCATGCGAACGCCGTTGTTCTATCTGACGCGCGGACTGCTCTCCGCGTCGCTGGGGACTGCGATTTTATACAGTTTTCCCTGCATGGGGCAGACGCCCGACACCCAGACGGAGCCGCCCAAGCCCCCGGTGTTCCCGACTGGTGAGGGCACGCCCCTGGGCGCGCAGATTGCCGCCCTGCTGGCCGATCCGGGGGTCAGCCGGGCGCACTGGGGGATCGCCGTGACGGCGCTCGATGGGACGGCAATCTACGGATTGGATGAGGGCAAGTTCTTTCGACCGGCGTCGAACGCAAAGCTGTTTACGACGGCAGCGGCGATGGCGCTGCTGGGCCCGCAGGCAACTGTTACGACCAAGGTCTTCGGCGATCTCGATGCGAACGGAACGGTGACGGGAGACCTGGAACTGGTTGGTGCGGCGGACGCGAATTTTGCCAGCGATGACCTGCCGTATGTGCCACCGGCGCAGCGTCCGAAGAATGCGCCGCAGCCTCAGCCGGTTGCGCTGGATGATCTGCGGACCCTGGCGGACCAGCTCGCGGCGAAGGGTGTGCGGCGAGTGACCGGGCGGGTTGTCGGCGACGACACTTTGTTTCCTCACGAACCATTCGCCGATAGCTGGGACGTCGGCGACCTGGTGTGGGGGTATGGAGCGCCGGTGAGCGCGCTGACGATTGCCGACAACGAAATGAAGCTGACGGTGACGCCGGGGACGGTCACGGCTCGAAAGGCCACGAGCACTATGCGCCGGTGACGGTGACGCTGGAGCAGAACGGAGTTCCCTATTACACGGTGAACTCGCAGGTGGATGGGACGGCGGCGGGGACGGGGAGCCATGTGAGCGTGGAACGGCTGCCGGGGAGCCGCGAACTGCGAGTGTATGGGTCGATCGCGGTGGATGCGGAGCCGGATGTGGAGCATGTCAGCATCGACGACCCGGCGCTGTACGCGGCGATGGCGCTGCGGCAATTGCTGGTCGAGCGCGGCATCGCGGTTGATGGCGAGGCGAAAGCACAGCATCAGGTGGTGCAGGATGCCCGCGGATTCCTGAGCGCAGTGAACGAGCCACTGTCGGAGTGCGAAGCGGACGCGATTGCGGGAAACCGATGCGCACCGAGTTGTCCGGTGCACGTCAGGCAGAACGTGCTGGCGTCGAAGGTATCGGCGCCGCTGGCTGAGGATGTGACGCTGACGCTGAAGGTGTCGCAGAATCTGCACGCGGAGATGCTGCTGCACAGGCTGGGGGTCTGGTGGTACACGCCATGCAGGGCCGGCGATACCGGCTCCACGGTAGAGGGTGCGCGGATTGTGCGGGGGTTTCTACTGCGCGCCGGGCTGGATCCCAAAGACTTCGTCTTCTACGACGGTTCGGGGCTGAGCGGGCATGACCTGGTGACGCCGCGCGCGACGGCGCAGTTGCTGGCGTACGCGACGAAGCAGCCGTGGTTTGCGCAATGGAAGGCTGCGCTTCCGGTGGGTGGTGAGGATGGGACGCTGTCGTCGCGCTTTCCCGACGCGCCGCTGAAGGATCATCTGTTTGCGAAGACGGGAACGCTGGGCGAGAGCCGCGGGCTTTCGGGATATGTGGATACCGCAAGCGGGCACGAGGTGATCTTTTCGATCTTCGTCGACGATCACGCGCCGAATGGATCGAACGACCGCGCAGTGATGGACAAGATTGTGGCGGCGATTGCAGCGAATGAGTGAGGGGAGTTAGGGGAAGTGAGGAAGTTAGGGAGTTAGGGAATATAGGGCAAGCGTCAGATCTCCTAACTCCCTAACTCCAAACTTCCTAACTTCTACTTCGGCGTGTGCTGCTTGATGTAGCTGCGCAGCTCGAGGTTCAGTTCGAGGGCCTTGTTGACGCCGGACTCGAGCATGCGCAGCCAGTCGGTCGCGGGCTCTTTGAGCTCGGCCATGCTGAGCAGGTAGCTGGTCTGGACGATGATCTCGAGGGCGTTGGAGAGGTCGTGCGCCATGCGCCGAATCTCCAGCGCAAGCTCCTCTGGAATTTGCTGGGCCGATGCCGTTGAAACGGCCGTCGAAGGCTCACTCATGTGCGCGACCATGCTCCCTTTTGTTGGCTGAAAACTTCCTCTTCAAACAGACGAAGCGCAGTTGGCACAGTTTACGCGCGGGGCTCGTGAATTGACAGCGGGAGACGCCTTTGAAACACTAAGACTTCACGCGGCGGATGCGGTGGGCATCTGGTTGTGGTGAGCCGAAGTGGCGGAATTGGCAGACGCGCATGGTTCAGGTCCATGTACTCGCAAGGGTGTGAAGGTTCGAGTCCTTTCTTCGGCACCAAACTCTTGAAGGCGAAACGCAACAGCGTGAAGCCTCAAGTTTTCTCCCTGTAAACCCAGAGAATCAGTGAGTTCCCCTCGCAAGCGGGGTTCCTTTGCTTCTGTCGCTTCTGTTCGGGGGATTCCACCTTTGGGGGGTACCTTCCCAGGCTCCGTCGCGAGACGCTACACCCCTGTCGTCCTACGCAGACCGGAGCCCAAATGCACAGCCTGCTCGTCGCAGCCGTCTTTATCCTCATGGTTTTATCGCCCTGTTTAATGACACTTCGCTGGCACCCCGAGAAGGATGAGGACTGGGAGTAGACGATCCCGAGCCTTATCTTTCACCTGAGAACGGCGCCTCCCCTGCATACCTCCCGCAAGACCTCTTCCCTTCCCAGATCTCAAATTCTCTCAGTGATAGAGCGCGGCCTCGAAGCTCTTGATCTTCGCTTCGTCCCACTGGTGCGTAGTCTTGCGCCAGGTGTCGCCTTTCTGCTCCATGAAGTTCGGAAAGTTCGAACGGCAGAAGCTCTGGCGCGCGGCGAAGTCGATGAAGGCCTGGGGCGTTCCGTCGATGTAAAAGACGGCCTGCATGCCGTCGCGCGACCACTGCACAGCCGCCAGGCGCTCGCGCTCGGGTTCCTCCAGCGAGCGCACGTTGTAGATGAGCATGGCGTCGAGAATGCTCTGCTCCTCGGTCGGGAAAGACCGGTCGCGGGCGTAGAGATAGCCGGCGGCGCCCTCGTCCTCGAACACCACCGACCACGGGGCCAAGACCGAGTTGGCCAAGGCCGAATCCGACTTGAGATAGGCGCGGCCGGGCGTGAACGTAAGTGAATCCATACAGGTTAGGTTACAGGCCGGCCTTGTACCCTAGAGTGGTGAGAATTCGAGCTTTTGTGATGGGCCGTGCGCAACGGATCGCGGCCGTTCTTCTTTTGTTGCTTTTTGCTGAGTGCCTCTACACCATCGCGCACCAGCCTCTGGATGCCAATGACTACCGCTACGCGCGCTGCGGCCGCGAGATGTGGGAGCGGCCTTCCCCGCTCCAGGGCTACTTCACCACCTGCGGCAATTTGAACGGCGATGGGACGCTGGCGTACCGGCTCGCGGGATTTCCGCTGAGCGCGCAACGGCTGGTACTGCTGGGGATCGACCACCTGCGCAAGCCGGAGAACCGGTTGTACAGCGGCGGCTCACTGAACGGCACGACCTGGGAGGCGCGCCACCAGCTTGGTTACGTGAAGTACCTGATGCGGCTGCCATTTGTGCTGTTCGCCGTGTGGCTGGGCGGAGGCCTGTGGTGGGTGGCGCGACGGCTGTTTGGCAATGAGGGCGGAGCGATCGCGCTGGGGCTCTACGTGTTGTGCCCGGAGGTGGTTCGCTACGCGACGCACCCGAACAACGAGGTGCTGGCGCTGTGGGGATTGTATGGGCTGGTGTACACGGCTATCGGCGTTGCGCATGCGCTGCAAGGGCCGCGGACCAAGTGGAAGCCGCGTATCCTGCTGCTGGCAACGGCGCTCGGACTGACGGCAGCGGCGCATGTGCTCGCCGCGATCATCGGGTTCATCGCCGGATTGGCGTTTCTCTTTTATCTCTCGGACCGGCGCCGCAGCTACGTCGCGCAGATCATGATCTTCGCCGCGCTGGGTGCGTTCGTGGTGCTCTTTGCCTCGTTCAGCTTCCGGCCGTCGGCTTTCCTGTACGTATTTACCGGTGGCAGTGCGCGGTTCTGGTTTACGACTCAGGCTCTGCGTAACTTCTGCTCGTCGCCCATGAACGCCGGCATCCTGGTCGCTGCGGCGGTGGCGCTGGTTGTTTATTTCAGCAGCCGGCCCAGCCGTTATTTCGGCAACACGACGCCGCTGATTATGGCGCTGGTGCTGTTTCCGATCTACACGACGCAGGTGGTGAGCGCTCCGTGGGTGTGGGCGCTTCCGTTCCTCTTCACCTTCATCGGCGGCGTCTTTGCCGACATCCTGGAGAGCCGCCAGCGGAAGCTGTTTCTCACGCTCAGCGCCGCTATCCTCATCACGCAGGCTGCACTCTGCTGGACGAGTCTTGCGGGGCTTACCCTTTGATGGACGTACACGTTACGAGTCGTCGAAGAATTTCAGCATCCAATGATTGACAGCCCGTTTACGCTGTTGCTGACACTCCCGAGGCTGCCCTGATTGATGAAACGTCGCACGATCTGTTCCCTGCTTGCACTCCTTCTGCTGGCTTCCCTACTTCCCCTCAACGGCTGCCGCGGAGGCGTGAAGGCCCTGTGGGCGAAGTTCCACCATCGCCGCGCGAAGTCCAAGGAAAACACGACCGACTACGCAGACACGCTGGCTTCGCTCGCCGGATCGGGCAAACTGCAGATTCTGCGGTGGGCGAACTACTCCGACTTTCAGCCGCAGATCGAGCAGTTTTACGACGGCCGCAACTACGAGCTCGCGTGGTCGCGCAATGGTCTGCCGACGGAATCTGCGAACGCACTGATGCAAGTCTTCGCCAAGGCTGCGGAGAAGGGCCTGGTTCCTGCCGACTACGACGCCGACCGCTGGCCGCAGCGCGCGCAGCAGCTTGAGCAGATCAATAAAAAGCACGACACCTCGGACGAAGCGGAGTCCGCCATCGCGCAGTTCGATGTCGCGATGACGGTTGCGCTGACGCGCTATCTCTCGGACATTCATCTCGGCCGCGTTAATCCGCAGTCGCTGAACTTTGATATCGACGTGCCGAGCCGGCGTGCGAAGTTCGACATTCCCGCGCTCGTCGACGACAACTTCGTCGACGCTGACGCGGGTGAGATTGCCGACCAGGTGGCGAAGCTGGAGCCGCGCAATCCGCTCTATGAGGAGACGGAGAAGGGGCTGCCGAAGTATCTGGAGTTGGCGCAGCAACAGAGCACGAATCCGCCGCAGACCTTGCCTGGGGTTGAGAAGCCGGTCGGGAAGGGCGAGAGCTATCCCGCGGTCGCGGATCTATGGACTCGGTTGCAGTTGGAGGGTGACGCGCCTGCTGACACTCCGGCTCCGTCGCGCTATGACTCTGCGGTCGTCGCGGCGGTGAAGAAATTTCAGGAGCGGTACGGGCTCCAGGATGATGGCAGGCTGGGCAACGGTACGATCGACGCGATGAACGTTCCGATGAGCCAGCGTGTGCAACAGATCGACGATGCGCTGGAGCGCTGGCGCTGGCTTCCCGACAACTTCCAGAAGCCGCGCGTGATGGTGAACCTGCCGGAGTTCCTCGTACGAACCTATGACGAGGACCACGAACTGGCCTTCAAGATGAAGATCGTCGACGGTGAGGCGAAGGGCAATCACGACACGCCGATGTTTGTGCGCACGATGCGCTACGTGATCTTCAGGCCGTACTGGAACCTTCCGATCTCGATCATCAAGAAGGAACTCGTGAACCATCTCGGCGCGGGCGGCGCGGCGTACATGACGAAGAATGATTACGAGGTGATCACGGGGAACGGCACAGTGGTTACCGGGTGGACAACGAATGATCTCGTACACGGGCGCTATGGCGTGCGGCAGCGGCCGGGCCCGAAGAACTCGCTCGGCCTGGTGAAGTTCATGTTCCCGAATGAGTACGACGTCTATATGCATTCGACGCCGGAGATGAATTTGTTCAACCTGAGCCGTCGCGATCGCTCGCATGGATGCATCCGGTTGAATGACGCGGAGAAGATGGCGAACTGGGTGCTCGACGGCCAGGACCCGTGGGATGAGGACTCGATTCACGACGCGATGTACGGTCCGACTGACGGCAGCGATCCGCAGAACAACAAGCAGGTTGGGCTGAAGACTCCGCTCACGGTGAACATCACGTACCTGACCGCCAACGCGGATGAAGACGGGACGATGCACTTCCTCAACGACATCTACGGCTACGATAAGCAGCTGGAAACTGCGCTGGCCGCGGGCCGGCCGTATGAGCAGACGGCAATTAAGATCAACCCGAAGCTGACTCCGGGCGAGACGGAGTAGCGGCTGCAGCTTCCGCGCGGACGCGCTTCATCATATCCTCGAGCCGCTGGCCGCGCTTCTGCGTGAAGTTGCGCGAAGTGATTTCGAGTCCTTCAATGCGATCGATGCGGAAGGTGCGGAAGTCATCGCGCCGCTCGTCCCATGCGGCAAGAGTCCACACGCCGGACCAGAAGGCCAACGCGAGCGGACGCACGGTGCGCTGCTCGGCGCGCGATGCGTCTTCGTTCAGGCGCGTGTAGCTGAACTCGAGCACGGTTCGGCTGAGACAGGCTGCGTGGAGTTGATCGAGCAGCTTGCGCTGCGCCATCGGCATCCTGTAGCCGGGAGCGTAGAGCGCGATGGCATCGAGGCGGGCTGCGAGTTCCGCAGGCAGCACGGCCTCGATTCGCGCGAGCGCGGACTTCGCGGCGATGACAGACTCCGCTCCACCCCACGCCTGCACAAGGCGCGCACCCAGCACCAGGGCGGTCAACTCTTCGGGAGTAAACATAAGCGGTGGCAGGTCGAATTCGCGCCGCAGCGTGTAGCCGACGCCCGCCTCTCCTTCAATCGGCTGTCCTGCGAGCTGCAGGTCGCGCACGTCGCGATAGATCGTGCGCTCGGAGACCTGAAGCCGCTCGGCGAGTGCGCGAGCGGTCTTCAGGCGTCCGGAGCGAAGCATCTGCACGATGCGAAAGAGACGGTCGGCGCGCCTCATGCTGGTAGCTCTCTTGGCTGTGGTTTAGTCGCCGCGGCTGTGCAGGCCAACGTGATTGCCCTCCGAGTCCATGATGCAGGCGTAGAAACCGAAGCCGCCGGGGATCTCCGTGCGCGGAACGAGCACCCTGGAGCCTGATGTTTTGGCGCGGTCCACCGCGGAGTTGAGTTGGCCATCCGCGTTCAGGAAGATGATGGTTCCGTCAGCGGCCGGCTTGAAATCATCGCGCTGGACGATGCAGCCTGCGACGCCGCTGTCCTTAGTGGGGAAGATGAAGCAGGGCGCGCCGCCGGGATATGGAATCAGCTGCGACGAAAGAAGATTCTCGTAAAATCCGCGGGCCCGCTTGATGTCGCTGACAGGAATCTCGAACCAGGTGATTGCATTCGCTTCAAACTTGCTCATGACTTTCTCCTCTGCGGAATTGAATCTGACTACAAGGCGCAGAGTACGACGTGGCTCCTGACAGCATACTGTCAGGAGGATGTCAGGAGTACAGATTTTCTTGAGGCGACGCTTTAGACGTCAGTTGGGAACGGGATCGTGAGAGGCAGCAGATCGGGCGGCATCCATCGCGCGTGCGCCTCCGGCGAGTTGAAGACGTCGAAGCTGTAGTAGCGCTCGTGCAGCTTGCTTTGACTGCCGAAGAGCACACAGTTCCGCTGCACAACTTCATGCTGCGGCAAGCCCTTGTGTTTCTGCATCGCCTCGGCGACTACACCGAGCCAGAAGATCGTCAGTGTCTCGTGATAGGCGCCGATGGGGCGGCCGCGCGAGAGGAGATGGTTGCGAAGCGCGGCGCGGGTGTGCGGCAGTACCGAGTTGCCGTAGCGCGCGAGGTAGACGGTCGCCATCGCGATGTGCGCCTGATGGGACCACTCTGCTGTGGGTACGGCACCAGCTTCAAATTCGGCGAGGAACGCTTCGCACTCCTCCGGCCCCAGCAGGTACGAAGGTGTGTTCGCGTCGCTCAATAGGCGTCTCCGCCGGAGCCAAGCTCACCTTTCGAACCGCGACCAAGCTCGGGATAGGACTCATCCACAACGCGGCCGTCTACGAAATTTTCGAAGCGCGTGAAGTCGGCGAGATACGCCAACTGCACGGAGCCGGTGGGGCCGTTACGCTGCTTGGCGATGATGATCTCGGCCTTGCCCTTCAGGTCTTCGTTCTCGCGATCGTAGTACTCCTCGCGATGGATGAACGCGACGACGTCGGCGTCCTGCTCAATGGAGCCGGATTCGCGCAGGTCCGAGAGTAAAGGCTTTTTGTCGCCAGTGCGCTGCTCGCTTCCACGCGAGAGCTGTGACAAGGCGACGACGGGCACTCTCAGCTCTTTGGCCAAGGCCTTCAGTCCGCGCGAGATGGAGCTGACCTCCTGCGTGCGGTTCTCGAACTTTTTCTGTGATGCACCGGTCGAGCCGGTCATTAACTGGAGATAGTCGATGACGACGAGGTCCAGGCCGCCCTCCTGCTGTTGCAGCCGGCGAGCCTTGGCGCGCATTTCGGCGAGAGTGATACCGGGCGTGTCGTCGATGAACATCTTCGACCCCATCAGGCGGTCGAGTGCGGAGATCAGCTTGCCGCGGTCTTCGCGCGGAATGAAGCCCGTCTGCAGCTTGCGCGAGCCCACCATTGCCTCGCTGGCGAGCATGCGTCGCAGCAGCGACTCCTTCGACATTTCGAGCGAGAAGACGGCAACGACCTTGGCGTCACGCACTGCGCAGTTCTGCGCGATGTTGATGGCCCAGGCCGTCTTGCCCATCGAGGGACGCGCGGCGATGATGATGAGTTCATCCTTCTGCAGCCCGGAGGTCATCTTGTCGAACTCGATGTAGTGCGTGGCAAGGCCGGTGATTTCGCGGCCCTGCTCGTACAGCGCGTCGATCGAGCCAAAGCTGTTCGCGACGATCTCGGGGATATTCGACAGACCGCGCTGAATCGCGGAGTCTGCGACATCGGCCAGCTTGGCTTCGACGTTGTTGAGGACGGTGGTCGCGTCTTCAGACTGGTCGGCCGCGGCGGCCATGCCCTCGTTGAAGATGCCGAGCAACTGGCGAAGGAGACTCTTGTCCTTGATGATGCGGACGTAGGACTCGATGTTCGGGTGGCGAGGGATGCCCTCGGTGAGGAACGCAAGGTACGCCGGGCCGCCGATGGCATCGAGCTCTTTGCGGCGGTTCAGCGCGTCCATCACGGTGATGGTGTCGACTGCGTGGCCTACAGTTTGAAGCTCGAGGATGGCGCGGTAGATGCGCTGGTGGGAGTCGAGCAGGAAGTCTTCCGGCCGAAGCTTTTCGGTGGCGTCGACGATGGCGACGGCGTCCAGCAGCATCGCCCCAAGGACCGTGACCTCGGTCTGCACCGATGCGGGCAGGCCGTCGTTCAGGGACACGGGAATGGGTTGTGCAGCCATTGCGAACTCCGAAAGGGGTGATGTCAGTTTAGGTTGGTTTGAATGCGGGGCAGCCTGTGAGTATCAGGGTCGATATGCAGGAAAAAGCGGCAGCCGGAGCTACCGCTCTTTCCGCCTTTGATTGAAGGACTTACTTTGCCGTGCGCTCCGCAAAGACCTTCTGCGCGGCGATGAGGCCGTCGCCGAACTTCACGCCGAGCTGCGGGAGGCTCTTCACGATTACCTGTTCGAGCGCGCCGATCAGCGAGATGGTGTCGAGATAGTCGAAGAAGCCAAGGTGCGCAATGCGGAAGATCTGGCCCTTCATCTCGCCCTGGCCGTTGGTGATGATGGCGGCGAAGCGCGACTTCAGCTCCTTGACGACGATGCCGGAGTCCACGCCCTCGGGCGCGTAGACCGCGGTTGCTGCAGCGCCGGGGCTCGCTGCGTTGAACAGCTTGAACCCGAGCGCCGTGAGCGCGGCGCGCGTCATCTCGGCGATGAGCTCGGCGTTGGCGACCAGCTTCTCGCGGCCCTTCACGAGGTCGCCGTCTTTCTTGCCTGTGCGGCAATCCAGTCGAGCGCAGCGCCCAGCGCGGCGATCAGCGCAACGGCTGGCGTGTAGGCGCTCTCGCCGTTCTTCGCGTTCTTGCGCTCCTTGCGCAGATCGAAGTAGTAGCGCGGATTGTAGGTGGACTCCATGCGGTCCCATGCGCGCTGGCTCACCGCCAGATAGCTGAGCCCGGGCGGAATCATCACCGCCTTCTGCGAGCCGCCGATGAGCACATCGACGCCCCACGCATCCATATCCAGCGTCGAAGTGCCGAGGCCGGTGATGGCGTCGACAATCAGCAGGGCGTCACTCTTCTGCTGCTTCAGCAGCTTCGCAACGCCTTCGACATCATGGCGAACGCCGGTCGAGGTCTCGTTCGCCTGCATGAAGATGGCGCGCGTCTCCAGCTTCAGCGCGGCCTTTACGGCATCCAGCGTGAACGTCTGCCCGTAGGGCGCGCTGACGACATCGACCTCGCAGCCGAAAGCCTTGGCCAGCGCCGACCAGCGCTCACCGAACTTGCCTGCCGTGAGCACGAGCACACGGTCGCCGGGCGAGGTGAGGTTGGAGACGGAGGCCTCCATCGCTCCGGTGCCGGAACTCGAAAGAATGATGACGTCGTTCTTTGTGCCGACGAACTCTTTGAGCTGCGCGAGAACGCGCTGATAGAGCGCACGAAACTCCGGCGTGCGGTGATGAATGTCGGCCGCTGCCATCGCGAACTGCGCGGCGGGGAGAAGCGGGGTGGGACCCGGCGTAAAGAGGCGCGTCTTGCGAATCATGCTCTTATTTTAGCGAGAACGAGAATACTCGTGAGTTGATAAGCTGTTGAGTTGGGGCACAGGAGACAAGATGCCAGAGATCGCAGAGCGCGTGAACAAAGACATTGTGGTCGCGATGAAAGCGCGCGAGGAGGACAAGCTGACCGCGCTGCGCATGGTGAAGTCCGCGCTGAAGGCGAAGGAGATTGACAAGCGGCAGCCGCTGACCGATGCCGAAGAGCAGAGTATTCTCACGACGCTGCTGAAGCAGCGGCGCGAGTCGGTCGAGCAGTTCACGAAGGGCAATCGACCTGAGCTCGCGGCGAAGGAGCAGGCGGAGATCGTGTTGATCGAAGCCTACCTTCCGAAGGCCGCCGGTGAAGACGAGGTTCGCAAGATTGTGGGTGAGGCGATCGGACAGATCACCAAGGACAACGGCGGAACACGACCGGTCCCGAAGGATATGGGTGCGGTGATGAAGGTTGCGCAGCAGCGCATTCTCGCCAGCGGTATTCGCGCGGACGGCCGGATGGTCAGCGAGATGGTGAAGGCTGAGCTGGCGAAGGGCGCGTAGCTCTTATCGGACTATCGGATCCGGAAACGGATGAAGAACTGCTCGGCTGTCGGAGTGTCTCCGTAGATGGAGCGCAGCGCGGTTGGCGTTCGATAGATCGTGAACTGCATACCCGGCGCTACGAGAAGGTGCGGGCCGATTGGAAAGTCGTGATCGTATCCGAAGGTATACGCGGCGACGTGGCCGATGGGCGACTCGACGAATCCCTCGGGTAGCGGCGTGCCGGGCGTCAGTTCCAGTTCATTGGATCGGCCGGCGTTCTCCATGCGCGTCCACATGTAGTTGCGGCTGGCAAAGCGCAGCAGCGCCTCTGCGAGATAGCTGTTCTCTTTGCTGTCATCGGAGAGCGAACGCGTGCGGCCCCAAACGAGCGTTGTGGCGAGATCAGTCGTTGGCTCCGGCGTCATCTGCATCGCCGCCATTGAGCCGCCACTGCTCTGCGTGTGCTGCCCTGAGCTGCCGCTCATATCCATGCCGGGCATGTCTGCCATGTTGTCCATCTTCATCGGCATCTTCATGGGCGGCATCGGCTTCGAGCGGAAGGTGTGGTGATACATCACGCTGGCCGTCTGCCGCTGCTGGTCCTCGTGCGGATACAGCGCCTCAGGCGAGACGATGTGCGCGATGGAGTACTGGCCGCTCCAGTCGGCCACCGGAGAGATCGTCAGGCGCGTCGAGACTGAATCGATCGCATGGCCGTTCGGCGAAGGCGCAAAGTGCCAGCGGTCCTCCGTCGGCTCTGCACCGTGAAAGCCGGACAACTCCAGGCGCGCCCATCGATACGTGAATCCGCCTGTGAGCACGTTGAAGGCGATGTGCGTCGAGTCTTCCTGATGATGACCGAGCGCAGCGATGGGGTCTTCACTCGCTGATTGCCTGTGCGGGTACGCTGTTGGGCCAATCGCCGGATCACCCACCGGCGCAAAATAAAGCGACAGCAGCGAATTCGGCGAGAGCTTCAGATCGTAAAGGGCGGCGACCTCCATAAAGAAGTTGTGCGGATGCTGCCCATCGACGATGGGCGCGCCATAGGCGGTCTCGCCCTGCTGAAACAGCTCGGGATAGTTGCGATTGGAGATCGTTGCAGGCTCGAGCGAGAGCATTGCACGAAAAGTAATCTGGCCGCGGCTGCCGAGCGCGTGCTGCGCCATTGGCATGATCCAGTTCGTCGAAAAGAACGCATCGCGATTGCGCGGAGAGTCCGCCTGCTGCTGCGTGTTCGCCACGAACGCATTTCCATGCAGCATCAGCCGCCAGCCGTCGTGCGAACCCATCCACATTGGAACCGGCGTGCTCGCGGGTTCGATGCTTGTGCCCGACGAACTGTGCTGTTGTATCGCTTCGACCAGCGTGTGCGCGGACATTACCTGCTGGCAATTAGCAGTGGCAGCAACGACAAGCAACGTGGCAATCATCAGGCGCAGCAACATAGCTCTCAACAAAGCCTAACTGAGCTTCGGCCGCAGGCCCATGAATCCGGCCTTTTGTTGATATGCATTCGCCAACGCGCATGCCTTCCCTTCCTCGTATAGCGGCGCAAGAAACGTGATGGAAACCGGAGTTCCAGGGCCGCCGACGTTGTTCAGCACGCCATCTTCGGTGCTCGGCGGAGGCGGAGCATCGTCGCCGCGAATGCCATTCGGGACAATCACCGCCGGCTGCCCGCAGAGATTCGTGGCGGTCAGTTGCGTCCCTCCGCTGGGCGCGACAATGACGTCGAACTTTGTGAACAGATCGTGCATCTGCGCCATCGCAAGCGTCCGCGCTCGCTGCGCCTGAATGTAATCCACCGCCGGAGTGAAGCGCGCGGTTCGAAACTGGTTCGGCCAGTCAAAGGGCTTCTGCCCCGTCAGCAGCGCGTCGCGGCCGGAGATCGTCAGCTCATCGAATGCCGCAGCAGCTTCTGAGCTGAGGATGCTCAGCAGCGAAGAGAAGTGAAAGTCCGGCATTTCGCAGGGCGTCAGCGTCACACCCATCGAGCGCAGGCGGTCCAGCGTCGCCGCCTCATACTTTGCGTCGTAGACGCGGCGCTCAAACTGTGCCTTGTGCTCCCCCACGCGCTTTGTGCGCTCGGCCTCGGTAAGCGCGGCGAGTTCATCCTTTGGCAGCGGCTGCAGGGTTGGCGCATCAAACGCCGACTTCACATAGCCGACGCGCAGCTTGCGTACGTCGATCGTCAGGTCGGCGTTGAAGGCGCCGCTGTGGACACTGAGGTCCTGGCCATTCGGTCCTGCGATCGCATACAACACGAGTGCGCAGTCCTCGACGGAACGCGCGATCGGCCCGATCTTGTCCATCGACCACGACAGTGCCATCGCGCCCGTACGCGGCACGCGACCGAAGCTCGGCCGCAACCCCGTTGCGCCGCAACGCGTCGAGGGCGAGGAGATGGAGCCCAGGGTCTCTGTGCCGATGGCGAAGCCAACGCAGCCCGCCGCCACCGAGCTGGCCGAACCTGCCGAGCTGCCGCTGGAGCCCTGATGCGGATTCCACGGATTGCGCGTGCGGCCGCCGAACCAAAGGTCGCCCTGCGCCAGCGCGCCGAGCGTCATTTTGGCGACCAGCACCGCACCGGCGGCGTCGAGACGTTTTACGACTTCGGCGTCTTCGTCGAACTGCTGATGCTCGAAATCCTCCCGCACCCCACGTCGTGGGATAACCCTTCACCGCGAGCAGATCCTTCGCGCCCCAAGGAATCCCATGCAACGGTCCGCGGTCGTGTCTGCCGGAAAGCTCGCGATCGGCCTGCGCAGCCTGCTTCAGAGCGCGCTCGTCGGTGTAGGTGATGACAAACTTCAGCAGCGGATCGTAACGGCGCAGCCGCGCCAGGTACATTTTCGTCAGGCCGACGGAGGTGACCTTCTTCTGCCGCAGCGCAACGCCGAGTTCGCGCACCGTCGCAAACGCCCACGCTTCGTCAGCGATTTCGCCGCTTCCCTTCGCCTCCGCGATGATCTTCGCGATGTTTGGAGCGGGGCCCAGCCGCAATGGCTGTTGCGGCTCCATCGGAGGAGGTGTAGTGCCCGCCGGGATCGGGTTCGTCATCGCCACAGGCGCCACGCCGTTCGCCAGATGCAGTTCGCGCACGCGCAGCGCATTGTTGCGCTGATTGACGAGTCCCCGGAAAACCCCGGATTATCACCGAGCATCATTTGCTTCTGCTCATCCGTGATGTGCACGGCCGCAATGTTTGCGGCCGCATCGATCATCGCGGGCGTGATCGCAGGCCAGCCGTGGAGGTCTTCGTTCGGTGCTCCCTGTTGCCTCGCGCCCGCCGCAGCGGCCTGCGGCGATGCGAGCGCCAGCAGGGCTCCCGGAAACAGCGTTTGTCCTAATCCGGCGGCGGTACACACCGAGAGCAGCGTGCGGCGGCTGACCGTCGCAGGGGAACCATTCGATGAAGTCGACATGCGTGAAATTATTGCATCCGTGCCGCGAAGGACGATGCATTCCTTCGCCGTGTGCGCACAACTTTGTGCGACGATGCTCGAATGAGCGCAGCCGCCGAGCCGACTCGCCCTCTCGGCGACCCGCCGCAGGAGCACCACCTCCAGCGTCAATTGCGGCTTCGCGACCTGGTTCTTGCACAGGTTCTGACTGTAGTCGGCAGTTCGTGGGTCGGGCTTGCTGCGGGCCTGGGCCGAGCGCAGACGCTGGTCTGGCTGCTTGCGCTGACCAGCTTTTACCTGCCCATGGCCGTCGCGGTCTTCTATCTCAACCGCGCGATGCCGCTGGAGGGCGGGCTCTACGTGTGGGCGCGGCGCGCCTTCGGTGACGCACTGGGGTTCATGACCGCGTGGAACATCTGGCTCTACGCGCTTTCCAGCATCGCGACCATCCTCTTCCAGATCCCCAGTGAGTTCTCGTACATGGTTGGCCCCTCCGCCGCGCATCTGCCGGAGAGCCACACCTTCGTTTATTCGCTGCTCGCGGTTCTCGTCGCGCTGCTTGCGTGGAGCGCGGTGCGGGGACTTTCGCTCGGCAAATGGATCCACAACGTCAGCGGAGCCTCGATGATGCTGGCGTTCACGCTGCTCATCCTCGCACCGGTCTGGGCGCTGCTGCACGGTCATCCCGTGCACTTCGCGCCCTTCACCTTCGAGTTGCCGCATACCGATAAAGAGTCGCTGGCGCTCATCGGGCAGATCCTCTTCGCGTCGTCGGGGCTGGAGTACATCGCTATCCTCGCCGGCGAAACGCACTCACCCGCGCGTGACATCAGCCGCAGCGTGGTCATCGCGACGCCGATTGTCTTCGCGATGTTCATGCTCGGCACCGGCTCAGTGCTGGCGTTTCACAACGCTAACCCCAACATCGCGATCAACTACATCGCCCCCATCCCGCAGACGCTGCGGCTGGCCTTTGCCGGCAGTGGCCTCGCGACACTCCTCGCGCGATTCACCATTCTGTTGCTGCAGATTCGCATTCTTGGAGCATCCAGCTTCCTCTTTACCGGCGTCACGCGGCTTCCCATGACCGCCGGATGGGACCACCTTGCGCCGCACTGGTTTACACGCCTGCATCCGCGCTTCCGCACGCCGGCGAATTCCATCTACTTCACGACGGCGGTGGTCGCGGCGATGCTGGTCTTCGCCTCGCTCGGCGTGCGCGCGGCGGAGGCCTTTGACGTTCTGAACAACGCTTCCACTGAGTTCTACGTGCTGGCTTACATCGCAATGTTCTCGATCGGTTTGTTGGGTTCACATCATCTGCGGCGTCATCTGCCGGGATGGGTCATCGCATGGTGCACTCTTGGCGCCCTGACCTGCGTGGTTATTCTCGTGCTCAATGCCTATCCTTTCGTCGACGTCGCCAGCCCGCTCGGTTTCGCCGCCAAGATCGTAGGGACCGTACTGAGCGCTAACCTCCTCGGCTTCCTCTTCTATCGACGCGCGGCCAATCGCATGCTCGAAGCATCCAATCTCCGTGCCTGAACTCCCTGAAGTCGAAACCGTCGCCAATGGCGTGAACGCGCGCGTCCGCGGGCAGCGCATCACGCGTCGTCTGGACCAGCGGCAAGCCGCAGACCTTCAAGTCGCCGGAGGAAGAGATCGCCGAGGCGCTCACCGGTGCGACCATCGAGCGCGTGCGCCGCGTCGGCAAGTCGATTGTCTTCGACTTGACACGCACGAAGAAGCCCACACCGCAGTTCCTCGTGCATCTCGGGATGACCGGGCGCCTGCTCGTCTCGCAGCATGACGTGCCGCTGCCGCCACACACGCACGCCGTGCTCACGCTGGCGGACAAACGAGAGATCCGCTTCGTCGACCCGCGCAGATTTGGACGGCTCTCCGTCGTGCCGCTCGGCGGCAAGGATGGCGAGGGTTACACCGGCCCGGGCAAGGAGCCCACGACTATCTCCGCAGACGAGTTCGCCGAGCTCTTCCGAGGCCGCAAGGTTGCCATCAAGGCTGCGCTGCTCAACCAGTCGATTCTGCATGGTGTCGGCAACATTTATGCCGATGAGAGCCTCTTCCGCGCAGGCATCCGTCCGCGCCGTGCGGCCGGACGCCTCACACGTGACGAACTCGCGCGTCTGCACTCTGCGCTGCAGCAGGTGCTGGCGCATGCCATTCAACTCGGCGGCTCGTCCGTTTCGGATTACGTCGATGCGGATGGTGTGCGCGGCTTCTTCCAACTCGAGCACAAGGTCTACGGCCGAGCGGGCGAGGACTGCAGCGTCTGCTCAACGCCGCTCAAGAAGCTCACCGTCGGCGGCCGCACGACCATCTACTGCCCGCACTGTCAGCGCTAGCAGCGATCGACCGCCTGCTCCGCTGCCACCGCCGCGCCCACCACGCGCGTCGTTTGGTTGTCTTCCACAACCTCTACCGAGTAGCTCTGCAACGGGCTCATCTTGACCATCTAGATGCAGGTAGTCCTTCAGCATCTTCAGATCGAGAAACCGCACGTTGTATCCGGTAATGAAGAACTTGCGCGCACCCGCCTGGTGAATCGTGCTCGCGGTCGCTGCGGCCAGCGCCTTGTGCCACAGCTGCTTGAACTCCACGCAGCGCGCATCGCTCCGGCGGCTCGCCGCTTCGAAGACCTCTTCCGGCTCCATATCCAGGAAGCGCAGACGCATCGCGCGATGGCCCATGATGCCCTCCAGGTGACCGCGCCCTCCGCACCCGCAGTAGTTCTCCTTGTCGTCCAGGGTCACGACCGTGTGCCCGCCCTCCCACACACCGTCCATGAACGGATAGCATCCATAGCCGATGCCTGTGCCGATGCTCCACACGCGCACCTGCTGCTCCAGCTTGCCGTGCTGTGAAGCGAGCCCAGCCGCCACGGCGTCCGCATCGTTCAGAATCGTGACCGGGATCTTCAGTCCGCGCGACTCCAGCGCGGCGGCGACCAGCTCCTGAATACGCGCGCCTTTCAGTTGCGGAAGGTTCGGCGCCTCTTCCACCACACCGTTGCGAATCAGCCCGGGCAGCGCGATGCCAAGAGCCTTGATCTTCCCCTCGTGCCCTTTCGCAAGCTTCAGAGCGAGGTCACAGACGCCCTCAACCAGCGACTCCGTCGGCAGTTCCACCAGCGAGTCGTCTTCATCGGAGTCTTGCGGAACCGGTCCCGGCGGATACGACAGCAGCACTCCCTGGATCTTGTGTCCGACCGTGAGACCCGCGTAGATGCGTTCGGCCACATTGACGCCGATCGCCTCCACGGGCTCATTTGACCCGGCTGCTGTCTGCGTTCTCCGGCTTGTTCGGTCCTGTCATCCTCCGGCTCCTCCGGGCCCGCGGCCCCGGCGTTGCGATCGAGCAAAAGCAACAACGCCTGAAACAAGTGACACTAGCCTGCTCAAGGAACGATCGTCAAACTTCTCCGGCGCGTGCGCCGCGCTCTCCTTCTAATCCAGCTTGGCGACCCGGTTCAACCCGTTGAACGCCGCCACCTTGTAGCACTCCGCCAGTGTCGGATAGTTGAAGACCGTGTCCACGAAGTATTCGAGCCTGCCGCCGAGCGCCATCACCGCCTGCCCGATGTGCAGCAACTCGCTCGCGCCCTCGCCGATGATGTGCACGCCGAGGATGGAGTGGTTCTCGCGGTGGAAGATCAACTTCAGACGCCCCGTCGTGTCGCCGCGAATCTGGCCGCGTGCAATCTCACGGTAGTACGCTACGCCCACCTCGTAGGGCACGTCCTCTTCCGTGAGTTGCTCCTCGGTCTTGCCGATGAAGCTGATCTCCGGAATCGTGTAGATGCCGTAGGGATAGAAGCTTGGGTTCGAGACCACGCTGTCATCACCAAACGCACGCGCTGCGGCGATTCTTCCCTGCTCCATCGAGACCGAGGCCAGCGAGGGAAAGCCAATGACATCGCCCACAGCAAAGACCACCGGCTGCTTCGTGCGGAAGTCCTTGTCCACCGGGATGCGTCCGCGCGGGTCGGCGTCGATGCCTGCTGCCGCAAGATTCAGCTCGTCTACATTGCCCTGGCGGCCGACGGCAAACAGCAACGCATCGCCCTGCAGCTTCTTCTTCGACTCGAGGTTCGCGACGACCGTGCCTTCGCTCTCCTCGACCGACTCCACCTCTTCGTTCAGCCGCATGGTCACGCGCGCATCGCGCAGGTGATAGCTCAGCGCCTCGACGATCTCCTGATCAGCAAACTCCAGCAGCCGGGGCCGCCGCTCAATCAGCGTTACGCGCACGCCGAGCGCGGCAAACATGCAGCAGTACTCCACACCGATGACGCCGCCACCCACGATGATCATCGTCTTCGGAAGGTTCACGAGGTTCAGCACCTGGTCCGAGTTCACGATCGTCGTGCCGTTGATCGGAACTTTCGGTGAACTCGCAGGCTTGGTGCCTGTCGCGATGATGACGTTCTTACCCTCGTACACGCTCGCGCCGCGCGTGTTCGTCACCTTCACGTGCGTAGGGTCTTCGAAGCTCGCGACTCCTGTCAGCACTTCGACGTTGTTTCGCGATAGTTGCGCATCGGTGACGTCGACCTCGGTCTTGATCACGTGCTGCACGCGGAAGGCGAGATCAGCCATCGTGATCCGCTCCTTCACGCGATAGTTCATGCCGTAGATCGACTTGTAGTTGTAGCCCGAGAGATGCAGCACCGCCTCACGCATGGTCTTCGACGGAATCGTGCCCGTGTTGATGCACGCTCCGCCCACTACCTCGCGCGCCTCGATCAGCGCGACCCTCTTGTTCAGCTTGGCCCCGTAAATTGCGGCACGTTGTCCCGCCGGTCCGGAGCCAATGACGATGAGGTCATAAGGATTGGCCATACGTCGTTGTCTGCGCTCCCCGTGAGAGAAGATCTCCGGCACATCCCTGAACCCACCATGCCAGGATGTTGATCCGGCTGTGCCGTTGTCTATCATAGCCCTACGCCTGCCAAAGACCACGCGCACAACAACACAGCTAAACTGATCGGATGCTCCGTTGTGCAATCACGGATGGCAGCGCATCCGGTTTCGTAAACGCCACGCAAATCGAGCGGCTGCAGAACCAGGTGCGCCGCTGGGCGGCCGACGGCATCGATCTCATTCAGCTTCGCGAAAAGAACCTCGACGCCGGCGCACTGCTCGCACTCGCCGAAGCTGCACTGCAGACATTGCGCGAGATGCAGTCGCCGACCGAAGCTGCTGATCAACACGCGCGCCGACGTCGCCATCGCCGCCCGCGCGCACGGCGTACACCTCACCTCTGATCCCAACGAACTCACACCACAACAAGTGCGCGAGCTCTTCACGCATGCGGGCCTTCCTGCACCCATCGTCAGCGTCTCCTGCCACACGCCGGCCGACATCGCGCGCGCGCGGCACAACGCCGCCGACTTCATCCTTTTCGGCCCGGTCTTCGAAAAGCGCATCAACGGCAAACTCGTCGCTGCCGGTGTTGGCATCGAAGCTCTCACGCTCGCTTGCGCCGTCGCGCAGCAGATTCCCTTGCTTGCACTCGGCGGAATCACGCCACAAAACTCCGCGGTCTGCCTCGCCGCCGGAGCCGCCGGCGTCGCGGGCATTCGGCTCTTTTCCGCCTAGCCATACCCTGCTAGACTTCCGCACAACTCTTCGGCTCCCCAAAATCTCACTTCAAGGACACCTGCCATGGGTCGCAGCATTCTCGCGTTGCTCGCCGGTTTCATCGCAGAACCCCTTCTCGTCATTGCCGCCGACTGGACCTACGGCCGCATCCAGCCCGGCGTGATCAGCCCAGAGGGCTTCGTATACGGCACCGCAGCCGTCATCGTGCTGATTTACGTGCAGATCATCAACGCCATCTCCGGCTACATCACGGGCCGCATTGCGCCGAGGAATCCGGTCGGCCATGCGCTGATTCTCGGAATCATCGGCTTCGTATTATGCGTCTTTGTCTCCGCGCGCCACTGGCATGTGGAGCCGCACTGGTATCTGCTCGGCGGCGTCTGTCTTTGCGATTCCGTCGACGACGCTCGGCGGATACCTGGCTCGCCGGCAGCCCGTGAACAGGCCCGCTCTGACGTGAGAAAATAGGGACAGGCCCATGCTGATTACGCCTGTCCAACTCGCTGATGAGTCCCTTCCACTCAACGAGAGCCTTCCGGAGGGCGCAATTGACTACACTCCGGACATCCGCCAGCGCGGTCCGCTCGCCCTCAAGGGCAAAGCCGACCTGATCCTTGAGCACCGCGGCCCCCGTGAGTTCGTCGAGGACATCCGTCTGCGCGCCCACTTCGAGGGCAAGTTCGAGCTGCTGTGTGCCCGCTGCCTCGAGCCCGTCCAGACCCCACTCTCGGGCGACTTCGACCTCATCTACCGGCCCATCAGCGTCGAAACCGAGGCCGGGGAGCACGCGATCACCGAAGATGAGACCGAAATCGGTTATTATGAAAAGAGCGGCCTTCTGCTGGAGGACGCCGTGCGGGAACAGGTGTTGTTGAGCCTGCCCGGTCGCGCGCTTTGCCGGCAGGAGTGCAAGGGCCTTTGCCCGAAGTGCGGCGCCAATCGCAACCTGACCGACTGCGGCTGTGGTGACGTCCCCACGGACCAGCGCTGGAATGCGCTGGCTGGGCTCTCCTTGGGCAACAAGGCCTAAGCGCTCATAGTTTTTGCAGCACCCAAGTTTCCCAGCCGTGCACGTAAGTGCTGCGGTTGCTTAGTTTGAGAGGACTTCCATGCCTAATCCGAAACGGCGCCACAGCAAGCAGCGCACTGCCAAGCGCCGCAGCCACGACTTCCTGACCCCCACGGGCGTCTCCACCTGCCCGAACTGCGGCGAGCCTAAGCTTCCCCACCGCGCCTGCAAGAAGTGCGGCGAGTACAAGGGCCGCGCGGTCGTTGCAGCTAAGAACGCCGAGTAGGTCAGCGGAGTAACCCGGCAGACACGCCGAAAACTCCACCCGGCTCACATCTCCTTTATACTCCGCAGTTAGGCTTACATCAGAAGCTCAGAGCGCATGCCGATAGACATCGTTCTCGATGCCATGGGGTCCGACAAGGCCCCTGACCCTGAGATTCGCGGGGCACTGCTGGCTGCCCGCCATCTGGACGTCCGCGTCCACCTGGTTGGCCCAGAGGAAGT
Organism: uncultured Acidobacteriaceae bacterium; assembly: GCA_963827415.1. Taxonomy (GTDB): domain Bacteria; phylum Acidobacteriota; class Terriglobia; order Terriglobales; family Acidobacteriaceae; genus Granulicella. The sequence goes on from CAWHBA010000031.1 coordinate 25,766, forward strand.
CCTGCGTCCGAAATTACGCGCGGCGCTCAAAGAACACGACGGAAAGAACGGGAATCCGCTCGAGGCGATCGGCAATACGTTCGAGGCCCTGACCGCTCCGAACAGCCGCAAGCGCAAGCGACCGAGCGTCTTCCTTGTCCAGGCCAGTGAATGGATCAGCATGGAGGACAAGGCTGCGCTTGCCGTCCGTTCCAAGCGCGATAGCACCATGCGCGTCGGTCTCAAGATGGTGCGCGAGGGGCGTGCGGGAGGCTTCGTCACTGCCGGAAACACCGGTGCCGCGATGGCCACCGCCAAGATGGTCCTCGGTTCGCTCCACGGCGTCGACCGGCCCGCGCTCGCTACCGTTTTACCTACGATGGCAGGCAAGCCCTGCGTCCTGCTGGACGTCGGCGCCAATGTCGACTGCAACCCGAACAATCTCGTCCAGTTCGCGATCATGGGCCACATGTACGCCAAGGACGTCCTGCACATCCCCACTCCCCGCCTGGGTCTGCTCTCTATCGGCGAGGAGGAGACCAAGGGCAACACTCTGACTCGGGATACGTTCCCGCTGCTTCGGGACCTCGGCCTCAACTTCGTCGGCAACGTCGAAGGCCGCGACCTTTACAACGGCAGTGTCGACGTCGTTGTGTGCGACGGCTTCGTCGGCAATATCGCGCTCAAAACCAGTGAAGGCCTCGCGAAGATGGTCACCTCCTCGTTGCGCGAAAGTCTCAAAGCCACCGTCACAGCGCAGATGGGCGCGCTGCTCAGCCGCAGGGCGTTTCACAACTTCAAAAAGCGTATCGACTACTCCGAGTACGGTGGTGTTCCGCTGCTCGGCGTTCGCGGTGCGTGCATCATCGGTCATGGCAGTTCCAACGAGCGCGCCATCATGAACGGCATCCGCGTCGCCGCCGAGTTCGCCCTTGCTGACGTCAATCACGGCATCGAGCACGCCCTGCGCCACCGCTGAGCCAGTCCGCCATTTCATCTCATTGCAACCGGCCTTCAGCGAGTCACAGAGGGCTTCAACACCCGGAGCATCGCTGCCGTCCGGCCTGCCGTCGAAACCTGAACGCGCCGCAATTTGACGCAACCATGGGCCTCCTCAAGAGAAGCCTTGGACGGGTCGCATCAGGCGACAGGCTTGAACTGTATCCTCCAACACGAAGCTGCTGTCCGGCCTGGGAGCGAACTCTCCCGGGCCACTTTTTTCTCCACCGTCGCCGCTGTCTGTCGCGGCTATCATCAAGTCAGGAAATTTCTACCCCATGGCACCTGACAAGCACCTTGAGCCACCCCCGGCTGCAAAGCATGACGCCGCCTCCTTCGAGCTTCTGCGCGTCTGGATCGCTGAGCAGGGACAGCACGTGAGCCTTCGCTCCGGCGTATGGGAGGACCCCTTCGCCTGGGGCATCGTTCTTGCCGATCTCGCGCGCCACATTGTGCACGCGGAGTCGCTCGCGCGCAAAGACCTCGATCAGGATGCGTTTTTGAAGCGCATGCTGGAAGGCTTCGAGGCCGAGATCGAATCGCCCACCGACGACCCCGAAGGACAGCTGACGCAGTAGCGGCCGAGCTCACGCAACAAAGCGGCGCGCGGTTACATCACGCGCGCCACACGTTCCAGCTCCTGCTGAATGTGCTCCGGCTTGCATCCCATTCCTTCAATCGTGGAGGCCACGCGGCGTGCCTCCTGCGATGAGATGCCATAGCCGCGCCCGCTCAGAAAGCTGGTCAGAATCTCAGCAGCCAGGAACGAGTCCAGGTTGCACTGCAAAAGTTCACTGCGGAGTCCCATCAAATCCGATGGCGTAAACTTCTCCGCGGCTAAACGATCGTCGCAACGGTCGAAATCACTCACAACGCCTTCTCCCTTCGAGCTATCTACATTCCCTTGGGGTACAGCGGCCCGACTCCGATTGATGGCCTCACTACTGTTGACTTAGAGCGAGAATCGGCTCCGCGAGTTGTCGAGGAATCAAAGAAAACACGCGTGAACAGAGGGGTTCCACATCCTTTGCGCAGCACGAAAGTTGCTACGCGCTATCCTTCTTGTATGCCGTCTGCTCTCTCCGCCGCTCGCGTTCTGGATGGCGTCGCCATCGCCTCCGAGATCAAGTCCGAGGTCGCTCGCGAGGTCGAAGTCGCGCGTCGCTCCGGTTACACTCCCGGCCTCGCCGTCGTGCTCGTGGGTGAAAATCCCGCTTCGCAGATCTACGTTCGCAGCAAAATCAAAACCTGCGGTGAGCTCGGAATCTACTCCGAGATGCACACGCCTCCTGCGAGCATCACCACCGAAGAACTCCTCGCTCTCGTCCACTCGCTCAACGCGCGCGACGATATCGACGGCATCCTCATTCAGCTCCCGCTGCCGGAGCATGTCGACACCAGTCGCCTCCTCGAGGCTGTCGTTCCTGAGAAAGACGTCGACGGCTTCCACCCCATTAACGCCGGTCGGCTGCTCAGCGGCGCTCCGATGGAGACCGTGCTCGCGCCCTGCACGCCTGCAGGCATCATGGAGATTCTGAAGCGCAGCCACATCCCGATCGCCGGCGCGAACGCGGTCGTCGTCGGCCGCTCCAACATCGTCGGCAAGCCCATTGCGGCGATGCTCATCAACGCCTCGGCTACCGTCACGGTCTGCCACTCGCGCACACGCGACCTTGCGAAAATCACGCGCGAGGCCGACATCCTCGTCGCTGCCATCGGGCGCGCAGGCTTCGTGCACCGCGATATGGTGCGCCCCGGCGCCACCATCGTCGACGTCGGCATCAACCGCCTCACCGGCGAGGCCGAGTTCTCACGCTTCTTCCCGCCCGAGCACCCCGATCACCTCACTCGCCGCGAGACGTTCGCGAAGCGCGGCTCCACGGTCATCGGCGACGTCGATCCCGCAGCCTTCGCCGTCGCTGGCGCCTACACACCTGTGCCTGGCGGCGTCGGCGCGCTTACTATTGCGATGCTGATGTCCAACACTGTCAAGGCCGCGCGCCTGCGCCGCAGCATCTCGCGGTCCTGATCGATGCTGCGCGTCGGTCTCACCGGAGAACTCGGCAGTGGCAAGTCCACCGTCGCGCAGATGCTCGCGGCGCACGGTGCCGTCGTCCTCTCCTCCGACGAGATGGGCCGCGCCATGATGCAGCCCGGCGAACCCGTCTTCGCGCAGATCGTCGAGCGGTTTGGACCAACGATCCTCAACGCTGACGGCACACTCAACCGCCACGCGCTCGCCAAGCTCGCATTCGACCCGAACAACCCGCGCATTGAAGAGCTCAACGCGATCATTCACCCCGCAGTCATCGCCGCGCAGGCCGAAAAGGTTGCCGAGATCGCACGCACGCAACCCCACGCCATCCTCGTCGTCGAGTCCGCGCTCATCTTTTCCACGAAGCACACGCCCGAGGGAAGCTGGCGTTCCCGCTTCGACTGCATCGTCCTCGTCACTGCGCCTGACGATGTTAAGATCGACCGCTTCATCCAGCGCTCGGCGCCGCTCGCTTCGAGCGACACCCATCTCCGCGAAGACGCCCGCCGCCGCCTTGAAGCCCAACGCGCCACGATCCCCAACGACATCCCCTGCTACACGCTCGAAAACGACCGCTCGATGACCGACCTCCAGCAAGCGGTTGACACGCTCTGGCGCCAGCTCGTCGCCTTGGAGCAAAACACCTGAATCGACGCACGCAACGGGACACGACAGGTCCCGTTTGATACCCTTAAGGCTGCACATTCACAAGGAGACATCATGGCTGCTACCGCAGTTCTGGAACAAACCCTGCCCTACAAAGTTGCTGACATTTCGCTCGCCGACTGGGGCCGCAAAGAGATCACGATCGCCGAGCAGGAGATGCCCGGGCTGATGTCCATTCGCGCCAAGTACGCGCCGTCGAAGCCCCTCAAGGGCGTCCGCGTCACCGGCTCGCTGCACATGACCATCCAGACCGCCGTGCTCATCGAGACGCTGGTCGAGCTCGGCGCCACCGTCCGCTGGGCCTCGTGCAACATCTTCTCCACGCAGGACCACGCCGCCGCTGCCATTGCCGCCGCGGGCGTCCCCGTCTTCGCCTGGAAGGGCGAGACGCTCGAGGAGTACTGGTGGTGCACCGATCAGGCACTCCGTCACGAAGGCGGTCTCGGGCCGCAGCTCGTCGTCGATGACGGCGGTGACGTCACTCTCCTCATCCACAAGGGCTTCGAACTCGAGAACGGCGACCGCAGCTTCGTCGACGGCAAGGCCGGCTCGACCGAAGAAGCTGTCATCCAGAAGCTCCTCAAGAACATCCTTGCCGAAGACTCGCAGCGCTGGCACCGCGTCGCGAAGGACTGGCGCGGCGTCTCCGAGGAGACCACCACCGGCGTGCACCGCCTCTACAAGATGCTCGAGCAGGGCAAACTCCTCGTGCCCGCCATCAACGTCAACGACTCAGTTACGAAATCCAAGTTCGACAACCTCTATGGCTGCCGCGAGTCGCTGGTCGATGGCATCAAGCGCGCCACGGACGTGATGATCGCCGGCAAGGTTGCGGTGGTCTGCGGCTATGGCGACGTCGGCAAGGGCTCGGCGAAGTCGCTGCGCGGCCTCGGCGCACGTGTCGTCGTCACCGAGATTGACCCTATCAACGCACTGCAGGCTGCGATGGAAGGCTTCGAGGTCACCACCATCGAGGACACGCTCGGCCGCGGCGACATCTACGTCACCACCACCGGCAACGTTGACGTCATCACGCTCGAGCACATGCGCCAGATGAAGGACCAGGCCATCGTCTGCAACATCGGCCACTTCGACAACGAGATCCAGATGGCCGAGCTCGAATCGTCGGACGCTACGCGCCTCAACATCAAGCCCCAGGTGGACCAGTACACTTTCCCCAACGGCAACGCGATCTTCGTGCTCGCTGAAGGCCGTCTGGTGAACCTCGGCTGCGCCACCGGCCATCCGTCGTTCGTAATGTCCAACAGCTTCTCCAACCAGACGCTCGCACAGCTTGACCTGTGGACCCACAAGGACACCTATAAGCCCGGCGTTTACATCCTGCCGAAGAAGCTCGACGAAGAGGTTGCGCGTCTTCACCTCGAGAAGATCGGCGTGAAGCTCACGACGCTCTCGAAGAAGCAGGCCGACTACCTCGGCGTTGCGGTTGAAGGCCCCTACAAGGCCGAGCACTACCGCTACTAAGAAGCCGAAAAGAAGCAAGAAAGAAGGCCGCCCGTATCAGGCGGCCTTCGCATTTACTGCGGAGCTACGGGATCGTAGTCGTTCGCCGTGATCGCATCCACACCCGGCATCGCGGGGTTCGGATGATCCACCAGCACCACCGTGCGAACAGCGCCCGCCGCATAGCTCGTCTGCGGCCCGGTCATCAGCGGCAGCGCCTCGTGGGTTGGCGCCGTTCCCGCAGGCACGACTACCAGGGAGTACGTCCCCGCCGGCACCAGCGCGTATCCGGTCGACGCGCCGAAGGCCACACCCGCGCGCACAGCCGCCGTCGCCGTCAGCCTTCCACCCGTGGGCACCATGTACAGATCCACGTTGCCCGCGCGCGTCGCCGCGTCAATCACGCGCACCGCAACGTCACCTGTGGGTGCAGGCGTCGTCTGGTCTGCGTAGATCGTCTCCTGCAAACTCGCCGCAACATTCGTCACGACTGCCGTGTACTGCCGTCCCGCGACGAGCGGCGCATTCGACGCGATCAGCATCTGCGTGGAGTTCGCCGTATTCGCGCTCAGCCGCACGGTTCCCGGCGTCAGCGGAACATACGTGCTCGCCGCACCGAAGTCCACGCCGTATGCCAGCGCCGTGCCACCGGCATAAAAGTCCATGCTGCCCGCGTCCGGCGAGGCGGCAATGACGCGCACCTGCGCTGTATTCGCCGGGGCCATGTCGATGCTCTGGCAACCCACCATCAGCATCGCTCCCACGGCCATCGCACCGACGCACAGACGCAGCCGCCGCGAACCGTTCGTCCGCACAGCACACACGTCCATCCGATCAGCTAATGGAGAGGTGAAAGAAATCACTCCATCCATTTTACCCGCCCGCCGCGTCTTCTCCCGCACACAGAAACTCGCAAAACTCAGTCCTGGAAGAGCAAAATTCGCGCCAATCGCGCACCGCGGGCCCGCCTTTCACTGCCCAGTCCAACCGACTGCAGCCAGAGCCCTACTTCACCTTATGCGCGATTATCTTGTCCGCGATCTTGTCGTACGTCGCCTTGGGGATAATCCCCTTGCTGACCAGCTGGTTCTTCGAGGAGTACGGCCGCCCGTCGATGATCCGCTTCGCATAGGCATCACCAATCCCCGGCAGCGCCTTCAGTTGGTCCGCCGTCGCCGTGTTGATGTCAATCAGGTCCGGAGCAGGCGCCGGCGCCATCACATGCGGCGACATCGGCGCCACCGCCGGCGTTCCCGCCGCCAGCACACCGGGAAGACCAATCAGGAGCCCCAGACAGCCATACAAAAGCAGTCGATTCCAACGTGACATACGTCCTCCTGAGGCATGGACCTCGAAGTCGCCGGTCAGCACGCACTTCTGCTCAACGGAATGACCAACATGGAAAAGAGATGCCAATCCGCCGCCGTGTGTTGTTGGCCGACCCAATCAATCGTAGTGAGGCTAAAACCCTGATCCCGCGGCTACACCGGCACCGGAAAGCCCCGTCCAGCCTCGGTCTTCACAATCTGCCCATCGCGCATGTGCAGAATGCGGTCGGCGATGGTTGCGGCCTCGGGATTGTGCGTAATCATCAAAACCGTCTGGCCCAGTTCGCGGCTGGAGGTCCGGAGCATCTCCAGCACCGCATCCGAGTTCTGCGTGTCCAGATTCCCCGTGGGCTCGTCCGCCAGCACAATCGCCGGCTTTGTAATCAGAGCCCGCGCGAGCGCCACGCGCTGCTGCTCGCCGCCCGAAAGCTCATTCGGCCGGTGCTTCAGCCGTCCCTTGATCCTCAGCAGATCCGCCAGGTGATCCAGCAGCGTCGCGGTCAAACGGCCTGCCGGTATCGGCGATGTCATGCGCCAGTTCGATATTGTCCTGCGCCGAGATTGTCGGCAGCAGGTTGAACCGCTGAAACACAAACCCGATGTGCGCCCGCCGCAGCTTCGTCCGCTCCGCATCCGACAGCCGCGAGAAGTCGTGCCCGCGAATCGTCAGCGTGCCGCTCGTCGGCGAGGTCAGTCCGCCGAGCACATAAAACAGCGTCGACTTGCCCGAGCCCGACGGCCCCACAATCGAGACAAACTCCCCGGGCTCCACGGCAAAGGTGACATCGCGCAGCGCCGGGACCTCCAGCTTGCCTGAACGGTACGTTTTTCCTACATGGCTGGCTTCAATAATCGGCGGCATAGCGCAGGCTCAAGTCTAGAGCATTTCTCCTGATACGGTGGCGTTGGACACATCTGCGAATGCCGTTTTCTTCGCAGGAAAACGGCTGGAACGTTTTCGGCTTCGCTATGCACCTTCAGAAGAAATGCTCTATCGCAGGAGCTCTGCCCTTACGCCGACGCAGCAATCACGCCTGGGACTGCAATCTCCTCTTCTGGATCTACAAAGCTCATCATCAGCCGCACGCTCACCACACGCGGGGTCAGGCACTGGGCCCCACGCAGCGCCCGCTCATGCGTCCGCAGCACGCACAGCTCTGTCAGCGCGCGATGACTCAGCTCTGTCATCTCCAGGCCCGTCTGCGCGAGCCCGCAGTAAAGCTCCACCATCGCGGCCAGTTCCACCTCGAAGCTGTACTCCACCGATCGCACGCCGCAGCGTTTGTAGCTCACCGTCCAGCAGCCGCTCGCCGCCAGCGCCTTGTAAAGCCGCGGGAGCATCAGCCCACGCTCCTCGAGCGAGACACTATGCACCTCAATCACGCACCCGCACGAATCCGAGCCCCGCGGCATCATCACCAGACCTATCGGCTCTCACTCGCCCGCAATCACTTCTGTCCCACAATTCGACTCTCCTGAGTCACGTACACTCGCACACATGATCCTCGGCCTCGGCACCGACATGATCGAGATCGAACGCATCGAGCACTCGCTCACCCGCTACGGCGAGGCCTTCCTCCATCGCATCTACACGCCAGCCGAGATCGCCTACTGCCGGCAGAAAAAGAAGAACTCCGCCGAGAGCTTTGCCGCCCGCTTCGCCGCCAAGGAAGCCGCCGCCAAGGCGCTCGGCACCGGCATCAGCCGCGGCGTCACCTGGCGCGAGCTCGAGGTCCTGCGCTTCCCCGGCCAGCGTCCCACGCTGCACCTCTCCGGCCGGGCCGCCGACATCGCCGCCCGCCTCGGCGTCCGCCACCTGGCACTCTCGCTCTCCCACACGCGCGAGTTCGCCATCGCCATCGTCGTCGCCGAAGACTGAATCCCTAACAGCTAGAAGCTAAAGGCTAGAAGCTGCCTTCACTCCGCTGTTACGATGAACCAGTCCCTTGGGGAGGTGTGTGCTTGCCCAGTCAGGCTGAGGTTCGGTGGTCGCAGCTCAAGGTCGGCAGCATCGTCCTCGGGTCCACGCTGCTCCTCTGCACGTTGCTCTTCCTTATGACCAGCGCCGCCGGCATCGGCTTCTTTCAGAAGCGCATTGTCGTCCGCTCGTACTTTGACAACGCCTCCGGCGTCAAGGTCGGCGCTCCCGTCTCGCTTGAAGGCGTCACCATCGGCGAGGTCGCCCACGTCGAAATCACCACCGACCCCGCGCGCAAGCTCACGCCCGTCGAGGTCGTCATGAAGCTCTCGCCGCACTTCCGCGCCTCGCTCCACAAGGACTCCGTCGCCTCCCTCCAGACGACCGGCGTTCTCGGCGACACCGTCGTCGACATCAGCAGCAAGAACGCTACCGGCCCCGAGATCGAAAACGGCGACCTGCTCCCCACCCACGACGTCCCCTCAATCGCCGACGTCGTCGCCTCCAGTCAGGCAACCATCCAAAACCTCAACTCCATCATGCCCAAACTGAACGACATCGCCACGTCGCTCGACAGCAACAAGGGCTCTGCGGGCAAGCTCATCAATGACCCCGAGCTCTATAACCGCGCCGTCGGCACCATCAACCAGCTGGAGACGCTGGCCGCCAACCTCAACAAGGGCCGCGGCACTGCCGGCAAGCTGCTCACCGACGACACCGTCTACAACAACCTCAAGGACGCCACCGCGCGCCTCGACGCGCTCGCCACTGGTCTCTCCACTGGCAAGGGCTCGGCCGGCAAGCTGCTCACCGACGACACGCTCTATAACAACCTCAACACCACGCTCAACCAGACCAACGCCCTGCTCGCCCAGGTCAACTCCGGCAAAGGCGGCCTCGGTCTGCTGATCAAGGATCAGGCCTTCGCCGACCACCTTAACGACACCGTGGCCAAGCTCGATCTCCTGCTCACCAACGTCAACAGCGGCAAGGGCACGATCGGCAAGCTCGCGACAGACGATACGGCATACACCAACCTCAACAAACTGCTCACAAATACCGACGAGTTCGTGACGATGATCAGGACCGACCCCAAGAAGTACCTCACCATCCACATGAAGATCTTCTAGGTGGCGCGTCGGTATCCGTCTGGCCCCAGCCGGCCCCGCAGTCGTTTTCCGTTGTCGTTCCTCGAAACTTCCAGCTATGCTGTCTCGTCCCACGAGCACCACTCAGTCCTGTCGTCCGAAAAGAGCCGCTCGGGACCCCCGGGCGACCCTGCAAAATTCAGCAACCCTCGCTTCAAGGAGACCTATGCGCACGCTTGTCATTGCCACACTGCTCGGGCTCGCCGCTCCGCTGTGTCTGGCCCAGAACCTGCCACCCATCCAGCTCGATGCGGCTGGCCCGGTAGACCTCGGCTCGGCCCCGACCAAGATCCCCGTCAAACCCGTCGCCTTCGATGTCAACGCCATCGATAAGTCCGCCGATCCCTGCCAGGACTTCTTCCAGTACGCTTGCGGCACCTGGAACAAGAACAACCCCATCCCGGCCGACCGCGCCGCATGGGGCCGCTTCGCCGAACTCGGCGAGTACAACAACTATCTCCTCTACAAGGATCTCGTCGCCGCCGCCGAGGCACCCAAATCGCCGCTGCAGAAGAAGTACGGTGACTACTTTGCCGCCTGCATGAACACTGACGCCCTCGACAAGCTCGGCGATCAGCCGATCCAGCCCGACCTCAAGGCCATCGACGACCTCACGAGCGTCAAGCAGCTTGCGGCCTTCAATGCGAAGCAGGACCGCCGCGGTGGTGGCGCCTTCTTCGCTGTCGCCGTCACGCAGGACCAGAAGGACTCGACCCAGCAGGTCGCCGCAACAGGTCAAGGTGGCCTCACTCTTCCCGACCGCGACTACTACCTCAATGAGTCGCCGCGCTTCCAGAAGCTCCGTGAGGGTTACGTCGCGAACATGGTGAGCACCTTCCAGCTCCTCGGCGATTCGCCGGAGAAGGCTGCCAAGGAAGCCGCCGACGTCATGGCCATCGAGACCGCGCTCGCCAAGGGCTCACTCGACCGCGTCGCCCTTCGCGATCCCGCCACGCGCTATCACCCCATGTCGATCGCTGATCTTCAGGCCAAGACGCCCGAACTTCGATTGGCAGACCTACCTCAACGGCGTCGGCCTCCCGCAGGCGAAGACGATCGTCGTCACCAGCGTTCCCTACCTCGCCACCGCCGACGCGCAGATCACTGACGAAAACCTTCCGGCGATCAAGAGCTACCTTCGCTGGCACGCCGTGCACAGCGCAGCGCCGCTGCTCAGCAAGAAGTTTGAGGATCTGAACTTCGACTTCTTCAATCGCACGCTCGGCGGCCAGAAGGAGCAGCAGCCACGCTGGCAGCGCTGCACCTCGATCACCGATCGCGCGCTCGGCGAAGCCGTTGGTCAGGACTGGGTGAAGAAGAACTTCCCGCCCGCATCCAAGGACGCCACCGAGCGTCTCGTGAAGGCACTCGAGGCCGCCATGGCGCAGGACCTCCAGACGCTGCCGTGGATGAGCCCCGAGACACGCGTCGAGGCACGCAAGAAGCTCGATGCCATCGCGGACAAGATCGGCTATCCCAATCACTGGCGCGATTACTCCACACTCGAGGTCAAGCGCGACGACTTCTTCGGCAACGCGCAGCGCTCGGCCGCCTTCGAGCGTCACCGGAACCTCGACAAGTTCGGCAAGCCCGTCGACCCGATGGAGTGGGGCATGACGCCGCCGACCGTCAACGCCTACTACCAGCCCTCGCAGAACAACATCAACTTCCCCGCCGGAATCCTGCAGCCGCCGTTCTATGACGTCAGCAAGGACGCGGCGGTGAACTTCGGCGGCATCGGCGTCGTCATCGGCCATGAGATGACCCACGGCTTCGACGATCAGGGTGCGCAGTACGACCCCAAGGGCAACGTCCGCATGTGGTTCACCAAGGAAGACCTCGCCAAGTTCAAGGACCGCAGCGAGTGCTACGCCAAGGAGTACGACGCGTTTGAAGTGGCCCCCGGCCAGAACCTCAACGGCCACTTGACTCTCGGTGAGAACTCGGCTGACAACGCCGGCATCCGCATTGCCTTCCAGGCCCTTCAGAACACGCTGAAGGAAGAGGGAGACAAGGCCGAATCCGGTTACGTCAATGGCAAGCGCGACGGCTACACGCCCGAGCAGCGCTTCTTCATCTCATTCGCGCAGGTCTGGTGCGGCAACGAGACGCCGCAGGCTGCCATCAACCAGGCCAAAACCAACCCGCACTCCACCGGCGAGTGGCGCGTCAAGGGCACCGTGCAGAACTTCGACGAGTTCGGCAAGGCCTTCGGCTGCAAGAAGGGCGACCCCATGATGCCTACCTCCGGCGGTTGCCGCACCTGGTAGCAGGCGGCAGCACCGGGTAGCTCTCAACACCCTTTACCCAAAGCCCCGGACCCGCTCCGGGGCTTTGTTTTTTTCTCTGAAACTCCTCCTGCCTCACACCACCCGCGCCCGCGTGGCCGCCTCCGTTTGAAAACCCGTCTATGAGAATTGGCAGAAATCCTCTGGGGCCACTACAATCAAACGAAGGTTTGTACTCTCTCCAAGATAGGTTTCTCCGCACGCCGGCCATCGTTGCCGAGCACGACGGGGATGAAGGAAGCACATGAAGTTGAGTTGGTTCGGCCGGCTGGCTCTGGCCCTGTTTGCGTCATTGGCTTTGGGACTTGGCATGTCGGCATGTGGCGGTGGCACCATCGCCTACCTCTGGGTTCTAGGTCAGCAATACAACCAGATTGCCTCATTCAAGGTGGACGATTTCACCGGCAATCTCACCCAGACGCCGCATCAACCCTTTGCGTCTCAGGGTGCAAATCCCGTCACAATTCTCGTCAAGGCTGGCGGCCGCTTCGTCTACGTCCTCAATCAGGGCGCGAGCGACACCCCCACCTCAGACAGTGGTGACGCTGGCGTCGCTGTCTTCTCGGTCGGCGGCGACGGCACCCTCAACTATCTGCAGAGCTACCACAGCCAGGGCTTTCAGCCCGTCTGGATGCAGTTCGACGCTACGAACTCCTATCTCTACGTGCTCGACAAGTACTCGCCGAACTACAAGAACTCGGGCAACGGCTCTCTCACCGCCTTCTCGATTGACCCGACCACCGGCCGTCTGACGCTTGTGCTCAACACACAGTCGGTTCCTCCGAATAGCCCGGCGCCCACTTACTGGGAGGTCGGACAGAACCCGCTGCAGATGAAGCAGGCCGGCAGTTGCCTCTTCACGGTGAACTCGGCCGATCAGTCCATCACGCCCTACAGCCTGGGCGGCGGCGGACAGCTCGTCAACGTCACCACCGGAAAGATCGCGACCAGCGCCAGCAACATCTCCTCGATCAATGGCAACGGCAGCTACGTCATCCTTACCGACAACGGCAACAACACGATCCTTCCGTACTCCATTGGCTCCAGCTGTACCCTCAACCTCACCCTCGGCGGTGTCACGCAGAACCAGCCCGGCACCACGAACCCGACGCTACTCGTTCATCTCCAGCAACAACAAGTTCCTGTACATCCTCAATCAGTCGACGACGAGCACCACGGTGACCCAGGCGTTCAGCTCCATTACCGGATTCCTCATTCAGCCGAATGGCAGCCTCGCCAACTCCTACACCACTGGTTCTCCGTACCCGGTCGACGCCGGCCCGGTCTGCATGGTTCAGGACCCGACCAACAAGTACCTGTACGTCTCTGCTCATAACTCGGGTCAGGTCACTGGAAAACTATTCGACGCCAACACCGGCGCGCTCTCGCAACTCGCGCGCGGCTCCACCTTCTCCGCCACCGGCCTCGCCCAATGCCTGGCTATCAGCGGTGCGGTCGACTAGGAGCCTCCCGTGTCTTTCGCCGATCACCAATCTTCGAATCACCCGGCTTCGGCCGGAACTCACACGGCGCCATCCAGTGCGCCGGTGCGAGGGAAGCACATGACGTATAAAAAGGGAAGCAAATGACGTACAAAAGAACGCTCCAGGCTGCGATGGCGGCAGGTATTTCGGTAGCCATTGGGCTGGGCGCAACTGCCTGCAGCCGCGACTACGTAGCGGATTACGTGTACACCGTCTCGGCCTCCGGTCCCAACATCAACGCCTTCGCCGTTGACTACCAGTCCGGCATCCTGACCCAGGTCACGGGCTCACCCTTCACTACCGGCTTCAAGCGCGAGACCACCCTCGTCCCCTCGCCCGACGGCAAATTCCTCTACGTCCTCTCCGGCGCTGAGGACTCCGCTGTCGAGGTCTTCGCAATCGGCACCGACGGCAAACTCTACGGCCAGAAGACCTACACCCTGGTTGGCGGAACCTACCCCACCTCCATCGCGGTCGACTCCGCCGGCAAGTTCCTGTACATCACCTTTACCTACCAGCCGGGCTTCACCCCGGTCTCCCCCGGCCCCGGCGGCGTCACTATCTTCCCGATCACGGGTGATGGGACGCTCGGCACGCCCGTCTCCATCAACGGCCAGCCGTTCCTCGCCGTTGGGAACAGCCCGGTTTCCATTACGGTGACTCCGGCCATCTGCTCGCCCACCCCCGTCATTGCCTCGAACACGGCCTGCACGGGAGCCAGCGGTGCCGGCCACCAGAATGTCTTCGTCTTCGTCGTCGATCAGGAGCCCGCGCCCAACGCGACGGTCCTCGGTTACGCCCAGAACACCTCCACCGGCGCGCTCACGCCGCTCTCCGGCACCAAGTTCAACACCGCGCTGAAGACCTGGCAGGGCTATCCCGCCGGCGTAACCCCGAGCGCCATCGGATCGGATCCAACCGGCCGCTTCGTCTACGTCACCGACCAGACTGCCAACCAGATCTACGGCTACAAGATCGACAACCAGGTCTCCGGCAATCTCACACCACTGGTCTCGAGCCCCTTCGGCACCGGGCTCTTCCCGGTCCAACTGGTCATCGATCCGCGCGGCAAGTACCTCTACACCACCAACTACAACAGCGGTACGGTCAGCTCCTTCGCCATCGATCAGGCCAGCGGATCGCTCAGCAGTGTGGCCGCTGCCGGCAGCTTCACCACCGGTACGCGTCCCAACTGCCTCACCATCGACCCGGCGCTGGGCATCTATCTCTACACGTCGAACTACCTCGACAACACGATCTCCGCCGGCAAGCTCAGCCCCAACACGGGCTCGTTGGAAGGCGTCGCAAACTCACCCTTCACGGTCTCGTCGCTTCCGGCGTGCATCGCCTCCGTTCCCAACGGGCCGCACTCCTTCCAGCTCGCGAACCCATAAGCAGAACGCACCTCCACGCGAAGCGCTCCGGTCCGCCGGGGCGCTTCGCTTTTATGCTCCAATAACCCTATGTCTCACCCCTCCAGCTTCACCCTGGGCAGTGTCACGGTCGGCGGCGGCCCGCTCTTCCTCATCGCCGGCCCCTGCGTCATCGAGTCCGAGCCGCACGCCCGCCGCATGGCCGACGCCATCCAGCGCATCGCCTCCGACCTCAGCATCCCGTACATCTTCAAAGCCAGCTACGACAAGGCCAACCGGACCTCCATCCGCAGCTTCCGTGGCCCCGGCATCGCGGAGGGCGCGCGCATCCTCCGCGGCATCGCCGAGTCGAACCGCCTCCCTGTCCTCACCGACATCCACACCTCCGAGCAGGCCGCCGAGCTCTCCGACCGCCTCGGCCCTGTCGACGCCATGCTCCAGATCCCAGCCTTCCTTTGCCGCCAGACCGACCTCCTCATCGCCGCCGCCCAGGCCGCCACGACTCCTAACCGCGCCATCAACGTCAAAAAGGGTCAGTTCGTCGCGCCCTGGGACATGCGCCACGCCGTCGAGAAGGTTCGCGAATCCGGCTCCCCCCGCGTCGCCCTCACCGAGCGCGGCGCCTCCTTCGGCTACAACAACCTCGTTGTCGACATGCGCTCCCTGCCCGTCATGCGTTCCATGGCGCCCGTTGTCTTCGACGCCACCCACTCCGTCCAGACGCCCTCCGCGGCCAACGGCGTCTCCGGCGGCCAGCCCGAGTTCATCCCCGTCCTCGCCCGCGCCGCCGTCGCCGCCGGAATCGACGGCATCTTCCTCGAGGTCCACGACAACCCCGCCGAGGCCAAGTCTGACGGAGCCAATGCGCTCCACCTCAACCGCCTCCGCCCGGTGCTCGAGACCCTCCTCGCCATCCACGCCGCCGTTCCCGCCGCCTCTCAATAAACAAGCAAAGCAAAAAAGGCCCCCATCCGGGGGCCTTCTGCCTTGGTGTGCTGGAGGCGTATCGAAGCCGTTTCACCTGCGGCTCGCGCCAGCCCGGACGCCATCTCTCCAAACCGTCCCGGCCAGCCATTGGCACTATTAGTTGAACGATTCAATTCACGAGAAGACAGCCGAATCCTGTAAAACCAGCAGCCGAAATCCTGTGAATATCCTCTGAATTTCTATCGCGTTGAGACCTGAAGGATCTGAACCGCCGGCACCTTCTGGTTCCAGTTGTCGCCAACTCCCTCAAAGATCAGCCGAAAGTCCGCGCCCGCGCCGGGAGCCAGCGGCGCCGCGCTCAGCGGTTCGGTGTCCACATAGGGCTGCCGGGTCCGGATAACCGACACCGGCGCGGTCAGCGTCTGCGGCGTCCCGCCATCCGCCCCGAAAACCGCCTGCACCGTCACCCCGGTCACCGTCTGGTTGCCGTGGTTCACAATGTGCCCGTCCAGGTAGGTCGAGCGGCCGCCCGAAAGGCTCTCCGACTGGCTCGGCTGCAGATTCGTCAGCTCCAGGTTCGCCGCGTAGGCCGCGCCGCCCGCCGGTCCGGAACCATGCCGGCCCACCACCAGCAGCGCCACGATAATGACCACCACCACCACGGCCGCAATCGAGACCGCTGCCGTGGGGAAGCTCTTCTCCCGCGGCTGCTCCTTAAAGAGCGGATCGCGGGAGCCCGAACCCGGAGAAATATTTGTCTGCTCAGGCATCACGAGCGATTCTATACTGCACCATAGCTCTCAAGAGCTTTCTTGGTTCGGCTTCACTTTGGCGGAGCAACACGTCGAACCTGTGGAGTACCTTAGGGCGAGGGTCCTTGATGTCCAGGCAGACCAGCTCCGCCAGTCTTCACGTCTTGCAGCCCCGTGCGCCCATTCGCCGGCGGCTCACGGGAGGAGCGCGAACGCGACTTCATGCGTGAGGAAGGCCCCTTCCTCATCCGCACCGAGCTTGAGCGCATCCGCCCCGTCGACCCCGCTCCAGACAACCTGCTCAATCGCATCTGCCAGGCCGTCGACGTCCTCTTCAACCGAGGCCACGTCTACGTCGAGCGCCGCCACCCGCGCCGCCCCTAAGACTCGCAACTCACGACTCGCATCGCGAAACTGAAAGCGCAAACCTAAGCGAAGCTCGCGCGCTTCACCTTCTGCCGGAAGTCCTCGCCGCTCATCTCCACCACCACGCACATCTCCTGCAGCCTTGAGCGCATGCGTTCGCCGATGCGATCACCGAGCGTCTCCTCGCGCACTGCCGCACGCGCCGCGCTCAACTCGCTTCCACCCGGCGGCAGGTTCGCATAGTTCGTCGTGATGATCGTTGTTCGCCGGTCGTTGTAGCGCGTGTTCAGAATGTGCGCGACGGTGTCCCACACCCAGTCCGTTGGCTTCGACGCTCCCAGCTCATCGAGCACCAGCACCTCGGCATCGAACACCGGCTGCAGGATCTCCAGCTCCGTCACCTCGACGCTGCGGTTGTAGCTGTTCTGCACCTGCTTCAGCAGGTCGCGGTAGTCATAAAACAAACCCTTCGCTCCCCGCTCCGTGATCAGCGACTGCAGGATCCCAACCGCGAGATGGGTCTTTCCAACTCCAATCGATCCGGTCAACAACAGGCCGGTTCCATCGCCCGTCGGCAGATACTCGCGGACGAAGTTTCTGGCGGTAACGAGTGCCCTCGCCTGCGAGCGGTCACTCCACGGAAGCTGCGTCTCGAAACTTTCTAAAGTGCAGTGCGCATACCGCTGCGGAATCCGCGCTCGCTCGATCATCCGCACCTGCTTCCGAGCTTCACGGCACTCGCACGGCTCGGCCACACGCAGGCCACCCGGCCGCTCCACCACACGCAGCCCTGAACCCTCACAAATCGGACAAATGTCAGCCATCAGTTCCCCCAGTATCGCAGCCGGCGTCCATGTGCGAATCCCCTCCCCAACAGAGGAAAGCTTGACACGCCGAACACAATAGAAATAGGGGAGATTGCTGTCCGTGCGACACGGTGCACCGCATATCAGCGCACACTAGGTCCGGACCTAAGCCATCTCCTGCCAGGACTTTGCGCAAAAAGACGAGGGAGGGGGTACCCATCTCCAACCGCGCAAAATGATAAAATCAATCAAGCACCTGAAGGCCCGGGAGTCGGGCCCCAAGCTCGCAGCGCGACAGGCACATCGATGTCAGGAAGCGTCAATTCAGCGGAACGCTGATTTTCTACCGCCCTGGCAAGCGAACCGTTCTGCGGCGGGTTAGCTACGAAAGGATTCACACCATGCCCAAGGAAGGCATCCACCCCAAGTACGAGAAGACCAACGTCCGTTGCGCCTGCGGCAACCACTTCGAGACCCGCTCCACCCACAAGGGAGACATCGTCCTCGAAATCTGCTCTGCCTGCCACCCGTTCTTCACCGGCAAGCAGAAGCTGGTTGATACTGCCGGACGCGTCGAGCGCTTCCGCCGCAAGTACGCTGCCGCAGCCGAAGCCAAGAAGTAACTCGAGCGCATCACCGAAAAAAGAAGGCCTCCCTTGCGGGAGGCCTTCGCTCTTCTTCCCTCGTTCCATCTAGTAAGGCCGCCAGTATCGTGGACCGCCGTAGTACATCGGTGGCGGCGGAGCGTAATACATCGGCTGCGGCACGTAGTAAGGCTGCGGCACATACACCGTCTGCGGTGCCGACTGCACGACAATTATCTGCGGTTGCGGCGCGGCATACGCCTGCTGCTGATACTGCGGCTGCGGAGCATATCCCTGCTGTGCAGGAGCATACTGCTGCTGCTGTTGTGGCGCATACTGCTGACCGAACGCCTCGTCAGCAGTCATGTACCCCTGGTCCACCAGGTTCTCCTTGTGCTTCTCGATTGCTGCTGCGCGGCGTTCAATCAGCGCCGGCTGCTGATAGTCCTGCTCCATCTGCGATGGGATGCCGAAGTCGTCGAGCACCTTCAGCGTCAGTTGCGTCTCGGCCTTCAGTACCGGGCGCGGTCCACGCCGCGGAAGGTTGATGAGGTCGATCGGCCACAGCACGGGAATCAGCCACTCGATCGTGTCACGCACGGGATGTCCTGTGCCGTGAATGCGTCCTTCCTTGTCGACCGGATACTTTGGTGTGGCCACTACGCGGGCGTTGAGGGGAACGTTCGTGTCGGGCTGAATCATCAGCCGATCGAACCGCAACTCCATCCATCCCTTACCGACGAAGTGCCCTGGATCCTTGTACTCCTCGAAGTGGCCGATGAGATAGCTTCCATACGGGAAGACAACTCGGCTATACGCTTCGGTGTGACCGAGCGTGCACATGACGGGATCGCCAATTTCCATCGTCTTCGATGAAATTTTGGGTTCGGACACGGTGCATTTCAGCACCGAGCCTGCGGGGACAAGCTGCTCTGCTGAAGTGATGAGAGGTGCTGCAAGGAAAAGGAGAGAGAATGGGATTATGAGCTTGCTCTTCATGGGAGAACCCCGGAGAATTACTCGGGCTCGTCTTTCAAGAGTCCGGCTGCTGTTGCGTTTGCAACGTCGCGACGCTCGCTGGGAGTGCGCCAGCCTCCATCGAACTTCCGGTGGAAGCCGATATCAAAAAGAATTCCACAATCATGCGCTCGTTGTATTTGAGCGTCAATATTTAAAGTGCATTTTGGGCCTGACAAAATTGCGTCGACATACGTCCATATCGCATGCGGATACACCGCTAAAATCAATACAATTCAACTGCTTCGCGCTATTGACGTTAGTCAGAAAAATCGCTCGCCGTAACCCGGATTCGGCGACGAACTGTCACGCGAGATATCCTCGCGTCAGAGAAAGTTGCTGTGGATAAGAAGTGGACATCAACGATTGAACGCGAGATGCCGACCGCTGCAAGCGTTCCTGCTGAGCTGCACATCGGCAAAGTGCGCATCGCGCCTGCGACCGTTCTTGCGCCGATGGCCGGGGTGACCGATACAGTCTTCCGCCGCTTCATCAAGAACGCGTCGTTATACTCTGCGGCAGCGCCATACTCGACGACGCAATCCACGGGTACTACGAGTGATGTCGACATCGAGACCTCGAACGAGGTCTCGGGCTGCGGCCTCATCATGACCGAGTTCACCTCGGCTGATGGCCTGAGCCGCATGCGCGAGACCAAGCGCAAACGCTATCTCACGTACTACGACGATGAGCATCCGATCTCTGCACAGATCTTCGGCTCGAACCCCGAGACACTCGCCGAGAGCGCACGCATTTGCGAGGACGCGGGCTTCGACATTGTCGATCTGAATCTTGGCTGCCCTGCGAAGCGTGTCGTGAGCTGTAACGGTGGAAGCGGTTTGCTGCGCGATCTTCCTGCGATTCAAAAGATCTTTGAGCGAGTGCGCGCAGCAGTGACGATTCCCTTCACCGTGAAGTTCCGCATGGGTTGGAACGACACGAACATCGTCTGCGTGGAGCTCGCGAAGATGGCCGAGGACTGCGGCCTCAACGCCGTTGCACTGCATGCCCGCACACGTGAGCAAGGCTATTCCGGCGAAGCGCGCTGGGAGTGGATCGCCGCAGTGAAAGACGCCGTAAAGGTTCCCGTCATCGGCAACGGTGACATCCGCACACCCGAAGATGCGGTCGCAATGATTGACGCCACACGCTGCGATGCCGTGATGATCGGTCGCGCCGCGCCCGCGAATCCCTGGATCTTCCGGCAGATTGCGCAGTACACCGCTACAAAGCACACCACAGGAACCGGCGTGTATCAGAAGCCCACCGAGATGGACCGCTATCGTATGATTCGCGATTACTTCGAGCGGCTGCTGCACGAGATTGCAGAGCATCCCGAGGTCGTTGCGCCCGCGGCCACCGACGAGGCGAAGCGACAGAAGCGCGACCACGAAAGCGCCCAACGTGAGGCGATCGGCAAGATGAAGCAGTTCGCGAGCTGGTTCACGCACGGTGTTCCCGGCGGTGCCACCCTCCGTCGCGAGATCTTCGAAGCCAAACGCGGCACCGAGGTGATGGACCGCATCGAGCGCTTCTTCACCTCGAAAATGGATGAGCCAGCTGAACAGCCGCCGCTCGAGCCGGACGAAGAGCTCAACGCGGCTCCGGCCTGGATGGGTTGAAAAATCCCCAGCGCTATGACTGGACTGCGCTCTCGACCTCGCTCCACTCGCTCTCGCTGAGATGAAGATCCGCCGACTTCAGGTTCTCTTCAAGATGCGCGACGGAGCTGGTGCCTGGGATCGGCAACATTACTGGCGAGCGATGCAGCAGCCAGGCGATGGATAGCTGCGCAACGGATGCTTTGTGCCCCTTCGCAATCTGGTCCAGCTTGCCGCCGGGCTGCGCGAGTTTGCCGGCGGCAACTGGAAACCACGGAATGAAACCGAGCTTGTGCTTCTCGCAGTAGTTCAGCACATCTTCGCTCTTGCGCGTGGTGAGGTTGTACTCGTTCTGCACGCTGACGATTTCGACGACCTTACGGGCCTTCTCGATCTCCGCAACTGAGACCTCGCTGAGGCCGATGTGCCGGATCTTTCCCTGATCCTGCAAACGCTTCGCTGCGCCGAGCGATTCCTCGACCGGCGTCTTCGGATCGATGCGATGCAATTGCCAGAGATCGAGACGCTCGAGCTTGAGGTAACGAAGACTCATCTCCACCTGTTGCGTGATGTATTCGGCACGCGCAAGCGGCACCCACTTATCCGGACCCTGGCGGGTGAAGCCTGCCTTCGTCGCGATCACGAGGCCGCGCTTGTACGGTGCGAGCGTCTCGCCGATGAGAATCTCGCTGACATCCGGCCCGTACGAGTCCGCTGTGTCAATGAAGTCAACGCCGAGTTCAACAGCGCGGCGCAGAACGCTCTTGCACTCCTCGCGGTCCTTCGGCTCGCCCCAGATGCCTTTTCCGGTGATGCGCATTGCGCCGAAGCCGAGGCGGTGAATCTCCATGTCGCCTCCGAGGCGGAAGGTGGTTGCAGTCTCCGTTGCTGTTGCCATGGCACTCTCCTCCATCTGCGGTTCGATGCGGAACCAGCCGTGGAGGACGCAGAGGATTTTCGCTGCGATGACAATGCGCGCGAAACGCCTTTGGAATCAGCCTCGGCCGCCGCTTCTGCGCCAGACCACGCGAATCTGCTGGCGCCAGCGCTCGTCAAGCGCGAGGAGATTCCACTCGACTGCATGCGAGAGATAGCGCAGCACAGTCTCTGTTGCCGGATGAATGTGCAGCGCAGGCGCAACGAGATAGAGCCGCGGAGGCAGCGGCGAGAGCTCGACACCGCGAAAGTAGCCGTGGCGCTGAAACTCGCCGAGCCCGCTGTTTGGATCCGCAGTCTCGCGATGATGATGTCGCACGCGAATCCAGTAGTCGAGACCCTGGAGCGCGAAGTGCAGATCGTCCTGCGCTTTGAGCTCCAGCACCGCAAGCCTGCCGTCTGCAGTCACTCCGAGCAGATCGAGCATGCCGCGATCGCTCGCGCCCGCGATCGCCGGCACCTGCGTGTAAACATGTTTGGGATCGAGATGCGGAAGCACTCGCGACGAGTGGGCGTTGGCGTCATCGTTAAGCAGCGGCTCAGGATCGACGCGATTGCCGCGCGTGTCTGGATCGGGATCATTAGCAAACAGACTTGTGGCCCGCCCTGTTCCGCGAGATCGCGTGTGAGCGAAACTGCGCGTGAGCGGGGCGAGATCGTGGCGCAGCACAGACTCGAGCCAGCGCTCCGGGGCCGTGCGATAGAGCGGGTCCTGTGCGGGGTTCATGGCAGACGTTGCAGCTCTGCCGCGCAGTGGAAGCCGTGAGTGCGCCGGGCCAGTTGAGGCCGAACCGATGCGGCGATGCGGTGGGACGGAGGCGATCTTGCGCTCGATTGGGGGTCTCGCCCGCCTTCGCTCGAAGAGCTCCGCGGTGCGTGCATGAATCTCTTCGCGCGTTGCCGACGTCAGGGGCATCTCGGCCTCGCCGGTACCGAAGGTGATCTCAAGCGTGTGGGCGAAACTGCCGGGCGCGAGGCTGATGCGGGCTCGCGCGAACTCCAGCCCATGCAGCAGAAATGCGAGCTCGGAGGTGCTGCGCAGGCGCTGTTCGACGCGTGAGTGATCGTGCTGCGGAACAAGCTCCATTACTTGCTCGATCGCGCGAGAGAAACGTTCGGCGGCAGCGCAGGAATCGGGGTGATGCACGAGTCGCGTGCGCAGATTTCCAGTGTCTGCAAGGTCGCGCTCGACGAGATCTTCACTTGCCGCATCCAGCTCGAACAGCTCCCACCGAGCGGCGTCCTTGTTGAGCCAGGCCATACGCGAGAGCGTGAGCGCGGCGGCGCCGCGCGGGACGACCACCTTCAGCCCCTGGT
Organism: uncultured Acidobacteriaceae bacterium; assembly: GCA_963827415.1. Taxonomy (GTDB): domain Bacteria; phylum Acidobacteriota; class Terriglobia; order Terriglobales; family Acidobacteriaceae; genus Granulicella. The sequence continues at coordinate 48,754 of CAWHBA010000031.1, forward strand.
ACAGGCGCCGTCCGCCGGCCTGCTCGCGGCAGTGATGCAGCCACAGGATCCCGAGCGTGAGGATCCCATCGACAATCGCCCCGCTCTCGTGCTCACCCACACCGATGACGGCCCAGGCCTGCGATCCGCGCACCTGCATACCGCGTGCATATGCCGGACCAAAGCTTCGCTCGAGGTCCATCGCTGTGCGAAAACCTTCAACGTTCCAGTCCGGGAAATTGCGTGCGAGGACTCGCTCAAGCAGCCGCTGATAGCGCGTACGTGCGGCATCACGCGTGGTTGGTGTGCGGCGCTCGCGCGCGCTCACAAGTTCAAGCGTCTTCGGCTGTGCGTGGCCGAGCCGTTTCGCGAAGAGCCGCAGGCTGTTCGACCGCACGGTTACAGCAACGATGTTCCGCACGACATTGCGCTCGTCGTTCCAAAGATGCAGCGAGCACTGGCCATGCTCCGTCGAGAGCGAGTGCTTCGTGCTGCGCAGATCGAAGAGGACCTTGCCGTCCTCAAGCACCGCAGCCTCAGCGTGTTCCGCAAGGAAATCTTTAATGGCGGCAGCGATCTGTTCAGGCGATTGCGAAGCGGAGTTGTCCGCGGAAGGGGCCCGGTGCGGAGGCATGGTTGGAGCGTATCACCCGTCGTGCGGCAACCGCTCTACCACCCTTGTTGTGCGCGGAGATGCGTGATGTGCGCTACGTGATGCCGGCAGTGCCACGCGTATAGCAGCGTCACGACGTCGAGCCGCTGCAGTCCACGCTCACTGTGATTCCACGTTCGGTTCCACTGCGACCCATCCATCGAGTTCAGCAGCGCAACCCAACGCGCGTGCACGCCGTCAAGAAGATCGAGTGACCACTGAATGGGCATCTTATGATCTGGCAGTTCGGCGAACGCGGCTTCCTTGTAGCCCTGAATCTCCGGTTGGTCCTCGGTCAGCGCGCGGCACAGGCGATGAAAGGCTGCCATATGCGAGTCGGCAAGATGGTGCACAACCTGGCGCACAGTCCAACCGCCTTCGCGATACGGTGTGTCGAGTTGCTCTTCATTGAGCGAGCGGACGGCCTCGCGAAGTTGCTCCGGCATCTCTGAGATAGTGAAAATAGCGTCGCCACGGTCCGTGGATGTGATGCTCTCGGGCGGAGTGAATCGGCCGATCGGGTAGCGCGGGTCGTTGGCGGGTAGCTCGTTGATCTCTGGCATAGCTCTGACTGCGATTGTAGAACGCTGTCGTGAAGATAACGCTACTCTGTTGAGGAAAGGATTCCGTGAATGATGCTCAAGGTTGGCCTGAACCTTGCACTTGCCGGCACCATCGCAACTTGCGGATGCTCGCACGGAAGCTCCACTCCGGTCGCAACCTCGGCGAGCCCGCCGTCGGCCACAACCCAAACCTCTGCCGGCACAAACACTGCGTCGCGACCGGCGGAGTCCTTCGTCGGATTTGACCGCAACGACTATCCCGGCGACGACACGATGTTGTCCATGCGCAAGGTCTTCAGCTTCACCGGATATTGGCTCACCAATCCGCCGGGCGAGCATGCGAATACATGGACCGGCAAACGCGAGCTTCTGCGCTCGCAGGGTTGGGGCTTCCTGGTGCTGGCAAATGGCAAGCTCGACGCAGAAATTCTGAAGGCGAAGAAGAGCGGCACATCGCCGGCAGCGCTGGGCAAGAACGATGCCGCTAATGCAGTCACCGCCGCGAGGCGCGAAGGCTTTCCTGCGCAGACGATTGTCTTCCTCGACCAGGAGGAGGGCGGACGGCTGCTCGAAGAGCAGGCGGCGTATCTGCTGGCGTGGACCGAGGCTGTCGCTGCTTCCAACTATCGTCCGGGCGTGTACGCGAGTGGACAGCGCGTGCAGGACGATCCTGGTGTGTGGATCGACACGATCGAAGACATTCGCGCGCGGGTAAAGAAGGGCGGACTGCATGAGGTTGCTATCTTCAACGCACTCGATCAGTGCCCTCCATCGCCGGGTTGCACACTTCAAACGAAGCCATTGAGCGCGGCGCCGGATCTGAACCTGACAGCGTGGCAGTACTCGCAGTCGCCTCGTCGTCCGGAGATTACACAGAGCTGCGTTTCGACCTATGCCGCAGATGGCAACTGTTATGCGCCGGGCTTCCCGCAGGTCTTTCTCGACATGGATGCTGCCGACTCCGCCGATCCCTCGCACGGGCGCTGAGAGTTCTCGCTGCGCGTAGAATCGCAAGATGGCGGCAGCTTCACACCCGTTCCCTGATCTCTACGATCACAAACGATACTTCTTTGAGACGCTTGGACTGAGCGAGCGCCTGCTGGAGCGCTGTCTCGGCGAGGCGCTGAGCGCGGGTGGCGACTTTGCGGACCTGTACTTCGAAGCGGTAACCTCGACGTCGCTCGGCATGGACGAAGGCATCGTGAAGACCGCCGCACAAGGCGTGAGTGTGGGTTGCGGTGTGCGCGTGCTGAGCGGCGAACGCACGGGCTTCGCCTATACCGACGATCTCAGCGCGGAGCGCTTGCTGAAGGCGGCGCGCACCGCGGCGCTGATCGCCAGCGGACCGCAAACAACCCGCGTTGCGGGATTTCGTCACGCAGACTCAACGCGCACACAACAGCTTTATCCGATTGCCGGTTCGTCCGACGCCGCGATCAGCGCGAAGCTGGAACTGATTGCTCGCGCCGATCGCGCTGCGAGAGCGTTCGATCCGCGCATCGTGCAGGTACGTGCCGGATTGAATGACGAGCTGCGGAGAATTCTCGTCGCTGCCTCCGATGGGACGTTCGCTTCGGACACGCAACCACTTGCGAGACTGAACGTCGCGGTGATCGCAAAGGACGAGCACAACACCGCACGCGGTTCGAGCGGCGGTGGAGGCCGCGTGACGCTCGATTTCTTTACGGGCTCAAAGAGTCCGGAACACTTTGCCGCCGAAGCGGCGCGCACCGCAGTGCTGCAGCTCGGCGCTGTCGCGGCGCCGGCGGGCGAGATGGAAGTGGTACTGGGGCCGGGGTGGCCGGGGGTGCTGCTGCATGAGGCAGTGGGTCACGGTCTCGAAGCAGACTTCAACCGCAAGAAGACGAGTGCGTTCGCGGGACTGATCGGACAGCAGGTGGCGTCGAGCAAGGTGACCGTAGTCGACAACGGCACAATGCCAGGACGGCGCGGATCGTTGAACGTCGACGACGAAGGCAATCCGACGCAGGAGACAGTGCTGATCGAGAACGGCATTCTGCGCGGTTATCTAAGTGACAAGCTCAGCGCGCGGCTGATGAACATGCCGAACACCGGCAGCGGGCGGCGCGAGAGCTACCAGGCGATTCCCATGCCGCGCATGACGAACACCTACATGCTCGCGGGCGAGGATGATCCGGGGGAGATTATCCGCAGCGTGAAGCGCGGGCTGTATGCGGTGAACTTCGGCGGCGGCCAGGTGGACATCACGAACGGAAAGTTCGTCTTCTCGGCGAGCGAGGCGTATCTGATTGAAGATGGCAAGGTCACGGCTCCGGTGAAGGGCGCGACGCTGATCGGCAATGGGCCGGAGTCGCTGAAGTACGTGTCGATGGTGGGAAATGATCTCGCGCTCGATGAAGGCATCGGCACGTGCGGGAAGAATGGACAGAGCGTGCCGGTAGGCGTGGGCATGCCGACGGTGAAGCTCGACCGCATGACCGTGGGAGGAACGAGGAGCTAAGGCTTAGAGCGCGTTCTCAAACGTGGTGGCCAGCTTGGCGTGACCGCTGTCGTTGGGATGGATGGTGTCGTAGAAATCTTTCGTTGGGTCGAGAACAGACTCGCAGTGAACGACAGTCACCCACATGCCGTCGCCCGCCAGCGCTACCGTGAGCTGGAAGAGTGCGTCATTTTGGGTGCCCTCAATACTGTTGTAGGAGGCGCTGGTCGTTGTGGGCAGCAGCGCAACCATGACGCGAGGCGCACCGGCTGTTGAAGCATAGTCGCCGCTTGAGACGCCGGCCCACACAAACGAAAAGAACCCTCCGTTCGCTCCATTGGTGATCGTGACGTTGTGCTTGCCCACTGCTCCGAGCGAGATGGGTATGGCGAAGACCGTGTCACTCGAACCGTTGACCGTTGCGATGGCGTGTCCTGTGTTCACAATCGTTGAGAGAGTCGCGACGGTGTTTCCGTCCAGCTGCACAGTCGCTGTTCCGCCGTTGACCTTGCCTGCATCGTAGACGCGATAAGCGATATAGAGCATGCGGCCACTTACAGTCTGCTGGACAGGAAAGTTCAGGGATGCGCCCGCGGTATTTGTGGCAACACCGACATTGAGGTCAGGCACCCAAGCCGACGAAACTTTGAGCGAAGACCCAAGTATCTTGTCGCTCGCCGGGAGAGTGAGCCATGTAATCGCTGCCGTCATCGTGTTGATGTAATTCGGAAGACAGCCGGTCTGTCCTCCGCAGTAGATGACGTCATTGGTACCTACAAGCATCGTGTACAGCTGCTTTCCTCCGAGTGTGGGTACGGTATTCGGCATCACCCAGTTACGGACTGTGTCCGCAGCCTGATCGCCGGCACGGCAGAGGTTCTGCGCTGTTGTGCCAGTCAGAGAGCTGTCGAAGAGGCCTGCATAGCCATGGTTTGACCAGATGTATCCCGACGCTCCATCCTGGGTTGCATAGTAGCCGCAGGTAATGGAGGCTCCGAAGTTCGTAACCTGCGCATATTTTGGTCCGGCTGGTGCCGTCTGCGTTGGGGTGTTCTGCGGAACGGACGTCGCGACGCCTCCACAGCCTGCAATGACAAGGCAAAGCGAAGCGATGACCGCGAGGGAGCTACTCTTGAGGTAGAGGGGCCGTTCGCGTGGGCACCACGCGACTTGAGACAATGAGCCGCAATGGAACGACCAAGACACGATGTCGAGCATAGACAGTCGGATGCGTCTGCGGGGAAACTAAAGTTTCTCGCTGAGGTAACCGTCGAGCGTGCCCTTAAGGCAGGGGCGATGGACGCGGAGGCGGTGGCTTTCGAGGGCGACGAGTTCTCCGTGCACGTGCGCATGGGTGAGGTCGATGAGCTGACGGAGTCGGGCTCGCGTGCGATGGGGTTGCGAGTGTTCTTCGAGGCAGAGGGTGGGCAGCGCACGGCGAGCACGTCGACCTCGGACCTGTCGCCGGATGGAATTGCGCGGCTGGTGAACGGGGCTGTGGAACTGGCGAAGGTGACCGGCGTGGATCCGTTTGCGGGTCTGCCCGAGCGCGACGCGTTTGGATCGCTTGATATTGCCGAGTTGGCGTTGTACTTCGACGACATCGACAGCGTTCCGCCGCAGGAGCGCATAGAGATTGCGAAGCGCTGCGAGGCGGCGGCGATGGCGACGGATACGCGCATCCAGAACAGCCGGGGGGCGGGGTTCGACCTGAGCACATCGCAGCGGGTGATGGTGAACTCACGCGGGTTTACAGGCGAGTACAGGAGAAGCTACTGCGGCTTTTCGGCGACGCCAATTGCGCAGGATGCGGGTGGATCAATGCAGACGGGTTCCTGGTACTCGAGCGCGCGGACGCCGCGGTTGTTGGAAGATCCCGAAGAGATTGGGCGTATCGCTGCGCACCGTGCACTGCGCAAGTTAGGTGCGAGGCGAGTGCCGACCTGCCAGGTTCCGATCGTGTTTCCGCCGGAGGTGTCGCGCGGATTGATGGCGAACCTGCTGCACGCGGCGGATGGAGATGCGATTTACCGCAATGCTTCGATGTTTGCGGGCAAGCTCGGCGAGCAGGTTGCGGGCGAGAACATCACCCTCGTGGACGACGGGACGATGGTCTTCGATCACGTGCTGCCGGATGGCTCAACATTGCGCGCGGGTGGATTCGGGACATCACCGTTCGATGGAGATGGATTGCCGACGCGCAGAACTGTAGTCGTCGAGCGCGGCGTGCTGAAGGAGCTGCTGCTGAATACCTACACCGGCCGCAAGCTGAATATGAAATCGAACGGGAAGGCGTCGCGGGGGTTGGCGGGGGCACCGGGGATCGGTGGCGGAAACTACTTCCTGGAACCGGGAGAGCTGACGCAGGACGAGATCGTCGGGGACGTGAAACGGGGGTTGTTCGTGCTGAGCACGATGGGCTTTGGGGTGAACCCGGTGACGGGGGACTACTCTCAGGGCGCGAGCGCGCTGTGGATTGAGGACGGTGAGCTGACGCATGCGGTGGAGGAGATCACTATCGCGGGAAACCTGAAGGAGATGTTCCGGAACGTGAGCGCCATCGGGAACGACCTTGAATTTCGTGGCGCGGGCGCGGTGCCGACGGTCCGGATCGAAGGGATGACGGTTGCGGGGAGCTGAAACGAGGCTTTACTCGCTCCCCGGAGAATCTTGTGTCCAAACGGCCGCACGGGTGTGGCGAAAAGTGCTCAGGGCCAGCGCGAGGTTTCGAAGGAGGCGCTGAAGGCGGGTTTCGACGGGGGTGGGGGGGTGGTCGGGCCGGGGAAGGCCACGAGCGGTGGCATTGGCGGAGGAGGGGGGTTGGCTGGAAGGTAGTCTCCGTGGCCGTAGCCCCAGGCGTCGGGGATCTGCCAGTCGGCGTGCAGACTCGCGGGCGGGGCGACATTCCCTGAGGGGCCTTCGCGGCCGATGGCTTCGTGGACGTACGGGGTGCCGCGGGAGAAGAGGCCGCCGAGGAAGTTGCCGGCGGGAAAGGCCCACTCGAGGACGTCGTCGGAGCGCGAGGCGAGGATGGAGATGGCGTCCGGGCTCTTCGCCGCCTTGACGTACTCATCGCTGAGGCACGTGTTGTCGATGGCTCCGGCCATGAGGAGCATGCGGCGCACGTGGCGGCGGGGATCGAGACCGGCAATGGTTTGCAGGACGACGCGCGCACCGAGGGAGTGCGAGGCGAAGGAGAGCGAGAGCGCGGAGGTGAAGTTCCTGTTGAGGAAGTCGGCGAGCAGGTTGCCGGCGTCGATGGCCTCGTTACCTTCAATGGGATAGTCGACGGCATGAATCCAGCGGGAGTCGCCAGGCCAGAGCATGCCGACGGCTACGGCAGTGCCGAGATTGAGGAGACCCGCCCAGTTGGTGAGCTTCTCGAGTCCATCCATCTGATTCACGTTGAAGCCGTGCGTGACGAGCAGCACGTCACGGCCACGGATGGCGGCGGCGAGTTCGCCTGGCGAATGGACCACGTTGTTCTCGTCGAAGATCGTGATGGAGTCAGCGCTACCGACCACGCCGCCGCCGACGGGCAGAGACCGCGTGTTGAGGAAGAACATGGCGGCTTAACCTTTCAGCTTCCCGAGACTGTCAGAGGCGGTCTGGATGGCGTTGGCGATGTCCTTGGCCATGGGCGCGAGCGGCGTGGCGATGAGGCCAACGATGATGATCTCCCAACGCGGGAGATGAACTTCGAGGGCACGGTTGCCGAGCCAGGCGAGAATGATGGCGAAGACGCCGGCCAGCACCTTGCAATAGTTGCGATAGACCTGATCGGCGCGCTCGTAGGCGCGATCAATGAGGGCGGAGACCGCGAGATCGAAGCGGCCGAAGGCGTCCGCCTCCGGGTTGGTGAGGGGCTGCATGGCGGCGAGCTTGGCCGCGACGTTGGCGAGAGCAACGGGATCGACGTTGGTCTGCGCAGCGAGCGCGGCCGCGGTTGCGGGATTGAAGTGCAGTTTGATGAAGGATTTGGCGATGGCCTTCTGAGCGCCGGGGTCCATGCCGTTCATCCAGTTGGCGAGCAGCGTGGCGAGAATGTCATCCGTGCCGAGCCCGGAGCCGGATTGAGCGTTGGGGCCTGCGGGAACGGTGCGTGCGATGAGCTGCTTGATGAAACCAAAGCCGGCGCGGCTGATGCCGCCGGCAAATGCCTTGGTTGAGTCGACGAGGCCGGTGGCGGCAGTTCCGAGAGCGCCGACGGCAAGGACTGCCTGGGGCAGGCTGTTGATGGCCATGCGATTCCTCCAGAAGACAGCGTTCCTACTGCAAGTCTTTCGGGGCCGAAGCACGGATGGTGCGCGAGTTGGCGAGACATTAGTCTTCGCCGGAGGCGAGGTCAAGAGGAATGTGTGGGGAGGCCGTCCTGAGCCGCACCTCTGCACGGGTGGGGCGTGGCGCGGATTGTCCAACGCCGAGAGCGACTGCCGCCAGCAGCATGGGAAGGCAGAGGAGCGAGATCCACGAGGTGGTAAGCAGGAAGACACTGAGCAGAGGCAGGAGAAGGAGTGCCGCCGTAGCGTAGAGTGCCATGCGGGACTGGGGGGGATCGTCACTGCTGGAGGTCTGCGAGGCGTCAAGGTAACGATCGAGGAGGAACGCGGACGGAAGCAGCAGGAGTGTCAGATCGTGCAGGTAAAGGTGGTAGCTGGTCAGCAGACCAACGAGGATGGCGAGGACGAGCGAGCACCGCTGTCGCGCCGCCCAGATCACCAGGAGCGCAGAGACAAACAGAGTAAGGAAAATGGACGCTCGACCTCCGCCGAAGAGCATATACATCAGCCCGTAAAGATTGGGCATCCGGTCAGGAGAGATTCCGTAACGAACCCGTTCGACGTAAGTTGGAAGAATTGAGACGCCGAACATCGAACGCCAAATGTCCTTCATATGCAGGAATCCCACGGTCGCAACCGAGGCAAGAACAAAGATTGACCCGCCGATAGCGAAGCCAGCAACAAACCGCCACCGCCGCCACAGGAGAAAAAGAACAGCGACTGGAAGGGTGATCTGCAGCTTAATGAGACCGAGCGACAGCACTAGGCCGGCGACGAAATACCGCTTACGCTCCAGAGCTAGGAACGCAGCGCAGTACACGGCCAGAAGGATGACGGAGAGCTGGCCTTGCATAAGGGCGAATCCAAGCGGGAGGAAGCCGAGGAACAGCAGCACCGGCGTTATCGGTGCGTATGCGGAGAGCCCTTTGAAAGTGCGGCCGACCCAGGCAGCGGCGGTGATGGCCAGCAACAGATTAATGACAGCAAATAAGCGAAACGCCCACAAGTAGCTGAGTCGGGAGAGCGGAGCGAAGGCCAGCGCGACGACGGGAGGCGTCATTAGCGGAAGAGCCGCCGCACGGGGCGAGACAAGACGATTCTGCACCTCGGTTTGTGCGTCGTAGTCGTAGAGCCGGCCGGTCTCGCCGGTACGAACGAGGTGGCCGTCCGCGTAGAAGTTGCGGAAATCAATTGTGCCGGCCTGCACGAATTTCCAGCCGGCGAGGCACAAGGTCAGTTGAATGAAGAGAAAGACGATGAGATAGAGCAACCACGGCTTCCGGACGAAGACCACACGACCCTCCCTCTACCCACGAGGGTGCCGCAAGTATAGCGACCGCCGGGCAGAATCGCACGAAGCGAAACGAGGAAGTAACGGCGCTGGCTACTCGACGGGCTGGTTGCGGCGCGGGCGGCGGTTGGCTTGAAACTCATAGCCCACGGTGCCGCGAGCAGGAGGAATCACCGCGACTGTTGAGCGGCTGCCAGCGAGGACAGCAGACGATCGAGCTGGGACGGGTCCACATCACCGACGGCGGTCAGCCGGAGATCGCCGGCGGTGGCCGAACGCAGGGTAAAGCCGGAGCGCGTGGAGTCGGCCGGCGCCAGGGTGAAGGAACTGCGCTGGGCGACGAAGACGGAAACCTGGTGTTTGCCGATGGTGAAGAGCAGAAGAGCCGCGGGGCGGCCGTCGAGATAGGAAAGGTCTGCTCCCTTTAGAACCGTGCCCGGCGGAAGCGAGGTCGCGTCAGGCAGGTTGAAGCTGAACGGCAGCTTGCCCTCAAACCATGGCTTGACGGTGTGGCGGTCGGTGGAGAGCACCTGCGGTGTGGCGGCAGAGGAAAGGGTGGCGAGATGCTGATCGAGGAGCTCGGCGGATTGGACGGCGCGGAGCCGGCGGATGGACCCCACTCCGAGGAACACAGCGGCGAGGAGCAGAACGGCCGCGAGAGCGGGCCAAAGCGCAAACGCAGACCACGATAAGGGAGAGCGTTTCCGTTGGGTCTTCTCCGGGCGGCTGTCCTGCTGAAGCCGTGACGTGAGGCGCGCAAGCATGGCGGGCGAGGGATCGAACCGGTGGCCGGCTTTGGCAGTCGCCTGCTTGAGCTCGATGATCGAGAGCAGTCGCAGCGAGCATGGATGGCAGGCAGCGATGTGCTGCTGTACGGTGCGGGCCTGGTCCGGTGAGAGCTCGTGATCGGCGAAGGCGTCGATCTGGCCGGGTTGGAGATGTTCGCTGGCAATCATCACTGGCGTCCTCCGAAATGCGGTTGCAGGTTTGCGCGAAGGGCTGCGCGGGCGCGCGAGATCCGCGACATCACGGTGCCGATGGGCAGGTCAAGAATGGCTGCGATCTCCTTGTACTTCAGCTCTTCGACATCACAGAGGAGAAGGCAATCGCGCAACGGCGGAGGGAGTTCTACAAGCGCTTGCTGCACCACTGCGGCGTTGTCGAGTTGAATGAGTGTCTCTTCGGGCGTGACGCTCGTAGCCGTCGCCGCTTCGATCTCTTCGGAATCATCGAGGAAGGTCGTCCGGGTGGACGCGATGGCGGTACGCGTGGTGAGGAAGGTGTTGCGCAGGATGCGGAAGATCCATGCCTTGAAGTTGGTGCCGGGCGTGAAGGAGCCGAAGGCGCGCAAGGCTTTCGAGAGCGCCTCTTGAGCAAGGTCCTCGGCTTCGGCCTCGTTTTGCGTGAGCCAGTGTGCGTGCCGCAGGAGCGACGGCAAAAGCGGAATGGCCAACTGCTCAAACGAGACGCTGGATACCGGATCGGCGATGGTGGATGGATTGTCCATGACGAATTGCTGCGCCGATGGAAGCGTCTTACGGTTGGTCGCAAAACTTTTTCAAGGTTACTCCTCCGTAGATTCGCCGCAACTCCACCGACTTGAAACTGCAAGATGCCGCAAGGTCTTTAACCCAAATTCCTGTTGTTTTATTCCGCAGATTTTTCACGCGCGATGGGCGGAATAAATCGCAGTTCAGCGAGTTCTCTATGGCGAAGCAGATAAGAGCCAGGGAGACGAGTGATGAACGAATTGAACAGGGAGCAGATCACGCAGGACGGCGCAGCAGAGGCGGCGACGGATGCGCGGGGCGCGAAGGATGGAATCGACCGCCGCAATTTTCTTGGTTGCATGGCATGGGCAGGCACCGGCCTGCTGTGGACCCTCGCGGGCGGCGTGCCGTCGCTCGCGATTGCTGGCGCAGGCGGTAAAGAGTGGCGCCGCTGCGATGCATGGCTCAGGTGGCGACTTTTCCTTCGTGCAGATCAGCGACAGCCACATCGGGTTCAACAAGGGAGCGAATCCGAATGTGACCGGCACGTTACAGACGGCGATCGACAGGATTAATACGACGCCCGCAGGGGCGAAGGCGCCGGAGTTCATGCTGCATACCGGCGACATCACGCAAAACTCGAAGCCGGCGGAGTTCGACACGGCGGCGCAGGTAATCCGCAGCGCGCAAGTCGGCGAGACGTTCTATGTGCCCGGCGAACACGACTTCATCGACGACGGCGACCAGTACAAGCAGCGGTTCGGCAAGGGGACGCAGGGCAACGGGTATTACAGCTTCGATCACAAGGGCGTGCGCTTCATCGGCCTGAACAACTGCGTGCAGGTAGATGCGATGGGGAACATTGGAACGGAGCAGCTGACATGGCTGAAGGGCGAGCTCGCGGGATTGAGCCGCTCGACCCCGATCGTCGTCTTTGCACACATCCCGCTGTGGATGGTCTACGAGAAGTGGGGTTGGGGAACGAAGGATGGCGAGCACGCGCTGGCCATGCTGCGACCGTTCGGGTCCGTGACGGTGCTGAACGGACACATCCACCAGGTGATGCAGAAGGTGGAGGGCAACGTCGCGTTTCATACGGCGGCGTCCACGGCGTTTCCGCAGCCCGCACCCGGGACGGCGCCGAATCCGGGGCCGATGGCGGTTCCCGCAGATCGGTTGGCGAGCGTGCTGGGCGTCACGGACGTGAATGTGATGCGCGGACATCATCATCTTGCGGTGGTGGACCACACGCTTGAGCAGACGGCATGAGGCCGCACCTTCTGCTGGCAGTTGTTATGTGCCTGGGCACGTCGGCTCTGACGATTTCGTCCTCGAGCCAGCAGGATGCACAACCGGTGCCAGAGCAGCCCGGCGATGCGGCACGCGGCAAGCTGGTGTTCGAGCGTCGCTGCACCGGCTGTCATGCGCTCGACGCGAATCGCGAAGGGCCGCACCTGAGGGATGTCGATGGACGCAAGGCGGGCAGCGTTGCCGGATTTCAGTACTCCACGAGCCTCAAGAACTCTGGGCTGACGTGGAATCCCGACACGCTGGACCAGTGGTTGACGGATCCAGATGCAATGGTGCCGGGAAACAACATGAGCTTCGCGACACCCAAGGCGGTGGACAGGAGAGACCTGATCGCATTCCTGCAGCAGGCGGCCGGGAACAAATAGACCGCCTGCCCGCAATGAGAAGCCTTACTCGACGGGCTGGTTGCGGCGCGGGCGGCGGTTGGCCTGGAGGACTCTCTTGCGCAGGCGCAGCGACTTGGGCGTGACCTCGACGAGCTCGTCTTCGGCGATGAACTCGATGGACTGCTCGAGGGTCTGCTGTTTGTACGGGACGAGGCGGAGCGCTTCGTCGGCTGAGGAGGCGCGCATGTTGGTGAGCTTCTTCTCGCGGACGGCGTTGACGTCGAGGTCGTTATCGCGGGAGTGCTCGCCGATGACCATGCCCTCGTAGACCTCGACACCGTCCGGAACGAAGAGGACGCCGCGATCTTGAAGTCCATTGAGCGCGTAGGTGGTGGTCGTGCCGGGGCGGTCCGAGATAAGAGCGCCGGTGGGACGCTGCGGGATCTCGCCCTGGTACGGGACGTAGCCGTCGGCGATGGAGTTCATCACGATGGTGCCGCGGGTCTCGGTGAGCATCTCCGAGCGGAGACCGATGAGGCCGCGTGATGGAATCTTGAACTCCATCCGCACGCGTCCAGACCCGTGGTTGGACATCTTCACCATCTCGCCCTTGCGCGGTCCGAGGCGCTCGATGACGGTGCCGACGAAGCTCTCGGGGATATCGATCGTGAGGAGTTCGTTGGGCTCCATGAGCTGGCCGTCGATGCGGCGGGTGACGATCTCGGGGCGTGAGACCAGGAGCTCGAACCCTTCGCGGCGCATCATCTCGATGAGCACAGAGAGCTGGAGCTCGCCGCGCCCGAGGACCTTGAAGGTCTCAGGCGAACCGGTGTCTTCGACGCGAATGGAGACGTTGGTGAGGAGCTCTTTGTCGAGACGCTCCTTGAGGTTGCGCGAGGTGACGAACTGGCCCTCGCGGCCGGCGAAGGGCGAGTTGTTGACCGAGAACTGGATGGCGATGGTCGGCTCGTCGATGGTGATGAGCGGCAGCGGTGAGGGGTTCTCAATGTTGGTGAAGGACTCGCCGATGGTGATGCCGGGAACGCCGGCGATGGCGACGATGTCGCCGAGCGTTGTCTCGGTGGTGTCCACGCGCTTGAGGCCGTCGAAGCTGAAGAGCTTGGTGATCTTGACGTTCTGGAGCGAGAGGTCGCGCTTGGAGACGGCTACCTCCTGGCCGGTCTTGAGCGTGCCGTTGAAGACGCGCGCGATGGCGAGACGGCCGAGGTAGTCGGAATAATCGAGATTCGTGACCAGGATCTGGAGAGGCCCCTCGGGATCACCCTGTGCAATCGGGATGGTATTGATGATCAGCTCGAAGAGCGGCTGGAGATCGGTGCCGGGCTGGGCGAGGTCCATCGTCGCGGTGCCGGCCTTGCCGTTGGTGTAGATGACTGGGAACTCGAGCATGGACTCGTCGGCGTCGAGGTCGATGAAGAGGTCGTAGACCTCGTTGAGGACCTCCTGAGCGCGGGCGTCAGGGCGGTCGATCTTGTTGATGACGAGGATGGGGGTGAGCTTCGCCTCGAGGGCCTTGGAGAGCACGTAGCGCGTCTGAGGCAGTGGCCCCTCGGAGGCGTCGACGAGGAGGACGACGCCGTCGACCATCTTGAGGGCACGCTCGACCTCACCGCCGAAGTCGGCGTGGCCGGGGGTGTCGACGATGTTGATCTTGGTGTTCTTGTAGTGGATCGCCGTGTTCTTCGCGAGAATGGTAATGCCGCGCTCTTTTTCGAGGTCGTTGGAGTCCATGACGCGCTCGGCGACGGCCTCATTGGCGCGGAAGGTGCCCGACTGACGCAACATGGCGTCGACGAGGGTGGTCTTGCCGTGGTCGACGTGGGCGATGATAGCGATGTTGCGGATGGGCTGCGATGCGGTGCTCACTGGGGGATTCCTGTCATATGAAATTGGCTATGGGTTCAGGCGCTGCGCGGGGGTTCAGGTGCGGGCCGGCGCGAAAAGAACGCAACTTATCAAGTTTACCGCATATGGGACCGCATTACGGCTTGCGGCCCCCCGGGTAAGTGAAACTTCCAGCAAGATTTCCGCGTCTTTGTGGCGGGTTTGCGGCTAGGATGGGTGCGAACCTTTCAGGACGGTTTGGAATGGTTCGTCGGGAGGAGTTTTTCTATGAGGCTGAAGATGGGAATTGCGGTCGCGATGATGGCCGCATTTTGTACGCTCGGGGCGCAGGAGCCGGCGGGAGCGTTTGAGGGACAGATTCCCGTGAACTGCACGCTGAAGAAGGCGCTGAGCTCGCGCGATGCGAAGGTCGGACAGGAGATTGCCGCGGTGACGGAGAAGCCCACGACGATCAATGGCGTGGCGATTCCACGCGGGTCGCTGCTGACCGGGCATGTGGTGGATGCGACGCAGTTCAAGAAAGGTGAGAACGGCGGGTCGCTGACGATTGTGTTCGACAAGATGGAGCCGAAGAAGGGCACGGCGTTTCCGGTGGAGGCGAGCGTGTACCGGATTGCGCTCTCAGAGAACCAGATTCTCGGCCAGAAGTCCGACACGGATATGGGAATGCGCGGCACCGCAGCGGAACAGCAGACCACGTCGGCGGTGCGCGGGGGCAGCGACAACATGGAAAACCACGTAAGCGGAATGCAGTCGGGAAGCGGAGCGCCGGTGCACGTGGTGAGCGCAATTCCGGGTGTGGCGCTTTCGGCGGTGGCGGGCGGAGAGAAGTCGGGAATCATGCTCGCGCCGAAGGACGACGTAAATCTGGCCGGCAGCACGGAGATGGTCATCGGCGTGAAGCCGAAGTAGCTCGCGAGAGGCGCAGCGGCCGGGGCGGAGTTCCGCTCCGGCCGCAGTGTTTTTGTGACCTATACTGACGGCTACTGTCGGCGAAATTATGGAAGAGTTCGCGGTGGATGGACCGGTCGGCCCGCTTGAGCGAATGGCGCTCGGGCAGTATCTGCTCGACCACGCGTACGACGAGATGTTTGCGGCGGAGAAAGAACTGCATCCGCACTACGCGCCCCTGGTGGAACTGCTGACGAACCTGCCGCAGGAGGAGATTCAGCGGCGCAAGCAGGAGGCGGACCTCAGCTTCCTGAACCAGGGCATCACGTTCACGGTCTACGGGCAGGAGGAAGGCACGGAGCGGATCTTTCCGTACGATCTGCTGCCCCGCATCATCACCGCGGCAGAGTGGGCACGCGTGGAGCGCGGACTGACGCAGCGCATTACGGCGCTGAACCTGTTTCTGAAGGACATCTACAACGAGGGCCGGATTCTGAAGGACAACGTGGTGCCGCGAGAGCTGGTGTACTCGTGCCCGCAGTTCCGGCGGCAAATGTGCGGGCTGCAGGTGCCGCGCAATGTTTACGTGGCCATCTGCGGGACGGACCTGATCCGGCTGGAGAATGGCGAGTTCGTGGTGCTGGAGGACAATCTGCGCGTTCCCTCCGGCGTTAGCTACATGCTGACGAACCGGCGCGTGATGAAGCGGATCTTTCCACGGCTGTTCGGCCAGTACAACGTGCGGCCGATTGAAAACTACACGCAGGTTCTCCTGGGGACGCTGCGGTCGCTGGCGCCGGAGGGAAGGCCGGAGCCGAACATCGTGCTGCTGTCGCCAGGCGTGTTCAACTCGGCGTACTTCGAGCATGCGTACCTTGCGCGGCAGATGGGCATTGAGCTCGTGGAAGGACGCGACCTGGTGGTGCACGACAACGTGTGCTACATGCGCACGACGAGCGGACTGCGGCGCGTGGATGTGATCTACCGGCGTGTGGACGATGACTTCATTGACCCGCTGGCGTTTCGCGCGGATTCAATGCTGGGCGTGCCCGGATTATTCAATGCGTATCGCGCGGGCAATGTGACGCTGGCGAATGCGTTTGGAACGGGCGTTGCCGACGACAAAGCGCTGTATGCGTTTGTGCCGGACATTATCCGCTACTACCTGAAGGAAGAGCCTGTGTTGCAGAACGTGGAGACGTTCTTGTGCTTCCGCGAGAAGGACCGCGAGCATGTGCTGGCAAACCTCGACAAGCTGGTGGTGAAGGCTGTGGGTGAGTCCGGCGGATACGGCATGATGATTGGGCCGCATGCAACGGCCAAGGAACGAGAGGCGTTTGCGGAAAAGATCAGGGCGAATCCGCGAAACTATATAGCGCAGCCGACGATCAGCTTTTCGCGCGCGCCGTGCCTAATAGGAGATGAGCTGCAGCCTAGGCACGTGGACCTGAGGCCGTATGTGCTGTACGGCGACAAGGTGACGATTGTGCCCGGCGGGCTGACGCGCGTGGCGCTGAGGGAGGGATCGCTGGTGGTGAATAGTTCGCAGGGTGGCGGGTCGAAAGATACATGGGTGTTGAGCGAATGAGACGAGTCTTCCTTGCCGCAGTGATGGCCGGCATGTGTGCGGGAGTGCTTCTGGCGCAGAATGGCGCAGACGAAAAGCCGCGGATGGTGATCATCGATCAGGATGCGGCAGGGCCGGGCGGGTCAGACCAGATGGCGATGATGGTGCTGCTGCAGTCGCCGATGGCGAACGTGCTGGGCATCACGGTGGTGACTGGCGATGCGTGGCAACCGGAAGAGGTTCGGCACACGCTGCGGATGCTGGAGATCATTCATCGGACTGACGTT
Organism: uncultured Acidobacteriaceae bacterium; assembly: GCA_963827415.1. Lineage (GTDB taxonomy): Bacteria > Acidobacteriota > Terriglobia > Terriglobales > Acidobacteriaceae > Granulicella. The sequence continues at coordinate 65,718 of CAWHBA010000031.1, forward strand.
CCGGTCGTGCCTGGCGCGGTGTTTCCGCTGGTGAGGAATGAGGCGGAGTCGATGGCAGCGCGCGCCTATGAAGGGACCTCACCCTGGTATGGCGCGTGGACGGAGGGCCCGAATCATCATGGGCCGTTTGTAGTGCCGCCGCTGAAGGAGGGCGAGCCGGCGACGAAGCCGCTGGATGAAGATGCGGCACACTTTCTGATTCGGCAGGTGCACGCGCATCCGCACGAGGTGACGATCTATGCCGCCGGGCCGCTGACGAACATCGCGCTCGCGCTGTCGATCGATCATGATTTCGCGCAACTGACGCAGGGCATCGTGATCATGGGTGGAAGCCTCGCGCCGCGAACAGACGATCCGGAGTTTGCGACGCATCCGAGGCACGAATTTAATTTCTGGTTCGATCCGGAGGCCGCGCACATTGTGCTGCGCGCAGCGTGGCCGCGAGTGGATCTGACGCCGGTAGACATCTCGGTGAAGACGCTGTTCTCGAAAGAGATGATGGCGGAGATCGCGCAGTCCCCTTCTCCGGCGGCGCAGTATGTGGCGAAGTACACGACGGAGTACCACTACCTGTGGGACGAACTGGCAGCAGCAGCATGGCTGGATCCGAAGATCATTGCGAGTGAACGCGTGCTGTACGTCGACCTGGACCTGACGCGCGGACCGAACTACGGCGATACGCTGACGTGGACGGATGCGAATCGTCCGAAGGACCGGCAACTGCGGACGGTGCATGTGCATGAGGACCTGGACGCGCCGCGGTTTTACAGGCTCTTCGTTGATCTGATGAAGGCGCAGCCGCGTCAGCCGTAACACGCAGAATTATTCGGGGCACGAATCGGGTGGAGTGTAGAGTAGACGAAATATTCCAGCGCGGCCGGAGCTGCGAATGGGCTCCGGAGCTGAAGAACGGCGGTCCCATGCTCTCTCGTGTAGCGGATTCGCTCTACTGGATGGCGCGGTACCTGGAGCGCGCCGAGCATACGACGCGGCTCGTCGACGTGAACCTGAACCTGATGCTCGATGAGAGCTCGACAAGCTCAGACCACAGGTGGGTGCGCGTGCTGAGTGCGCTGGGGCGTCCGAAGCGCGTGAAGTGGGATGGGAATCCGTATGAGCTGGCGCGGACGCTGACCTTTGACACCGAACATAAATCGTCTGTGCTGTCGTGCATCTTGTCGGCACGAGAGAATGCACGGCATGTGCGTGAGCAGATCTCGACCGAGCAGTGGCACCGGCTGAACTCGCTGTATCTGGACGTGACGCGGCCGGAGGTGAAGGCGATGATGCAGCCCACGGAGGCTGCGAGTGAGGCGCCGTCGGCGTTTTTGCAGCAGGTGTTGGAGGCCGTGCACCAGTTCCAGGGTGTGACGGATTCAACGATGACGCATGGTGAGGGCTGGTACTTCATCCAGGTGGGGCGTTATCTCGAACGCGCGATGGAAACAGCGATGTTGCTGGACGCGTATCACGGTGATCTCTGGACGAAGCGCGATCGCGGGCTGGTGGGCAATGAATACCTGGAGTGGATGGGACTGCTGCGCAGCGCGACGGCGTTTGAGGCGTACTGCAAGGTCTACACGGCGGACCTGACGCCGGAGAGGATTCTTGAGTTCCTGCTGTTGAATGCGGAGTTCCCGCACTCGCTGCGGTTTTCGGTGGAGAGCATGCAGGGAGCTCTGCGGGCGATTCAGGAGCGCAGCGGCGGAGCGCGCGCTGAAGCGCTGAGCCGATTGGCGGGACGCATGCAAGCCTCGCTGGCGTATGTGTCGGTGGGCGAGATCCTGGATCGCGGTGTGATACCTTACCTGCAAAATGTCCAGGGCGAATGCAATCAGCTCCACCGCATGCTGTACAGCATCTATGTGGACTATTCCGTGCAGTCCGCCCTCGCCGACTCGAGGCGATGAAGCGCAGATGCCGCGGAGTGCGAGCGCAGCATGAACTACTTCGTCCGGCATCTTACAAAGTTTTCGTATAAGACCGAAGTAAGCGAGAGCATCATGGAGACGCGGATGCATCCGCGCTCCGACCAAAACCAACGCTGCCTGACCTTTCAGCTTTCCGTGACGCCGCGGTGTCGTGTTTTCAGCTATCGCGATCATCACGCGAACCATGTGCATCACTTCGATATTCCTGGGCTGCATACGCAACTGGTGATTGTGGCGGAGTCGCAGGTGGAGACGCAGCCGCAGGTAGAGTTGCCGGAATCGCTGCCGAGTGCGTCGTGGGAAGAGCTCGACCGGCAGGTGGCCGCGGGTGACTTCTGGGAGATGCTGCTGCCGAGCGAGTTTGCGACGCCGACGCCGGCGCTGAAGGAGCTTGCCGGACAACTGGATCTTCGGCGCAGGGATGATCCGCTGAGCGTGTTGCACGCGCTGAATAATCAGCTCTTTGAACATTTCGATTACAAGCCGAATTCGACGAAGGTAGATTCACCGATCGATCATGCGCTGCGCAGCGGTGCCGGTGTGTGCCAGGACTTTGCGCACATCATGACGACGCTGTTGCGGGATGAACTGAGGATTCCCTGCCGGTATGTGAGCGGATATCTGTTTCACGGCGGCGGAGCGCACGATCGCTCGGAGGCGGCGGCAACGCACGCGTGGGTGGAAGCGTTTTTGCCGGAGCTGGGATGGGTTGGGTTCGACCCGACAAATTGCCTCGTGGCGGGAGACCGGCATCTTCGCACGGCGATTGGGCGCGACTATGCAGACGTGCCACCGACGCATGGAATCTTTCGCGGGCGCACCAAGAGTGAGCTGACGGTGGCGGTGCAGGTGACGCAAAATGAGGGCCCGCCGGTGATTGACAAGGAGTTGCCGGTGCCGGAGGAGTGGTCGGTCCTGGTGGAGAAGGCGCAGGCCCTGCCGGAGCCACCGCGTGTGGCGAAGCGGCAGCATCAGCAGGCGCAACAGTAGCTCGTTTGAAGCAGAGCCGCTGCGAGCATGGCGCGACTAGAATCCATCTGAGTGAGTGTGGGCTTCGAGTTCGAGCGGCGCGTTGAGTTCACGCCTGACCGTGCGAGCGAGATTCTGCGCGAGATTCCCGCGGCTCCGGGTGTGGTGTGCCTGCGCGGCGCGGAGGGAGCAGAGCCAGCCGTACCTGACGCGCGCGGCAGATGTGCGGCGCAGGCTGCGACGGCTGCTGGATTCTCCGGATGCCGTGGACGATCATGGGCGGCCAGTACTGTCGAAGCGGCTGAACCTGCGCGACCGCGTGCGGTGGATCGAGTGGACGCGAACTGGATCGGAGTTCGAGTCGACGGTGGTGCTCTACTGTGCGGCGCGCGCGAACTTTGGCCCCGCAGAGGCGCGAAGACGGCTGCGGCTGCATGCGCCGTTTGTGTTGCGGATGGCGATGTCGAACGAGCATCCGCGTGTGTATGTGACGAACAGAATCAATCGCAAGTCGCTTGAGGAGTCGTACGGGCCGTTCCCTTCGCGGGCTGCGGCGGAGCGGTACTGCGAGGCCGTGCTGGATATGTTCAAGCTGAGGCGTTGCTGGGAGGATCTGGAGGTGCGGCCGGATCATCCGGGCTGCGCGTACGGCGAGATGAAGATGTGCATGGAACCGTGCAAGGGTGCGTGCTCGCGCGAGGAGTATGCCGCTGAGGCGGCGCGTGTGCAGTCGTTTCTGGAGACAAATGGCGAGTCGATGCTCACGGAGTTGGCCGCTAAGCGTGAGGCTGCAAGCGAGGCGATGGACTTCGAGGGCGCGGCGGCGGTGCACAAGCAGTGGGAGAAGGTGAAGGCTGCAACGCAGCTTGCAGACGAGATCGTGCATCCGCTGATGAAGCTGCGTGCGCTGATCGTGCAGGCCGCAGCGCCGACGGCGGACGAGAGTGCGCGGGACGCGGCCAACGTATTTGCGTTTGAACAGGGACAGATTGTGGGACCGGAGCGCCTTTCGACGCTGGGTGTGCGCGCGGTGCGCGAGCAGACCGCGGTGGGGAGTTCGCTGTTTGCGCAGCCGTTGATGATCGCGGCGGTGCCGCTGGAGGAAGCGAGCCCGACAATCGGCGAGAGTGCTGAAACTGTCGGCGGCGCTGAGTCCGGAGGAGCGAGCACGAGCGGTGATTGAGCGGCTGGAGGAGCGGGCGCGAGGGCGGCGCCGGAGACGCCGTAGCCTTTGATATAGCCGAGCGCTGCGATTATCTTGCGCTGCTCCGGCGGTGGTACTACCGGCCGGAGAAGCAGCGGGCCGGGGCGATTCTCTTCCCTAACCCGGATGGCGGATGGCCGGTTCGGCGGCTGCTGAATGCGGCGGCGAGAGAGGCTCTGGGACCTCCGCGCGAGGCGGCGCCGGTAGACCGCGAGGCGGCGAAGGAGATGAAGACCCGCGTGCTGCATGAGGGGCGCGAGGGCGTGGAGCGGGTCGTGCCGGTGTTGCCGAAGCGGAGCCGGAGAAAGGCAGTATTGCCGAAGGATGTGATCCAGGGCTGACGCAGGCAGATGAGGCGGTTAGACTTGTGGCAATCCTGAACGACGGAGAGAGCGCTTTGGTTGAACTGGCATTTTCGATTCTGGCGGCGGACTTTACGCATCTGGCGGATGAGATCGCTCGGGCGGAGCGCGGCGGCGGCACCATCGTCCATGTCGACGTAATGGACGGGCATTTTGTGCCGAATATCACCTTCGGGCCGCCGGTCGTGGAGGCCGTGCGTAAAGTAACCAAGCTGCCGCTGGACTGCCACCTGATGATCGAGGATCCGGATAAGTTCATTCCTGACTTCGCCAAGGCCGGCGCAGACATGATCAGCGTCCAGTGGGAGACCTGCCCGCACCTGAACCGTACCCTGCAGCACATCATCGACCACAACGTGCTGGCGGGGGTCGTCATCAACCCAGCCACGCCCGTCGACTTCCTCATCGAGGTGCTGCCGATGGTGCATCACGTTCTGGTGATGAGTGTTAACCCCGGTTTTGGGGGCCAGCGGTTCCTGCCGCGGTCGCTGGAACGCATTGCCCACCTGCGGCGGCTGCGGCACGAGATGGGGCTGAACTATCGCATTGAGGTGGACGGCGGGGTGGCCGACGACACCGTTGAATCCGTGGTGCGGGCGGGAGCGGACATGCTGGTGGCCGGGTCGGCGATCTTTGCCGGGGGCAAGGCCGAGGAAAATGCCCGGGAGTTCCTGCGGATTGCTCGCCGAGCCGCCGAGGTCTCCGTCTAACGAAAAGCCGTGCTTGCGGCTGAAAAGCCATTTCTGAGGCCCCGCTGCGAACCCCCGAATAGGGCTTCGCCATTTAGAATCAGAGGACGTTCTGGTGCGCCCCGCGCCCAGAACAGATCGAGGGTTTTTCATGATGGAGCGTTCCCGTTCCCTTTCTTCTCCTGGCACGACCCGTTTCACCGTTGTTTGATGACAGCCGCCCTCACGGGCGTGATCACCCTGGCCGGACTTCCCGCGCGCGCGCAGGTCACCGGCAGTTCGCAGACGACGACCGATGCGCAAGGCCACCCGCAGGAGTCGGCGACGATCAGCGTCGACACCTCGACGAAGCATCGTGTGTCGAAAGACGAGAAGGTGAAGTCCACGAAGGACACCCGCGCCGAGGAAAAGAAGGCGAAGAAGCTGGATCCGCTGGCGAGCAAGGATGCCGAACTGCCGGACAAGCAGCTCTACGACAAGGCGCTCGCGCAGATCAAGAGCGGGCACTTCGATGTCGCGCGCCTGGACCTGAATACCCTGCTGAGCACCTATCCGGATTCGCAGTACCAGATGCGCGCGAAGCTCGCGATTGCCGACGCGTGGTATCGCGAGGGCGGATCCGCAGCGCTGGCGCAGGCCGAGCAGGAGTACAAGGACTTCATCACGTTCTTCCCGAACGCTCCGGAGGCCGCCGAGGCGCAGATGCGCGTGGGCGACATCTACTTCAAGCAGATGGACGTTCCGGACCGCGACTACTCCAAAGCGCAGCACGCCGAGGAGGAGTACCGGACGATGCTGAAGCAGTACCCCGATGCTCCGAAGGAGATTCTGGCGGAGGCTCAGCAGAAGCTGCGGGATGTGCAGGAGGTTCTGGCGCAGCGCGAAGCGGAGATCGGCGGCTTCTATGCGACGCATGAGGATTGGCCGGCGGCCCTGGCGCGTTACGAGACCGTCCACAAGACCTATCCACAGTACAGCCACATGGACGATGTGCTGATCGGCGAGGGTGATGCCTATGAGGCGGAGGCCAGGGTTGCGCGCAACGCAGTGGCCTGCGCGTCGAACCTGCCGCCGGGAACGCAGTGCCTGCCGGAGGGAACGAAGTCGGCCCTGGAGCAGGAGTATGACAAGAAGGCCGCCGATGAATATCGCGAGGTAGTACTGAAGCATTCTGCAGCGGTGCACGCGGAGTTTGCCAAGGAGCGGCTGGCAGAGATGAATCGGCCGATTCCGCAGCCGACGGCTGAGGATGTGGCGGCGAGCGAGCAGCTCGAAGGTAGCCGGGCGCAGTACACGATGCAGAAGCGTCTGGAGCTGCTGGTCATGCGCAAGCCGGATACGGTGACAGCGGCGCAGGTTGGCGATCCACCGCTGGAGGACCCGCCGCCGGTGCTGGCACCGGAGGTCTCGAAGGAGATTCTCGCGAGCTACAGGGCTGCGCTGAACCCGGGCGCCCCGAAGCCGGAGGTGAAGGCGGCAACGCCGGCGCCGGACGCGTCTTCACCGCAGCCGAGTGCGGCTCCGCCCCAGCCGGCAGCGCCGCCTGTGACTACGGCGCCGACGCTCTCTGACGTGCCGGCCGCGGGAGCGAGCAACAACGAGGGCGCTCCGAGCGAGATGGCTCCGGCTTCGTCCACTGGCGCCTCACCGAGCGGAACCGGAGTTGGTGTCGAGGTGCTGACGCCGGGCGTGAACACGAGCGGGGGCGCTGCCAGCTCCCTGCCGTCGGCCACGGGTACGGCGGACCCGAACCTTGGACTGAAGGCTGTGGGGCCGAAGGATAACTCGGCACTGCCGGCGGTGGAAGCTCCAGCGCCAGCCCCGGACCAGGTCAACGACGTAGCGGACACGAAGCAGCCACCTGCGCAGACGAAGCCCGCCGGACAGAAGAAGAATCCGAAGCCGGCCTACGACAAGGATGATGAGAGCTCCAGCACCCACAAGAAGAAGAAGGGTGTAGACAAGCTGAATCCGTTCTAGCGAAGAGAACAGATATCAGAGAACAGATATCAAGAGGGCTCCTGCGGGGGCCCTCGGGTTTTTTGATCCCTGATCTCTGTTCTCTCTTTTACCGCTCGGGTTTCTCGATCTCTGATCTCTAATCTCTGTTCTCTCTTCCCCCCTGCTACCCTTAAGCTTATGAGTTCTGAGCTGCCGAAGGCGTATGAGCCTTCCCTGATTGAAGAAAAGTGGGCGAAGTTCTGGGTGGAACAGGGGCTGTTCCGCGTACCCACGCCGCGCGAAGGCGAGGACGTAGGCCCGCGCTTTGTTCAGCTGCTTCCTCCGCCGAACGTGACCGGCCGCCTGCACATGGGCCACATGCTCAACCAGACGGAGATGGACATCCTGACACGCTGGCACCGCATGCGCGGCGAAACCGCGCTGTGGCTGCCGGGCACCGACCACGCGGGCATCGCAACACAGATGATGGTGGAGCGGCAGCTTGCCGCCGAGGGCGGGCCCAGCCGCACCGAGATGGGGCGCGAGGCGTTCACCCAGCGCGTGTGGTGCTGGAAGAAGCAGTACGGCGGCGCGATCACGGAACAGATGCGTCGGCTCGGTGCGAGCGTCGACTGGTCGCGCGAGTACTTCACGATGGACGACCGGCTGAGCCGCGCGGTGAAGGAGGCCTTCATCCGCCTGTGGGAGCAGGGGCTGATCTATCGCGGAGCGTACATCGTGAACTGGGATCCGGTGCTGGCGACGGCGGTGTCGGATCTCGAAGTAGTGCATGAGGAGCGCGCGGGCAAGCTGTATCACATTCGCTATCCGCTCGCAGATGGTTCCGGATCGATCACGATTGCGACGACGCGGCCGGAGACGATGCTCGGCGACGTTGCCGTTGCAGTGAATCCGAACGACGAGCGCTATCACAGGTTCCTTGGCAAGACGCTCATCCTGCCGCTCAGCGCCGCGGCCGGAAAACCAGACCGGGAGATTCCGGTTGTTGCGGATGAGTGGGCGAATCCCGAATTCGGCACCGGCGCTGTGAAGGTAACGCCGGCGCACGATCCGAATGACTTCGCAATCGGCCTGCGCCACAATCTGCCGCAGCTCTCCATCATGGATGAGCACGCGAAGATCAAGCTGCCGGGATCGCCGTATGACGGGCTCGATCGCTTTGTTGCGCGCGAGCGGGTCCTCGAGGATCTGCGTGCAAGCGGTGCGCTCGTCGACATTAAGGAGCATCAGTTCGCGATTGCGCTTTCGCAACGCACCGGCGAGGTGATTGAGCCGCGGCTTTCGATGCAGTGGTTCATCAAGATTCAACCGCTGGCCGACAAGGCGATTGAGGCTGTCGATAGAGGCTTCATCCGATTCACGCCGGAGAACTACAAAAAGACGTACGACGAGTGGATGCGCAACATCCACGACTGGTGCATCTCTCGCCAGTTGTGGTGGGGGCATCGCATTCCGGCTTGGCACTGCGCAAATTGCAGTGGAATCACCGTCGCGCGCGAGACGCCGGAAGCCTGCGAGTATTGCGGCTCTACGGAAATTACGCAGGAGACCGACGTGCTCGACACGTGGTTCAGTTCCGGTCTGCTGCCATTCACTTCCCTCGGCTGGGATGGCGACAGCTCGAAACCGACAGCGGACCTTGCGGCTTTCTATCCGACCGATCTGCTCGTGACCGGCTTCGACATTCTGTTCTTCTGGGTAGCCCGCATGATCATGCTCGGCTGCCACTTCATGCTGGATGTGCCGATGCCTGATGGCTCGCCACGCTCGCTCGCCGAGTCGGTGCCGTTCCGCGAGGTCTACATTCACGGCCTGGTGCGCGACGCCGACCGGCAGAAGATGTCGAAGACGAAGGGCAATGTGATCGACCCCATCGAGGTGATCACAAAATACGGCACGGATGCGGTGCGGTTTACGCTGGCATCGCAGGCCTCGCCGGGAACGGACATCGCGTTCAGCGAGGATCGCACCGAAGGCTACCGCGCGTTTGCAAACAAGATCTGGAACGCCGCACGCTTCGTTCAGATGAACATCGATCGTGCGAGTGAGGCAGGTTACGAGGTTGCTCTGTCTCTTCCGAAGGATCTGGCTACCGCCCCTCTTGAGACGAGATGGATCGTCTCACGGCTTCATACAGTGGCGGAGGATATCTCGACGGCTCTCGCGAACTACCGCTTCGACGAGGCCGCAAACGCTGTATATCAGTTCTTCTGGGGAGAGTTCTGCGACTGGTACGTGGAGCTTGTGAAATTGCGGCTCGACTTTACAGTTGCAAAGAACGACGCTGCGGAGCTGACGCTGAATGCCCTGCTGAGCGTCTTCGAGACTGCGCTGCGATTGCTCTCGCCGTTCATGCCGTTTCTCACGGAAGAACTCTGGCATGCGCTCTACGCGGCGATCGACCAGCCTGTGCCTGCGAAGTCCATCGCGCTGACCAGGTTTCCGCTTGCGTCCGACTTTGCGGCCGACAATGCAAGCGTCAGCGCGATGCAGACGCTTCAGGAACTCATCGTTACGGTTCGTGCGCTGCGCAAGGATCTCGGCGTACCGGAAAAAGAGGCTGCGCCGATCCGCCTGCATAGCTCGGATGCGATTGCCAGGCTCTCACAGGAGAACGCTGACATGCTCTCACGACTAGCTCGTGTGAGTGGTGTCGAGATTGCTCCCCAGGCGCTGACCGGCAACAATGCACGCTCTGCGCCAAACTTCGATGTGGCTATTGCCTACGAGCGGCAGATCGATGTTGCCGCTGAGCGCGAGCGATTAAACAAAGAGCTCGCGAAGTTCGACAAGGGCCTCCAGGCCGCCGAAAAGCAGTTGAACAATCCGGGATTCGTCGCGAAGGCACCCCCGCACATCATCGACGGCCTCAGGAAACAGGCAGCGGAGACGAGCGCGCTTCGAAAGAAGGCGCAGGACGCGCTCGACTCGCTTCCGCCTCTCTAGGCAGCGACAACCGCAAGCCACGGCGCGCTAACTGTCCGCTAATCGATTTCGCGGCAGACGTTATCCTCAGAAAACTGCGATTTGCACAATTCTTAGCGACATACAAATAGATGTTCCACGTGAAACATCCGCGTGGAACAAGAAGGGCGCCCATCCGGCGCCCTTCTTCCGTGACGAAACAAGAAGCGCTTAACGATTCTTGTTTCCGACGTGGGACTGATCCAGCCGGCTGATTCTGCGGTTGCTCTCTTCCTTCATCTCCACGCTCCGAAGGTCGCCGACCGGCTTGGTGTGCGCGCGCATTGTCTGGTTTCGTGTGCCAGCCATCGGCAAGTTGCTTTTCTCGCCTGCCGCATGACGGTCCATGTCTTTCATCGCCGTCTCGTCGGCTTTGCTGTGTGTCTTCGACATAAGTCTCTCTCCTTAGGGTTCGTCATCACCGCGTGGCCTGTTGCCTGCAGGACCGTCGGGGTCGATCTGAGTGTTCACCGGCTCATCACCGAAGTCCTGGGCCCCGTAGTCGTAGTCGGTGCCACCGTCGATGTTTTGCGGCTGGATCGACTCACGTCTGCGCTGTTCGATATTAATCCCCCACCCCTGTTCATGGGCATACTCGCCGGAAAGTCCGCGCGAATGTTTGCCGAATCCGCGCGGCTCAGCAGGGTTCTCTTGCCGTGGTGATTGGTCCGCCATGATCACCTCCTGCTGATTAAGACGAAGCAGCCGGCGCAGACGTTTGCCACTATTTTTTCTGCGGGGTCCCCTCTGGCAGCGAGGTCTGATCGACCGCAATCGCTACGTTTTCGTGCTTGATGTCGAGGCGCAACCTGTTGAAGAGACTCATGTAGACGTTGGCGATCCATACGAGGGCGAACCATGCAACCAGGTAACCGCGCCACCCTTCAAACAACATCTTGAAGTGAAAGATCCAGAGGGCCAACGCAGCCACATAGTGCGAAAAGCAGTACTCGCATGTGAACAGGTAAAAGAATTTCCGCTTCGAGACGGCGACCGCCTGCTCGCTCTTGCGCTTGCAGAACTCGCGGGGCTCGCGAAAGACTTCCTCGTGCGTCACGGTCCAGGCCACGCACGCGACTGGCAGCGAAAGCAGAAGCAGGATTGCCGACTGATGCATGAGAGGGACAGGAAGTTCTTCGATCATCGCGTGCACCGGGCCGACGGCCTGCCCTGTGAGATGCAGGTACCATCATGAAGAGCATGGAGATACAGCAAGAATCAGACGCGATCGACGCCAGGGCGGTGGAGCGCGCAGTCGAATTGCTGGCCATCGGCGGACCGGTGACCTGGCTGCCGGTGACGGGTTCGACGAATCAGCTTGCGCTTCAGACCGCACAGGCGGGTGCGAGGCGCGGGATCTGGCTGGCTGATGAGCAAACTGCCGGCCGGGGACGCGGCGGTCATTCGTGGCATTCGACGCGCGGCGACGGCCTTTACGTCAGCGTGCTGGTTACGCCGGAGCTCCCGCTGGACCGCGCGCTCTGGCTCTCGCTCGCGACGGGGCTCGCGGCACGAGCAGGCGATCCTGGCGACCACGGGAATCCGCATCGATTTGCGCTGGCCGAACGATCTGCTCTGCGGCTCGCGAAAGCTCGGAGGAATCCTCGTCGAGAGCTCCGTTGCGAACGCACCGCCGACTGCATCGGCCGGGCTCAGGTACGCTGTGCTCGGAGTTGGCATCAACGTGCATCATCGGTCATTTCCGCCGGAGATCGCCCCTCTGGCAACCTCGCTTCAACTCGAGGGAGCCCACAGTGTCGGCCGGCAGACATTGCTCATCGCGTTTCTGCGAGCGCTCGATCGTGAACTGGACGAACTGGACCGCGAGTACGCGGGACTGGGAAGCGGCCCGAATCTGCTCAAGCGCTTCGGAGAGGCATCCACGTGGGTGCGCGGGAAACGGGTTCAAGTACCCGAGGAGGGCGGATATACTGGCCTTACTGCCGGACTGGACACCCGTGGCTTTCTCCTCGTCAATGGTGACGATGGCGTGCTGCGGACTGTGCTCTCCGGCGGGGTTCGTGAGTTATAAAAGAGACCGCGGAAGTTAGAGTTCAGAGGTTCCCGGAACCAATCATGCTGCTGGCGATCGATGTGGGCAACTCGAACACCGTGATGGGACTCTTTCAGCTTGCGAGCGACAACGGCCCCGCGTCGATTGTCGCGGACTGGCGAATTACCACACCGCACAAGCAGACTCCCGACGAGTTGGGTGTGCTGCTGCAAACGCTTTTCACAATGCGCAACATCAAGATGGAGGATGTGAACGGGGTTGCCATCGCCTCCGTCGTTCCGCCGCTGGATGCCTCGCTGCGGCGCGTGTGTGAGCTCTGCTTTAAACTCCGGCCGCTCTTCGTGGAGCCCGGCGTCAAGACAGGATTGCCGGTGCTGACCGACAATCCGGGCGAGGTCGGCGCGGACCGCGTCGTGAACTGCGTGGCCGCGTTCGATCTGGTCGGTGGTCCTGCGATTGTCGTGGACATGGGAACGGCGACGACCTTCGACGTTGTCTCGAAGCAGGGCGCCTTTCTCGGCGGAGCGATCGCGCCGGGACTCGGTATCTCGGCCGATGCACTCTTTGCGCGCGCCGCGCGGCTAACTCGCGTCGAGATCAAGAAGCCTACAAAAGTCATCGGCACAAGCACGACGGACAACATCCAGATCGGTCTGTACTACGGCTATATTGGCCTCGTCGATGGAATCCTCGAGCGCTTGATTCATGAGCTCGGACCTGAGACGAACGTCATCGCTACGGGTGGGCTGGCGAAGCTTATCTCTGCGGACAGCAAGTACATCTCGCGTGTGGATGAGATGCTGACGCTCACTGGCCTCCGGCTCATCTGGGAACGAAATCATGATCGTCAGCGGCGACGCAATGAGAACAAAACGGAGAATAGGACCGAGAAAGTAAACTGAGGAGCGCGAGGAGTCGCCTGGCTCCATGCCGCGTACCTCTATGCAGAACTACTTTCACTACTTCACGGAGATTGAGGATTGCTTCAACCGCAGGCGCGGTTCGTTGCTGCTTCTCTCCACACTGGACTGGGCACTGATTGAGAGCTGGCGTGAGGCTGGCGTGCCGCTGGAGGCGGTGTTGCGGGGCATCGACACTGCCTTCGATCGATATGAGACGCGCTCTACACGCACGAAGGGCCAACTGCGCAGGGTAAACGGACTCGCATGGTGCGCGCAGGCTGTAATGACTGCTGCGGAAGAGATGGTGGAAGCGGCCACCGGAGCCGCTCCGCAGCGCGAAGCCGTAACTCATTCGAGCGGCTTTGAAAACGAGCGGGTTGCCGTATACCTGAAGCAAAATGCAGATGAAGTTGCAACTGCAAGCGAGAGGATGTCGAATGAAGCGCTCGTTCCGATCGCGACGCGGCTTCGCGAACTCGCGGCGGGCATGAACGAAGTGGATGCGATGCCGCTTGAAGATCTGGACCGCATCCTTACAGTTCTTGAAGAGCGGATGGTCGATGTCGTGCGCGCGAACGCCGGTGAAACAGAGTTGGTCAAGCTTCGCCAGCAGGCAGACGCCGAGCTCGCGCCATTTCGTTCGAAGATGAGCGCCGTGCAACTCCGTCAGGTGCAGCAGCAGTTTCTTACGCGCCGTTTGCTGCAGATGCACTCGCTTCCTCGGCTCAGCCTTTTTTACATGAGTGTCGGCGAATGAAGCCGGTTCAGCTTCGCATCGAACGCGTGGTGTACGGCGGGTTTGGACTTGCGCGGTCTTCCGGTGCGGAGTCCGATTTGCAGGCTTCTGCTTCGTTCGTTCCATTCACACTTCCCGGTGAACTCGTTGAAGCAATTCCTTCAGACTCCAAAGATGGAAGCCAACTGCTTTGCGTGTTGGAGGCGTCGAGCGAACGCGTCCAGCCCGGGTGCCCGCACTTTGGCATCTGTGGAGGTTGCCATCTTCAGATGGCGAGCTATCCGGAGCAGCTTCGCATCAAGGAAGAGGTCCTGCGCGAATCGCTCACGCGCGCGGGCGTGGCAAAGATTCCGGACATTGTGAAACACGGAGCAGAGCCGTGGCATTACCGGAATCGCATCCGGCTGCACGTGACTCGCGAAAGCGATACGCTCCGATTGGGATACCGTCAGCGTGCGAGCAATTCGATTCTTCCCATCAACACATGTCCCATCGCAGCCCCAATCCTATGGCGAGCCGCCGAGGCGTTGCTTGAAACGGCTTCACACGACGCCGACATGCGCCGCTGGCTCGAGGCCTCTGCGGAAGTCGAGCTCTTCTGCAACGCCGATATGTCTCGGCTGCAGATCACACTTCTGTGCAAAGAGCCGAAGACGCCCTCCGCCGCAAGCCTTCAAAAGGCATTTGCTCGCCTTCAGCAAGACCTGCCTGAGTTGGTTGGGGCAGGAGCGCTGCAGATCCATCCGCGTACAGCACAGGTCCAGCAGGAGCTTGCTAAGCTGGGGCAAGCCGGGGCTGGACTACGAGGTCGAGGGAGAGCGCTACTGGGTTGCACGAGGTGGATTCTTTCAAGTGAATCGCTTCCTTCTGCCAACGATGGTTGAGCTCGTATGTGCGGACCAGCGCGGCAGCGTGGCATGGGATCTCTTCGCAGGTGTTGGCCTCTTCGCCCGCATCCTTGCACGCAGCTTTGAACAGGTCATTGCAGTGGAGGCGAATCCTGCCGCAGCCCGCGAACTGGCTTCTGCATTGCAGCGCCTTGGCGGCCAACACCGCGGCGTCGCGGCGGTGATCTTGGATTATCTTCGCGAGGCCGTGTTGCAACGGGAGCGCCCTGAACTCATCGTGCTCGACCCGCCGCGTGCCGGCGCGGGTGTTGAGGCTTGCCAGCTGGTTGCGCAGGTTGCTCCGCCGCAGATTGTGTACGTTTCGTGCGACCCAGTCACGTTGGGGCGCGATCTTGCCACGCTGCAGTCGAGTTACGAGATCGAGTCGCTGCATCTCGTCGACCTTTTTCCGCAGACGTATCACCAGGAGGCGGTAGTGAAGCTTCGGCGCCGTTCATGACACACTGAGAGGACACTCCCGAGAGATCGTGGAGCTCTTCTCATGCAGGCAGTCGGGGCTCGCAAACACTGGATTGACTCGCCCCCGGCAGTCGATCCTCCGCAACTGCGGCAGGCACCGATGCTGGCCGCAGCGTTGTGTTTCGCTGCGGGTGATTTGCTCGCCCATCGTTGGCAGCCGCCAGCACTGCTAGTCACCGCGCTGGTGTTTCTTCTTTTGCTTTCAGTTGCGGGACTGCTGTGGGCGCGCCGTATTGCGGTCGTCCCGGTGCTCGCTCTGTGGGCCGTTGTTGGATGTACGTGCGCGCAAATCGAGCGGCCCATCTCGCGCCAACCGCCGCTCGTCAGTTATGCCGACGGCCTGAGCCGTACGGTGCGCGGTCGCGTAGTGCGCGTGCGCGAGCTTGCGCTGGAGAGCTCCTCACCTGACCAGGTGACTGATCAGCCATGGGCGCTCGGCCCCGGCGCGTGGGAGCCAATCAGTGGTGAGCCGCATCGCTCGGTCGATCTCCAGGTAGAGGCCGTCGAGGAGGTAACACCGGACGTATCTGCGATGCGGCCCGTCAGCGGAGGTGTTCGCATTACCCTCATGGACGCTGCCCCCTTGCTCACTTGCGGGGATGTGGTCGAGATTCCGCTGCGACTGCGGGTGCCCGACACCTACCGCGATCCGGGCGCGTGGTCCTACTCCGACTATCTGCTGGGACAGGGCATAAGCACGCTGGCCTCTGCACGGACGCGGCGACTTCGCATCGTTGGCCACGCAACGCGCACATGGAGTTGCCAACTTGCTGCTGCCCAGAGCTGGGCTGCCAAGCGTCTTCAGAGTCTGAGCAGTAGCGCTGCACGCTCGAAGACGCCTGCGTGGATGCGGCTCGATCGCGAGGACACTGCGATGCTGAGCGCCATGCTTGTCGGGGATCGCACACAGCTCACCACCTCACTGCGCCAAGGCTTCGAGCGCACTGGTACGTTTCACCTGTTCGTAGTCTCGGGGCTGCATGTCGTGCTGCTGGTTGGCGGTCTGCTGTGGTTGTTGAGAAGGGCACGGATGCCGGAAGGCGTTGCGATCGGAGTCACGTTGAGCGCAGGTCTTCTCTTCGCGCTCTTGACTGGCTTCGGCGCGCCGGTGCAACGTGCGCTCGGCATGACGGCAGCGTATCTTCTCGCGCGCTGGTTGGGACGCGATACGGGACCTCTGAACGCACTTGGCGTCGCAGCCGTCATCATCCTCGCACTCGATCCGCGCGCCCTGTTCGAAGCCAGTTTTCAGATGACGACGCTCGTCATTATCGCGGCGGCCGGTCTCGCTCGTCCGATCGAGGCGCGCAGCTTCCTATCTCGCGCACGGGCGCTCCACAACGTCGATACGATCGCGCTCGATGCCAACATACCTCCCCGCGAGGCCCAGATGCGTGTGCGTCTGCGGCTTTTCGGAAGCCTCTGCGCAACGCTGATTCATCCCCGCCTGCGTCGCCTTCCGCTCTGGACCACTCGTGCGAGCTTTAACTTCTTCGCCGCTGTTCTCTTTGGTATCGCCGTCGAGCTCTGCATGACGCTGCCGATGGCCACCTACTTCCATCGCGCGACGCTGCTGGCGTTGCCCACGAACCTGGTGCTCATACCGGTCATCGCAGTTCTTCTGGCGCTCACGATACTTACTTTCTGCACGTCGCTTATCAGCCTGTCCATCGCTCGCGTACCGGCCGCATGCACTGCCGCGCTTATTCATTTGACGCGGGGGTTGGTCACCCACATCGGGCACTTCGGCATTGCAGACTTGCGTGTTCCTGCTCCGTCATCGCAATCCATCTTGCTCGCGTGTGCAGCGATTGCATTGGCATGCGGCGCATTGCGACTGCGCTCTCGCCTGTGGGCGGTGGCTGCATGCATCGCGATGATTGCCGCGCCAGTTGCAGCGCTTTGGCCGGCGCCTCCGCTGCTGCATCATGGGGTGCTTGAGGTCACCGCGATCGATGTGGGCCAGGGTGACTCACTGCTCGTCGTTTCACCCGATGGCGGAACGCTGCTCGTTGACGCCGGAGGACCCGTCGGTCCGACTGCCTCCAACTCGCGTTGGGATATCGGCGACGAGGTCGTTGCGCCGTACCTCTGGTCGCGTCACATTCGCCGGCTCGACGCCATAATGCTCACGCACGCGCACAGCGATCACATGGGCGGTATGCCTGCGGTTCTGCGCGATCTGCGGCCACGCGAGCTTTGGATAAGCATCGAACCGGGCGAGGCGCCGGCGATGCGTGCTCTGCTCGCCGAGGCACAGACGCTTGGCATCGCCGTGCACCGCTTTCACGCAGGCGATGAATTTGACTGGCACGGGCTGCACGCGGCGGTCCTCTCGCCTGAGCTTGGATATACCAACCCCGGCGCTCCGCGCAATGACGACTCCCTTGTGATGCGCCTCGCCTACAACCGGGGGAGTGTGCTGCTCGAAGGCGATGCGGAATGGAGTAGCGAGGCGGATATGGTTCTGAATCATCGTGTTGCCCAGTCAACTCTGCTCAAAGTTGGACATCATGGCAGCAAGACATCGACGGCCGATGCGTTTCTTGCTGCCGTCGCGCCGCGTGATGCGGTAATCAGCGTCGGCACCCATAACACCTTTGGGCACCCGCGCTGGGAGGTGCTGAATAAACTTGAGCAGGCGCGCGTCCGAACCTGGCGCACCGATCGCGAAGGTGCCGAGACGTTCCTCATCTCTGCAGATGGCGGCATCTCGGAGCTCTCCGCAGCGTCCAATCCTTAGGCCCGCAGTGGCAACAAGGAGTCTGAATTGAGCAAAGAGATCGAACCGCAGTCCACCGGCAATACGCCACCCAATCCCCCTTCGGCTCATTCTCTCCTCGACCATGCACCGCTTGAAGAGGCCAAGCTCATCCGCCGTTTGCAGATGATGATGAACATGGTGATGCAGGTCATCGCGCAGGACAGCACACTGACTATCGAAGACGCGTCACAGATGATCGCCGATGCACGTACGGCCGCGCTTGCGATGTTTCCGGACAAGGAACTCGCCTACGATCTCATCTGGCGTCCGCGTTTTCAGCGGTTGATGCGTGAGCGTTTCCGGCTGATGTAGTTTGCACGCGATTCGCCGCACGCTCAAGGCACGCGAACGGGCCCGAGAAGCGGAGTCTTCACCGGCGCAGCCATACCGATGAACTCTGTCAGTGTGTTGCTACCGTAGTTCGAGACCCAGATATTTCCAGCCGCGTCGATTGCCAGTGAGTAGGGCTCGAGCAGCTTTGCATCAACTCCCCACCCGGCACTGGGCGAGAGCAGCGTCCCGTGGCTCGCGCTTGACGCGGTGGAAAACTCAGCCATGGAAGGACCGCGTTCGCTCGCAACCCAGGCATTGCCACTGCCGTCGACTGCAATTCCTCGCGGTGCGTTCATACCGCCGCCGGTGTACCCACCGCCTGACAGCACGGTTCCCGCCGATGAGACGAGGCCTACACTATTCGCATAGAAGTTGGCAGACCATACATTATCTGCGCTGTCGATGGCGACACTCGTGGGTCCCTGGCCCACAACGTAGTCCGTGAAAGCCGAGCCGTCCGCGAGCACGCGGGTGATCGTATTGCTGGACTGATTTGCGACGAAGGCATTGCACTTCGAATTCGTCGCAACCGCCGCCGGGAATTCGAGGTTTGCGGCTGTGTATCCGGTCGCTCCTGACAACGGCGAACCGCTTCCGCTCAGCAGCGTGACGTGCGAGTTGCCGTAGTTCACCACCCAGGCAACACCACTCGTGTCGAACGCAACGGCGATCGGAAAGTTTAGACCTCCGCTCTTGTACTGTGCGGGTGAGGCGCCTGCGCTGTTGAGCAGCGTGAGTGATCCCAGGCCGCTGTTCACGCTACTCGCGCTTTGCTCGTTCGCCACCCACATCGTGTCATTCACATCCACGGCGCCGCCATAGCTATTTAGCAAGTCCGTTACCGCTAAGGCCTGCAGCAAACACTGGCGCACCGGTATTCGAGAACAGGCTCGCCACACCGAAGTAGTTCGCCACCCACACGTTGCCCTGCGAATCAATCGACAGGGAGGATGGGCCGTTCATTCCGCCGCCGCTGTAGGTTGCAAACATGGTCCAGTCGCTCGGAGCCGCGCTCAGAGCCGGTAAGTACGCGGTCGACGCACTGCTCAGTGAGTAGATCGTCGCGATATTTGCTCCGGGCGACTTTGCAATGGCCATCGCGGCATCGAGAGTGTTCGAAGGAGCCGAACCGTTGGCCGCCGTTGCAGAGAATAACTGCGTGCACGCCGAACTCGATGCGCTACTGGCTGCAGTGCATGCATTCAAAACGTTCGCTATCGCGTTCAGCCGCGAGGTCGGAGCTGTGCCAGTCGCCGGAAACGACGCGCCGGGCGCCTTGCCTGTTGCAATGTTTACAAGGTTCGCCGCCGTGGCGGCCGCGAGTATGATGCCGCTGCTATTCGTCGCTGTCGCTCCGATCTGCGCTCCCGCCGCAAGGAACGGAGCCATTGACCATGCGGCAGCGACTGTCGTTGCCTCGTTCACGACAACATTTGTACCGCTCTTCAACGCAGAGCACTGTCCCAACACAGCAGTCATCACCGCGGCATTGTTCGACGTGCCACCTGCGCCGGCTGATCCTCCGCGCGCCACGAGGTACAACACCGAGTTGCTGAAGGGACAGGGCGCACTGCTCGCGATCGTGAAGGCGCCGGTCGAATCCGTTGTTACAGGTAAGTTCAGGAGGGACGTGGGTGCAGATCCGTTGCCCGTCGTCCCTGCCGCATAGAGCTGCACGCTCGAGCCAACCATCGGGAGTGCACCGGCGCGCACCGTGCCGCTGAAGCTCGCGACCGCGTAGTTCTTTGTCGGTGCGGGTGGAGAAGGGCTCGTGACATTCGTCGACTTGCAGTTGTTCGGCTCGGCCGAATTTCCCGACCCGCCGCCGGAACCCGAGGTCGTGGACGAACTTCCGCAGCCCACCAACGCGAGCGCAAGTGCAGCCGACGCGGCGAGAAACATGCCGCGAAGGAGTGCTGGGCTCCGGTCACTGAAACTCATCTCAGTGCTGACGATAGGGTTTCGTGAAATCGGCAAGATCGGCTCCGGAGAGAAAGTTCGTGAGGCTTTGGGTGAGTTCTATGCGAGCTTGTGTTGGGCTGAGCGCAGCGTCGGGGATCTCGGCGCGCAGCAGAATCGGGATCGGCCGCTCAGGATCCTGGGTCAGCAGATCGTGGGTCGAGGGACGGCTGTAGATCAGTCCGAAGTGAGTATGCTCCGTTGAAGATTGGTTGCAAGTTGAACCCGTGCAGACCGACGCTGCCTCAAGATATTGAGTCGCGCCGCTGTTGAATAGCGAAGCGCTGAGGCTCGTCACAGCGGCGGCAGTTGGCAACGTGAGCGGGCCGTGCCAAATCCAGTCCTCGCCGCGCGCGGCATGGCAGATCAACGTGTCATGCGCACCCAGAGTCGGTGACACGCCGATCGAAACCGTGGGGCCACCGCCAGCACGCGTGTACTCCCCCCAGTGGAAGATCCATGTGCCGGTCTCGAGCGTCTCATTCCACTCGCGCTGCAGTCTGTACTCTCCTACACGCGCCGGGAAGACGCCGGTCTGTCGATTCAGCGCGGATGGTGTCCCCGGTGTCCGCATCATCGCTCGTGCATAGCTCACACTGCCCAGCCCGATGAGCACCGCGAACGCGACGCAATGCGTTGGGAACGATCGTGGCCGTGATGTCTCGCTGGAAGAGGCATCTGGCACGGTCAGCGACGGCAGCCTGAGATTGCGCCGAGGACTCCAGCGCAGCAAGACCGTGAACAGCAGCACCGTTGCGCCGAAGAACAGGCACGCGCCGAGGATGTAATCACCCATCGCTGCGTGATCCTGCAGCCATGTGTGCCGCAGCGCGATGACGTAGTACACGACCAGCCCGCAAAGGCGCACGAAATTGAACAGATATCCAAGAAGGACCGCGCCGGTAGTAAGTAACAACCAACGCCACCACCTCAGGTGATAGAGGTATCCAGCAATGAGTGCGATGAATCCCATCGTCACCGCTCCGCGAATGCCGTTGCATCCGGGCGCGATAAACATGCCGAACTTCGGCGTAAACATCAGGCTGAGTTGGTCGGGCGTGAGCGGCTGGCCCAGCGCATGCGCGAAGTTGCGCGCGATAACGGCTGATGCGTGCTGGAGTGGCAGATCGATGAACCGGTTGAAGAAGTGCGGTACCGGATTGACGAACCACATCAGCGCAACCGGAAACCACGCTGCGCGGAGTAGCCTTGCACCGCCAAAGAGAAGGACAACCCCTGCCATGTACGCCACGGCGACGAGCGAGTATGGCGGAAGGATGATCGACCACGAAGGCGACAGCACCATCTCAATGACAGCCTGATCTCGCACGTGCACAACGGCAATCGTCACCGCGAGAATCCCAAGCCCCCACCACGAACCGTTCATCTCCCAACGAAGCGAGCGCCAGACTCGCAGAATCAACACGAGGCTGACGATGGGGATCAGTCCGCCGATTGACTTCAGTGGGTCCGTCATCCACATGGCCCACAGAGCGGTGCAGGTTGAGCTGATCGCAAAGAGACCAATGACGCTGAGCGAGACAGCGACGACAACGCCGGAAACCGTCCGCAGACCGTCTGCCGTTCGCTCCTGGCGCACACGCGGCCTGTCGGCCGCCGTCAGAGGTGCTGTGGACATATCTCAATTTTAGGCGGTCAGGAACGGCAAACAAAGCGCTAGCGACGCTTCGCCGGTAATGCTTGAATTCAATAACTTACGCGCCGTGAACAGAGGCCTGCCGTTCGGAGTGCCCGGAGAGCTCCGCCGCGCGGGCTTCCGCGTAGGCTGCGGCACCCAGCAGCGCGCAGGTGTCGTCGAGGATGACGCGCACCGGAATCGTCTCGAGCAGCGGCGAAAGTCGTCCCTTATCGAGGAACGCCTGCATGAATCCGCCATCGGAAAGGAACTTCAGAATCTTAGGAGCGATTCCTCCGCCAAGATACAGACCACCAAGTGCGAGCAGCTTGAGCGCAAGGTTTCCAGCCTCTGCTCCGTAGGCTGAGATCACGAGATCGATTGTCTTTACACAGATCTCGCTTGAACCGTCCTCGGCACACGCGCCGATCACAGCATTCGGATCTTCCGTCTGCATGCGCTCACGCAGCCACGCCGGCTCTTCCATCTTCTGGTCGTCGCGCAGGAATGCATAGACATTGTGGATGCCGATTCCGGAGACGACGCGCTCCGTACTGACGCGGCCGTTTAGCTTGCGCCGCAGATAATTCAACAGCGCAATCTCTGTGTCGTTCCGCGCAGCGAAATCGCCGTGACCACCCTCGGACGGAATCGGCAGATGCCGCCCGCGGATTGGGTCCCAGATCAGCAGGCACTCGCCGAGGCCCGTACCCGCAGCAATCAACCCGCGATGCCCCACCGAACTCGCGTCGCCTGTGTGCAGCGTGAAGATCTTGTCGTTCGAGAGCTCGGCGATGCCGTAGCCATTTGCCTCGAGATCGTTGATCAGGAAGATGTGATGAATCCCGAGCGACCGCTGCAAGTCGCGCGCATCCAGCGTCCACGGCAGGTTCGTCAGCTTCAGCCGGCCGTCGCGCACAGGACCGGGGCATCCGAAGCAGCACGCGATGATCTGGTCGCGAACATCCGGTTGTCCGCTCTTCTCGGGCGAGAGAAACGCCTTCACAACGTCGTCGAGACAGGCGAACTCGGTAGCCGGAAATTTTTCATCGCGAACAGGCGACAGCTTACCGCCGACAAAGTTGTACAGCGCCAGATGCACCTTGGTCCCACCGATATCCCCAGCCAGAATCATGCGCTCTCAGCTCTCCTGCGTCGCTAGATTTCAAGTGTGCCGACGCGGTATCCCTGTGCTTCGGCGACCGCGCTGGCCGGCGGCAGCTTCGCCGCCGCGTCCTGATCCAGCAGAAAGAGAAGCTTACCATTCGCAGGGCGAATCAGTTGTGAGGGCAGCCGCTCCGGATCGCGAGGGCCAGTCAGCACCTCGGCAATGACATCGGTCTTGCCCGGTCCTTCGACCTCGAACGCGACCTCCGCCGCCTGATTGATGACAGGCCACGTCAGCGTAATGCGCCAGGTGTCCTTCTGCGGAACGTGATTCGCGACGACAAGGCGTCCCATTTCATTGAGCGCCTCGGTGTTTGGAAAGAGCGATGCCGTGTGTCCGTCGGGGCCCATGCCAAGCACCACCAGGTCGAACGCCGGCGACTCCGCTCCCTCGAGCTTCATCACGTTGCGCAGCGTGCTCTCGTAGCGCGACGCCGCCTCCTCCGGATCGAGTTCGCCTTCCATGCGGAAGACGTTCGCCTCAGGGATCGGCACCTTCGTCAGCAGCAGATCGCGGCACACGCCATAGTTCGACTCCGGATGGTTCGGCGGAACGCAGCGCTCATCCACCCAGAAGAGCTGCAGCTTGTCCCACGGCACCGTTGCGAGAAACGGCTGCGCTGGATCAGAGAGTAGCTTGAATGTCGCATTTGGCGTGGAGCCGCCGGAGATTGCGATGCGCGCGATTCCGCGCGATGCAACCGCCTGCTCTACCTTGCTTGCAAACAGGTGCGCCGAGGCCAATGCCATCGCAGCGGCAGAAGGCCACACCTGGTACGTGACAGTTACAGGACGAGGCATAGATGTCTCAACTCTCGAGTCTTGGTGATGATCTTCGCTTACTTCGTGTGCCAGCGTCGCCCGTCACGGGCCAGCAACTCATCGGCGCACTTCGGTCCCCAACTGCCAGCTGCATAGTTCGGAAAGTCCTTTGGCGGATTCGCCTTCCAGGCTTCCAGGATCGGTGTCATCAACGCCCAGGTCGCCTCGACGCCATCACGATGCGCGAAGAGCGTTCCGTCGCCGAGCATTGAATCCAGGAGCAGTCGCTCATAGCCGTTCGCTGAACTCTTTCCAAAGGCTTCTGCATAGCTGAAGTTCATCCGCACACTCTTCACGTTCGTCGTCGGCCCCGGCACCTTCGCACCGATCTCGAGCGAAATCCCCTCGTCCGGCTGAATCCGAATCTTGAGCACGTTTGGGCAGAGCTGGCTCTTCGTGTTGTTCGTCTTGAACAGATGTAGCGGTGCCTGCTTGAAGGTGACCGTCACCTCAGTGACGCGCGTCTTCAACCGCTTTCCCGCGCGGATGTAGAACGGAACTCCCGCCCACCGCCAGTTTTCGATCTGCAGCTTCATCCCGGCGAAGGTCTCCGTCGTCGACTGCGGATTGACGCGGTCCTCCTGCCGATAGCCGATGACCTGCTGGCCGTCGATGACGCCGGGGCCATACTGGCCGCGCACCGTGTCGGTCACGGGAATCGGGTCGATAGCGCGCCACACCTTCAGCTTCTCCGTACGCACCGCCTGCGACTCGAAGCTGTCGGGCGGCTCCATCGCGACGAAGCTCAGCACCTCCATCACGTGGTTCTGCAGAACGTCACGCAACGCGCCCGCCTGCTCATAGAACGGGCCGCGACCCTCGATGCCAATCGATTCCGCCGCCGTAATCTCAACGTAGTCGATGTAATTGCGGTTCCAGATCGGCTCAAAGATGCCATTTCCAAAGCGGAAGACCAGGATGTTCTGCACGGTCTCCTTGCCGAGATAGTGATCGATGCGGAAGATCTGGTGCTCGGTCGAGCACCTGGTTCAGCTCATCGTTCAGCTTGCGCGCGCTCTCCAGGTCGACGCCAAACGGCTTCTCGATGATGACGTTGATCCACTGGTCCTTCTCCTTCGTCTGCGTCATCTCGTGCTTCGCGAGCCGCTGCGCGATGTCGGCGAAGTACTCCGGCGCGACCGCCAGATAGAACAGACGGTTGCCCTTCGTTCCATACTGCTTATCGAGATCGGCGAGGAACGCCTTCAGCTTCTCGTAGCCTTCGTCGTTGTCGAACTCCGTCGAGAAGTACTTCACGCGATCGATGAACGGCTTCAGCGCGGAGTCGCCGCGATCCACGCCGCCGCCCTTCAGGATGCCTTCCTGCATGTCCGCCGAAAAGGTCGCCGAAAGATCGCGACGCGCCACACCGACGACTACGAAGTCCTTCGGCAGCAAGTGCTGCTGCTCCAGGTGAAACAGCGCGGGCAATAGCTTGCGCTTCGTCAGATCGCCTGACGCACCGAAGATCACCACGATGCACGGCTCAGGAATCCGCTCTCCCTTCAATCCGCCGTCAAGCTCTTCACGATCCGTGGGCGACTGTCCGACTTCCTCTACCATGGTGGCCATACTGACTCTCCTTCTCTGTGCAGAACCTTCTGCATAGCCGCACCAGCGGCGTCTATTACTTGTCGCCTACCGGGGCCTTCTTGACCGCGTGCCCGCCAAACTCATTGCGCATCACTGCCAGCATGCGATCCGTGAAGTTGTTCTCTTCACGAGAGCGCAGACGACGAATCAGCGCGTCAGTAATCACCGGAGCCGAAACGTTCAGATCGATCGCCTCGAACACAGTCCAGCGGCCCTCGCCTGAATCCGGTACGTAGGCTTCAAGACCCTCGAGCGTCGGGTTCTTCTTGAGCGCGTCCGCGGTCAGATCCAACAGCCACGAGCGTACGACCGAACCATACCGCCAGATCTCGGAGATCTGCACGAGATCCAAATGCAGCGGCGTCTTCGCCTTCATGATCGAGAAGCCCTCCGCGTACGCCTGCATGATCCCGTACTCGATACCGTTGTGCACCATCTTCACGAAGTGCCCCGAGCCCGAAGGGCCCACATGCCCCCAACCTTCGTGCTCTGCGGGTGCCAGCGCTTCGAAGATCGGCGTCAGGTACTTTACTGGCGCATCATCACCACCGATCATCATCGAGTAGCCTTCGGTGATGCCCCAGATGCCGCCCGACGTGCCGACATCCACAAACTCAAAGCCTTCCTTCTTCAGCTCATCGTGACGCCGCTGCGAATCCTTGTAGTTCGAATTGCCGCCGTCGATGAAGATGTCGCCCTTGTTCATCAGCGGCTTCAACTTTGCGATTGTCTGGTCCACCGGGTCGCCGGCGGGAACCATGATCCAGATCGCGCGCGGCGATTCCGTCAGATTCTTTACCAGGTCCTCGAGCGAGTTCACGCCTACAGAGCCTGCATCGTTCAGTCTCTTGACGGCATCTGCGGAGAAATCGAACCCGACAATTTTATGGCCTGCCTTGCGGAGACGCTCCGCCATGTTGCCGCCCATCTTGCCGAGTCCGATCAGTCCAAGTTGCATAAAATCCTTCCTCACCGCCGGGCCTCGCCCGGTCGCCTTCGCGTAAATACGCCTCTTAGAGAGTAATCCGAAACACGGTCAAGGGGAAAAACGGCGTCCGGCGGTGGGTTCGATTCATGCCTCCGGAAAATCTGCGCCCTCCGTGGCCGCCTGCCACCGGTTGAGTTCCTCGTTCCACTCTGTGAGCCGCTTGCGAAAGCGCGTCAGCGCGGACTTC
Source organism: uncultured Acidobacteriaceae bacterium (assembly GCA_963827415.1). Taxonomy (GTDB): domain Bacteria; phylum Acidobacteriota; class Terriglobia; order Terriglobales; family Acidobacteriaceae; genus Granulicella. The sequence continues at coordinate 92,267 of CAWHBA010000031.1, forward strand.
CCGAGCAGCAAATGCTTCGGCGGATTCGGATTGCTGACCGCTGCAACCACAGCCTCTACAGCACGCCGCGGATCGCCAGGCTGCTTGCCGGACTGCGTCTGGAAGTACTCGCGCGTCTTGCCGGCGGTGGGCTCGTAGTCCGAGATTCGCTCCTTCGCTTCCATGCCGGATCGCCCAAGGAAATCTGTGCGGAAGGGACCCGGCTCTACCACCATCACGTGTACACCCAGCGGCGCCATCTCCGCGCTCAGCGCCTCCGACAGTCCTTCTACTGCGAACTTCGTCGCGTTGTAGTAGCCCCAGCCGGGCGAGCCAATCAGCCCGCCGATTGAAGAAAAATTCACGATCGTGCCGGAGCGCCGCTCGCGAAACTGCGGCAGCAGCGCCTTCGTTAAGTTGATCAAGCCGAAGAGGTTCGTCTCGAACATCGGCATGTACTCGCTCTTGCTGACTTCTTCGACGGCGCCGGCCACGCCATAGCCCGCGTTGTTCACCAGAACGTCGATGTGACCCACGCGCGACATCGCGTCAGCGACCGCGTGGTCGATGCTGTGCTGTTTCGTTACATCAAGCTCGAGTGTGACAACATTTCCCGCATGATGCTTCACGAGGTCCTGGAGCGTCTCGACTCTCCGCGCCGTCGCCACAACCTTCGCGTCCAGCGACAGCAGATATTCCGCCAACAGACGGCCGAAGCCGCTCGAAGCACCGGTAATCAACCAGTGCTTATCTTTCTGCGCAATCTTCAGGGATGAGCTCATACTTCATCGGACGCGCGGCAAGCGCGCCACGATGCAGAATGAGCAAAATCAGTTCGACGTCGCCGCAAAAGCCCGTTATCGCCAGTGTGTGCGCGGACCTGCGAGGCTCGATACACTGACCCCACTGCAGTGAACGACCTCTTTCCCATCATCGATTCGGCACTTGCCTCTGCGGCCGACCGATCCGGCGCGCATCTCGCCTGCCGTCCGGGCTGTCATCAGTGCTGCATCGGTGTCTTCGCGATCACACCGCTGGATGCCGCGGCGCTCCGCGAGGGGCTCGCAGCCGCGCCGAGCGATGTCGCTGAACGCATCCGTGTGCGAGCGCTCGCATCGCGGGAACGTCTGCTGGCCGCGGGCTTCCCGGGTGACGAAAACACAGGCATCCTCTTCAGCGAGCCGCATCACGAGGAGGCCTTCGAAGAGTTCGCCAACGACGAGCCCTGCCCCGTGCTCGACCCGGTGACAGGCACCTGCGATCTCTATGCTTCGCGTCCCGTGCAGTGCCGCACCTTCGGGCCGCCAATGCGCGATGAGGACCACCACCTCACCGTCTGCGAGCTCTGCTTCACGCACGCATCAGCGGAAGAGGTTGCCCGCTGCGAGATGGATCAGAGCTGGCGCCCGCTCGAAGACAAGCTCATTGCGCAGGCCGAGTCAGACCCTGCCAACGCCGGTCCAACACTGATCGCCTTCGCACTTACGCGGTGAGTTCGCGCACGCCGCTTTCGCCCGCGACCAGCGCCATCTCCGCCATTCCCAGGAACAGCCCGTGCTCCACGACGCCGATGATGGACCGTATCTCTGCCGCCGTCTCTTCTGGATTTTCAATGACGCCACAAGCGCAATCGAGGATCCAGTTGTTCTCGTCCGTGAGCACAGGGCCTGAGCCGTCCTTCTTCATACGCAGCTTCGGGTTCAGGCCAAGCTCGGCGAGACGCGGTTCCACCAGCGGCCGCGCCATCTTGATGATCTCGACGGGCAGCGGAAACTTGCCGAGCTTCTTCACAATCTTCGACTCGTCCACGACGCAGACGAACCTTGCCGCCGCACTCGCGACGATCTTCTCGCGCAACAGCGCAGCGCCTCCGCCCTTGATGAGATAAAGACCAGCGCCCGGTTCGAGCGCGACCTCATCCGCGCCGTCGACGTAGAGATCGAGCTCTGGCAGCTCCTCGAGCGTGACGACCTCCATGCCGAGCGAGCGGCCCAGCTCGGTGCTGGAATCGCTCGAGGCCACGCAGCGGATCTTCAGTCCTGCTTGGACGCGCTCGCCCAATGCCTTGATAAACATCACGGACGTGGAGCCCGTGCCCAGGCCGACACGCATACCGTCTTCGACCATCTCCGCTGCGCGCTTCCCTACGAGTGCCTTTGCCTCATCCTGCGTCATTCCACCATGTTGCCACGATCTGGTCGTCATCCGATTACTGCATCGGCATACGAAGCCGGTTCATCGAATGGCCAGGTCAAAGAACGCGGGCTCCGGGCCGAAGAAGGAGTACCGATGGAAAGCACCACCCAGACTCTAGTTTCCGCATTTCCGAGCCTGCATTGAGAGCTCCTGCGAGTTCGTCCAGGCGCTGATGAACGTGCAGCGCGCCGCGCAACACATCACCTCCAGCCTCGAACTCGACGACGTGCTGGACCGCGTGGTCAACGATCTCGCCTCCACGATTGGCAGCGTCGAAGTCAACGTCTGGTTGCGCGAGCCGGGCACTGACGACCTCATCCTCACAGGCGTTCACGGATGCAGCGTCAACCGGAAAGGCTCACGCATGAAGTTTGGCACGCGCGGCATGGCCGGGTACGTCGCCTCCACTGGCGTCATGCGCTATGCGCCGGATGTCAGCGTCGACCCCTACTACATCCCTTGCGAGCCCGAAACTCGGTCGGCTGTCTACCTCCCGCTAATTTCCTGCGGAGAGGTCATCGGAGTCTTCGCCGTCGACAACGCCGAGCTCGACGGCTTCACGGAGGACCAGCTTCAGATTCTTCAGGCACTGACCGGCCACATCAGCGTGGCGATCGAGAACGCCCGCCTGTTCAATGAGCAGCGCCTTCTCCACGAGCGCATGCATAGCGAAACCCAGGAGGCCAGCACGATTCAGCAGGCGCTCATTCCGAAGTCATCGCCTCTCATCCCCGGCTTCCGCTTCGATAGCGCATGGCAGCCCGCGGGTGCGGTCGCCGGCGACTGGTTCGACTGGATTGAACTCGGTGACGGCCGGCTCGGCATTGTTCTCGCCGACGTCAGCGGCAAGGGCATGCCTGCGGCGCTGCTGATGTCCGCTACCCGCGCCACGCTTCGGACCCTCGCGCGCCTGGACCTCTCGCCCGGCGAGACCCTCAAACAGCTCAATCGCATGTTGATCGCGGATATGCCGTACAACAAGTTCGTCACCATGGTCTACGGCGTGCTCGACCCGAAATCGCGCGAGATCACCTTTGCCAGCGCCGGCCATCTCAGCCCTCTGCTCATCAATGGCAGGTGCGAGTTTCTGCCTCTCGACACAGGCCTTCCGCTCGGCCTGGCCGCTTCCAGCTATCCCGAGTACACCGTCCATCTGAAGCCCGGCACGCAGGTGCTGCTCTACTCCGACGGCATCACAGAGGCCATGAATCGGGACGAAGAAGAGTACGGTCCCGAGCGCCTGGTCGAGCACTTCCTCCGCCCCAGAGCCTGCGTCGACGGACTCTTCGAAGAGGTCCAACGTTTCTCCGTCGGTTCCACGCACACCGACGATGCGACGGCGGTCCTGATCACGAGTCGCTGAACAGAGTCGCTGGGCAAAGCAAAGAGGACTGGGGCTAACCCAGTCCTCTCGTTGTTTCAACCTGCTCTTGCTTTACTTCTTGACCAGCTTCTTCGCGGCCTCAACGACATGCGCCGAGGAGATGCCGAGCTTCTCCAGCGCAATCGCGCCCGGAGCCGATGCGCCGAAGCGGTCGATGCCGATGGCGATGCCATCGCGGCCGATGTACTTGTACCAGCCCAGCGTCGCGCCAGCCTCGATGGAGATCTTCGGCACGCCGTGCGGGAAGAGCGACATCTTGTACTCCTCGCTCTGCTCTTCGAAGATCTTCCAGCTCGGCATCGAGATGACCGTCGCATTGATGCCCGCGCCCTTCAGGTCGTTCGCCGCCTTCATCGCAACCTCAACCTCTGAACCGGTCGCCACGATGATGACGTCCTTGCCGAACTGCTCGAGCACGTACGCTCCCTTACGGCAGCCCTCGAAGACCTTGTACTTCTCTGCATCCAGCACGGCGATATCCTGCCGCGTCAGCGCCATAAAGGCAGGAAGCTTGCGCTCCACCATCAGGCCCCAGCAAGCCGAGGTTTCGTTGGCGTCCGCGGGGCGGAAGTCCGTCAAATCCGGGATCGCGCGCAGTGACATCAGGTGCTCGATCGGCTGATGCGTCGGGCCGTCCTCTCCCAGACCCACCGAATCGTGCGTGAAGATGTACAACGAGTGCGACCGCTGCAGCGCGCCCATGCGCAGCGCCGAACGGCAGTAGTCGGAGAACGTGAAGAACGTCGAGCCGAACGGCATCACGCCGCCGTGCTCCGCCATCCCGTTCACGGCAGCCATCATGCCGAACTCGCGCACACCGAAGAAGATGTTGCGGCCCTTGGGGTCGAGGTGGAAGTTATTCGAGTCCTTGAAGATCGTTTTCGTGGAGCTGGTCAGGTCGGCAGCACCGCCAAACAGCTCCGGCAACACAGCGCCCAGGTTGTTCAGCACCACCTGGCCCGCGTTACGCGTCGCCATCTTCTTCTCGGTCGGGAAGGTCGGCAGCGCCTTCTGCCAACCGTCGGGCAGCTTCTGCGCGGTCGTGCGCTCGTACTGTGCGGCGAGCTCCGGGTAGGCCTTCTTGTATGCGTCAAACCGCTCGTGCCAGTCGGCCACGGCCTTCTTGCCCTTGTCCACAGCGGTGCGCCAGTTCTTCAGCGCGTCCTCGGGGATGACAAAGCTCTGGTCCTCGGGGAAGCCAAAGAACTTCTTCGTGATCTTCGTGGATTCCTTTCCGAGCGCTTCACCGTGCACTGACTTCGTGCCGGCCTTGGGCGCGCCGTAGCCGATGATGGTGCGCACGCGAATCAGCGAAGGCTTGGTCCGCTCCATCTTGGCCGCTTCGATCGCGCGGTTCAGCTCTTCGAGGTCGTTGCCGTCGGAGACGAACTGCACGTGCCAGTCGTAACTGTGGAAGCGCTCCGTGACGTCCTCGGTGTAGCTCAGGTCCGTCGGGCCGTCGAGCGAGATGAGGTTGTCGTCGTACAGCACGATCAGCTTGCCGAGCTGCAGTGTGCCGGCCAGCGAGCAGGCTTCGTGCGAGATGCCTTCCATCAGGTCGCCGTCGCCGCAGAGCACGTAAGTGTAGTGGTCGACGATCTTGTACTGGTCGTTGTTGTACACGCCGCCCATGTGCTTCTCAGCCATCGCCAGGCCAACGGCCATCGCGAGACCCTGCCCCAGCGGCCCGGTCGTCACCTCGACCCCGGGAGCCTCGGTGACCTCCGGGTGGCCCGGCGTGTGCGATCCCCACTGGCGGAACTGCTTGAGCTGCTCGAGCGGCAGATCGTAGCCGGTCAGGTGCAGCACACCATACAGCATCGCCGACGCGTGCCCATTCGAGAGCACGAAGCGGTCACGGTCCGACCAGTGCGGCTCGGTCGGGTTGTACTTCATGAACTTGTGGTACAGCAGGTACGCGATGGGCGCGCAGCCGAGCGGCGCTCCGGGATGTCCGCTATTGGCCGACTCCACCTCATCGACTGCGAGAAGTCGCAGCGTGTTAATCGAAAGCTGATCGAGCTCGGCCTGATTGCGAGCGTCAAGAGTAGCTGGCTTTTCAGTCATTCTGTCCTCAGGAAGGGGGTAAAGTTCGCAGGCACGGCTGCGCTGGGATTCGGAAAATTAGCGATCCGACACACTCTTTCCAGTGTACTCGTCCCAAGCGGCACACCGCATCCACGGCCCTTCAAAGGGCCTGGTGCACGCCAATTTTTCCCCCCGATTTTCAGTGTCGGTTGTCTGACCGTGGCTGCTGCTGCGGGCTGCTCCTCTGGGGTGCCGGTTCGCTTCGCTGGGGCGGCGGAGCAGGAGCCGGATGCGGCACGGCCTCGCGCATCTGTGGCTGACCCGCGGGCCGATTCTCGCGCAAGTTGTCCAACTGCTGCGGACCCAGCGGACGGCCCGGATCGGTACTCTGAATCGCCTGCCGCTGTTGATCGAAGCTTGGCCTCGTTGGCGGCGGCACCGCGCGGTTGTAGAGCTGCTGGTGCGGGCCCTCGTTCTGCATCTCCACACGTGGCTCGGGAGAGCCCGGCCGCGGAAGTTGTTCGGTCCCGTGAACCGCGTTCGGCGTTTCGCCACCCTTGATCGCCATCGGCTGCCCGGTCTGTTGAGGTTGGGCTCCGAGGGTAACTGCGCCCGGATAGTTGGGAGGCTTGGGCCTGGTCTGCGGCGGGGTTCGGGCGGCAGGAGGCGGCTGGTTCGGGTTCGATGGCTGAGTCGCCTGCTGACTCGGCTGTCCGCTGTGAGCCGGCACGTTCGGATAGGTGGACTGAGTCGGCTGCGCATGCGGAGGCGGAGGCGTCTGCGGCTGCGTTTCAGGAGCAGGGTTGTTCTGGTGAGCGTTCGATTCGTTTCCAGCCTGCTGGTTGGCCTCACCCTTCTCCGCAGGACTGTTGCGGTACTCGATCTGATTCACCTGATTCGGCTGCTGTGTACCGGCCGCGGCCTTGTTGTCCCGCCGTTCGACGGGCGCCGGCGGTCCCTGCTTCTGTGCAGATGTCACTTGTGGCAGCTGCTCGTTGCTGATCGGTCTCTCCTGATGCGAAATCAGCGTGGGCCGAGCCAGCCGCGCAGGAAACGCGTGCGCTCGAGCCGGGGCTACCATCGTCCGCTCCGGCGTCACCATCGGATGCGCAATCATCGGCGCCGACGCCAGTTGCGTTGGCTGCGGATGCACCAGCGACGACCGCACCGGCTGCCCGCTCGCGAAGCTGGCTTGTGAAACTGCAACTGTTCCTGCCGTGCGGTTCTCAAACTGCCGCCGCGACCCGAGCGGGTCTACGTACACATTGCGGTTCGCGGTGTCGTAGACCGTTCGCACCTGGTTCACGTTGCGGTTGTAGAGATTGCTCGCATTGACGCGATTCAGGTACAGCGTGCTGGAGTGATACCACGGCGCGTAGGGCTCGTTCGGTCCTAGCGGGAACCACGCGGCCGCACCATTGCCTGGGTGCACAAACACTACCAGCGCGGGAGCGTAGACCGGACGCACAACCGGCGGTCCCGGCACCCATCCCCACCGTCCGCCGAAGACGGCCCAGCGTCCGTAGTGGAACGGCGCAAAGCCCCAGGGCTCAGCCTCAATCCACGTCCATCCCCACGGCGCGACCCACGTCCAGCGCCCGTAGCAGTACGGCTGCCAACCCGCCGGAACGCTTGCGGGGAACCACACAGTCCCGTAGTCGGCCTCCGGTAGCCAGCTCCCATACTGTTGCAACTCGGCGCCACCCACCGTGCCTGCGTTTAGATAGTTCTGCTCCGCCGCCTCGCCGGCCTGATACGCCTGGTCTCGCTGGCTCGAGAACGTATCCAGCACATCGCGCACCTGGGGCCGCGACACCCACTGCCCGGACACCGGATTCGCCCCGGATAGGCGCAACGCCTGTCCCTCGCCCACCGTCTGCTGCAACCCGTTCCCGTCGACCTCCGCCACGCCCGAGAACACCGTCACGACCGTCCACTCGCCGGTTGGGTCGACATCCACGCGCACATCGCCCATCGCCAGCACCGTCACCGCGACGTTGGGCGTATCCACCTCCGTGGTCGTTCCGGGATCCAGCGCATAGGTTCGCAGGTGCATACTGCCCTGGCCGAGCCCGAACTGCGCCAGCGTGTCGCTCATCGCGGTCACGGTCAGGTCGGTGGTCTGCGCCATCCGCACCGCAAGCTGCCCTCCCTGTATCTCTGCCAGCGCGTCGTAATCGGTCCAAAGACGATCGCCCGTCGTGAGCGGATAGTTCACCTCGGCGGGGCTGAACTGGTTTACGCTCGCCGGCTCAACGGATACATTTCCCTGCGCCACACTCAGCCGAGCCACCTGCGCCGGCGGGTCCGCGCTCGGAGGCAACTGCGTCGAGTCAACGTTGTCCTGACCGGGCTGCGGATATGCCTGGCTCGCATCCTGTTGCTGCGCGCGCCCGCTCGTCGACAGCACCAACCCCAGCGCAGTCAACATCGCCAAACTCCTGAAGGTCCTGTTGGTCCATCCCCTGCGGCTCATAACCATCCTCCCGGCCTGCGGTGCGGCGCTTGAAGTGTAACCCCGTCTGCAGCAGAAAGACGCGGCCTCAGGTCACTACTCACACTCGCAAAACCCTAACCGACGGAACAACTTCGCGCCCCGCGGCGTATCCTTCCATGAGCCGGTGTGTCGTCCGGCCAAAGTTGTCTGCCGAGGTCCTTTGGATCATGAATCAGCTGAACCCAATGAACGCGCTTCGACTGCCCGTCCTTGCCGCTACCGCCTGCATGCTCCTCTCTGGCTGCAGCATCTCGAGCCATAAACATGGCAACGGAGACAACGTCCAGATGCGCACGCCCTTCGGCTCCATGCACATCAAGACTGACAAGGACGCCAACGTCGCCGGCATCGGCCTCAGCACCTACCCCGGCGCCGTCCCGGTCAAGGAACACGACGGCAAGGACCACGACGCCGCTGATATCAACCTGAACTTCGGCGACTTCCACCTCGGCGTCAAAGCCGCCTCCTTCCAGACTGCCGACTCACCCGACAGGGTCGAGGCCTTCTACCGCAAGGATATGGCTCACTATGGTGACGTCCTCGAGTGCCGCGGCGACAAGGCCATCGGCCAGCCGTCGCGCACCGCGGGGGGACTCACCTGCGGCGACGATAACGGTCGCAACCATCACGGGCTCCACGTCGTAGACGGCCGCGATCACCCCGAACTTCGCGCCGGCTCACCAGAGCATCAATACATCGTCGGAATCGAACCGAAGGACGGCGGCACGAAGATCGGCCTCGTCGCGCTCGATCTTCCCAGCCACCACGATCAATCCGACAGCGAATAACTTCGCCTGCATTGCGGCCCACGCACACCTCGCGTAGCCTCAAACTGTGCCCCAACACCATTGCCCTCGCTGTCACTCAGCGCTCTCTGAAGAGCATGAGGGCTCTCTTGTCTTCTGCTTCAACTGCGGCGCACCGCAGATAACCGTCTCTGAAGAGCTCCTCAATGAGGCGCAGAAACAGCGCGCAATGCTTGACTCCGGTCTCGCGGGTGGCGTCCTGGGCGTGCATCCTGACGCCGTCGTCTGGCCCGCCGCCATCCGCTATGCCGCGCTCGCCGGCGCCCTTGCCGCAGCGCTCACGCTGGTCTCCTTCGCCCTTCCGCCCGTCATTCTGCTCGCCTGGTTCTGGGCCATCGGAGCCCCCGTCGTCGTCCTCGGCGTCTACAACGCGAAGATCCGCCCCACAAGCCTTCGCGCCGGCTTCGGCGCGCGCCTCGGCCTGCTCTGCGGACTCGCCATCTTCTTTGCGATGTCGGCCATCAACGCCTGCGGACTCGTCTTCGCGCGCTTCGTCTTCCACAACGCCGCGCAGATCGACAGCCAGCTCGCAGCCATGTTCACGCAGCTGCGCACGACGATTCAGCAGCAGGGCGGTCCCGCGCAAGCGCCCGTGCTCGCCTGGCTCAACATCCCTGAAGACCGCCTTGGCCTGCTCCTGCTGATGTCCGCCTTCGTCCTCATCATCTACCTCGGACTCTCCGCGCTCGGCGGCGCCTTCGCCGCTCTGCTGCGTTCGCGCGCCGAGACAAAATAGCGCCACACGCGGACTCGCGCGCACCCTCACTCCCCGCTGCTATCATCATGGGCAGTTATGAGTGAAGCTTCCACCCCAGCAACGAACTCCGACGCCACACGCCCGCCCCGCCTTCGCGAGAAGGGCCGCCTCATGTCCTCTTCGGAGATCGAACGCACCCTCGTCCGTCTTGCGCATGAGATCGTCGAGCGCAACAACGGCGCCGCCAACATCGGCCTCGTCGGCATCAAGCGCCGCGGCGTCCCGCTCGCGCAGCGCATCGGCAAGCTCATCGAGACCATCGAGCGCCAGCCCGTCGAAACCGGCATGCTCGATATCAGCTTCTATCGCGACGACCTCTCCACGCGTGACGTCCGCCCCGTCGTCGAGAAGGGCGAGATCGGCTTCGACATCGAAGGCCGCGACATCATCCTGATGGATGACGTCCTCTACACCGGCCGGACGATTCGTGCGGCGCTGGACGCGCTCTTCGACCACGGCCGCCCCAAGAGCGTCCAGCTCCTCGTCCTCATCGACCGCGGACATCGCGAGCTTCCCATCGAAGCACGATTCATCGGACGCATCGTCCCCACCTCGCGCCGCGAGATCATCGAGGTCAAGCTTCGCGAGATCGACAACGACGAGCAGGTTATCCTCGTAGAACTCGTCGAAGAGTAACCAACACCGCACAATCTGCTTTAAACTGTCTCCACACACCCGCTGGAGAACCTGCGCATGAGCGCCGAACGCCGTTGCCGCCGAGACACCGGAAGGCCTGCCCCTTCCCGCACCCAACGCACCCGAGCCCCTCAGCATGGGCGCGGTGCTGCGTATCGCGCCGCTGCGCCGTCTCTGGTACGCACAGATCGTCAGCGTCTTTGGCGACTTCCTCGCGCTCTATGCCGTGATGACGATCGTGACCTACAAGCTGCACGCCACACCGCAGCAGGTCACCGGTATTCAGATCGCCTACCTCGCACCCATCGCCGTGCTGGGCGCCATCAGCGGCGTCTTCGCCGACCGCTGGCCGATCAAGCTCACGCTCGTCTCAAGCGATCTCACCCGCGCCGCGCTCTGCCTGCTTCTTCTGCTGGTGCACTCCATCACGGGCTTCTATCTCGTGCTCGCTGCGATCAGCGTCGTCTCCAGCTTCTTCTCTCCGGCGCAGGGCATCGCGCTTCGCTCCGCGGTTCCCTTCCACGGCCTGCGCTCCGCCAACGCGCTCATGCAGCAGGTGATGTTCATCATGCGCATCATCGGCGGCCCCATCGCCGTCACCATCGTCACCGTACTTGGCGTCAGGGTCTGCTACGTCGGCGACTCCATCAGCTTCGTCGCCTCGGCCTCGCTCATCGCCTCGCTCGCTCTCACCATCCCCGCTCGCGCAGCCGCAGCGAAGGCGGCCGGCGCAGCCAGCGAACTCAGCGGCATCCGGCGCATCCTCGCCGACATGCGTGAGGGCGCCAACTTCATCCTTCACCACGCCGCGCTTCTCTTCGTCATCACCGCGCTGGCCGCGGGTATGTTCGCCCTCGGCTGCTTCGCGCCCATGATCGCCGTCTACGTGCGCGACAACCTGCACGCTTCGCAGAAGATCTTCGGCGTCACCAGCGCCATGATCGGCATCGGCCTTCTCGCAGGCATCAACGTCCTCACCGCCGCCGCCAAGAAGGTGAAGCACACCTCGCTCGTCTACTTCGGGCTGGGCGGCATGGCTGCGGGTACGTTCGTGCTCGCCGCCATCCCACGCCTCGCCACGACGATCCCCGCGCTCATCCTCATCGGCTTCGCCGCGGGCGGCATCATCGTTCCCTCGCAGACGATGATCCAGGAGGAGACGCCGCAGACCATGCTCGGCCGCGTCGGCTCCACCGTGATGTCGTTCGTCTTTTCCGCGCAGATCGCGGGCCTTCTCCTCAGCGGAGTGCTCGCCCAGCACACCAGCGTGCGCGGAGTCTTCCTGGTCAGCGGCATCCTTCTCGCCGTGCTCATGGTCGCCGGCAAACTCTGGATGGAGCCCAAACCGCACCGACCTGTTGCGGCCGCGGCCGGCTAGCGCGCGACTTCAGCCAGCGCTTCGCTGGCCGCAGCGAGAATCGTCTCCACCTCGCGCCGTCCAATCACCGCCGACACAAACGCCGCCTCGAACTGACTCGGCGGCAGCCACACGCCGCGCTCCATCATCGCGCGATGAAACCGCCCGAACGCCGCCGTGTCCGAAGCGTTCGCTGACGCGAAGTCGCGCACCTCCGACGGCGTGAAGAACCACGTGAACATGCTGCCGACACGATTCGTCGTCAGCGCAATGCCGCGCTCCGTCGCCAGCTTCGCCACACCCTCTGCAATCGCCGCTGACGTTCGCTCCAGCGTCGGATAGATCTCATTCTTGTACGCCAGCAGGTGCGCAATCATCGCCACACCCGCGGCCATCGCGAGCGGATTCCCGCTCAACGTCCCCGCCTGGTACACGGGCCCCAACGGCGCGAGTTGGTCCATTACATCCGCGCGCCCGCCGAACGCAGCCACCGGTAAACCACCGCCAAGAATCTTGCCCAGCGTCGTCAGATCGGGCGCGCCGTTCTCGCCCAACTCCTCCGCGAACCGCTCCTGCGCTCCGCCCACCGCCAGACGGAAGCCCGTCATCACCTCATCGAAGATCAGCAGTGCTCCGTGCTCACGCGTCAGCCTCCGCAGTCCGGCAAGGTACCCGGGCGCTGGCGCAATCGTGCCCGCATTCCCCACGACGGGTTCAACAATCACGCAGGCAATCTGGTCCGGAAACGCTCCAAACGCATCTTCCACCGCCTCGAGATCGTTGTACGGCATCGCCAGCGTATGCATCGCGGTCTCGGGCGGCACTCCCGCCGAACCCGGAATTCCAAACGTCGCCACGCCGCTGCCGGCCTTCACCAGCAACGCATCCGCATGACCGTGATAGCAGCCTTCAAACTTGATGACGAACGGCCTGCCCGTGAATCCGCGCGCTAGCCGGATCGCGGACATGCACGCCTCGGTGCCAGAGCTCACAAAGCGCATCCGCTCCATCGACGGAAAGCAGCGCTGCACCAGCTCGGCCAGGTCGGACTCACTCGGCGTGCTCGCGCCAAACGACGTCCCATGATCGGCCGCGCGCTTCACCGCGGTCACTACCGGGCCGAACGCATGCCCCAGCAGCATCGGCCCCCAGGAACCGAACAGGTCCAGGTACCGGTTCTTGTCTGCGTCGTAGAGGTAAGCTCCCTCCGCCCGAACCACCATTGGCGGATCACCGCCCACAGCACGAAATGCACGCACAGGCGAGTCCACTCCGCCAGGCAGATACCGTTTTGCTCTTTCATTCAGTGCAGCAGATCGAATCTTTGGAAGCGACATGCTGCGCCAGTATACGGTCTACGAACAAATTCGCACTCGTTACCGAAGCCCACGTCCCGCAACAGGTACCGGTGTCAGATACAGCAGAAATCCCAGCGCGAGAATCAGCGCCAGGAAGTAGACCATCGTCCCCGTGTGCGGCTTCTCCGGCTCATCATTCGTGAAGCAACGCCACAGCATCCCCAGCCCCACAAACAGGAACACCCACTGAATATGCGCTCCGGTAGACCCGGTATTCATGTCACTGCTCACCGTCAGTCCGAAGAACAGGAAGCAAGTCAGCGCGATCAACCCACGTTGCACGCGCCCGAGCGCATACGTCGCCTGCGCTCCGTCGAGCCCCAGCACGGGAACCAGGTTGAACAGGTTGATCCACGCACCCACGTTCGCCAGCACCAGGAACAGTTGGCTCATCATGCCATGCGTTCCCCACGCAACGGCGAGACAACCCAGCGCCGCTACCAGCCCATACATCGGACCGGCCAGGGCAATCGCTGCGAGCTGATCCACCGAGACGCCCATGCCGTACCAGCGCACATACGCTCCGAGCCCCGGAAAGAACAGCGGCAGTTCCGCCTTCAGCCCGCGACGGCGCACGGCGACGTAGTGCCCCATCTCATGCACGAAGATGCAGCCCGTGAACCCCAGCGCAAACTTCCACCCGAACAGCGCCCAGTACAGCCCGAAGAATCCGAGAATGCCCAGCAGGAACTTCAGCTTGAACAGGAGGAAGAGTGCCGACTTAATCTTGATCAGGAACAGCGCGATTGGCGCAAACGGCCCCAGCCGCCTCGTCCACTTTGCTTTGCGATCGTGTTCGGCCTGCAGCCGGCTGTCGATCTGCTCAATATGCTGCTGAATCCCCGTCGTCTGCTCCGCATTCTCCGGCATCCATTTCAGCGTCGAGCGCCAGCGCTCCTTCGCCTCCGCCCACTTGCCCTGCTGCTCGAACTGCTGGGCTGAGCCAGCCAACTCGCGCAAATAAAGGCCATAGGTCAAGGTGTTGCAGTCCGGACACGCCAGCGTGCCATCCGGAAGCCAGTGGCTGCAGCTGGGGCAGCTATGGATTTCCGGCGGTGGTGCGGGCTCGGGGGAGAAGGTAGTTGCCGTCGACATTTGGGTCCACTTCTATTCTATGAGACTCCGCCGCAGGCCCGCGGTCGCACACGCATCCCGCCCTCTAATGCCAAGTCGCACGCACCGTTCGCAAACCCTGACTCCATGCAATCGATTGCAAACCTGAACGCGCAAAATTTACCAATAAAAACGTAGGCTTTCGATAGTTCGATGACACGCGAACAGTCGTAGGGCGAAGCGAATATTTTTGCGGAAATCCCGGGCCGCTGTCGTATTCTAAAACTTCGCCAGCAGGCAGGTTTGGAGGTGTATCTAAGTGGCAGAGGTTCGTGTGCAGGAAGGCGAGCCCCTTGAGAATGCCCTTCGCCGTTTCAAGCGCAAGGTGCAGACGGAAGACATCATCAAGGAGGTTAAGCGCCACTCCTTCTACCTGAAACCAGGCGAGAAGCGTCGCGTGAAGGAAGCTCTGGCTCGTAAGCGGAACCGAAAGAAAGTCCGGAAAGAGCAGGACTAACTTAAGGCTGCAAGGAGCAGGACTAACCCACGCAGTTTGTGGAGCTGTAACGGGTCCGGGTGAAAACCTGGACCATAACAAGAATTCGACGGTGAACGGGGCGTTTCGGCGCCCCGTCGCCGCAGAACCTTAGGGAGAGCCGCCAACTCATGCGGCATCCTCAAGATCAGTCGACGGGCCCCGCTGCAAAAATTCGCAATTCGGCTTGAACACGCGTCCTGGGGATCTTCACCCTTCGAGTCTGGACCTCTGGTAACGTTTCAGCCCTATCCCGTTAGATGGGAGAAGGCGCAATGGAATTCACGGACCGCATTCTGAAGTGCTCGGACTGTGGCAACGAGTTCATCTTTACCGCAGGCGAGCAACTCTTCTTCTACGATAAGCAGTTTAAGAACGACCCCAAGCGTTGCAAACTATGCAAGGCCAAACGAGCTGGCCTGGGCCGCACCGCCAATCCAAACGGGGCCTTAACCCTTCCTCTCTCGCGCACCGAAACCCGAACGAAATGTTCGGCTTGCGGCATCGAGACCACCGTCCCGTTCAAGCCCACCCAGGGCCGGCCGGTACTCTGTCGCTCCTGCTTCCAGCTCAAGCGAGTTCCCACGGGTGTCGCTGCAGTCGCCCAGATGGACTCACCCGCTGCGCAGGTCAATGCCGTCGTCGATCAGGTGCTCTCCAACGGGGACACCGCGTCGCCGGCCACCGTAGATGCGCACACTACCCTCGGCCTGATCGCCCAGACGCCCTCCATCGTTGAGAATCCCGATGCGTCTTCGCTGGCCGCGGCCGTAGCCGAAGCTCTTCGCGCATGAGTTTGCACTGCTCGCCCATCAGGCTCGTGTAGCCTGATGCGGTGACGCGTGTCCCTTCGCACCCAGCAGCCCGGCCCGACGACGACTCCCTCATTCGCGCTCGCCACCCCCTCGGCGACCTCGAACTCACACTCTGCACAGACGGTACCTTTCTCCTCGACGGCGGCGCCATGTTCGGCGTCGTTCCCAAGATCCTCTGGAGCCGCCGCACCCCCGCCGACGCAAACAACAACATTCTGCTCGGCCTCAATGCGCTCGTCATACGATTCTCCTCCTCGCGCATGCCCTCGGCGCTCGTCGTCATCGAGACCGGCCTCGGCAACAAGCTTTCTCCGAAGACGCGGGAGATCCACCAGAACCAAGAGCTCCTCCCAGCTTCGCTCGCCGCTGCCGGCGTTCGCCCCGAAGACGTGACCCACGTTCTCAACACCCACCTTCACTTCGACCACTGCGGTTGGAACACCACCCTCCACGCCGACGGCTCCGTCACGCCCACCTTCCCCAACGCGCGCTACTTCTGCGCCGCCGGAGAGCTCGCGCACGGCCGCCAGCAGCTTGACCGCGACCGCGTCAGCTATCTCTCACCGAACTACGACCCGCTTCTCGCCTCCGGGCAACTCACCCTGCTCGACCCAAACGGCCGCGGCGGTTACACGCCGGATGACGCTCGGCTCCGCAATCCCGAAGCGCCCGACCTGCCCCCACCGACGATCCAGACCTCGCTCGAGATCCTCCCCGGCCTCATCATGGAACCCTTCCCCGGGCACACAGCGGACATGCTCGCCGTCCACATTGAGTCTGGCGGCGAGCACGCGGTCTACACCGGAGACCTCTTCCCAACCCACCACCACCTCGATCCCACCTGGGTCATGGGCTACGATCTTGATCCCATCCGCTGCATCGACGAACGCAAGCGCTTCCTCGCGCGCGCCGTCCCCGAGCGCTGGCTGCTCATTTTCCCTCACGACCACCAGCTGGCCGCTACCCGCGTCGTCTTCAACGACAAAGGGCGGCCAGCCGCCTCGCCCGAGCGCTACTGATGCTGCTCGTGTTCGCGGGACGATGCCGTTGAATTCAGCGGCACGCCGACCTGCTTCACTGCCCTGTCAACCACGTTGTACAGGAGCTGATCGGTGTCGGCCTTGGCCATCTGCTTGATCAGCTCGCCGAACCGCTCGCCTGCTTTCTCGGATTCCGGCAACTGCAGACCGCGCTTCTGGGCCGACAGTGCCGCCAGTTGCGTCACCATTTCGAAGAAGGTCGCTTGATTCTTGCCACTCATGACCCAAGCGTCGTGCACCGAAGCCGTGACTAGCTGTTCGGGCGTCCAGGTAACCGGGCCGGGCGTCATGTGCTCAGCGGATTCCGGCCGGATGGGAGCTGCAGGTCTCGCCTGCTCCTGGGCGTGCTGTGCGAGGCAGATGGCAGGGGTGCTGAGGATTAGCCCGGCAGCGAGCGCTGCGGCCGAAATCGTGCAAAGTGTTCGCATGTCTGTTTCCTTTCGTGTTCGGAGAAGTGTCAGGCACCGCTTACAGCGGCTAGTACGGGTAGCGGTCGCGGCGCTCATTGTTCTGGTGGGCCTCGCCGATCACTGCGCCGATGCCGGCACCCGCCGCACCGCCGATGAGAGCCCCTTTGGCGCCGCCGCCGAACAGTGCGCCAAGGACTGCGCCGCCGGCGCCGCCAATGAGAGCTCCTTTACCCGGTCCAATGCCGCCCTCATGCTGACGGTAGTAGCCTTGATCGCCGTGATAGCGCCGGTCATACTCGTCGTAGCGGCGGTTATCTTGGCCGTAGTAGTCCCCACCCTGACCGCCCCGATATGCACCGTTGTAGAACCGCTGGTGCGACTCCCGGTTGTACCCACGATCATTCTGGCTGTATCTCCGGTCGTTCTGGTGATATCCGCGATCGTTGTATCCGTTCTGTGCCGCAACCGGAACCGCTGTCGCCGCTATCAGCGGAACGCACAGCACTGCTGCCATCAGCTTCTGCATCGCTCACTCTCTTTTCCCGCACTTTCCTCGTGCGCAGACCTTTACTAAGATGCTGCGAACGCAAGATCAGTAAGTCGGCGCTCTTCTATTCTGTGCAAAGGACTTCGCTGAGCCTCGCCCACCCGCTCGCTCATCCAACATCCATGCCCGACGCCTTTTCCCACTTCGACCTCGCCGCCATGCAGAAGCCCGACGCCTACAAACTTCTGGCCTCGGTCATCATGCCGCGTCCCATCGCCTGGGTCGTCTCGCGCGACGCCGAGGGAAGTCTTAACGCCGCACCGTTCTCCTTCTTCAACATCCTCTCGGCTGACCCACCGCTCATCGCCATCAGCTTCTCCGCCGCCTCCGACCGCGAGGGCAAGGACACCCTCTCCAACATCCGCGAGCACAACGACTTCGTCGTCAACCTCGTCCCCGAAGAGCTCGCGCCTCAGATGAACATCACCGCCACTAACGCGCCGCGCGGCACCGACGAAACCAGGCTTGCGGGCCTCGACCTCGCGCCCTCCACCCTCATCGAAGTCCCGCGCATCGCAGCGTCACCCGTCGGCCTCGAGTGCCGCCTCTTCCAGACCATCGAACCCGGAGGCTCCAGCATCATCGTCCTCGCGCGCGTTCTCCACGCACACGTCCGCACCGAAGCCTTTGCTAACCTCGAGCGCCTCTACATCGACCCACACAGGCTTCGCCTCATCGGCCGCATGCACGGCTCCGGCGGCTACTGCCGCACCACCGACATCTTCACCATCGATCGCAAATCCTGGCCGCTGGACGAATAGCCAGGGAAGACGACGGTAAAATGTGAAGACAAACGTTTTTCTTGTGCTCGAATAGCACGCCCTGCTATGCTTCCTCCGCCATCCCCTCCCCGGAGAAAGCCGCTTGCGAACTCGCTGGGTGCTGATCGTCGCACCCGCTCTCATCTTCATCTTCTGGCTGCAGATGCTCCACGCCATCCGTGGCCAATCCCTCACGTGGGATGAGGGCGACCACATCTTCGCCGGCTACAAGAGCCTGACAGCTCACGATTTCGGCCTCAACCCAGAGCACCCGCCGATGGTCAAGATGATCGGCGCGCTCCCGCTCCTTCCGCTCGATCTCAAAGTCCCCACCGTTGGCCATGGCTTCTTCAAGGGAGAGGCCTACTTCGGCGGCCGTGAGCTGCTCTTCCATAACGGCCCTGCAGACGGCGGCCGCTACAACGCCGGCACTCTGATCTTCCGCGCTCGCCTCTTCGCCTCCATCTTCTCTCTGCTCGCCGCCGTGCTCGTCTTCCTCGGCACCACGGAGATGTTCTCGCTTACCGCCGGCCTCATCGCGCTCACGCTCTTCTGCTTCGAGCCCAACCTCGTCGCGCACGGGGCCTACGTCACCACGGACATGGCCGCTTCCTGCACCATCTTCGCGACCATCTACGCCTTCTGGCGCTGGGTGAAAGTGCCCTCCACCGGCCGCCTCCTCACCACAGGCCTCGTCGCCGGCTTCGCGCTCGCCGCGAAGCACTCCACCATCCTGCTCGCGCCGATGCTGCTCCTTCTCGCTGCTGTCGTGCTCTACAGCGGGCGCCGCAGGGACCTCGCCTCATCGTCGCCGCCCATCACACTAGCCCGCATGATCACCGCGCTCGCTGTGATCACAGGTGTCGCGGTCGTCGTCCTCTGGGCCTTCTACGGATTCCGTTTCAGCGCACGCCCCGCCGGCCTCGCTCTCTCGCCGTCACTCGCGGAGTACGTCAAGCCGCTCGTTCCCCGCGAAGCCCACGGCATCCTGTTTCTCGCACACTGGCATCTGCTTCCGGAAAGCTACCTCTACGGCCTAGCTGACGTCCGCCTCGTCGCCAACGAGATGCCCAGCTTCCTGCTCGGCCGCGTCTATGCCCACGGCACGTGGATGTACTTCCCCATCGACTTCCTCATCAAGTCGACGCTCTCCATGCTCGCGCTTCTCGCGCTCACGCTCGTCGCCATCGCCCGCCGCTGGCGGCGCCCATCGCTCGAGCTCGCCTTCGTCCTCATCCCGCCTATCGTCTACATGCTCGTCTCGATGGGCTCGCACCTCAACATCGGCGCGCGCCACATCCTTCCCGTCTTCCTCTTCTGCTGTGTCATCGCCGGGGCTGGCACCGCCGCTCTGCTTCGCCATGGCGAGCGCTGGACCCTAGCCGTTATCGCGCTGCTCATCTTCCACATCGCGACTACCGTTCACGCCTCGCCCAACTACATCAGCTACGCCAACGAGGCCTGGGGCGGGCCCACGCAGACCTATCGCTATCTCTCCGACTCGAACACCGACTGGGCCCAGCAGCTCATTGCCGTCTCCGCCGAGCTCCGCGCACGCAACATACAGCACTGTTACATCGCCTACTTCGCCACGCCCTTCATCCTGCCCGCGGACTACGGCATCCCCTGCGAACTCATCCCAACTCCGGACTCGCACTTCACCGGCACCTCGCAACTCACTCCGTCAATCCTCGTCGGCCCGGTCCTCATCAGCGCCGGCGACCTCAACGGCTTCGAGTTGGGCTCCAGCGTTCTCAACCCCTACGAGTCCTTCCGCTCGATCCATCCCACCGAGTTCATCCAGAACGGCGTCTCCTGGTTCGATGGCACCTTCACCGTCCCGCTCGCCTCCGCACTTCCCCACGTCGAGCTCTCCACCCTCGCCCTCAAGCAGCACGACATCCCGCAGGCTGTCGCCGAAGCGCAGCAGGCCGAACAACTCGCTCCCGGCGAGGTCGAGCCCGAACTCGCGCTCGGCGATGCACTCGCCGCCTCCGGCCATGCTGACGAGGCCCGCGCTGCCTACACTCGCGCAGGTCAGAAGATCGAAACCATGGAGCCCGACGCCCGCCAGATCTGGCGCAGGAAGCTCTCCGAGAAACTGGCGGCTCTACCCGCGCACTAGAGCCACGTCATCCGCCGTGCCCCTCGCACTTCATCACGCCCATGAACTCACGCCACGGCCCCACCGCCTCGCGATACTGGTACGCCATCACGCGTGAGATCTGGTGCAGATGATTCAGATCGTGCGCGGCCCACGTCGCCATCAGTTGCGCGAGCGTCACATCACCCAGTGCCGGATGCCTCCCAGGCATCGCCAGCTCCTGAGGCCCCAGCCCCCACGACCGGACCGTCCGCAGATTCTCCGCCCGCACCTGGGCAAATCTCTCCAGCACTTCCTCGAGCTTCATCGACCGGCTCTCATAGATCTCGCCCCGCCGGTCAAACGCCGGGAACTGCCGCACCTCGCCGCCCGACTCCAGAATCACCCGCGCCCGCGGCACCCAATTATCGTGCTCGCAGTGGATCAGGTGCACCACCACATCGAACGCGCTCCACGTCCCCTCGCCCTCATTACTGCGCGTCCACTCCTCCGGAAGCCCCCGCAGCATCGCGTCCAACGCCTGCGGCGTACGCTCCAGCACCGACAACGTCCTCTCCAGGCTCTGCTCCATGAAGCACCTCTCCTTGCGGGGATTAGATTAGGCGCACCCGTCTCCAGACGCACGAAAGCCCTGCCGGAAGCAGGGCTTTCTAAACCTCGCCGCAATGCGGCAAAGACTACTGCGCGACCGGCTCGATCGACACAAATCGTCCATGCTGTCCGCGGTTCTGAAATTTCACCACGCCGCTAATCTTCGCAAACAGCGTGTCATCGCTGCCGCGGCCGACGTTCTTGCCCGGCTTCAGCGGTGTCCCGCGCTGCCGTACAAGGATCGACCCACCCGAGACCGTCTCGCCGCCGAAGCGCTTTACGCCCAGCCGCTGTGCGTTTGAATCGCGCCCATTCTTACTGCTTCCAAGACCTTTTTTATGTGCCATCGTTCCGCCTCATTCGAGATCGCGAAAGGCCTCGCGCCCCGCCGATCTCTAAAATCTAAAATCTCGAATCTAAAAATCTACTTCTCAGCCTTGAAGCTCTTGCCGTTCACCTGGATCTCGTTGATCTTGACCTCAACGAAGCTCTGGCGGTGGCCCTGCAGCTTCTTGTACTGCTTCTTCCGCTTGTAGTGGAAGACAAGGATCTTGTCGCCGCGGCCCTCGCCGACGACCTCGGCCAGCACCTTCGCGCCGCCCAACTCCTGCTCAAACTTGCCCTCGTCGCCGCTGACCGCCAGCACATCTGAGAACTCCAGCGTGCCATCATGCTCGCTCTTTTCAATCCTCAGCGTGTCGCCGGGAGCGACGCGGTACTGCTTGCCGCCGGTACGAATGACTGCGTACATAACTCCAACCTCTCGCGGGCTGAGCGCACACGCGCTGCCCAGAAAATCTCGCTCGATAAGCTCTTGTAGCGTTGTATCGATGCTTGTCAGGAGGCGCTTGCCATCGCCAGCTCCGGTCCGCGTTGCCACCCCCTGGGGTTGCATCCGCCACGCCGGAACAGCCTCTGCAGCCAGACAAACCAGCCACTTCGCCGAACTTATTGAGTTTACCCCAGAATCCCGCCCGGAATCAACCTTGGGTCTCCCTCCGAGGCTCAAAACCGACCGCCGACCTGCAAACAGCGAAAAGGGCGGCAGCCTCGCGGCCACCGCCCCTCCGGTTTCGTCCGACGTTGTCGGCTAGAACTCGAACCGCGCACCCAGCTCAAACTCCCTCGGCGTGTACAGGAAGCCCGAGTTGTTCGAGCCCGACCGCGACTGGAAGGTCGTCGGCAGGTAGTTCAGCTGCACCGGATTCGTCGGCGTGGTGCCGATCGTTCCGCTGCTTGAGCCGAAGTTGTACGCGTTCTGGTTGATCTCGCTCGTGGTGAAGTTCTGGTGGTTAGCCACGTTGTACATGTTCGCCTGCAGCAGCAGGTTGAACCGCTCGGTAAAGCGGACGCCCTTCTGCAACCGGACATCATCCACAATCGCGCGTGGCACCTGGTACGTGTTGATCCCCAGCAGCGGGATGTAGAACACGCTCGGCGCGCCGTTCCACGACGAGTTCAGCGCCGCAGCCGAGTTGAAGCCCGTGCCGATATTTCCTGAGAACGGGAGGCCATTCTGCATCTGGAACGTGTTGCCGATGCTCCAGTCGTTCGTCAGATACTTCAGCGCGGTTCCCGAGTGCAGGTTCGGCACGTTGTACAGGATGTAACCCACGAACCGGTTGCCCACGTTGAACTGCGAGGTACCGTAGTTGTCCCGCGCCGACGCGTAGGGGTTCAGCCAGTTATTCGTGCTCGTCGTCGAGCTCGCATTCTGGTTGAAGTCCAGCGCGTGCGCCCAGGTGTAGTTCGCATCGAACTGCAGCCCATGAGCCGAGCGGTTCAGAATCTCGAACACCAGGCCGTTGTAGCTCGAGTTGATGTTGGAGACCAGCTCCGTGATGTTGCCGAAGTTCGTGTTGAGGTAGCCGGTCGGGTGCGTGCAGGTGGAGCTCGCCGTGCACGTGCCAAACGTGGGCACCGCCGTCAGCGTTCCACCAATCGGTCCGTTGTTGGCCTGGATGTACTCCGTGACCTGCGGCGGAGCCAGGTTCACGTCGAGGTAGTTCGGTAGCTCGCGGCCCAGCGCTCCCAGGTAGCTCACCTGGAAGATATTGCCCTTGCCAAGGTTCTGCTGCACCTGCATGTCGAGCTCATGCACCTGCGGGTTCTGCAGATTCGGTGCCAGGTAGAACGACGCCGGCTTCGTGCCCGATCCTGCCGCCAGCGGGAACGGGAACTGCGGTGTCGCGCTCGACGCCGTCGGCTTCAGGCTGGCCGTTCCGAACTGCCCATTCGGGCTGCCGGAGCCAAACTGAATGCTTGCCACCACGCCGTTCAACACGCGGCCGTAGTACAGACCGTAGCCGCCGCGCAGCACCGTGTTGCCTGAACCGAACACATCGTACGAGAAGCCGATGCGCGGACCGAAGTTGTTCTTGTCGCTGGGTGCATTTGTCAGTCCGTCGTACGGAACAAACGAGCCCGTCGCCGAAGTCAGGTTCGACGGAGGCGCCGGCAGCGACTCAAAGTCGTACCGCAGACCAAGCTCCAGCGTCAGGCGTGGTGAGATCTTCCAGTTGTCCTGGATGAAGCCCGCGTAGTCCATGGTCGACATCGAGAACTGCGTCGCGCCGAAGTACTGGAACATCGACGAGTAGCAACCATAGGTGCCCACACCCGAGGTCGTCGCGCTTCCTGCCGCGCCCGAACTGTTGCAGGTACCCTGGTTCGTTCCGCTCTTCGTCGCCAGATCCGAAAGGTAGTTTGTCAGCGAGCTATAGCTGTAGTCGCCGTAGTAGTACGGCGTCTGGTGCAGCTGATCGGCGTTGTGGACGAAGTCTCCACCCATACGCAGGCTGTGGTTGCCGAGCTGGTAGTAGAGGATGTCTTCAATCTGCCACTTCCACTCCGACGGATACGCAATGCGGTACGAGTAGTACGGCGATCCCATGTTGAAGCCGATCGACGTGTTCAGGCCGATGTACGGAATGGTTCCGCCCGGGCCGTTCGGCCCGGCGCCGGCGACGCTTCCGCCCTTGGCTACCAGATTGTTCAGCGTGTACTGGCTGTAGGGCTGCTGTGCTTCGTCGTTCAGCTCGCGGCCGTACTGGTACAGCACTTCGTTGACAAGGCGCGGTGACAACTGGCTCGTTAGCTTCGCAATGCCGTAGTCCAGCTTCACAAAGTCCATACCGAACGCATCCACGGAATACTGCGCGGTGCTGGCCGTCTGCACATCGCCCGGCGCATCCCAGCGCAGGCGGTTGTACAGGAGGCTCACCCGGTTCTTATCATTGACCTGCCAGTCCAGCTTGGGAGAGTTGATCTCCTGGTAGCCGGCGCGCGGAACGATGCCGAGGTCCGACGTCAATCCAGTCGGTCCCGTGACGCCGTTGTTGTAGTACGAAACCGCATTCGCGTACGAACCCAGCTTCAGGCGTGCCGCCAGCGTGCAGACCGAGCTGTCCAGCGAATTGTGCGGCAGCGTTCCGGTTCCGCTCGTTGTCGTGTTCAGGTAGCCCGTCGTCTGGTTGCAGTTCGCCTCAATGGTCGGCGTCGCAGAGTCCGGCTTCTCCAGGAAGGATCCGACCGTGCTTCCATCAGGCGCGCCGAAGTTCTTCGCAATCGACACACCTGGATTGATGTGCGTCAGCTGGTTGTACGTGTAGAACCAGAACAGCCGGTCCCTCAGCAGCGGTCCGCCTGCCGAAAACCCGTAAATCTTGCGCAGGTCCTTCGGCTTCAGCGGGTGTCCGCTCGCATCGATCGATCCCGGCACATACGCTCCGAAACCACGATCGAGATCGTTGAACGTCACATCGCCATGGATCTGGTTCGTTCCACTCCGCGTCACCGAGTTGATGACACCGCCGGCCGCACGTCCGTACTGCGCCGAGTACACGCCCGTGTTCACCGCAAACTCGCGCATCGAGTCGGCCACCGTCGAGTAGCCCTCACGCGTACGCCCGCGCTCCTCAGAGAAGTACGCCTGGTTGTCGTCCGCGCCGTCAACCTCGACGTTATTCATCAGCGTGCTCATGCCGCGGATGCTCACCAGGCCGAACCCGTTCGAGTCCGCAACAACACCCGGCGTCGTCATGCGCCAGCGCCGACCAGCGCTTGTTCTGGATCGGAATATTCTGCAGCGCCGTCTGATTCAGCGTCGCCGTCATGTCCGGCGTCTCAAAGTTGAGCTGCACCGCATCCGCCGAGACGCTCACCGTCGTCGACTCGCTGCCTGCCTTCAGGTGCGGCGACAGCGTCGTGATCTGTCCGACGACAACCCCTACGCTGTTATCGACCTCGGTGCCGAAGCCCTGTGCGGCAATCGTCACCGTATAGGTGCCCGGATCCAGCAGCGGCGCCTTGAAGTAGCCGCTCGAATCACCGGTCAGGTGAATATCGGCGTTCGTCCCGGTGTTGTGCACCGTCAGCGTCGCGTTCGGAATCGCCGCGCCCGATGCATCGAGCACCGTGCCCGCGATAGCTCCCTGTGTTGTCGACTGAGCCAGCCCCACACTGGCCATTAATAGAAATGCGGAACAGAGCAGGCTCAGCCTGCTCAGCAGCGTATTGCGTCTCATACGGTCTCCTAAAAGTTAGCCATCGCAGTTACTCTGTGCCAGCGCCGGAACCGACCGGGGTAGCTACACCTTGCCTTGGCTCGTAAATCATGGCGTCCCGGCGCAAGTCCTTTGCAAACGTCCGGGCGCATTCTCTGGTCTCGATGGCGCCCAGTGTAGCAACGCCATGTACAACTGCACATCAAAAAATCGATACAAAGCGGGTCCCGACGCCCCCAAAAAGGCGGTTAGGTCCCCGATATTCCACAATCTTGGCCCTTTATCGTAACTAAGTCGTTAACCCAGCCTACCACCCTCGCCAGTCGCCTGGCCTCCGGCCGTTCGTCCGTCCTCCGCTAAACTCATTTAAAGAGTTCCAGAGGACGCCCCCCGCCCGATGTTCATCGACGAAGCGCACATCCGAATCAAAGCCGGCGACGGCGGCAACGGCTGCATGGCCTTCCGCCGCGAAAAATTCGTCCCCCGCGGCGGCCCCTCCGGCGGTGACGGCGGCCACGGCGGCGACATCCTCATGCGCTCCTCGCTCTCCCACAACACCCTCATCCACTTCCGCTACAACCCTGAGTGGAAGTCCGACCGCGGCGGCCACGGCCTCGGCTCCAACATGTCCGGCTCAGCCGGCGAGCACACCGTCCTCAACGTCCCCGTAGGCACCCTCGTCTACGACGAAGAGACCGGCGAGCTCATCCACGACTTCGCCACACCCAACGACGAGATCGTCATCGCCCGCGGCGGACGCGGCGGGCGCGGCAATCAGCACTTCGCCACCTCCACGCACCAGGCCCCGCGCGAGCACGAACTCGGCCGCCCCGGCGAGGCCCGCAACTATCGCCTCGAGCTCCGGCTCCTCGCCGACGCCGGCCTCGTCGGCTACCCCAACGTCGGCAAGTCCACGCTCATCTCGTGCTCTCCGCCGCTCGCCCCAAGATCGCCAACTATGCCTTCACCACGCTGGAGCCCAACCTTGGCGTCGTTCAGGTCGGCGAGGCACCATACGAGCAGTCCTTTACCGTCGCCGACATGCCCGGCCTCATCGAAGGCGCCAGCCACGGCGCCGGCCTCGGCACCCAGTTCCTCCGCCACATCGAGCGGACATCAGTCCTGGTCCACCTGGTAGACGTCTCCGACGCCTCGGACGCCATCGAAGGCAGCGCCCGCCCCGACCCCGTCGAAGACTTCAAGGTCATCACCGCCGAGCTCAAGGCCTTCGATCCCACACTGCCGCAGAAGCCCACAATTCTCGTCGCTACGAAAGCCGACGTCGCGAACCCCGACAAGTTAAAAAAGCTGAAGGCCTTCGCAACCCGCCGCAAGCTGCCCTTCTACACCATCTCTGCCGTCACCGGCGAGGGCGTCGACAAACTCAAGTACGCGATCGCCGAAGCCGTCTCCGAGCACCGCACGCACGAGCCCGCCCCACCACCTGAGCCCGCCCTCTACAAAAAGCCCAAGCCCAAACCGGCCTACCCGCCTCCCCCTCCAAAGGCGAGCGGCAGCAGAACGCACTAGTATTTCTAGCGTCACCTCCAATAGCGTCCGGGGAGGAGCGTCTCTTTTGCACGACGATCTCAAAAAGAAACGGTGCGCCTGGGTCCGCGTCGACGATCCGCTGATGCTTCAGTATCACGATCGCGAATGGGGTGTTCCGGTCCACGATGACCGCAAACATTTCGAGTTTCTAATCCTCGAAGGTGCACAGGCGGGACTGAGCTGGACGACCATACTCAGGAAGCGAGAAGGTTATCGACATGCCTTTGCGGAGTTTGATCCCGAGAAGGTCGCACGATTCACTGCGCAACGGATTGAAAAGCTCGTATTAGATTCCGGGATCATTCGCAACCGTTTGAAGATCGAATCCTGCGGTGAAGAACGCACGCGCCTTTCTCAAAATCCAGGAAGAGTTCGGGAGCTTCGACGACTTCTGCTGGCGCTTCGTCGACGGCAAACCGAAGCTCAACAAATGGAATTCCATGCAGCAGATTCCCGCGAATTCACCCGAATCGGACGCATTCAGCAAGGACCTGAAGCAACGTGGATTCAATTTCGTCGGCTCAACAATCATCTATGCCCACATGCAGGCTGTCGGAATGGTGAATGATCACCTCACCGATTGCTTCCGTTATCGCGAGCTTCGGTAGTCTGCCACGCGCCGGATTTAGTAGCTGACTCGCACCGCAAACTGCGCGACGCGCTCCTCTGCGACAGTCGCCGCGATTGTGCCGAACGCCGTATTCCCGACGACGCCATTCGGCTGCGCGAATGCCGGCGTATTCGTTACGTTGAACAGCTCGGCACGAAACTCGAGGTCTGTCCCCTCCGTCAGGCGCGTGTGTTTGAGGAGCGAAAGATCGAGGTCCCGGAACGCCGGCCCGCGCACTGGGTTGCGCGATGTATTGCCGATCGTGAACTGCGGCGCAACGGCAAACGCGGCGCTGCCCTGGTAGCTGCTCGCGACCGCGGGGTTCGCATTGTTGAACCAATGCTGCACCGTGCGCTGATTCATCGGAATCGCCGGATTGTGAACATAGTTCGGACGCGCGGTCACAAAGCCAGCGAAGCTGTTGAAGTTCGTCGTCTGCGTGATCGTCACCGGCATCCCCGACTGCGCCGTATAGATGCTGTTCACTGTCCATCCGCCAAAGATGCGATCGGCCACCGGCCCGGACCCGAATCGATGATCGCGCCCGGCGGGCAACGCATACACCACGCTCACCGCCTCCACGTTCGGCATATCACCGCTGGAGCTGTCGCGCTCCAGGTACGGACGATATACATCCGCCGCAACCAGGCTGGAGGAGTTGGGCGATGAGAACACCGTCGACGAAAACACGCTCGAGGCATCGTCGATGAGTTTTGAGTGCGTATACGCCACGCTAAAGGAGAGTCCTCGCGACAAGCGCTGCTCGGCCTTCGCTTCGAATGCGTTGTAGTTGGTCGTGCCTGAATTGTGGCGGTATATCGCCACATTCTGAAAGCGCGGATACGGCCTGAGCAGTTGCGCTGCAGCGACCGTCTTGCCGCCAATCGAACTCGATGCAGGAATCTGTCCGTAGTACGGATTCGTCACCTGCCCCGTCAGCGATCCGGGATTCGTGAGCCCGGTTGCGAGCTGCGCCGCCGTGAGCTGATTCACGTCAGAGTCAGGAATTCCCACGTGCACGATGTGTGAGCCCACATACGCCACCTCCACCGAGAGCGAGTTCGTCAAGGCGCGCTGCACCGCGGCATTCCACTGTTCCACATATCCGGGACCAGCACTGCGGTCGGCCGTATACACGCTCTGCCCCAGGCCCGCGTTCGGCGTCAACGCGATCGGCGCGACGGTGGGTCCGCTGGCCAGCGCAAATGCGGCGTTGATCGAGTCCTGCGTCTTCTGCTGCACATTCTGGATGAACGGAAACTGCGGCGCAGTAAACGGAGTCGTGATGCCGGATTGATCGATAAACACGATGCCGAACCCAGAGCGAATCGACGTGCGCGGTGTCATCGCATACGCAACACCGACGCGCGGCGAGAAGTTGAGATAGTGCGTCTCGCGCGCCGACCGCGGATATCCGTTGACGCCTAGATAGTCGAGCTTCTGCGTTGCCAGGTTGAAGACCGCGCCCTGATTGCTCTTCTCCGTCGAGGGATTGTGGATGTCCCAGCGCACACCGAGATTTGCGGTGAGCTTCGGCGTGAAACGCCAGTCGTCCTGCAAAAAGAACGCCTCGATGTGGTCTCGCGGCCGGACGATCGACGTCTGCAGGTCGATCGCAAACGTATCCACCTGCCCCAGCAGGAAGCTCGCAAAGGCATTGCCACCGGTCGCCGCCCCGGTCGCCTGCGTGTCCGTGCCCGTATTCGTAAACGCAAAGGATCCCGTGGGGCTCGGCGGCGCAACCGCGTTGAGTTGATACCACCGTATGTCCGCTCCTGCCTTGATCGTGTGCGCTCCACGGTTGAGCAGCACCGTGTCCACCAGTTGATACACGCTGGTCTGGTAGTTCGAGAACGCGCCCACCGGCGCGCCGATCTGCCCGAATCCATTCGAGAACGTAAACGTCGGCACTGCGTTATTGAAGGCGGCATTCGCCGGAATGCCCGGTATCCCCAGATCGCTCGACGCAGTTCCGCTGACGGTATTGCCACTAAGATAGTTCGCGCGGCGCGTGTAACCCACGCGCACATCGTTCAGAAGATGCTGCGTGAACGTGTGCGTCTCATTGACCACGACCTGCTGACCCAGCACATTCGAGAGGCCGGTCACATTGCCCGTGCCCAGCACCGAGCCCGAGATCGCTCCGCTGCCATCCGGAAACGGCGTCACCGGCTGCTCCACCTCGTTGTAATACGTGTAGCGCGCGAATGCGTGATCGGCCGTGCCGTGGGCGAAATCGAGCCGGAAGTCAAACTGATTCTGGTGATCGATGTCGTTGGCCGTGCGGCTGTAGTTGTTGGTCGCTGCGCTGGAGGTCGGCAGCGGGATACGCGCCAGCAGTCCCTTCGCGGCCGCATCGAACGGCACGTTGATGGTGTTATTGAGAAACTGCTTCCGCGTATACACGCCGCCGCTAAAAACCGTAGTCGCCGGGTTGTAGATGGCAGTCGAACCAAAATTCCCCGCGCGCTGCGCCAACGTGGGCACGGTCGAGATCCGCGTCACGCCGATCGCCTGCTTGATGCCCTGGTAGTCGCCGAAGAAAAAGAGCTTGTCGCGCAGGATCGGTCCGCCGATCGTGCCGCCGTACAGATTGCGCCGGTACTCCGGCTTGCGGCCCGTCGGAGCAAAGTAGTTGCGCGCGTTCAGGTCTTCGTTGCGCAGGTACTCAAAGAAGCTTCCGTGAAACGCATTCGCTCCATAGCGCGTGCTCACGTTCACCACGCCGCCATTGAAGCGCCCGAACTCCGCTGAGACATTGTTGGATTCGACCGCAAACTCCGCAATGTCATCGAGGATCGGAAAGAACGCCACCTGTCCCGGCTCGGGCTGCAACGCCGAGATGCCGTCGAACAGGTACTCGTTCGTGCGCGGACGCCCGCCGTTGATGCGCGGCAGCAGCGTGCCCGGCGGCAGTTCAACACCCGGAGCGAGTTGCGTGAGGCTAACAAAATTGCGCGAGTTCAGCGGGATCGCCGCGATATGCGTCGCAGGAATCACCATCTGAATATTGGAGGTCTGCGACTGAAGCAGCGGAATTGAGGAGTTCACCTCAACCCGCTCGCTCACCCCACCTACAGCAAGCGTCACCGGCAGATCAACAACGCCGCCGATGCTAATGACGATCCCGCGCTGAATCTCGGTGCGAAAGCCTGCTGCACGTGTCTCCATGTCATAGCGTCCCGGGACAAGCTCAGCAAAATTGAAAAACCCTTGCCGTCCGTTGTCGTCGCGAAGGCCGCTCGCGTGGACTGCTGCGTCAGTCGAAGCTGAGCGCCCGCCACATCTCGGCCGGAGCGATCGAGAACGTGTCCATGAAGTTCACTGGAAACCTGCGCCAGGATCGACGACGACCACAAGAGCAGCGAAACAAAGCGTCGATCACAGCGCGAGACACTTAGCCCCTCCGGCAGAAAAACAGCATGTGTCACGATTCTATTCGATTTTTGATATCGTTTCTTTGTGGTCGGTACGCTGAGTTCTATGACTGACACGAGAAGGCCCGGGCAATCGCCCGGGCCTTCTTCGCTTGCCTCAGTGCAATGACTACGGCGCCGTGATCATCACACTCCCCGTCGTCGACGACTTCACGAAATTCGCATCGCCGCCATAG
Organism: uncultured Acidobacteriaceae bacterium; assembly: GCA_963827415.1. Classification (GTDB taxonomy): domain Bacteria; phylum Acidobacteriota; class Terriglobia; order Terriglobales; family Acidobacteriaceae; genus Granulicella. Next base: position 123,400 of record CAWHBA010000031.1, read on the forward strand.
CTCGCACTCAACGAGTGCGTTCCCACAGCCAGCGTGCTCGTCGTGAAGCTCGCCGCGCCATCCACCAGCGCCAGCGTTGCGATCGTGGTCGAGCCATCCTTGATCGTCACCGTGCCGCTCGGCAGCAGGCTCGTCGCCGGATAGCTCACCGTTGCCGTGATCGTCACCGCCGTTCCGTGCACCGCAGGCGAAGGATTCGCCGTCAGCGCCAGCGTCGTCGGGATCTGCGTCACCGTCAGCGCCACCGGCGTTGACTGCGAAGCCGTCGACCCCTGCTGCGCCGTGAACGATGCCACAACGTTGTACGTTCCGGGAGTCAGCGAGCTCGTCGTCACCGTCGCGCTTCCCTGCCCATTCGTCGGAGCCGATCCGATGTTCAGGCTCCCAGCCGTGAACTGCACAGTACCCGCCGGCGTGCTGTGTCCATGCCCGCCCACAAACGCCGTCAGCGACACCGGATTACCCGCCATCACGCTCGTCGCTGAGATACTCAGCGACGTGTCCGACGTGTTGCCACGCCCGACCGACAACGCATAGTTGCCGAACGTAAACGCCGGATAGTTGCTGTCGCCCGAGTACTGCGCCGTCAGCGTATTGGCGCCCGCCGGCAGAGCCACCAGTTGCACCGGCACCATTTCCATGCCGCTGTTGCTCGTCACCTGCAGCGTCGCCTGGCCCACCGCCGTCACGGTGCCATCGGGTGCCGTGTCAAAGACCGTCACGGTTCCCGTCGGCGGCGTCAGCGCCAGCGACGCATTCGGGTCCGTCGCCAGGTTCGCGAGGTACGTCTGATACGACACAGCCCGCGTCGTGTACACCTGCACCTGCACCGTCGGCGTCGTTCCCGGATTGATCTGCGCCGGCCCCGGAATCAGTTCGCCCGCAATCGGCGCAAACGCATCCGCCGGGCAGTCGTATGGCGGGTTGCTGTTCGAGATGTTGTTGTTCACTGTGACGTTGGCCGAGCCTCCAACCTGCGCCGTCAGGAACTGAAGAAAGTTTACCGGCCCCGGCCCCACGGTGATGATCGAGTCCGTCGGCGTCGTTTGCTTGAACTTGTTGACGAAGTCCTTCGCCACGATCCCGTCGACCACTACGTTGTCCAGCGTCACCTCAGTCGGCACGGTCGCGTTCGCTCCCTGGATAATCACCTGCCCTGTCGTCGTTGCGGTGGTCGACGGCGTCACCTGGTGCAGATTCTGAATCAGGATGTCCTTGTACCAGGGCAGCGATGACCCGGTTGTCACGACCCCCGAATTGAACGGATCCAGCCAGATCGCATACCGAAGATCCTTCGTGCAGATGTTCCGATACGTCAGGTCCTGAACCACTCCGCCCTTCGACGTAGTGCTCTTGGTGTGCACCGCCGTCGCATTCGAGTCCGTAGCCAACCCTGACCACGTCAAATTCTGAGCCAGCAGGTGCCGTACGCCGCCCAGCGTGGTGCTGCCAATCGACAGCCCATGTCCATTGCCGAACCAATTATTCTCGACCGTGTAGTACGACGCTCCCGGCAGCTTGTTTCCTCCAATCGCCACCTGGTCATCGCCATCGCTGATGTGCGACTGCGTAATCGTCACATTCGTCCCATAGTTCGGATCGATGCCATCGGAGTTCCGCGCATCGAACGGCGTCACAATCCTCACGCCCCACGCCGTAAAGTTCGTCGGCACATCCATGAACACGTGAAACATCGGCGAGTTCATCAGCCGGATCTTGTACACCGTGAACCGGTCGACAATTCCGCTGGTTCCGTTGATCAGCCGCGGATTGTTCTGGCTTCCTCCGTTCACATTCGCATCATTCGCAATGTCCCACCAGCTTTCCAGCCCCGGCTGCCCGTTCAGCAGCATCTTCAAGTATCCGCGCCCGTCGATCGTGCCGAATCCCATGATCCCCGCACCCACCGTCTTGTTAATGTTGATCACCGGATTGCATCCAGTGCCGAGGCTGTCCACCGTGCCGCACGTGTGGGTCGTCGCGTTCACGTCATAGTCCCGCGGGTTCCGCGACGCATACAGCGTCACACCCGCATCCACCAGCAGCGTCACGCCGCTCGGAATCGTAATCGGCCCAGTCAGGAACGCATCGTTCGTCCCTCCCATGGCCAGTTCCACCGCCTGTCCCGCAGGACACGCATTCAGCGCCGCCTGGATTCTCGGCGAGTCCAACTGCGTCTCGCTTGAGATCGATCCCGGTGTCGTTCCGGACGCCAGCTCCGCCGTCAGCGTCGTGCACACAGCTGGTATGACAGGTTCCAACACATTTCTCTGGTCCTGCGCCTCGGCCACGCTTGCAATCAGTAGCCCCGTAACGACACACAGCAGTTGCCTTTGAACACCACGCATACGATCTCTCCTCGGATTCCGTGCGTACTGCGCGGGGAATCATACTCTCGCTCCACGACAACTTGCACCCCTTCCCCAGCGAATTCAATCTCATCAATCCACCGGGACCCGCCCCCTGGGCAGTTCCCGAGGCTGCCTGACAACCACAACCCGAGCTGTGCGCTATCTCTCCAAAAACCAAAAGGCGCGAAGCCCGGCAACTCTGCCGGACCTTCGCGCCTCTTGTTCTCAATTCTTCTACATCGCGGCGCTCATCGCCGCCCGCTTGCTACCCGCCCAGGACGGGGTGCCACAAGGCCACCCCCAGCATGCACGCAATCCCAAACGCAATCACAAACCAATACCAGTAACGGTCGTACCACTTTGGCTTCTCGTGGGCCATTAACAACTCTCCTTGCTTGAAATCGTAACGCAACCAAACCCCACGCCCCAAATCTCGCATTCGCAGCGCCACCGAACCCGGCATCAGCGCCAGTGACACAATCTCACCCTGCTACGTCGGACACGACCACCGCAAACCCACAATCGCGAACAGAAACGCATTCGCAAATCACACGCTCTCACACTCCGCCACAAGATGCCTGGCATCCTCTTCGATCTCTCCTGCAAGCGCTAAACACGACATAGTTTCACGCGACATACTCCAACCACCACGTTGCCAGCGCATCGTGAAGAGAGCCTTTTTACCGCGTCAATCCGACATCTAAACGCTCTTCCTGATCTCTCTTTCACCGTAGATAAATCTGCAAAATGGAATACCTATAGGTCATTCGTCACTGCAGTTCTTCCATTCGTCCCACCCGGTCGTTTGGAGATTCGCTTGCATATAAAAACCTCGCTCCGCTCCATTGAGTGACGTCGAGAGAGCCGCTTTCGTTGAGCCCTCGCACGCACCGGGGCGGGAGACTTTCAGGAGGCTTCCCCCGTGATGAGACGTTTCTTGTCAAATCTGCTCTTTCTGATCCTCTTCCTCTCCGCGGCAACTCTCCTCATCGCCCAGGACAAGTCTTCGATGACCGGCGTCGTGACCGACGTATCCGGCGCGCTTGTCCCCGACACCACCGTCGTGCTCTCCAACCCGCACACCGCTGTCTCCTTCTCCCAGACCACCGACAACAAGGGATCCTACCGCTTCACCAACATCCCGCCCGGGCAGGGTTATCAGGCCACCTTCACGCATCAGGGTTTCGCGACCACCCAGATTAAGAACCTCGATCTCGAGATCGGCACCACCCGCACGCAGGACGCCAAGCTCCAGGCCGGCGCCGCTCAAACCATCGAGGTCATCTGCCAGCGGCACCACCGAGACCATCAACACCACCGACGCCTCCGTCGGCAACAACATCTCGCCGGCGGTTCTCAACGAGCTCCCTGTCCAGGTCCGCGATAGCCCGTCCGCTCTTTTCACCCTTCAGCCCGGCGTCACGCTCAGCGGCTCCACCACCGGTGCCCGCACCGATCAGGATCAGGTCACCGTCGACGGCCTCGACGTCAACGACATGGCCACCGGCCAGCCCTTCTCCATCGTCGCCCAGGCTCCCGTCGATGCTATGCAGGAGTTCAAGGGCACCGTCAGCGGCTTCACCACCGACAGCGGTCCCGGTGGCGGCGGGCAGTTCAATCTCATCACCAGGAGCGGCACCAACCACTTCCACGGCGTCCTTTTCGAATACAACCGTAACGCCGCCCTCGTCGCCAACTCGTGGTTCGGCAACAACAGCCACATCGCCAAGCCGAACTACATCCGCAATCAGTTCGGTGGCAACATTGGCGGCCCCGTGTTACCGCATGACAAGGCCTTCTTCTTCTTTGACTTCTACGACTCGCGCATCGTCCAGTCCGCACTCGTCAACCGCACCGTTCCGCTCGACAACTTCCGCGCCGGCAACATCGGCTACATCTTGAATGCTCCGGGCTGCTCCCGCACCAGCCGCCAGAACACCCAGCCCCAGTGCATCGGCTTCTACACGCCCGCGCAGGTTAAGGCACTGGACCCGGCCGGTATCGGTAACAGCGCTCCGTTCTTCAATCTCGTCAACACACGCTACCCGCACGTCAATAACGCCGCAGGCGGTGGTGATGGCGTGAACACCGGCTTCTACACCTTCACCACTCCTGAGCCGGACAATGAGCAGAATTACGCCGTCAAGCTCGACTTCAATCTCACTTCCAAACACCGGCTGTTCGCTGTCGGCACCCTCAACCGCCGCGACTCGACCCAGCAGGCCCCGGAGTTTCCGCAGGACGGCACCATCGCTCCCTTCCACGATCGCAGCTTCCGCTGGTCGGTCGGTGACAACTGGGCCATCAGTAACAACATGGCCAACTCGCTCGCCATCGGCGAGACGGTCTCCTCCTACCAGTTCCCGATTACCAATCTCAATCCCAACGGCACCAACCTGCTTCGATTTAACGGCGGCGTCACCAGCCTCATGTCCAACGCCTGGCTCAGCGCGATCAACGCCCAGGGCCGCCGGATCCCCATCCCGCAGATCTCGGACAACCTCCAGTGGCTGAAGCACTCCCACAGCCTGCAGTTCGGCGGCTTCTTCAAGTACATCAACTCCGCTGACCACACCATCCTCGACTACAACGAGGGGGCTATCGGTCTTGGGGGGCAGACGCTCGGCCTCAGCTCCAGCCTGCGGCCTTCCAACATCCTCTCTACCTCCGGTACGGCGACCAACGATTGGGACACGGCCTTTGCCGGTGCGCTCGGCCGCGTTGGCCAGATCGACCAACAGTTCAACTACGACGCCTCCGGAAAAGCTTTTCCGCTCGCTACCGGCGACCAGCGTCGCTACCGCTACTACCAGTCGGAGCTCTACGCCGGCGATACCTGGAAGGTCACGCCCTCGCTCACCCTCTCCTACGGCGTCAACTGGCAATACTTCTCCGTTCCCTACGAGACCAAGGGTCTTGAGTCGGTCGCTGAGATCGTACCCAGCTCCGGCTCGCCCATTCCGTATACCTTCGACAAGTACTTCAACGCACGCGTCACGCAGAACGCGGCCGGGTCCAGCGGCCCCTTTGCCGTTCCGCTGATCCAGTACGTCCTCGGGGGCAAGGCCAACAACGGTCCGGCCCTCTACGCATCCGAGTGGCATGACTTTGCGCCGCGCTTTGCCTTCGCCTACAGTCCGTCATGGGATCGCAAGTCCGTCCTGAACGGTGGCATCGGCATCGTCTACGATCGCACCATCATCAACGCGGTTCAGTACCAGCAGGACCAGCACTCCTATCTCTTCCAGCAGTCAGTCACCCAGGCCAACGGCGTTCCCCAGAACCCAAGGGCTACGCTGGCGACCGATCCTCGCCTCGGCGCCAACGCAACCTACGTCGCACCCGGTCCTCCGCCGTCGCCCTCTCATCCTTTCGTTCCGTTCATCGACGACGCCAGCGGCTCCAACAACGGAACACCCAACCTTCCCTATGGTTTGCAGAACGGCAACGCCTTCAACACCATGATCGACTCGCAGTTCAGGACGCCATACAACATCATCGCGAACTTCGGCATGCAGCACGAATTCCCTTCAAGCTTCGTACTGAAGCTCGGCTACGCCGGCCGCTTCGGCCGTCGGCTCCTCGGACAGGCCGACGCGAATCAGATTATCGAGTACAAGGATCCGAAGTCCGCGCAGCTCCTCTCCACGGCCTTCGCGAACATGACCACCCAGGTCCGAGCCTGCAACCTCGCCTGCACCGCCAATCTGCCCGCCCAGGCCTGGATGGAGAACGTGGTGGCTCCCGGCATTGGTCACGCCGAAGGCTACCCCAACAACACCTCCTTCCTTGCCGACAATTTGGCTGGCCTTGTGATCAACGGCGACTTCGCCGACTACATGCAGGCGATCTCGAGCCTCACCCCCTACAACGTCGCCATGGCGGCTCAGTTCTCCGAGAACACCGTCTACACCAACAAAGGATTCTCGGGATACAACGGCCTCCTCGTGACGCTGCATAAGAACACATCGCGCGGCCTCAGCTTCGACGCGAACTACACGTGGGCCCACTCCATCGACAACGTCTCGCTGATCGCAAACTCGGGTGCTGCTGCCGGCTACGGCTTCGTCTGCAACCCCCTGTTGCCCCGCCAGTGCCGTGGCAGCTCTGACTTCGATACCACCCAGATCTTCAACGGCTGGTTTGTCTATGCGCTGCCTTTCGGCCACGGCCGCCAGTGGGCCTCCTCAATGCCTCGCTGGGCGGACGAAATCATCGGCGGATGGAACATCAGCTCGATCTTCAACCAGCACACCGGCTACGCCTGGAGCACCGTCTCGAACGCCTTCGTTCCCGGCTATTCCAACGACGCTCAGGCCTTCTTCAACGGCCCCAACAGTGACCAGTATGCCCACGTCAACAAGAACTCGTCTGGTACCGTCAGCATCTTCACCAAAGGCACTGCCACGGCCAGCGAGTTCAGCGGTCCTGTCGGCTTCAACTTCGGCCCCCGCAACAACATGCGTGGCCCTGGGTACTTTGTCATGGATTCGGGCCTCGACAAGGTCTTCGATATCTCCCGGGACAAGAACATCAACCTGAAGTTCCGTGCCGACTTTTTCAACGTGCTCAATCACCCCAGCTTCTCGACACCTGCGGCTCCTGGGGCGAGCTCCGACGTCACTAACGCCAACTTCGGCGTACTCACCACGACGGCCAGCACGGCCCGCATCGGTCAGTTGGCCCTTCGCCTGGAGTTCTAACCAAGTTTCTCTACGCTCGACCCCTACGGGTCAGTCATCAATGCCTGCCGCGATCCTCGCGGCAGGCTTTTTTCTCTCCCCGTAGATTTTTGTCGCCATAGCCATAACCCGTTCATGGAAAAGCCGAGGGGAGCGCCTCTACTGCTTCTCCCGAAAGCGATTCGCCACCCGGAACTCCTCGCGCAGCTCAGGCGTCCGGAGATTCTCCCTCACATGCTGCAACCGCTGCTCCAGCGCCTCGATCGCCTTCGCGATCGGTTCGGCATTGGTCATGGCCACATCGCGCCACATGCTGTAAGGACTCGATCCCAGCCGCGTCGTCTCCCGCAGCGCACGCCCGCCAATCGCCTGCACCGCAGCCATCCCCTCAGCATCGCCCGCGAACGTCTCCTCCAGTAGCGCCGACAGTGCTGTCGAGAGCATCTGCGGCAGGTGACTTACCCACGCGCACACCTCATCGTGCCGCACCGCGTCCATCTCCATCACCCGCGCCTCAAAGCCTTTCACTAATCCGATCCACTCCCGCTCGATCTCGGTTCTCTGATCGTCGACGGGCGTGAAGAGCCAAGCGGCGTCGCGAAACAACCCAGCCTCCGCCAGCACCGCACCCCCCGATTCTTTGCCGGCCATCGGATGACCGGGGAGAAACCTTGCCTGCCTCGGGCCGTTGTAGAGCCGACGGGCCTGCTCCACAATCTCCCCCTTCGTCGAGCCCACATCGGTCACGAGTTGACCTTCTCGAAGCACAGGAGAAAGCCGCTCCATCCAGTCCAGAATCGGCAGTACCGGCGTCGCGAGCACCACCACATCCGCGACGCCAGGCTGCAGCACCGCCTCACGGCTCGCGAGCGCACGGTCGATCGCTCCCATACGCCGCGCAGTCCCAAGCTCCTCTGCACTCGCATCCCACCCGAGCACCTCGCCGGAGAAACCTTCCACCGACTTCAGCGCCAACCCGATGGACGCCCCGATCAGCCCGGTCCCAACGATCAGGACCCTCACTGCTTCGCCTCACGCCGGTGCGTGAACGCCCGCGCGTTCTCCCCGCGGTAGTCCCCCGCCACGTGCCCGTGCCCCCGCAGCACGTACTTGTACGTCGTCAACCCATCGAGTCCGACAGGACCGCGAGCATGCAACTTACTGGTACTAATTCCAACCTCAGCACCGAAGCCGTAGCGGAAGCCGTCAGCAAACCGCGTGGAGACGTTGTGAAAGACACCCGCAGCATCAACCTCTTGCAAGAATCTTTCTGCGGCAGCAGCATCCTCGGTGAGGATTGATTCCGTGTGTGAGGAGCCGTGCCTGTGGATGTGCTCGATTGCTGCATCGAGCGAGTCGACGACTCCCACCGCGATCTCCGGCTCGCCATACTCACGATGCCACGCTGAAACTGGCTGCACTTCGTTATTCAATCTGCGGACTTGGTCATCGCCGTAGACGACGACTTCGCGCGTGCGCAGATGCGTGAGGAGTTTTGGAAGGAACTGTTGTGCGATGTCGCGATGCACCAGGACGGTTTCGACTGCGTTGCAGGCTGCGGGATAGTCGAGCTTCGCGTCGTCGATGACCCGCAGGGAGAGTTCTTGATCGGCGGCGCGATCGACATAGATGTGACAGATGCCTTCGGAGTGGCCGAGCACTGGAATCCGCGTGTTCGCCTGCACATACTCGACGAGTGATTTCGAGCCGCGCGGAATGACCATGTCGACGAGGTCGTGCATCGCGAGGAGTTCGGCGACACTCTCACGTCCGAGCACGAGTGAGATCGCGTCTTCAGGAATGCCTTCGCTCGCGAGTGCTGTACGCAGTACCCCGACGATTGCCCTTGCCGTGTTCTCAACCTCGCGGCCCGGCTTGAGGATGACCGCATTGCCGGACTTGGTGGCCAGAGATGCGATCTGCGTTACAGCGTCGGGCCGCGCCTCGAAGATCACCGCCAGGACGCCGAGCGGGACTGACCTCTTTTCCAGATGCAGGCCGCTCTTCGCCATTCCGCGTGAATGCGAAGTGTAGGGATCGGCATCGTCGAGTTCGACCGCATCGAGTTGGCGGTTGAGCGGATCGGGAAGTGCGGCGACGGAGCGAACCTGCTCGACCATCTCGCGAAGTTTGGCTTCGGTGAGCTTGAGGCGCGAGAGCGTGCTGGCAGGCAGAGCGTCGTCGCTGCTTCCTGAGGTCGCACTCTGCATGTCCTGCTGATTTGCGGCGAGGAGTTCTGTTGCCGACCGTTCGAGCGAAGAAGCCAGCGCTTCGAGTACGTGGTTGCGTTTTGCTTCGTCGAGTGCGGCGAGCGAGCGTGATGCGCGCTTTGCCGCCTCGGCAACCTCGCGAACGCTCGCGGAACTCATCGTTTGACCTCAGCGGAGCGGGCAGCGCTAAAGCGGGTTCCAACCAGCTCACCAGCGACAATGCGCTCGAGTACCGATGGCGTGCGGCCGTTCGCGATGACAACCTCTTTGCCCGCGTCGAGTGCGATGCGTGCGGATTCGAGCTTGGAGAGCATCCCGCCGCGTCCGCGGCCGTTGCCTCCGTGCGCGAGTTCGAGCACGCTCTCGTCGATGGACGAGACGGAAGGAATCACCTTCGCGCCGGGCTCTGCGGGATTGCGGTCGTAGAGGCCGTCGACGTCGGAGAGCAGCACGAGCAGATCGGCGTCGATATGCGTCAGCAGCAGTGCGGAGAGCTTGTCATTGTCGCCAAAGAGACGAGACTGCGTTCCGTTCAACGGCGGTGCCCCGACGTGTTCGCCCTGCTCGTCGTTCACGCGAGCTGGATTCAGCGGACGGTCGAGCTCCATCGTGGAGACGGTGTCGTTCTCATTGACGATGGGAATGACACCGAGTTCGAGAAGTGAGTGGAGCGTGGCGCGCAGGTTTGCGTGACGCACCGGATCAAGGAAATCGTCCTCGGTGAGGAGCACCTGCGCGATGCGGCAACCGAGACGGTCGAAAGCATCGTCGTAGAGCGCCATCAGGCGCGACTGGCCAATGGCGGCGCAGGCTTGCATCTGTTCGAGCGCCTTCGGGCGTTCGGTCAAACCGATTCGCTCGACGCCAAGAGCGATTGCACCGGAGCTGACGACGAGGACGTCGACGCCGCGGCTGCGCAGCGCGGCAATCTGCTCGACGAGGCCGCAGAGCAAGCCGAGCGCTACCTTGCCGTCCGAACGCATGATGACGTTCGTCCCGAGTTTGACGACGATGCGGCGCATCTCGAACTCCTCTTACGCGTGCGCCGCGGCGACGGCCGGAGCAATGCTGCGGTCGACGACAGGAGCTAGCCTGCGCAGACGCTCGATGAGCTCGGTGAGCTGATCGGGGAAGAGGGACTGAGCGCCGTCCGACATCGCCTTGTCCGGGTTCGGGTGCATCTCCATCAGCAGACCGTCAGCGCCTGCAGCAACAGAGGCGAGAGCGAGTGCAGGCACCAGGTCGCGCTTGCCGACGCCGTGCGACGGGTCGCCGAGCACCGGAAGATGCGTGAGCTTCTTGAGCACGGGGATCGCGGAGACGTCCATGGTGTTGCGTGTGTAGGTCTCGAAGGTGCGGATGCCGCGCTCGCAGAGCATGAGGTCGTAGTTGCCGCCGGAGAGGATGTACTCGGCCGAGAGCAGAACCTCTTCAATGGTGGCGGCGATGCCGCGCTTGAGCAGGCAGGGCTTGCGGACGTGGCCGAGCTCGCGGAGCAGGTTGAAGTTCTGCATGTTGCGCGCGCCGATCTGGAAGCAGTCGATGTAGGGCAGCATGACCTCGATCTGCGAGATCTCCATGACCTCGGTGATGACGAGCAGGCCGTGTTCGTCGGCGGCCTCGCGCATGATCTTCAGGCCTTCGACGCCCATGCCCTGGAAGCTGTACGGCGAGCTGCGCGGCTTGTATGCACCGCCACGAAGGAACTGCGCGCCGGCGGCGGCCACCTGCTTCGCGCTGAGGCGAATCTGGTCGCGGCTCTCGACCGAGCAAGGGCCGGCCATGATGACGACCTCTTCGCCGCCGACAACGACGCCGTTGGGGAAGCGCACGCGCGTGCCCTCCGGACGGAAGCCGCGGCCCGCAAGCTTGTACGGCGAGGAGATGCGGTAGGCCTGCGCGACGCCGGCGAGCACCTGGAACTCGGTGACCTCAAAGTGCGCGGGTGTGCCCACGCCGGCGAGGATGGTCTGCGTTTCGCCGGTGGTGCGGTGTACGTTGAAACCGAGCTCCACCATCCGCTCGATTACGGTTTGTATCTGCTCATCGGTAGCTCGGTCCTGCATGGCAACGATCATCACTGGAGTCCTTCCCGCGCTGTCCGCATGACAGCGCTCTCTTGCGAATGTGTGCGCGAGTTGCGCGATGTGACTTGTGTACGGTTAGCTCTTGCTGCCGGAGACAGGCTGCTGCGCAGCGTGAACGCCGTGGTCGGGCCGCTGCAGCGAACGCATGATGTCCATGATGCGCTCGTAGATGTCCTGCACCTGCTCGCCTGCGAGCGGGCCGGGGTTGGATTTGCGTGCGTGCTCGATGACCTGCTGCTCGCGGCGCGGCTCGTAGATAGCGCCCCCGGACTGGCGCTTGATCTCGCCGATGGCGATGGCGCAGGCCGCCCGTTCATTGAGCAGCTTAACGATCTGCTCGTCCAATTCGTCGATTCGTGTGCGCCAGTCGGCGATGTCCATATCTTTCGTGCCTCACTCTGATGATACGTTGCGGTGGCGGAGATCATGCGTGCACCTCGCTGGCGATCTCATTCGGGGAGTTGTCAGTTGCTCCGCGCAGCGAGCGGACGAAGGCTCCGACGGCTGCAGCGGCCTGCTCAGGCGGCGTGCGCTCGACGAGCGAGACGACGGCGCTGCCGACGACGGCGGCGTCGGCGAAGGTGGAGACGGTGCGCACGTGCTCGGCGTTGGAGATGCCGAAGCCGAGCGCGATAGGAAGTTGCGTGAATTGCTTGAGGCGGCGGACGAGTTGCTCGGCGTCAGAGGCGAGCTCGGTCTGCGTGCCGGTGATGCCGACGCGCGAGATGGCGTAGACGAAGCCGCGCGAGTGCTCGGCGATGGCCTTGAGGCGGTCGTCGGGCGAGGTGGGCGCGGCGAGGAAGACGGGCGCGAGGTCGTTGGCGCGCATGACGTCGAGGTACTCGGCGGCCTCCTCGACGATCATGTCGGTGAGAAGAACGCCGTCGGCGCCTGCGGCTTTTGCGGCGCGGCCGAACTCCGCGAGGCCCATGCGGATGACGGGGTTGAGATAGCTGAAGAGGATGATGCCGGCGTTGCGGGCGCGCGTCGCGGATGTCGCGGCAGATGCTCGAGGACGTCGGCGAGGCGCGTGCCGCGGGCGACGGCGCGTTCGCTGGCGCGCTGGATAACAGGGCCGTCGGCGAGCGGGTCGCTGAAGGGGACGCCGAGCTCGATGACGTCTGCGCCGGCGTCGATGGCGGCGATGGCCATGTCGCGGGTGGTGGCGATGTCAGGGTCGCCCGCGGTGAGGTAGATGACGAGGCCGGGTTTGCGGTCGAAGCGGATCACAGAGCAAGCTCCCGCGTGAGGATGCCGATGTCTTTGTCGCCGCGGCCGGAGACGTTGACCATCAGGATTTTGTCTTTGCCCATCTTTGGCGCGAGCTTGATGGCTTCGGCGATGGCGTGGGCGGATTCGAGGGCGGGGATGATGCCTTCGGTGCGCGAGAGGATCCTGGTGGCTTCGAGGGCTTCGGTGTCGGTGGCGGAGGTGTATTTTGCGCGACCAGAATCGTGCAGCATGGCGTGCTCCGGGCCGACGGAGGCGTAGTCGAGGCCAGCGGAGACGGAGTGCGTCTGCGCAATCTGGCCGGCGTCGTTCTGGAGGACGTAGCTGTAGGTGCCCTGCAGTACGCCGGGTAAGCCTCCAGAGAACCGCGCAGCGTGTTCTCCGAGTGCGCTGCCACGGCCTCCGGCTTCGACGCCGATGAGCTCGACGTTCTTCTCGGGGATGTACTCGTAGAAGGCGCCGATGGCGTTGGAGCCGCCGCCGACGCAGGCGACGATGGCGTCCGGCAGACGGCCTTCGTGCTCGAGGATCTGGCGCTTGGATTCGATCGAGATGACGCGGTGGAAGTCGCGGACCATCGTCGGGTAGGGATGGGCGCCTAGAGCGCGAGCCGAGGATGTAGAAGGTGTCGCGGACGTTGGTGACCCAGTCGCGCATGGCCTCGTTGATGGCGTCCTTGAGCGTGGCGGAGCCGGCGCTGACGCCGCGGACCTCTGCGCCGAGAAGCCGCATGCGGAAGACGTTGAGCTCCTGGCGGCGCATGTCTTCCTCGCCCATGTAGACGACGCACTCGAGGCCGAAGAGCGCGCAGACGGTGGCGGTGGCGACGCCGTGCTGGCCGGCGCCGGTCTCGGCGATGATGCGTTGCTTGCCCATGCGTCGGGCGAGGAGTGCCTGGCCGAGCGCGTTGTTAATTTTGTGGGCGCCGGTGTGGAGCAGGTCTTCGCGCTTGAGGTAGATCTTTGCGCCGCCGAGGGTTTCAGAGAGGCGTTTCGCGAAGTAGAGCGGCGTGGGGCGGCCGCAGTAGTCGTGGAGGAGCGAGGCGAGTTCGGCCTGGAAGGCTTCGTCCTTCTGTGCCTCGGCGTAGGCGTGCTCGAGCTCGAGGAGCGCGGCCATCAGGGTCTCCGGCACGTAGCGGCCGCCGTACTTGCCGAAGCGGCCGGGCGTCAGTACCGGGCTGGTGAGTTGGGTGGTGCTCATCGTGTTACTCGATCCTCGTTCGTTCATTCGTAAAAAAACGAAAGCCGCGACTCGTTTGAGTTCGCGGCTCGGGGCTCTTGATGCAGTCTGCTGAGGTTCTTTTACTTCAGCAGAAGTCAGTCCGCCGCGGCCGCTACTGGCCACCAGTAGCGGTACGGAAAAGCGAAGAACGCGATGGACGACGGAGACATCGTTTCTACGGTACACCGGCCCCTCAAATAAACGCAAGGGGTTGCCCGCAAGAAATGTTTTTTGGGTACATCTGGCTTAGGTTTCAGGGGCATCGCATGAGTGGGCCGCAATTAGAGAAGACAGCCTGATCACAAGATTTGCAGGATGGTATGACTTCGACTTTTCAGGAGAATGAACGATGAAAAAGCTTATGGGACAAGTTGTTGTGGCAACGATGCTGCTGTCGCCGCTGGGCATGCTGGCGCAGCACAGTTACCAGTACGAACATGCCAAGCATGTACAGGAAGAGCATGATGCCCACCACCACACGAAGGCCAAGATCGTTGGAGGATCAGCCGTGGGTGGCGCAGTCGTCGGTGGATTGATGGGGGGACCGAAAGGTGCGGTGATCGGAGCTGGTGTAGGCGCTGGCGGTGGCTTGATCGCCAACCATGAGCGTAAGCAGCACGACATCCACAAGCGCGAGCGCTGCGAGAACGAAGGCCGTTGCCAATAAGGCAACGGTCTAACTCGCGGGCGTGTGCGAGAGTCCGGTCCGCAAGCAGTCCTGATTGAGGTGGGATCTTTAGGAATGGTGGTCAGCCACGAAGCTCTATGTCGCACGCGGGGAGGTTGCTTGTGACAAAGAGCTCCGTGTCTGTCCCCACACGATGCGATGCGTGCAACTCTCCGGGCGGATGCTTCCGGGGTGAAAAGCTTTTGATGGAAGCAAATCAATGCGCGCGAATGACTAACGATTCATCTTCGGATTGAACGTTCGCGTAATCCACCAGCCGATGAATGCGAGCTCTGTGAGAAGAACAACCTCGGCGTCGAAGCTGAGGCTTTTGAGGTTGGGCGCCGAATGTGGCGCGAGCACGAAGAGCGCCAGGACCGCGAGCGGCGCGGAGAGCAGAGCGATCATCGGGCCGAATTGCGGCTTGTACCGGCGTCGGCGCAGAGGCTGAACGACGGCGCGAGCAGCGACCTTTGCGGCGAAATCTGCTGGAACCTGCAGCTCAGGCTTGTGCTCGATGGCGCGGTCGATGCGCGATTCTATTGCCGAAGTGCGATCTGCCGAAGTGCGCGATTGCGGAGGCGTGAGGTTGTTGCTGTTCGGGCTGTTCATCGTGCCTCCAGAGGTTGAGGATAACGCACCGGAGCTGCGGGAGGCGGCGGAGCGAGTTGAGCGCGAAGAAGTGCGCTCATGCGTTTGCGGCCACGGTGCAGGTGCGTGCGGACGGTGTTGATGGGCATCTCGAGCGCGGCAGAGATGGCCTCGTAACTGCAGTCCTCCTGGTGATAGAGGACGAGGACGGCGCGTTCGGGCTCAGAGAGCGAGAGCAGGGCGGTATCGACGGCGCCTTGTAGCTCGGCGTCAGAGAGGAGTTGCTCAGGCGTGCGGGCGTGGCCGTGCAGGCTGTCGCCGGGCATGTTCTCGAGCCACTCGGAGGCTTCGTCATCTTCGAAGACGGGCGGGTGCCGTGGCGACGAACTCGCGGTCGCGGCGGCGGCGCTTCCACTCGTCCTGCGCCACGTTGACGACGATGCGGTAGAGGTAAGTGGTGAGGGCAGAGTCTCCGCGGAACTCGGGCAGCGCGCGGTAGAGGCGGAGGAAGACCTCCTGGGCGAGATCCTCGACGTGAGGGCCGGCGCCGGTCATGCGCGAGAGGGTGCGGAAGACCATGGACTGGTGCTCGCGGACCAGAGCTTCAAATGCCTGCGGGGATGTGAGGTCTGCGCGCATCGGGCTGCGGAACCCTCAGACTTCAGGATCGCGCAAAAGTTTCAGTGGCGCGAGTGAAACTTTCGGATGGGCCTGCGGTCCAAGGCGCACAGAACGGTCAACTATGGGCGAATGAAGCCCCGGACCGAGGAGGATTTTATGTTGGAAGCTCTTGCATTGTATGGCGTTGAGTGGAACAGCCCGTTCATCGTACCGGTCGCCGGTTGCCTGATGATCCTTGGGATCGTGCTCGGCGGCGTGTGGTCCAGCGTCCGCAACCGGGAGATTCAGTCGCGTGAGCGCCTGGAGGCCATTGCCCGCGGAGTGCCGATTCCGCCGACACCGGAGGAACTGGCCATTACGCACGGCAGACCGACCTCCGATCTGAGGCGGCGTCGGGCAAACATCCGGCTGGCAGGCGTCGTGCTGCTGGCGTCCGCGGTCGGGCTGATTCTCTTCTTCATTGGCCTGGCGGCGGTCCTGCAGGAGCGGGATGTGCTCTGCGGCGCGGCGGTGGGATTGATTCCGCTGGCGATCGGGTTTGGATTCCTCATCGACACAAAGATCCAGACGCGGGAGATGGATGAGGTACGGGCGCAGGGCAGTTCGTCGGTCTAGGCGTGAGTCTTCGATAGACTGGAAGCTCTATGACTTCCAGCAATGACAAGGGCGCCCAGCAGCCTGCCGGGCGCCCGTCGCGCGGAGCGATTAAGGCCGTGCGCGGCACCCGCGATCTTCTTCCTGACCAGACTCCGCTGTGGAACCGCGTGGAGGCGGTCGCGCGAGCGCTGTTTACACGCTACGGCTTCGGCGAGATTCGTACGCCGGTGTTTGAGGCGACAGAGCTGTTCGCGCGCGGCGTGGGCGAGGAGACGGACATCGTCTCCAAGGAGATGTTCACGTGGGAGGACCGCGCGCGCGCCGCGAGTGAGAAGGCGCAGTCGTTGACGCTGAGGCCGGAGTCGACGGCTGGCGTGGTTCGCGCCTACATCGAGCACAAGATGGGCGAGACCGGCGCGCTGCAGAAGCTCTACTACATTGGGCCGCAGTTCCGGCGCGAGCGGCCGCAGCGCGGACGGTACCGGCAGTTCTGGCAGATTGGCGCCGAGGTGATTGGGCCGCCGAGCTCGGGGTCGGAGTCGCCGCTGCGCGATGCCGAAGTGCTGGAGATGCTCGCGAGCCTGCTGGATGAGCTGGGTGTGCGCGGGTGGCGGCTGGAGTTGAACTCGGTGGGCAATGCTGAGGACCGTTCGCGGTACAACACTGCGCTGCGCGAGGCTTTGGAGCCAGTGAAAGATAAGCTGTGTCCGGATAATCAGCGGCGGGCGGAGACGAATCCGCTGCGCGTGCTGGACTCGAAGGACGAGCAGGATCAGGAGATTATCAACGGGCTGCCGAAGATTGCGGACTTCCTGGGCGAGGAGTCGCGCGAGCACTTTGCGCAGGTGCGGGCGGCGCTGGATGCGTGCGGCGTGAAGTATCACGTGAATCCGCGGCTGGTGCGCGGGCTGGACTACTACACGCGCACGACGTTTGAGTTCACAGTGCAGACGGGGCTGGGCACGCAGAATGCGCTGCTGGGTGGCGGACGCTATGACGGGCTGAGCGAGATGCTGGGCGGGCCGAAGGCGCCGGGGATTGGGTTTGCGATCGGCGAGGACCGGCTGATTCTCGTGCTGCAGGAGCAGGCGAAGCAGGATGCCGAGGCTGCGGGCGCGGCGGCGGGCGAAGAGAAGCTGGATGTGTATGTCGCTCCGCTGGGCGTGGAGCGGAACGCAGCGGCACTGGCGCTGGCGCGGGAGCTGCGGCGCGAGGGGCTGAGCGTCGAGGTGGGCGATGGGATCGTTCAAGCTGCGCAAGAGCTTCGATGTAGCCGACACAATTGCACGCGCGATTGTGTTGCTCGGTGAAGATGAGGTCGCAAGCGGCGTGATGACCGTGAAGACGTTTGCGAGCGGCGAACAGGTGAAAGTGCCGCGGGCGGAGTTGACGAATCGTCTGCGCGTTCGCTGACTGAGTTCGCAACTCGACGCCCGGGTGATGCAGGAGAGTGTTCTATTTCATTCGGTGCGCCTGTAGACCGTGGGGCCGCGGAACATGTCGGTCGATGCGCCGACGGCTGTGCCGCCAACGGCTCCAATAACGGTGCAAGCGGCGCGGGCGACGCCAGTGAAGTTGAGAAAATCGTTCGGATCGGGCCGGTTGGCCGCAAATCCAATCGCCGCGCCGACGCCCGTGCCGATTCCGAGACCACCGAGTGTGGAGACTCCGTAGCGGGTGAGTTTGACGCTTTTGACCTCGGCGCGCGGGAAGACGTGGCGGCCTTTTTCCGAACCGCTCTTATGACCGCAGGTGAGGTCCTGGTCATCGACGGCGATGAAGTAGCAGGTGCTGCCGCCGTGATCGGCTGCGACGTGGATATGCGTGTGCGGAGCAATCACCGAGAGATTGTGCCAGGAGTCAGCAATTGCGTGAGACGGTGAGGGCGCAGGCGAGGCTATAGCGTTCTGCGCGGGTGAAGGCAGGCCGGACGCAGCAATTGCGCCAGAGAGCAGGGCGAGCTGAAGATAATGCATGCGCAGAAGCATATCGCCAGTCGAGGCCTAGACCAAGTAAAAAGAGGGGATTACGACAGGTCATTTGCATCGTAGAGACGATTTTATGGCGTCGGGTTGAAGGATGCATCGGCTCTTCACCATCTCGGAGGACACGACGGCGTTTCCGTGGGCGAAGCGGACGCCGGGGTCTGGGCGTGGTCGCGGTCATCGCGGTGGGGATTGCGCTGCTGGTGGGCTGGCTGACCGGACACACAAGCGCGGGCGCGATCGCCGCCGGTAGCGCGTTCACAGTTGGGTTCGCTGTGTTTCATGAGGCGCTGGCCTCGACGCTGCTGAGCATGGCGGTGACGACGCTGGCTATCGCTTCGGCGACGCTGGCGGGAAGCCTGGCGGCGCCATGGACGACGGTAGTTCTGGCCGTCACCTTTGTGGCGGCGGTGAACTATGGGCTGCTCGCGGAGTTGGGGCCGACGGAGGGATGGATCGGACAGCAGAGCGGAGTGTTTGTCATCGTCGCGAGCTACTTTGCGCAGGGACCCCACTATGCGGTGGGACGCACGCTGATGGTGCTGGCAGGCGGCGGCCTGCAGATTGTTGTGTTCTTCGTCTTCTATCTGCTGCGGCCGAAGCCGCGAGAGGCCGGGAGCACTGCGCACGCGCGAGCAGATACCCGGGCGGCTGCGCGAGTTGCTGCGCTGCCTGCGCGAGGAACTGACACTGCACGGAGAGACGGCTCCGTACGTAGCGCGGCTGGCGCTGGTGTTGCTGACGAGCACGGCGATCTATCGCTACTTTCATGTGCGGAACGGCTACTGGATTCCGATGACCGCGCTGCTGGTGTTGAAGCCGCAGTGGGGGAACACGCTGAGCCGTGGCATCGCGCGCATGCTGGGAACGGTTGCGGGTGCGGGGATCGCGCTAGTGCTGGCTAGGCTGTTGCCGTTTCCGGCGTGGTTGCTGCCGACGCTGGTGGTTGTGAGCGCATGGGGATGCTACGCGCTGCAGGCGGTGAACTACGCGGTGTTTTCGGTGTTCATCACGCTGTATATCGTCGTTCTTGTTTCATTTCGGCGGATTCTCGGAGACATCGGCGGCGCACATCCGGCTGGTAAATACGATCGTGGGCGGCGGCCTGGCGCTTGCGATCGATATGGTGTGGAAGACCGCGACGGCAGGTCACGGGACGATCCGCGTGAAGGACGCGGACTCCGTACAATAGAAGGATTGTGACACTCGACTTTTTAGGTTCTCTTGAACGCTCGCACCGTTGCGGCGAGCTGCGTGCTTCCGATGCCGGCGCGACCGTAACCCTGATGGGATGGGTAAATGGACGGCGCGACCATGGCGGCCTGATCTTTCTCGACCTGCGCGACCGAACCGGGATTACGCAGGTGGTCTTCGACCAGAGCGCCTCAGCGGAGGCGCACGCAAAGGCTGAGGCTGCGCGGCCGGAATACGTGGTCGCGGTGACCGGCAAGGTGCGACTGCGCGGAGCCGGGCTCGTGAACCCAAAGATGGCGACCGGTGAGCTTGAGGTTGTCGGGCACCAGCTGCTGCTGCTGAACGACGCGAAGACACCGCCGTTCTCTCCAGCCGATGACGCGATTGCGAATGAAGAGGTGCGGTTGAAGTATCGCTATCTCGACCTGCGCCGCGAGGAGATGCAGAAGAACTTCGCGGTTCGCAGCAGGGTCGCGATGGCGATCCGTAACTACTCTAGTCGAGCAGGGATTCCTGGAGATCGAGACACCGTTTATGACGCGCTCGACGCCGGAAGGCGCTCGCGATTACCTGGTGCCGAGCCGTGTGCATCCGGGCAGCTTTTATGCGCTGCCGCAGTCGCCGCAGATCTTCAAGCAGATCCTGATGATCTCGGGGTTCGACCGCTACTTCCAGATTGCGCGTTGCTTCCGCGATGAGGACCTGCGCGCGGACCGGCAGCCGGAATTCACCCAAGTTGACCTGGAGATGACCTTCCCGCGACAGGAGACGGTCTTCCGGATCGTCGAAGGGTTTTTGCGCGCGGCCTTTGCGGCGGCTGGAGTGGAACTGCCGCCGGAGTCGTTCGTGCAGATGACGTACGACCAGGCGATTACGAAGTACGGCATCGATAAGCCGGACATGCGGCTTGCCGGCGATGGTCGATTTGACCAAGGATCTGACGCTTGAGCTGCGCGAGTCGCTGAAGATCGATCCGACGCTGCCGGTGTACGGATTCACGATTCCGAAGGCCGGTGCCATGAGCGGGACGCAGCGGCGCGGGCTCATCGATGAGATTCGTAAGAGCTTGGGCGATACCGGGCTGGATTATCTGGACGTTGCGCGGCTGCGCACGAACGAAGCATTCGTGCCGCTCGCAGAGACGATTGCCGCAAAGCTGACGGCAGAGCAGATCGTCTTCTGCGGCGAAAACTTTACGACGGATGATCTTGCTGTGGTGATTACACCGAAGCCGGACACGCCGGCCGCGTGGAACTACGACAAGCAGTGGATTCCGAAGCGTGTAGGCGCTCTGCGGCTTGAACTCGCGAAGAAGTTCGCTGACAAGCACGGGCTATTCGCGCAGACCGGAACGGCGAAGGACTTCCGCTTCCTGTGGGTGACGGACTTCCCGATGTACGAGTGGAACGAAGACGCGAAACAGTGGGATGCGGCGCATCATCCGTTCACCTCGCCGCATGAGGAGGACATCAAGTCCGGCGCACTGTGGAACGACAAGGGCGCGGTGCGGGCGCTTGCGTACGACGTTGTGCTGAACGGTACGGAACTGGGTTCGGGGTCGATCCGTATTCATCGCAAGGATGTGCAGTCGGAGATCTTCCGCACGCTGGGCATGAGCGACGAAGAGGCGCATCAGCGCTTCGGATTCTTCCTGGATGCACTGGAGTACGGCACGCCTCCGCATGGAGGGATTGCGCTGGGCCTGGACCGCATTGTGATGATTCTTGCCGGCGCGTCGTCGCTGCGCGAGGTGATCGCGTTCCCGAAGACGGCGAAGGCGATCGACCTGATGGTGGATGCGCCGACTCCGGTGAGCGAGTTGCAGCTGCGGGAGTTGAATTTGCGGATCGTGCACCGGACGTAATGGATGTTCCACGCGCTGTTTCACGTGGAACATTCAGTAGCACCCCACTAAGAAATGTTGAAAACGACGATTTCTGTGGATTGCTGGCTCGTACTGGGCGATTTTCGATTAGTTCATGCGGCGACGGTCGTTTGGGTCGTCGTCATCGAGGCCGATGTAGCGGCCGCTTGAGTCTATGCTGACGTCCTTGCCCTGCTTGCGCATATAGACCTGGAACTTCTTTGCAGCGCGGCGGCGCTTGGCGCGGTAGTAACGGTTGCGCAGTCCGAACCAGCCCTCAGAGACGTTGTGGCGAAGGCCGCGGCGCGGCGCCATTTGCATGAAGAGCCAAGCCAAGACGCAGTTACAGATGGTGTTCAGCGCGTCGAAGCGGCGGCCGGTGTAGAAGTCGATGACGAGGTAGAAGAGAAGAAAGCCGGCGGCGATGTACTTGGCGCGTGCGCGAAAGATGAAGTTGAAGGTCATGCTCTCGTTGGCGTGCAGCCGAGCGTAGACCAACAGAAGCGCCAACACCACGGGCCACAGACCAATGCTGGTGCCGACGCTGATCATGGGAAGGACGCGACCGAGGGTGAGGCTGAGGATGGTCGCGAGAACCGCGCCACCGATGGAGCTGAAGAAGAAGAGCTCGGTGAACCAGCGGGTACCGCGTTCATCTTCAAGCGCGGCGCCGAAGTACCAGAGCGAAAGCAGCGCGAAGAGCAGGCCAAGGAGGCTGTCCGGAACGAACGGCCATGTGGCGAACTGCCATGGCATCTTGAGCGCCTGCGTCGCATGAAGGGCCAGAAGGCCCGCGACGGTACCACTGAGGTCGGGCGCGACGAAGCCCGTGATGAAGAAGAAGAGGAAGCAGGCGATCGCAAGCAGGATGATCTTTCGCGTGAAACCGCGAAAGGCTGGCAGCGCGAGAAGAGTTGGACCGTTTGAGCGCATGCGCTGTCTCCTGCTGAGAACTATTGTCGCGCAGGCACAGGAGCCACGGGAAGCGAACGGTGTCCGGCGGCGTCGACGGCGCGGACACCAAAGAGCACGTTGTCCTTGCTGACGTCGAGCGTGAGATGCGTCTCGGCACCGGCACTGCGGGCGTGAGTCCAGAGCTCGTCTGTCGTGTCGCGCCAGACGACCTCATAGGTCGTGCCAGGCGGCGCGAACGCGGAGGGATCCCAGGCGAGCTCGGTGTTGTTGTCGAGGTTGTGAGTGAGGATGCGAGCATGCTGCGGTTCGCTGGGGGCAGCAGCGAGAATGGCCAGCACCGCGGAGTTCAGGCGCGCGACGTGCGCGACATAGTCGGCGTCGACGAACTTTAGCAGGTCGCCATACTCGATGCTGTTCTCGGTGCGGAGGGTCTGGTGCTGGTGGTTGAAGTTCTCGCGCCACTCGGTGAAACGAACGGCGGCAAAGCCAGCGTTGTTGAAGCTGGCGTGGTCGCCGCCGCGAAGGTAACGGTCGCGACGAAGGATCATCACGGGATGGAAAGCAGCCGCCTGCTGGCCGCGATGCCCGTTGGGCTGGAAGTAGGCCGGAGCGAGCTCGGCGATGCTGCGAGCGAGTTCACGGGAGGGAGAGTCGTTCTCGGCACCGAGGGAAAGGATCTGGCGCTGTTGCTCGGGCGTGGCCGTCGCGGGGACGGACTCGGAGAAGACGCGGACGACGTCCTTGCGCTGCTGCGTCTCGCCGGGCGTCGTGTCTCCGCCGACGATGTCGTTGTTGA
This sequence comes from uncultured Acidobacteriaceae bacterium, assembly GCA_963827415.1. GTDB lineage: Bacteria > Acidobacteriota > Terriglobia > Terriglobales > Acidobacteriaceae > Granulicella. The sequence continues at coordinate 146,411 of CAWHBA010000031.1, forward strand.
GCGCGGCGACGAGGGGCCAGCCCTCGGACTTAGCGAGTTCTGCGAGATGATGCGAGCCGTTGAGGCCCTGTTCCTCGCCAGCGACCGTTGCGAAAACTATGGTTCCGGTGATCTTTAGCTTGGAGAGCGCCCGGGCGGACTCGATAGAGACGGCCACGCCGCTGGCGTCATCGTTCGCGCCCGGAGCGGTGATGTGTGAGTCCATCACGTCGGTGGCGCGGGAGTCGTAATGGCCTGTGACGAGCGTCCAGGGCGCGTTCTTGTCGGTCGATGTGCCGCGGAGAATCGCGTAGACATTGACGAGGCGCGTGGGGCCCGGGAAGCGGCTGGGGCGGCCATTCACAGGCGCCGGCTGCTCAACGAAGGCATCGCGCTTGACTTCGAGACAGCCGCCGCAGGTTGCCGAGATGGCGCGGAACTCGGACTCGATCCAGTCCGCAGCGGCGTTGATGCCCTGGCCCGGAGGCAGGTCCGTGTTCATGCTGGAGAGCGTGCTGCGCGTGCCGAAGCTCACGAGCTTGGCGATGTCGGCGCGGACTGCATCGGGTGAGATGGCCCGGAGGGCGGCGGCGATGGCTGGATCGGTGGGGGGCGGGGCCAGGCGATCGGCGGAGGGGGCCTGGGAGTGCCCGGCAGCGGGCAAAACGAGGCTGATCGCCACGGCTCCAAGTGCAAGAAAGCGCTTCATTCTTCGGACTCCCAATTTACGGCAAGTAACCGTCCAACAGATTGCAGGCGTCCCATGTTGACGAGCCAGAGGCGCGCCGTTAGAACTAGGGAAGCTGCCCACGGCGCGTTTTGACCATCGTACAGGGCGGCAGCAACTTAGCTTGAGGAGATCGTTATGTCAGTCGTATGCCCGGAGTGCGACAACCCACTCAATATCGACGTCGATGATGTGGAAGAGGGCGAGGTAATTCAGTGCGAAGAGTGTGGGACGGACCTCGAGGTAGTTTCGAGTGACCCTCTGGAGCTGGCGCCGGTCGATGAGGAGGGCTATGACGACGAGGACGACGATCCGCGCGTTGAGGACGAAGACGAGGACGAGTAAGCCGCAAGCGCGCGCATGGCTCCTGTGCGCTGTTGCGCTGGTGGGCGTATTGAGCGCCCTTGGGCTGCGGCTCCAGCGTGGGGCTCGGGAGCGCTCGCCGAAACCACTAAAGTTCCGAAGCTGCGCACGATTGAGGGTATGGTGTGCAGCAAAGAAGCGTGCGCCTGTACAGGGTGCGGTGGTCTACCTGCAGGATTCGAAGTCCCTGGCGGTGAAGAGCTACCTGAGCGACGTCCAGGGTCGCTTCCACTTCCGCCAGCTTTCGATGAACCTTGACTTCAATCTGTGGGCCGAACTGAACGGGAAACGGTCCAAGACAAAGACCATCAGCCAGTTCAACAGCAAGACGGATCTGGACTATAAACTGAAGCTTCCTGTTTCCAAGTAGCTGCGGACGCCCGAAGGCACGCAGTCGTGCAGGGCACGAACAGCACGAAGAAATGGCGAATAAAATGGGGCGAGTGCTGCGATGGATGCCTCGTTTCAACCCGACCGCTTCGGCTTTCTGCACATCGACCTGAACAGCTTCTTTGCGTCGGTCGAGCAGCAGTTGCATCCCGAGTACAGAGGGAAGCCGACGGCTGTGACCGCAACCATGGCCGATACCGGAACGATCATTGCCGCCAGTTACGAGGCGAAGGCGTTCGGCGTCAAAACCGGTACAAAGGTCGGCGAGGCCAAGCGGCTGTGTCCGGAGATCGCGCTCGTCAACGGCGATCACACGTCGTATGCGAAGTATTCGCACGAGATCGCGGAGGCCGTGGAACGTGTGTGCCCGGTTGCGCATACGCCGTCGATCGACGAGATGGTATGCCAGTTGATGGGACGGGAGCAGGAGCCGCCGAAAGCTCGGCAGATCGCGATTGCGATCAAGCAGGCGATACGCGATGACGTTGGAGAGACGCTGCGCTGCTCGATCGGAATGGCGCCAAATCGATACCTCGCAAAGATTGCGAGTGATATGCAGAAGCCGGACGGCCTGATTGGACTGCTGCCGTCGCAGCTTCCGCGTGCGATTGCACATCTGGAGCTTCGTGATTTGCCCGGCGTAGGAGCGCGCACCGAAGCGCGGTTGAAAGCAAAGGGAATTCAGACGATGGCACAACTGCTTTCGTTGGATCGCAACGGAATGCACGCGCTTTGGGATTCGGTGTGGGGAGACCGTCTGTATCACTGGCTGCGTGGAGGGCAGACCGGAGACGACGGCGCGCCTGTGGCGAGCGATTTGCAAAAGTCCTTGGGGCACTCTCACGTACTGGGGCCTGAGCATCGCACGCAGGAGGGCGCGTGGGCTGTCGCACATAAGCTGCTGCATAAAGGGGCGATGCGCCTGCGCATGGAGCACTTCCACGCGTCGACGCTGGCTGTGACCTTGAAGTTTGCTCTGACACGCGAAGAGGCTGCGCGGGCCGCTAAATTGAAGCACCACACCTCGGGGATTAAGCACTCGGCATGGGCGATGGAGGCGAGATTCCGGCCGTGCCAGGACACGCTCACGTTGCTGGATGCGCTGAAAGGGATCTGGAGGGAACGGCCGAATGAGCCGGAACATCAGCGGCCTTTCTTCGTGGGTGTCACGATGCGAAACCTGCTGCCAGACAGCGAGGTGCCGAAGATGCTTTTTGAAGAGCCGGGACATCGCAACGAGCTATCGGCCACGATGGACAAACTGAATCTGAAATTCGGCCACTCCACTGTGCACTTCGCAGGAATGCTTCCTGCGCGAGACAGCGCTCCTACACGAATCGCGTTCACCCAGATTCCCGTGCAGTACGGCGTGGAGTACATGTAAGCCATTCCGAACTGCAGGGCCTGCATCCAACGAACCACACAAGCCCGGAGGTTCACATGTCCGCACAAACACGCTTTTTGACTCAGAGGCGGGTTCCGCTCAAGGGCAGCACTCGCAAGTCGTTTGATGTTTCACGCGTCAGTGGGTTTGTTTCGCCGGCGAAAGTGGATGAGCCGATTACTGTGACTGTCCTGCTGCCACGCAAGGCGCCGATTGATCCAACGGTCCGCCTGACACGGGAGCAGTTCGCTGAGAAACACGGCGTAGATGAACGCTCGAAGGAGATCGTTCGCAACTTCGCGGCAGAGTTTGGTTTGAGCGTAGAAGAACCGACAGAGCCAGGCCGGCGCTCGCTTCACCTCACCGGCCCGCGTGAGGCGATGGAGAAGGCGTTTGGAGTGTCACTGCAATCACACACTACCGCTGCGGGTGTACTACGACTGCGCGAGGGAGAAATCACTCTGCCGGAGGAAGTCGCTCCGCACGTGGAAGCAGTGTTGGGACTCGACAATCGGCCACAGGCGAAGCCGCACTGTCGCAATGCGAAGCCCCGCGCAGGAAACGTGAGCTATACGCCAGTCCAGGTGGCGCAGTTCTATGGGTTCCCACCGAATGCGAAGGCGACGGGGCAGACAATCGGCATACTCGAACTCGGCGGAGGATATCGCACGGCCGATATCACAGCGTACTTCGCGAGTCTGGGGCAGCCCGCTCCGAAGGTCTCTGCAGTTTCGGTAGATAAGGGAACGAACTCGCCGGGTGATCCGAACGGAGCTGACGGAGAGGTGATGCTGGATATCGAAGTCTCTGCGGCGGTGGCTCCGGGAGCCAATGTTGTCGTGTACTTCGCACCGAATACGGATCAGGGCTTCGTCGATGCCATCGCAACCGCGGTGCATGATTCGACAAATAAACCGAGCGTGATCTCGATCAGTTGGGGTGGGCCCGAGTCGACCTGGACGGCGCAGGCGGTGACCGCGCTCGATCAGGCGTGCCAGGCAGCGGCGACACTGGGCGTGACGATCGCGGCTGCGTCTGGTGATGACGGTTCGACGGATGGCGTCACGGGCGGGGGCAATAACGTAGACTTCCCTGCCTCGAGCCCGCACGTGCTCGCGTGCGGTGGAACAAAATTGGTCGGCACCGGAACTACGATCACGAGTGAAACAGCGTGGAACGAACTCACAATAAACGAAGGCGCAACGGGAGGTGGAGTGAGCACGCTGTTCGCGCTGCCCACCTGGCAGGCCAACAGTAAGATTCCCGCACCGACGACGGGCTCCGGCGGGCGCGGTGTGCCTGATGTTGCCGGCGATGCCGATCCTGCGACCGGCTACACCGTACGCGTTGATGGCCAGACGAGCACCATCGGGGGAACCAGCGCGGTCGCTCCGCTGTGGGCTGGATTGATCGCACTGGCGAACGCGGCGAACGGGAAGGATGTGGGGTTCGCTAATCCGGCACTCTATGCGGATCCAAAGGCGTTCCGCGACATTACGAGCGGTAACAACGGCGCGTTCAGCGCGGGCCCCGGATGGGACGCCTGCACCGGCCTGGGCAGCCCGAATGGAGCCGCGGTTATCGCTGCGCTTGCGTCGAGCACATCGCAACCGGCGACAACTCCGGCGGCACGGGTGGTAAAGGCGGGGGCAAGAGCGGTGGTCAGGGTGGCCATAAGGGAAAATGACAAACGTCATCATGCTTCCTGACGGCACTCACTAAGAATCTCCGGTCGAGTGCGGGAGACTAACCCTGCAAGTCATGGAGATAAACATGAACGCCGTCCTTGAACCAATTGACATGATCCCTGGGGGGAGAGGTCTCAAGCGAAGCATACTGCTGCTTCTCTGCACGAGGTAACCAAGCGATACAGCAACGGTGTGGTCGCGCTGGAGCGTGTGTCGCTGGAGTTGCGCTGTGGCGAGATCGTTGCGTTGCTCGGGCCGAATGGCGCGGGTAAATCAACCGCGGTCAAGCTGATGATGGGGCTCACCTCGGCGACGAAGGCGAAGTGCGGGTGTTCGACGGCGATCCTCGCTTTGCCGGAAACCGGTTGCGGACGGGCGTGATGTTGCAGGTGGGACGGGCGCCCGACATGCTGCGCGTTCGTGAGCATGTTGAGATCATGCGGGGTACTATCCACGCCCGCTTCCTTTCAGCGAAATCGTTCGCGCGGCAGGCCTCGAGGGCATCGAGGAGCGGATGTTTGGTCAACTTCCGGCGGCCAGAAGCAGCGTGTCCTGTTTGCTCTGGCCGTGGCAGGCGATCCCGATCTCATCTTTTTGGATGAGCCGACTGTCGGGTTGGACATCGAGGCCCGGCGACGGATGTGGGTGGAGATTCGCTCGCTGCGCAGCCGCGGCAAGACGGTGCTCCTGACGACTCATTATCTCGAGGAAGCCGACGCATTGGCGGATCGAATCATTGTGCTGAACAAAGGACACGTCATTTGTGAGGGCTCACCGGATCAGGTCAGAGCCGCCGCAAACGGGCAGCGAGGTTTATCAGAGCGTGATGGCTCACGGTCACGGTTGCCGAATGTGAAGCTTCTGAGTTTTCAGACCACGCTTTCTCGCGAGGGAATCCTGAACCTGGCAGGCGTGCAGAAAGTTGAAGGAGACGGGACAAGCATCATCGTGACCACGTCGGCTCCTGAGTCCACGTTGCGCGAGTTGCTGGCGCTGGATCCTGAACTACGTGGTCTGGACGTACGGAGTACGGCACTGGAAGATGCGTTCCTTTCACTTACCACGAAGGAATAGTCATTCCCCGTCTTGCATAGAACATCTCTGGAGGTTCCCATGTCTTCGACAGCAACTCTCTCGCTCCCCTACTCGTACAACAAAGCCAATCGCATGCTCGCGATCTTCATGCGTGAGACTGGGTCTGAATTTTCGTGCCATGCGCACGAAAGCTTTTTCACTCTCCGTTATCGGCTTTCCGGTAATGTTTTATCTGCTATTTGGTGTCATGAACCGCGGCCAGGCAGTTCACGGCCAGATCGTCGCCAAATACCTGGTGGCGAGCTATGCCGCCTTCGGTGTCGTGGGGGCTGCCCTGTTCGGCATCGGCGTTGGTCTGGCTGGAGAGCGGTCGTCCGGCTGGCTTGAACTCAAGCGCGCGAGCCCTATGCCACCGCTGAGTTATCTCGCGGCCAAGTGCGTCTCTGCGGTTGCCTTTGGATTGATCATCGCCAGCATTCTTTGCGTCATCGGCACCCTCGCGGCCGGAGTTCATCTCAGCGCACTGGAGTATCTCGGCATCTGCGGCATCAGTGTCATTGGGGGCGTGCCGTTCGCCTGCATGGGGCTTCTGCTCGCGATGCTGCTGCCGGCGAACTCGGCACCTGGAATCGTCAACCTCATCTACCTCCCAATGAGCTATTGCTCCGGCCTCTGGATGCCGATCTCGCTTTTGCCGAAGTGGATGCAACACGCCGCTCCATGGCTGCCGACGTATCACCTGTACAGCTTATGCTTCATGTGCTTGGCTATGCGCAACCAGGGCAGGCAATGAGGCACGTCTTCGCGTTGTTGGGATTTTCCATGTTATTTCTGGGATGCGCGTGGATTGCCTTTGCGCGTAGCGAAGCCGTTGCCTAGGCGATTGATTCACCCCAGGAGAAGGGCTACACTCGAATCGCAGGGGCTCCGATGAAGACGAATTCCGCACCAACGCGCAGACGCATGGATCGTGGAGACCTGTTCTGGCTTGCCTATCTGGTCTTTTACTTTCTCGATCCACTGTTCCGCCGCTCGCTCGTCTACTGGCTGGAGTGTCTCGGGTTTGCTGCGATCTTTGTGGCCCTGTATGTGGCCATGTTTCAGCTCAGACGGATTGAGCTCCGGGTGGCGTGCATCGCGGGCATATATCTGCTGGGCGCCGCTTACGTACCCGATCAACAGCGGCGCAATAACTTTCTTCATCTACTGCGCGGCCCTGTTGCCCTTCGTCGTTCGGTCGACCAAAGCGGTACTCATTTGCTTCGTCGTTGAAGCGCTGCTGGGGAAGGCGGAGGGATGGCTTCTGCATCAGGGCCCCCAACACCTCAGTCTCTGGAGTTCAGCCTCTGCACTCTTCTTTATCGCGGTTGTTGGCGGTAGCAACATCTTCTTCGCGCAGAAGCAGCGGGCGGACTGCAAGCTGCGAATGGCGCAGGAGGAGATCGAGGCGCTCGCTGCTGTTGCCGAACGCGAGCGCATTGCGCGGGATCTGCATGACGTGCTGGGCCACACGTTGAGCGTGATCGTCCTGAAGGCAGAGCTTGCCGGTCGGCTGCTGGCACGTGGCAAGGATGCTTCGAGCGGGGGATCGCCGATGTGAACGCGCTTGCACGAATACGCACTGGCAGAGATAGAGAGAAGCGGTGGATACAGGGCGCGCGGACTGGCTGCAGAGATGGACGCGGCACGAAATGCGTTGACGGCTGCCGGTGTACGCTTCACGGTTGAAGGCCTGCCCACCTCTGGAACTCTTCGGCCCGCCGAAGAGACCGTGCTTGCACTCGCTCTTCGCGAGGCGGTTACGAACATCGTACGGCATGCGCAAGCGCAGACCTGCAGGTTACGCTTCACAGTACAGGACGGGCGCCATTCGCTGATGATTGAAGACGACGGACAGCATATGGCGATGTACGAGGGAAATGGGCTGCGCGGGATGCGCGAACGGGTCGAATCGCTGGGCGGAACGTTTCAGCTGGACCGAGAGCACGGCACACGCCTCCTGATTGAATTGCCGGCCGGCGCAGGGAGTGCATTGTGAGCGCTTCCGCCGCGAAGGGCGCAAAGATTCGGGTCCTGCTGGCGGAGGACAAGCAGATGCTTCGGGGAGCCCTGGCTGCACTGCTCGAACTGGAGTCGGATATTCAGGTGATCGCTCAGGCGGCGAACGGGCGTGAAGCCGAGCACCTAACGCGAGACGAAGCCTGACGTTGTGGTAACTGACATTGAGATGCCCGAATGGACCGGGTTGGAATTCGCTGCTGCGTTTTGAAGGACAGTGGATCGAAGGCAAGTGTCATTATTCTGACGACGTTTCCAGGACCCGGGCTATCTCCGGCGGGCGCTCGATGCGGGGGCGCGCGGATCCTCCCTGAAGGATCGACCCGCAGCAGAGCTTGCACAGGCGATCCGCCGAGTCCATACCGGGTTGCGCGTAATCGATCCTGAACTGGCGGCGGAAGCGTGGAGCGCGGATGCTGACCCGTTGAATGATCGCGAGCGTCGAATTCTGCAGCGGGCTGGAGACGGAAAACTTCTGCGGAGATTGCGGCGGATTTGCGGCTGAGCGAAGGAACCGTACGGAACTATTTATCCGAAGCGATCGCAAAGCTTGGCGCGACGAACCGTGTCGACGCCGCAAGGATCGCGCGGCAGCGTGGGTGGCTGTGACCGCGTCGCGCTATGTCGGGCGGCTTGCACCGTCGCCGACTGGACTGCTACACCTCGGACATGCACGGACGTTCTGGATCGCGGCTGAGCGTGCTCGCGCTGCCGGTGGACTGCTGTGGCTTCGGGACGAGGATCTCGACCCGCAACGCTCGCGAGAGGACTTTGCTAAGGCTATGCGAGAGGATCTCCGCGGCTCGGAATCACATGGAACGCTGAGATGCGCCAAAGCGAGCGCCTGGCTGCCTATCGCGAAGCAATGCAGCAGCTCGTGCTCGGCGGGTTTGGTACCCCTGCCGATGCAGCCGGAAGGATTTACAACAGGCTGTTCAGGCACCGCATGAGGACGACGATGAGCCTGTCTATAGTGGGCGTTGCAGGCCCAAACCAGAAGATCCGATAGCGCATGAATTTCTGGCAGATACGAACTATCGATTCCGTGTACCGGACGGCGAGGTTGTGAGCTTCGTCGACGGAAACGCAGGCGCACAGCATTTCATCGCGGATGTGGGACGGAGCAGACTTCGGCGATTTTGTAGTCTGGAGGAAGGACGGACTGCCCAGCTATCAGCTCGCCTGTGTCATCGACGATGCCGCGATAGGTGTCACGGAGGTTGTGCGCGGACGGGATCTTCTGCGCTCGACGGCCCGTCAGTTGCTGATCCAGCGTGCCTTGAAACTTCCCACACCGCGGTACTTCCACTGCGAACTGATGCGCGATGAGACCGGGTTGCGGCTGGCAAAGCGAAATGATGCCCTTAGCCTGCGCGCGCTTCGTGAGGCGGGCTCTACGCCTGTTGAAGTAATTGCACGGTTGACCTTGGGTTCCTTAACGCCGCTGTCGAGATGACGGGCTTTAAGGCATCCACGAATGTACCGTTACCTGAATTCGTTTCACAATTGGTGACCAATTCACCTGAGGCGCATCTCATGACTAAGGTGCTGCATGAGATGGATAACCAGCGATGCGGTGAGATGGGCGGCGGCTTTCGGCGTCGCGCTTTTGCTGCTCATAAGCTAGCCCGATTATCGGAGGTGATGGGCAGCTCGCGATCGCGAACTGCCCGTTGTATTTAGTCGCCGTTCGGACCGTACATCGCGCGAATCACCTCTTCGTAACTCTTCATTTGGTAATTCTCCGGAGGAGTTCCACCGGCGAGGTAATGGATGAAGTAGTCCCAGCGGCGCCGCGTGATGTACTGCGACTGCTCGCCATAGCCGTGGTGAGCATTTGGAACCATGAGCATGTCAAAGGTCTTGTTGGCGTTCATCAAGGCCTGCACCACTGTCAGGGTATTGGTCGGCGGAACGTTGTCGTCCATGGTGCCGTGGACCAGCATCAAGTGGCCCTTGAGGTTTGCCGCGTAACCCTGGTTCGCCTGCGCCTCGTAGTTGTCCTGGCCGTTCGGACTAATCGTTAAGACCTCGTACTTCTCATCCCAATCGTCTTCGTAGTCGCGATTGTCGTGGTTGCCGCTTTCTGCCCATCCGACCTTGAAGAAGTCTGGATAGTGAAACATTGCGGACGCCGTAGCATTGCCACCGCCGGAATGACCCCAGATTCCGACACGAGTGATGTCCATCCACGAGTTTTCCGCGGCAAGCTGCTTGATGCCAGCAACCTGGTCTGGAATTGTGTCCTCACCCATTTCGGCCGGCGTGTCAGCGTGTTGATCATGAAAGCTCTTGCTGCGGAACGGAGTTCCCATTCCATCGATGCAGACGACAACGAAACCAAGGTCGGCGAGCGCCTGATCGTCGCCGCTGGCGGCCGAGAAGCTGCGCGATCCGCATGAGCCGATCTGCGGCCCCGGATAAACGTAGTCGACGATCGGGTACTTCTTCGACGCATCGAAGTTGGTGGGCTTCCAGAGGAAGCCGTAAAGCGGAGTCTTGCCGTCACGCGCGTTCACCTTGATCGGCGTCGGTGGTTTCCACCCCGTGGACAGGAGCCGTGAGACGTCCTGATGCGCAGGGTCGCAATCACTTTGCCCGTGTTGTCGCGCAGCACGACGGTTTGCGGAGTCTCACGAGTGGAGTACACATCGACGAACGTGCTGCTGTCGGAAGACGGTGTAATCGCGTGATCGGCGTTTTCCGGCGTGAGCAATTGCTCATTGGAACCGTCGAAGTTCACGCGATAGTAGTGAGTGAAATAAGGATCGCTGTCCTTCTCTTTGCCGGTGGCGAGGAAGTATAGGACACGGTTCTTCTCATCCACGTGGAGCACTTGAGTGACCGGGCCATCGCCATGCGTGATCTGATTCTTGAGCTGACCAGTGGTGAGATCGTAAAGGTACATCTGCCCCCAGTCGCTGCGCTCTGAATACCAGAGGAACTCGTTGGTGGCGGGGAGAGAACGCCAGTTCACCTTGCCTTGGCCGGATTCGTAATAGGTCGGAACGTGCTCGTGATACACCGTGCGGATATCGCCGGTCTCCGTGTCAGCGACTTTCAGCCATTCATCTTTGTGATCGCGGGAGGTGGAGACGAACGCCAGGGTTTTGCCATCCGGCGAAAACTCAACATCGTCCCAACCGGACCCGCCGCGGCAGCTTACGTCATCGCAGAGGGTGCTGCGGTGTTCGTCGGGCGGCACCTTAAGGCGTACCATCTTGCCGCTCTCTATGTCGATGACAACACGATCAATCTTGGTGATGTCCTTGTCGCCAAGCATCGGATAGCGCCAGGCTTCCAGTGTCGGATGACGGTTGGACACCGAGACGAGGTACATCATCCCGTCTTTGCGCTGGTCCTGCTGGAAGGTAGCGATCTTCTTCGAATCGGGCGACCAGATCAGAATCGGCGCGTCCGAATGCGTCCATCCGGCGTTGTCCGTGGCGTAGCCGTAATCCGTGATGCCATCCGTCGTGAGTTGGCGCTCTTCGCCGGTCGCCTCGACGCGCACCCAGAGATTATTGTCGCGAATGAAAGCCGCAAGCTTCTTGTCAGGCGAAACATCGAAGGGAGCCCGGCTGCGACCTACCGGCGGCCGAGCGGCCCGGGGTGGGCGCTGGTTCGTCTGGGTTCCCTGCTGGGCGTTCATCTGCGCGTTGCCGCCGGTTTGCGTGGAACTCAATCCGGCCGGCGGCTGCGCGTTCGGCTTTTGCTCAGGACGCTGGACAGGCTTCGGCGGCGCCTCAAGCGTGCAACTCTCCGCATTTGCAGTGCAGTGAAACGTCTGCGAACGCATCGTTACAGCAAAGCCCTTTGCCTCGGGCGTGTAGCTCTCGATGCGCAGGTGCGCGGCAGCAATCTCACGTCCGCTGGCCTTGCTGAGAGCTGTGGCGAGCTTCGCCGTGTCAAAAGCAAGGTCTGTCTTTCCGGTGCGGGCGTCTGCGATACGAAAGGCGACAGTACCCGCAGCCGGGTCACGGAAGAAGACACGCCCATCGGAGAGATACTTCACATCGCTCACGGTGTGGTCCACAAGCGGATTCACGTTGTAACCCATCCAACGTTCCGCCTGCGCATAATCCTGCGCGGTGTAGGTTCGTTGAGCATGGAGGCAGAGGGCGGAACACAACGCCAGGAGAGCAACGAGGTTTCTATTCATATCGTTTGCCTGAAATGATACTTGGATTCTGCCTTGTCTAGGCATCCGGTTCCGGATGTGGGGTTTCAGGTTCGCCAGTACGGCGGAGGCGGGCCAGCAATGCCCGGGGCCGCAGCGTCTGGGGGATATGCCATAAAGAGCCGAGGAAACCACTCCAGGTGTCGTAGGAGAGCCGCAGGCTGGTCGGCAGGACGTAGGTATCCATAATCAGCTCGGAAAGAATCAGGGATCCGGCAGCGCCCAGAAGTCCATAACTGCGGGCCATGACGTAGGTAATTACCAGCGTAACTGCCGTCGCGACGATGTAATAGGCGGCCAGTTTGCGATGCTGGTTAATCGCGGCGATCAGTGTGGAACTTGTCGACCAGAGAGTAGAAGAGCACGCTGAGCAGCAGCAGGAACAGCAGCCGCGGGCTTGGCGGCACCTTGTGCGCCGTCCAATGCGTGAGGAACCACGGACCGACCGTCATCATAGCGAGGACGAGCACGACTGCGATAAGGAGGGCAGCCTGGCATGCGCGGCGGTGAAGGGTGCGCACCAGCTCGAAGTTTCGGGCTCCATAGGAGCTGGATAACTCTGGCCAGAAGGTGCTGTTCACCATCTGGACCATCTGCAGGGCCACCCTGGAAACAGTACGGGCCGTGCCGAAGTTGACTACGTCGTCCGGACCGAGTGCGTACTGAACGGCGACAAGAGTACCTTGCAGATTGAGTGCATTGCCGATGGGGAATCCCATGAAGGCAAAGGCGGGACCTGCGAGCCGGCGGATCTCAGAGAACTTCGCGTGCGACCATCCATACCGCAGCCAGGGAATGTCCCGACGCGCCATGACGCACAGAATTATCGTCCCGGCGGCATTCGCGACAGCAAACCAGAGCGCGGTCGCTCGTGCCCCTTGCCCCATGATGACGGGCACGAGCATGACAGCGAAGGCAACCAGGGACAGGCAACTCTTGATAAAGCTGCCATAGGGATACCGTCCGATGCACGTGTAGCTCGACTGCACAAGCTGTTCAAGCTGGCCGAACAGCGTCGCGCAGCCGAGATAGAAGAAGATCCATTTGGCGTCTTCAGGCGTGATGAGCTGTAACTTCAGCCATTGGCCAATAGGTAGGAAGTACAAAGCCACAGCCAGCGCAAGGACGACAACCAGGCAGACGCCGACAATGAACCACCAGCAGCTCTGGAAGATGCGGAGGGCCGACTCCTGCTCTCCGCGAGCCATCAGCATCGTCATTTCGTTGCCCGCCACCGACCCGAATCCAATGCTGGAAAAGGTGAGATAGCTTGGAATCGCAATAATGATGAGCCACTCGCCGTAGAGTGTTTTATCCCAGAAGTGCAGAAAGACCGGAACCTGCACAAGCTGGATAATCGTGCCAGCGAGTCGGCTGATCCAGTTCGAGATAAAGCCGAGCACCAGCCGGCGGCGAGTTCCGCTGTCCATGCGCTTACCGATTCGCCACGCTGTGAGCGAGGCGGTGCGCCAGCGGGCGTAGAAGGCCACGCGCAAATGCGGCCAGCGTTACCTTGGGTCGGATGGATTCGCCGCGCGCGAAACGTTCTACCAGCTCAACCTCCCCGTTCGAGTTTGCCCAGGGCGTCAGATCAGGCAGCAGCAGATGCCTGTCCTCTGGAGAGAGTTCCGAGGAGGCTGCCACGAGATAGCGCCGGAGGTTGGCGCGGTTCGCCTCTAGAATCCAGCGGCGATCCTTGAGATTGAGACGGTCTGCGGCGAGCGGCATGACATGAGTGAACATCCGCAACTCGTCTCGCAGCCACTTGGGAGCGCGTGCATGGAAACGACTGCCCTCGTGCCCGACACGATAGCTGCTGACGATCTCGGGCGTGCGAATGAAGTCCCCGAAGGGAGTCAATTGCAGAAAGAGCGCCCAATCCGCCAGAGATTCGATCTCACCAGGGATTGGGCCTGAAGCGGCGAAGGCTCCGCGCCGGATTGCGAACGCCGCGAAGCTCACCTTGGGCCCGAACCGCTGAGAAAGAAGAGTCGCAGGTGCATGCTGCTGCCGCGGAACGCTGAGCAAATAGTCATGCGAGAGGACTTTGCCGGAAGAATCGATGTTCTGCCAGGGTGCTCGTATAAGCGCCGCATCGCGATGCAGTTCGGCTGCACGGGCGAAGCTGACACAGAAGTTCGGAAGCGCGAGGTCGTCACTGGACAGCAGCGTGATCCAGTCGCCGCTTTGGGATGACAATGTGAAGTTATATTGCGCGGTCAGGTTCGACCCGGCAGGCGGCTGAACCACGTGAATGAGACCACGATGCTTCGCCGCATAGTCTGCAACGATTGCGGGAGTCTCGTCGGTGCTCTGATGATCCGAGACAATGATTTCATCAGGCAGCCTTGTTTGCGCCAGCAGAGAGTCGAGAGTCTGCCGAAGATAGCCAGCTTGATTGCGCGTCGGAATTCCCACCGAGAATCGCAGAGGGCTGGCCATGTGAGGATTCTAGCAACTACAGTGAAGGCACTGTGATCTTAGCTTGACTGCCTTCGTTCTCGATCGAGCGCGATCTTTTCCTGCATCAGATGGTTGAGCATCGACTCGTCTCCACGGCGCTGAGCCTCGCTCATGGCCGCGCGAAGCTCGCGGCTGCGGCGTTCACGGTAGCGTTCCTGCAAGGTCTGCAGGGCTCCCTGCACCCGGTCAGCAAGGCCCTGCCGTTCATCTGCTGCTGCAGGGATCTCAGACGATGCATGGAGGGCGGCGGCGAGCAATGCGCGTGAAGCCGGGTCCGGAGCCGCATCGAACGGGTTATCCGGAGCGGGCGCATTAGCGAGTACTTCGATCACGGCCGCGGTCGGTAGCTCGCTAAACCACTCTGGATGTGCCGCAAGCGTCTCCGCCGCCAGCCTTCGCGCAGAGTCGGCCTCCGGAAGAGCCAGAGCAGAGAGGAGAATCCGTTCAACCTCGGTGACCGCACGAGGCTGTGGAGCGCGCACGCTTTCCAGTCGCTGCTGTGCTGCCTGCTTCAGCTCCTGCAGGACGAGAGAGCTGTCGATTCCCAGTTTCTGGGCAGCATTCGTCGCAAATTCATTTCGCACAATCGCGCTGGGGATTCTACGTATGTGAGGCAACAAAAAATTGAGCGCCTTCACCTTTCCTTCCGGTGTACGCGCCGCAGCCAGTGATTGCGCACGTTCGATCAGATAGTCCGAGTAGCGCATGGCGTTGCGCACTGCCGCGGTATATTCACCGACTCCGTGCTCCTGCACGAAACGGTCCGGATCGAGGCCGCCTGGCAAAATCACGACTCTCACCGCAAAATCCTCTTCAACAAGCTGCGAGACCGTCTTCTCCGCGGCGTTCATACCAGCGCTGTCCGGGTCGAAGTTCAGGACTGCGTTTTTCGTGAAGCGGCCCAGCATTCTCACCTGGTGTTCCGTGAACGCGGTACCGCTGGTAGCGATCACGTTCTGCACGCCACCCATGTAGACCGAGATGCAATCCATCTGGCCCTCCACCAGCAGCACGAAGCCCAGCTCTTTAATTCCAGCCTTCGCCTTGTCCAGGTTGAACAGCACCTGACCTTTTGTGTAGAGAGCGGTCTCGGGCGAGTTGAGATATTTTGGTCCGGACTTATCGTCGACTGCGTCCAGCAGGCGCGCCGTGAACGCGATCGGCTTGCCCTGTTCATTGCAGATGGGAAAAGTAATCCGCTTGCGAAACCGCGCGTACAGCGGGCCGGACGACCCATCGTCGCGCTCCTTCGAACTGAAGAGACCGCTCGCTCGCATCACCTCTTCACTGAAGAACTTGCCGAGGCGATCACGCATATCGTTGAAGCTCTCGGGCGCATAGCCGAGGCGGAACGTCTTGATCGTCTCGGGCGTGATGCCGCGACGGGTCATGTACTCTCTCGCACGCGCAGCTTCAGGAGACTGCAGATTCTGCTGAAAGTACTGAGTTGCCGCCTCGTGAATTTCCAGTAGTTGCTTGCGTAAACCCGCCTCCCGCGCCTCTTGGGGGGACGAGAACTCACGCTGCGGCAACGGAATGCCCATCTTCGTCGCAACAGAGCGCACTGCCTCCGGGAAGCTGACGTTGTCCATCTTCATCACAAAGGTGAAGACGTCGCCATGCTCGTGGCAGCCGAAGCAGTAGTAGCTTGCCGTCGTTGGGTAAAGGTAGAACGACCCGGACTTTTCCTTGTGGAACGGGCAGAGCGCAGACCAGTTCGCACCGGATTTTCGCAGCTTCACATAGTCGCCAACGATGCGCACGATGTCTGCCTGCTGCTTGACGGTTTGTGCGAAATTATCCGCCATGTGGGGAGCTAGACTTAGTGTACGGCCCGCAACTCGCGGGCCTATCCGTACACCCCGAGACATTACCTTTCGGGTCCCCGACTGCCCGGAAAGGTGCAGTAATTACTCACCCTTCAGCGGGTATAACGAACTCGTGTCCGCAGGTGAAACACAACGCCTGTAATGGAGATTTGATGCAGATTAGAAACGGATTCCGCTTGTTGACGTTGGCGACCGCGATGGCATTGCCTATGGCGGCACCGCAGGTTGCCAACGCCGCCGTGTCGTTTGTGATGTCCGTCAACGTCGCGCCCCCAGCAATACCCGTCTATGCCCAGCCAATTTGCCCGGGCCCCGGCTATCTGTGGACGCCCGGCTACTGGGCATACGGGCCACGTGGTTACGTCTGGACCGCAGGCACCTGGGTGCGCCCGCCGGCGCCCGGCGTGCTCTGGACGCCAGCCTATTGGGGATGGGAAGGCGGCCACTACCGCTTCCACGCCGGCTATTGGGGACCTCATGTGGGCTACTACGGGGGAGTCCGCTACGGATATGGCTATCCAGGAACCGGCTTCGAGGGCGGCGAATGGCGCGGACATGAATTCTTCTACAACTCCTCCGCCTGGCATGTCGACCAAGTCCACATGAGGAATGTCTATCGGCGGGAGAACCATTTTGACGGCGACCATCACGGCGTTGTTCACGAGGAGTACCGCGGTCCTGTCGTCGAGCATCGCGGCGCTGTTCACGAGGAGTACCGCGGTCCTGTCGTCGAGCACCGTGACCCTCCTCGCGAGGTCGAGCATCACGATAACGGAAACCACAACGGCTGGTACCACGATGACCATGGCCACAAAAAAGATAACCGATAACAGACGCTACTAAGTCCCTTTTGCATCGATGCAGAGCGGCTGGCCTTCGGGCCGGCCGCTTCCGTTTGGGGGTTCCTTCCGAAGCGAGATTCTGCCGAGAGTCACTAGAATCGACACATGCTTTCAGCAGCTATGCGTGCTCGCTTAGCCGTTGTTCTGGTTGGAGCTCGCAACCCATCGAATATCGGTGCCGCGGCTCGCGCGATGCGGGACTTCGGGTTCTCCGACCTCAGATTTGTGAACGACTACACTATGCCATTTGAAGCGGCGCAGCTTGAGGCGACAAAATCTGCCGTCGGTGCGGCGGATGTGATGAAAGCCGCTCGTGCGTTTGCTTCCGTCAGCGGACGCGCTCGCGGACTGCACGCTGAGCATTGGAACTACCGCAATCGGTGGGCGACAACTCCCCGCCCGGTACTTCCGCTCGCGGAAGCAGCCCGGCGAGATCATCAAGGAGTTGGCCAGGCCGGGCTCCCAGGTCGCTCTTCTCTTCGGCTCCGAGAAGACAGGACTGACCAACGAGCAACTAAGTCACTGCCAGCATGCTTGTGAACATCCCGATGTTTGCTCCTTCGGATGCACGCCATCTCTCAATGAATCTGGGTCAGGCCGTCGCGGTATGCCTGTACGAACTTGGTCGCGGAGGGTTCGAGGATGCGAGAGATCTTCCGGCAATCCAGGAGGCGCAGATCACCGCCGATGCTCGCGAGCGGCTGACGCAGATGCTTGTCGACGCGATGGAGGCTACTGGCTACGCACGGCGTTTCCCTGCGAATGCTCGCGAACATGTCGTGCGCCAGCTCGCGATGCAGCTAGGCAAGAACCAGGACGAAGCGGCCACATGGATGGGATTTCTGCGCCAGGTCCTGCGCAGCGCAAAGAAAGACGCTCCGGGCTGAGAGCCACGGAGCGCAGGATTCGTAACGCTCAAACACGTTCCAGGGAGTCTACCAGAGACCCCACGAACGGCTGATGTAGTCGCTGAGGGTCATAATGATCAGCGCGAGAAACATGAAGAATCCGGAACCGATCGTCATCTTGATCAGCCGCGACTGATACTTCGCGTGCATGAAGAAAAGAATGACGACACACGCTTTGAAGCAGGCGATAAATAACGCGACAACAGGATTGGCCCACCCAGGGGCATAAAGGCCGCGACGACGGTCAAGCCCGTGAAGAGCAGCAACGTCCCGAAGACCATCGCATACACGCCAGGCGTGACGATGTGGTGCGATCCGTGTTCCGGATTGGTGATGTTCGTCGGGTCTTCAGCTTCAGAGTGTCGTGAGCGATCTCAGCCATCAGATATTCCTTCTAATGCGGTGCCGTAACAGACTAGTGGAGCGGATGCCGGTTGATCAGATAGAGGAGCGGGAACAGGAACAGCCATACGATATCGACGAAGTGCCAATATAAGCCGAAGTTTTCTATGGGCGCCACATACCCGGCGCTGAAGTCGCCTCGTCTTGCGCGCCAGATCAGCCAGAAAAGCAGGCCGACACCAATGATCATATGCAGCGCGTGCATTCCGGTCATAGCGAAGTACAGGAAGAAGAAGACCTGTGTGCGCTGCGCCATGTCAGGCGGCAGCGGCTTCTCCTTGATGCCGTGCGCAGCGGGATTGACGAACTCCGAAATGTCGAAGTGTGCGCCAGGAATGTGATGCTTCTCCCACTTCTCGTGGTACTCGACGTACTTGATGCCGAGGAAGGCGACACCGAAGACCGTTGTCAGGATCAGCGTCCAAACCAGCATGTCCTTCTTGCGAACCTCTGCAGCCCATACCGCAAGCGCCATGAAGAAGCCCGAGGTAATCAGAATTGCGGTGTTCGCCGTGCCCAGGGGAATGCTGAGTTGGTTCGACGCCGTGAAGAAGGCATCGTAGTACCAGTTCCGGTACAGCAGGTACGAGAAGAACAGCCCGCCGAAGAACATGATCTCGGTAAGCAGGAAGAGCCACATGCCGAAGCTTCCGGCCTCGCGCTGCTGCTCCACCGTCTCGAAGTGATGACGGTGTTGCGGCAGCGAGACATGCGCGTGCTCGGCATGCACAGCCGTTTCGTGTGTATGCGGGTGTGCGGTCGCGACGGTGTTATCCAACGGTCGTCACCTCGTTCTTCCGCTTCTGCTCGAGCCATTCGTAGTCGTAGGCTTCGTGATCCATGATCGGCGTCTCAATAAAGTTCTCGGTCAGCGGTGGCGACTGAATCTGCCACTCAAGGCCGGTAGCCTGCCACGGATTGTCTCCCGCAATCGCGCCATACTTCAGCGACCAACCGAGGTAGAGGAGCGGCAGCATATAACCCACGCCAAGCACCGTCGCGCCCGCAGTCGACAGCACGTTGAGCACCTGGTACTCCGGTGGATAGGCATGATAGCGGCGCGGCATGCCGAGGTATCCCAGAATGAACTGCGGCATGAACGTCAGGATGAAGCCGATGAACGTCGTAACCGCAGCGAGCTTCGAGAGCGACTCGGGATACATGCGCCCCGTCATCTTCGGCCACCAGAAGTGGACGCCCGCGAGGAACGCCATCAGCATGCCGCCCACCATGACAAAGTGGAAGTGCGCCACGATGAAGTACGTCTCGGTCAGGTGAATGTCCATGCCAAGCGAGCCGAGGAACACACCCGTCACGCCGCCGATAGTGAACAGCCCAAGGAAGCCGAACGAGTACAGCATCGGCGTCTCGAAGGTGATCGACCCCTTTTGCAGCGTGAACGCCCAATTGAAGACCTTGATCGCCGAAGGTACTGCCACCAGCATCGTCAGCAGCGAAAACACCAGCGCCGAATAGTTCGAGACGCCCATGATGAACATGTGGTGCGCCCACACAAAGAACCCGAACAGCGCGATTGCCACCGAGCTGAAGGCGACAGCCGTATATCCGAATACCCGCTTGCGACTGAAGGTCGATATGGTCTCAGAGATCACACCCATGCCCGGCAGAATCATGATGTACACGGCCGGATGCGAGTAGAACCAGAACAGGTGCTGGAAGAGTAGCGGATCTCCACCCTTCGTCGGATCAAAGACTCCGATACCGAAGACCCTCTCGAGCAGTACGAGCACCAGCGTGATCGCGAGGACCGGCGTACCCAGAACCATCAGCAGCGAAGCCGCGTAGTTCGACCAGACGAACAGCGGCAGGCGGAACCAGGTCATCCCCGGGCAACGCATCCGGTGGATGGTCACGATGAAGTTCAGGCCCGTGAAGATCGAACTGAACCCAGCGACGAAGATGGCCAGCGCAGCCGTGATCACGTGGGTGTTCAGGTAATGCGTCGAAAGCGGAGTGGTAAAGGTCCAGCCAGTATCAACGCCGCCCAGGACGAGCGCAGCGAGCACCATGATGCCGCCGACGACGTAGAGATACCAGCTCAGCAGATTGATCTTCGGAAACGCAAGGTCCTTCGCACCGACCATGATCGGGATCAGGAAGTTTCCAATCGTCGCCGGCACCGACGGCACCAGGAACAGGAAGACCATGATGATGCCGTGCATCGTGAAGAACTTGTTGTAGGTGTCAGCTGCAACCAGATCCGGCTGAGGCGTGAGCAGTTCGAGACGAATGAGGCCGGCAAACGCTCCACCGATAAAGAAGAAGAAGGTGATCGAGATCAGGTACAGCATCGCGATGCGTTTGTGGTCGCCGGTCAACAGCCAGCTCAACAAGCCATGCTCGCTGTTCAGATAGCTGCGCTTCGGCAGTCTTGCCGTGGCCTGGTCGGGCAAAGAGACGATTGTTGCTGTGCTGCTCATGGCTTCACCGAGTCCTGGTTGGTGTCTACCGTCGGCGTGGTAGGCGACGCCTGGTTCGAGTCCGCAGTAACGAAGGTCTGCTGGATGCGGTAATTAGACTGCAATTGCTTGATGTACTCAACGAGATCAATAAGTCCGTCCTCGCTGATCTGCCCCTGGTAGGTCGGCATAATCGGCGCAAAGCCGGCCGTAACGTGCTGCGAGGGATTGAGGATCGAATCACGCAGATAGGCATCATTCACGAGAACCTGACTGCCATCCGTCAGCGTCAGCTTCGATCCATAGACACCCGCAAGATTCGGTCCACGAGCTGCGGCGTTTCCGGAGTGGCAGGCATTGCAACCCATCGATGCGAAGAGCCGCTCACCGTTCTGCGCCAGGCTCATACCGGAATTCGATTGATCCAGCCACTTCTTGTAGTCGGTCGGGCTCATCGCCGTGACCTCGCCGATCATGCCGGAATGGAGCGTGCCGCAATACTGCGTGCAGAAGATGTGGTACGTTCCCGGATCCGTCGCCTGAAACCACACAGTGGAATAGCGACCGGGGATCACCTCGCGCTTCACACGGAAGTCCGGGATGGAGAAGCTGTGAAAGACGTCCTGCGAAATCATGGTCAGCTGGACGGGTTGGCCCACGGGAACATGAAGGGCATTGATCTCGTGCTGTCCACCCGGGTGCTCGGCCTTCCACATCCACTGCTTGCCCACCACGTAGATATTCATTGCGTTGGGCGGCGGGTTATAGATCCTGAAGTACAGCAGGCCGCCCCAGACGAAGACGACGAGGAACAGGGCCAGCGGAATGATCGTCCACGTCGCCTCAAGGATGGTCGATCCTTCCACCTGGATCGCTACCGGGTGCTTGTCGCGACGGTAGCGGAGCGAGAAGTAAAAGATCAGGAGCGTGACGAAGATCAGGCCGACGAGCGACACCGAGACCAGAAAGAAGTACAGCGCATCCATATAGGGCGCGATGGTGGACGCTTCGACCGGAAACAGGGCCGAGCTGTGCAGCCACTTCACCAAAAATTGCCACAGGACTGAACTAATACCCATCGTTTGCCTTATCCGTTCCGCCAGTTGTCGTCATGCCAGTTCGGCACGTCGCCGAGTTTGCGACTCAATTCCTTGTCTCGCCGAAACATCAGAAACATGAATCCACCGAGGCTCGCGACCGTCACCATGCCCCCAAGTTGAACAACCCGGGCCACGATCAGCGAGTGCCTATTAATCTGGGGGTCGTAGTGGTAGCAGTACGTGAGAATATTCGCTACCGGCGACCCGATCTTGTTGTCCGAGGCATCAATCAACCCCAGGAGCATGTCCTTCGGCGAGTACTCAACGCCGAGGTAATACTGCGCGACGCGCCCTTGCGGTGTCGCAATCTCGATAGAGCTCGCGTGCGCAAATTGCGTCAGCTTGCCATCTGGCCCGGGGACACGGACATAGCCAAAACCGATGGCATTCGTCAGCGCCTGGATGCTGGGCTCCTGCCCGACAAGGAAATGCCACCCGTTGGCGGTTTCAGGACGACCATAGCGGCGCAAATAGAAATCCTTGCGGCGCGCGGCCAACTGGGATGTCTCGGTGGGATCAATGCTGACGACGACAATCTGGAAATCCTTCCCAGGCGTCAGGTGCACCATCTCAAGAGCGCTGGTGATGCCGTCCAGTTCCTCGGAGCACAACATCGGGCAGTTGTAGTAAACCGCCGAGACCAGTACTGGATGCTTGCCGTCGAAGTACTGGCCAAGCGTCACCTGATTGCCGTGGTCATCTGTGAATCCGGCGGCAAGAGGCAGCTGCGCATTCAGGTGCTGTTGGATGGTGGCGCCCTGAAGAACCTTCGGCAGCTGATCGCCAACGTTCGAACCTTCTGCCTTATCGCCGTAGCTTGAAACCTGGCCCACCGCACAGATCGGCAACGCCAGACCCAGCGCCAGGGCGGCGCCAGCGAGCTGTCTCAGGCCAGCTCGGCGTGTGCGGATTGTGTGCGGTGCAGTCAAAACGGTCCTCGTCTTCAATTCTATTCGTGGTGCGCTTCGGCGCGGTTGAACTCGTTCTTCTGTTCCCGCGCTTCAATCGTGTCAAGCTCGTAGCCAGTGCGCGCAAAGCCGTCTGTGATGGGAGCCTGCACCGTTGGCTCTGTTTCACCTGCCATCAGCGGTGCGGGCTGGGCCGTTGCGGCTGGCTTCGGGAGCCCCTGTTGCACGATGAGCTGCATGGCACGCGCAACGGGAATCCGAATTGTTCCGGCCGATAGCTCTGGCGAGCTGCTGTAGTAATCCAGCAACAGGTCCTCCCGCGCGTGCAGGTCCGCAGTGTCCTGATTACCGTCGTCCATCTCCAGGCGCGGCGTTGGGAAGCTCTGCGTCATCTGGGCAAGCTGCCGCTGCTCCATGACCGCGTTGGAGGTCAGGTCTTCGCGCTCGGCGCCACGGGGTGTTGCACCCAGGTCGCCCTGACCCGCGTGCCACTTATTCGCAGGCCCATCTTGCTTGGCGAGCGCGTAGTTAATCGCCTTGCCCATGAAGAAGCAGAAGACGAAAAAGATGACCAGGAAGCCCGAGAGGCCGGCGACGAACGTGACGATGCCGCCAACGTTGACGTCCTCTACCTCGTAGCCCGGGTGTTCGGGATCGCGCACCGACGGGACGGGATGCGGGCCCTGGTCGACTGGGCGCAACGGGTCGTGTCCTTCGTGTCCTCTAGTGGGCATGTTCAGGCTCCAGAAGCTCTTCGGTGTGCGGGTCGTTCAGATGGATCAGCGGCCGGCGCGTGAGTTCGGTCAGATAGAAGACAAGCCAGAAGGCGACGACCGCGAGAGGAACAGTCACGTAGGCCAGAATGCCCCAGTTTCCGACAAGGTGCAGGTTGCCGGCAGCGTCCTTGAAGTTCGGCTCAATCAGCCAGAACATATCGATGAAGCGCGCGCCAATCATGAAGAGGCAAAGCCAGATCATCCGCCGCTTCGAGCGCTTGAAGTCGCGTGACAGGAGAATGCAGAACGGAATGACCCAGTGGCAGACAACGTCGAGCGTGCAGATCGTCCACCATCCGCCGTGGATCCGGTGCAGATACCACGGAATCTCGTCCGGCACGTTGCCAGAGTAGATGATGAGGAACTCTGCAAACGTGAGGTAGATGTTCAGCATCGTGAACGCAAACGCCAGCTTGCCGAGATCGTGCTGTTCGGTAATGCGGAACATCGACTTCATCGGCTCATACCGCGAGAGCAGGACGAGGGTCAGGATGCCAAGCGCCAGCACCGCATAACCCTGCGCCACGAGGAACTGCAGGCCATAGACCGACGAGTACCAGGTAACGTCCAGCGACTTGACGAAGACGATGACAAAGTCCGTCATCAAGATGACGTAGAGCAGCAGCGACGGACCCGAGAGGTTCTCAAACCGTGTCCGCCACCGGTCGAAGCTCATGAACGTGCCCGCTGCGGGGTCCTTATCGCTGGTGATGGTCCACTTATTGAGAAGCGTAACCACCACCGCCATGAAGCCAAGCACCAGGATCGCCTGAACCCATGCACTAACCGGAGAGAGCATGAAGTGCTTCAGGTTGATGCAAAGCTCCTGTTCCTGGGTCAGGATGCCTGCCTGAAATGCATTCCACGTTTGTGCGGGAGTAGTGAAGGCCGCCCACTGATAGAGGTGCTTCATCAGGAAAAGCACCGGCAACATCATGACAACGACGAGCCAGATCGTCCGGGTCATCGCCTCCAGCGGCCGGCGAAGAACATGGCCCCACTTACCACCGGACAGATACTGCACCAGCAGGAACGCCAGCGCTCCGCCGGTGAAGTTGAAGCATGTCATCACGCCCATCAGGTACGAGCGCAGCAGGTGATTGCGGCCCTCAGGAGTCCAGGCGAAGAGCAGCAGGGACGCTACGCCAAGCACTACAGCCGCAATCAGCGCAAACGTCCGCCAGCGAAGGATTACATCCGGCGCGGTCAATACCGATGGCATCTGCCGCGGGTGGGGATGCGCCACCTCGCCATGGGTGGGGCCGGCTCCAAAATGTTCTTTCTCAAATGCCATCGGTCATTCGCCTTCGGGTTGCTGGAAAATCAATCGATCAAGCGTCCTGAACTTGCCTAGTGTTGTGGTTCCGCCAGTTTGCCGGGAGCTTCCGCATCCGGTTTTGCCAGCGGAGGTCCGGAGGAGTTGTGGGTTGCGGAGGGTTGTCCCGCCGCATTGCTGCCGTGTGTCTGTGCGCCTGCCGGAGCCGTCGTCGTACCCTGCCCCGGAATTCCGTTGTCCTGCCCATTCGGAGTGCCGTAGATCGCAGTGGCAGGCATTCCCCATGGGTCCGCAAATCCCGGCGGCATTCCCTGCTCGTTCGCGATCTGGTGCAGATCCTCAACATGCTGTCCCGCGGGAACATCCGACTGCTTCGCGTTCTGGCTCATCTGCAGCGCGCGGATATAGGCCGCAATCGCCCAGCGGTCCTGCGGGGTAACCTGCGCCGCATAGTCAGGCATGGCGCCATAACCGTTCGTCATGACGGCGAAGAAGTGGCCGAGCGGCGCATTGCGCAGGCGCGCTGTGTGGAAGTCGCCAGCCGGCCGGTAGCCGCGCTGCACGATCATGCCGTCGCCGTTGCCGACACGCGAATGGCAAGGCGTGCAATAGACATTGAACCGTTCCTGGCCACGCGCCATCGTGTCGGCGGTGAGGTCGATCGGAAGTCCATCCCCTTCTTTTCCGTTCACCAGACCGGTGTAGAAGTAGGAGTCTTCGCTGCCCTGGCTCCGCGCTACAGTATTGGCCACCTGCGGGCGCACTGAACGTCCATCCGGATAGAACGTCGTTCCGCGCTGCGGGAAGAACTTTGGTTCATCCTGCATGTCCTGGCGGCAGCCGGCGAGCACCAGCATCGAGGCCGTCGCAGCCGCAAGGACCGCCACCCGCATCGCCTTTTCGAACCTCGAAGCTCGCATCTCGCTTCCCGTCTCTCGCATCTCGAATCTCTGCATTAGTGGTCGACCTCCACAACAGAGACCGGGTTGAACTGCTCGAGGAACGCACGGGTCTCGGTAGACGAGAAGTGTGGGTCGTGCGCCTCCAGGCAAAGGAAAAACTTATCTGTAGTCGCGCCATCACGGAAGTTCGGCGCATTGAACAGCGGGTGATAGAGCTGCGGAAGGCCATTCAGCGCGATCATTCCAAAGGCAGCCGAGAGACCCGCGAACAGAATCGTCCACTCATAACCCGGAATCACAAAGGCCGGCCAGCTGAACAGCGGCATCGCGCGGATGTTCAGCGGATACCCCCAGACGTTTACCCAGATCTCCATGCCATATCCCGTAATCAGCCCCATGATTCCGCCAATCAGGCAGATCAGCGGGACACGCGTCTTGTGGAAGCGCAGCGCCTCGGCTGCCTCCTCGACTGGATACGGCGTGTAGCACTCCATACGGCGATAACCCGCACGGTGCGCCATCTCGGTCGCGTGTACCAGTTCCGACGGAGTGTTGAACTCCGCCAGCAGGCCATAGATTCCTTCACGCGGTGGCATTAGAGAGCCTCCTCAACGACACGGTCTGCCGGCTGTCCGTCAGCCCGCACTTTGGTCTGCGGCAGCATCATCTTGATCTCGCTCATCGGGATCATCGGGGCAAGCCGCGCAAAGAGCAGGAAGAGAGTGGTAAAGAAGCCCCACGTGCCGATGAACAGGATGTAGTCCCAGAACGTGGCGCGGTAGGTGCCCCAGCTCGACGGCAGATACTCACGGTAGAGCGACGTGACAACGATCACGAAGCGCTCGAACCACATACCGATGTTCACGACAAAGCTCAGGAAGAACAGGTAGCCGGGGCTGACTCGCAGTCGGCGGCTCCACAGGGTGGTCAGCGGAATGGCAATGTTCGTCAGGATCAGCAGCCAGTATGCCCAGCCCATGGGGCCGAACATACGGTTCCACATCATGAAGAACTCCCAGTGGCTGGCCGAGTACCAGGCCATGAAGACCTCCATGGCGTAGCCGTAGGCCACGATGGAGCCCGTCGCGAGCATGACCTTCGCCATGTTGTCGAGGTGGCGCAGCGTCACCAGGTCTTCCAGGTGATAGAACTTGCGAATCGGAATCGCGAGCGTGAGCACCATCGCGAAGCCCGAGTAGACAGCGCCGGCGACGAAGTAGGGCGGGAAGATAGTCGTGTGCCAGCCCGCCATCGCCGCCACAGCGAAGTCGAAGCTGATGGTTGTGTGTACCGAGAGCACCAGCGGCGTCGAAAGGCCCGCCAGAAGCAGCGAGGCTGACTCGTACCGGATCCAGTGCCGTGTCGATCCGCGCCATCCCAGCGCCAGCAGACCATAGAAGTACTTCGCGATCGGCAGCTTCGCACGGTCGCGCAGCGTGCCAAAGTCCGGCACCATGCCGATGTACCAGAAGACCACCGAAATCGTCGCGTACGTCGAGACCGCGAAAACGTCCCACGCCAGCGGCGAGCGGAACTGCGGCCATACGTTCATCGAGTTCGGATACGGCAGCAGCCAGTACCCCAGCCACGGACGGCCAATGTGCAGCAGCGGGAACATACCGGCGCAGCACACGGCAAAGATTGTCATCGCCTCGGCAAACCGGTTGATCGAATTACGCCAACCCTGCTTGAACAGCAGAAGAATCGCCGAGATCAGCGTGCCGGCGTGACCGATACCGATCCACCAGACGAAGTTGATGATCGCGAATCCCCAGGCTCCGGGAATCGTGACGCCCCAGATGCCGACGCCCTTCAGGAATAGCCAGGTCACGCCGATGACCACGCCCATCGCAACCGTCGCCGCGAAGAACAGGCCGCCCCACCACGCCCACGGCGTGCTGCCCGTGAGCACGATGCCCGCGATCTTCTGGGTGACGCTCCTGAAGTTGTGCCCAGGCGCAATGACCGCATACTCGCCCGTGCGCGGGTCGATCATCGGATCATGCACCGTCTCCGGATCATGAGGAGGACGTTGGGTTGCCATACTAAGCAAGCTCCGGGTTCGGGTTGATGACGCCAGCCGTATAGGTCGTGCGCGGGTGGAAATTCAGGTCGGCGAGCACTTCATAATCGCGCTCGGTCGCCTTGCGCTTTGAAACGCGCGAGTTCGGGTCGTTCATGTTGCCGAAGACGATCGCATCCGTCGGGCAGGCCTGCTGGCACGCCGTCAGAATCTCGCCGTCCTTGATCTCGCGGTTGTTCTTGTCCGCCTCGATCTTGGCCGCCTCGATGCGCTGGATGCAGTAGCTGCACTTCTCCATGACGCCGCGCGAACGCACTGTGACATCCGGATTCCGCATGAACTTGAGGCTCTCGGTGTCGTAATCCGAGTACAGCAGGAAGTTGAAGCGCCGGACCTTGTACACGCAGTTGTTCGAGCAGTACCTCGTACCCACGCAACGGTTGTAGACCATCACGTTGAGGCCCTCGGGCGAATGAACCGTCGCACCTACCGGGCACACCTGCTCGCATCCCGCCGACTCGCAGTGCTGGCACAGCATCGGCTGGAAGAACGCCTGCGGCGCATTCAGATCGCCCTCGAAGTACGTATCGATGCGGATCCACTGCATGATGCGGCCGATCTTGACCTGCTCGCGGCCGACGACGGCAATATTGTTCTCCGCGTAGCAGCCCACGATGCAGGCGTTGCAGCCCACGCAGGAGTTCAGGTCGATCGCCATGCCCCACTTGTTCTGCAACTTCTTCGTCGAGGGGTCCTGGTGGTCGTAGCGCCACGCATCCGGCCAGAAGCTTTCTTCCTGCGGAACCTTCTCACCCTGCGGGTTGTAGCCAACCTTATTCACCAGCGTCCCGCTGGCGCCGTTGTGGGCGTAGTCCGCATCCTTCTCGGCCTCAGCAACCGTCGCATAGCGGATAATCGACCGCTCCATCGCCTCATGGCCGGCCAGCGAGTAGACGCCCTGCGTGTCGAACTGCTTACGCTCCAGGTCATGCTGCGCAAAGTTGCCGCGGTGCTCGATGTTATGCACCTTCGTGACGCAGAGATCGTACGTCCCCTTGCCGCGCGTCACCTTGAGGCCGGAATCCGCAAGCGGATTGGCCGAGGTGCGCAGAAGATACGCGTTGACACCAACACCCGCGCCCACACGTCCAGCCTCTACGCGGCGGCCGCCACCGAGATGCAGCGTCACGCAGTCGTTCGGGTGTCCGGGAACCATCAGGACCGGAGTAATAATCTTGCGGCCGTGCAGTTCGAGCTCGACGGCCTCGTTCTCCTCGATGCCAAGCTTGCCCATCGTCTCGAGGCTCATCAGAGCCGCGTTGTCCCACGACAGGTTCGTCACCTGCTTGGGCAGCTCCTGCAGCCAGCCAACGTTGGCATAGCGCCCGTCATAGAGCGACGGATCCGGCAGGAACTTGATCTCCAGCGTGCCATCGGCCGCAGGTGCCGAAGTTGCAGCAGCAGGCGCGGATCCCTTCGGAGCGGAAACCGTCGCTGCGGTATACGCTGTGCCCTCGACCCAGCCATCATGCAGCGCCTTCTTCCACGCCTTGGCAAAGTCGCCCTGGATGTAGGTCTTCGCATTCGCCACGACGGCGTCGAACGACGAGCGCGACGGATCAAGCAGGGCCTGCAGGATATCGTGTGCCGTCTTGCCGCCGTACAGCGGAGCGATCATCGGCTGCACGATGGAGATCGTTCCATCTGCCGCACGGGCGTCGGTCCAGCTCTCAAGGTAGTGCGCCTGATTGATATGCCAGATCGCGTTGAAGCCCGTCTCGTCCAGGTGCTGGCCAAGGTGCACCGTGTTCGGCACCACATTGAAGCCTGCGATGAAGTCGTAATCGACCGGCGCGTTGTACAGCGGATTCACGCCCAGCATCACCAGCCACTGCACCTTGCCGGCGTTCATGTCATCAACAAGCGACTTAAGATCGGAGCCCTGCTCCGTCGGAATCGGCGCCAGCGGTGTCGAGTAGCTGACCGTCTTGCCAACCGCGCCAATCGAGGCATTCAACGCATGCGCCGCCGCGTGGCACGCGGGCGAACTCTGCGGACCTGCAATCACGACTGCGCGGCCACCTGACTTCTTCAGATCGTCGAGAACGGCCGTGAGAAACTTCTGCGCTGCAGGATTCGAGACCGTCGCGCCACCACCGGCGAGCGCGTTCGCCAGTCCGTCGATCTCGCTCGGCTTCAACCCAACGCGATGATCCGCCTTGAATCCGGTCACCGACGGCATCGTCTCGACGACGTACAGCCGGTTCATCGTCTTGCCTTCCGCGTAGCGGCGGCGATTCCCGAACGCTGCAGCCATCGGAAGGAAGCCCGGGAAACCGATTCCGCTCAGGAAGTCCGCATCCAGCGAGAGGATGACATCCGCATCCTCCAGCTTGTACTGCGTGTCGTAGTAGTCGCCGAAGGCCGCCTTCGAAGCCGCGCGGGCCACATCGCCATTCACCGCGTCATACTGCACCAGCTTGGCCTGCGGATACTTCGCCTGCACCTGCTTCCACTGCGCTGCAAGCGTCGGCGACGTAATCGTCTCCGACAGGAAGTACAGCCCCTGTCCACCCGAAAGCTTGGCGACGCCCTTCGCAAACTGCTGCTGGAACTCGCCCCACTCGGCGGTCTCACCACGGAACCGCGGATGCTGCGAGCGATCCGGGTCATAGAGACCGAGAAGCGTACCCTGCGTAAACGCATCCGAGCGGCCCTTCGACATCGGGTGCTCCGGATTGCCATCCACCTTGATGGGACGGAACGAGTCCGACTTGATCAGCACAGGAACCGCTCCCGTCGGGAACGGATGCGCGCTGGCAAAGTACATCGGGCGACCGAGAACCAGGTCCTCGGGCTGCTTGATATAGGGGAAGATCGGCTCATCCGGCTGCTTCGTGCAACCAGCGAGCCCAGCGAGCGCAAAGCTCGCGCCCATCACCTTGAGGAAGCCGCGCCGCGAGACCGCATCGACCCACTCACCCGCTCCAGACTGCCGCGGGAACTCCTCCTGCATGAGCTCGTGAAACTCCGGCGTCTCTGCCAGCTCATCGAGGTTCTTCCAGAAGCGACGCCCGGTCTTGCCGTCGAGCTTCGCCTGGACCTCGGCGAGCGACATCTTCTTACGCGGAGCAGGTGCAATCGCTGTCACAACCTGAGCTGTGCTTTCGTTTGCTGCCGCCGAGGCCGCGGCCTTCGCCTCATGATTCATCATCGTCTCGTTCATCGGTGGCATGTCTCGCAGCTGGAGAGCTCGTTGGCCGAGCGGATGTGGTACTTATCCATCAGGTAGTGACCCAGATCGATCTGGCTGGTGAACTTCTGATAGTTGGCCGGCATGGCAATCACAGGAACATCGGAGACCGAGCCGGGCTCGGAGAGCGGATGCGGCTGCAGATTCGTTCCAGACTGCGGCTTGCTCTGACCAATAGGTGTCGGCGGCTCAGCCTGCGCCATCTGTGGATTCTGACCAGTACCCGGATCGGTCGTCGTGCACGACACACCGCCGGAAGTCGGTCCAGCCTTATCCGTTGTCGCGCACCATACCGGCTTCTCACCTGTCGGGCCGGCCCAGGCCATGTTGTAGATCTCTGCCGTCGGCCGCAGGTTCCCTGCAGGATTGCGGTGGCAGTTGAGGCACCACTCCATCTGCAGCGAGTTCTCTTCGTACATCAGCGGCATCTCATCGACGCGGCCGTGACAGCTCGCGCAACCAATGCCCTTGTTCACGTGAATCTCGTGATTGAAGTAAACGTAGTCCGGAAGATCGTGAACGCGAATCCACTGAATCGACTCGCCCGTCGCCCAGCTATTGCGCACCGGCTCCAGCAGCTGCGCGTTGGTCCAGATCTGCGAGTGGCAGTTCATGCAGGTCTTCGTCGGCGGTATGCCTGCATACGAGCTCTTCTCGACCGACGTGTGGCAGTACTGGCACTGCAGCCCAAGCCCTTCCACGTGGTGCTTGTGGCTAAACGGTACCGGCTGATCCGGCCGCTGACCTTGCCGCGTCACCCAGGGTGACCGTTGCAACTCGTTCAGCGTCACGCCGAGCGCGATGACGATCAGACCCGTCAGCACCAGGCTCAAACGAACCAGTGCATTCGAACTGCGGTCAAAGACTTGCGCCATGAGTGCGTTCCTGCTCTCCGTTGGCCAACACCTTCGGCGTGGCTTCGTTTGCTGCGATTACATGCTGCTTCGCCATCCCACAAGGGACGTCAGCAGCAATCTATCTGTCCGTGGAAATCCAACGAGACCGACACTGCTTCGAGAGCCAAAGTATAACAGCCGATTTGTACAGGTTTGAAGAGGGTCGCCAGTCGAATTGAACGATGTTCGATACGTCAATCGATTATCGAATCGTCAACCGGGCCTGCACTTCCCGCTTCTTTCAGGTTTCACCGCATGAGAGAAGCTTCAGCCCGCATCTGATGAATCAACTGCGTCCACATCAGTCCGAATTCGTGACACACTACTCCCCATGCCACGCCCGCGCTCCGGCCCTACACGCAAGCCCCCATACGATCCCGGCGTCGCCGTAGCCGCGCTCTCTGCCGCGGACCCGAAGCTCGCCCGGCTCATCGAACGCACCGGCCCCTTCACGCTGCGCCTTCCCTCCCAGCAGTCGCCCTTCGAAGCACTGGCCGAGTCCATCATTTATCAACAGCTTCACGGCAAAGCCGCAGCCACCATCCACGCTCGTCTGCTCGCCAGCTTCGAGCCCCTCTGCGGCCTCGGCAACCACCCGTCGCCGCAACATCTGCTCGATTGCCCCAACGAGCAGCTTCGCTCCGCCGGCCTCTCGCACAACAAAATGCTTGCCCTTCGCGATCTCGCCGCCAAAACGCTCGACGGAACCGTGCCCACACTCGCAGCCATCAAAAAGATGCCCAATGAGGACATCATCGAACACCTCATCACAGGTGCGCGGCATCGGCCGCTGGACCGTGGAGATGTTTCTCATCTTCCGGCTCGGCCGCCCCGATGTCCTCCCCGTCGACGACTATGGCGTGCGCAAGGGCTTTGCGCTCACCTTTCTCGGCCTCAAGCCAGCGCAGAAGGTCACGCCCGACCTGCTTGCCACGCGCGAGCAGATGGAGCGGCGCGGAAAAAAGTGGGCGCCGTGGCGTTCCATCGCAAGCTGGTACATGTGGCGTGCCTGCGACCTCGCCGCCGGCAAAATCGTTCAGCCTCAATGACGAACACCCTGCCGCCATCCACGCGCCGGCGTCTCACCTGCCTCGCGATTATGCTGCTCCTCATTCCTCTGGGCTTCGTCTGTCGTTTCGTCCCCATCGGCTTACCGTATGTCATCGTGAAGTACGGCGGTTCCTTCCTCTGGGCATCAACCGTCTACTGGTTCATCGGCTACTTCCTCGCACGCCAGAAGCCCCTCACACTCGCCCTCATCTCACTCCTGGTCACGGCTGCCATTGAATTCCTCAAGCGGGTTCAGTCGTCAACGCTCGAGAACATCCGCAATACCTTCTTCGGCATAATCATCCTCGGCCGCTACTTCTCTTACACCGACATCGCCGTCTACTGGCTCGCAATTTTCTGTGCCGTGTGGATCGATCACAGCACGATTCACGGTCAACATGCGTCCAAGGAATAAGATTTTGAACGATGGCCCGTAGACATACATCCAAGCCGGCCGAACCCGCTACTGTTCCCACACGATACGTGTGCGTGCACGGCCACTTCTACCAGCCTCCGCGCGAAAACCCCTGGCTCGAGACCGTGGAGATGCAGGAGTCGGCCGCTCCCTATCACGACTGGAACGAGCGCATCACCTCCGAGTGCTACGCTCCCAACGGCGCCTCCCGCATTCAGAACAAGCAGAACCAGATCACCCGCATCGTGAACAACTACGCGCGGATGAGCTTCAACTTCGGCGCTACACTCCTGAGCTGGCTGGCCGACTTCGCTCCGCGCACCTATCGCATGATCCTCGACGCCGACGCTGCCAGCATGGAGCGCTACTCCGGGCACGGCTCTGCGATCGCCCAGGTCTACAACCACATCATCATGCCGCTCGCGAACGAGCGCGATGCACGCACGCAGATCCGCTGGGGAATTACCGACTTCGAGCATCGCTTCGGCCGCAAGCCCGAAGGCATGTGGCTCGCCGAGACCGCCGTCTCGCGCAAGGTCCTCGACCTCATGGCGCAGGAGGGCATTCGCTTCACCATCCTTGCCCCGCACCAGTGCGCGCGCATTCGGCCACTACATGAAGCAACTGCGACAGGCTCAGACGGCTCCGGTCCGCACGAAGCTCCCTGGACCGAAACACCCAACGCCTCCGTCGACCCCACGCGTCCGTACCTTGTGAAGCTCGACAAAGGCCGCTCCATCGCAGTGTTCTTCTATGACGGCCCGGCCTCTCGCGCCATCGCCTTTGAACGCCTGTTGAACTCCGGCGAAGGCTTCGGCGAACGTCTGGTCAGCGGCTTCAACCCCGACAAGCCGGCAGACGAACCTCAGCTCGCGCACGTTGCCACCGACGGTGAGAGCTATGGACACCATCATCGTCACGGCGAGATGGCGCTCAGCTACGCGATGCATTGGGTCGAGGAAAATCATCATGCCGTCCTCACCAACTACGGCGAGTTCCTCGAGCGCTTCCCGCCTCGATGGCAGGCCGAGGTCTTCGACGACAGCTCCTGGAGCTGTGCCCACGGCGTGGAACGCTGGCGCTCCAACTGCGGCTGCAACGGCGGCAAGCCCGGATGGAATCAACTCTGGCGCGGTCCTCTGCGCGAGGCGCTCGATCTGCTCCGTGATCGCACTGCTCCCCTCGCAGAGGCCGTTGCAAAGCCCCTGCTCAAAGACCTCTGGGCTGCGCGCGACGCCTACATCAGCGTCATTCTGAATCGCAGTCCCGAAAACGTCGACCGCTTCCTCGAGGCATTCGCCACACACCCGCTGTCAACGGAAGAGCGCGTCACTGTCCTCGAACTGCTCGAGCTCGAGCGCTACACGCAGCTCATGTACACCAGTTGCGGCTGGTTCTTCGACGAGATCTCCGGCATCGAGACGGTGCAGATCATCGCCTACGCCGGCCGCGTTCTCCAGCTCGCAGCGAAACTCTTTGGCGAACCCGGCCACAAGCTTGAAGAAGACTTCCTCGCCATGCTGCTGCAGGCTCAAAGCAACGTCGCCGAGATCGGCAATGGAGCCGAGGTCTATCGCCGCTTCGTCACCTCACGGCGCGTGGACATGGAACACGTCGGCGCGCACTACGCCATCAGTTCCATGTTCAGAACCTATCCGCCCTCCGGCCAGCTCTTCTGCTATGACGTGCAGCGCCACAGCTACGATCTGCTGACCTCGGGCCATGGCCGCCTGGCGCTTGGCCGCGCCTCCGTACGCTCGCGCGTTACTGAAGATAGTGAAGAGATCTGCTTCGCCGTTCTCCATCTCGGCGACCAGAATCTCTCCGCAGCCGTGAAGCGGTTCCTGCCCTCTGACGAGTCCAGCTGGGACATCTTCGAAAACAACGCGCGGACCGCCGTTCGCAAGGCCGACCTTCCCGAACTCATCCGTCTCATCGACCGGTTCTTCGGCGGCACGGTCTACTCCCTCACCTCGCTGTTCGCCGACGAACAACATCGCATTCTCACCAGCATCCTGAATCAGACTCTCGAACAGGTTGAAACTTCGCTCATTCGCATCTACGAAGAGCACGCAACGTTACTGCACTTTCTCGGCGAGAATAGTTTCCCCGCACCGACCGCACTCGCGCTCACAGCGACATTCGCCATCAATGCCAGCCTTCGCCGTGCGCTCGATTCCGAAAACTACGACCCTGCCGAAGTCGACGCGCCTGCTCCGCCGGGCCGAGATCGACAACGTCACACTCGAAGCTCCTCTCCTCAGCTACACCGCCGACAAGCGAATGAAGCGCGCCATGGTCCGCCTCGAGGACAATGCCAAGAGTCAGAACCTCACGGTGTTGCATGAAACCTTGGCTATTGCGGAGAGCATTCAATCCCTCCCGATGGACATCAATATCTGGCAGGCGCAGAACATCTGGAACGACATGTTGCGGCGCAGTGAGAGCCAATACTGGTCGCGCGAGTGGCGAGACGGCTTCCTCAAACTCGGCACATCCATGAATATCGCCGTCGAGGAGCTGGTCACCGAAGAAAGCGTCCGCGCCTTCTAGTCTTGCGGCAAACGCGCCGCACTCTCACCACACATCTCTCAGGCACTTCTCTTCGCAAGCAACGCACCGCCCGCCGCAAGCACCAGCGCCGCCGCGGCAAGAAACCACGTGCGATGCAGCACCACGAATACCTCTGCGCTCGTGCGCTTCGAGCGATCATCGAACTTCCCACGAGCGCTGTGTACGCCCGGCACATAGTGATAGAGATCGTTCGGTGCGTTCGGATCGCGGGGCTCACCCTTGATCTGCTGCGACTCGTATCCCGTCCTGCCCAGGTATCGATCCAGCAGGCCCGGTACAAACTTCTGTCCGACGATTGCCGCCACCGTCGGCGCTCCCACCCAATACTCGCGCCGCGGCCGCTTCGCCATCGCCGCAGCCACAACCACCTTCGCGGTAACCTCCGGCTCATAGATCGGCGGCACCGGTTGAGGATCATTCGGCAAGCCGGTTCTTAACCCAGTTGAACTGCGTCGTATTCATCGCCGGCATATGAATCGACGTAATCTTCACATCGCTGCCGTCGTGAATCAGTTCACACCGCAGCGAATCCGTGAACCCGTTGATCGCATGCTTCGCCGCGCAGTACGCCGACTGCAACGGGATCGACCTATACGCCAGCGCCGACCCGATCTGAATAATCGTGCCCTTGCCTTTGCCATTCTCGCGACGCATCATGCGCCTCAGCGCCGCCAGCGTGCCGTACACAAATCCCAGGTACAGCACATCCGTAACGCGCTTGTAGTCCTCCGGCTCCATCTCCTTCACCGGAGAAAACACGCTGACCATCGCATCATTCACCCACACATCGATCGGCCCAAACGCTTCTTCTACTTTGCTGGCGGCTGCCTCCACCTGTTCTGCAATCGAAACGTCCGTCGGCACCACCAGGCCTTCGCCGCCGAGCACCTCGCACTCCTGCCTGCAGGCCTCCAGTGCCTCCGGATTCCGTGCCAGCAGCCCGATTCGCGCGCCCTCCCGCGCAAACGCATGGGCAATCGCGCGGCCCAAACCCGCGGATGCACCCGTTACAACCACCACTGGACCCGATGCCATTCGCTCTCCTCTATCGGTTACCGTTACCGTTCTTCCTCTCCTCCGCTGGCGGATCTTCTGCCGCGGCCGCCGTCACTAACTGGTGCAGGGCCTCTTTCACCGCCGCGTGCACCTCTTCGTGCACCGCCTCACGCACACCCTCCGCCACTTCTTTGGACTCAAGTTGAACGTTCTCGTTCTTCTCCATCGCGCGATCGAGAACCCGTTCAATCGCGGGCATGATGTTGAGATCCTTCACTACCTTTTTGGCCACCTTTTTGGCGGGCACATTAAGGAGATCGCTCATCTCTGAAGGCTGCTGCTCCGGCGTCGCCCCGCTCCAGTCCTTGTCGAAGACCCCGATCATCAGCTTCGCGATCTTCGGCTCGTGCACGATGATTCCAATCTCCCGCCTCGCCTCGAGTTCCAGTTTGCGCAGACTCTGGCTCCCGAGAAACACCGACCGCCCATCGCGAATGATCGCCCGTGTGTGCAGTCGCATCGGCACCTTACGCGTCGGCAGCGTTCTTCCCTTGTTGCTCGCGCTTCCAATCACCCGCACATCGACGCCCTGCGAGATCTTCTCGTTCAACAGCTTCACAAAGTCGTTGTCGCTGATCTTCATCTCATACATCAGCAGCTGCTTCTTCGCTCCGCGGATAAACGCAGTCAGTTGCTCGCGTGCGTTCGCCGGGCTGACGATGAAATTCTTATTCTCCGCTGTATACGGAGTCCGCTTCGAATCACACTCGAACAACCGCACGGCCTCTGCGACCAATGGTTTATTCGATGTGCTGATCGCAAACGACCGGCTCAGGCTTATATCCAGATGGGTAAAGTTGAACGCCAGCAGCAGCAGCTCTTTGCCGTCGATGATGAGCATCTTGCCGTGATAGCGCACCAGGTCATCCGCCGTGCGCGTGACTGTAATTCCGCGCTCCAGCGACCGCATCTCGAACCGCCGCAGAACCTTATCGCCGCCGCGGTTTGTATTCGCAACCAGCGCCTGGACTGAAACACCCCGTTCGACCGCTTCCAGCAGCGCCTTCTCAATCTCCGGGCGGTCCAGCCGGAAGATGAGGATCTGGATGCATTTCTTCGCCTTGCGTATTGCCGCAAGAATCGGCTCGAGGCCGGCCTCCGGTTGCACAAAAAGCTTCACGTTCAATCCTCACTGAGGCACACCTCGCCCCACACATCCCATCCATCGCTCTCTCGAGGAAGGATGCACTTTCGAGCCTCTGGGGGATGTTTTTCTCGTCAACATAGATAGCCACACAACCTCCCAACTGCTTCTAACTAAGTGAGTTTTAAAGCCTTGTTTCGGAGATCGCCCATGTTTCACCTCGTACGACGACTTGCAATTCTTTTAGCCATCAGCGTGGCCTTCAGCAGCGCTCCTTTGTCCGCGCAATCTCAGCCCGGCTCGCCCGCTCAGTCCTCGCCCCAGAACCCGGCTTCCCTCCCGCCGCAAACGGCGGCACCGCCTCAATCCCCGGCAACGCCCCAGCCGGCACAACCCGGCACGCTCCCCGAGCAACCCGCGCCTCCGGCATCTGCGACCCAGCCGCAGACACCGAGCGACTCGGCCACTCCGCCCCAGCCCGCCACCGCACCGGTCGAAGCAACCCCGTCGAAGCAGCCTGCCGCACCTTCTTCAAACCACCCGAAAGCTGCGAAGAAGGACACCGAAAAGCCCATCAACCAGGCCGACATCCACAACGCCTCACTCTGGCGCGACCCCGGCAACATTGCCGGGAAGGATATGCTCTACGGCGACGGCGGCAAGGACGGTCAACCCGTCGCTCCTTTCAAGTTCGTCTCGGAAGATATGAGCGGCACGAATCCCAAGTTCGACGTGGAAGACGCAAACGGCAAAAAATGGCGGGTGAAGCTCGCTGAAGAGGCTCGCCCTGAAGTGGTGGCATCACGCCTTCTCTGGGCCGTCGGCTACTACGTGAACGACGACTATCTCCTCCACGTCGCCACCATTCAAGGCCTCGACGTGAAGAGAGGTGCAAAGCTCGTTCACAACGGCGATCAGGTCATCGACGCACGCTTCTCGCGCAAGCCCGGCAAAGACACCAAGATTGCGATCTGGGAGTGGAAGACCAGCCCGTTCCGCGACACCCGCGAGTTCAACGGCCTGCGCGTGATGATGGCTGTCCTCAACAGTTGGGATCTCAAGGACGTCAACAACGCGGTGTACATCAACAAGAAGACCGGCCATCAGACCTTCCTTGTCAGCGACATCGGCGCAACCTTCGCCACCAACTCTCTCGAGACCAGCCGCGCCAAGGACAAGGGCAACGTCGACAGCTACGTCAACTCCAAATTCATCACCCACACCACTCCCACAACCGTCGACTTCGGCACCCCATCGGCGCCGACCGGCGTTCTGCTCAAGACCGGCGGTGTGCTCGCGGCCGACTACGTGAAGCGCCGCGGTTTTGACTGGATCGGCAACGACATCCCTCGCGAAGACGCTCGTTGGATCGGCTCCATGCTCGGTCAACTAAGCCACGAGCAACTTGTCGACGCCTTCCGCGCAGGCAACTTCCCGCCAGAGTCCATTGACCAGTATGTCTCGGTGCTGGAGAGCCGCATCGCACAACTGAAGTCTCTCTAAAACTCCAACTACGACGTCGCGGCCACTGCCTCAGGCGTCTCCTGGAACTGAATATCGTGCAACTGCCGATAGACGCCATCCTCGTGCGCGATGAGCTCATCGTGCGTCCCTTGCTCCACCAGCTTCCCATCCTTCAGCACGTAAATGCAGCTCGCTTTTCGAATCGTCGACAGCCGGTGCGCAATCACAATCGAGGTCTTGTTCTCCATCAGCCGATCCAGCGCCTCAAATACCAGCTGCTCGCTCGCCGCATCCAGCCCTGAACTCGGCTCGTCGAGAATCAAAATCGGGCTGGTGCGAATAATCGCACGCGCAATCGCAATGCGCTGCCGCTGCCCGCCCGAGAGCGTCATCCCGCGTTCGCCCACAACTGTGTTGTATTTCTCCGGAAGCTTGGCGATAAACTCCGCCGCATTCGCCGCTTCGGCCGCGCGCACAATCTCGGCGTAGTTCGCCTCCGGCCGTCCGTACGCAATGTTCTCCCAGATCGTTCCGCTGAACAGCACCGTGTCCTGCAGCACCAGGCTGATCTGCTCACGCAGCGACCTCTGCTTCAGCGCGCGCACATCAATGCCGTCGACCTTCACCGCACCCTTGCTCACCTCATAGAAACGCGGAATCAGGTTCACTAGCGTCGTCTTGCCAGAACCCGTCGGGCCCACAAGCGCCACCGTCGTTCCCGCCTTCACATGCATGTTGATGTCGCTCAGGATCGGCTGGTCGGAGTTGTAGCAGAAGCTCACATCCTCGAAGTCGATGTCGCCGCGCAGCTTCGGCGCGATTCTCGCATCCGGCGCATCGCGCATCTCGTCTTCAACCTCGATCACTTCCTTGATCCGCTCATACCCAACATCCGCCTTCGAGTACGAGTCCATGATCTTCGAGATATCCTGCATCGGCTTGTACATGTTCTTGATGTAGGCCAGGAAGACGACAATCGTCCCGCCGCCGGCCCCCATAACCACATTCGTCAGCGCGTGCTTGCCGCCGAAGTACAACACCAGCGCGGTTCCCACGCCGGTCACAATGCTCACAAGTGGAACCAGCCGCGCCTTCAACCTGCGTGCCTTCAGAGCCGCCTCAACGGTCTCCAGGCTCTCGCCCTCCATCCGCTGGATCTCATAGTTCTCACGCGCAAATGCCTTCACCACGCGAATCGATCCCAGCACCTCCTGCACCACCGAGATCATCTTCCCTTCCTGCTTGCGCACTGCACGCGAGTACTTCTTCACCTTCCGCGTATACACGTACACGATCGTGAACAGCACCGGCACCACTGTCATCGCAATCAGCGTGAGCTGCCAGCTCAGGTAAAACATCACGCCGATCATCCCGAAGATCGTCGCAATGTCCACAACGATGCTCAGCAGTCCCGAAACAATAAACGTCTGAATCGAATCGATGTCATCCGTCACTCGACTGAGGAGATCGCCCGTCTTTGACTGATCGTGATACGCGAGCGACAGCCGCTGCACCCGCGCATACAGGGCCCGCCGCAGATCATGCGACACCCACTGCCCCACCGTCGTCGTCACCCACTTCTCGCCATAGGTGCACACGGCATCCAGCAACGCGATCGCCATGACCGCAAAACACGCCGCGAGCAGGATCGCCATGATGTTCCCGCCAAAGGTGTGGTGGATCACACGCGTCAGCCACCCATGCTCCGGCTTCTGTGCAATGACGTTGTCGAGGACGACCTTCAGCGGCCAAGGCTGCAATACATCCGCGATGCTTTCGCCCGCAATCGCCAGCAGCCCAAGCCATAGCGCGCGCCGGTGCGGGCGCAGCAGGCCCATGACCGTTATGGTGCGGCGCGGAGATTTACCTTCAATGGACACTGACCTGTTGGACGCACAGAAGTGCCAGAAAAGAGGCCTGTTCAGCCCCTCTTCGAGCGGGCGCAAGTGCACTCATTGGTAACAACCGCCGCGCGAACGCCTAGCTGCGTCGTCTGCCCTCGTCCTCACCCTGCGTGATCTTCTTGCCTGGAGTCAGATCTTCCGTGGGCAACTCTTCGGGAGCCACTGCGCCCGATCCTCCAGCATTCCATCTCGCCGCGCCGCCAGGCGACTGCGCCAGCAGCCGATCCAGTTCATAGCCAGACGCCTTGGCACTTGCGCGCAGCTTAGCGACGACCTGTTCCAGGCGCACCAACTCTGCCTCCGGCTCTTCACTCGCCGCCGCAGAAAGCAGCGCTGGCAGCGCCATCCACGCCAGCAGTTCGTCCGCAGCTTCCTGGTTGAAGTACGTCTTCCCTCCCGACTCATTCACGCCCGCGAGCCAGCGCACATCCGGATCCTCCCAGAAGGTCCGCTCATAGGCCACCACCTGGACCGGCCTGTCGCCATGCGCCAGCAGTACGCGGACCCGCGCCGCCGCCCGCCAAACATCCTCGCCCTCCATGCCTCCCGTCGAGAAGATCGCGCCCAGCGCCTCGCGCAACTGCAGTTGATCGAACCTCTCCTCGGGCCGTGCCGTACCCGGCAAGCTCCGCAGAAGTGCCCACGCCAGCACCGGTGCCCAGGTCCGCTCGGCCGAAGCGCCCGGCTCCCAGCTCGGCAGCCACAAACGCACCGTGCCGGGCCACACCGTCGAAAACATCCGCTCCAGCACCGGCAGCCGCAGCGCCGCGCTGACCATCGGAACCAGCGTCGCGCGAAACTCTTTTACAAATG
Organism: uncultured Acidobacteriaceae bacterium; assembly: GCA_963827415.1. Taxonomy (GTDB): domain Bacteria; phylum Acidobacteriota; class Terriglobia; order Terriglobales; family Acidobacteriaceae; genus Granulicella. The sequence goes on from CAWHBA010000031.1 coordinate 188,573, forward strand.
CCTCAGCGGACTGCGGCTGCAGAATCTCCGCCGCTCTCCACGCAAAGCCGTCCACCGAGTGCATCCAGTCTCCGAGCCGCAGCTGCTCGCTGGCTGAAAGCTGCGCCCGCGCTCCGCGTTTATCCGGTGTCGCCCGCTCCTTCGCTGCAGAGCCCGTTGTCACTCCCGTCCCCGTTGTCACTTCTGTCTTCGTCCCGTTGCTCGCCTGCGTGCTCGGCGGGGTCGCGCGCAGCAGCTCTCGGCCCAGCTCCGCCAGCACTCGCATCGCTCCCGGATGCAGCACATGCTCCAGCGCCTCATGCAGCGGCCGCAGCCGCAGCAACGACAGCGCATGGTCGAGACTATGTACGCCCGCACCGCTCAGCGAATCGCACAACCGGTCCCACGGATACTCCGCAGTCGAGCGCAGTTCCTGCCAGTCCAGCAGCACCGCATACTGATAGCCGCGCAGATCGACCGTGACTCCATAGCGGTGAATGTCCGTCGCGCGCCGCAGATATTCCAGCCCCTTCGCACAGTCCCGATACCGCAGAATCAACGAGTCATCCCAACCGAGCGCCAACCCCTCCGCCAGGCTCCGCTGTCGCAGCTCTCCCGAGCCCTTATCCATCGAAGCCGCAGAGATATGAATCGTCCCGTGCGTCGATCCGTAGCTGTTGTTGTAGAGCACAATCGACCGCTCATGCCCATTACGGTTCGAGTACGCAAACACGTTCTCGTCCACCGTGCCATAGCCCGTCCAGAAGTCGTACAGCACAAAGTTCGTACTCTCCGCGAAGATCCTCCGCCGCTTCAACAGCGGCGCAATCTCATGCATGTGCCGCGCAACGAGCGCCTCATTCGGCCACTCATCCATCTTGGCCTGCTTGTACTCCATGCCGTAGCGCTCGGTGTAACCCTCCACCTGCCCATGTCCAAACATCGGCAGCCCCGGCAGAGTCGCCAGCAGCGTCGCGACGCCGAAGCACTTCTCCCCCGAACCAAACTGATCGATCGTCGTCCTCTCATCCGGGTTCGACATGAAGTTCACATAGCGCTTCAGAATGTCCGGATCGAACTCGATCGTCTTCTTCAGATAGCTGCGGTACTTCGCATTCTCCTCATCGCGCAGCATGTTCATGAACGCCGAGTTGTACACGCGATGCATGCCCAGCGTTCGCACGAAGTACCCCTCCAGCAGCCAGAACGCCTCCGCCAGCAGCAGCGTCCCCGGCACCTCCGCCGCCACGCGATCCACCACCTCGCGCCAGAACTCATGCGGCATCAGCGCGTCAAACTCCTCCTGGCTCATCGCATTCTCTGCACGCGAAGGAATCGACCCTCCCGCCCCGGGCAGCGGAAACCACAGTCGCTGTACGTGCCGCTTCGCCAGCACCATCGCTGCGTCAAAGCGAATAATCGGGAACAGCCGCGCCACATGCAGAATCGCCTGGATCACCTGCTCGCGCACAAACCCCTGCGAGTAGTCGATCTGCGCCGTGTCATTCCACGCAAACGTCGTCCCATCATTGCCGTGGTACACATAGCGCGTCGCGCCGTTCGAGTGATGCCGCAGCCGAAACACGACTGCAGCATCGGACTGATCGTAGTAATGGTCTTCAATCTTGATCTCGACGCGCGAGTCCGTCGACAGGTCCGGCCCATTGAAGCTGTAACTCGGAAACGGACTCTCCCACCGGTACAAAAACCAGTCCGGGTGTTCGATCACCCAATCCGAATCGATGCCCATGTGGTTCGGCACCATGTCGCTCGCCAACCGAACCCCAAAGTGCGCCGCGCGATTGCGCAGATACTCGTACGCGGAATTCCCGCCGAGGTCCTCCGCAATCTCGTACCGCTTCAGCGAGTACGCCGACGCCACGGCATCATGGTGCCCGCGCAGCCGCTTGATCGTCCGCGACGCCACGCTGCGCTCCCACAGCCCAATCAGCCACAGCGCCGTCATTCCGCGCTCGGCGAGAATCCGCAACTCCTCATCTGGAATATGGTCCAGCCGATGAATGTGCCGGCCGTACTTCTTCGATAGCTGCTCGAGCCACACATACGTGCTCTTCGCAATCATCACCACATTCGGCATCCACGCCTGGTCCGCCGAGAACGCCTCGTACTCATTCAGCGGCGCCTGGTAGTCCGACGCATACCGCCGCCTGCGCTTACCCTCCGCGTCGATGTACCACTGGTCCTCGAACCCGATGTACTCGTCGCCGACAAACCCCTCGCCGCCGCGCCCCGGCGGTCCATGCCTGTGCCAGTCCGGCCCCGGCGGATGAAACATCATCCAGATCGCCAGGTCCTCCTCACGCAGCGTATCGATCGCCAGCAACACGCGCTTCAGGTCCGCGCCGAGATACGGCGTCCAGTGCTCGCGAATGAAGTCCAGTTGCCCTGTCAGCGAATCCGGCGACGCCTTCATCGGCGCTTCGAGCGCGTCCAGCAGGCTCCCAACCTCCGGCGCCAGCTTCGGCCTTGTCTTGAAGTACTCCGGCAGCGTCTCCGTCGCCTTCGCATAGACGGTCTCTTCCCGCAGCGACGCATCCGAGTACAGCTCGCGAAACGGCTTGAACGCCGGGTTGATATTCGCCACCCACAGCAGCAGCAACTCCTCAACCGCTGCCTCGCGGTTCGGCATTCCTTCGGTCGCCTTCGCCAGCCACTCCGCCGCCGTCATCTTCCCGCGATACACCGTCGTATTCGGAAATCGCTCGGTAAACGTCTGCAGCAGCTTCTCCACCTGTTCCGGGTCGGCGCGCTCCGTCAGCCACCGCACCGCCGCCCGCAGCACCTCAGGGTCTTTCTCTTTGCGAAACCGCGCCACGAGCGCATGATTCAGCTCGTCGATCATCCCCATCGCATACAGCGCGCCCGCGTGAATCGTCCGATCCGGATCCAGCGTTCCGCCTGCGTCGGCCTCGCGCAACTTATTCAGCGCCTGCGCCATCTTCCGCGCGGCCGCGACATTCGCAAAGACAACATTCCCCGTATAGCTGAACAGCAAATCATCCAGCTCGAGCCGATCGCGGATCTCGCGGCTGATGTGAAATTCCATGCAGACAGTCTCTCAGGTGGACAAAAACGATGGAGCAATCGCTGTAACGCCGCGGTCTAATCGTGAAGCAATCCCGCTGCAATTAGATGCTCATGTCCGGCGCGGTCGCAAACATCTCAACCGGGTGCCTCATCTCCACAACTCCGGGTGGCCCATTCATGCGCGCCTTCTGCGCATGAGTGGGGAACGACGACGTCTACGGTTGAACCTCCCGGGTGCCCCATATCTCGAAGAGATGTGGGCCGGACCCACCACAAATCTGTCGTCTCGACCGGAGTCGTCGCAAAGCGGCGACGGAGCGGAGACACCCGCAGTTCCGACCCTACTTCTTCTTCCGGCCCGCCTTCTTTTTCGCGGCAGTCTTCTTCGCCGGCGCCTTCTTGCTCGCTGCCTTCTTCGCCGTAGACTTCTTGGCTGCAGCCTTCTTCGCCGCGGGCTTCGCCGGCGCCTTCCCCTCGCTCACCCGAGGTGCCGCCGCCGAGGAAATCCTGGCCAGCTTCTCCGCATGGCTCTCCAGCAGCTTCTCCAGCTGCCGGATCAATACCGGCGTCTGCATCGGCTTCACCAGCATCCGGTCCGCGCCCATCTCCTGCCAGTCGTCCTGCTCCACCGGATACGCCGTTAGCAGCGCCACCGCCGGGTGGTACGGCGCCGTGCGCGCCGCCTGAATCACCTCGCGACCCGCCGCATCCGACTCCATCCGCATGTCGGTAATCACCATCTGGTACTCGCGCGTACGAATCTTCGACCGGCCCTCGTGCGCCGACGTAGCCGTCTCCACATCAAAGCCCGATATCTCGAGCACGGCCTTCATTGTCAACAACACAGCCACTTCATCGTCCACCAGCAAGACACGGCGCTTCGGCAAGTCAGACCTCCAAGGCCCACTGCCTTCCGCAGCGGGCTCATCCGGCACTCAAAATTGGGCTGCCGTTATCCGCCTCATATTCTCAGCTATCTCGACCACGGCGCAAGCTCGCGACAGTTCACGCTCATCCCCTCCCCGCAATTTATGTCGTACGCACACGTAACTCTCGCCGGATCCATGTCGCGATTCCTGCAGCGCAACACGATTTATCCCGTCCGATTTCATCGCGATAGTTACATTCCGATTACAACGGCCTTCTGTTGAACAGACCGCCGCGATGCTACACTTAAATCCTCCCTGGCCCGTAGCGCCCGCGCAAACGGGCGCATCCAACACCAATACATAAGCCCGCCTAACCGGCGTGCCGGAGACTACCCTATCCCGCCTCTTGATAAACGCTCGCAGAAATCCTTCATCCGAACCAATGAGCGCATTCGTGCTCGCGAAATCCGCGTCATCGACGAAAACGGTGAACAACTCGGCGTTATGGTGCCATTCGACGCCCTGAAAATCGCCCGCGAACGCTCCCTTGACCTGGTAGAGATCTCGCCCAACGCGGTGCCGCCCGTCTGCAAGATCCAGGACTACGGAAAGTTTCTCTACGAGAAGGACAAGAGCGACCGCGCTGCGCGCAAGAAGCAGAAGGTCATCGTCATTAAGGAAGTCAAGTTCTCCGTCACCGTCGACGAGCATGACTACCAGACCAAGAAGAACCAGGCCGTCCGCTTCCTCACCGAGGGCGACAAGGTGAAGGCCAGCCTCCGCTTCAAAGGCCGCCAGATGTCGCATCGCGACCTTGGCTACAAGATCATCAACCGCCTCATCCAGGACATTGGCGAGGCCGGCATCGTCGAGTTCATGCCCCGCATGGAAGGCACTACGCTGCACGCCATTCTCGCGCCCTCCAAGAAGGCGGAACCTCAGGCCAAACCGAAGCCGGCCGCCCAGCAGCCTGCCGTTCAGGCCCCCAGCGCCACCGCCTGAGGCCCTTCGCGGCCCTTTGCACTTAACTCACTACTTCCACACTCGGAACTCGAAACTGGACGGAACATCGTCCTCGGTGGCTGCGTGAGCGAATATCGAATTCCGTTGGCCTGGAATCCACAGAAATCGTCGTTTCCCACATTTCTTAGCGATCCACTAATGAATGTTCCACGGGGAACACTCCTGTTCCACGGTCCTGTTCCACGAAAGCCAGGCCCTCAGCCCCAGTCTTCCAGCGCGGCGAGGGCCGCGTTGTACCCGCACATCCCGTGCACGCCGCCGCCCGGCGGAGTCGACGCACTGCAAAGATAGATCGCCCGGTTCGACGTCCGGTATCCCCGCAGCGTCGGCCGCGCCACCACCTGCCCCAGCGTCATCGCCCCACCCCCGACGTCCCCCGCATACAGGTTCGGATTCCGCCGCTCTAACGCCGAAGTACTCCAACTCCGCCGAGCCAGCACGCAGTCCGCAAACCCCGGCGCGAACCGCTCGATCTGCGCCTCAATCACCGCCGTGCGGTCGTCGTTCGATCCGCTCGGCACATGGCAGTACGCCCACGCCGTGTGCTGCGTGCTCCCGTCTTCCGCTGCCGGCGCGCGTTCCGGATCAAACAGGCTCGGCTGCACCACAATCACAAACGGCCGGTCATTCTGCCGGCCCGCGAACGCATCCGCCTCCGACGCAACAATCTCCTCGAGCGACCCTCCCAGGTGAACCGTCGCTGCGCGCGCGCACTCCGCTGCAGCCCACGGAATCGGCCGCCGCAGCGCATAGTCCACCTTGAAGATCCCCGGCCCGCGCCGGAACCGCTGCAGTCTGGCCCGAAAGCTCTCCGTCAGCGACCCTCCCGTAATCGCCAGCATCATCTCCACCGAGGTATCGAACAGCGTCACATCCGCCGCATTCAACCTCTCCAGCTCCTCAAGGCTTCCCACCTCAAAGCCCGTGACGATCCTTCCCCCCAGCGACCGCAGAAATCCTGCCAGCGCATGCGTGACCGACTGCGCTCCGCCCGCCGCCACCGGCCACCCCGTCGTATGCGCAGCCGACGTCAGCACCAACCCTGTGGCCGAGCTGGCAATATGCGTCAGCGGAATCACCGCATGCGCCGCCACTCCGGCAAACAGCGCCCGTGCCCTTTCGTCGCGAAACGCGGCGCGCGCCAATCCTCGCGCCGGAAATAGCGCGACGGATCCAAAGCCCACCATGGTGTCCAGCCGTTGCGGCAGCCCCATCCACGGCGCTGTCACCGCATCCACCAGTTCTTTCCAATCGCGTACCGAAGGCCCCATCAATGCGGTCCACGCCCGCGCATCATGCTCGCCGAACTGCGCGGCTGTCGCCTCGACATCGTGCTCCAGCATCACCGCCGTGCCATCGTCCAGCGGATGCGCCAGCGGCGCCGGCGGCTCGATCCAGCGCAGTCCAAACTCCTCCAGCGGCAGCGACTGGAAGAACGGCGACGCCACTCCCATCGGAAAGCACGACGACCCCACGTCATTCTTGAAGCCGGGCAGCGTCAGCTCCGCCGTCGAGCACGCGCCGCCGATGTCCTCATTGCGCTCAAACACGGTCACCGCAACGCCGCACTGCGCCAGCGTCACCGCCGCCGCCAGCCCGTTCGGCCCCGAACCCACGATGTTCGCTGTTCTCAATGGCATGGTCGAAGAGAGCGGTCCTTTCATTCAGCCCGTCTCCCTTCAGATGCTAAAGTGACTGCCCCGCCAACTGAAGCGCCATCTCTGGTCCCACTCCTGAAAAGTTCCCCTGCAACTGTCTTGCCCGGTCCAGGGCGACCTGCACATTAGGCAGCAGGTTTTCCGCCCCAATATGCCGCAGGAAATCTGAGCGCCCCAGGAGACGCGCCGGTTGTTCCCTCGCGCCGCACAGCAGCAACGTCTTGCCGGCCTTGCGCAACTGGTCTGAGAACTGCTCCAGCGCATGCACTCCCGTCGCATCCAGCGCGGTCATATTGCGCAGACGCAGGATCACGATATCTCCCCACTGTGAAAGATCACGTGCAGCCTCGGCCAGCTTCTCCGTCGTGCCGAACAGGAACGGACCATGAATGCGAAGGATCGTCACATTCGAGGGAATGTCCTTGTCCTGCAGGATATGCGCCTGCCCGTCCTCCAGATACTCGCGAGTCACTGGCGCCACTGTCGTCGTCTCTGCGATGCGGTAGATGTACAGCAGCGCCGCCAGCGCCATGCCTACGCCCACGGCTACCGTGAGATCGGCCAGTACCGTGAGCGAAAACGTCGCGATCCACACCGTAATGTCCGTCTTCGACAGCCGCAGGATCGTCGCAATCTCCCGCCATTCGCTCATGTTGTACGAGACAACGAAGAGCACCGCCGCCAGCGTCGTGAGTGGGACGAACTTCGCCAACGGAGCGGCTACCAGCAGGATCGTAAGCAACGTCAACGCATGGACCATGCCTGCAATCGGTGTGCGCGCTCCGGAGCGGATATTCGTTGCTGTGCGCGCAATTGCACCCGTCGCAGGAATGCCGCCAAAGAGCGGCGATACGATGTTCGCCACCCCCTGCGCCACCAGTTCAGCGTTTGAGTTGTGACGGTCGCCGCTCATCCCGTCCGCGACCACCGCTGAGAGCAGGCTCTCCACAGCGGCCAGCATCGCTACCGTAAACGCTGAGGGCAGCAGAGGCACAATATTCGCTGCATTGAAGTGAGGCAGAACGAACCGCGGCAGCCCCTGCGGAATTCCGCCAAACTTCGTGCCGATTGTATCCACCGGAAGATGGAAAATCGCTGTCGCCGCCGTCGCCACGAACAGTGCGACTATGGAACCCGGCAGCCGTTTCGTCACCCGTGGCCACAGCAGAATAATGGCAAGCGACAACGCGCCTAACGCTATCGTCGGCCAACTTGCCGTCGAGACGTGGTGGGTCAGCAGCTTCATGCGCGGCAGAAACTCGCTCGGCACCGATGGCGTCTTGAGCCCAAGAAAATCCTTCACCTGCGTCGAGGCGATCAGCAGCGCAATACCGTTTGTGAACCCTATGGTCACTGGCCGAGGGATGTACTTCACCGCCGTCCCAAGCCCGGTAAGGCCCATGATGAGCAGAAGAACGCCCGCCATGATCCCCACCAGCGCCAGGCCTCCCAGGCCGAACTTCATGACGATGCCAGCGACGATTACCACAAACGCGCCCGTCGGTCCGCCAATCTGCACCCGCGACCCGCCCAGCGCCGAGATCAGAAAGCCCGCCACCACCGCCGTATATAGACCGGCCTGTGGCGTCACGCCCGACGCAATCGCAAAGGCCATCGCCAGCGGCAGCGCCACCAGCCCCACCGTCAACCCGGCGACCACATCATGCCCAAGCTTCTCGCCGCTGTAGCCGCGCAGGCACTCGATCGAACGCGGCATGCCGGGTGTTCCCGCGCTCAACGAACGGCCTCTTCCGGTTGCTCCAACTCGTCCAGCATCCCTTGCGCTTCCTTCAGGTGTGCGTGGAAGTAGGTCCGCATCAACGCCAGCACCTCAAGGATGAGAGGGTCGCGAGCCGCATAGAAAACCTGATTGCCAACCTTGCGATTGGTGACAAGCTGCTTGGCGCGCAGCACCGCCAGATGCTGCGAGGCGTTGGCCTGCTCAATCCCCAGCCGCTCCATCAGCGCACCGGCCGAGAGCTCCCCATCGCCGAGCTGTTCGAGAATGGCGATCCGGGTAGGGTGTGCCAACGCCTGGAAGGTGTCAGCCTTGAACCGTCGAAGCTGTTCCTGCATGCCTGAATACTACCATATGCGAATTATCGAATATACGAAGAAAGGCACAGCTCTTTGCCCATGATCGCCAGGACGGCTCCTATGCTGTGCCCTCAAGAGAAGGGCTACATCGTCCATCTCACGCGCACGGCTTTCTTGCCAAGACGCAATGTCAGCGAATCTTCCAGCGTCGTCTTCGGAAGCGTCTTCTCAGCGACCTTCTGGCCGTTCACCGACACCGCGTTCTCGGTGATCTTTCGCTGCGCCTCACCCGCGGAAGCCGCGAGCCCCGCCAGCAGCAGCAGCTTCGGCAACTTCACGATACCGTCCACTACGAGCCCGTCCGCACTCGCCGACACGCTAACCTCCGGCAGGTCCTGCGCCACGCCCTTCTGCTGGAACTGCGTCGACCATCCCTGCGCCGCGTGTTCCGCCGCCTCCACTCCGTGGAAGCCCGCTGTGATCGTCAGCGCGAGTTCCTTCTTCACGTCCATCGGATGCACTGCACCATCCTTCACGCGCTGCTGCATCGCATCAATCTTCGACTGCGGCAGGTCGGTCAGGAACGTCCAGTACCTCCACATCAGTTCATCGGAGATCGACATCAGCTTGCCGTACATCTCCGCCGCCGGCTCCTTGATGCCGATCGCATTGTTGAGCGACTTCGACATCTTCTGCACGCCGTCGAGACCTTCGAGAATTGGCGTCATCAGGATGATTTGCGGCTTCTGCCCGAAGTGCCGCTGCAGATCGCGACCGCGCATCAGGTTGAACTTTTGATCCGTTCCACCTAATTCGACATCACACTTCAGCGCGACCGAGTCATACCCCTGCGCGATCGGATAAATCATCTCGTGCAGCGAGATCGGCTGCTCCTCCTGGAAGCGCTTATGAAAGTCCTCGCGCTCGAGCATCTGCGACACAGTGAACTGCGCCAGCAGCTTCACCATGTCGTAGTAGCCCAGCTTGTCCAGCCACTCCGAGTTGAACCGAATCTCGGTCTTCACCGGGTCCAGAATTTTGAACACCTGCTCTGTATACGTCTGCGCGTTCGCCATGATCTCTTCGCGCGTCAGCGGCTTGCGCGTGACATTGCGGCCCGTAGGATCACCGATCAGCGCCGTCGAATCCCCAATCAGAAAAATCACCGTATGACCAAGCTGCTGAAAGTGCCGCAGCTTGTGCATCAGCACCGTATGTCCCAGGTGGAGGTCCGGAGCCGTCGGATCGAACCCCGCCTTGATCCGCAGCGGCACGCCGGTCTTGCGCGATTCCTCCAGCCGCGCGCGCAGCGCATCCGGCGCGGCACTCTCCGCCGCCGGCACAAGCTCCGCCGCGCCCTTGTTGATCAGGTCAAATTGCTCTTCTACAGGAGGAAACGCGTGCATAGGGATGGTCTGGCTCTCAATGGACATGCTTCTTCGAGTATAGAAGCCGCCCTGCGAGGCAGGGGCTAAAGCCCCATTGACAGTGACAGTCTTACGGCACGGCTGAAGCCGTGCCCTTAACAAAACGAGAGGTCACTGCACGAGAGGTTCACTGCGAGAGAAGTTCATCCAATCTGATCCACCGCTTCCGAACTCACGATTCCCACTCCGAGATAAACCTCCTGACACCTCCTGTCAGCAGTCCGCACCTATACTCCCACCCATGGACGCCGAGCGAGCCCGCGCCTTCCTGCTCACGCTCCCGCACGTCGCCGAGACCCTTCAGTGGGGCGACAACCTCGTCTTCTGGGTTGGCGACAAATCCATCGGCGGCAAGATGTTTGCCCTGGTCAACCTCTCCGCCGATGCGCACGGGGTGATCTCTTTCGCCGCCGGCCCCGAGCGCGCCCTCGAGCTCCTCGAACTTGAAGGCTTCTATCCAGCGCCCTACCTCGCCCGCGCCCACTGGGTCGCCACCGCCGAGTGGGCCACCCTCCGCCCCAACGAGTGGCAAGCCGAGCTCCGCAACGCGCACGCCGTTGTCTTCGCGAAGATGCCGAAGCGCACGCGAGAGAAGCTCCTCGGCGCGCCGTCGAAGAAATCCTCAAAGAAGTCTGCGAAGCCTGTCTGCGCCCATTGAACTACAGTGTCGGCTTCGCCTTCGTCGTCCACACACCAGCGAACGATTCGCGATAGGCGTACAGCAGCACAGTCTCCAGGATCGTCACGACAACCGGCGCGATGAGCATCGACGGCGCCACCACATGGAACAGCAGGTGGAACAGCCAGATATTCACCGTGATGGGACAAAGGATGCACAGCCCGAACGGGATCGTCCCGCCGAATAACACCAGCAGGCCGCCGATCGCCTGGAACGCCGCCACGGCCTGCGAGAAGCCAACATCGTGCATGATGTTCACGAAGTCACCCACCGCACTTCCACGCGGCGGCAGTTGCGGATGCATAAACAGGCCAGTGCAGCCAAAGAAGACGAACCCAAGACCAAGCAGGAAACGGCAGATTAATACCAGCACCTTCATCGTTCCATCACTCTCCTGTCTGAAGATGAACTACTCCTGGCCGGAAAAACATCCTGCTGAGATGCAGCGACAAGGCCTAAAGTTTCGGCGTTTTCGTCTCGGGATTCGGATGAAACAGCGGAGCGAAGCTCCTCCAGTACACCGCCAGCAGAAACAGCTCCATCACCGTCACCACAATCGCCAGCGCATACCCGTGCGGCCACAGCAGCGCGTGATACAGCAGGATGTTCACAATCACCGGCGCCAGCAGCGTCAGCCCAAGCGGTACAAACCGGTTGACCAGCAGCAGCAGCCCGCCGACGAGCTGCTCCACGGCGACAAAATTAATCCAGTGATGCACCGCCATGATGCCGAACCACGTCAGCGCGTCGCCTGTAGGCAGTGGCGGATTGAAGAAGTGCAACAACCCGTTCAGCCCGAAGATCAGGAAGATCAATCCCTCGATAATCCGGGCGCCCAAAATGACATATCGCATCGTCAGCTCCTCCCGTGTTCCTGCCTCGTTGCTTGCAACTATAGGCGAGATTCACACCGCGTTGCACAAATGTCGTTGCGCCGCCGCGGTTGCGCGTACCGCGTCAAACCGATAGCTTCACCCGTATGGAATCATCCACGCCCGGCCTAACGCTCTCGCTCGCGGGCAAGGTCGCGCTTGTCACGGGCGGATCGCGCGGCATCGGAGCCGCCACCGTACGCCTGCTCCGCCGGGCAGGAGCCCGCGTGGTCTTCAGCTACCGCGCCGCGGGGGACCGCGCCGCTGCGCTCGTCGAAGAGTGCGGCGGCGAAGAATCCTGCCAGGCCCTCCAGCAGGAGCTCGCCACCATCGACGACGGCCACGCCCTCGTCGCCGCCGCTATCGCCGTCTTCGGCCGCCTCGATATCCTCGTCGTCAACCATGGCATCTGGCCGCCGCACGACCAGCCCATCGCCACCATGGCCGCCGCGCAGTGGACCAATACCCTCGGCATCAACCTCGACAGCGTCTTCGGCCTGGTCCAGTCCGCCACCGCGCAGATGCTCCGCCAGCCGGTCGAAGATCAAGGGACAGGGCGCCGGACCCGCGGCCACATCATCCTCGTGGCCTCCACTGCCGCGCAGCGCGGCGAGGCCTTCCATGCCGACTACGCCGCCAGCAAGGGCGCCCTGCTCTCCCTCACCAAGAGCCTCTCGTCGGAGCTCGGCCCCCAGGGCATCCTCTGCAACTGCATCGCTCCCGGCTGGGTCATCACCGAGATGTCCGCTGGAACGCTCTCGGACCCGATCGCGTCCAAGAAAACGCTGGACCTCATTCCGCTCGGCCGCGCCGCCAAGCCCGAAGAGATCGCAGGGCCTATCGTGTTTCTTTGCACACCGTGGGCTGGCTTCATCTCCGGCGAGATCTGGAATGTCAACGGCGGAGCAGTTCTGGTCGGGTAAATCAAGATGCGAGAGGCGAGATTCGAGATGCGAACGACAACTGACACCGCACCCAAGCTTGACGCGGCCGCCGCACACTTTCATCGCAGACAGTCGTATCTCGTATCTCGTATCTCGTCTCTGTTTCTCGCCCTGCTGCTCCTCGCACCCAGCGCTCGTCCGCAGGCCTCTTCGATTCCCAGCGCACAGTCTTCGGTTGACACAAGCGACCCCGCAGCCGGCCGCAAGCTCCTCGACAAGATGGTCGAGGCCTTCGGCGGCGACGCCTGGCGCAACCGCACCGACTACTTCGCGGCCGGCCAGTCCGGCACCTTCTACAAGGGCACCGCCAACCCTTACGTCGCGCAGTTCGAGCAATATGTCCGCCTCGAACCCTTCGCCGAGCGCCTCGTCATCGTCTCCAAGCAGGGCGTCTTCATTCCGACCACCAAGCGCGACGACGCCGTCATCTGGAACGCGGACAAGGGCTACGAGGTGACCTATAAGGGCAAGAAGGAACTCCCTGAAAAGGAAATCCAGGACTTCATCCTCTACCGCAACCACTCGATTGACACCGTCATGCTCAAGTGGCTCAAGCAGCCTGGCGTCCTCGTTACGTACGAAGGCACTGAGCTCGTCGACCGCAAGGTAGCCGACAAGGTCTCCATCCTCACCGAATCTAATGACGGCGTCACTCTCGCCCTCGACGAGAACACCCACCTGCCCATCAGCCTCACCTTCAAGTGGCGTGACCCGACCTACAAGGACTTCAACACCGAGGTCCAGGAGTACGACGACTACCACTCCATCGGCGGCGTGATGACCGCGCTGACCCTGACGCGCTTCCACGACGGCGATATGACCGCGCAGATCTACCTCAAAGAGATCCACTACAACGTCAACTTCCCACCCGACCTCTTCGACCCCGACCGCCCGCTCAAACAGAGCACAAAGAAATAGATATCAAGCGGCCCTTTGATCTGCGCTTCCTACGAAGACCGCCGCCGGCACTCCGAATCGCCTTGCCAGAGCGCGCATATGTGCAACCGTAAGATTTCTCTTGCCGGCCAACACCAGGGAGACGAGCGATTCAGAGCCGATCTCCGGGCAGAGATCCTGCTGCGCCAGTCCATGCTGGTCCATGAGAAACCGAAGCACCTGTAGAGGTGACGCCTCGGGCAATACATGACGCTCCATTTCGTAGCGTTCAATCAACAAGGAGAGTAGTTCGATGGCATCCTGTTCCGCTCGATTTGGCTTGGCCTTGGAGGTCAGGTCAAAGAGGGCGTCGGTATACTCCTTCAGCTCCGCATCGTTGTGAATCACCCGGGGAGCGCCGCGCTTCACCATCTCAACGGGATCTGCGAGTCTTGTCATCGTCCGTGCTCCTTGTCCCAGTTCTTTCGATCTTCGTAGGCCGCGTGCGTCAGAAACGACCTTATGTAGACATGGCCCTGGGTTATCCGATCCTGCAGCTTCCTGCTGTAATGCACCACCGTGATCAGCCGATACCGGTTGTGCCTGATATTGAAAACCACATAACCGTCTACCGCATCCGCGTCAGGAAATGTTGCGCGCAGCTCGGCAAAATTCCGCCAACGTACCTGAGAGACAATCGCAAACCACGCTGCAATCTCTGCCGCGGCCTCTTTATATCGCGATGCGGCATACGCGAGGTGCTTACGGGTGACGATGACCACACCACAACCTTACTTTACAATTTGTAATGTGTAAAGACGGTTCCACCCGAACTACTTCAACGATTCCCGCCCCGTCACCCACCCCAAACTTGATATCCTGACCCTCGCCATGAGTGATTCCCCTACGCCCACCGAGAGCACGCCCAAGCCTGCGCCTCATCACACGATGGACATCGTCGAGATCATGTCCATCCTCCCGCACCGCTACCCGTTCCTGCTCATCGACCGCGTGATCGAGATGGAGCGCAAAACGCGCATCGTCGCCATCAAAAATGTCACGGCCAATGAGCCGCAGTTCACCGGCCATTTCCCGGACTACCCCATCATGCCGGGCGTGATGACCATCGAAGCGATGGCCCAGGCCGGCGGCGCGCTTCTGCTCACCGAGATTCCCGACCGCGACGACAAGCTCATGGTCTTCACCGGCATCGAAGAGGCACGCTTCCGCAAGCCTATCGTCCCCGGCGACCAGCTCCGCATCGAGGTCACCGTCCTCAACTGGCGCTCCCGCGCGGTCAAGATGCAGGGTGTCTGCACGGTCGACGGCAAGGTCGCGGCGGAAGCCACCATCACCTGCCAGCTCGTCCCGCGCCCCGGCAAAAAGAAACACACCGAACCACCCACCCAGGCCGCGCAATAAATCGATGCCCATTCACCCCAGTTCGATCATCGCCGAGGGCGCCGTCATCCCGGCCTCCTCGACCGTTGGCCCCTTCTGCACCATCGGCCCCAACGTCACCCTCGGCGAAAACTGCGAACTCATCTCGCACGTCGTCCTCGACGGCCGCACGAAGATCGGCGACCGCGTCCGCATCTTCTCCTTCGCCGCAGTCGGCATCGCCCCGCAGGACCTCAAGTACAAGGGCGAGCCCACCGCGTGCGAGATCGGCGCCGACACCGTCATCCGCGAATCCGTCACCATCTCCCGAGGCACCGAAGGCGGCGGCAGCATCACGCGGGTCGGCTCCGGCTGCCTCATCATGGCCTACACCCACATCGGCCACGACTCCAAGATCGGCAACCACTGCATCCTCGCCAATGGCACCACGCTTGCCGGGCACGTCACCATCGAGGACTACGTCACCACCAGCGCCCTGGGCCCTGTGCACCAGTACTGCACGATTGGTCAATACGCTTATATAGGTGGCGGCACGACCATCACGCAGGACGTCCTCCCCTACTCGCTTACCTCCATTGAGCGCAACAACCACGCCTACGGCATCAACAAGGTCGGCCTCGAGCGCAAGGGCTTCACGCCGGACGAGCTCAAGCAACTCCGCGCCGCCTACCGCATCCTGCAGCACTCCAAGCTCAATACCTCCGAGGCTGTCGCCGCCATCCGCGAAAAGATAGAGTCCGGCGAGTTCGGCGACAAGGTCGCCTACCTGGCTGACTTCATCGCAAAGAGCGAGCGCGGCGTCGTCAAATAAGCGTCGTTGACGCTATAACACTCTGTGCTATAGTTGTGCCGGGCCATGCGAATTTACAAGAGCAGGGAGTTCGCACGCTTTGCCCGCAAGTCCGATATTTCAGATGAGCATCTGTGCCGGGCTATCGATGAAATTCTGCGCGGCACAATCGACGCTGACCTCGGCGGCGGAGTCTTCAAACAGCGCGTCCGCCGCAAAGGTCAGGGAAAGTCAGGCAGCTTCCGAACAATCATCCTGCTCCGGTTCGGTGAGATCGCGCTGTTTGTCTACGGCTTCGCAAAGAACGATCGGTCGAACATCGTCCAGCCGGACCTGATACGGTTCCGGCAGCTTGCAAAGGAGGTCTTCCACTATGGCCAAAGCGAAATCGAAAAGCTCCTCGCCACAGGCGCGCTCGAAGAGATTTGCACCGAACGCGCCGGCTACTCACCGCTCAAGGATCGCTGAAGTCATCCATCGCACCGCGGAGGACTTCTACCGCTCTGGTGTGATGTCGAAAAAGACCATGCGCGAATTCGAGGAGTCCTGCCTCACTCCGGTCAAACAGTTCGGCCCGCGAGGTATCGCCCGCCTACGTCGACGCGAAGACGCCAGCCAGGCCGTCTTCGCGCATTACCTCGGCGTCTCGGTCAACCTGATCTCTCAATGGGAGCGCGGCGAAAAGAAACCGCAGGGCGCCTCGCTCAAGCTGCTCTCCCTCGTCGAGAAGAAGGGCCTCGACTGGGTCGCATGATCCGCCTCGCACGCTACTTCGGTAGATGCGCCAGAAAGAAATCAGCCATGATGTGGTTCGCCTCGATCGACTCCGGCATCTCCGGGTGATACCAGAAGGCATGCGGAAGCCCGTCGAACACCACCAGGCGCGCATCCACTCCGGCGCGCAGATATGCTCGATGCAGATTCGTTGTGCTGCTCAGCAGCATGTCGCGGCCGCTCGTGACAAACAGCGCCGGCGGCATCCCATGCAGATCGGCATAGATGGGTGAGAGCACCGGATCCTTCGCGTCGGTCGACCCGATGTAGTACGGGTCGTGAGCACGGCCGTCGGGCGGCTCGAGGTGTCCCGCCAATCCGCTCTGCGTGTACATCGCGTGTGAATCGCCCATCCGCACAAAATCACTGACCGTGCTGAAGATGCCCAGCGCGGCAGGCATCGGCAAGGAGAGCTTCTTCAGCTTCACCGCGACCTGAGCTGTAATCGTGGCTCCCGCAGAGGTGCCATAGATGATGATGTGATCCGGCTTGTAGGTCTTCAGCAGCGCCTTGTACACCGTGATCGCATCGTCCACACCCGCCGGAAAGGGATTCTCCGGAGCCAGCCGGTAAAGAACCGCGACCACTTTGATTCCGGTATAGCTCGCGATCGGAATCGACTCCGAGTACGAACCGGAGTCGCCGTTGAATCCGCCGCCATGCAGATTGATCAGCACCTTGTCACGATTGCTTGCAGGCATATTTTCCGGCGTCACGATATGCACCGGAACGCCGCCGATCGTGCTGTCCTCAATCTTCGTCGGACAGATCTTGCTCCACTCCGCACGCGAGCGCACCTCCCATGCATCCAGACCCTTTCGCCGATCTTCCAGTGATTGCGGAGGAGCCTCATCGGGCAGCCGATTACTGATGAACTTTTGCGCCTCCGGGCTCAAAGCCTGCGGCACGGGAACCACCCGCGTAACGTGCGCCGTCCCATCCGCATCGATATAACTCGTGTCGCGGCTCGGCGCATCCGCCGCGGTCGTGGGCTGCCTTGCCGTCTGTTGCGCAATCAGCAATGGCGCCGCAATCACGCAAACGAAGCCAACGCTTACGACACGCATCATGAAGTTTGCCTCCTCTGTCCAGAAACGTCGCCGCTCATTCGCCGAGGCGTCCACCATAGCAGACGAAAGCTATATCGCTCGGACATGCCGTAGAGTAAGAGCGAATGTCCACCCTCGGCCTCATCGCCGGCAACGGCCGCTTCCCGTTCCTCCTGCTCGACGCGGCGCGGGCCCACGGACTCAGTGTCGTCGTCGCAGCCATCAAGGAAGAGACCGCGCCCGAGATGAACGAGCGTGCCGCCGCCGACCCCAACATCACGGTCCACTGGCTCTCGCTCGGCGAGCTCTCGCGGCTCATCGAAACTTTTCAGCAGGCAGGAGTGACCCGCGCGGTCATGGCCGGGCAGGTCAAACACAAGCAGATTTTTTCCGCCATTCGCCCCGACTGGCGCCTCGCGAAACTGCTGCTCAACCTTCGCTCGCGCAACACGGACATGCTGCTCGGTGCGGTCGCCAAGGTTCTCGAAGACGAAGGTATTCACCTCATTTCGTCGACCACGTTCCTCGAACCCATGCTCGCGCCCGTGGGCGTCCTCACCGCCCGCGCCCCGGACGAGACCGAGCGCGCCGACATCGACTACGGCCTCACCGTCGCGCGCGGCGTCGCAGGCTTCGACCTCGGCCAGACCGTCGTCATCGCCGCCGGGGCCTGCGTTGCCGTCGAGGCGATGGAGGGCACCGACGCCGCTATCCTGCGCGCCGGCGACCTCATGCGCACGCTCCACGCGGACGACCCTGCCGACGCCGACACCACACTCGCGCGCCGCCTCACCGTGGTCAAAGTCGCCAAGCCCAACCAGGACCTCCGCTTCGACGTCCCCGTTGCCGGCATCCCCACCATCGAGACCATGCGCCGCGCCGGCGCCACCTGTCTCTGCGTCGAGGCCGGCCGCACTCTGCTCTTCGACCGCGAGGCCATGATCGCCGCCGCCGATGCCGCTGGAATCACAGTTGTCGCTGAAGAAATTCCTTCACGCTAACCGCACGCAGCTTACATCCTCGTGACAACCGCCTTTACATCAGCGGCGTAAGATGTTGGGCATTGGGCGCCGCAGGTCACCCCTCCTTAGGTCATCGCTACTAAGGTCAGTCTGACCAGCGAATATCGCGCCCCAGGAGATCACGTCTCATGCCAGTTTCCAGCAGGAACCTCAAAGCCGTTGTCCTGACCAGCTCGCTCGCCCTCATTGCCGCCGCCGTCTGCATGCTCCCGCTCACGCGTGTGCATGCCGCAGGAGACCTCGCCGCCATCGGGACCAGCGCACCTAACTTCACCCTGCCCAACCAGGAGAATCAGCCCGTCTCGCTCAACGACTACAAGGGCAAGTGGGTCGTCCTCTACTTCTATCCCAAGGATCAGACCTCCGGCTGCTCGATGGAAGCCCACAACTTCCAGCGCGACCTTCCGAAGTACGAGGCCGCGAACGCCGTCGTCCTCGGCGTCTCCATGGATACCGTCGAGAGCCACAAGACGTGGTGCACCAAGGACGGGTTCTCCTTCAAGATGCTGGCCGACCCTGAGCACAAGGTGGTTGACCTCTATGGCGTTCCCGTCAAGACCTTCACCACGCAGGCCGGTCCCATGACGATTGCCATGCGCGACACGTTTCTCATCTCGCCCGAGGGCAAGATCGTGAAGACCTGGGAGGTCAAAGACATCCCCAATCACTCCGCCGAGGTCCTCGCCGCCATTCAGGCCGCCAAGTAATCTGAACCCACATCAGCGTCCAGACGCAAAAACGCCCGGCTCTCGCGAGAGGTGCCGGGCGCTTTTGCTTGCCTGTTCGGTTACTTCTTCTTAGCGGCCTTCTTCGTTGCCTTCTTTGAGGACTTCTTTGCCGCCTTCTTTGCTGGGGCCTTCTTGGTTGCCTTCTTCGCTGCTTTCTTAGTTGCCAAGTTCTTACCTCACATAGATTGATTTTGTTGTGTGCCCTTGTTGCCGACCGCCTCTTTCGAGGTTGCCTTCCCGCCGCCTTGAGCACCCTTCCACTTCGCGGCAGAACTTTGAGATTTTCTTAGCCGCGGGCTTTGATTGCCTTCTTGACTGCGGCCCGCTTGATGGCCTTCTTCACGATGGCCCTCTTGATCGCCTTCTTTACGACGGCGCGTTTGATTGCCTTCTTCACAGCGGCCCGCTTGACTGCTTTCCGCACAACGGCTTTCTTGACTGCCTTCTTCATAACGGCCTTTCTGGCCGCTTTCTTTCCAGCGGCCTTCTTGACGGTTTTCTTCACAATGGCCCGCTTGACCGCCTTCTTAACGACGGCCCTCTTGACTGCCTTTTTCACGATGGCCCGCTTGACCGCCTTCTTAACGACGGCTCTCTTGACCGCTTTCTTGACCACGGCCTTCTTGATCGCCCTCTTCAGAATGGCCTTCTTGATGGCCTTCTTCACAATGGCCTTCTTGATAGCATTCCTCAGAATGGCCTTCTTTGCGGCTGCCGCAACTGCGGCCTCACCCATACGTTGCGGTGGCTTATAAGGTTCTGCCGGCGTCGCCGGCATCGCAAAGACTTCAACCTCTTCGACGTGAGTGGTCGTCGGCTGGTAGTCGGAGTCATCCAGATCACCTCCGCCGGAGAAGGACTCCTCTTCTTCCTCATCCTCGGCGTACTCGGCGTCCTCGGCATCGAGGTCGCGCTCATCGTCTTCTTCCGCAGCCGCATACAGCTTGAACGTCACGTCGTCTTCAAACATCGTCGTTCTCCCTGACCGCTCTCCTGCTACTTACATCGTCCGCGTCCACATCTCGGATGCATGACACGAACGCACGCAGCTCTCGCGCGAATAGTAGCAACAGGATTACGCTCTGTGC
This sequence comes from uncultured Acidobacteriaceae bacterium, assembly GCA_963827415.1. GTDB lineage: Bacteria > Acidobacteriota > Terriglobia > Terriglobales > Acidobacteriaceae > Granulicella. The sequence continues at coordinate 208,837 of CAWHBA010000031.1, forward strand.
AATTAAATAGCAAGCACCTTTTTTGGTGCATGCCCTCTTTCACCTCTGGGTGACTCGTTGCATGACCCGGTCCGGCACTTCTTTCTTCGTTACAGAAGTACTACGCAACGCTCTCTAACGGCCCGTGCTTCCATGCTTGCGCACCGCGTTCGACTTCGGATGAGAAGCCGCAGGCGTCGCATGCTCCGGATGCGAACTCGTCGAACGACGCGCCGCTGTCGAATGTCCGCGCGATGCACTCGTCCTCCCCGTCGGCGCCAGTCTCACCGGCTGGGACACATACAGCGCCCGCCCCGGCGTCAGCCTGTTCGACGACAGATGATTCCACGCCCGCAGATCTTCCACTGCCACGCCGAACCGGTCCGCAACGGTCACCAGCGTGTCACCGTGACGCGCCGTATAACGCTGCGCGCGGCCTGCGGCCGTAGCCACCGGAACCACCAGCTCATCGCCGGCACCCGGCGGATCGCCCGCAGGAATCTCGTTCACCGTCGCAATCTCAGAGGCCTTCGAATGCAGCGACGTCGCGATGTCATCGAGCGTCTCGCCGTTTTTCACCACATGAAATCGCCAGCTCGCGCGGTCTTCCTCTGGAATGTCCTTCACCCGGTCCATGTACATCTGCTTCGTACCGGTCGGCAGACGCAGGTCATACGGAATATCGTGCGGCGTCGTCATCCGCAGCAGCGCCGGGTTCAGCGCGACAATCTCCGGCACGCTCGAGTTCGTGACATCCGCCGCCAGTTGCAGGCTGATCGAATACTCCGTCGTCACCGTGTCCGAGCGCATCGGCGCATCCGGGACCACATCCGTCAACCCATACTGCTTCGGATTCTTCGCCATGATCACGGCCGCCAGGATGCCCGGCACATAATTCTTCGTCTCGCCCGGCAACGCATTGTGCCGGTAGAGCTCCCAGAAGTCCGCGTAGCCGGTCCGCGCTACCGCGCGCTGCACATTGCCCGCGCCCCAGTCATACGCCGCCATCGCCAGGTACCAGTCGCCGAACTGCGCGTACAGGTACTTCATGTACTTCGCATACGCAATCGTCGACTTCTCCGGATCGAACCGCTCGTCGAAGAACCCGTTGCGCTCCAGACCATACGCTCCCGCAAACGGCATGAACTGCCACATGCCGCCGGCACCCGATCTCCGGTTCAACGCCTGCGGCTGGAACCCGGACTCCGCCACCGCCTGGTAGATCAGGTCCTGCGGTACGCCGTACTCCTTCAGCGTCTTGGAGATCATGTCCTTGTACTTGCCCGCCCGCTCCAGCGACGCACGGAGGTGCGCGTGGCCCGCAGGCGAGTTCGAGAAGTAGTTGATGAACCCGGCGACGTAGTCGTTCACCACCAGCGGCAGGTCCGACTTCGTGTTCTGCAGTTCCGCATTAATCCGTCCCACCAGCGCCGGGTCCGGCGGGAACGTCACCTCGTTCATCGCCGCGTCCAGCGGAGCCGGCTCGACCTTCGGCGAAAATCCATTGCCCTGCTTCAGCGCAACCAGTTCCAGAGAATTGATCGCGTCCACCAGGTGCTCGAACTCATCCGAGAGCTGGGGATCGTTCTTCAGATCCAGGCCGCTCGAAAGCATCGCATCGACAGCGTTGTCGAAGTCCGCGCGCGCCGCTTCCAGCCGGTTGGCGTTGTAGTTCGCCACGCCCGAGTTGTAACTGTTTTCCGCCCGACCGATGAGTGCCTGCACACGCTGCGCGCGCGCGATCGCATCCGCCTGCTGCTGTTGTGTCAGCCCGGACTCCGCCGCCGGCGCGGCCGCCTGCTGCGGCGCCGACTCCGTCACGGCCGGCTCTACCTGCTTCGGCTGTCCCTTGTGCTGCGCCTGGAGCCCGTCGGCCCCAAAAGAGCTGACCACTCCCGTCAGCAGCGCCGCGCTCAGCGCAACTAGCGTCTTCCGGCGGACCTGCTGTGCGTTCCAAATAAAAATCATCAAACTCTTATATTGTACTGACGAATATCGTCCCAAAATGCCCCAACCGCGCGACAGAATCCCTTTCCGGGGTACTTCTCCGGGGTACTCCTGCCCACCCTTTTTTTGTCGGCTGGGTGGCCGACACCCCGCGCTATCATTACCGAGCTTCCGCAGCTTAGTGAATCTCTCCATCGGACGGTGCAGCCCTGTTCCTTCGCAGGTTCTCGTCACCATCAGCGCGCATAACGGGACCGTCCACTTCAAGTGTCGAGTCCTGTCACCGCCCATCGACGCGCGGGTCAGATCAAAACCTCTCCCCGGAACAAGCCCCGCACACGAAGCGACACCGGTTCAACCAGCCGGAACTCGATGCCCTGCGCTTCTTCGCGTTCGCACTCGTCTTCTGCGACCACACACCGATCAGCGCCCGCAAATTCCATGCCCTCCGCGAGATCGGCTCCTTCGGCGTCGCCATCTTCTTCTGCCTCAGCGCCTATCTGATCGTCACTCTGCTGCTGCTGGAACGCGAGCACACCGGAACCATTCGACTCCGCCCATTCGCCGTTCGCCGCATCCTTCGCGTTCTGCCGTTGTATCTGCTCATCGTTGTGGTTGGCACCCTCATGGGCTTCTACTGGCCTACCATCCGGCTCGATCCCAAGTACCTGGTGGCGCTCCTGCTCTTCTACGCCAACATCTTCTGCCAGCATTACCTCTGGATGGGCGTCGGCTGCCTCGCTCCCCTCTGGAGCATCTCGGTCGAGGCGCAGTTCTACGTCGCCATCGCCTTCGCCGCAAAGCTCAGCCGACGTTCCCTGGCAATCGGCTGCGTTCTTGTCATAGCGGCGGCCTACATCCTTCTTCTCCACTTCGGCCGCGCGCACCTTAACCCGGTCTTCCAAATCTGGCCGAACACCCTTGTACAGTTCCAGTTCTTTGCCGCCGGTGCGGCCATCGCCTTGGTGCTCATCCACCGCAGGCTTGCGCTCGCTCTTCCCTGGCGAGCCGCATTCGTGCTCATGGGATTCGCCCTCTTCTACGTCGCTGCGATCCGCTGCCACATCCACTCCGCAATGCCAAGCCCAGCCCCCAGCCTCGTCCTCGGCTACTTATGCGAGCTCACCGGAGTCACGGTAATCTTCCTCGCCGTCCTCCATCTGCCCCTCGCCATCCCTCGCTGGCTGAGCTACCTCGGCAAGATCTCTTACGGTCTCTACGGGTTCCATTCCCTGCTCCTGTGGTTCACCTTCAGCAGTACCGGTGCGCTCAGTCCCGCTGTCAGCGCGAACCGCCATCCAGTGATCGCTTCGCTGATCATCCTAGCCGCCATCATCCTCCTGGCCACCGTCTCCTACGAGTTCTTCGAGAAGCCCATCCTCCGCCGCAAGCAGCGTTTCGAGGTCGAAAAGACCCGCATCTGACCCCGTACAATCTCCACTGATGTCCACGCGCGTTCGTTCCTTTTGCAAGATCAACCTCGGCCTCGCCGTCGGCCCTCTGCGCCCTGACGGTTTTCACGCGCTCACCACGCTCTACCAGACGCTTGCCCTTCACGATCTCGTCACCGTCACTGCGCGACCCGCACGCGAAACTTCCATCACCCTCACCGCGGACCACCCCGGTGTCCCGCGGACCGAGCGCGGCGACGCCGAGAAGAACACCGCCTACCGCATCGTCGACCTTGCGCTCCGCCAACTCGGCCTCACCGCCGAGGTCCACCTCGACATCGCCAAGCGCCTTCCCGTCCAGGGCGGCCTCGGTGCCGGCTCCGCCAACGCAGCCGCAGCATTAATAGGACTGGAGAAAGAGCTCAGCAACTGCGAGCCCGGCCGCCTTTCGGGTCCAGCCCGGCTCGCCCTCGCGGCGCAGGTCGGTTCCGACGTCCCGCTCTTCCTCCTCGGAGGCACCGTGCTCGGGCTCTGCCCGCGGCGAAGAGGTCTATCCCCTTCCGGATCTGCCGGTTACGCCCTGTGTTGTGGCCGTCCCGTCGGTCGGCGTCTCCACTGCCGCCGCGTTCCGCGCGCTCGACGCCCGTCAGATCGCAGGCCAGCCCGCCGAATCGTTGACCCCCGGCCCAAATACAAGTAAACTGGAACAGTTGAGCCGTGCTCTGTCTGCCGCCTGGTCACCCAGCGGCGTCAATCTTGGAACAAGTTCCCAGATATCTGAGCCGAGCCCTTCCGGTATCACCCGCAGGACGGGTGATCGGGCTGAGAATCCTCTTCTCACGCTTGTCCGCACCGGGATCGAAAACGACTTCGAAGAGGTCGTCTTTCAAGAGCATCCCTCCTTGCGTTCAACCAAGCGTGATTTAGTGGGAGACTCCTCCGTCCCGGAAGGCAGCCGTGCGATTTACGCGGCACTCTCGGGCTCCGGTTCGGCGTTGTTTGGACTTTACCGGTCCATGGCAGACGCTCGCGCCGCTCAACAGCGTGTCCAGTCCTCCGGCACGCAGGCTCTCCTCACCGAGACCCTGCCCCGCGAGATCTACTGGCGCACGATGCTGGAGTTTTAGGCCGTCCCTCCTAACGGAAGGCGACGGCAAAAAATGGTTCGCTGAAGTTGCTCCTGCCACGTCACAATGACAACAGGGGACTGGGCGATCGACTAACGGTAGGTCAAGTGCCTTTGACGCACTCAGTCCAGGTTCGAATCCTGGTCGCCCAACCAACCGGGTCGCTCGCCTTACACCGAGGCCGGCCGGAACAAGGGAAGCTTTGAGTTTTTTCGCGGCACAATCGCCGCAAGAGAGCATGCAACATACCCGTCGCGCAGAACTTGAATCGCGCGGGAGAAGTACAGAAGAAGTTTTGGACGCGCAGCGACTTGAACCACCCTCGCGGCGTCCTCAATGAGACCGAGGAACTGCTTGAGCAGGAAATAACTCGGCGAGAAACAGCGCCGAGCCCTTCTGAGCAGCACCTGGGAATGCAGCACGAAACATCAATAGGTCAACCAGCCTGGAGGAGTTTCCAACGTGAGCGAACAAAACACGACTGCGGTCTCAATCCCGAATTCACCAGCCAGCACAGAGAACGGCTCCGCACCCGCGGAGCCCGTTCGTGTCTCCAACGACGGCGCCTCTTCAAAAGCCACGCCTGCCCCCGCACCCGCCGCGCGCAAGCCGTCAAGGCTCTCTGAAGACAAGCGCTTCAAGATCTTCACCGGCTCCGCCAACCGCGCGCTCACCGATGAGATCTGCAAGTTCCTGGGTGTGCCGCTCGGCGAAGCCAAGTTCCAGCGCTTCTCCGATGGCGAAATTCATTTCCAATTGCTCGAAAATGTCCGCGGCGCCGACGTGTTCCTCGTGCAGCCGACCTGCCACCCGACCGATCAGCACCTGATGGAGCTGCTCATCATGGAGGACGCGCTCCGCCGCGCCTCCGCAGGCCGCATCACCGCCGTCGTTCCCTACTACGGCTACGCGCGCCAGGACCGCAAGGACCGCCCCCGCGTCGCGATTACCAGCAAGCTTGTGGCGGATCTTTTGGTCACGGCCGGCGCCAACCGCGCCCTCTTCGTCGACCTCCACGCCGCGCAGATCCAGGGCTTCTTCAACATCCCGGTCGACCACCTCTTCGCTTCGCCGGTCCTCGTCAGCTACTTTGCGAATCTCGATCTGCCCGAACCTCACCGTCGTCAGCCCGGACGCCGGTGGCGTGGAGCGCGCGCGTTTCTTCGCCAAGAAGCTTGAGGTTCCTCTGGCCATCGTCGACAAACGCCGCACCGACATCAACATTACCGAGGTGATGAACGTCATCGGCGACGTCCGCGGCCGGACTTGCCTCATCCTCGACGACATCGTCGACACCGCAGGCACGCTGGTCAAGACCGCCGAGGCACTCATCGAGCAGGGCGCCGAAAAGGTCTACGCCTGCGCCTCGCACGCCGTGCTCTCGGGCCCGGCCGTCGAGCGCATCGCCAACTCACCGCTCGAAGAGCTGGTGGTCACCAACACGATCCCTCTGCGCGAAGACGCGCAAAAGGTTTCCAAGATCAAGGTTCTCTCCATCGCCGGCCTGCTGGGCCGCGCCATCGAGAGCATTCACATGGAGACGTCGGTTTCGACGCTCTTCAACTGTGAGGGAACAGCGGCATAGCCGCAAAGGGAGCGAGGCTCAACCTCGTGCCCGAAAGGAAAACATGGCAAGCAACAACACCACCATCTCGGCCGTCACCGCCAAAGAGCGCACCGGCAAGTTCAACAAGAACCACGCACGCCGCGTTCGCCGCGAAGGCCTCATCCCTGCCGTCCTCTACGGCGCAGGCGGGCCCTCGGTCGCCGTCTCGGTCGATCCCAAGATCATCACCCGCATTCTTCACTCCGACACCGGCCACAACAGCATCTTCGATCTCACCATCGAAGGCGGCGCTACCGGCAAGGCCATGATCGTCGACTGGCAGAACGAACCCATCAAGGGCCACCTGCTCCATATCGACCTCAAGCGCATCGCGATGGACAAGAAGATGCTCGTCTCGGTTCCCGTGCAGCTCATCGGCATCGCTGCCGGAGTCAAGAACTCGGGCGGCATCCTGCTGCACGTTCTGCACGAGGTCGAGATCGAGTGCCTCCCCGGCGACATCCCGTCGCACATCGACGTCGACGTCTCGAACCTCGAGATGAACCAGTCGCTACACATCTCCGATCTTCCGCACTCGGACAAGATCGAGTACCTCGGCGAAGAGGACGCAGTCGTTGCCAGCGTCACCTACGTCAAGGCTGAGGCGGAGCCCGAGGCAGTTGCCGTCACCGAGACCCCGACGGAGCCCGAGGTCGCCAAGAAGGGCAAGCAGGAGACCGCTGCTGAAGGCGAAGCGAAGCCGGAGGCTAAGAAGTAGGAGAGAACAGAGATCAGAAAACAGAGATTTGTTGTTCGCTCTGATCTCTGATCTCTCATCTCTGATCTCTCGTTATGAAGCTCATCGTCGGTCTCGGCAACCCTGGCATGGAGTACCTGCACACGCCTCACAACGCAGGCTTCATGGCTATCGATCGCATCGCAGCCATCTGCGATGTGCAGGTGACGAACCGGCGGGGCAAGGCCCAGACCGCTCGCGTACGGCTTGCAGGACACGACGTCCTGCTCGCCAAGCCCGAGACCTTCATGAACCTGAGCGGGCTTTCGGTCGTGGCCCTGCTCGATGAATTGGAACTTCGGCCTCGAGGACCTCATCGTCCTCTACGACGAGCTGGCATTTCCGATGGGCACCGTTCGGCTCGCCGAACGCGGCTCAGCAAACGGGCACAACGGAGTCAAATCGGTCTCCGTTGCACTCGGTACCGAAGACTGGATGCGCGTCCGCATCGGAGTGGGCAAGGCCCCAACCGAGACCGGACGCGAGATCAAAGCAGGCGGCTCCGACATATCTGCTCGCGCCCATGCGCAACAAAGCAGATCTGGAGTCGATGGAAGATGGCCTCGACATCGCTGTACGCGCCGTCGAGAAGTGGCTGACAGCAGGATCGTCAGCCGCCATGAACGAATTCAACAGGAGAGAGAAAGTAGGGGAGTGAGGAGTTAGGAAGTTAGGAAATGCAGATGTTTCCCTAACTTCCTAACTTCTCACTTCCTAACTTCCCTCCCCAGCAGCCAAACTGACCTCAACTCACCGGGGCAGTGCGGGCAGAACCCGCAGAAAGAAGTACCTATGAATCGCAGCTTACGAAATCATGTTCATCGTCCGGCCCGACATTGAAGAGGCCGAGATCGATAAGATCGTCGAGACCTTCACCGGCTACATCACCCAGGGTGGCGGCGCCGTGAAGCAGACCGAGAAGATGGGCCGCCGCCGGCTCGCCTACACCGTCCGCAAGTTCAACGACGGTTTCTACATTCTGCTGATCGTCGACTCGCCCGCCTCGCTCATCCACGAGATCGAGCGCCGCCTCCGCGTCTCCGAGCAGGTGATCAAGTTCATCACCGTCCGCACCGACGAGGAAGACAAGCGCGTCGCCAAGATCAAGAAGCACCGCGACGCTCACGTCAAGCGCAGCGCACAGCCCCAGCCCGGCAGCCAGCCCGTTGCCGAGCCCGCAGCTCAGCCCGAAGCGCCGAGCCCGAGCCCGCCGAAGCTCCCGCAGTCGAAGCGACTCCCGAGCCCGCCGTTAGCGAAGCGTAAGGATCACAAGCTCAAAAGGACCACCACTCACCGCCGCTTATCGCTTCCGTACCAGTCCAGAGGCCTCACCGCAGGTCTGGAGCGAGAGCAGCCCGAACCGGCTCCCAACTTCAGGAGCACTAAAGGAAATCAAAATGGCTGACGAGACTCAGAATCCAGCAGCAGCACCCGCAACTCCCGCACCCACCGGCGATCGTCCCCAGGGCGACCGTCCTCAAGGCGATCGTCCCCAGGGCGAGCGCTCTCACGGCGGCCCTGGCGGCGACCGTGGTCCCCGTCCCGGCGGTCCCCGTGGACCTCGCCCGGCCGGTGGCCCCGGCGGCGGCCCTGGCGGACGCAAGTTCTTCCGCCGCAAGAAGGTCTGCAAGTTCACGGTGGAGAAGATCGACACGATCTCCTACCGCGACGTGCGCCTTCTGCAGCAGTTCGTTTCGGACCGCGGCAAGATCATCCCGCGCCGCCTCACCGGCACCTCGGCTCCCTTCCAGCGCAAGCTGACGAAGGCGATCAAGCAGGCACGCGCCATCGCTCTGCTGCCCTACGCCGCCAAGTACTAAGCTGGCGCCGCAAAGGGGCGCCCACAAGATCGGAGAACTTAAAATGGAAGTCATTCTCAAGGAAGATGTCCTCAAGCTCGGCCACCGCGGCGACGTTGTTAAAGTCGCCGACGGCTACGGCCGCAACTACCTCCTGCCGGGGAAGCTCGCCATCGAAGCGACGACGGCCAACAAGGCTGTCATTGAGCAGATGAAGTCTTCGGCCCTTCGCAAGTCCGCGAAGGAGAAGGTCGGCGCCGAGGAACTCTCGTCGAAGCTCAACGAAGTGGTCCTCACCTTCGAGCGCAAGGCCGGCGAGCACGAGCAGCTGTTCGGTTCGGTCACCTCGGCCGACATCGCGCACGAGCTCGAGGCGAAGGGCTACACCGTCGACCGTCGCAAGATCCACCTGGACGAGCCGTTGAAGACCGTTGGCGAGTTCCACGTGCCCATCCGTCTGCACCGCGAGGTCACCGCCCACGTGCAGGTCAATATCAAGTCCGACAAGCCCGAGGCACCCGCCGCCGCGCCGGTCGAGACCGCAACCGAAGAGACCGAAGTCGAAGCATAAGCTTCGTCTGGACTCTGAAAGCAAGAACGGCGCTCCTTCGGGAGCGCCGTCTGCTTTCTGCCCCCACGCAACCAGTTGATTTCAAAGATGCGAGGGAAAAAGCGAGGGAAGAGGAGGTACCCCTACTCGTACTTCAGCGTCGCCACCGGATCCAGCCGCGCCGCCCGCTGTGCCGGCACCGTCCCGAACGCCACACCGACGAGCACCGAGGTCGCCAGCGCAATCACCGCGCTCCATGGCGAGACCGGGATTTTGACGCTGGAGAACATGCGCAGGCTGAGCGGAAGGGCCAGGCCGATGAGCGTGCCCACGAGGCCGCCCGAGAGTGAGAGGAAGATGGACTCCGTGAGGAACTGCATTCGAATCTCGCGCCGTGTAGCTCCGAGCGCCTTACGAATGCCGATCTCCTTGATGCGCGCGCCCACGTTAGCGAGCATGGAGTTCATGATGCCGACGCCCGAGACGATGAGGGTGATGGCCGAGGCCAGCGTGAGCACGATGGTGAGCATCGTGGCGATCTGACCCATGACGCGCAGCACAGCAGTCAGCGTGAAGGCGTTATAAACGCTGGTGGGACGATGGCGCGAGCGGATGACGTCCAGAATATGTGTCGCGGCGGGCTCGACCTGGTTCGGATTCGCGACGGAGAAGAAGATCTGCTTTACGGTGTTGGTCCCGGTGAAGTACCGCGCCACCGGATAAGGAATCAGGATGGTCTGGTCGTTGACCTCGCTCTGCCCGAAGGTCTCGACGCCTTCCTTGAAGACGCCGATGACAGTGAATGGAATGCCTTTGACGGAGATCTTCTGGTCGACGGCAGCGCCATAGCTGCCGTAAAGCGCCTCGGCGAGCGGCGCGATGACGACCGCGACCTTGGCGTGGGTCGTCGCGTCCTGGTCGTCGAAGAACCGGCCGGCAAGGACTTTGAGGTTGCGGACTTCCCTGTATTGCGGGCTGACGCCGAGGAACATGCTGTCCTTGGTGACACCGTTGCCCATGGCGATGCGGTCGTGGTACTCGAGCATGGGCGAGCTTGCAGTGATCCCGGGAACCTGTTCGAGGACGGCGTTCAGGTCCTCACTGGTCATGGAGTCCTGGACGGTCGTGTTGTCCGGCCCGGCGACGCTGCCGCCTACGTATTGCATCTCGATCATGTTGGGGCCGATCGAGGCGATCATGTTGAGCGCGTACTGACGGCCGGTGAGGCCTAGGGTGGCCACGAGGATGATGGAGGCCGAGCCAATGACCATGCCCAGCATGGTGAGCAAAAAGCGGGTCTTACTGGCGCAGAAGCTGTCGAGCGCGAGGTTGACGGTCTCGCGAAAGGCGACCGAGCTTCGGGCGCTGGCCAGCGTCCTATTAAAGGCCTCAACGGTAGTTGACAAGGGAACGCTCCTCCTGAGCGCCGAGTCCAGTATCGCAGCAGTTTAGACCTCCCGCCGCGGAGGATTTCGTCACTGGATTCGACGAGGTTCGGGTGGCGTGGGATTCCCAAATCTGCGGCCGGATTTCGAGGGCGGCGGATGGAGGGCGAGAGCTGGAGGGTGGCCGGACCCGCCGTCCGCCATGTAGAGTTTTGGTGGGTTTAGTTTCAACTCCGGAGAATTTCCTGATGCCTCAGATGTCGCGACGTACGTTTCTGGACGGCCTCGCCGTCACAGTTGCCGGAAGTGCGCTGGCCGCGCCGGCACGCAGCTATGCGCAGATTGTAGGCGCGAATGACCGCGTGAACTTTGCCACCGCAGGCCTGAATGGCCGAGGTCGCGCACATCTTTCCTCGATTGCCCACAACGGGAAGAATGCGCGGATGACGCACTGCTGCGACGTGGACAAGCACGTGCTCGCGAAGTTTGCGCCGGAGGCGGAGAAGACGCTGGGTTATGCGCCGACGGCGAACCAGGACTTCCGCAAGGCGCTTGATTCCAAAGATGTCGACGCAATTACGATTGCGACTCCCGACCACTGGCATACGCCGATGGCCGTGCTGGGGCTGCGCGCGGGCAAGCACGTCTACGTGGAGAAGCCCAGCAGTCACAACCCGCGCGAGGGCGAGCTGCTGGTCCAAGCGCAGAAGAAGTACGGCAAGCTGGTGCAGGTGGGCGACCAGCAGCGCTCGTCGCCGCACACGATCCGCATCATCCAGCAGATACATGGCGGCCTTATCGGCAAGGCGTACTACGCCAAGACCTGGTACAGCAATCCGCGCAAGTCGATGGGTATCGGCAAGCCTGCTGCAGTACCCGAGTGGCTCGACTGGGACCTTTGGCAGGGGCCCGCGCCGCGTACCGGGTACGTGGACAACGTTCATCCGTACAACTGGCATTGGCTCACGCGCTATGGAACGGGCGAGGCGTTGAACAACGGCACGCATGAGGTGGACATCGCGCGCTGGGCGCTGGGTGTGGATATGCCGGAGCGCGTTAATGCTTCCGGCAGCCGCTACGCCTACAAGGATGACTGGCAGTTCCCGGACACGATGGTGACGAACTTCGAGTATCCGGACCACATGATCTCGTGGGAAGGACTGTCGGCGAACGGCATGAAGGACTATGGACGCGACCGCGGGATTCTCGTGCACGGAACGACGGGTTCGGTACTGGTGGACCGCACGAGCTACGAGGTCTACGACCTGAATGGGAAGAAGACCGATGAGTTCGTCGCGACGAAGGATCGGGCCGCGAGCAACGATCTCGTGAGCCGCGATTCGATGACGGATGCGCACTTTGCGAACTTCATCGCGGGTATCCAGAAGGGTGAGCCGCTGCACTCGCCGATCCCTGTCGCGAATGTGAGCGTGACGATGCTGCTGCTCTCGAATATCGCGTGGCGCGTGAAACGCGAACTGCACCTCGATCCAACCAATGGTCACATCCGCAACGATGCCGAGGCGATGAAGCAGTGGGGACGCGAGTATCAGCCAGGTTGGGAGGTTAAGCGTCTAGCGAGACAGCTTCTAACTGCTAGCCTCTAGCCAGAAGCTTGCGAGTTGTGGTGATTGGGAGCGTGACTCGTGTCGTGGCTCTACTGGGCGATTCTTTCGGCGGTGTTTGCGGCGGCAACGGCGCTGCTGGCGAAGGCCGGCGTGTCGCATGTGGATCCGAACCTGGCGACAGCGATTCGCACGACGGTGGTCGTGGTGTTCGCGTGGGCCATCGCAATCGCGCTGGGCGGACATCATGAGATCACGACGGTAGATAAGCGGAGCTGGATACTGCTGTGCCTGTCCGGGCTGGCGACAGGATTGTCGTGGATCTGCTATTTCAGGGCGTTGTCGCTGGGTGAGGCGTCGAAGGTGGCGCCGATCGACAAGCTGAGTGTAGTGCTGGTGATTCTGCTGGCGTGGCCGATGCTGGGTGAAAGGCTGACGCCCGCGAAGGCGGTGGGTGGGTTGCTGATTACGGCAGGAGCGATCGTACTGGCATTGTTCTGAGTCGCCGGTTCAGTTCGCGGCGGGAAGAGTGAAGTAGAAGGCTGCGCCTTTTTCGACGCCGCCCTCGGCCCAGATCTCGCCGCCCTCGCGCGTGAGGATACGCTGCACGGTGGCGAGGCCGATGCCGGTTCCGGGGAACTCGCTCTTGCTGTGCAGGCGATGGAAGGGCTGAAAGATTTCGCCGGTGCGGCTGGGGTCGAAGCCTGCGCCGTCGTCGCGCACGAAGTAAACCATGCGACCGTCGATGAGCTTCGCGCCGAACTCTATGCAGGCCTTCGCGTGATGCGAGGTGTACTTCCAGGCGTTGCGCAGAAGGTTGTCGAGGACGATGCGCATCAGACCGGCGTCGGCCTCAACGGGTGGGAGATCGGCGATGTTGAAGTCAACGCTGCGAGTGGGTTCGGAGCTCCGCAGGTCGCCGGCAATCCGAAGCGCGATTGAGGTCAGGCTGACCTGATCGCGCTTGATGGGTGCGGTGGAGGCGCGCGCGAAGTTGAGCAGATCGTCGATGAGAGCACTCATGTTCTTCGTTGAATCCTGCAGGCGCTGCACCATCTCGCGACTGTTGGGATCGAGTTGCGACGATGCGCCCGCAAGCAGATAGGCGAGACCCGTGATGGAGTCGAGCGGGCCGCGCAGATCGTGCGCAACGGTGTAGGAAAAGGCTTCGAGCTCGCGGTTGGCGGCGCTAAGTTCCGCAGTCCGCTCTTCGACACGCTGCTCGAGTTCGTTGCGCGAGCGGCGGAGGGCTGACTCGCTCTGCTGAATCTGCTGCAGCATGTCATTGAATGCCTCGGTGAGCACCGACATCTCAACGCTGTCGGTGGATTCCTCGGCACGGACGGAGTAGTCGTGCGCGCGAGAGATGGAGCGTGCGGTTTCTGCAAGCGACGCAATGGGTTGTGCGACAAGCTTGCGCGAGAGTGAGCTAATGAGCAGCGCCGCGAGCATGCAAAGAAGAAGGATGAGGCCGGCGATGAGGAGATAATGGCGCGCGCGCTGGCCAATCTCGTTCAGCGTGGCGGAGATGTAGACCACGCCGAGCGATGAGCCCTGGAACATGATGCGGTGCGCCAGGAGAAGCCGCCGGCCGCTGAGCCAGTGGTGCTCTGTCTCGCCATGAGCAAGCACGTGCCTGCCAGATAGTATGGCGTCGTCCGGAGGACCGTAGTTAGCGAAGACGGAACCGTCGTCGGTGGTGAGAAGGGCGGACATGACATCGGGGGAGCGGTTGAGGCCTTGCAGTGTGGCGGCGGCGCTGGCGGGGTCGTCAAAAGTAAGCGCCGAGACACTGTTGGCGCCGATGATCTGGGCTTCCGCGCGAAGGTTGTTGATCAGGCTCTGGCGGAAGGAGAGCATGTCATAGGAGAAGAACGCCAGCACGGCCAGGATGAGCACAGATCCGCTGACAAGCAGATTCATGCGCGTGATTCTGCCGGAGACGGTCTGCGCATTGTGCGGTGATGTCACGGCGCGGCTCCTTCCGGCGTTCGGCTCTTCACGGTCCTGGCTATTTTGAGTAGCTCCGAGCTCATCGTGAGATGTCCGCGATTGACGGCATCAAGGTTGACGGAAAATCGAACACGTTTTTCGACGACCTGAAACTGAATCATGCCGCCGCGAGCGAGAAAGTCAGGGAGATCGCTGACGGTGAGCGTGGGTTTGTCGGCGACACCCTGCAGCAACTCTTCGGCGTGCTCGCGCTGTGTGGCGTCGATGAAAAGAATGGCGCAGTTGGATTCGTCGTCAGCGCGCAGGACGCGGCGAACACCAAGCGTGCGACCGTCGATGCTCTCGTTGGTGACGAGCTTCTCCAGCCCCGAGCTGAATGATGGCGAGCCTGCGACGCAGATGCTCATGGGCCCCTGATCGGCGCCTGCGGGCCAGCGGACGAATTTACCGAAGTCGAACAAATAGACCGCTTCGACATCCGACTGAGAGGGCTGCGAGGCTGCGGCCGCTTCTGCTGCCGCAGCGAAGAGGCTGAGCGAGAGACACGTGATTGCCAGAATCGGGCGGATACGGGAGACGAGATGTGATAGTGCGATGAACATCTACCACGTCCAGTTGACGGTGCCGAAGAAGCTACGGCGGACGCCAACAGCGTTTGAGTTGTTGCCGGCGAACTCCTGATGATGCGGCTGCAGGAGGTTACGACCGGTTGCGGAGAGAGCGAGACGCTCCCTTACGTGATAGATCACATTGAGGTCCGCGGTGTTGTATAGATTGAAATCCGGTTTACGCTGGAGTGGTGGCTCAACAGCTCTTCGCAATATGAGTGAATTGAAGGCTGTCCTTTTTCGCGAACACGATTCACTCTCGATGCACAACTTTGCGACGGGGTTGCATCGTCGAGATTTGCAGAACAGTAGGCTGAAGTCGACTTCAGGTGATAAGGCAAGGTGAATAGCGATGCAAGCAATTATGTCCTCTCTTATAGACGGCGCTGCTCAAGGTGGAACGGGTGTTCGCTTTCGCGCCATCGATCCATCAACCGGAAGAGCGCTGGAGCCGGAGTTTGTCTCTGCGGGACCGAAGGAGGTTGAGCGTGCTGCCGAGCTTGCCGCGGCCGCGGCGGCGCGTCTCGCGTCGATCAGCCCTCGTGAGCGCGCGAACTTTCTACGTACCATCGCGGATGAGCTGACGGCAGACGGCGCGGCAATCATCGAGCGTGCGCAGCTTGAGACCGGCTTGCCACGGCCTCGCCTGGAAGGCGAGCTTGCGCGCACGGCAGGCCAGCTGCGCCTGTTTGCGGAGGTGGTGGAAGAGGGCTCCTGGGTAGATGCGCGCATTGATGAGGCGCTGCCGGACCGCAAACCATTGCCTCGATCGGATGTGCGCTCGATGCTGCGGCCGCTGGGACCGGTGGTTGTATTTGGTGCGAGCAATTTTCCGCTCGCGTTTTCGGTTGCGGGAGGAGACACGGCCTCGGCGCTCGCAGCGGGCAATCCGGTAATCGTGAAGGCGCATCCCGCGCATCCGGGGACGAGCGAACTCGCGGGACGTGCGATTGTTCGCGCGGCTGCGAAGTGTAACCTGCCGAGTGGCGTCTTCGCGCTGCTGTTCGATCACAATATCGAGGTGGGTGTCGCGCTGGTGCAACACGCGGCAATCCAGGCTGTTGCGTTTACGGGATCTCCGGGCGGTGGGCAGGCGTTGATGCGGCTCGCCGCGGCGCGGCCCCAGCCGATTCCCTGCTACGCAGAGATGGGCAGTACAAATCCGATGTTTATTCTGCGGCGCGCGCTGCGTGAGCGCGGTGCTGAGCTGGCGAAGGGCCTGCAAACTTCATTCACGCTGGGCTCGGGGCAGTTCTGCACCAAGCCTGGTCTTGTGTTCGTGCCGCAGCAGGAGGCAGGTGAGTTTCTTGATGCGCTGCGCAGCGGTGTGAGTGCACTCGGTGCACACGGAATGCTCACTCCGTCGATCGCCGAGCGCTATAACGCATCTGTTGCGGAGCGACGCGGACGCGGCAAAGCCGAGTGGCTCGCAGGTTTCGAAGGCGCGACAGCGGGGGATGCTGCAACCGGAGGCTCTGCGGTCTTCAGTGTTCCGCTTGCGGACTTCGCGGCAAATCATGAGTTGGAGGAGGAGATCTTTGGACCGACGACGCTGCTGATTCATTACGAAGAACCGCGCGAACTTATCGAGGTTGCAAAGCGTTTGCACGGACACCTGACAGCCACGATTCACGGTACCGAGGATGATCTGCGCGAGGCGAGTGAACTCGTGAGTGTGCTGGAGACGAAGGTTGGCCGGTTGCTGTTCAACGGTTATCCAACCGGCGTGGAGGTGTGCCATGCGATGGTGCACGGAGGTCCGTTTCCAGCGACCTCGGATAGCCGCACGACGTCGGTGGGCACGCGCGCGATCGTTCGGTTTGGGCGGCCGGTTTGCTACCAGGACTTTCCGGATGCTTCATTGCCGATGGAATTGCGTCGCGGCAATCCGCTCGGCGTTCAGCGCATGGTGAACGGAAAATTTACGCGGGAGTAGAGCATCAGGCGACGCGATTCTCCAGCGTGCCGATTCCGTCGATGGAGATGCGGATGAGATCGCCATGTGCGAGCGTGAACTCGTCGCCGGGAACGATGCCTGTGCCGGTCATGAGATATGCGCCGTCGGGGAAGCTGTTGTCGCGGAAGAGCCAGCTTGCAAGCTCTTTCGGATCGCGCTTCAACTCAGCAAGAGTAGTGCTGCCGTCGAATGCGGATCGACCGTCGCGCACGACCTGAATCTGGATTGCGGTTGTCTTTGGTAGCGACTCGTTGCTGAGCAGGACGCAGGGGCCGAGAGCGCAGCTTCCGTTGTAGACCTTGGCCTGCGGAAGGTAGAGCGGGTTCTCGCCTTCGATGTCGCGCGAACTCATGTCGTTACCGATCGTGTAGCCGATGATCTCCCCGCGTGGATTGAGCAGCAGCGTCAGTTCAGGTTCCGGTACGGACCACCTTGCGTCGGAGCGGATGCGCACCTTTGTACCAGGGCCGACGACACGGCGAGCTGTGGCTTTGAAGAAAAGCTCCGGGCGCACGGCTGAGTAGACGCGATCGTAGAAGCTGCCGCCTCCGGTGTCTTTGGACTCCTCCATGCGCGCGCTGCGACTGCGGAAGTAAGTGACACCGGCCGCCCACACCTCCTGTGAGCCGATGGGCGCAAGGAACTCGTTTACCTCGGGCGCAGAGACAGACGCGGACCTGAGGCTTTCCTCGGCGGGTAATTGTGGGTCGTTGCTGCGAACAAGGTCATCGAATTCGACATTCGCTGCGTGGAAGCGGCCCTGTTGCTCGACGAGCAAGCCGCGTGTGGTGTTGTAGATCTTCATCGCTGTTGCCTCTCTGCGCTCGCGCCGCGGGCGAGCCGATCGACGATCGCATCGGTGTCGTAGACGCATCCGCCCCACACGCCTCCACTGGCTTGCACGAGTGCGGCCCAGAGACGCGTGTCGTTGGGTAAGGCGGGATGCGGCGCGAGGTCGCTGCGAGGTTCGCGGGCGGCGAGACGGCGTGCGCCGTCCTCTGCGCTGAATCGCTCGTGATCTTCGCCGATGAGATGGACGGTGCCGTGCAGCGCGCTTCGATCGACGACGATCTCGATCCAGTCGCCTTCGCGCACGCGACCGATCGGTCCGCCAGCGAGCGCCTCCGGCGAGATGTGGCCGATGCAAGCGCCAGTGGAGACACCGCTGAAGCGCGCGTCGGTGAGCACGGCAACGTGTTTGCAGAATGGAAGCGCCTTGAGTGCGGAGGTGATCTGATAAACCTCTTGCATGCCTGCGCCGAGCGGCCCTCCGCAGATGAGGACGAGAACATCGCCATGGCCGATCTCGCCTTGCTTGATTGCCGCGATGGCAGCAGCTTCGGTGACGAAGACCTTCGCGGGGCCTTCGTGCCGGTAGGAGTTGTCTGCGTCGATGAGCGATGGATCGATGGAGGTGCTCTTGATGACGCATCCCTCAGGAGCGAGATTGCCGACGGGGAAGCAGACGGTTGAGGTGAGGCCGCGCAAGCGTGCGCGGTCCGGCGAGAGAATCACCTCGTCAGCATCGACGCCATCAATATTGCGGAGGCGTTGCTTGAGCGCGCGACGTCGCTCGCTCTGCTCCCACCAGTCGAGGCTGTGTGCGAGTGTGTCGCCAGTTGCGGTTAACACACTTGTGTCGAGCAGGCCGGCGCGGCGCAGATGCAACATGACCTCCGGCACACCTCCGGCAAGAAAGACTTGCACCGTCGCGAAGTTGCGTGGGCCATTGGGTAGTGCGTCGACGATGCGTGGAGCCTCACGATTCGCGCTCTCCCACTCGGCACGCATCGGGCGGCGCAGACCCGCAGCGTGCGCGATGGCGGGGACGTGCAACAGAAGATTCGTCGATCCGCCGAAGGCCGCGTGCACGATCATCGCGTTGCGGATGGCCGCGTCGGTGACGATGTCGCGCGTGCCGATCCCCAACTGTACGAGCCGCAACAGGGCTCGTGCCGAGCGTGCAGCGGCCTCCTGCCAGAGCGGTTGACCGGAGGGTGCGAGCGCGGTGTGCGGCAGTGAGAGGCCGAGCGCTTCGCCGACGACCTGCGATGTCGCCGCCGTCCCGAGAAACTGGCAGCCGCCGCCAGGGCTCGCGCAGGCACGGCAGCCGACCTCTGCGGCGTACTCCTGCGAGATCTCACCTTGTGCGAATCGTGCGCCGATCGTTTGCACGCGACCAGCGTCTTCACCTTCATCGGGCAGCAGTGTTACTCCACCCGGCACGAGCACACTCGGCAGCGGACCGCTGGATGCGAGCGCCATCATCATCGCGGGCAGGCCCTTATCGCATGTGGCGATCCCAAGCACGCCGCGTCTTTGCGGCAGTGACCGCATGAGGCGGCGCAGTACCATCGCGGCATCGTTGCGGTAGGGCAGCGAGTCGAGCATTCCCGCAGTACCCTGCGTGCGTCCGTCGCATGGGTCGGTGCAGGCGCCGGCGAACGGTATCGCGCGCAGGCGACGCAGTTCACGTGCCGCTTCGGCGACCAGCAGTCCGACCTCCCAGTGGCCGGTGTGGAAGCCCAGCGCGATAGGCGTGCCATCGGCTGCCCGCAGACCGCCGTGCGTGCTGAGAATGAGGAACTCAGGGTCGAGCAGCCGCGCGGGCTCCCACCCCATGCCCGCGTCCTGCGAGAGGCCGAAGAGATTCCCCGAGGGCTCAGTGAGCAGCATCTCCGGCGTGATTGGCAGCATGCCCTCCGGGCCTTTGGCGTGCGTGCGCACCTCGGCGAAGAGCGATGGATCGCTCTCGAGTACATCGCGGAGCGGCAGCGGTTCAGGCATGTGCGGACTCCTTCAGTGGGTCCGCCGCCGGCGGGTTCGGCAGCCAGATGGTTAGCAGCGCCGAGAGGACAAGAAAGGTCGACATCAGCAGGTATCCCGGCCGCTCGCTGCCGGTGACTGCACGCAGCAAACCCACAAGATAGCTGCCGGTAAATCCGCCCAGTGCGCCCGCGCTGTTGACTAACGCCATCACCTCGCCGACTCGTCCCTGCGGAATGCGCTCTGGCATGATCGCGAAGAACGGGCCATAGGGCGCGTACATTCCGCCACCCGCAACCAGCAGGCAGAGATACGCCCACAAGAATCCATGCGGCTCCAGAAGAAACGAGCCCATCATGGCAACACCTGATAGCAGAAGGAAGGGCCACACCATCTGGGCGCGACGGCCGGTGCGATCCGATATGTGCGCCACGATAAACATCAGCACAATCGCCACCAGATACGGCGCTGCGGAGACGAGCCCGGTGCGACCCATGGTGAGTGATGCTCCCTGGCGGACGATTGTCGGGAGCCAAAGTACAAATCCGTAGACACCGACGCTCCAGCAGAAGTATTGAACGGAGAGAACGATGACATCCTTGCGCAGCAAAGCGGCGCGCAGCGTCTGCGTCGTCTCATGTGAAGACGTCGGCAGTTCGCGCTGTTCGACCGCGAGCCGCGCGGTGATTTTCTCCGCTTCCTCTGCGGGCATCCAGCGTGCGTCCGTTGGATGTTCGCGGACGAACAGCATCCAGAGAACAGCCCACAGGATCGATGGCAGACCTTCGAGGATAAATGTGCGCTGCCAGCCGAAGCGTTCGATGAGAAAGCCCGTGATCGCCGACATCCAGAGCACCGTCACGGGATTGCCGAGCATCAGCAACGTATTGGCGCGTGAGCGGTCAGCACGCGTGAACCATCGCGTGAGCATCAGGAGCAGCGCGGGAAAGATGATGCTCTCGGCGACACCGAGCAGGAAACGGTCGATGGACAGAAGCCAGAAGTTGCGCAGGATGCCGGTGAGTGCGGCGAGCGTTCCCCAGATGATGAGCGCTATCGCGACGAGTCGTGTGCAACTGAATCGGCGGGCGGCAATAATCCCCGGAACCTGGAAGAAGAAGTAACCCAGAAAGAAGAGTGCGCTGAGGAGCGAGTTCTTGCCGCCGGTGATTCCAAGCGTCTTCGCCATTCCAGCGGCCGCGCCAAAGCCGTAGTTGGCGCGGTCCAGGTACGCGAGGCTGTAGGTAATGAAGACGGCCAGCAGAAGCCAGCGGCGGCGGCCCCAGTGCGGGGCTTGGGGCTCGGGCACCATGCCCGAGTCGCTCGTCGCAGCATCACGAGTTCGAAGGGCGGCACTCACGCAAGGGAAGTATACGCAGCCGCATGAGTTCCCTGCCCCACCGCGGATTTCGTCGCAGCGCAATGCGAATGCTGAGGTAGTGTAATGAGTACACCTTGACATGGTTCGCGGCACGCACGGCTAACGGCCACGCAATGCGCGATGAGACGCGAAAAGGACACCGCCATCATGAGCGTGACGAGACGGGATTTTCTTCTGAGGGTCGGCCAGGCCGGAGGCTATAGCGCTACGTTTCTCGCTATGCAGGGGTTGGGGCTGATGCAGCCTGGCCGCGCTGTAGCGGCACCAATTGCCGCGCCCGGCTCCGGCAATGGGGTGCGCGTGGTGGTCCTGGGTGGGGGAATTGCCGGGCTGGTCGCCGCGTATGAGTTGCGCGCTCTGGGTTACGAGTGCACGTTGCTGGAGGCGCGCGGACGTCCGGGCGGGCGCAACTGGACTGTGCGCAACGGCGACACTGTTGGGTTCACCGACGGAACGAAACAACGTTGCGAGTGGGGCGGGGGGCAATACCAAAACTTCGGCCCGGCGCGTCTGCCTTCGATTCATCCGACGATGCTCGGTTACTGTCGCAAGCTCGGCGTGGAGATGCAGGTCGAGGTGAACATGAGCCGCTCGGCATTTCTGCAAAATGACAACGCCAATGGCGGCAAGCCGATTGTGATGCGGCAGGCGGAGAACGACACACGCGGCTATGTAAGCGAATTGCTGGCCAAGTGTGTGCAACAGGGCGCGCTGGACCAGGAGGTCTCGAGCGAGGACCGCGACCGCATGCTCTCGTTTCTGCGAATCTACGGCCCGCTTGACGATGCGGGCAAGTATGACGGCAGCGACCGCGCAGGCTATCTGCGTCCGCCTTCGGTTGAGGACTCCGGCGTGTTGAGTCAGCCGGTCGATCTGCATACCCTGCTCTCCGAGGATTTCTGGCAGGGCATGTTGTTCGATGAGACGTTCGATATGCAGGCAACGATGTTTCAGCCGGTCGGCGGCATGGACCGCATCGCATATGCGTTCGCGAAGTCGCTCGGAAACATTGCGAGGTTTAATGCGCCGGTCACGGAGATACGCAAGACGAGCTCGAGTGTGCGCATCGGTTACACGCATAACGGAACACCCGCGAGCGTTGAAGCCGATTACTGCATCTGCACGTTGCCACTGGTTATCCTGCGGAAGATTCCGAATGACCTCAGCGCGCCCTACAGGAAGGTCGTCGATGAATGCGCTTACTCCGCAGCATTCAAGGTCGCGTGGGAGAGCCGGCGCTTCTGGGAGCAGGATTACAACATTTACGGGGGGCTCGAGTTCTGCAACGTTGGCCTAAGCCCTATCTGGCTGCCTTCGGCGGGTATGTTCAGCGAACGCGGCGTGCTGGTGAGCGGCTACGGCTTCGATATGCCGCGCGACTTCGGTAAGCTCAGCTTCTCCGACAAGATGGCGGAGAGCCGCAAATCGATTGAGCGGCTGCACCCGGGACACGGTAAGGAACTCGAGAAGCCGTTGTATGTGAACTGGGGGATGGTTCCGTACAGCGAGGGTGCATGGATCAACAGTTATGGTCCGATGCAGGATCAATGGGCGAACGATGAACCCGCACGGCCGGGCAGGTCGCGGCGGCATCCGTTCAACCTGGCTGGCTATCAGACGCTTCTTAAGCCGGACGGCCCGATCTATTTCGCGGGAGACCACGTCAGCCACATCGTAGGCTGGCAGGAGGGCGCGGCGATCAGCGGCGTGCGCGCGGTGCAGCAGATTGCAGATCGCGTAAAGGCCGCGCGTCTGGCGCATCAGTCGCCGACGAACGCGTAAGCACTAACCTCTGGTAAAGCGTCGCGGCCGAACTCCGTCCGCCATTGCGGTTTGCGGATGTGTTGTCGCTTCGGCGCCTGGCGGCGCATCCATCACCTGCTTAAACGCCGTGCGGAACTTGGCCATCTCCTCGGGTGTTCCGACCGTGATGCGGACGGCGTTCGGCCAGATGGGCCATGTGCGGCCGATGTAGATCTTCTTCTGCTGCATTGCATTCATCACCGATTGGCCGCTGCGGCCGGTGTCGATCATGAAGCAGTTGGACTGCGGCTCGCCGATGACTTTGTAACCGTTCTGCTTCAACCATGCGATGTTCTCGTTGCGAAGGTCCATCATCGCCTTCTTGCGCGCGGGCACAAGGTTCGCGTCGAGCAGCGAGGCGTTCGCCGCACCGGACCCCGTTACAGGCATCGGGTTTTCGCCGTAGCGCATGAGCTTCTGCAGAAGATCCGGCCGCGCCAGCGCGAAGCCACAGCGCAAACCAGCCATGCCGTAGATCTTAGAGAAGGTCCGCAGCACGATGATGTCCTTGTCGGCGACAACCAGATCGATAACATCCGGCGCATCGGCAAAGTGGATGTAGGCCTCATCGACAAGCAACACCGAACCCTTCGGCTTGTTTTCGAGCGCCCATACGATGTCCTGCTTGCTGGTGAGTGTGCCGGTCGGGTTGTTCGGATTGCAGATGTAGAGCACGCCTGCGTTCGGGTCTGAGGTGACCATCGCCTTGATGTCGTGCGCGTGGTCCGCGGTCAGAGGCACCTTGTGAATCTTCGCTCCAGCCGCCGCTGCCGCAGCCATGCCCGCCTCGTACGAGGGGTCCGCAACGACGAAGCTGCGCGTGGGTGAGGTGAACGCCAGCACTGTGTAGTGCAACGGCTCCGACGATCCGGCGTAGACGGAGATGTGGTCCTCGCTGAGGTGATGCTGCGAGGCGAAGGTCTTGATGAGCTTATCGGTCTCGCCGTAAAGGTCGTAGCGGCCGCCTGTCGGCGTCAGTCGCGCGATCGCATCGCGCGCTGCCTGGCAGGGCCCCATCGGGTTCTCGTTCGCATTGATCAGCACCGCATCGGCTGGCGGTGCGAGATAGAAGTCGTGGCGTCCGTTTGCCGCAGCGGGCTTCACGGCGGCCTGCGCGGCGCGGGCGAAATGCGCCTCGGTAAGAATCGGGGTCGCTGCGGCGAGAGCGGCGTAACGGAGGAAGCTGCGGCGGCTGGTCGGCGTCGAAGTTCCAGAGTGCTCGGAGTGCTGTCCCATGAGAAGCTCCTCTCTTGCGGTCCCTGTCGAAGGTGCTGCCTTGGTGCCGAACGAGCGGCTGTCGAAGGAATTTGTGAGATGACTCTACCGCAAAATCCGCTCTGAGTGCAGATTTTACGCTTCGAACTTACTTCCGGCACTATGCCCTTTGCAATGAAAAGTGCCGCCCCGGCCGGCGGCACTCAAGCTCTTTGCAATTAGCTCTTCCGGGCGGATTCAGCGGGTGGGCTCCTCCGCCGCAGCAGCAGCGTTCGCGGCGAAGTGGTGGCGAACGTCGGCTCCGCTGACCCAGAAGATCACGTCCTCCGCGATGTTGGTCGCGTGGTCGCCGACGCGTTCCAGGTTGCGCGAGATCACCAGCGCGTTCAGCGCATCCGGTGTGCGCTCGGGATGCTCCTGGATCATCGCGCCGAGCGTGCGGAAGGCGTCGCGGTTCAGCTCGTCCACCTGGTCGTCGAGCAGCAGGACGGACTCGGCCATCTCCGTGTCGGCCTCAATGAACGACTGCAGCGCCTTGCGAATCATCGCGGTGGAGAGCTGCGCAAGCTTGGGGATGTCGACCGGAAGATCGTTCGCGGCGGCGCCGAGATCCTTCACGCGGTTGGCGATGTTGACTGCCTGGTCGCCCACCCGCTCGAGATCCGCGTTGATGCGGATGACGGCGAGGATGAAGCGCAGGTCGACAGCCATCGGCTGCTCCATCGCGAGCAGGTCGAGCGCGAGCTGATCGATCTCGTGCTCCATGCGATTGATCGCCGGCTCGGAGAGTGAGACCAGCTCGCAGAGGTCCATGTCGCGCGAAGAGTACGCCTCGGTGGCACGCTGAATCGCCTGTTCCACAAGGCCGGCCATCACGAGCAGGCGCTCCTTCAATTCATCGAGTTTCTGTTGGAATTTAATGCGCATCAGCCAAACCTCCCCGTGATGTAATCCTCCGTCCGCTTGTCGGAAGGGTTGGTGAAGAGCTTGTCGGTCGCGTCGAACTCAACCAGCCGGCCCATCAGGAAGAATCCGGTGCGTTCCGCCACGCGTGCCGCCTGCTGCATGTTGTGCGTCACGATGACGATCGTGTACTGGCTCTTCAGCTCGAAGATCAGATCTTCAATTTTAGCCGTCGAAACAGGATCAAGCGCGCTTGCCGGCTCGTCCATCAGCAGCACCTCAGGGTCTACGGCCAGAGCGCGCGCGATGCAGAGGCGCTGCTGCTGTCCGCCGGAGAGGCTGGCGCCGGACTTCTTCTTCAGATCGTCTTTTACCTCGTCCCACAGCGCGGACGACTTCAGCGAGCGCTCGACGACCTCGTCCAGCACGCGCCGCTTGCGGTAGCCGTTCAGCTTCAATCCGCTGGCGACGTTGTCGTAGATGGTCATCGAGGGAAACGGGTTCGGCCGCTGAAAGACCATGCCGACGCGGCGGCGGATCTCGACCGGGGTGGCGTCCTGGTAGATGTCTACGTCCCCCATTCGCACCGAGCCTTCGGCGCGCGCGATCGGGTTCGTCTCGTGCATGCGATTGAGGCACCGGACGAACGTCGATTTTCCGCAGCCCGAAGGACCGATGAGCGCCGTGCACTGGTTGGCCCGGATGTGCAGGCTCACGTCCTTGAGCGTGTGCACCTGCCCGTACCAGGCGTTCAGATTTTCGACGCGAATGTCGACACCCACCTAATGTCCTCCCTTGATCGTGCCGCGATTCGCGTACAAACGCACCAACGTCACCGAAAGCATAATCAGAACAATCAGCACCAGCGCTCCGGCCCATGCAAGACGGTGCCATTCATCGTACGGTGACAGCGCATAGACGTAGATCTGCAGCGGCAATGCCGCCATCGGCTGCGTCAGTTTGAAGCTCCAGAAGTTGTTGCCGAAGGCTGTGAACAGCAGGGGCGCGGTCTCACCTGCAACGCGCGCGAAGGCCAACATGCAGCCTGTGATGATTCCTGGCGTTGCCGTGCGCAGGCTGATTGAAAGAATCGTGCGCCACTTGGGAATGCCCAGGCCCAGCGCGGCCTCGCGCAGTGCATGCGGAACCGTCGCCAGCATCTCCTCGGTCGTGCGCGTGATCGTCGGCACCATCATGATGGCGAGCGCCACGCCGCCGGCCAGCGCGGAAAATTTGTAGTGCACGACGATGAGCCCATACGCTGCGATGCCCATCACGATCGAGGGAACGCCGTTCAGCACGTCCGCGGTGAAGCGGATGAGGTTGCCCAGCAGGCCGCCGCGGCCATACTCGGCAAGGTAAACTCCTCCGGCGATTCCCAGCGGTACACCGATGACGCTCGCAATCGCCAGGATGATGCCGGAGCCGACGATAGAGTTCGCCATGCCGCCGCCGGGCTCACCCACGGGCGCCGGGATCTTCGTGAAGAACGCCCAGTTAAGCGAACTGGTGCCCTTGTAGAGCAGATAGCCCAGGATGGCCACCAGCGGAACCAGCACCACCGCCGTGCTGAGCACAGCCAACCCTGTAACCAGGTGATTCGTCAGCGAGCGGCGCAAGCGGACGGCGCGCTCCATGTGTCGAGAACGTTCTGGGAGTGCGCTGATCATGCCGTCCTCGTAGAGTTGCCGCGCGTTACCGCCCACACCAGGATTCGTGCGATCGCATTCACCACAACCGTCACCAGGAAGAGCGCCAGGCCGATCTCGATGAGCGCACTGACATACAGATCGCCCGTGGCCTCCGTGAACTCATTCGCGATGACGCTGGCCAGCGTGTACGCGGGATTGAAGAGATTCTTGACGATGTCCGGGTGGTTGCCGATGACCATCGTGACGGCGATCGTTTCGCCCAGTGCGCGGCCGAGGCCCAGGATGACTGCCCCCACGATGCCGATCCTGGCGTTGCGCAAAACACCGATACGCAGCATCTCCCAGCGCGTCGCGCCGAGCGCCAAAGCAGCCTCGCGCTGATGAATCGGAACAGCCTTCATCACATCGCGGCTGATCGAAGAGATGATTGGGAAGATCATAATCGCGAGCACCACGCTCGCGGTAAGCATGCCAACGCCGAAGTTCGGCTCGGCAAAGAGGCCGGTCCAGCCGAGCCATTTCACCAGCAGCGGGCCGACGCTGTCGCGCATGATCGGCACCAGGACCACGAGGGCCCACAGGCCATAGACAACGCTGGGGATCGCTGCCAGCAACTCGGTCAGGAAGGAGATGGGCCCGCGCAGAACAGGTGGGCAGATGTCCAGCACGAAGATGGCCACCGCCAGCGATAGCGGAACCGCGATCAACAGGGCAAGGAACGAGGAGACCAGCGTGCCGTAGATAAACGGAAGCGCACCGAAGCTGCCGTTGACTGGATCCCACTCCGAGCTCCGAAAGAACTTCCAGCCGAAGGCGTGGATCGAGAGCTGAGAATCGTGGATCAGGACCCAGAGGATGAGCGCGACGATAACGAAGATGCTCAGTGCAGAGACCAGCATCAGGCCGCCGAAGGTGCTGTCGGCCGCCCGTCCGGAGCTGCGCTCGCGGAGGAATCGCCGGATCTCGGACGGTGGAGACGACACGGGGGGGGCAGGAGGCTCCTGCTGAGGTGCCTTCCCTGCAGGCTGAACGATCGGTGTCGGCAGGGTGACTGGGTTGGGTTGAGTCATAACGCGCCCTTATGAGGGTAGGGACGGAATGTGAAAGCACGGTAAATCGGCGTAAGAGATACGCCGCCGGATTCGATTACATCCGACGGCGTATTCGTGACTTAGTGGATCTGGTTGATGGTCTGCTGTACCTTCTCAGCCACCGCCTTCGGGAGCGGAGCGTAGCCCATGCTGGTGGTCTCCGCCTGACCGTGATCGAGCATCCAGTGGAGGAAGTCGACCATGACCTTGCCTTTGGCCTGATCGTCCCAGTGCGTCGGAATCAGAAGCCATGTGAACGACGAAATCGGGTAGGCATCTGGGCCCGGAGCATTTGTGATCGAGACACGATAGTCCGCCGGCATGTTCTTCCCCGCAGCAGCAGCCGCTGCAGTCACGCCCTCGGTCGAGGCCTTTAGGTACTTGCCCGACGCATTGCGCACAAGGCCGAACTCCATGTGGTTCTGCAGAGCGTAGATGAGCTCCACATAGCCGAACGAGTACGGGCTGCTGCGCACCATGCCGGCGACGCCCTCATTACCCTTCTGTCCTATGCCGATCGGCCATTTCACCGAGGTGCCCTTGCCAACCTCCTGCTGGAACGCCGGCACCGTCTTCGAGAGGAAGTCGGTCCAGATATAGTTCGTGCCCGACCCATCCGAGCGGTACACGGGGAGGATCTTGTGGTCGGGCAGCTTCACGCCCGGATTGTCGTGCGCGATGTTCCCGTCGTTCCAGTTAGTGATCTTCCCGAGGTAGATGTTCGCGATGACTTCCGGTGCGAGGTGCAGGTCCTGCGTCACGCCGGGCAGGTTGTAGACCGGCACAACCGCGCCAAGCACGGTAGGAATATGAAACAGCGTCACTCCCTTGGCCTTCGCGTCGGCCAGTTGCTGATCACTCATCGGGCCGTCCGACGCACCGAAGTCGACCGTCTTCTCAGTGACCTGACGGATGCCGGCGCCCGATCCCACCGACTGATAGTTGATATGCACGTTCGGGTGTTGTTGTGCGTACTCGCTGAACCAGCGCGAGTAGATGGGGTTCGGGAAGGTCGCGCCCGCGCCGTTAAGGTTCTGCGCCCATGCGCCGGTCGCGAGTAACGCAATCGCGGTAGCAGTTACAAGTTTCAGTTTCACTTTGAATCCTCCGGGTTGCGCGACGCTTACGTCGCATCAAGTTCAAAACCTTTGGTCTGCCATAACCTAGGACGCCATCGCGCGGCGAAGCGTCAGCCACGCCGCGCGATGCCGCTGCTAGGGAATGTAGTAACGCATCTGGAAGTGCAGCATCGAGTCGCTGGTAGAAGGTGCAGGCGGGGTCGTCGTGCTTCCCAGACCCGACCACAATCCGCGCTTCAGGTAGCTGTAGGTAAGCGAATACTGCAGCTTTCCATACTTGGGATCGTTCACCGGGCGCCATGCGAAGCCGAACATCGGCTCCTGAATGTAGCGTGTCGGCGAACCGCAGGTAGTGGCGCTCAGCGTGCCGGTGAACCCGGCGTTGCCGATGGTCGACGACGGGGCCGCTGGAGCGTTGTAGCATCCGCCGTTGTTCACGTTCGGTGGACCGTAGCCGACGAGCGAACCCACCGGGCTGGTGTAGACCGTGCGCTGCGCGTACTCCGCACCGTAGTAGCCGAAGATGTCGAGGTTCTTGTTGACGTGTCCCTCGAGGCTGAAGAGGCCGTGGTAGTCGCGGATGGGCTCCAGTGTTTCATCGGGCCGCAGCGTAACGTCAGAGAGTTGCGCCGAGCCGTAGCGTCCGGTTCCCTGGCCGCCCATTGCCTGGAAGGCGATCTCGGCGTACTTCGTATAGCCGCGAATGCTTCCGAAGATGCCGCCGCCGGCAGAGGTGTGCTGCTGGTAGTTCGTGTTGTAGGTGAACGTGGGTGCGGAGGCCGTTCCGCCCCAGGTAACGGGGTAGTAGTAGTCGCGCATCCAGCGGCCGAGTCCGCCGAGTTCGAAGTGGAACTTGGGCAGGTCATACACGGCCTTGATGATCAGGTCGGGAGCGGTGTTGTTCGCGTAGGCGGTGATGTTGCTCGTCGTGGCCGTCACCGACGTCACGCAGGTTGAGGTGCTGGTCGGCGTGGAGCAGGTGGTTGTCGTCGTCGTTGCACCGGCAGAGGCTGCAGCAGCGTTGTACAGACCGCCGTTCTGACCGAGGCCGCCAAAGAAGTACTGGCTCGGATTGGTACCATTCGCGGTGAAGTTCGTGATCTGCGCCTGCTCGAGCGAGAGGGCCGCGGTCAGTCCGTGAGTCTCGTCCTTGCCGAAGCGCTTCTGGACGCGGATGCCCGGCTGACGCTCCCAGCTATAGCCGACGAGGTACTGCGAATCGATGGTCATCGGCTGGATCTCTGTGCGAGTGTCCGTGCCCCGGCGATTCTCCGTAACCAGCGACCACGTTTGACCGCCCGTCACGGCAAAGCCGCTCTGGAACGCAGCGCGGGCCCAGATCTGGCGTACGCGCATCACGTAGCTGTTGGATTGATTGTTGTTTGATGAGGTGCCGGTGCCGAGGAAGTCCATCTCGGCGTAACCCGTCGCCTTTACGTGGCCGGGGTGCGCCTCAAAGAGGGCACCGAGACGGCTCTGACGTCCACTGAAGTTCAACTCGCTGGCTTGATACTCGTTGGCGCTCGGGAACGGGATGTTGTTCATCGGCGTGTTGACGTCCGAGTTCAGCGTGTGCTGACGCCAAACACCTTCAAACGCGAAGAAAGCCACAGGAGTAATGTTCAGGCCCTTGTAGTGAACTGCCAGCGGGTTCTCGATCTCGCTCTTGATGGCGGCCTGGTTGTTGATGACGGTCTCCTGCAGACCGGCATTCGCCGTCTTCATGTCCGCCACGCTGCTCTCGAGCGCCTGCTGCTTGGTACTGGTGTCGTTCGCCGCCTGCTGCGCCTGGTTGGCCGCAGTGGTCGCAGTTGCAGCCTGGCTCTGCGCCGTAGACGCCGCCTGCTGCGCCTGGCTCACCTGCTGATCCCGCCCCGAAAGCTGCTGCTTCAAGGAATCGATCTCATCCTGCTGCGACTTCATCTGCTCACGGAGCTGCCGCAGCTCAGTCTCGATCGGGCTCTCCTTCTTGACCTTTGTCTTTTTCGAACTCTGCTTGGTTGCCTGGGTGGAAGTTTGAGCCGGGGCGTACCCCGAAACGAGTGTTGCGGCGAGCAACACTGTCCACAATCTGGCTGATCTCATGAATCCCCTGATGGACAAGGCTAAGGTGCGCGCAGGACGATGACGCCAAGCAGCAAGGCCGGCGCTTCCCTTGCTCTAGATGTCCATTGATATGATGCTCGCAAGCCGATGTAAACGGACGGGAAAGACAATGTAAACGCCACGTAAAAACTGGCCGTTCCGAAATTTTTCTCGTTTGTCTTCCGAATCGCGGTCTGAAAAGCCACGTCTATTTCTACTTCACCAACGGGAGTGACGCGATCTCCGGCTGCGCCGCTGCGACCCCGCTGACCTGAGTTGGCAGCGTGAAATAAAAGCTGCTGCCGTGCCCCAGTTCGCTCTCCACCCAGATGCGGCCCCGCTGCGACTCGACCAGGTGCTTCGCAATCGCAAGCCCGAGGCCGGTCCCGCCCGACTCCCGCGACCTCGCCTTGTCGACCCGGTAGAAGCGCTCAAACAGCCGGCCGAGATGTTCCCACGCGATGCCGTTGCCGAAGTCCCGCACGCGGAAGCGAACCTCCTGCGCGTACCCCGGCGTCTGCTCCGCCGTCAGTTGCACGCGTGCACCGTTCGCTCCCCTGCCGTAGTTCAGCGCGTTCTCGATGAGGTTGCTGAGAATCTGCACCACTGCATCCGCGTCAGCGACGACCTCGCCCTCCGCGGTCACGCTGACCTCGAGCGTCCCGCCCTTCTCCCTCACCACGCCGGCAACCACCGCCTCAGCCTCACGGATGAGCGCCGCAACCTCCACCGGCTTCGGTTCCATCTTCTGCTCGCCGGACTCCACACGCGCCAGCACCAGCAGATCGTCGGTGAGCCGCGCCATGCGCCGCGCGCTCTTCAGAATCGCCAGCAGGAATTCCTGTTCGGAGGCCGCAGACAGCGGCGCCCCTTCGCTCTCCAACAGCATCTCGACGTAGCCCTGGATGCTCGTCAGCGGCGTGCGCAGCTCATGCGAGACATTCGCGACGAACTCCGTCTGCGTGCGCTCCACCTGCTCAATGCGGGTCACATCGCGCAGCACGACCACCGCGCCGCCTTCAGGCATCGGCGACGCACTGACTGCAAACACTCTGCCCGGCGCCAGCGAAACCGGCTTCCGCTCGGAGTACTTCCTCGTCTCGAGCGCTTCGTGCACGCAGTGCAGAACCTCCGGCGCGCGAATCGTCTGCACCAGCGAGTAGCCTGCACGCACCGAGCCGAACGAGTCCACCACCAGCCGCTGCATTGCCTTGTTCGCCCAGATAATGCGCCCCGACGAATCGATCGACGTGACCGCATCCTGCATCGAGTCCAGCAGCGCCTCCAGCTTCTCGCGCCGCTCCGCGCTCACCGCAAAGCTGCGCCCCAACTCGTCGGCGGCCGTGCGGATCATCGAAGCCAGCCGGTCGTACTCGCTGAACACCGGTTGCAGTTCGATATCGCGACCTTCGCCCAACGCATTCACCGCCGCCTCCAGCGCCGTCTCGTCCTGGCGCAGGAGCCGCAGAATACTGGTGGCCAGCAGCAACGAAACCGTCAGCGCTGCCAGCACCGCAACCCACGGATCACGCATGAGCAGCAGCGCCGCGCACAGTACGGCGCAGGCGACCACGGCTCGAACGAGGATCTGAAGAAAGAGACTGCGTTTCATGCGGCTCCGTGGCTGATGTCCATCTGCAACGTCGCAAGGCGTTCTATCACCATTAAATGCTCTCGACGAATCTCACGTAAACGTAAGAATGAGAGTGCCTGCCCATGCACTCCACAATATGCCTCACACAACCGCGCCGATTTGCCATCTCTGCCGCCGCTGGGGCATAGTGTGGCGCGGTGGAGATCGCATGAACAAACTCTATCCAAACGCCGAAGAGGCGCTCGCAGGACTCGCTCGCGACGGCATGCTCGTTGCCGTCGGCGGCTTCGGCCTTTGTGGTATTCCCGAGGCCCTCATCTTTGCTCTCCGGGCCACCGGCGTGCGCGACCTTACTGTCGCCAGCAACAACGCCGGCGTGGACGGCTGGGGCCTCGGCCTGCTGCTCGAGTCGCGCCAGATACGCAAGATGATCTCCAGCTACGTTGGCGAAAACGCCGAGTTCGAGCGGCAGTTCCTCGCCGGCGAGGTTGAGGTCGAATTCGCTCCGCAGGGCACGCTCGCCGAACGCATGCGCGCCGGTGGCGCCGGCATCCCCGGCTTCTACACGCGCACCGGCGTCGGCACTGACGTCGCCAAAGGCAAAGAGGTGCGCGAGTTCGACGGCCATCAATATCTGCTCGAGCGTGCCATCAACGCCGACCTCGCGCTGGTGAAGGCATGGAAGGCCGACACGCACGGCAACCTCATCTACCGCCGCACCGCGCGCAACTTCAATCCCAACGTCGCCACCTGCGGCCGCATCACTGTCGCAGAGGCCGAGATCATCGTCGAACCCGGCGAACTCGACCCCGACGAGATTCACACGCCCGGCATCTTCGTTCAGCGTCTCGTCCACAATCCGCAGCCTGAGAAGCGCATCGAGCGGCGCACCACAAGGAAGGAGTAGCCAATGTCCTGGACCCGACAGCAGATGGCGGAGCGCGCTGCCCGCGAGCTGCAGGATGGCTTCTACGTGAACCTCGGCATCGGCATGCCTACGCTCTGCGCTGGCTGCATCCCCGCCGGCATGACGGTTATCTTTCAATCCGAGAACGGCCTGCTCGGCATGGGGCCTTATCCGCTCGACTCCGAGGTCGATGCCGACCTTATCAACGCGGGCAAGGAGACTGTCACCTTTCTGCCCGGCGCGGCCATCTTCTCGTCCGCCGACTCATTCGCCATGATTCGCGGCGGCCACATCGACCTCGCCATCCTCGGCGCCATGCAGGTCTCCGAGCGCGGCGACCTCGCCAACTGGATGATCCCCGGCAAGCGCGTGAAGGGCATGGGCGGAGCGATGGATCTCGTGAACGGCGTGCGCCGTGTCGTCGTGCTGATGGAGCACACCGCGCCCGACGGCAGCCCCAAGCTGCTGCCCGCCTGCACGCTCCCGCTCACGGGCACACAGGTCGTCCATCGAGTCATTACAGATCTCGGCGTCATCGACGTCACGCCTGACGGCTTCGTCTGTGTCGAGCTCGCTCCGGAGGTCACATTCGACCAGCTCGCCTCGAAGACCGGCGCGCCGGTTCGTCTGAACGCGTGATCTCTACGCGAGCGGCGGGTACACCACGCCCGTCAACTGCTCGCTGACAGTCCACAATTTGCGCCCTGCCTGCTCATCCAGCGCCTGCGGCCGCGGCTGCACGACCTTCGGGTGGCCACCCATCTCGCCGCGCCCATCCGGCCCGATGTACTCTCCGCCCTGCGCCTCAGGCGCAGTCGCCGCATACAGCGTCGGCAGCGCGCCCATCTCGTCGTTCTGAAACAGCAGCCCGCCAAGCAGTTTCACAAACCGGCTCTTGAAGTCGGTTCCGGGCGCTGCAATATTCGTCTTTGAGATACCGGGATGAACCGCCACGCTCATCAGCTTGCTGTGCGCCTCGCGCGCCCGGCGGTCCAGCTCGCGCGCAAACAGAATGTTCGCCAGTTTGGACATGTTGTACGCGCCCCACGGCGAGTAGCTTTTCTCGCTCTGCAGGTTGTCCCACTCCATCTTGCCGTTGCGGTGCGCCAGCGAGGCCACCGTGACCACTCTCGGCGCCTGCGCCTTCAGCAGCGCGGGCATCAGCAGACCCGTCAGCGCGAAGTGCCCGAGGTGGTTGGTGCCAAACTGGCGCTCGAAGCCGTCCGCGGTCTGCTCGCGCTTCGGCAGGGCCATGACGCCCGCGTTGTTCACCAGCACATCCAACCCGGCCCCGCTCGAGACAAACTCCCCGGCAAATCCCCGGATCGACGCCAGCGACGCCATATCCAGCGGCACGATTGCCACCTGCGCCTGCGGCAACTCTGCCAGAATGCGGTTGCGTGCCGCCTCGCCCTTCGCTGCGTCGCGCACGCCGAGCAGCACCTGGGCCCCGTGCCGGGCCAGCTCCCGCGCCGCCTGGAAGCCAATCCCGCTGTTCGCGCCGGTCACCAGGACCGTCTTGCCCGCCTGCGGCGCCATCGCCGCGGCCGTCCATGCTGCCTTCGCCATTTTGTCTCCCTTTCGGGGCCGTCCGCCCCTTCCGCATCAATGCTATCAACCGGCTTTTCGTGCCCCGGCGGAGTCCCGCGGGACACCTTCTTCGTCAGAATCTCTATCCAACATCCAGGGTGTATCCGGAAGACGTAGCCTGCCTGTAACCTGTAAGATGAGGCTTTGCGTCGTGGGTTACAATCGGACGGCAAGGCCTAAGCTGGAGGCTCCACCAGGCGCGCCTAGGCGACGCGAAAGAGCAAGATTGTTCGAAGGGGAAGGTTTTCTCATGAAACTTAGCGCACGAATCACTGCAGGCTTTGCGGCGCTTATTGTGCTCGGAAGCACCATTGGCTGTACGAAGCTGCGGGCGCGCGATCAGCTTGTCAAGGGCGTGCAGGCGTTCAAGGCGGGCCACTACGAGGAAGCGGTCGGTCACTTCCAGAACTCGATTGCTCTGGATCCTAACTATGAGTCGGCGCGACTCTACCTTGCCACCGCCTACAGCTATCAGGTCGTGCCGAACCTTGACACCCCCGAGAACCTGGCCACTGCAAAGAAAGCGATGGATGGGTTCAACGAGGTCCTCGCGAAGAACCCGAACGACCTCGACGCCCTACGCCAGATCGCCTCCATTCAGCGCAACATCAAGCACTTCGATGAGGCGAAGGCGACCGAGCTGAAGATCATCTCACTCGACCCGAAGGATGCCGAGGCCAACTACACCATCGGCGTTATCGAATGGACCCAGGCCTACAAGAATGCTGTGCAGATCCTCGGCGAGCAGAACCTCCAGGACGACGGCAGCGGCAACGTGAAGATGAACAAGGTCACCTGCGCCAAGATCAAGGCCGCCAACCAACCGCTCGTCGACGAAGCGATGAAGTATCTCAATCGCGCGGTCGAGATCAACCCGAACTACGACGATGCCATGTCGTACCTGAACCTCAACTACCGCCGCAAGGCCGACCTCGAGTGCCCGAACGACGCCGCGCGCAAGGATGACCTCGCGCAGGCCGACCAGTGGGTCCAGAAGGCCGTCGGCGCCCGCAAGGCCAACGAAGCCGCCAAGGAGAAGAAGGCAGCTGGCGGCGTCGTTATGGAGCAGGGCAAGTGAGCCTTTGCTTCGCCGCTCCATCGAAGGCCTCCCACCCGGGAGGCCTTCTTCTTGCTCCTCACAGCCGCGCCACGCTCTCCGAAGGCAGGTATTCCCATCCGCTGTCGCTTACGATTGCCTGCAGGATCTCGAGCCCGTCCACCACGCGTGGCCCCGGACGCGAGAAATACGCCGACCCATCCACGGCATACACGCGCCGCGCACGCACCGCCGGAAGCTTTCTCCACTCGACCGGAAATCCCGGTTCCATCTCACGAAACTGCGCGACCGTTTCTGCAAGGTGATACCCGCAGGGCATCACAACGACAATATCGGGCTGCGAATTCGACACCTGCTCCCACGTGATTCGCACGCTCTTCTCCTTCGGAGTGGCAAGGATCGCCTCGCCACCGGCGAGTTCCACCATCTCAGGAACCCAGTGCCCACCCTGAAACAGCGGGTCGAGCCACTCCAGGCACAGGACGCGGGGCCGCTCGACCATCGGCCGGACGCTCCGTTGCACGCGCTCCACGCGCCCTCTAAGTTCGTCTGCCAGCCGCCGCGCACCCTCGGCGTGTTCTGCTGCCTCCCCAAGCATCTCGACCTCCTGAAAGATGCCCTCCAGGCTGCTCGCATTCAACGAGATCACCCGCGGCCTCGACGGAAGCCGGCTCAGGTCCCGCGCCAGCGTCGGGCTGTCGATCGCGCACACATGGCACAGGTCCTGCAGCACGATCAGCTCCGGCGCAAGCCGCTCCAGGAGCTCGAAGTCCGCAAAGTAGAGGCTCTTGCCCTCGGCTCCAGTCGCCTTCACCAGCGCGTCGATCTCCGCCGGCGACAGCCCCTCAGGCATTCGCGAGAAGACCACCTGCGGCCGCCCACGCGCCGCCGCGGGATAGTCACACTCGAACGTGACCCCGACCACGTCCTCGCCCGCGCCCATCGCAAACAGCATCTCCGTCGCGGACGGCAGCAGCGAACACACCCTCATCCCTTCACCCTACCGCAGCAGTCTCTACCGGGCAGGCCACACCCATTTCGGCTGGTTGAACAACGTCGCTCCCTCCAGTGTCGTCTCGCCCAACTCCTTCACGAGGTGAAGCCGAATACACGGCGGCGCCGCGGTAAGCACCTCAATGAGCTGCGGGGCATGCGACACCACGATGATCTGCGTGTGTTCGGCCGCCGCGAGAATCAACCGCGCCAGTGCCGGCAGCAGATCCGGATGCAGGCTCGTCTCCGGCTCGTTCAGAACCATCAGCTGGGGCGGTCGCGGCGACAACAACGCCGCTGCCCACAGCAGATACCGCAGCGTTCCATCCGAGAGTTCAGCGGCCGTCAGCGGACGCAGCAACCCATGCTGCTGCAAATGAAGCTCGAAGCGGCCATTCTGCGCCTCCACATACAGCCGGCTTCCAGGGAAGGCATCTTCGATCGTTGCCGCCAGCGTTTCATCGGATCGCACTTCGACGATCGTCTGCAGCGCTGCCGCGAGGTTGCTTCCATCATGGTGCAGTACTGGCGAGAATGTTCCGATCTGCGCCAGCCTTGCAGGCGACGCAGCATCCGTGCGAAAGCTGTCGTAGAAGCGCCATCCCCGCACCGTCTCGCGAACCTCCAGCATCTCCGGCGCGCGCTGCGGGTCTGCAATGCTCGCCAGCATGCTGTCGGAATCGTTCAGATGCTGCGTCAACATCACCGGCTCTTCATCTTTCGTCGTCGAAAGCCAGACGAAGTTGTTCCTGCGATCCACCAGTGCCGCGGCCTTGCGGTAGAACGGCCCATGCCAGATGCACTCACGCTTGATCCGCGGATCGAGTTCAAACAACGTCACATCGGACGGCAGCGGATATCCCAGGTCGATGCTGTAGCTGTACTCATCTGCGCCAAAACCAAGCTTCAGACTCGCCACGCTTCGCTTCGCCAGCGGTTCGACCTCGTGCACTCCCTGCCGCACACTGCGCGCAATCGTCTCCGGCCCCGCCCAGAACGTCGCAGGCAATCCGCCCTCCGCAGCCAGAGAAGCCACCACGGCGTTCTGCGCTGCATCGGCCAGCAGTCGCAGCGACCGGTACACACTCGACTTCCCGCTGCCATTCGCACCCGTGATCAGGCTCAGCTGCCCAAGAGGCAACACAAGGTCCCGCAGCGAGCGATACCCATGGACAGCGACGGTGCGAATCATGCAACACAGCCTATCCTGACCTGCACCTCAAATCGCAAGTGCTGTCGCCGCCAGTGTTCTATAACTGCAGTCACCGATTCAGCACCCGCATCGCCCCATCCCTCACCCCAAAGGAGCCGTCATGCGTCCTCAGCCCCTCATCACCGTCACTGACGTCGAGGCCAGCAGCCGCTGGTACCAGAACCTCCTTGGCCTGCGCAGCGACCATGGCGGCCCTCACTATGATCGTCTCGGTTTCAACAATCAACTTGTCCTGCAGCTCCACAGCTTCGAGGCCGCGCACCACCACGGTCCCATCGCCAACCGCGACGACACGCCCTACGGCAACGGTCTGCTGCTCTGGTTCGAGGTCGATGACTTCGACGCCGTCATCCAGCGCGCCAAAGAGATGGCTGTCGAGATGGTTATGCCTCGCCACCGCAACCCTCCTGATGGCGAGGGCGGCCCGAACCACTGGGAGTGCTGGATGCGCGATCCCGACGGCTACATCGTCGTCGTCGCCAGTCCGGATGGCACCGCTGGCGGGAACTGGCGTCCCTAGCCAAGGCTACCCGCGCGCTGCGTCGCCGCCCGTTTGGCGCTGAAGTCCAAACCGCTCTCGCACCACATACTTCGATCCACCCGGCGAGAGCTGGCTCTCATACAGCAGAAACTCCGCAGCCTGCCAGCGCGCACTCAGCCTCTGTTGCTCCGCCGAGCGCCCCAGTCGCGCGATCGTCTTCTTACCCTCGCGATTCCGGCTTCGCGCCAGCGTGATGTGCGCCCGGTACGGTCGCTCCTCCACCTCGAGCCCGGCCCGCCGCACCGCAGCGGCCACAGACTCATACAGCCGCAGCAACTCGGGCGAAACCTCCACCTCGGCGTGCAGGATCCCCGCGCGTTCAAAGACACCGAGCCGCTGCATCCGCAGCGTCAATGCCGGCTGCCGCACCTCTGCCAACTGCCGCACCAGGCGTGCGCGTGCCCCGTCGTTCACCTCGCCCAGAAATACCAGCGTCGTATGCCACTGGTCGGGCGTCGACCACCGCAGTCCATCATCCTTCGCGCGCAGACGCAGCGTCAGTCGTTCGAGCGTCTGCTTCACTGCCTCGTCGACCGCCAGCCCCACGAACAGACGCATGCGCCCAGCCTACGCCGCGTCCGTGCGCAGGTCACAACCTTCCCAGCCCGATCGTGCCCGCTCCTGCAGCCTTTGCTGCTCCCACCGCCGCCGCAAC
Source organism: uncultured Acidobacteriaceae bacterium (assembly GCA_963827415.1). Lineage (GTDB taxonomy): Bacteria > Acidobacteriota > Terriglobia > Terriglobales > Acidobacteriaceae > Granulicella. Next base: position 247,965 of record CAWHBA010000031.1, read on the forward strand.
CTCGCGATAGCTCACCTGCGGACTAGCGCTCACATACACACTGCGCTCCGCGCGCACACGCAAACTTGCCAGCAATGCCTCACCCAACTGCGCCCGATCTACGACGCGCCCCTCCACCTCGTAAGTAATCTCGCTGCCCGTCTGTCTTGTATCTCCGCCGAGCACGCGCAGACTCACCGGCCCGAGCACCGGTGCTGGAGCCCTGGAATTCTGCGGTACGCGGCTGTCCAGCCCGCGTGGCGTCACCGGCACGATGACCATGAAGATGATCAGCAGCACCAGCAGCACATCGATCAGTGGCGTGACGTTGATCTCCGACTCTTGCGTGGAGTTCGAGGCATAAAAGGCCATGACGGCACCTCACAAGCGAAATGAGGAGCATGGCGAGCACTCATCTGTCTGCTGCACTATAGAAAAACTACGGCTCGGCGAGAGCCGCATCGTGCAAACCAGTTACAGCCTTTAGACACCTGTGCGGCCAAACTTGTTCCGGCGCAGCCCAAGCAGAACACCAGAACGAAGAACAGCGATGGCCCGAAGACCATCGCTGTTCGAATCGGTTCGTGCCGCAGAGCGTTCTAGTGTCCTGCTTCCACCTGCGGCGTGATGATGCCAATGTTGGTCACGTCCGCCTGGTGACCGAAGCCGATCACCTGAGCGACCGTCCCGAAGTTCAGGTCCTTGTCGCCCTTGACGAACATCACCTTCTCCTGCCGCGTCGCGAAGATCTTCTGCAGTTCCGGCGCGAGGTCCGCGCGCGCGAAGGTCTGGTCGTTGATCTTGTACGTCGGCAGTGCTGCTCCATTCGCCTGCACCTGCACCACGATCGTGCGATCGTTCGGCTGGTCCTGCTGCGGGTTCTTGGGCGGCTGCGGAACCAGTGCCTCAAGCCCCTTCGGCGTCACCGGCACGATCACCATGAAGATGATCAGCAGTACCAGAAGCACGTCGATCAGCGGAGTTACGTTGATGTCCGAGGAAAGTCCACCGCCTCCTCCTGAACTCATTCCCATTGTCTAATTCCTCTCTGCGAGCAGCCCGGCCGTTACCGTCCGAGCCACCAGCCGCTACTACTGTGCCTGGTTGTCGGTGAGCAGGTTCAGCTGGCTCACGCCGCCCGTGCGCAGGGCATCGATCGTGTCCATCACCTTGCCGTAGTTCGCGCGCTCATCTGCGCGCATATATACCGACTTGTCCGCCGACGGATCGGTCTTCTTCGCCTCGAGATCGGCCACCTTCTGGCCCAGATCACCCAGCGGAACCTGATCGCCGCCCAGGAACACGTGCCCGTCGCGAGTGACCGCCACCGTGATGGCGTCCTCTTTGTTGGCGTTGTCCATGATCGTCGCGGCGGTAACCACCGGCAGGTTGACGTTCACCTTGTTGTTCAACATCGGGGTGATGACCATGAAGATGATCAGGAGCACCAGCATCACGTCCACCATCGGCGTGACATTGATGTTCGAGTTGACCTTCTTGCCCTCTTCCCGCTTCGCGATTGCCATAGCTCTTAACTCCCGCCGGCCATTTCCATCCGGCTTCTTAGCTATTCTGCGAGCCCTAAATTCGTGCCCCGGCTGCTTCGGGGGCAGCCGGAGCCACTATAGTGATCTCGCAGATGAGGTTCACCTCAGGGCACCCTCCGGCGCCCAGCGGCTTAGCGGTGCGACTGCTTGATGAAGTAGTCCACCAGCTCCGACGAGCTGTTGTCCATCTCCACGTCAAACGCCTCGACCTTGTTGGTGAAGTAGTTGAAGCACATAACGGCCGGGATAGCGACCAGCAGACCGAACGCGGTCGTCACCAGGGCTTCCGAAATACCGCCGGCCACAGCGCCGATACCTGAGGTCTTCTGGACAGCGATCTGCTGAAAGGCGTTCAGAATGCCCATAACCGTACCCAGCAGGCCGATAAACGGCGCCGTCGATCCGATCGTCGCCAGGCCGCCAAGGCCCTTCTTCAGCTTCGAGTGAACGATCGCCTCAGAGCGCTCGAGAGCACGCTTGGAGCTCTCAACCTGCTCCTCCGTGATCGCGCCGCCGGAGCCGAACGAGCGGAACTCGGTCAAGCCAGCCGTCACGACCTCAGCCAGGTGCGACTTCTTCGAGCGGTCCGCAACCTTGATTGCCTCGTCGAGACGGCCTTCCTTCAGAGCGCCCGCGACGCGTGGAGCGAACTCACGCGATTGCTTGCGTGCCGCCGAGAAATACAGCGCACGGTCGATGATTACAGCCAGCGACCAGATCGACATGATGAACAGGATGATCACAATCGACTTGGCGAACAGGCCCATGTGGCCCCACAGTTCCATGGGGCTGAAACCTACAGACGCGTTTTGGTCCTGCAGGAACAGGGCGAGAGATGCGGGGATGTGTGCGAGATGAGCGAGAATCACGGAATTCGTTCCTCCTGGGGAGTCATGCGGGATATCAGCATCGAGATGCTCTCGGATGCATTGAAGCTTGAGAGGGGTCCGGAGGGGGCCCGGAGCTTAAGCCTTAAGGTGAGACGCAAAAGAGCGCCTACGGGGAGGGGGAATAGCGGTGTCGTTCATTTGACACCGCCTACGTTACCGACCAGGCGGGTGAGAAGCAATGCCGCTCAGGTAGCACGACTGCCACCTGAGCGGCACGCTGCTAACCGCCATTGAGATTGAAGTTAACCGTAATGGTGGTATCCACTTCAGTGGGCTCACCATTCAGTTCGTAAGGTTGATACCTCCACTGCTTTACAGCGTCCGTGGCTGCACCTACCAGCATTGGGGGCCCGCTGATGACGCTTAACTGCTGGATCGTCCCGTTCTTGGCGATGATTGCGTGCAGAACAACCGTTCCGCCCACGTGGGCCGCACGAGCGATCGGCGGATAAACCGGCGTCGTCTTGTTAATGATGCGGCCCTGCATAACACCGCCGGAGATCCGCGTCGGCCCCTTGGGCTTCGGCGGCTCAACAGTAATCTTCGCCGCCCCGGTCCCTCCGGGCATGCCACCCAGAATCCCGCCGGGAGCTCCGCCTGACATGCCACTCATACCGGCCACACCGCCGGTCGAGGGCGGCGGAGGCGCCTCTTCCTTTATCATCTTAATGTCCTTCGGGATCTTGGTCGGCGCGTGCAAGCCCTGGTCGATCTCCGACACAATCTTCACCGGCTTGATCACCGCAGGCGGCGGCGGTGGCGGCGGCGGTGGTGGCGGCGGCGGCGGTGCCGTCAGCGACGCTGAGAGCGAGCTCTTCGGCAGCGCCTCAGGATAAAGGAGCGGAATCAGAATCATCGTCGCCAGGATGGCGCCGTTGATCGTGAAGGTCGCGATCATCCACCATTTGGACTTGGACTTGATCCGTCCACTGGATTCCATCAGAGAGTCTTCAAACATGAGCACCTCCTCCCACGCGGGAGAGCTAACAGCGTTAGACACCGCGGGACTTTAAATTGTTCCCGAAAACGGACAGGGCCACAAAGAATGCTCAGACTGGCCGCCATCCTGTGCGTGGTGACGAAGAGAATAACAGGATTTTCACAACTGCGGCTACCCTGCAGAGCCCGCCAATTCCACTCCTGCGCTATCTCTTTGATCCCAAAGAAATCGTCCCAGATGTCCGCCCCGGAACAATTCTCAAAAGCGAAAGGGCGCCGCAAACTGCGGCGCCCCAAGACCTAAATCCCTGATCCCTGCCTTACCGCCGCACTCCCTTTGCAGGGGGCAGCGTCGCCTTCTTCGTGCTCTTACCGCTCTTGGCTCTCCAGTCCTGGTAGGCCACCAGCATGGGCGCCGCCACGGCAATCGACGAGTACGTGCCAATCAGGATGCCGATCACCAGTGCGAACGAGAACCCGTGCAGCACCTCGCCGCCGAACAGATACAGGCTCAGCACCGTCAGAAACGTAAGGCCCGAGGTCAGCACCGTCCGGCTCAACGTCTGGTTGATCGAGCGATTCACCACATCGGGCAGCTTCTCGCGCCGGTTCAGCGCCAGGTTCTCCCGGATGCGGTCGAACACGACGATCGTGTCGTTCATCGAGTAACCGATCAGCGTCAGGATCGCCGCGATCACTGTCAGCGAGATCTCCTGGTTCGTCAGCGAGAACGCGCCCACCGTGATCAGCGTGTCGTGGAACACCGCCACGACCGCCGCCACGCCGTAGATCAACTCAAACCGGAACCAGAGGTAAATCAGCATGCCTGCAAGCGAGTAGGCCGTCGCCAGCCACGCCTGACGCTGCAATTGCTTGCCCGCCGTCGGTCCTATGATGTCCACCTGCTGAATGCTGAAGCCGGAGTCGTGGTAGTTCGTCGTCAGCGCGCTCTCTACCTGGCTGCGGCCCTGGTCGTGCGCCGTGTCCATCGCCGAGGTCAGCGGCAGCTTCACAATCACATCGTTCGTGCTGTGCCCCGCGCCTGAGATGCGCTGAATCTGGGCATCGTGAATCCCGGCCCTGTCCATCGCCGCACGAATGTGGTCCTCATTCGGCGACGAGTCAAAGCGCACTCCGATCTGCGTGCCGCCACGAAAGTCGACGCTCAGCGGCAGATGATGCCAGAACGCCAGGCTCAGCACGCCCGCCACTGAAAAGATCAGCGAGAAGCCGAGGAAGTACCACTTCTTCCCCAGCCAGTCGATATTTACATCATGAAAAAGTTCCACGTAATTAGCCTCTAGCTTCTAGCTCTGAGCCTCTAGCTTTTCTCATTTGCCCCGTACACTGCTGCCGGCAACGCCCGGCTAGAAGTGGGGGCTAAAAGCTAGAAGCTTCTTTTCCTAAATCGACAACGTTGCCCCGCGTCCGCGACGTTCCAGCAGCGCATCGAAGATCACGCGCGACACAAACACCGCAGTAAACAGGTTCGCCAGGAGACCGAAGGTCAGCGTCACCGCAAACCCCTTCACCGGCCCGGTGCCGAAGATAAACAGAATCGCCGCCGAGACGATCGTCGTAATGTGCGTATCAAGAATCGTCACCCACGCGTGCGCGAAGCCATCATGCACCGCTGCAGCCGTAGTCTTGCCCGCACGCAGCTCTTCGCGAATACGTTCGAAGATCAGCACGTTCGAGTCGACGCCCATACCAATCGTCAGGATCACACCGGCGATTCCAGGCAGCGTCAGCGTCGCATGGCTGAAGCCCATGAATCCAAGCAGGATCACAAGGTTCAGAAACAGCGCGAGGTCCGCATTGATGCCCGCGCCCTTGTAATAGATGAGCATGAAGATCATCACCGCGGCCATGCCCGCAATCGCGGCCACGACGCCCTGGTGAATGCTCTGCTTGCCCAGCGACGGTCCAACCGTATTCGTATCCAGGTACGAGATCGACGCCGGCAGCGATCCTGTGCGCAGCATCAGGCTCAGATCGTTCGCCTGCTGTTGCGTGAATCCGCCGCGAATCTCGCCGCTGTCACGAATCGCACTCTCGATGTTCGCCACCTCGCGAACCTTGTTCTCGAGCACAATCGCCATGCCGGTATTCACATTCGCCGATGTGTACTTGTAGAACCGGTCGCCGGCCTCCGTCGTCAACGTGAACGTAATGTCCGGCTGTCCGTTCTGGTCGGTCGACGGCTGCGCTCCGCGGAAGTCTGTTCCTTCCACGATCGACGCGCGCTTCAGCAGGTACCACTGGTCCGGCCCGCCCGCGCCATTGTTGCCGTTTAGCAGCATCTGATCCGGAGGCACCGTTCCGCCCAGCGCCGCCAACGCCTGCTGCTGGTCCGGCCACGGCCCCTGGCCCGGAATCACCGCATGAATCTCCAGCTTCGCCGTCGACTGAATAATGTTCTCGACACGCGACAGGTCCGTCACGCCCGGCAGCTCCACCAGGATCTGGTTGTCGCCCAGGCCGTACTGCTCAATCACCGGCTCGGATACACCCAGCGAGTCCACGCGCTCGCGAATCGTCTCGATCGAGGTCTGCAGCGTACGCGCTTCGAGATCGCGAATCGCCGCCTCTTTCATTGTCAGCTGATAACCACCGTTCGGTGCGCTCGTCAGCTCGTAGCCGATGAATTCGTTGCCGGTCAGCACATCGTGAATCGCCGACTGCTGCGTGGTCGATCCACCCGTGATCGTGATGACCTCAGGGTGTGCCAGGTCCAGCTTCGACGCCTGCGCGCCCAGCGGCTGCAACGCCGTGTTCAGCGCCTGCACATCGCGGTCCGTCGCCGAGTTCACCGCCTCCTGCACGTGCACCTGAAGAACCAGGTGCGTCCCGCCCTGCAGGTCCAGCCCAAGGTGGATGTTCCCGTTCAACAGGGACTTAATGGGCCCAGTGTTAGGCGTGTTTGAGCCATAAAAAATGCCGTAAACGAAAATCACCAGGATCGCTACGATCGACCAGGTTTTTGCTCCAAGATTTTTGCCCATCGTTATGTACTGCCTTCTCTCTATTTCCGCGCATCTCCCGCTGCATACAGCGGCCGAGCAACGTTGTTGCCTCTACGACTTCGGCTCTTCGTCGGTGGTGACCGCCGCAATCGCGCTCTTCACCATCTCCAGCTTCACGTTGTCCGGTGCGCACTTCACAATCAACGCATCGTCCTTCACGCTCACGATCGTCCCGCGAATCCCGCCGTTCGTCGTCACCTTATCGCCCGGCTTCAGCTTCGACAGCATCTGCTGCCACTGCTTCTGCTTGCGCTGATTCGGCGCAATCAGCAGAAAATACATCGCCACAAACATCAGAAGAAGCAGGGGAAGGCCGCCCAGCGAACTGAACGCTCCCGCTGCAGCCAACATCCCTAACGCCGATACACTTGAAATCACGCGGTTTTGCTCACCAGGGCAGGAAGCGCCACGAACTGACGCGCCCCAGCCTTATCTCTCTAGAAAACTCTCAGGAGTTTCGCCGCCTTGCAGGCAGCATCAAACGGCGCCAGGAAACCGATCGCTCAGCTCTGGAGACACGTCGGCCTTCCCGAGGCAACGTACACCTAAGCCTTAAGCATCTCCGCTGCGCTTTACCCTGTCAAGAAATCCCTTCCCTTTAGCCACCCTCATTCAACTTTCCCGCGCTCCACGTCTCTCGTAGCACCTTCGTCCTCCCCTGCCCTGACAAAGGACACACCTCCCCTCAAATCCCTGCCTGCACTCGCCGATACATATATCGGAGTTCCCATGCCCCTCTCTCGAACCGCCCTTCTCTTCGCACTGCTCGCCGCCGTCCCTGCGCTTCACGCCAGCTCCATCACCTACCAGATGACGTTCACCTCCGGCGGCCACACCGGCACCGGCACCCTCAAGCTCGCCTCCCCACCGGCCAGCTCCGGGGTCACCAGCGACACCCTCGCCAATCAACAGCTTCAGGGCCTCACCTTCACTGTCGCCGGCCAGACCTTCGACTTCTCCAGCGACCCCTCCGCCTCCGTCGAGTTCGTCAATGGCCAGATCAGCAAGATCAATTTCAGCCAGGCCGCCGGTCAGGCGCCCGCCAACTATACGGTCGCATTCTCCAACGGCTTCGCCCTCTACGGCAGCGACTTAACCCGCCCGCTCGTCTCTGGCAGCTTCAATGTGACGCCCTCCTTCGTCCCAGACGACACCACCTCAACCGAATCGGCAACCAGCCCCACTCCCGAGCCTCGCACCCTCATCCTGCTCATCACCGCCCTGCTCGGCGTCGGCTTCCTCATCGTCCGCCGCAGACGCACCGCCCACTCAGCGCTCAGATCTGAGGCCTAATTGTGCTTCAAACGCCGAACTGCCTCAGATGATGATCGAGGTGTTTGTACATCAAAATCGCCCACTGCTGCGGTTTGAGCGGACCAAAGAAGGGGTGTGGATGCCGGGAGCAGCACGCTGCGCCTCCATCGGCGAAGCGATCGATCGCTGCGATGAGACAGCCGCGTTCTCGTTCGAAGTCGCACTTGGTGGGGTCCGCAGAAAAGAGCTCCGGCGACGAAGGTGAATTGCGACGGATTGGCTTGTCATTCCCGAAGACCAGCGGCTTAATCAACACGCCCATCACGCTGGCTGGGAACGGTGCGCGTTTGGGGTTGATAACGCCCATCGCCATCTCCAAGCCGGAAGTGCAGTGCGCAAGGGTCTGGGCGACGGTCATACTCCCCCACAGCCGCTGACTGTCGTGATGAAGCTCCATAATGCGCTGCTTTGTATCTCCTGCCAGACTGGAGTCAAAGAGGTTTTTAACGGTAGACGTTTTTGCGACGCGACTGTCGTGGGTCATGCCAACACCTTTCTATCAAGTGGCAATCATCTCCAAAAGGATTACTCCGGAAAGGCTCGTCTCGCCACCGACATTACTTCCGTGAAGCCGAGTCTTCAGGGCTAATCGATTCTGGATGCGTGGCGCGGCGATGAACTTTCGGAAGTCCCCGTTTCCAGGGAGCCAGTTTGGACCACATTTCGTGGCAGTTATCGATTTTAGATTTGTGGGCAAGGCCATCAACACAATAGCGAATCCCATCGAGCAGCATTCACAATTGACGACCCGCGCGTAAACTAACCCTACCAAGCTTCCCCAGGGACCGTTCTACCTGTGCCGCGCGGAGTTCTTCGGCCCTAGAAATGTCTTACCCGCCATTTGCTGCTCTCGCAAGACAAGGAGTTGTGCAATGGGAGGGCCCAAGCAGCTAACAGACACGCGCACCTTAGCGATGGTCGCCTTCTCGGCGACGGGGGGTGCGTTCATTGAGTATTACGATTTCTTTATCTACGGGTACGCAGCGGGCACTGCGTTTCCGGCGATATTCTTTCCCAGGTTGCCGCCTACCGAGGCACTCCTGTTCTCTTTCCTGGCTTTCGGTGCGGGGTTCCCGGCACGCTTATTAGGGGCCTTCCTGTTTGGCCACTTCGGCGATCGCGCCGGACGTAAGTTCACATTCCTGGTCAACATCATCCTTGTGGGAGCCGCCACCTGCTTAACCGGCCTCCTGCCGGGCTATGCGACGTTAGGAATCGCCGCCCCGATCCTTCTTGTAGTGCTGCGAATCGTGCAGGGAATCGGAATGGGGGGTGAGTTTGGAGGCGCGTCTTCTTTGCTTGCCGAATTTGCTGCGCAGCGAACCCGAAGGGCGTTCTGGATGTCGCTGGCGAGCCTGGGCGTTCCTTTGGGCTCTATAAGTGCCAGCGTTGTCCTGCTGATGATGAGTAAGACGTTCGCAACCTCCGGCTGGCGGGTAGCAATGCTGCTCTCAGTGGTGATCGTGATTCCGGCACTGCTGGCACGCTACAAAGTTGCCGACAGCCCGCTATTTGAGCAGCTCAAACAAACTGACAAGCTCGCTCCGCTGCCCAGCTTCGGTGTTCTGAAGCACCACTCTGGTTCCGTGATTCTCCTGGCCCTGGTTGTGGCCTTCGTTTCTATGGACGGATATGTGGCGGGAACGTACTTTATCTCGTTCATGCGCTTTGCCGGTATTCCGTTGGCAACTACTGCCGCTATCATGATCGTTAGCAGGGCCGGAAGTTTTCTAGGCGTACTTGCCAGCGGGCCCGTTGCTGACTTCTGCAAGCGAAGAGTCGCCGCGTACCTCGCGATCGGGCTGACAACTCTGCTCTCCTATCCCCTTGCATTGGCTGTTCTGAGCAAGAGCATCGCGATAGTGATCCTCATGGAGACCCTTGTTCATCTTTTAGGAGTGGGGATATTGCTGGGGCTCGCGCCGACCCTGGCGTGTGAGAGCTTTCCGACAAAATTCAGATACTCCGGAACCGGAATCTCCTTCAACCTCGCTGGCGTTCTGGGCGGCATGATCGCGCCGTCGCTGTTGGCGGGACTGGTGGGACATGATGTCTTTCATAAGTGGTATTACATCCCGGTCATCTATGGCATTTACTGTGCCGTTGGCATGATTGCACTGCGATTCATACGGGAAACCCGCGACCTGAAGTTAGAGGATCTCGATCAGGCCGATCCAGCTTTGCGCACGGTACGAGCATGATTGCCGCAGGGCTCGACAGGGCGTGTGACTGCGTCAGATAGTGAGAAATCGGCGTTCGGGAACCGCCTGAAAAATCGGCATTCGGGAACTTGCCTGAGTTGGGAACGCTCTTCCCATCATCAATACGTGCTCCGGGGCCGCATCTAGAAGAAGCTCGCGCAGTCGCGCATCCGCTACCCTGTCCTAATGCGTCTAGCCGACATCCGCCCGGAGCTCCCGCCGCTCCTCCGGCTCGCCGCGCCCCTCATCGCCGGCGAGCTCGGCTGGATGTCCATGTCCGTCGTCGACACCAGCATGGTCGGCCGCCTTCCTCACTCGGCCGTCCCCATGGCCGCCGCCGCGCTCGCCCAGGTCATCTTCAACACCTTCACCTTCGGCATCGGCGGCGTTCTCCTCGGCCTCGACACCCTCATCTCCCAGGCCTTCGGCGCCAAAGAGATCCACTCCGCCAACCGCTGGCTCCTCCACGGACTCGTCCTCGCTCTCGCACTCGGAGCTCTGCTCATCGCCATCTTCGCCTTCGGTCCCGTGGTCCTCAACCGCATGCCCGTCGACCGCGCCGTCCTCGGCCAGGCCATCCCCGCGCTCTACGGCCTCAACTGGGGCGTCGTTCCGCTGCTGCTCTACTTCACCCTCCGCCGCTACCTGCAGGCCGCGCACCTCGCCAAGCCCATCGCCTTCGCGCTCATCTCCGCCAATCTCATCAACTTCATCGGCGACTGGATGCTCATCTACGGCCATCACTGGCAACTTTTCGGTCGGACAATCGACATCCCCGCGTACCAAGTCGTCGGCTCCGCCTGGGCCACCAGCTTCGCGCGGCTCTATCTCATGGCCGTGCTGATCGTCGCCATCCTCCGCGCCAACCGCCGCCATCGTTACGGCCTGCTCACGACCTCCCGCCGCATCGAGCTACAGCACCTTCGCCAGCTCTTCCGCCTCGGAGCTCCTGCGGGCGCGCAGATTTTCGTCGAGATCGCCGTCTTCGCCGCCGTCACCGCCCTCATCGCCACCCTCGGCCCGCTCCCGCTCGCCGGGCATGAGGTTGCGCTGCAATGTGCCAGCACCACCTTCATGGTTCCCTACGCCATCTCCTCGGCGACCGCTGTCCGCGTCGGTCACGCCATCGGCCGCATTCGCACCGGCCACGCACCACCACAGGCAGCCTCCGCCGCCGGCTGGAGCGGCATCCTTGCCGGCGCCGCCTTCATGCTCTTCGCAGCAATCGTCTTTCTTACCCTGCCCAGCGCTCTCGGACGCATCTTCACACCCGACCGCGGCGTCATCGCGGCCGCGGTCCCGCTGCTTCTCGTCGCCGCAGGCTTTCAGTTCTTCGACGGCATCCAGATCACCGTCACCGGCGCCCTGCGCGGAGCCGGAAACACCCTCGCCCCGTTCTTCACCCATCTCCTTTGTTACTGGGTCATCGGCATGCCGCTTGGCATCCTGCTCGGCTTCCGCGCGCACCTCGGAGCCGCCGGTCTCTGGCTCGGCCTCCTGATCGCCCTCGTCGGAGCGGCCATCGTCCTGCTCGCCGTCTGGCGCCGCACCACAAAACAGCTCCTGACCCGGGCTGACGACGGAACCCCGGTCGCTGGGATTTGAGGTCGAGCGACTGGATTTCTTAGGTCCAGTGGCAAGTGCCTTTTTTGAGGATTCTGAACAGTTTGCCGGGGGAAGGGGGTACCTTTTCTACTGCGATCCGGTCGCCGGCGTCAGCGTCACGCCCACCCCGCTCACATCCGTGTCGGTCACCGTGAGGCTCTCCTGGAATGGCGCATAACTCGTTCCACCGGTGTTGTTTTGGCCCCGTCTCCCAAACCCCGGCGAGGGCATATTGCTCGCATTCGACACTGCCAGCGTGTACGTCCCCGCCGGAACCCACTGCACGACAAAGCTCCCATCCGGCTGGATCATCCCCATCCGCGTCAAACTCGAGTCCTGCGTATCCGTCAGCCGCACCACTCCGGTCGCAATATTCCCCTGGTCCGTTGCTCCCACATGCCCGGACACCGTATGCAGCGTTGAAAGGTCAATCACAAACGTCACGTCGTCGCGCTCATCGCCCGACTTCAGCGAGATCACCTGCGCGTCCGACTCCCTTACCTTCCCCGGCGCGTACATCACAACCGACGTCATCCGCTGGGCCGTCAGCGCCCCTGTCCCGGGCGTCGCCGTAGGTGTCATCAACACGGCCCTCACCCAATAGCTGCCCGGGGGCAGCCCCGTAATTCGGAACACACCACGGTCGTCCGTCGTTTGGAAGCCGCCGAAGCCGCCGCCAAACGCGCCACCCAGCTGCGACACAACCCTCACCATGTCCGTCGGAGAGCCCGCGGAACCGGTGGCCTGCACGCTCACATTCACCCCCGTCGCCGGAGTTCCGTCATCCCACTGCACCTTGCCCTGGATCACCGCTCCCCGATCCAGCGTGATATTCGCCGTCCCGCCGCCGGCCTCGGCCACATGTACCTGCGGCAGCGTCGCCAGCAGGTCCGCCGTTGATGCGCCCGACCGCAACCTTGCCGCGGTCTCCGCGACTGGTGACGCATACCCTATGGCTGACGCCGTCACGTAGTAATCGCCCGGTTCCGCCTGCACCGTATAGTTCCCATCCATATCCGTGCGCGCCGTCACCCGCCGCCCGAACCCAAAGCCGACCCCGCCGCGTCCCTGATCCTGCTGCGGCTGATCCGTACCGATCAGCGTCACGGTTGCAAACCGCGCCGCGCGCTGCGTATCCGAGCACGTCACCCGGCCCGTCACTGTCGCCAGCATCCGCTGCTGATTCACCTGCGGCGCGCCAAACTGCACTGTGTTGCCGACAATCGGCGGGCCGCCCTCCTGCTGCGTCCACGCCGTGCCGCACGCCACCATGCCCGTCAGCACAACCACCGCAACTCGCCCAGCCATCTTCATGCCAGATCGCTCCCTGCAGAATCCAACACGGGTCTCTCCTGAGAGACGTTCCACCCGCCGCAATAGCTCCGTCAATGCCCCGACTCGTCCACATGGGTCCGGCCGTCACAAATCCGTCGAAACCGCGATGGCCCTCAGCCAGCCACGGCCATCTCGCGCAACATCTCCGGCCTGTATATCACCAGCCCCTGCAGATCGACCAGAGCATGCAACGCCATCGGCAGCGCGAGCCCTCCACTCAGAATCGCCACCAGACCAAAACCCAGCCCCGCGACCGTCGTCTGAATCACCCCCGTTCGACCCTGGTACAGGTGATTGAATCCGAAGACTACCGCCGACACAACCCACGCCACCGTCAGCCCCATTCCCATCTGCCAACGTACCGCCTGCAGCAGGAATCCACGAAAAATCACCTCCTCACAGATCCCGGCACTCAGGCTCACCGCGACCCACCATCGCCGCTCCACCACCGATGCCGGCAGTAGGAAACTCAGCTTGGCTAACGCTCGCGTATACGCCGGCCGCCGCCTCGGATGCACCAGACATACCAATCCCGGAAGAAGCCCGACTCCAAAGTAGGCCGCTGTCACTGCGGCCAAGAGCCAGAATCCGACCCTTCCTCCAATGGTCCAGCTCGCGTCCGCCGTATACGGCGCAGCAAAGATACCGTGCAGCCCCGCCACCCCGCACGAGATCGCTGCGAGGCACCACAGAATAACCATTGTCCGTCGGTAAAATCGCAGCCTTCGCCACGCCGAAGGATCGGCCCGCATCCGTGCTGCCTCGCGCACATCCAAAAACGGCGTCACGAAGATAAGTACCACTACAAGAAGCAGCTTGACCAATGACATGGAATGCATACGAGCACCTCCAAATGTAAATGCGAATTCACATTAGCATATTGGTCTCAACATGTCTACACTGAATCCAAATGCGACTGAAGCAGCCCTCCACCGAACCCCGGCAGAATCGAAGCCGCCTGACCGAAGCCCGTCTGCTCGCCGCCGCCATCCAGGTACTCGATCGCGACGGTCTGGAGGCCGCCACGGTTCCCCGCATCGCGGCGCACGCAAGCCTCTCACCCGCCTCCATCTATCGCCGCTTTGCCGACAAAGACGCTCTGCTTCGCGCAGCCTTCCTCAAGATGCTGGAGGACAGTAACCAGGCCAACGCCGGCCGTCTTCACCAGACCGTCGCACGTCCTACGCTCGAGGAGACAGCAACCGTTCTCATCGGCATCCTGCTGCAACAGTACCGCGCACATCCCCGCCTTCTCTCGGCGCTCAATTCCTATATTGAGTCCGCACCCGGCTCAACCTTCGCCCACGCCGCCCGCAGCTCCATCACACGTAATCTCGAGATCACCGCGAAGGTTCTGCTCTCTCATAAGGACCAGATTCGCCATCCCAGGGCGTCACTCGCTGTAAAGTTCGCCGTCCTCGCCGCTGCCTCCAGCATCGAACTCGCGGTCCTTGACCCGGGAACGCTCTGGCAGACCGCGCTTCCGCTCACGGACAAGGCCTTCGCCGCCGAGCTCACACGCGCTATGGTCGCCTATCTCTGCCGCAAACCGTGACGCTCAATCGGCCGCCAGCTCGCCGCGCACCCGCTCCATCGTCTCCAAATAAAACGCCAGATTATGGATCGAGTTCAGAGTCGCTCCCAGCGGCTCTCCGCTCGAAAACAGGTGCCGCAGATACGCTCTTGAATATCTCCTGCACGTGGGACACGTGCAGCCTGCGTCGATCGGCCCCTGATCGTCCGCCAGGTCCTTGCGCTTGATGTTCAACCGCGCGACCGCGCTCCTTCGGTCCTTCGGATCCTCGCGCAGAAACACCAGCCCATGCCGCCCGGCGCGCGTCGGCAGCACGCAGTCCATCATGTCGACGCCCATGCGCGCGTACTCTTCAATCTCGTCGGGATACCCAACGCCCATCACATAGCGCGGCTTGTCCTTCGGCAACATCGCCAGACACAGCGCGATCATCTCGCGCGTCACCTCGCGCGGTTCGCCTACCGCGAGCCCGCCAATCGCGTAGCCCGGAAAGTCCATCTCTACCAGCCGCTCGGCGCTCTCGCGGCGCAGATCCGCATACATCCCACCCTGCACAATCCCGAAGAGCGCCTGGTGCTTGTCATCAAACCGCGCCGCATCATACTCGCGCTCAAATGCCGTCCGTTCCGGTCTCTGATCTCTATTCTCTGATCTCTCAGCACCCCACGGCACCTCGTGCCGGTGCTCTTCCCAATACTGCTTAGAGCGCGACGCCCACGCGTGCGTGAGCGCCATCGAATCGCGTGTGCGCTCCCAGCTCGCCGGCGTCTCGACGCACTCGTCGAAGGCCATCATCACGTCCGCGCCCAGCGCAATCTGCACTTCCATCGAGTGCTCCGGCGAGAAGAAGTGCTTGCTTCCATCCAGGTGCGAGCGAAACTCCACACCATCTCTAGTAATCTTGCGCAGCTTTGCCAGCGAAAACACCTGGAAGCCGCCCGAGTCCGTTAGCATTGGCCGTCGCCAGCTCATGAAGCGATGCACGCCGCCCAACTCGCGAATCAGCCCATGCCCGGGCCGCAGATACAGGTGATAGGTGTTGGCGAGAATGATCTCCGCGCCGCTCGGCTTTCCCGTGGCGGGATCAACAGGACCCAGCGACTCCACTACATCCTGCGGCACGGCCTTGACCGTCGCCGCCGTGCCCACCGGCATGAACACCGGCGTCTGCACCACCCCATGGGGCAGCGCCAGCTCTCCGCGACGTCCGCCTTGCGCGCACGTCGCGCCCACCTCAAATAGGAGCGACATCGCTCCCTATTCTATTGCTCCATCCGCGCTCTACTTGGGAGCCTGCGGCGCTGCAGGAGCAGGAGCGGCCTGCGGTGCCGCAGGAGCAGGCGCCGCCTCTGGAGCCGCATTCTCATCCGGCGCTACCCGCAGCCTGTACTGATAATGGCGCTGCATCTGCTCTGGATCGACCGGCGGATGAATCTTCAGCTCCTTGAGCTGCTTGTCCATGTCGCCCATCTTCTCCTTCATATCGTTCGAGTCGAAGGTGAACACGTGCGCTCCGGGCCCCATCAGCATCGGCATGCCGTGCAGCCCGATCTGCATATCCGCGAACGCTTCCGGATCCATCATCGCAAGTGCCGGCAATCCGCTCAGCCCCGGCAGCATCGGGAAGAACCCGACTTCACTCGACCCGGGCCCACCAGCGCGCCGGATCGTGTGAATGAACGTCAACTGCTTCGGCTCGACCTCAATAATCGCCGTCTCCTTCATCCCATCCGTGCGCCGCTTGCCGCACACATCCGAGCCTGACCCGGTTTTCAGATTCCGCACATGCACAGAGCAGTGCCAGTCGCCTGTGTTCAGCTTGTTGCGGATCGCGTCCACGTCCGACATGTTGTACATCCCGGGCTTGTCATAGGTGTAGGTGCGCACGACGTTCAGCACCATGCTGCGCGCGCGGCGCTCGTCGTTTCCGCCCACCAGATTCAGGGAGTCCGGATCCATGGTGATTTCTGTAATGTCCGATGCGCCCTTCGCAAACACCTCGGTGCCCGCGAACAGGTCATCTTTCGCCAGAGGCTGAGTGCTCTGTGCGCCCTCGGCTCCGATGCCCTGGCCAAGCCCAACGCCTTCGCCCGCGCCCATCGCCACCGTGTGATAGTGCCCCGTCGCCGGCGTCACCAGGTAGCTCTGCGCGCTCGCCCACGCGCAACCCGCAACCATCGCCGTCCACACCAGCCCGCGCAGCCACGCACCGATTTGCTCCCAAATCATCTTGTTCATCTCGCCCTCCTGCCTTTCCTGTCCTGCGCTCTGCGCAAAAAAAAATCAATCACTGCTGGTCATGTCACTGTTGTTCGAGGTTGATTCCGTGGCGCTCGAGTTGTTCTCTCGTGCGCGCCAGCGTCTCGTCCGTAATTCGCTCCGCCGTTTCAAACTGCTGCTGCGCCATCATTTGCCGCTCGTGCTGCTGGTGCTGATCGCGAATGTGCGCGCCGGCAAAGACTCCAATCGCCAGCACCGCGGCAATCGCTCCGCCCATCCACGCGCGAGCTTGTGGAATCCGAAGCCGTGGCATCGTGAACACGCGCCCGCCATTCGACAACTTGATCAGCCGGAAGCCGCCGCCAGCGTGCAGACGCTTCCTCTCGGCCTCGTCGGCCAGCGCCAGGAACTTCGCGGACGTCTCTGCCCGCACTTCAACTCTCTGCATTGCGCGGCCGAGCGCCTGCTCGAACTCCTTCATCCGCGGATCATCCATTTCATGCATCGCTTGCTCTCTCTCGTTCTCTTCTGGCCCGTTCATCGCACATACTCCTTCATCGTGATCTCAGCCTTGCGCCGCAGCAGCTTCAGACCGCGCTGCAGGTTGCTCTTCACTGTCGCAACCGGCTGCCCCAGCAGCTTGGCAATCTCCTCCGGCAGCATCTCCTCCTGGTACCGCAGCACGACCGCAACTCTCATCTGCTCCGGCAGCGACCCCAGCAGATCTTCCAGTCGCGCCTCCAGCACCGTACTCAGCCCCGACGCGCCGTCTCCGTCTCCCGGCGCATCGTCCATCCACTCCTCGGCGTGCGACTCCGGACGGTGCGCCTGGCGCCGTAGCGCGTCGGTCGCCCGGTGCACCGTCACCTTGCGGAGCCAGAACCGCACATGGTCGTCGCTCGACAATCTCTCCGCCGACCGGAACAGCTCCAGAAACACGTCCTGCGCGACCTCTTCGGCTGTGCCGTACTCGCCCGTGACCCTCAAGGCGAGCGAGAACACCATCCGCTGATGCCGCTCTACAACGCCCCGGAACTCCGCTGCCTCAGTCCGCATGCCTACACCTGGCTAATACGCACGCCGCGCTGCACCAGGATGCAAAATCTTCCGCGCATCCCGAAAAACCGGCGACTCGTCCCACGCCTACTGCACTGAAAAGCCTGAACCTACCCTTCAGACTCACCAACTTGCCGATTCGCAACCATCGCTGCCGGGTATCTAATCACTCTTATGAGCCGACTCCGCCTCGCCGCAGCCCTCCTCGCCCTCGCGCTCCCGCTCTCCGCCCAGACCACGGCCACCCCGCCGCCGACGCACCCCACCAGCGCCCCTTATACCGGCGACTTATCGGTCTTCGAGGATGCGGACCGCGCCGAGAAGCTCCAGATCGACCGCGTCATGGACACGCTGAAGCTCCACCCCGGCGCCAACGTCGCTGACATCGGCGCCGGCGGCGGCTGGTTCTCCGTCCGCGCGGCCCGCCGTGTCGCCGGAGGCCCCAACGGCGGCACCGTCTTCGCCGAGGACATCAATCCTCACGCAGTCGACGCCATTCACGACCGCGCCGTCAAGGAACACCTCTCCAACATCGCCGCCGTCCTCGGCACCCCCGACGACCCCAAACTCCCCGCTGACTCGCTTGACGCCGCGCTCATGCTCCGCGTCTACCACGAGGTCGCGCACCCGCCCACGCTGCTCGCGAACCTCCGCACCTCGATGAAGTCCGGCGGGCTCTTCGGCGTCATCGACCACCCCGGTAACGGGTCCGATCACGGCATCAACGCCGACGTCGTCATTGCAGAGGTCCAACGTGCAGGCTTCCGCTTCGTCAAGCAGTACGACTTCACCAAGGGCGACCAGAACGACTACTTCCTCGTCTTCGAAAAGCCGTAGACAGATGGGCGCACCTGGACGCACTTGGAATCGACAAACACCGGCTCCGGGAACCCCCAGTTATCGTCCGCCGTACTGCAGTCCAATGCGCTCCCGCCTTCATCCGCTGACGCTTCACCCTACACCCGCTCCTCGTCCACTCTGTGCACCACCTCTTCCTGCGACCGCGCGCCTTCCAGTTGTCAAAGAAGGCAGGCTGGGAGCGCTATCCTCTCCACAGCATGACTCTCCGCGACGCTCTCCTCGAAGCCTCCGCCTCCGTCTCCCGCCGCGACGCCGAGACACTGCTCGCCCACATCCTTCATCGGGACCGCCCGTGGCTCCTTGCCCATGCGGACGATGACCTGCCCGGCTCTGACCTCGACAGCCTTCGCTCGCTCGTCACCCGCCGCGCCGCGCAGCAGCCGCTCCAGCACCTCACCGGTACGCAGGAGTTCTTCGGCCTCGCTTTCCGTGTCACCCCGGACGTCCTAATTCCCCGTCCCGAAACCGAACATCTCGTCGAAGCCGTCCTGGACTGGGCGCGTCAGCAGCCGAACCCCCATCTCCGCATCGCGGATGTTGGCACTGGGTCTGGCGCTATCGCCATCGCACTCGCCTCCGTTCTCGAGCACGCCTCTCTGACCGCCATCGACGTCTCCCCCGCCGCCCTCGCCGTCGCCCTCGACAACGCCGGCCGTCTCGGCGTCGCTGGTCGTATTCATTTCCTCGAAGGCGACCTCCTCACGCCGCTCCTCGCCCCCCACGCCCCTCGCGACCCTCTCGCCTCGTTCGACCCTCTCGGCTCGCTCGTCTCTGGCTCCAACCCCTTCGACACCCTCTTTACCGCCGCCGCTCCCCTCAACCCCGCCTTCTCCACCCCCACCTTCGACGTCATCGCGTCCAACCCTCCCTACGTGGCGCTCGACGACGCTACTACCCTCGCTCCCGAGGTCCGCGAGCACGAGCCCCCGCTCGCCCTCTACGCCGGGGCCAACGGCCTTGACATCTATCGCCGCCTCATCCCGCAGGCCTTCGATCTCCTTCGCGCCGGTGGTCTCCTCGCCCTCGAAATCGGCTACGGCCAGCGCGACGCCCTCACCGAACTCCTCGCCAACTGGAACTCCGTCCGCTTCCTCGACGACTACGCCTCCATCCCGCGCGTCGCCCTCGCCACCCGGCCCTGAAAATCAGGGCCTGCCCGCCGCTCCCACTACAATCGACCCTGTCATGTCCGAAGTCACACCCGTCCTCACTACGATCGGCCAACTGAAGCAGCACATTGGCCAACCCGTCACCCTCCGCGGCTGGCTTTACAACCTGCGCAGCTCCGGCAAGCTCCTCTTTCCCACCTTCCGCGACGGCACCGGCACCGTCCAGGGCATCGTCCCCAAGGCCGCCGTTCCCGAGCAGGTCTTCGAGACCCTCAAGAACCTCACGCTCGAGTCCTCGCTCACCGTCACCGGCACCGTCCGCGAAGACCAGCGCGCGCCCTCCGGCGTCGAGCTCGACGTCGCAGGACGTCACCGTCACGCAGCGCATCTCCGAAGAGACGCCCTACCCCATCTCGCGGAAAGAACACGGCGTGGACTTCCTCATGGAGCACCGCCATCTCTGGCTGCGCACGCCGCGCCAGTCGGCAATCCTGCGCGTTCGTGCAGCAATTATGCGCGCTGCAGCGGAATACTTTGATATCAATGGATTCGTCCGCACCGATCCGCCCATCCTCACGCCCAACGCCTGCGAAGGCACCTCCGACCTCTTCGAGATGAAGTACTTCGACGAGGAGATGGCCTACCTCACGCAGTCCGGTCAGCTCTACGTCGAGGCCACCGCACTCGCGCTCGGCAAGGTCTACAGCTTCGGCCCCACCTTCCGCGCCGAAAAATCCAAGACCCGCCGCCACCTCACCGAGTTCTGGATGATCGAGCCCGAGGTCGCCTACCTGGACCTCGACGGCCTCATGACGCTCGCGGAAAACTTCCTCACCCACATCGTCACGCGCGTCCTCGAATCTCACCGCGCCGACCTCGCCGTTATCGGCCGCGACATCGCCAAGCTCGAAGCGATCGCCACGCCCGGCGAATTTCCTAAGCTCACCTACGACGAAGCCCACGCCATGCTCGAGCAGGCGCACAAAGACGGCAAGCTCGAAAACCCCCACACGTACGGCGACGACTTCGGCTCACCCGACGAAACCTACATCAGCAGCCAGTTCGACAAGCCCGTGATGGTGCACCGCTACCCCGCCGACATCAAGGCCTTCTACATGGAGCCCGACCCCAACGACCCCACCAAGGCCCTCTGTGTCGACGTCCTTGCTCCCGAAGGCTACGGGGAGATCATCGGCGGCTCGCAGCGCATCGACGACTACGACCTCCTCAAATCGCGCATCGAGTCCCACGACCTCCCGCTCGCTGCCTTCCAGTGGTACCTCGACCTCCGCAAGTACGGCAGCGTCCCGCACTCTGGCTTCGGCATGGGCATTGAGCGCTGCGTCGCCTGGATCTGCGGCCTCGAGCACGTCCGCGAAACCATCCCCTTCGCGCGCACCCTCAACCGGATCTATCCCTGAACTCGTTCATTGGTCACAGGGAATTTATTGCGAAAATTGCGTCGCACAGCGTAAATCATTGAGTCGAATAGCGATAGTTACGTAGCACGATGTGGAAAATGCCCTACCGAACTATGCAATGCCCTGCATGTTATCTCCCGCCTAAACCACCAATTTATTGATTCTAGACAAAGGGACTTCGGCACGGGATGTGCTCTATATAGAGAGCAGAGCTATAAACCAACCCCAGGGGACGGTGTCACTTCCACTCGGCTTTTGGGCGTGGCGGCTCAGTTTGGGGTAGGTTTTCGACCTCTGCCAAACGGCAGAGGGGAGGAAGAGGAATATGAAAAATATCTTGAAGGTTCTGACACTCGGAGTTGCTATCGCGGCTTCAGCAACCATGGCAAAGGCCGACCAGATCACCGGCGTGCTGAGCTTTGGTCCAACAGGAACGGGGGCAGCGACTTATAGCTTGAGCGGCAACATCGTCACGGTGACGGTTACCGGCGGTGTGACAACCACGGCTGGCGGCAGCCCCATCCTCAACCAATACAACGGTGATCTGGCATCGCTCGGAAGTTTTACGGTGAACCTTCTTACCGGTGCGACTACGGAGGTCAATCCCGAATTCGCTGTGACCGGCGGTTTACCAGCCAGCACGCTGGACTTCATGGCGAACGCGACCGGGGGACAAGTAGTGATGGGCCCTGGTGACTTTATTGACATCACCCTCTTTGGCACTCTGACAGATACTTCCAGCTCTCCGAGCTTTGTTCCTACGCCGGCTACGTTTGAATTCAGCAGCCAACACTCTGGGCTCCCGACAGGCGGTGTAGGAGTTTCGTACTCCGGAACCCTAACTGCCAATCCGACGCCGGAACCCAGCAGCCTCGCGCTGCTTGGCACGGGTCTGCTCGGAGCAGCTGGCATTGCTCGTCGCCGTTTCTTCAAGAAGTAAGCCTTCTGCAGCGAGCGGGATCCGTAGCGTAACTCGTTGAGTCGAGTAGCGATAGTTATGTAGAACGATGTGGAAAATGCCGGACCGAACTATGCAAGGCCCTGCATGTTAATTCCCACTGAAACCACTAAGTTATTGATTCTAGAAAAAGGGACTTCGGCACGGGATGTGCTCTATAGGGAGCAGGGCTATAAACCAAACCCAGGCAGCGGTGTCACTTCAACTTGGCTTTTGGGCGGTTGCAGCTCAATTTTGGGGTAGGTTTTTGGCCTCTGCTCTAAACGGCAGAGGGGGAGGAAGAGGAATATGAAGAATGTCTTGAAGGTTCTGACACTCGGAGCTGCTATCGCGGCTTCAGCAACCATGGCAAAGGCGGACCAGATCACCGGCGTGCTGAGCTTTGGTCCAACAGGAACGGGGAGTTCGACTTATAACCAGAGCGGCAACGTCCTCACGGTGACGGTTACCGGCGGCACGACAACCACGGCTGGCGGTAGCCCCTTCATCAGCCAATACAACGGTCTTGCGGCAACGCTCGGAAGTTTTACGGTGAACACTGTTACCGGTGCGGTTACGGCTGCCAATCCCGAATTCGCTGTGACCGGCGGTTCGCCAGTCAGCACGCTGGACTTCATCGCGAACCTGACCGGGGCAATAGTGAATACCAATGGGGACTTTATTGACATCATGCTCTTTGGCAATCTGACAGATACTCTCAACCCTCCGGGCTTTGTTACTACGCCGGCTACGTTTGAATTCAGCAGCCAACACGCTGATCTCAACTCGGGCGTAGGAGTTTCGTACTCCGGAACTATAACTGCCAATCCGACGCCGGAACCCAGCAGCCTCGCGCTGCTTGGCACGGGTCTGCTCGGAGCAGCTGGCATTGCTCGTCGTCGTTTCTTCAAGAGGTAAGCCTTCTGCAGTGAGCGGGATCCTTCCGGCTCTCCTCCACCGCATGGCTCCAGCGAGGCACCCGTTATGGGTGCCTCGATTTATTTCGCGGCGCGACGCATCCGCCTGTTTGTCCGAACGGTCGGTTCATTAAGCGATGGCCGCAGCGGCCTCCTGCTGCACGCGGGGCCGCACTTCGCTGCCCAGGAGCGCAATCGCGCGCAGCATCTTGTTGTGCGACAGCGGACCGCCGGACATCATCAGGCTAACCTGCGAGACTCCGCCCAGCGAGTCACTGATGTGCTGCATCTTGGCGGCCGCGGTCTCCGGTGAGCCCACAACGAACGCGCCCGACGGGCCCCGTTGCGCATCGAATGCCGCGCGTGTCGTTGGACCCCATCCACGCTCCTTGCCGATGCGGGTGAAGGTGTGCACGTAGGCGGGCCACAGGTCGTCGGCCGCCTGCTGATCCGTCTCGGCGACGTAGCCAATCGCATGTACGGCGACGTCGAGCAAGTCCGGCGCGTGTCCTGCGCGCCGTCCGGCCTCACGATACAGATTAATCAGCGGGCGAAAGCGATGAGGCTCGCCGCCGATGATCGCGACCGTCAGCGGCAGGCCGAGCATGCCGGCGCGCACGAACGAGTTCGGCGTGCCACCCGCTCCGAGCCGGATGGGAAGCACCGGCTGCATCGGCCGCGGCCACACGCCCTGCCCGCTCAGCGACGTGCGGTGTTTGCCCTCCCAGTGCACCTTCACCTCGTCGCGGAGCTGCAGCAGCAGGTCAAGCTTCTCCGCGAAGAGCTCGTCGTAATCCTTCAGGTCGTAACCGAAGAGCGGGTAGGACTCGATGAACGAGCCGCGCCCGACGATGATCTCGGCCCGCCCGTTCGAGACAGGTCAAGCGTCGCGAAGTCCTGGAAGACGCGCACGGGATCATCCGAGCTGAGCACAGTGACCGCGCTCGTGAGGCGAATCTTCTCGGTGCGAGCGGCCGCTGCCGCGAGCAGCACCGCGGGCGAACTGGCGACGTACTCCTCGCGATGGTGCTCGCCAATGCCGAAGCTGTCGAGGCCCACGCGGTCGGCGACTTCAATCTCTTCCATGAGCTGCACGACGCGGTCGCGGCCCTGCTCCCCGGCCGGGCGGCCATCCGCCAGCATCTCGACGAAGCTATCAATTCCTATCCGCATAATTTTCTCTCCTACTTCCATCTATATCAATTATATTGATGTCAATAGGTACTCAAACGATGCAGACTCCAGCGAAGGCCGCGACATCCGCCAAAGCTCAAAAGCCGGGGAAGCCCGCTAAATCCAAGCAGCCAAAGGACCAGCGGCACGGCAAACCTGACAAGGCCGACAAGGTCTCGGGGACGCAGCTCTGGCTCGTGCTCATCAAGGCATACCACTCGCTGCTCGGCTTCACGGAACATACGCTGAAGGACAGCGGCCTCGGCGAGTCTGAGTTTCGCATCCTGGAGGCGCTGCTGCACAAGGGCCCGATGCCCGTAAATACGATTGGGCCCAAGGTCTTCCTGACGCCGGGCTCCATCTCCGTCGCGGTCGATCGCCTGCTGAAGCGCGGACTGGTGACGCGCACAAACAGCTCGGAGGATCGCCGCGTGCGCGTCGTCGATCTCACGGCATCCGGCCGACGCCTGATCGACCAGGTCTTTGCGCGCACATGCGCGCCAGGTCGACCGGCTCGCCGAGGTGCTGAGCCCGAAGGAGCGGCGACAGATCGCGCGCGGACTGAAGGCCTTCGGCAAGGCCGCCGCACACATCGGCTCCTGAGCCCACGATCCCTTCTCGCCATGTTCCAATAGAAGAGAAGGAAAATACCCGAAACATGGCTCTTAACTGTGGAATCGTAGGGCTGCCGAACGTCGGCAAGTCCACCATCTTCAACGCGCTCACGGCCGCCAAGGCGCAGGCCGCCAACTACCCGTTCTGCACGATCGACCCCAACGTGGGCATCGTCAGCGTGCCGGACGAGCGGCTGGACCGCATCGCCGCGATCTTCAAGCCCAAGTCGCTTGTTCCCACCACGATGGAGTTCATCGACATCGCCGGGCTCGTCGCCGGCGCGAGCAAGGGCGAGGGCCTGGGCAACCAGTTCCTCGGCCACATTCGCGCGACCGACGCAATCGCACACGTCGTTCGCTGCTTCGACGATCCCGAGGTCGTACACGTCGCCGGCGGCGTTAATCCGCTCTCGGATATTGATGTCATCAACACGGAGCTGATGCTCGCGGACCTGGACTCCGTCGAGAAGCGCTCGCAGCGGCTGGAGAAGCTGGCCAAGAACTCGACGGATTCCGAAGATTAAGAGCGAGGTCTCCGGCGTCGCAAAAATTAAGGCCGTGCTCGAAGCCGGCAAGCCAGCGCGTA
This sequence comes from uncultured Acidobacteriaceae bacterium, assembly GCA_963827415.1. GTDB lineage: Bacteria > Acidobacteriota > Terriglobia > Terriglobales > Acidobacteriaceae > Granulicella. The sequence goes on from CAWHBA010000031.1 coordinate 273,229, forward strand.
CCGCGGATCTCACCGAGGACGAGTTCGCCGCCACGCGCGACCTCCAGCTCATCACGGCCAAGCCAATGCTCTACGTAGCGAACGTCGACGATGCGTCGCTCACTGGCGGCAACGCCTACACTGCGCAGGTGGAGCAGCGCGCTGCCGAGGAAGGCTCACAGGTCGTCCGCATCTCAGGCGCGATGGAGGCGGAGATTGCGCTGCTGGAGCCTGCGGAACGCACCGAGTTTCTCACCGACATGGGCCTCACCGAGCCCGGCCTGAACCGCCTCATCCACGCGGGCTACCGGCTGCTCGACCTCGTTACCTACTTCACCGCCGGGCCGCAGGAGTGCCGCGCATGGACGATTCGCCGCGGGACCAAGGCTCCGGGCGCTGCGGGCGTCATTCACACTGACTTTGAGCGCGGATTCATCCGCGCCGAGGCCTATAACTCCGAGGACCTCTTCCGGCTCGGCACCGAGCAGGCAGTGAAAGAGGCCGGCCTGCTGCGCTCCGAAGGCAAAGAGTACGTCGTCAAGGACGGCGACGTTCTCTTCTTCAAATTCAACGTTTAGCGCAGGTTTGGGCCTGCAGCTCGAAGAGCGACGCCTAGCCGCGGTCCTGCCACAGGCCGCTCCAACTCTCCGCGACGACCACGCTGTTACCGGGGTTGCGCGGGTCATAGCGCACCTGCAGCGGCTGATCCAGCCGCCACCCGGTCACGCGATCCGGCAGCTTGGAGACATCCTGCGCGCAGTCGTAGGTCACGCCCGCGAGCCGGTAGCTGTAGATGAGCACCTCAGGCGAGACTTCGGTCGTCTCCTCGCCGCCCAACGTGCGCGCGTCGATCAGCACGCCGTCGGTGATGCGTCCCATGGTCGCCAGGCGGTCCCGGCGGCGTCGTTCCATCTCTTCTGCCGTAGGCCGGCGCGAGCGCACGTACATCCATGCTGCGGTTCCCGCGACTGCTATCCCTGCCGCGACACCACCCGCCAGGCGCGGATTAATGCCGTGCATCAGGTGCGTCATGTGCTGGATCGAGGGCCTCACGGGGGATGAGATGAGGATAGCGCAGGCTGCCAGTGCGAGCGCCACGCCAGCCGCCGGAAGGGGAATCCATTGTGGTGCGGCGATATACTTCAGGTTGCTCATGAGTGGAAGAACTTCAGGTACAGGATCACGGCGCAGGCAACGTCTCGGCAATCACCCAACCGTGTCGCATCGCGTGACACCACCGCCCCTTGACCTCGGCGAGGGACGTCGTGTTCGCTCCACCACCGTGCTGTGCGTGCAGCGTGGCGGCGCGATGGTGATGGCAGCCGACGGCCAGGTCACGCTCGGCTCCACGGTGATGAAGCAGACGGCGCGCAAGATCCGTAAGCTCTACAACGACAAGGTCCTCGCCGGATTCGCGGGATCCACGGCCGACGCCTTCTCACTCTTCACGCGCTTTGAGGCGAAGCTCGAGCAGTACACCGGCAACCTCGGCCGCTCGGCCGTCGAGCTCGCCAAAGACTGGCGCACCGACAAACTGCTGCGCCAGCTCCAGGCGCTGCTCATTGTCGCTGACGGCAAGCAGATGTTCGTGCTCTCCGGCGACGGCGACGTCATCGAGCCGGACCCGGTCGCCAACGGCACCATCGCGACCATCGGTTCCGGCGGCAGCTTCGCGCTCGCAGCGGCAACGGCACTGATGGAAAACACCGAGCTGACCGCGCGCGAAATCGTCGAACGCAGCATGAAGATCGCCGCCGATATCTGCATTTACTCCAACCAGAGCATCGTGATCGAAGAGATCGACGCAGCTTAGCCTCAGGACAGCAACCCATCGATGGCCATCTATCTCCCCGGCACCGCAGAAGACCAGCCGCTCTCGCTCGAAGAGCTGACGCCCCGCGAGACAGTCGCCGAGCTCGACAAATACGTCATCGGGCAGGCTGCCGCCAAGCGCGCGGTCGCGATTGCGCTGCGCAATCGCACGCGTCGCCAGAAGCTTCCGCCCGAACTCGCCGAGGAGATCATGCCGAAGAACATCCTCATGATCGGGTCCACGGGTGTGGGCAAGACTGAAATTGCGCGACGGCTCGCGAAGCTGACCAACTCGCCCTTCCTCAAGGTAGAGGCGTCGAAGTTCACCGAGGTCGGCTACGTCGGGCGCGACGTCGAGTCCATCGTGCGCGATCTCGTCGAGGTCGCCATCGACATGGTGCGCGAGGAGAAGCTCGAGGAGATCGAGGACCGCGCCGAGCTCGCCGCTGAGGATCGCCTGCTCGAGATGCTGCTGATGCAGCAGAGCGCCGCTGCGCTCGCGCCAGCACCAGAGCCCGCGAACGCCGTGTTCATCGCCGGACAGGAGGGCATTGAAGATACCCGCCATCCGCTGCCCGTGCCAACCGATAACGACCGCAGCCGCGAGCGCGAGCGTCTGCGGCAGCAGTTCCGCGAGGGCCGCCTCGACGATCGGCTTGTCGAACTGGAGACACGAGACCGCGGCCAGCCGCAGATCGAAATCCTCTCCAACCAGCCTCCGGACGAGATGGATAATAGTGGCCTGCGCGACATGCTCTCCGGCCTGCTCTCGCAGCGCACTCGCAAGCGCCAGATGAAGGTCGCCGAGGCCTTCGACTACCTAGTCCAGGAAGAGGAATCGCGACTGTTGGACATGGACCAGGTCACCCGCGTCGCGGTCGAGCGCGTGGAAGACTCTGGCATCGTCTTTCTTGACGAGATCGACAAGATCGCTGGCCGCGAGGGTGGGCACGGGCCCGACATCTCGCGCGAGGGCGTTCAGCGCGACATTCTGCCCATCGTCGAAGGCACGACAGTCAACACCAAGTACGGATTCGTCGCGACGGACCACATCCTCTTCATCGCCGCGGGCGCCTTCCACGTGTCGAAGCCCTCGGACCTCATCCCAGAGCTGCAGGGCCGCTTCCCTATCCGCGTCGAGCTGAAGGCTCTTACCGTTGAAGACTTCCTTCGCATCCTCACGGAGCCGCGCGCCTCACTCGTCAAACAGTCCATCGCGCTGCTCGAGACCGAGGGCCTCAAGCTCGAGTTCGCTGCCGAGGCGCTCGAGGAGATGGCCCGCTTCGCCTTCCAGGTGAATGAGAACACGGAGAACATCGGCGCACGCCGCCTGCATACCATCATGGAAAAGGTGCTCGATGAGATCAGCTTCCACGCGCCGGACCTCGTGAAGCCTCCGCAGGCCGCTCAGGACTCGCAGCCTGATGCGATACAGCCCAACATCCCGGTGCTGCACGAACGCAGCAATGACAAAGGCGTCACGGAGAAGGTCCTCACCGTCACCCGCGAGTACGTCCAGCAGCAGGTCGCCAGCATCGTGAAAAATCAGGACCTCAGTCGTTACATCCTCTAGCGCAAAACACACGAGCTCATGCGCGCCGCAAGGTATCCTTAACCCAGCACCCGGAGCCCCTGGATGTCCCAGTCGCGCCTGCGCAAGCTGCTGATCGTGTACCTGCTGCTTCTGGTCCCAATCGGCTGGCTGGCAATGAAATATGAGCCCTTTCTGCTGGACGGCGATGCAGTCTCCTACATCGACATCGCCGACCTGCTGCACGCGCACCGCTGGGCCGGCGCGGTCAATGGCTACTGGCATCCGCTTTATCCCGCGGTCCTCGCGAGCGCTCAAATCGTCTTTCATCCATCGCGATGGACCGAGATCCCCGCATACTATGCCGCAAACTACTCGATCTTTCTGCTCGAGCTCGTCGCGATGGTGGCGTTCGTCTACGCACTTGATCGCCTGCGCACACGCACACTGAGCGACAGCACACCGCCGCTGATTTCGCGCGAGGCCCTCGCTCTACTCGGTACCGCACTCGTTGTCATCGCCTCGCAGCGTGAGTTAGCAATCGCTCTCGTCCGCCCGGACGCTCTGCTGCAGGCGCTCATGCTGCTCGCCTTCGCGATGCTGCTCAACGCGCTCGCGACCGAAAGCCTGATCTACGCGCCGCTGATGGGCCTCTTCTTCGGCCTCGCGTATCTTACGAAGTCCTTCGCGTTCGTGGTTGCCCTGCTTTCGATAGGAGTGATGGCAAGCATTGAACTTTGGGTCCAGCGCCGGTCGTTCTTGCGCGTCTGCATCAGCAAAGGACTCGCCGTTATCGTTTTCGCAGGTGTCGCCGGGCCATACATCGCCGCGCTCTCGCACCAGAAGCACCGCTTCGACTTCGGCGACTCGGGCGCGCTCAACTACGCGTGGTACGTGGGCGGCGTCGAGAAGATGCACCTCGAACCGTGGATGACCTCAAGCTTCGGCCCGGCCACCGTGCACCTCATCCACCCAGAGCAGCAGATCCTCGCCTCACCCGGCATTTACAGCTACCGCGCCGAACCCTACGGCACCTATCCCGATTGGTTCGACACCACCTACTTCAACGAGCGCATCATCCCGCACCTCGACCCGCCCGTGCTGATCAAGCGCGACGCGCGCAACGCCGTGCTCGTTGTGCGCTACCTCTTCAATCATCCCGAGGCCTGGATCCTTCTGCTGCTGCTCATCACCATGGGCGCACGACTGCGCTTCGGGAACTGGCGCCGAGACAACTTCTGGCTGCCGATGATCCTGCTCGGCCTCGCCATGTGGGTACTGTACGGCCTCGTGAACGTAGAGGAGCGTTACGTAACGCTCGCCTACCTCGTCGTTCTGCTGCCACTCTTCGCTGCGTTGCGCACACCACAGCCGGAAGCCGACGAGTTCGGCACAACACCCTCCTCCTGGCTGCCCTCTGCCTCCACGGCGATGATCGTGCTGCTCGCCTTCATCGCCGCCGGAGAAAGCCTTCGCCTCGCGCTCGAACATCGACGCTACGAAACCGCGCTGCCGCATCCCTGGTACAACGCGGAAATGTTCGGCGCCGCGCAGTCGCTGCAACAACTCGGTGTGCAGCCCGGCGACGAAGTCGCCTGCATGGGCGGCTATGCATGCCTCAACCAGAACTACTGGGCGCGGCTTGCTGGCGTGCGCATCCTCACTGAGGTCTACAACCCCAACGGCGAACTCTTCCGGCAGTGGGCCGGCCTGCCCAATCGGACGCAGGTGCTCGACATCCTTCGCGCACAGAATGCCAAGGTCCTCGTCGCGCAGTTTGACCCGGCGTCACTTGGCGACGACGCAGCCGCTGCGCAGGGCTGGATTCGTCTCGATGACACGGACCTTTACGCCTATCCGCTCACGCTTCGCGATACCCTGACACCAGGTGCACGCCACGCATCCGCAACTTCTTCGACCCTGCCGTGGAACACGACGCGCGAGGGAGGTCCATGAGTTCCACCGCATCATCCATCACGGCCGAGTCCCCACTCGAGCTCACCATCGTCATGCCCTGCCTCAACGAGGCCGAGACCCTCGCCATCTGCATCGACAAGGCGAACGCTGCACTGCGCGACAACGGCATCGCAGGAGAAGTCGTCGTTGCAGATAACGGCTCGACGGATGGATCACAACAGATCGCACACGACCACGGCGCTCGCCTTGTCCCCGTCCCCATCCGCGGCTACGGCGCCGCGCTCAACGCCGGCGTCCTCGCCGCGCGCAGCAACTACGTGCTGATGGCGGACGCCGACGACAGCTACGACTTTGCGCACGCTCCACGCTTCCTCGACAAACTCCGTAACGGCGCCGAGCTCGTCATGGGCAATCGCTTTCTGGGCGGCATCGGTCCCGGCGCCATGCCTCCGCTGCACAGGTACCTCGGCAACCCCGTGCTCAGCTTTATCGGCCGCTGGCTCTTCCACACGCCCATCGGCGACTTCCACTGCGGCATCCGCGCCTTCTCTGTCGACGCCTACAAGCGACTCGACCTTCGCACCACCGGCATGGAGTTCGCCAGCGAGATGGTTGTCAAGTCCGCACTGCTCGGCCAGCACATGGTCGAGGTCCCCACCACGCTCAAGAAGGACGGCCGCAGCCGCCCACCGCACCTCCGCACATGGCGCGACGGCTGGCGTCATCTGCGCTTCCTGCTGATGTACTCGCCGCGCTGGCTCTTCCTCATCCCCGGCCTTGCGCTCATGATCCTCGGCCTCGCGCTGATGGTATGGTTGCTGCCCGCGGAACGTCCGCTCGGTCACGTCAACCTCGGCGTCGACACGCTCGCCTACGCCGCCGCCGCAGTCCTGCTCGGCTTCCAACTCGTCTTCTTCGGAGTCGCCGCCAAGGTCTTCGCTATCACCGAAGGACTGCTGCCTGAAGACCCCAGTTTCGACCGCTGGTTCCGCTATATCACGCTCGAAACCGGCCTCGTTGCAGGCGCGCTGCTGCTCGTCATCGGCCTCGGCATCGCGATCTCGTCCGTCGTCTCCTGGGCGCACACCGGCTACGGCTCGCTGCCGCCCGTGGAGATGATGCGTCGCACCCTCCCCGCGATGCTGTGCCTCATGCTGGGCACCGAGGTATGCTTCGCCAGCTTCTTCCTCAGCCTCCTCGGACTGCGGAGGCGCTGATCTTCCGCTAAGGAGTCTTCTTGAGTCTTCGCTCCGCGCTTCTGCTCGCCTCGCTCGCCCTCGCACCCTTCGCGCGCACACAGCAGATCGCATTCACCTTTGACGATCTGCCATCGCACGGTCCGCTGCCGCAGGGTGAGACTCGGCTGCAGATCGCGCAATCGATCCTCGCCACACTCAAACAACAACACATGCCGCCAACCTACGGCTTCGTGAATGGCGTGCATCTCACCGAGGATTCCTCAACCGCCGAGGTGCTGAAGGCGTGGACCGCGGCTGGACAGCCACTGGGAAACCACACCTATTCGCACCCTAACCTCAACAGCATGACCGCGGAAGCGTTCGAGCAAGACATTGAAAAGAACGAACCCATTCTGAAGCAATTCGCGGACGACTCCGACTGGCACTGGCTGCGCTTCCCGTTCCTCGGCGAGGGAGACACCCTGGAGAAGCGGCGTGCCGTCCGCGCGTGGCTTACAGAGCACAACTACAAGATCGCCGAGGTCAACATGAGCTTCGGTGACTATCTCTGGAATCCTGCCTATGCACGCTGTGTCGCGAAGCACGACGAGGCCTCCATCAAGCAGCTGCACGACCTCTACCTCGCCGCCGCGGACGACGCGATCGCTCCCACGCGTGCGCTCTCGAAAGAGGTCTACGGGCGTGACATCCCCTACGTGCTGCTGATGCATATCGGCGCCTTCGACGCGCGCATGCTGCCTGAACTCATCGCGCTGTATCGCTCGCGCGGCTTCACGTTCGTCAGCCTGCCCCAGGCCGAAAAAGATCCCGCCTACAGCGACGACGCCGACATAGCGCCCGCTGGCGGAACAGAGCTCGACCAGCTTGCAATCAAACGCAAGCTGCCCATTCCTCCTCAGCACAATTACTCGAAGCAGCTCGACAGCATCTGCCAGTAACTTGCTGAACGGAACAAAAAGGCCGCTCATTCGAGCGGCCTTTCAAAACCAACAGCGAAGAAGCTTGTTTACACCTTCGCCAGCTCGCTCACGCGCTTCGCCAGCATCTTCTCCAGATCTTCCAGCGCCTTCGAAAAGCCCTCGATGCCTTCCTTCAGCTTGTCGCTGGCCATCTTGTCCTCCGCGTGCATCTTGTCGAAGGTCGCCTTGTCCACCGTGATCTTCTTGATGTCCAGCTTCTTCGACGACTCAACATCCAGCTTGCGCGGCAGCACGCCCTCGGTATCCTGCAGCTCCTCAAGCAGCTTCGGCGCAATCGTCAGCAGGTCGCAGCCGGCCAGTTCCTTGATCTCACCGGAATTGCGGAAGCTCGCGCCCATCACCACCGTCTTGTAGTCGAACTTCTTGTAGTAGTGGTAGATCTCCGTCACCGACTGCACGCCGGGATCGTTCGCTCCGTCGTTGTTCCGGTTCGGCTCGTTCTTCTTGTACCAGTCGAGGATGCGGCCCACGAACGGCGAGATCAGCGTCACCTTCGCCTCTGCCGACGCGATCGCCTGGTGCAGGCCGAACAGCAGCGTCATGTTGCAGTGGATGCCTTCCTTCTCCAGCTGCTCTGCCGCGCGGATGCCTTCCCACGTCGAAGCCAGCTTGATCAGCACGCGCTCGCGGCTGACGCCCGCCTTCTCATACTGCTTGATGATGTCGTGCGCGGCTGCAATCGATCCCTCAGTGTCGTAGCTCAAGCGGGCATCGACCTCGGTCGAGACGCGGCCCGGAATAATCTCGAGAATCTTCAGTCCGAAGGCCACCGCGAGGCCCTTGAACGCCGCGTGCGCTACGGCCTCATCGCTCGCCTTGTCACCGAGCTCCTTGCGGGCCTCGTCCAGCACGTCGTCCACAATCTTCTGGTACTCCGGCATGCCTGCGGCGGTCGCAATCAGCGAAGGATTCGTCGTCGAATCGGTCGGCTTGTACTGCTTAATCGCATTGATATCGCCCGTGTCCGAAACGACCGTGGTCATCGCCTTGAGCTGATCGAGAAGGTTCGCCATAGCTGACTCCAATAAAAGCAAAGTAGCGCCCCGCTGGCTTGGCCGAACCAAGGCGCCCAATACCTCTAGTATAGTCCTCTTCGCCTCCACGCAGCTCGCGTGGCCACCGCTTCCATTACTTCCGGGCAGCGATCAAACCCCGATACAGATCAATGGTTTGCGCCGCAATCGCGGTCCACGAGAAGTGCTCTTCCACGCGCTTGCGACCCGCCTCGCCCATGGCCTTCGCCTTCTTCGTATCGTCGAGCAATTCAGTGATCCGAAGCGCCAGGTCCTTGCTGAACTGCTCCGGCTCCGTCGGGAAGCTCGTCACCGGATCCGCCACAAACGGCACCAGGTAACCCGTCTGCCCGTCGACCACAACCTCCAGAATCCCGCCCGTCGCCGACGCCACCACCGGCGCCCGGCACGCCATCGCCTCCAGGTTGATGATCCCGAACGGCTCATACACGCTCGGGCAGCAGAAGACCGCACAGTGCGAATAGAGCTGAATCGCTTCCTGCTTCGTCACCATGTTTTCGATCCACACAATCTTCGCCGCGTTCGGCCCGCTGCCCGCCTTCGCGCGCGCGGCCTCCACCTTCGCCCGCATCTCCGCCGCAATCTCCGGCGTGTCCGGAGCCCCCGCGCACAGAACCACCTGCGTCCCCTGCGGCAGATACGGAATCGCATCCACCAGGTGTGTCACGCCCTTCTGCCGCGTAATGCGGCCGACGAACAGCACGTACGGCCGCGTCTGATCGACGCCATACTTCTCCAGCGCACTCCTGTCCGCTGTCCACTGGTACTGCTGCAGGTCGATGCCGTTGTAGATCACATGAATCTTCTTCGCGTCCACATCCGGATACGCGCGCTGAATATCCGCCTTCGTGCCATGCGAGACCGCAACAACCGCATCCGCATCCAGAATCGCCGTGCGCTCCATCCATGAGCTCAACGCATAACCCGAGCCCAGTTGCTCGGCCTTCCAGGCGCGCAATGGCTCCAGCGAATGCGTCGTCAGCACAAACGGAACCCCGTACAGCTTCTTCGCAAGGAACCCCGCCATCGACACGTACCACGTGTGCGTGTGCACGACGTCCACCTTCTCCAGGTGGAGCTGCTCCAGCAGGTTCAGCGACAGCGCCTCCAGCGCTCCCTTGAACTTTGCCGTCGTTCCGTCCGTGATCGCATCCCATGGCTGCTCGAAATACACTTCGAGGCTGCGCGGAGCGCCTTCGCCCGCCGGCCGCGTCGGCTCTTTGACCTCTTCCGGCGGTGCGCCCCACGCATGCACTTCCACCTCGATGGTCTTCGCCATCTCGCGCGATAGATACTCCACGTGCACACCGGCGCCGCCGTAGACATACGGCGGATACTCGCGGGTCATCAGGCCAACACGCATCGGCACGGCTCCTTCCCCAACCGCTCAATCAATGACTGAGCATACATCCATGTCGGCGGTCGGGGACGGAGCCGGAACATCGTCTATGCAACAAAGCTTTACCACCCGAAAACATTTCGCTGCAGAAGGAATGCGGGGATCACCTCCCCTGAGATCCCCGCGTTCCTCTCCCACATGTGAAGACTTCAGAAGATAACTATCTGGGTGGAGTCAGCAGCGCGATCTCCACTTTCGCATCTTCACGGGGACCCGAATTCGGATTCAAGGCATCTTGCTCCAGCTTCGCCCGGCGCTCTGCCTTCGTCTCGTAGGACCACAGGAATCCCTGGTCCCCTTCCGTGCGAACCTCCCGCAGGAAGTACTGGCTGCCGTAGTGGTGAAACACAACGGCACTGTCGCGAGACGGCTGGTTCGCCGAATCCCGCATCACCAGCATCACCGCCGCGCCCGATTCGCCCTTGATCGACAGGAGATCATTGCCCTGCATCCGGATCCGGTACGTGCCCGCAGGCAGAGAGTACGAGCCGATCTGAAACGCGAACGGAATGTTCGCAACCACCGAGTTGCTGGGCACCTGCGCTTTTAGGGCAGTTTGAGGAACAATAGCGGCCAGAGCAACGATGAGAGCAATACGGTCCTTGTCAGATGAAGTGATAAGCATGGCGGTTTCTCCTCGGGGAGGCGGCATTCCTCAACCGCCTACACCCGATAAAGCGAAATCGCCTCAAAAAAAGGGCCACAAGTTTTCAAAAAAAATCAGACCGCTAGATCTTCAGGAAGATCCGCTTTCGATAGAGCAGCCATACCGGCAGGAAACAGACGCCGATGTAGAGAACTGCACACACCAGACCAGCGAAGTATCGATTAGGAATGAATGCAGGCACGGGATGGAACAGCCAACGCCCGAGCGTGATGCCTGAGTGGGGCAGCCGCACCGACGAGATGGACGCAGCGAGAAAATCCGAGAAAACATACGCAGCGAGAGCATTCATGCCGAATATTTTGAACGGAGTGAGCGCACCACCCCGGTCACTGTGCCCATCCAGCCACCACCGCAGGAGTCCGAGCGCGATCAGGCTGATTCCAGCGTTCACAAGAACAAATGAGCTGGTCCATAGACGCTTGTTGAGCGGGAACCAATGGCTCCAGAGCAGACCGGTCGCGAGGCAACTCGCTCCGGTGATGAAGGCCCACTCCAACCAACCGCCCTTGCGCTTCACCAACTCAATTCCCGCCAGCACGCCGATGAGCGTCGAGGCAAGCGCCGGCAGCGAACTCAACAGGCCCTCCGGGTCGTAGAAACCCTGGAGATAGAGATGGCTTGCGGAAAAGATCTGCCGATCGAGCCATGCCGGCAGATTGCCGTGCGGATCGAGGAAAGCGACGTCCACACCCGGCATACCGTATCCCGGCACCGGAACCCAGCGCAGGAGCACGTAATAGCCGAGCAGAATCGCTGCCGTCACGATCACCAGCGTTCGCGGCTTCAGCCATAGATACAGCAGCACCGCGACGAAGTAGCACAACGCGATCCGCTGCAGCACACCGTAGATGCGCAGCGTCGCGAGGTTATACCACGGGAAGCCGTTGAGTACGAGGCCGATGACAAAGAGGATCGCGGCCCTCTTCAGCGCCTTCCGCATTAGCGCCGGCCGCTCGGCTCCTCGCCGCCCACGGTCGCTCAGCGACAACACCAGCGAGATGCCAACGATGAAGAGGAAGCATGGGAAGACCACGTCGGCGAACGTGAGGCCATTCCATGGCGCATGCACGAGCGGGCGATAGCCGTGCGCCACGCCGCCGCTGGCGTTCACCAGGATCATCAGCACGATCGTGATGCCACGCAGCACATCGAGCGACTGCAGGCGTTTTTGCGCTGCGGACGCCGATGCCAGGGTCGCTGAAGGTGCGGGAATTTCGATCTGGCCGCGAGTTGTTGCCGATAAAGACATCGCGAGCACCCGCTTGGTATCAGAGGGGCCCGACGGAGTTTTCAATACAAACAGCCTTAACCTATACGGGAACCGTTGCGCGTAGAAAGTTATTGTTCTATCCCAGCACGACACACTACGTGTTGAGACTGGCCGGCTTGGCCTTTCACCCTTACGTCTTTTTAGTTACCCCGCATCGTCCTCTGTCGTGGTTTCCCCATTCCGGCTTGAGTAATTGCGCAGTCCCGACCAATTCTGGATTCACGAGCTTCAATGTGGGTGCGCCACGGCTAACAGGTGGGTAACTCCCCTTGATTGCGACATTTCGTATTTGTTGACAGTCCAATTCGACGGGTGATAAACGTGCGCACACATCGTTTGTGCTCCTCCGCTATCTGCGACGTACCACCGAACTCAGGTAGGAACGCTACTCCCGTTCCTTAACCGAAATCGGCGTGTCCGTTCCGACGCTGCGCTTTTTTCGGCCCAGAAGGAGGTGTCATGTCCAAGGTTCATGTCGCTTCAACGCCCGTGCCCTATACGTATTCGCTGCGGGTACTGCTCTCCCTCACCAAAGGCGAGGTGAAGCTACTGAAAGTAACCCGCGTTGCCATGCGGGCGCTGGCTGCCCCCTCCAGTCCACCGAATGAGAAGAGCTCCGGCTTCTGGTTCGAAGTGCGCGACGCGGAGGGAAAGCTCCTCTATCATCGCCCTCTTCCTCATGGAGACCTGGAGAGTGCCGAGGTCTTCGAAGATCCCCAGGGAGGCGCGATTCGGCGGATCCCCGTGAAAGATTCCGAGCGGAAGATCGAGTTGATTGTTCCCGATTTGACGTCATCGTCTGAGCTCATTGTGCATGGACCGAAGGTAGCGGCAGACCGCATGAAGCCCAGCGTCATGCTGATTCGCTACCGAATGGAAGATTTGCGTAAACAGGCTTTGGGTGGGGACCGCAGCCAGGGCGGAGGCCAAAAGGATTCGACGGGGGGTGCGCGATGAGCACATCGGACGGCTACATTGTCGGCTCGCACAAGATCGTCGACCACGGACCGAACTCGCAGAGGTTCAACGTCGTCATCCTCGGCGATGGTTACCGCTCCTCGGAACTGGCGCAGTTCGCCACAGACACCGACAACTTTATCAACTTGCTCAAGGCGACCGATCCGTACCCAGACCTCTGGTGCGGCTTTAACGTCTTCCGCATCGACGTGGCCTCAACGGACAGCGGCGCCGACGATCCCGGCACGTGCGGCGACGGCTCCACGGGATCGGGAGCGACCCCCAAGACCTACTTCGATTCCACGTTTTGCAGCGATGGAAACGTCAGGCGCCTGCTTAGCTGTAACGACGACACCGCTCAGAATGTCGCCAGCACCTACGTCCCCGAGAACCACCTGACCATCGTCATTGTGAACACGAGCGAATATGGAGGATCGAGCGACGGAAGAGTCGCCAAGCTCTCGACAAATTCCTCTTCAGCCGAGATCGCACTGCATGAGATGGGGCATCTCGCTTTCAGTTTTGCCGACGAATACGACTGCTATGCGTGCACATCCACGGAGACGGACCACAATAATTTCTCGGGCGGCGAGCCTTCGCAGCCAAACGTAACGACGAACACTGACCGCAACACCATCAAATGGAAAGCCCAACTATCCTCCGCTACTGATACCCTTCCGACCACCAGCAACGCCGATTGCACGAAGTCCGATACGCAATCCAATCCAAAGGCGGGTACGTACGTCGGCGCCTATGAAGGCGCGGACTACTACCACTGCGGATGTTTCCGACCTTCTTTCACTTGTCGCATGAAGGCCTTGAATAACCCCTTCTGCGGTGTCTGCCAGGCCGTCATCCGGGCCACTTTGCAGCCTTTCCTGCCCGCTGAGTCTCTCACTCTCACCACGCCGAGCATTGCCTTCACGAATATCCCGGAAGGTCTGGGAGGCGTCGGCGTAACCACATATCGCGCGGTCCTCTTCGAAGTCGTCACGTGCGGTACACGAACCTTCAAAATTACTGCCGGCCCGACCGGTGGATTTGGGACCCCGCTTGGCACGCAGGTGGCGGTCTCCGCGAACGATGCAAATCCTATCGCCGACGCCCGACTCTGGATCTCATACACATCCACTACCGCCGGCTTGTCGAGCCACGGCAACCTGACTGTCGAATGCGTTGAGACCGGACAAAGCTGGGTTATCAATATCGACGCCAACACGGTCGCCAGACCGAAAAGCGCCGTCGCGCTCGTGCTGGATCACTCCGGCAGCATGGCTGACGATGCGGGCAATGGCACCACGAAAGTCAGCAAGCTGCGCGAGGCCTGCAACATCTTCATCAACGCCATGCTCGACAACGACAGCCTTGCCCTGGTGCGCTTCAGCGACACGGCGCAAACCCTCATGGGCGTCACCGCCATGGGGCCGCCCGTTTTGGGTGCAGGCCGAATCGCCGCCAGTGGACACATCACGGGGCCGGAGCTCGATCCAGGCGGCGACACTTCCATCGGTGCGGGTGTTGTCTCGGGCAAAGCCGCGCTCGACGCCGGACAGGCTGCAGCGTCGCCGCCTTTCGATGTCCTCTCCATGCTCGTGCTCACCGACGGCGAGGAGAACACAGCTCCGATGCTGGCCGACGTGGGCAGCAGTATTACCGCAAACACCTTCGCCGTGGGTCTTGGGCAACCGGAGAATATCTCGACGGCTGCACTCAATACTCTTACGCAGAATCACAACGGCTATCTATTAGTCACCGGAACCCTCACACCCGACCAGGCGGCTCGGCTGAACAAGTACTTCCTGCAGGTGCTGGCCGGCGTGACCAACGCCAATGTGGTGCTGGATCCGCACGGCGTACTGACAGGCGGCGCGGTGCACAAAATCCCCTTTCAGGTAGCGGAGACCGAGTATGGTCTGGATGTTTTTGCGCTTACGCAGTTTCCGTGGGCGCTGGACTTCGAACTGGAAACTCCGGATGGCACGCTCATCAATCCTGCCTCCACAGCGTCATTAATGAACGTGCAATATGTTCAGACACCCGGCCTCGCATACTATCGCCTTTCGCTCCCCGGGATTCCCACCGATGCGACGGGCAGCCACGCGGGCGTATGGAATGCAGTCCTGCGTCTGGGCGGAAGACAGGTTAGTAATCAAACCAGTTATGTCGCGGGTGCCGCGGCGGGCTCGCTCAGCTACGATCTCGTGGTCCACTGCTACTCCAATCTCTTCTTCACGGCACATGCCGTACAAAGCGGCTTCACCCCAGGAGCGGCGGTGAGCGTCTATGCCAGCCTGCTGGAATATTCGGTTCCGGTCGAAAAACGCGCGTGGTGCTGGGCAGAGGTCACGCGGCCGGACGCGAGCACCTTTACGCTCGCCATGCCAGAGGGAGACCCGGGCCAATTCGCTGGAAGCTTTACGACCACTCTCTCCGGTCTCTACACCATGCGAGTGCGGTGCGTCGGCTCGACCTTCCAGGGAGTTGCCTTCCAGAGAGAACAGACGCTGAGCGCAGCGGTTTACGCGGGCGGAGACACAACCACGGGCGGAGGAACGGGAACAACTGGAGGCGGACCCGGGAGCGGGACCGAGTTCTGGTGCCAGATACTGGAGTGCCTCTTGAAAGGAAAAGTTCTCGATCCCGAGTTGATTGCACGGCTCAGAAAGGCGGGTGTCGACATCGAGGCACTGTTAAGGTGCCTCGAGAGACCCTGCAGCAGCCCCGGCAAACAGCTGCCTCCGCGATGAGCCGCTGCTGCCTTGGAGTGAGTCCTGCAAAGAGCGGAATTGATAGTCAGCCAAGCTTTGCCCGAAGCCGCTCTGAATCCAGGATTGTGATGTTGCGGCCATCGACTTCGATTAATCCATCGTTCGCAAAACGGCGCAGTTGCCGGGTGATAACTTCACGCACCGTCCCGAGATTTGCCGCGATGCGCTGATGAGACTCCTTTAGGGCGAAGGAGACTCTGCCTTCGTGAGGCTCTATGCGAGCAGCTCTTTCAAGAAGAAGCTGAGCAAGCCGTTGACTCACGTCTTGCAACGTAACGCCCTCCAGGCGCAGCGTCACTTTACGAAGCCGGGACGCCAACACATTGAGAGCCGCTAACGCAGCCTCCGGGTTCTTTCGCAGGAACTCCAAAACAGTATCTCTTTGCAGTGAGAGAACGATCGTGTCTTCCTCTGCCATGGTCGTCGACGGATAGATGCCGTTATCAAACACTGCAACTTCGGCAAGCGTCGCTCCTGCGGTTTCTACGTGCATCGTCTGTTCGCGGCCATCTTTGCTCTCTCTATAGGCTCGGATGGAACCAGAAACGACTACATACAGGCCGTCTGCCTTCTCCCCACGCGTGAACAGAATCTCTCCCCGTCTGAGTTTGCGCTCGCGGACACGGCCCGCCAGAGCTTTTAGGCTTTCAGAGTCAACGGCGCCGAATATCGCTGTTCGCTTGAGCGCCTCTACATTGTTCCGAATCGTCACACCCTATTGTCGCCCGAATCCCATTGCATAAGTGACTCAGGTCACAGCGCTTGATTCCGCTATCTGCCATCATCAGATTGGAGTGGATCATGCCAACCGAGAGCAAACTGGGGCAATCTCCTTTGTCCCACGTGGTGGCAGAACGAAACAGCCAAAAAGTTCTCATTGCGTTTGTCTTGAGCGGTCTGTTCTTCCTCTTGCTGCCCGGAACGTTCCTCGGGTTTTGGAACCTCCTCCGCATCTCGGAACAGCACGATGTTCGCGATCTTCCACAGGCTTGGCTGCAAGCTCACGGTCAAGCACAATTGTTCGGCTGGGTGGGCAGCTTCATCTTGGGAATTGGCCTTTATGCTGCTCCTCGAAAAAGCGAAGTGGCGAGTAACGGTCCGTTCCTTTCCTGGACGATTTGGATATTGTGGACGATTGGGAACACCCTGCGTTGGCTCACCGGCATCAATTCGTGGCATTGGCACGCCATCCTGATTACTTCTGGCTGCCTCGAAGTACTTGGCCTGTTGTTGTTTCTTGCCGCGATGCGCAGCCATCGCTCACGCGGCGTTGGACTCGCACTCTGGACCAGGCTCGTAGTTGGTGCGACAGCCGGTTTCGCTATTGCGGTCTGTCTGAATCTCGGAATCACGCTCTATACGTCGCTCACTCAGAGCTCTCCTGAAGTTCCTCACGTCCTCAGCCAGCAATTCAACCTCACGGTCGTTTGGGCGGCGATGGTTCCGATGATCTGGGGATTCAACGCCCGGTGGCTGCCATCGTTCTTGGGTATATCGAAGCCCCACGGATCCATTATGGCAATCGCGTACGCCGGTCTCCTGTTGGGAGTCGGCCTCCTTTGGAGCCCGCTCTGGGAATCGGCCGCGTTTGCGTTTCTCGTTTCGATACTTCTCTCTGTCGAAGGGCTGCAGATTTCTAGTCCATCGAGCCGTGGCATCACGCTGCCACATCTTTATGCCGGCTTCGCATGGTGGGTCCGCGCGGCGTATGCATGGGCTTTGGTGTCGTGTGTTCTCTCCGTGGTAGCGAACTCATTAGACACCGTCGGTGGCTATTGGGGAGCATCGCGACATGCAATCACCGTCGGGTTCATTGGAACAATGGTTTTCGCTATTGCGCAGCGGATTCTTCCAGCATTCTGTGGAATGCGCATCCTGTGGAGTCGCAATCTCATGATCGCTTCTTTGGCGTTCTTGAATTTAGGTTGCTTTCTTCGCGTGATAGCAGAACCGCTTGCCTACGAAGGAATTGCTTCCGTCGGTTGGAAAGTTTTACCCGTATCCGCAACACTTGAGTTGATTGCTGTTGCTTGCTTCGTCTGCAATCTCGTCGTCACGCTTATACGGCGACCTGCTCATGTTTTACGTTCAGAGAGGCATTCGCCACTTAGCGTCGAATGTGCCTCTCTTTAGGAGAGATGATCATGCTCGTTACAATTGGCAAAACGCCCGAGAGTGATTTTAATCATCCCGTCGGGATGTTGCGCGATTGTCACAAGCGCATTACATACTTCCTGGAGACCCTTGCTTTTGCTGCAACTAAGTTTCGCGGCCTCCCACTACCCAATGACGTGCGGAGTGCGGTGTTGAACAGCTTGCGCTACTTTCGCGAGGCTGCGCCAAATCACACCGCGGACGAAGAACGGTCCTTGTTCCCGCGTATGCGCGCGTCCATCACGCAGGAACAGTCCGCCACTATCCTCATGGAATCTCTTGAGAGCGAACATCGATCGGCTGAGATCCAGCATGAAGTTGTCGATGAACTTTTTCGTAGCTGGATCTCTCATGGGCAGCTGGGAGCAGACGACAGCGAGAGCCTGCTTTCCACCCTGGCCCGATTGAAAATCTTCTATGCCGAGCATATCCGCAATGAGGAGCTGACCATCTTTCCGCTCGCTGAAGAATCTCTCTCTGATGCGGAAATCGCTTCTATCGGAATTGAGATGGCGGCACGTCGTGGTGTGAGATTCTCTCCGTCCGAGTGACTTTGGTCATAGCGACTGCTTCCGCATCCGCGTAACGTTTCAGCCAATGGAGGCATTGGCGTGAAGCGTCTCATCACCGGTGATCTGAGTAATCCTAAGCAACAGAGCTTTCAATCGAAGGTCCTCACAAATGAGTCGGGTCTTCGCATATTGCAACTGGCCCTGAAGGCGGGTCACATTATGCCCGAACACGCGAGTAGGGAACGCGTGACGGTGGTTTCTCTTCGAGGCGTTGTTCGATTCACCGAGGGGGACGTCCAGACTGAGTTGTATGGCGGCGACGTTCTGTTGCTCGAAGCAGGCAGCTTGCATAAGGTAGAGGCGCTGGAAGACTCCGCACTGCTGGTACTTGCTACTGCGCTGCCCGGCGGCGCCACGCCGGATGTGCTTGACCTCCGGCAGGTTGAACGCTCCTTGCGCCACCCCCTCGTGTTCAAACATCTTGACGCCCTGGAACTGCAGCAGAGCGTGGTTATCGTCAATGATCACGATCCGATTCCGTTGCTTAGTCAGATAGTCACTGCCAGGCCCAATGAGATGGAATGGAGCTTTCTCGAACAGGGTCCCGACTTTCGTATCCGGATTCAGAGAATTGCGCTTCCCGTCGGCGTTACGACTGGGCGTGCGTCGTGACAGTGGCATCCACTGCCGAATCGTTGCCACGTACCCACTACCTGAATGGGGACGTGGGTCTTAGGTCATGGCTCCTGACACAGGATCACAAGCGAATCGCGCTTCTTTACCTGTTCACCACGCTTTTCTTCTTTAGTATCGGCGGAATTGCGGCGTTCCTCATTCGACTGGTGTTACTTACACCGGGCGGGGAACTGGTTTCACCGGACACCTACAATAAGCTCTTTTCGATCCATGGCATCATCATGGTCTTTTTCTTTCTTGTGCCCATCGCACCTGCGGTACTTGGCAACTTCCTGATACCGCTGATGATTGGCGCGAGAGATGTTGCCTTTCCGAAACTCAACCTCGCAAGCTGGTATCTCTTCATTATTGGTGGGTCAATCGAGCTCTATTCGAGCGTCACAGGTGGCATGGATACCGGGTGGACCTTCACCACTCCTCTGAGCACTCACTATGTCAACACCCATGTCATCAGCGCCGCAATGGGAATATTCGTTGCTGGCTTCTCCTCGATATTGACGGGTGTGAACTTCATCGTCACCATCCATCGGATGCGTGCGCCAGGAATGACGTGGTTCCGTTTGCCGCTCTTTGTCTGGTCATACTATGCGACCTCGATCATCCTTGTTCTTGCCACACCAGTCGTTGCGATCTCGCTCGTACTCGTTGTCCTGGAGCGAGTATTTGGTGTTGGCATATTCGACCCGACGAAGGGTGGAGATCCACTTCTCTTTCAACACCTCTTCTGGTTTTATTCCCATCCGGCGGTCTACGTGATGATCCTGCCCGGCATGGGAATCGTCTCTGAAGTGATTGCATGTTTCTCACGGAAGCGAGTGTTCGGTTACACCGCGGTAGCGTTCTCCTCGGTCGCCATCGCAATGTTCAGCTTCTTCGTGTGGGCACATCACATGTTCATCATGGGGATTTCGAACTATTCCGCCCTCGTCTTCTCAATCATGAGCATGTTGGTCGCCGTGCCTTCGGCGATCAAGGTCTTCAACTGGACCTTCACGCTGTACAAAGGATCAATTTCATTCACTACGCCGATGATCTATGTCTTCGGCTTCATCGGCTTGTTCATGATGGGGGGATTGACCGGGCATCTTCCTTGCCTGCCTCGGCATGGATATCCACCTTACTGAGACTTATTTCATCGTCGCGCATTTCCATTACGTAATGGTTGGCGGGATGGTGAGTGCAGTTATGGCCGGCCTGCATTTCTGGTGGCCAAAGATAACCGGCCGTCTTTATCCGGAGTCTCTCGGGCGCCTCGCCGCAGCGATCCTGTTTATCGGATTCAATCTAACTTTCTTTCCGCAATTCATCCTGGGCTACCTGGGGATGCCGCGGCGATATCACTCGTACCCGCCGGAGTTTCAGGTGCTCAATGTCTTGTCCACCGCTGGCGCCACAGTTCTTGCGATCGGCTATCTGCTGCCCGCAGTCTATTTCCTCTGGTCTTTGAAGTACGGACCGTTGGCCACGGCGAATCCCTGGAACGCCACCGGCCTTGAATGGAAGGTCCAATCGCCACCGCTTACTCATAACTTCTTGACCGTTCCCATCGTGACGGAAGAGGCCTATGCCTACGGAGCCACAGAGTCGAGAATCGAGGTGGGCCAGTGAACATTTCATCCGGGAGCGGTTCCTCTCTCAACAATGGAACCGCCGACTTCCTTGAACCAGTCAAACCACTATGCTGAACTGACTGAAAGCTCAATCGGCGAACTAGTCGACCGCTTCTATGCTCGTGTTCGAGAAGACGATCAAATCGGTCCCATCTTCAATAACGTGGTTGAAAGCTGGGACGCTCATCTCTCGCTTCTCAAAGACTTCTGGTGCACAGTGCTGTTTGCGCAACGACGTTACAAGGGCAATCCGCTCCTCGCTCACATCCATCTGCCCATTGAGGACCGATTCTTTGATCGATGGCTCGGTCTCTTCTCAGAGGCCGCCGGCGAAATTCTGACACCACACGCAGCGGCCATTGTCGTGGGCCGGGCAACACAGATAGCAACGAATATGAGGCGGGTGGTGAGCCGCTAACCGAACAATGAGAATGGCATCAAAACGATTGCAAGGGAGGATGCACCTGGTCACATTCTCCATCTGCGAATGAGCTGCGTGCTGCTGTGGAGCGGTGGTGCACTTCTGAGTGACGGGGTGGAACGATATTCTGCCACCTGATGGAAGAGATCTTCTCTTTTCGGTACTAGGATGTGCTTATGACGTAGGCGAACACGGCAGCACACCTCACAGTTCACACTAAGAGGGATGGACATGGTTGTAGAGAAGAACCGAAGCGCGCCAACGCAACTTTCGCTGGGAACGTTGTCCTTCGTCGTGTGCTTTGCCGCATGGGGGCTCATCAGCTCTTTCGCGCCGCGTTTCCGCGAGACTCTGCACCTCACTGCTACGCAGACGGCATTCCTGGTTGCGGTTCCTGTCATTCTCGGCGCCCTTGCGCGCATTCCCATGGGGATGCTCACCGATCTGTACGGTGGGCGAGTCATGTTCACCGTTCTGATGTTCGCTGCCGCGGTCCCGCCGATCTGGGCTTCTTTCGCAACCAGTTATTCCATGTTGATCGCGGCAGCGTTTTGCCTGGGGATTGCCGGATCTTCCTTCGCCGTTGGCGTGGGCTTCGTGTCGCGGTGGTACCCGCCACAAAAACAAGGAACCGCGCTCGGCATCTATGGGTTGGGCAACATCGGACAATCGGCCGTCGTATTCCTTGGCCCGGTTCTTGCGGTTACGTTCGGTTGGCAACGGGTTTTTCGTGGCATGTCCGCGATATTGGTCGCCTGGGCTGTCTTGTTCTTTGTGTTTGCCCGGAACTCTCCGAATGCGCAGCGGCCTAAGGCGTTTAGTGAAATGCTGGGCGTACTCCGCCGCGAAAGCTTGCGTGGGTCCTGTCGGCCTTTTATGGGCTTACCTTTGGCGGATTCGTTGCGTTCTCAATTTATCTACCGGCGCTTCTCAAGGACCAGTTCCACTTGAAACCTGCAGATGCAGGGTTACGAACCGCAGGTTTCGTTGTACTTGCCACGCTGATGCGGCCTCTCGGCGGTTGGCTGGCAGACAGAATCGGCGGAGCGCAGGTGCTCTCGGTTGTCTTCTTCGGAATTGTCCCGTTCTCTCTGCTGCTGGCATGGCCGTCCATGACGCCGTTTACAGCGGGAGCTCTTGGCTGCGCAGCACTTCTGGGCATCGGAAATGGAGCGGTCTTCAAACTGGTTCCGCAGTATTTTGCGAAAGACACAGGAACTGTAACTGGGTTGGTGGGGGCTATGGGCGGCCTGGGTGGCTTTTTCCCACCGCTGCTTCTCGGAATTTTTGCTGATACCTTCGGCGTAGTCTGGCCAGGTTTCATTCTGCTTTCCCTGACCGCATTTCTGTTGTGGCGACTCAATGCGCATGTGCTCCTCGCCTCTGATCGTGTTGCGGTCGAGCAGGCGCCTGCCAGGCAGAGCCGCGCCATGACCCAGTTGCGCGCCGGTGTCTGGGCAACGGTCTGGACAGGAATTTTGATTGCGGCGATTGTGGCCGGGTCGCGTAACCTGCAGAACTTCGATCCGGCGCTGGTGATATATACCTTCGCAATCATCTTCGCCACATGGGGCGTGGCATACCACTACATTGTCTGGCTCGATAAACCGCCTACACGGATCTTCTGGCAGCGCGGGTGGCAGATTGCCAGGGAACAGGGATTTTGGCGCAGTCTCACAAATATCACGGCGCTCTTCGGAACGAATATCCTGATGCAGACCTTCATCCACCGCCGCTCGCGACTGCGCTGGTGGATGCATCAGTTTTTGTTCTGGGGCTGTATTCTTGCCGCCGCGATTACGTTTCCGCTGGTCTTCGGATGGCTCTCGTTCGGTTCGAAGGCAACCGACCAGATGACCTACGTGACGTACGTCTTCGGCTTCCCCATAGCTTCATTCCCGCTGAATACAATCATCGCTGAGATCGCATTTCACGGCCTCGACATTGCGGCAATCCTCGTACTCATCGGCATCACGCTCGCCTTATGGAGGCGGTTACGGGATGTCGGCGCGCAGACGCTGCAGTCGTTCGCGCTCGATTTCTTTCCTCTCATTTTGCTCTTTGCGATTTCCATTACTGGCCTCGCGCTCACGGTCTCGCAGCTCTGGCTGCGCGGTAATCTCTACAGCTTTCTCGCGATTCTTCACGCCATCACCGTGATCGCCGCCCTCTTGTATCTTCCATTTGGCAAGTTTTTCCATATTTTCCAGCGGCCCGCTCAACTGGGCGCGAAGCTTTACCAGCAAGCGGGAACTCGTGGTGAAGGCGCTCTATGCGCCCGCTGCGGGGAACGATTTGCTTCGAGAATGCAAATCGACGATTTGAAGCGCACCCTGCCCCAGCTCGGTTTCGACTACAGCATCCCGGGCCCTGCCGGTTATTGGCAGGAGTTATGTCCACCATGCAAGCGAAAGACGCTATCGCGCGCACAACTGCGAATGAAGGAGACGTCCAACCGTGGCTAAACTTCCGGCTTCTGCGGAGGACCTCCGTGAACAATTCGGACCGCATCTTCACAGCACACCACCCGGTGGCTGGTCGGATGAATCGCGTAATCCGGCGGAGAAACTGGTGAAAACGCATTGTTGCTTCTGTGGACAGCAGTGCGGCATTCAATTGAAGGTTCGTGAGAACAAGGTCATTGGTTTTGAGCCATGGGAGGAATTCCCGTTCAACGAAGGGAAGTTGTGCCCCAAAGGCGTCAAGCGATATCTGCAAGGCAGCCATCCGGATCGCCTGCTTGATCCCTTCATGCGCACTGACAACGGGTTCCGCAAAGCAGGATGGGACGAAGCTCTCAGTTTCACAGCCAGACGCATCCGCGAAATACAAGAGAAATACGGCAAAGACGCCGTCGCGATTTACGGCGGCGCTTCTCTCACAACCGAAAAATCATACCTGGTTGGAAAGTTTGCGCGTCTGGGTGTGGGCACGCGCCATGTCGATTACAACGGTCGGTTGTGCATGGTGTCCGCCGGCGTCGCCTACAAGCTTGCGTTTGGTGTGGATCGCAGTCCGATTCCGTGGAGCGATATCCCGAAGGCCGACGTTCTCTTCATCATCGGATCGAACATCGGCGATTGTTCACCCATCACCACTGACTACGTTTGGCGGTGCCGCGACCGCGGCGGCAAGTTGATCATCGCCGACCCCCGATTGAATCCGATCGCGAGGAACGCCGATCTGTTTCTTCCTTTACGCCCAGGAACGGACCTTGCTCTTTTGATGGGCATGCTGCACGTGATTTTGCGCGATGGATTGGAGAATCGACAGTTCATCGCGGAGCATACGACCGGCTTTGAAGCAATAGAGGAGTCCGTTCGAGCCTGGGATCCGCAAACCGCTGCAGAAAAAACCGGAGTACCGCCGGAGGCCATCGAGAAGGCTGCTCATTGGTTTGCGAAGGCGGAGCATGCAATTGCTCTGCACGCTCGCGGGCTGGAGCATCAGTCGAAGGGCGTGGAGAATTGCCTCGCACTCATCAATCTGGTGCTGGCGACGGGCCATCTGGGTCGCGAAGGCTCGGGCTGTGCAATGATCACCGGTCAGGGGAATGGCCAGGGCGGACGCGAGCATGGGCAGAAATGCGATCAGTTGCCGGGACAGCGCATGCTCACGGATCCGGCAGCACGTGAGCATGTAGCGAAGGTCTGGGGCATCTCAGCGGATGAGTTGCCGCAGCCCGGTTACAGCGCTCAGGAGATCATGGAAGCGATTCATCGCGGAGAGATCAAGGCGTTGCTCTGCCTATGCTTTAACCCGTTGGTTTCGCTGCCCGATGCAAACTATACGCGCGAGGCTCTCGAGAAGCTTGAGTTTTTCGGAGTGATCGATTTCTTCATGTCGGAGACAGCGCAGCACGCTGACGTGGTGCTTGCCGGAAGCCTGCAGGAGGAAGAAGAGGGTCTGACCTGCAACGTCGAGGGCCGCGTCATTCATATCCAGAAAGCTGTGGACCCGCCGCCGAATGCTCGCACGGACACGTGGATACTTTGCGAATTGGCAAAACTTCTGGACCGCGAAAAGTTCTTCCCGTTCCAGAGTTCTCGTGAAGTCCTGGATGAACTGCGCGAGGCCTCGCGGGGTGGACACGCGGACTACTACGGGATCACCTACGAACGAGTCGATCAACACATGGGCCTCTTCTGGCCGTGTCCTTCCTTAGATCATCCGGGAACACCTCGTCTGTTCGAAGGCGGCTACAGTTTTCACGAAGACGGGAAATGCAAGTTCCTGACAACCGAATGGCGAGAGAGCGGAGATCCTGTCGATGAGCGATATCCCGTGTATCTCACAACCGGACGAGTTGTGAGCCAATATCTTTCAGGCACGCAAACGCGGCGTCTGGGAGGTTTGGTGGATATTTATCCCGAGCCACGGCTCGAGATACACCCACGACTTGCTGAACAATACGGGATCGCCGATGGTGAGTCAGTCACCATAACAACCCGCCGCGCGGAGATGACTTTGCGAGCGCTGGTGACAAAGACGATTCGCCCTGACACCGTGTTCATTCCCTATCATTGGCCAGGAAAACAGAGCGCCAACCAACTCACACACCGCACACTCGATCCACGCAGCAAGATTCCTGAATTCAAAGTATCGGCATGTTCTCTGCACAAGACATCTTCCGCGGAGGTACATTCCTAATGTTTGGCTACGAGTTCTACGTTGATCCTTCGCGCTGTATCGGTTGTCAATCATGCGTGCAAGCCTGCGAGGAATGCGAAACTCATCGCGGTGTATCCATGATCAACTTCGACTATCTTGACCGTCACGAGATGGCCGGAACCGCTGCTTATGTGTGCTGGCACTGCGAAGAGCCCACCTGCGCCATGGTTTGTCCAGCCGATGCAATCAAGGTCGGGGAGGACGGCATCGTAATGTCTGCGCTGAAGCCGCGCTGCATTGGCTGCTCCAATTGCGTGCTTGCGTGCCCTTTTGGCATACCGAAGGTCATCCCGGAATACGAGCAGATGATGAAGTGCGACATGTGTTACGACCGCACATCGGTCGGCAAGAAACCAATGTGCGCCACGGTCTGCCCCAGTCAGGCGCTGAGTTACGTAAAGCCCAGTGAGATCAGGCAACGACGCGAAGAGCCAACAAACCTGTTTGTGTTCGGGAATCAACCGGTCAAGACGCGCGTGAACATGATGGTGCCCAATGGCAGCCCTGTTTCTATCGATGTGGCCGATTACATGTGGGAGGGACATCTTGATCCAACTCGATGAGAAGAAAGAGGAGACCCGTCGCAAATCGCTTTGGTGGGAGGAGTTTTCGGTATTTCAGGAGCGAGAACGCTTTGTCGGACGGCGTCAGCTCATAAAATTCCTGACGTTGACCAGCCTCGGCATGTTTGTCGGAAATGTGTGGATACTTATTCGGTCGTGGCTACGCCGCGACGAGACGTACCCGCGACAGGAAATTGCACGCGCCGGCGAGATTCCCGTCGGCGGTGTGAAGTTGTTCCATTACCCCGATCCTAAAGAGCAGTGTTTGCTGGTTCGAACAGGCGAAGAGGATTACGTAGCCTATTCGCAGAAATGCACCCACCTGTCCTGTGCCGTTTACTATTCTCGCGAAGACAACCAGCTGATCTGTCCATGTCACAACGGTCGCTTTTCCATTCGGGACGGCGCTGTTATTCAAGGGCCACCGACGCGAGCGCTGCCCCACGTTCTGCTTGAGCGCAAGGGGCAGGAATTGATCGCCATTGGTATAAGCGGGAAATTGGAGAGCTGAGATGCGACGAAGAATCACCGCACTGGACGGAGTTGTGGCGCTCCTGGTTCTGTTGTTGATGGTGCAAATCTGGCTTCTCTCTGCAACGCTCGACGCCTATCTGGCGGGCCACAGCGATGCCGCATTGCCCGGAGCAATCGCGAGCGGCATTATCTTTGCAGCAGCCGCAGGGTTGTATTGGTTCGTGCACCGGATCGATCGTGCACGATGATTCCTTCCTTCAGGTCGTCGTGATCCAGTTCACCGGCAGACCGCGCACAGGTCGTTCCTGCTCAAAAAGAAAGATCCGCCTGTCCTGATTCCGGCGAAATTCGGCGGATGAATCGGTAGAGCCGATCACTTTTATATCCGAGATCCCCGGACGCAACGAGTCCAATTGGCGGTTAAGTTGAAACCACCAGGCCCGTCGACTGCGCCTGCTCGTGCGCGTGATAGCTCGAGCGCACCAGTGGCCCTGACTCCACATGCCTGAAGCCCATGCCCAATGCCTCATGCTTCAGGAATGCGAACTCATCCGGCGTGTAGTACCGCGCCATCGGCAGGTGATCGCGACTCGGCCGCAGATACTGCCCTATCGTCAGAATGTCTACCTTGCGGTCGGCGAGATCGCGGAACACGCTCAGCAGCTCGTGCATCTCTTCGCCCATCCCCACGATGATGCCCGTCTTCGTCACAATCGGCCCATCCGGATGCGCCGCAGACTCTTCCTTCGCCGCCTCCAGAAACCGCAGAGAACGCTCGTACCGCCCGCCGGACTTCGCCACGCGATACAGCCGCGGCACCGTCTCGATGTTGTGGTTCAGCACCTCGGGCCGCGCGTCCACAACCATCCGCCGCGCGTCGTCCACGCCCTGGAAGTCCGGTGTCAGCACCTCGACCCGGCACCCCGGAGCCTGCCGCCGAATCTCCCTGATGACATTCACAAACGCCAGCGCCGCGCCCAGGTTGTCGTCGTCGCGATTCACGCTCGTAATCACCGCATGCTTCAGACCCAGCGACGCCACCGCATACGCCACACGCTCCGGCTCGCTATGATCGATCGGCTCCGGCCTGCCCTTCGGCACCGCGCAGAAGCCGCACCGCCGCGTGCACAGGTTGCCCAGCATCATGAACGTCGCGGTCTTGTGGTTCCAGCACTCGCCGATGTTCGGGCAGTGCGCGCTCTCGCACACCGTATGCAGGTTCAGATCACGCGCCAGCTTCTTCAGCGAGTGAAAGGTCTCGCCCATCGGCGCCCGCGCCTTCAGCCACTCCGGCTTGGCCGCCGGCTTGCGCGGCGAGAGGTCAATCTGCACCAGTTCGTCGGATTGAATGAGCGGCGCCATCGGCAAACTTATTGTATCGTCCGGCCCTACGCGGCCGCCTCGACCCGCCCTCCCGCGTAGCAGCCTCACCATCCGCACCAGCACGCACACCAGCGCCACTGCCATCACGACCCAAATCGAATCCAGCAGCCGCACAACCCACAGTGGCGCCACGCCCACATGCCGCATCAACGACGGCATGAAGTTCCATGTCCGCACATGGAGCGCATCCCACGAGTCCGCCACAGCCCCCGGCAGATCAATCCCCGCCGGCATCGGCCGCCTGGTCGCGAGCGCCCAGATGTTCCGGAACCGCAGCGCCACCGTCCACGCGTCATGCCCCAGCGAGTCAATCTGGTAGATCTCCAGCGGCAGCCAGAACGCCAGCGATGCCGCCTGAATCGCCACACTAACCGCCGCCACGCACCACGCGCAGACCCGCGCTACGCGCCCAAACTCGCGCCGGTACCGCATGAGCAGCGGCACCGCCAGCATCGCGAACAACTCCACTACGCTCGAGATGTACCGATCTCCCCACGCGAAGTCGCCCGCCCACGCGAAGTAGCGCGCATACAGCACCATGTACGCCGCGAGCAGCAGCAAGCATCGCCACCGCATACGCGCGCACCACCGGCGACATCCGCCGCCACAACACCACCGTCAGCACCAGCGCCAGCCCAAACAGCGGATCGAACACAAAGATCGACTTCTCCGGTTCAAGCAGCGGCCCCAGCAACCCCGAGTGCACGCCTCCCTGAAACCAGTGCCCGCTGAACGGAAAGTTCTTCGGCAGAGTCGGCTCGCGTCGCATCAACTCGTTCGCCTGCAGCCGCATGTACGTGCTCGTCCACGAGCCGAACCGCACTAACTGATACAGCCGGTCGAAGAAAACAAACACCGTATACACCGGGAGCACCGTGAGCAGATACTCTTTCACCCTGCGCGCACTCAACAACTTCGCGACACGCGAATCCTCACCTGCCGCACGCGCAAACGTTCCCACAAGCAGCAGAAAGACCGCAGCGCCCATCACATCCAGCGCTGTCGTCATCCGCGTCAGGAGATTCAGCCCCAGAGCACCCGCACCCCACCACAACCAGCGCCGCTCGCCCGACACCGCCCAGCGCAACTGCAGCCACAAACCCGTCAGCGTCAGCAGAAAGATGTAATTGTTCTCCTGCATGTTCTGCGCGTAGTGCAGATGCGTCGTCGCGCAGATCAGCGCCAGTACACCCGCAATCGACTGGACACGAGAGAACCCCAGCAGTTCCAGAAACTCGAGCGCAACCAGCGCTGTCAGCACATTCAGCAGCAGATTCGTGCAGCACGCTCACCACCATCCCGCGAATCTGCGGCGTCGCATCGCTCTGCACATATCCGCGCCACCACGGCGCGTGCGCCGCGGCCGTCCCCACCACATCCGCCGGCAGCATCAGTAACGACTGCCCAATCCCGTACCACGCATAGATCCGCCCACCGCGCCCCGGGCTCCCAAACTCTGTGTAGTCCGCCTGCGTCACCTGCGGCGCGCTCGTCCACAAGGAGTGCGTTACCTGCAGCCGCCGCGTCGTGTCCGCCGTGCCCAGCTCACCCGACTGAATCATTGCCGTCAACAGTGCCACCGCCACCACCAGCAGCGCCACCGGACTCGCGCCTACACGACGAAGCATCCCCATCTACTTCGTTGTACACGAGGAACCACATCATCCTGCATGCGCACATCGCATCACTCTGCGCGCAGAAAAAAAGTGCGCAGCGGATCCCCTCGACCCGCTGCGCTTCATGCTTTTTTGCAAACTCTTCCGGCAGACCGCTATCTGCAGCCCGGCGCTGCCACGCCGACATACTCACCCGGAGCCACCTGTTGCACACACCCGGGAGGCTCAATCAACTTCAGCGCGGTCATCCCCACGATGTCGTGCCCGTGCGTCGTCGGATGAAGATCATCCCAGAACAGGAAGTAGTCCGGATCAACCGGCGCGCCCTGCGAGCTGTCTGTGACATCCAGAAGCCCATAGTTCGCCGGATGAGCAACGATGTTCTTCAACAAGCCGTAAACTATCGAGTCTATGAATCGTTACGTGCCTGCGGAAATTCACGAGCGGTAGCAACGATACGCCCGTATCCAGCGTAGCGTTGTACAGCACTGACGCTTGATTGAACGCCGCCGAGTCCGTTGGCGACGTATTGAAGCGTGGCACCGATCCGAGGTTCGGCAGATTCGGAACCAGAAACTGCGTGGCTCCCGCATTAATCAGTCGCTGGATATTGCCGATCTGCGCGATGGCTCCGTCGACAATCAGTTGCGCGGCATTCGGCTCCGGAACCGCTGCGGTAAGGTTGTTCGCCCCCGCCCACACCACAAACAGCGTGTGGTTGTCGATCGTCGGATGCGTCGCCATATATTCATCGATCTGCTGGCCAACGTTGTGCACGAAAACTGGGAAGCGGCGTGAACTGTGACGTCCCGCCAAACGTGTCTTGCGAATCCATACGCGAAGTTCGTTCCACCATAGACCGATGCAACACCGCAGGATGAGACGGAAGCGCTGCTGCCAACTGCTCAATCCACACGCCAAGGTAGTTAATCGCGGGCGGAAACGTGTCCGAACCATCGGTGAAACGTCCCAATGTGTAGTCGAAGGCAGGGCTCGGAATGGGAAGGCCCGCCTCAGCAATAAACAGCGGCAGATCATTGCCCGTATCGGAGAGCGAGTCCCCAAAGACAACGATCTTCGTATACTGCTGCGCCTGCGCCGCCACCGCAGCCAGCAACAACAGCAGAGCGGGGAACACCTGCAAGAGACGCCGGCTCGCACGCCTGCTGCTGCAAGCCTTGACGGTTAGAGGTTGGGGCGAAAGTTCTTCGGCAGAAGGAGAGACGCACAGGTCCCGGAGGTGCATGATTACCCCCACAGTCGTGCTGAATTTTTAATTACTGTCCGAGCGATGCAAAGCTACGCGTGACCCGTTGCGGTGTCAACTGGAAACTTCTGCCGCCTGCAAACGAAGAGTCTTAATTTCATGAACACAACATGAACTTCGACGAGCCGCCTCAGTCCGCGCAAGTCTGGCCGATTCGCTCTCGCCTCTCCGTCTCCGCCCTGCTCCGTGTAGATTTTCCGAGCGTAATCAGCAGCACGCTCGCCAGCACCAGGAGCGTCCCGAGGATCGTGCGCAGACCCAGAGCCTCGCCGCCCAAAAGATATCCCACCAGCACAGCAACCACCGGATTCACATACGCATACGTCCCCACCTTGGTCGGCGACTCGTGATGGATCAGCCACACATACGACGTGAATCCAACGATCGAGCCCATCACAATCAGATAGACCAGCGCGAACCACGCCTGGCCCGACACCGCCGCAGGATGAAACCTTCGCGGCTCGCCGAACGCCGTCGCGACGACTGCCAGCATGACTCCGCCGGCCAGCATCTGCGCTCCTGCGCTCAGCACCTTCGACGATGGCAGTGACAACCTGCGCGTCAGCACCGATGCCACCGACCAGAACATCGCCGCAACGATCAGCGCCAGCGCACCCACCGTGCTGATCGCCGCTCCACCCAGATTGAGTGAGTGACTCATCAACACCACGACGCCCGCAAGCCCGATTACCAGCGCACCGCCAAGCTGCAATGTCATCCGCGCTGTGCGCAGCAGCAGGACCTCCCCGATGGCAGTGAACGCCGGAATCGTCGCCAGCATCACGGCCGCAATGCCGGACGGCACCTTCTGCTCAGCCCAGAACAGCAGCCCGTAATCGCCCACGAAGATCAGCGCCGCCAGCAGGCAGATCGAACCCCACTCCCGCGCTGTCGGCCACGTCTCACGCCGAGCAGCCGTCCACGCAACCAGCGCAAGCCCCGCGATGAAGAAGCGTATCGCCGCGAACAGCAACGGCGGCACCTCGTGCACGCCCACACGGATCGCAAGAAACGTGGAGCCCCAGACAAAGTAGATGATGCCGAACGCAACCAGCGTCTTCCATCTGTGGCTCATATTGAAGTTCTATCAGTGCGAGTGGCGTGTTCATCCGCCGATTGAGTTCTAATTTTGCAACCTACCGCAGCCGCTCGCGAACCTCTGTCCGGCTCAGGTACAGAAAGAACACCAGTGCAAACAGCCCCTGGATGATGTACGGCGCAATGTGCGTGCGATGAAATCCGTAGAAGTATCCCGCGGCCATCAACACGCAGCCCGCACTCACAATCGCCCATCCCCAGCGCAGCAGCCGCAGCAGCCCGAACACACCTACCGCCAGCAGCGTGCAGATCGCCAGGATGGTGTACTTCGCTCCGCCGTTGCCGAAGCTCCCGCGCGCCGCCGCAAACGCATTCAGCATCGCAAGCACCAGCAAGTAGATGCCGATCAGCGCCATCCCCGGCAGCATGCCCTTGGACTCACCCGCGGGCGTGCCGGGCAGCTTGCGCGCGCGGAAGCCCTTGTCCTCCGCCGGCGCAACCTTCGGATCCTCAAATCGCGATTTCTGTTCCTCTGTCATCACTAACTACTAACCACTCACAATTTCAAAGCGTATGCAGATACGCCAGCAGATCATCCAGATCCTGTGGATCCGCCTCCGGACCATGTTTGGCTGCGCCGGCATCAATCCATGCCCATGCAATACCGTCGACGTCACCCGCTCGTCATTCGCCGGAGCCCCGCTCGGAAGATACGGCTTCTTATACATTCCGCGCAGCGACGGCCCATGCAGCGGACCCTCCTCGCGATCGTAGTGGCACTGCCCGCAGCGCGCCTGGTACACCGCGTGCCCGCGCATCTGCTGTGCGTTCAGTTGATCTAACGGCGTGGGCGGCGGCAGTCGATGGCATCTGCTCATCAGCCCCGCAGCAAAAATCAGACATGCAGCCTGACAGCCGCCTAACAACCGCAGCCATCGTCTACTTCGCCGTCTCTTTGAAGACCTCTTCCGCGTAGAAGTTCCGCACCTTCGCCTCATCCCGCAGAATCTCGAAGTAGGCGTTCTTCAGCAGTTGCGAGCGGCTGTCGTGAAGCTGCTGCCGGATCGACTGCTGCACGCGCGGATCACTCAGGTCGCGCTGTCCTGCCGGCTCCTTGCTGATCAACTTGTAGATCGCATACCCGGCCGGCTTCTTCGTCTGCGCATCCAGCAGCGGCAGAATCTCCGTCGTCTGACTCGGTTTCAGCTTCGTAATCGCCGCAAACGTCATCGGGTCGGTCGCCTGCTTCATCTGCGACTCGTAGATGAAGCCCATATCGCCGCCGTTCGGCGCCGTGTTCGGCTGCTCGGAGAACTGCATCGCCAGCGTGCCGAAGTCCTCGCCAGCATCAATGCGGTTCTTCAGTGCCTGGATCTTCTTGCGCGCATCGGTGTCGTTCGCGGCCTTGTTGCCCTGCAGGTTATTCACCTGCTGCGCCGACTGGCCCGTCACCTGGATCTGCGCCAGGTGATACTGCGGCTCAATCAGATTGAACTCCGTCTTGTGCGCGTTGTAGTAGCTCGCCACATCCGGGTCTGTCACCGTGATGCGCGAGTTGATCTCCTTGTTCAGCAGCTTGTCGAAGGTCAAGCTCCGCCGCAGCGTGCGCCGCAGAGTATCCATCGTCTGCCCGCCCGCCTGCAGCTTCTGCCGGAACTGCTCCTCGGTATACGGGAGCCTTCAGCTCCGTCAGCTTCGCGTCGACCTCGGCGTCGGTCGCCGTCAGTCCCAGCTTCGCCGCGCGCTGCTCAACAATCTCCTCCACGATCAGCTCGTGAAGAATGTTCAGCCTCAGCGCATCGGCCGTGTCCGTCGTGGGCGCCTGCGGCTGCGGATTGTTCGCCAGTTGCGCGTTGTAGAGCTTATCGAGGTCCGCACGAAGAATCGGATGACCGTTCACCGTGGCAACCACGCCGTTCTGCTGAACCTGGCGGCAACCAGTCAGCACAACAAACGACGACGCAAGAAGAAGAAGACTGAAAGCACGTACTGATTTCTGCATTGGGGAGGTTTCCTGGTCAGCCTGGCCGACCGTCAGTTCAGTCTACAGGAAACCTCCCCAAATGCAGCGAAATCGCCGCCTACAGCTTGGGTAACTCCACCACCCGTACGCTCGTAATCGCCTCCACCTTCTTCAGCTGCGCAGCCGCCGTCGCCAGCGCGTTCTCATCGCCCGGCGCGACATCCAACTGCACCGCCGCCAGCGCGTGACCCTCCGGCAGGCGCCCTCCGCGGCTGCGTCCCAGCGCAAAGTTCGCGATGTTCAGCCTCGCCTCACCCAGGATCGTTCCAATCCGTCCAATCACGCCCGGCACGTCCTGGTTGCGGATGATCACCAGCGTTCCCGCCAGCTCCGCCTCAATATCAATCCCGTCATAGCTCAGCAGCCGCGGCGAGTTCCCATGGATCACCGTCGCCAGCCCCGTCCAGTCGCCCTGCGTCGGTCCCGCCTGGTGTCCTGGAGTCGCGTCGTTCTTACGCACCCAGTGAAGCGATAACCGCAGCGTCGCGCCTGTCCCACCCGCCACATGTTCGCGCTTGTCCTCCACCACGCGAATTCCCCGCTCCGTTGCTGCCGCCGTGGCGTTGATGCGATTGATCCCATCCGCTCCATGCAGCACGCCTTCAATCGCCGCGTTACGAATCAGGTCCGTCTTCAGCTGCGCCAGGCGGCCGTTGTAGGTCAGCGAAATGCTCTCCACGCTGCCCAGCCCATCACCCGCAACACCTGCTCCCGCCTCGTGCCCCAGCAGCTGCCCCAGCCTTGCCGCCATCTCGATATACGGCGAAACCTCCGCGTACTCCTCCTCGCTCAGCGAGGCCACGTTCACTGCGTTCTGCACCACACCCAGCTTCAGGTAGTCGCGAACCTGGTTCGCCAGCTGAATCCCAATCGCCTCCTGCGCCTCATCGGTCGACCCCGCAATGTGCGGGCTCAGCATTACGTTCTCCAGCTCAAAGTACGGCGAGTCCTTCAGCGGCTCCTTGCGGAATACATCCAGCGCAGCGCCCGCAACCTTGCCGCTCTTCAGCGCTTCTACCAGCGCCTCATCCACAATCAGCTCGCCGCGCGCGCAGTTTAGAATCCGCACGCCATCCTTCATGATCGCAATCGAGTGCTTGTTGATCAGCCCCTCGGTCTGTGGCGTCAGCCCCACGTGCAGCGACAGGTAGTCGCTCCCCGAAAAGATCTCGTCGATCGGCACCAGCGTCACGCCGTTCTCGCGCGCAATCACCGGCGCCACAAACGGGTCGTAGCCGATCAGATTCATCCCGAACGCCTTCGCGCGCCGCGCCACCTCGAGCCCAATCCTCCCCAACCCCACGATGCCCAGCGTCTTGCCGCGCAGTTCGCTGCCCTGCAGGCTCTTCTTGTCCCACTTGCCCGAATGCATCCCGCTGTTCGCGCGCGGCACACTCCGCGCCATCGCAATCATCAGCCCCAGCGTCAGCTCCGCCACGGCCACCGCGTTCGCGCCCGGCGTATTCATCACGACAATACCGCGCCGGGTCGCCTCTTCCGCGTCAATGTTGTCTACACCCACGCCCGCACGGCCAATGATCCGCAGCTTCGGTGCATGCGACAGCAGCTCCGCGTCTACCTGCACGGCGGAACGCACCACCAGCGCGTCCGCATCTACCAGCTCCGCCGGCCAGGCCTCCCGGAGCAATCTTGTCAGCCGTCACAACATTCCAGCCCGGCTCCTTCTGAAAAATGGCAAGGGTAGCGGGCGAGACCTTTTCAGCGAGAACGATCTTCAAAGCAGCTCCAGGGGCGCAAGTAGGCGCAATGCCTACATTTTATCCGGTGCGCTGAATCACTCGACCCCGCAGATTTCCTCGCGGCGTCACTTCCTTCACCGTTTGCGCCACGCATCCGCGCAGCACGTCGCATGCCGTAATGCCGAAGTGCTATTCCGATCTCCTTCAAAACCAGCGACTCTAGCCGCAGATCGACCCCTGGCAGGTTCTCGCATTCAGCCGGTTGCGGTCCGTTCTGCTCGCCTCGTCCTCAACTGCCCGGGAGAACGCGAATGCAAGACGGCGTTCCCGCGCCTGGTGCGAGCTCTCCCGCTTCGGCTCTTCGCCGCGGCCGCCTACGACGCCGATACTTCAGACGCTGGATACCGTTTCATGCAATCTTTACGTTTGGGACGTGTTGGGATGCTGACGCTCGCACAGCTCGCTCTCATTGGATGCACCCTGCCATCCATCACCATCCCGAGTACCGTCGTCAATCCGGAATCCGCGAAGAAGCCGGGCAGCACCGGCACCGCAAACACAAACTCGAACGCGAATTCGAACTCGAACGCGAGCACGACCTCCGGCACGTCCTCTGCTACGACACCCACCATCGGCACGGTCGTCGGCGTCACCGCCTCCACGATCGTCGTCGGCACCGGCCTCACTGACTCCGGCGCCAACACTCTCGCCTGCGGCACCAGCTCCGGCTCCTACACCACGCAGGCCATCGATAACGACCTGCCCGACTCCGATACCAACGGCCAGCGCATCGTCACCGGTCTGCAGCCCTCGACCACCTACTTCTGTCAGATCACCTACGCCAACGACACCGCGCCGCTCACCATTACGGCCCGCACCGCCGACCCAATGCCGTCCACCCCGATCACGGGCCTCAGCTTCAGGACAATCAGCTCCTACAACGCCATCAATCCGGCCAACCAGATGAATGGCGACACCTTCTACAACTGCAAATCCAGCGACGGCTCGACTTATCTGACGACCGACGACACCGCCGGCTGGCAGGAGAGTGGCAACCCCACCTCCTTCTACAGCGCGCTCTCGCTGGTCAAGTTCACCTCGGAGAACCCGCTCGCCGGCATCACCATCAACCAGTTCCAGAATTACGGCATCGGCGGCTCCGCCACCTCCACAGACCGCCGCAGCGAGAAAGACGCCGGCCTCTTCTGCATGGCCGGCAAGCTCTACATGCTCGTAGGCCGCCAGCTCAACATGGCCACCGGCGGTATGGGCACGAACACCGCCTATGTGCAGGACGCCGGCCAGATGCTCGTCAGCCAGGACCACGGCGCTACCTGGAACAACTTCCAGAACCCCAACAGCTTCAACGCGCAGGGAAGCCCCACCAATCCCATCGACGCGACGATGTTCCCCGGCGTCACCGGCAACTTTGGCTCCGCCACCTTCGTCATGTACTGCCCGGACAACGGCAACCTTGGCTACATGGACACCTGTAATCTCGCCGACAACGCCAACGGCTACGTCTACGTCATGGCCAATGACGGCTACTGGAACAACGGCAACGTTCTCTATCTCGCCCGCGTACCGCGCGCCAAGATGAGCCGCCTCCAGCCCTCCGACTACCAGTTCTTCGTCAGCGGCGACGGGCTGCATGACGCAAGCTGGACTACCGACCAGACCAAGGCAAAGCCCGTGCTCTCCAGCCCCGGCAAGCTCAGCGAGCCGAACGTGCAGTACATCCCCACGCTCAACCGTTACCTCATGCTCACCTACTCCTACCCCGAGGGCCTCGCACCACCCAAGCCCGCCTCGCAGCACACCATCTGGCAGGCCTACGAGGCGCCACATCCCTGGGGCCCGTGGACGCTCGTCAACACCACCGATTGGCCAACGCAGGGCTACTACAACCCCGTCATCCTCAACGACACCGCCAGCAGCATGGCGCCGACCATCATGTTTACCAACGACTTCATGCAGTGGCCGAACTACACCATGTACACCACGACCATAAACATCCTGCACTAGATCAATCCCGTTCAATCGACGTTCGGCCGCCCCTCATTGCAGCTTCTTCATGGTGAGTGAGGTACGTTACTTCGAGCTGAAGTAATGCGGGACAAAGCTCGACAGGTTTCCGGTAATCCGCCCCGCGTCCTCGCGGATCCCCATACCGGCGCACTCCTGGTCGATCATCCGAAGCCCCAGAACCGGCCAGCGCTCAGTACCTTGCGACGCAAACACTCTGTTGTGAACGAAGGACTCTGTCTCTAGTACGACCGCTGATACATCCTTGAAATCCGATCGTGCCATCCCAGCCGGTCGTCATCCAGCAGCACCCACAGCAGCCCAAGCCCCAGCGGGCAAACCGCCAGCACCTGCGCCAGCACACGCCGCCGCATCTGCTGCCGCGTCGGGTTCGCATCCGCAAACGTGCACAGCCCGATGCGCGCGTATCGCATCCCCGGCGTCGCCTCGTTCACCGAGAAGAACAGCAGTTGATACAGCAACGCCGCAACCGCAAACGTGACCACTACCGTTGCGCCGATCATCGGCTTCGACATCGCCTGCAACCGCGGCCCGGAAATGTACGAAGCCACCGTCGCAAACCCGATCATCGCCACTCCAATGCAGCACCCATCCACGATCGCCGCCATCAAGCGCCGCGGCACCGAAGCGATATCCATCGGTTCCGTCGCCGCCGCAACCCCTGGCCGTGGCAGCGGCCCCATCGGCGCATCCAGCAGCATTCCCTGCCACCCTGGCGCCTCGGTCACAACCTCTTCCGCGGCCACCGGCTCCGTCGAAATCTGCTCCGGTTCCACTTCGAAGATCCGCAGCTGCGGCTCCGGCGGCAGCTCCTCGCGCAGCGGGCCTTCTGCCAGCCGCGGCCTCGCCTTGCGCGCAGCCACCAGCTCCCGCGGAAACTCGATCAGATTCGCCGGCAACGGCAGCGTCTCGATGATGTGGTCCACAAACTCGGGCGCCCGCCGGAACGCGATCTCCTGCTCCAGCTCCGCAAGCTCCTCCGACTCCAGCGCACGATCCTCGGCGAACCTTCTTGCGCCAGCCTTCATCTCCGGCAGCGCCGGCCACAGTCGGCCCGGCATCGTCATACAGCCGTACCGTCAGCCCGCCCGTCGAAACCTCCCGCAGCGGCTCCGACGGCTCGGCAAACAGATCCCCACTCTGCGGCGCCGGCTCCTCCACGAACCCAATCCGAGGCTCATCCCACTCCCACGCCGATCGCTCGTGCTCAAACGACGCCATCGCAACCGGCGCGGCCTCAAACGCAGAGCTCTCCTCCTGCTTCAGCTCCTCCAGCAGTTGCATCTGCGCATCGGCAATCGCCTTCGCATTCCGTGTCGCGACCTCCGCTTCGGCCTGCGCCTGCTGCACCGCGCGCTCGGCCTCGGCCGCCAGAAAATCCCTGTAGCTCTGCGATTTCTCATACCGCGCCCGCACCGCATCACGGACGTTCGCCACCCCGCGCCGCGCATCGCGCTCCGCCCGCGCCTGCTCCTCGCGCAATGCCTCTTCTCGCGCCGCATCCAGCGCTTGGGCTCCCGCCCGCTTGTTCCGGTGCGCCGCCACCCGAGCCGCCGCGGCCTCGCGCAGAGACGCCGCGCCGGTGTCCCACAGCGACGCGGGCTCGGTACCGAAGACCGTGCCGTCAGTGCCCGTCCTCAGCAATCCCTGCGTCGCCATCTCCTCGCCCACCGCGCTGCCCACCGAACCCTGCATCCCCGAAAGCCTCGTTACTCATTGCACGCGTCACAACTTCGCGCGCCGTCCATCGTTTAATCTCAAGTCAGTGACTCGCGACGCCCCACTCCCAATCCAACATCGCTCGAGGGTGCGCTGGCGTTCGCGAATGTGCCGAGCCGTCCTGTTCTTGTCTATCATCGCGCCTTCCGCGGTTCATCCACATCTGCTCATCGCACAGGTGTCGAATCCGGCACCTCCGCCCGCGGCATCCGACACAACCCTCCCCGACCTCACCGACATCCCGCGCGCCACCCCGCTGCCTCCTGAAAAGGCCCCGGACATCGTCTCCTGGAACGCCGACACCCAATCCAAGCGCGGCAGCGTCTATCTGCTCGCCGGCAACGTCGAGGTCACCTACACCAACCATCTCCTCCGCGCCGACAACATCTCCTACGACGAAGACACCCACGACATCACCGCCAGCGGACACGTCCGACTCTCCGGCGGCGAGAACGACGAGTACATCACTGCCTCGCACGGCACCTACAACCTCAAGACCGGCACCGGCCGCTTCTACGACGTCACCGGCTCCATCGGCATGCACGGCTCGGCCATGGTCGCCACACCCTCCGGCAAAACCGGCCTCGTCACGCCCAACCCCTTCCTCTTCTCCGGCAAGGTCGTCGTCAAAACCGGCCCGCGCAGCTACGACGTCTACGACGGCTCCGTCACCTCCTGTCTCCTCCCACGTCCCGACTGGATCCTCACCTCCGCTCATCTCTCGCTCAACGAGGACCAGGCCCGCGCCGGCAACACCGTCTTTCGTCTCTTCGGCCTCCCGCTCTTCTTCCTCCCCTACGCCACGCACCCCGTCAACTCCGAGCAGCGTCAGAGCGGCATCCTCATCCCCGTCCTCGGCCAGTCCAGCACCAAGGGCTGGATCATCGGTGAGCAGGCCTACATCACCCTCGGCCGCTCCGCCGACCTCACCCTCGGCCTGCAGTACTACTCCCTCCGCGGGTGGGCCGAGTCCGCCACCTTCCGCGCCAGGGGCTTCGACGAAGACTTCGCCCAGGCCCACTTCTCTGCGCTGCAGGACCGCGGCTTCACCCCTGAAAACGGCACCTACACCAACCAGGGCGGTGAGGACGTCACCGCCGCCTTCCGCAAGCAGCTCACCCCCACCTCCCGCGTCGTCGGCGACGTCGAGTACCTCAGCTCCTACGTCTATCGCGAGGCCTTCACCGACAACTTCAACCAGGCCGTCAGCTCCGACATCACCTCCATCGGCTACTTCACCAACCAGGACAAGGGCGTCTCCATGGACGTCCTCGCCGAGCGCTATCAGGGCCTCAAGCGCGTCCCTATCGGCACCTCACCCGGTGAGCAGGTCCACATCCTCCACGTCCCCTCCCTCGACTTCACCGCCGTCGACCACCCCATCGGCAACACGCCGCTCCTCTGGAGTCTCACCGGCTCCGTGTCCGGCCTCAAGCGCTCGCAGCCGAACTTCACCTCCTCCGGCATCATCGAGCGTCTCGACCTCCGCCCCGAGTTCGCCCTTCCGCTCCACGGTGACGGCTGGAACCTGCTCGCTTCCATCGCCGCCCGCGAGACCTTTTACACCCGCTCCCGCACAGCCAACTTCACGCCCGGCCAACCGCCCCTCGAGTCCACCGACCCCATCAACCGCGCCAACTACGACGTTCGCGTCGCCATCCGCCCGCCCGTCATCGAACGCACCTTCCAGATCCCCCCGTCCCTCCAGCATCTCTTCGGCGCTGAGATGCGACACACCATCGAGCCCGAGATCACTTACCGCAACGTCCACGGCATCGACAACTTCCTCAAGATCCTGCGCTTCGACGACGTCGATCTCGCGTCCGACACCAACGAGCTCGAGTACGGTGTCACGCAGCACCTCTACTTCCGCCCCCTGGTGAAGCCCTTCAAGCCCAGGCCCGGCTGCCCCACCACCGCCGCCGCTTCCACAAACGGCATTCAGCTCTCGCAGACCTCCGCTCTGCCCGAGCTTCCCGACGTGCTCAACCCGTCGCCCGACCAGAGCACCGACGCCAACGGCATCCCCGACGCCGACGCACAGGCTCCCCAGTCGCCCACGCGTACGCATGCCAAAACTGACCAGTGCGCCCAGCCCATCGTTCCCACACAGCAGGAGTGGTTCTCCTGGCGGCTCACGCAGCGCTACTTCTTCGACCCCACCTTCGGCAATGCCGTCGTCACCGGCCGGCGCAACATCTTCGACTCCACGCTCGCGCTCTCGGGCATCGCCTTCCTCACCGAACCGCGCAACATCTCGCCGCTCATCTCCCGCATGCGCTTCCGCACCTCCGGCCACACCGACCTCGAGTGGGACTTCGACTACGACACCGGCGCCTCCAGATTCACCAGCTCCAACATCTTCCTCGATGCGCGCAAAGGCGCGCTCTTCGGTGGCATCTCCTACGCTCTGCTCCAGGCGCCCGGACGCTTCGCCACCGAAACCATCGACACCAATAACAACGACCAGGCGACACTCACCACCTCGCCTACCTCGAACTTCAAGCAGATGCGCGTGCTCGGAGGTTTCGGCGACCCCAACCGCCCCGGCCTCGCCGTTGCCGCCAACGCCGGCATCGACATCAACCTCGACCAGATCCAGTACGCCGCCATCCAGGTGAATTACAACTGGAACTGCTGCGGCCTCTCCGTCGAATACCGCAAGTACGAACTCGGCGCCGTCCGCAACGAAAACGCCTACCGCTTCAACTTCACCCTCGCCAACATCGGCAGCGCCGGCAACCTCCGCCGCGCCGAACGCCTCTTCTAGCCGCTCCCGGGATTAGCAGCGGGCTGGCCTCGTCAGGTGCATGGGTTGATCAGAGACGGCGACTTCACGGATAGCGATATTGCTGTCGGCTGCTATTCAAGGTCACCCGCCGGGAACATCCCGCCTGAAATACCGGTGTTACCAGCCGCAGTTCAATGCGACAATACCTCCGACCTGTGGAGGCGTTCCTATGTTTCGCGCCTTGGCGAGTTTGGGTCTGGCATTCTTCTGCCTCGGATCAGTTCACTCGGGCATGAGGTCGAACGCGACCTGGCATGAGTTCGCTTTCCTCGGCTGGACACCCGTCCAACAGAAAGAGGCAGCAGATGCCCTATCCGCCCAATCGGAAAATGCTCAAAAAGCAGCCCAATATTTAGGGCAGCAACGAGCGGCTGAGCAGCAGGCTGAAACCGCCGAACTTGATCTGAAGCAAAATATTGCCCGCCTGCAGCAGTTGCGTTCCAAGTATCCGAACTCGGCCGATCTCGACCGTACGATTTCCGATCTTCAGGCCATGCTCAATCAGGTAATCCAGGAGGCGGGCCAAATACAACAGGAGCCAGCCGCGTGGGGCAGTGGTTCCCAGCATTCAGCCGTCGTCACCGACGCTGCGGTTGCCGTGCTTGCGGCTCAGACCAATCGATCCAGGCAAATCGCCGCGGAAGCTCAGGCCACCGCTGCCCGGGGTAGCGAGATGGCCAATGTGACGATTGCCAATCTGGCCCGTTCCCCTGCAGCGGAAAGACCAGTACCGCCGCCGAAAGTACAGCTGCCCCGCCCTCCGCAAACGGAGGGCCGACCACCCGCGAGCATCCTTCCAGAAAAACCGCCACCGAGCCCGGACCGATCGCCTGCAAGCGTGCCGGCAGAACAACCGACGCCGGTGCCGAGCCCCGACCGATCGCCCGCAAGCGCGCCGGAGCAGCAGGCTCCGACGCCAGCTTCTCCACCACCTGAAACACCTGCATCCAGCGGTTCCGACGAGGCTGCGTGGTTCAACAAGCTGAAGAATGGGCTGATTCAATACACCGTGCCAGGGACAATGCTGTGGAAGGTCCCCTCCACCGTCACCGTTCAAGTCTCGGGTGAGAAAGCTGCCTCCACTGGCCCGATCGACAACCAAACGGGCGAGGGCCCACTCAAAGTCGCGCGGCGCATGAAGGTTCTTGTAAGCGCGCCGGACAACCCGGATGAGTTCATCATCACGCCTGAATCGGACACGCAACTGGAGCAATATGTGCCCGAAGACGGCGCGACGACCTGGCACTTCAGCGTCACGCCGCGTTACACGGCGACGGCGAAGAAGCTGATCGTGCAAGCCTGGGTCATTTATGACACGAATACGCAGCGCGAGCTGCCTGTCTACAAGGCGGCGGTAGATATTCATGTACCCGGCCTGGTCGAATGCGTGAAACGCCTCTTTGAAGGCGACCCCGACTACTGGTTGAAATACGGACTTCCCGGTGGTGCCGGGTTTATCTTCGTCAGCGCCGTGGTGACCGGCCTTTGGAAATGGCTTAGGAAGAAAAAGAGCCGGACACCCCAACCCGCAGGAGGAGACTGAGCACGGGTTCACGAAGCCAAGGCTGGCCGTGACCCACTCCCTGCCTCTGCGATAATGAAACTGTGCGTTTTCTCCCTTCCTCCCTCGCTACGACCCTCCTCGCCCTGACCCTCACCACCGCAGGCTGCCACGCGCAAACGCCCGCCGCCGCCGGCACACAGCTCTCACCCGCCGAGCAGCACCGCGTCGAGGTCCTCCTCCGCCAGAAGGCGAACCTTCCACCCGGCTCGACCGTGCACCTCGGCCCGCGCGAGCCCTCCGAAATCCCCGGCTACGACAACATCTCCGTCAGCTTCAGCGCCGAGGGCAAGACCTCGAAGCCGGTCAACTTTCTGCTCTCCAAGGACGGCAAGACCCTCGCGCAGTTCTCGAAGTACGACCTCGCCAAGGACCCCCGCACCATGATCGCCGCCGACGGCCGCCCCTCCCGCGGCGGCCCGGCCACGGCGCCCGTCATCATCGTCGGCTTTGACGACCTCGAGTGCCCCTACTGCGCGCGCATGCATGAAGCCATCTTCCCCGCCATCACCCAGCGCTACGGCGACAAGGTCCGCATCGTCTACAAAGACTTCCCGCTCGACCAGCATCCCTGGGCCCTTCGCGCCGCCGTCGACGTGAACTGCCTCGGCGACCAGTCGCCCACTGGCTACTGGAACCTCGTCGACTACATCCACGCCCACGCCTCCGAAATCGGCGCCGACCCCAAGGACCCCAAGGCCGACAAGACCCTCCCCCGCGCCACCGAGCAGCTCGACAAGCTCACCCAGGAGCAGGGCCAGTTCCAGAAGGCCGACATGCCCAAGCTCGAAGCCTGCCTCACCAAGCAGGACGCTGCTGCCATTGAAGCCTCGAAGAAAGTCCGGCGAAGTCGCTCAACATCGACTCCACGCCCACGCTCTTCATCAACGGCAACAAGATCGACGGCGCCGTTCCGCTGGACTTCCTCTTCGGCGAGATCGACGACGCCCTCCGCGCCGA
Source organism: uncultured Acidobacteriaceae bacterium (assembly GCA_963827415.1). Taxonomy (GTDB): domain Bacteria; phylum Acidobacteriota; class Terriglobia; order Terriglobales; family Acidobacteriaceae; genus Granulicella. The sequence goes on from CAWHBA010000031.1 coordinate 317,947, forward strand.
AGGCGTTCAGCCTCCACCGCCCTACGTCGCGCCCACCCCACCCGGGACTCCCTTATCCGCCCCCAAACCGGCAGCCACCAGGCCCACCGCCAAATAGCGGTCGCAGATCACGCTTTCAGATAGCCCGAGGCTTTAGCCTCGGGTTTCTCATTGAGTGGCTATAAGCGCGTTCAATTTGCTGAAGGGCGCTCGACCGCATCCACCACCAGCACCTCAGTCTGCGCCTTCACCGGCTCCAGCTTCAGCCCGATCTGTTCCTGAATCGCCGTAAACAATCCCGGTGGGGCGCTGCCGTCGGCAGGTGCGCGCGTCTCATCCGCGGTCCACTTCAACTGGAAGTCGTATCGTCCCGCCAGGCCTGTCTGGTCCACCGTCGGCCGGCCCAGAAAGTACCCCAAATCCGGCGCGAACTCACCCATCGTCATATTCGTCATTCTCATCGTCACCACGCTGCCGTTCGAACGCTCGTTCTCATCCGGTGTGCCGTTCGGATCGCCCGCGCTCCTGGCCATCTTCGCCCCACCCTTGGCCACCGTAATCGCATACACCGCCAACTCTTTGGTCTCCTTGTGCAGCTTCAGCCCAAACCGCTCCGCCAGCAGCTTTCGGAGCAGGCTCTGCGTCTGCCTAAGGCTCGGATGCCCGGGAACGTCCGGCAGTCCCTGCACATCCCACCGCTCCGTATCCATCCATCCCGGCGCGCCCACAATCTGATTCTTCTGCACGCCGTACGCAAACAGGAGCATCCCCTCCACCGTCCTGTTCACAATGACAAACTGCCGCCCCTGCATGCTCATACTCTGGCTGTTGCTCGTGTCGTTCCGGTCCCTCGCCTTTACCGTCACCACATCCCAGTCCGGGTCCGCATCCTTTGCCATCGGCGCGTCGGCCCTGGGAATCTCCCACGCCGCGTCTCCGCTCACCCGCGCGAGGTTGAGCGAATGGGCCGTACCGCTCTGCGTCCAGGTCCCTGCAATGGTCGCCCCGTCGGCGCTCAGCTTGCCCTGGTAGCTGCTGTCAATCGGCGCAATCGCAAACCGCAGCTCCGCTCCCTGCAGGCTCATCTGCGTCGTCGCCCGCCCCTCGAAAGCCATGTTCGAGTCAAGGCTGTACACCACCCCTTGCCATCCCGCGCCCGTGTCCTTCGTAATCTTCAGTACGATCCGCTGCTCTTTGCCCGCCTGCTCTTTGGCCATCCCGATCGCTCCCTGCCACGTCCCCGCAATGTCCTGCGCCCGCAGAGGCCGGCATCCCAGTCCAAGCGCAAGCAACGCGGCGAAGGCCGTGAAACGGGCTACGCCGCACACGCTGTAATGGCGAACTCCGCATCGAAGCGCACGTTCACTCATGTCAGCTATTACGCAACTTTTGGCCAAAAAGGATGAACTTTTTCGTGCGAGCCTACCCGAACAGCGTCGCGCTCGTCGGATTCCGCCTTGGCATCTCGATCCCCAGATGCTCATACGCCAGCCGGGTCGCCACCCGCCCCCGCGGCGTGCGGTCCAGAAACCCGATCTGGATCAGGAACGGCTCGTACACTTCCTCGAGCGCATCCTGCTCCTCCGCCAGCGCCGCCGCCAGCGTATTCAGCCCCACCGGGCCACCGTCGTACTTCTCAATAATCGTCCGCAGCAGCCGGCGGTCGAGCTCATCGAACCCATGCGCATCGACCTCCAGCAGCTCCAGCGCCCGCATCGCCGTCTCGCGGTCGATCTTCCCGGCCGCGCGCACCTCGGCAAAGTCCCGCACGCGCCGCAGCAGCCGGTTCGCAATCCTCGGTGTCCCGCGCGAGCGCACCGCAATCTCCGCCGCTCCATCCTGGTCGATCGGCACCTTCAAGACGTCAGCCGAGCGCTCCACAATGAACCGCAGCTCGTCCTCGGTATAAAACTCCAGCCGCAGCAGGATCCCGAACCGCGACCGCAGCGGCGAGCTAAGCAGCCCTGGCCTCGTCGTCGCGCCCACCAGCGTGAACGGCTTCAGCTCCAGCGTGTGTGTCCGCGCGCTCGGTCCCTGCCCGATGATGATGTCCATCTGGTAGTCCTCGAGCGCCGTGTACAGCTTCTCCTCGAGCACCGGCTGCAGCCGGTGAATCTCATCCAGGAACAACACCTGCTTCTCGCGAAGATTAGTGAGAATGGCAGTTAGATCGCCCTGGATCTGCAGCGCAGGGCCGCTCGTCTGCTGGAAGCCCACCTCGAGCTCATTGGCGATGATCGTAGCCAGCGTCGTCTTGCCGAGCCCCGGAGGACCGAACAGCAGCACGTGATCGAGCGCCTCACCGCGTGACTTCGCAGCCTCCAGCGCAATCGCCAGCTGCTCCTTCGCCTTCGACTGGCCGATGAACTCCGCCAGCCGTTTCGGCCTGAGGTTCAGCTCAAACTGCGAGTCGTCATCAACCGGACCCGCAGACACGAGCCGCTCCGCGCTGTCGGCGCGCGCCTTCGAGTCGGATTTGCGCGGTTGAAACTGGAACGGAGCAGCCACTGAGGCGAGCATACGGCGAAGACGCTCTCGCGGCAATGCACGCCTTGAGCCCGCCTGTGCAAAGCCCGCACGAATGCCAGAAGGCCGCCCCGAAGGACGGCCTCGGCGAATGAAGGAGTGAATCAAGATGTACAGACTGGTATAGGCGAGCCCCGCGTTCTCTCCCCCAAGAGAACGCGGGTTCCTGCCTCGCCCCCCGCATGCCTCAGGCAGTTGCGCCTTCCAGCATGGTGCGTAGCACCCGGATCAGCTCCTTGCGGAGCCCCCGTGACCGGGCCTGCGCTTTCGCGAGCGCTTCAACAAGACTTGGACTGCAAGTGCCCTTTATGACCTGGGAAAAGGTTGGGCGCTCAATGTCATTTCCTTGTCTGGCGCTTCTGAAGACAAAGCTACGGTCAATCTGCAGGGGCGTGAAGATAGCCTTGGTAACGCACCGCGCAGTTCTGGTAACCCAGAATGTGTCGCGAGGTAATGTTGACTTTCGGCTAACGCCGCACTAGCAGCAGCACGCAGCCATGCGGTGGAATATTCACCCGCACGCGTTGGAGACGAGGCGTCTCCTTGCCGGCCCATACATCGAGCACTCCGCGAGCCTCGCTCTCGCCCGCGCGCAACAGCCCCACCTCACTCACGGAGCGGTCGACCGCCATCGGCTTGTCGCTCAAGTTGAACAGCCCAACGGCCAACTCGGGATGTCCGCCAGACCGCGCCGGATGAACCTCCGCGCGCCAGACGCGCAGGTCGCCCGTTTCGAATCCCTGCATCGGACGGCCGCGCACCACTGCGTTCTGGTCGATCGCCAACACATTGCGGTTGGTGAGCATGCGCAGTGTCGACACATCGAGCTGCGTCAGGTTCGCACCGAGGATGAGCGGGCTCTGCGCGAGCGACCAGAGTGTCATCACCGTCTTCTGCTCATCAGGAGTCAGGCGAGTGTGGCGCGGCTGGCCCCAGCCCGGCGATGGGCGCAGTTCGCCGAACGGCAGCATGTCGGCATCGGGCCACTGTCCGGGCCGGAGGTCGAACGCCGACCAGGTTGCGAGGTGGTCGAACTGACCCTTGAGAGCCTGCGGGAACCCGTCCGCGAAGTTGCCGCCGCTCCAGAGGTCCCAAAAGTCGTTCGAGATGCGCCACATGTTGCCGAGCGAGGCGACCTCGGCTGCGTGCGACGGGTTCGTCGGGCCAGGCGAAAGGCTGAGCACGATGTGCCTGCCGGATTTGTCGATGGCCCGCCTGATCTGCCGAATCTCGCTGACCTTGTACGGATGGTCGGCGATGCAGTCTACCTTCAACAGATCCACGCCCCAGTTCGCGTATTGCTGGATAAGCGCGTCATACCACGCCTGTCCCGCGGCGTTGTCGCGCACACCCCAGTTCGTCGGGTCCCAACCGCAGGCGTCATTCGTATCCGCTGCGTCTTTGGTGTGGAAGCTCGAATCCGCGATGGGGAGATTTCGCTCGACCGAAGCGCGCGGAATTCCGCGCACGATGTGAATGCCGAACAGCAATCCCTGCGCGTGCACCCAATCGGCCAAAGGTTTGAAGCTAGTCTCCTCGATGGTTGCCGCTAGTGTCGGCTGCGTGCCGCGCGTTTCCGCGGCGACAGGGCCATTGCCCTTCGCCGATGGGAATCTCGCGGGCACCGGCACATAGCGTCCATGCGGGTCGATTGCATACCGCAGCGTGTCGGGCTTGGGCCTGTCTTCAGGATTCTCGAAGAACCAGCCCTCGTCGATGACGGCATAGCGCCAGCCGAAGGGCAGCAGCTTGTCGCGCAGCACGGCGGCGTTGGCGCGGAACTGCGCCTCGGTAATGGTGAGGCCGTAGGCGTCCCAACTGTTCCAGCCCATCGGCGGCGTGGAAGCTGGAGATTGGGCCGAGGCGGAGAGGGCGCAGAGCATCGCAGTAGCAATCACAAGCAGACGGCGGAGCATGCCCGGAGGATACAACTACCCAAACGAGCACTGAATTATGCATCAAAAACGAGGCAGCCTGACAGCATCAGACTGTATCCTCAAAGAAGCGCAGTTTTTTCACGCGAGAAGGACCCGTAATGCCTCTTTACGAGTACGAATGCAAAGAGTGCGGACGCCGCACCGAAAAGATCCAGAAGTTCTCCGACCCGGAGCTGACCGTGTGTCCGCACTGCGGTGGTCGGATTGAGCGCACCCTGACGGCGCCCGCCGCTCATTTCAAGGGCGGCGGATGGTACAAGGACCTCTACTCCTCCGCGAAGCCCGCGTCGGCCAACGGCGGTAAGGATGCCAAGTCGGGAGGCGACACATCGAAACCCTCCGAGAGCCCGGCGCCCGCGGCGAGCTCGGATGGAAGTTCGAGTTCCTCCGGTTCGACAGCTTCAACGGCCTCGTCGACGCCCGCGACCGCTTCAAAAAGCTGATCGCTCGTCTCGAAGAACTGATTTTGATTCACCGCGTGGCCGCGAATCGCGGTTCGCGCATCTGATTCCAACGCCGGATGTTAACTTCTGCGTAACTTCCACAGAGGTCGCAGAAGACAGTAATACCCAATGTTTACAGGGGTGCGCTATTATCCTTCCCATGAAATCGAATCACTCACTCCGGAGCACAGGCCAAGAGGACATCGCCTCGGAGTCGGGCGGGACCCTTATGCGCAACGTAGGATTGGTGTCAGCCGGGATCACCGTGCTGGCCATCGGCGTCGTTGTGGGACGAGAGCTGCGCGAACGCTACAAGTTCCACCGCCGGACGCCGTACGACATTTACTCCCACGCGGGAGATCAGACGCAGGAGCTGGAGTTCGGCGTCGGGATCTAACCGCGCTGAAGGGCCAACGCTGTCTCTGTACCTGGGAAGAATGTCGGGCCGTCGTGTCTTAGGCCAGCTTTCTGCCGGACCTCAGGCTGCGCCCGTCTTCGTGATGCGCGGCGAGGCCTGGAGCAGCCGGATCAGGTCCTCGACCGTGACCAGCGGGGTGGGCTGCAGGCCGGGGCTGTACTCGCGCCGCAGCGCCAGCGTGAGATCGCGCACAGCCTGATCGACGTCCTCAGGGGCGAGCCCCAGATCCTCTTCGAGATCGTCGCCGGGAAGTACCGGGAATGGAATCAGTTGCACCTCGCGCAGGTAGCGGAAGGTAGATCCGGTAATCACCGGATCGAATCCATATTGCTCAAGCTGGGCGGTGAAGGTCTCCTGGGTGACGCCGGCCCGTTTCTGCCGGAGCTTATGCTCCCGAAACCAGGCGGACAGGCGCAGCAGCAGCACGCAGGCCACAATGAGGGCCAGCAGCAGCCAAAGCGGCCAGGCACGATGGCCCAGCCACGCCGGGATGGAAAGCGTCCGCACGCGCAACCTGCCTCGCAGGAGGGAACAGCTCAGCTTGCCGCCGGGGGTGCGGACCCTGGATGGTTTCCTCCATAGAGTGGCCCCAGTATGCCACGGGCGGCCGGGAAAGGCTTCCGAAAACTGCATCGAAAGAAGTACTGTTGCCTTATGGCCGCCGTTTTGCCGCCCATCCTCGACCCGCTTCCCGCCGCTGCTCCGGAGCTCCGGAGCGGTGATTTGAGCGCTGAGGCGAGGCTGCGGGACAAGCATGGGCGGGCGATTACGGACCTGCGGCTCTCGGTCACCGACCGCTGCAACTACAAGTGCGTCTATTGCCGAACTGGTAACGAGGGCGCCCAGTACAGCGAGCTGCCGATCGAAGAGTACGCGCGGATGGTGCGACTATTCGTCTCGCTGGGGGTGGAGAAGGTCCGGCTGACGGGCGGCGAGCCGCTGCTGCGGCGCGGCCTGCTGGAGTTGATCCGCGAGATCGCCCAGATGCGGCCCGCGTTCAGCCGCTCTGCGGAGCCTGCCCCCTTGGATATTGCCCTGACGACAAACGGCCACCTGCTGGCCGGAATGGCCAGGGACCTGAAGCGCGCCGGGCTTAACCGCGCGACGGTGAGCATGGACGCCGTGGATGCGGAGACCTTTGCGCGCATCACGCGCGTGCCGGGGAGCTTCGAGCGGGTGCGCGACGGAATTCGTGCGGCGCAGGACGCGGGGCTCGGGCCGGTGAAGGTGAATGCCGTGCTGCTGCGCGGCTTCAACGACGGCGAAATCGAGGCGTTCGCGGAGTTCTCGCGCAACGAAGGCGTGATTGTGCGGTTCATCGAGTGGATGCCGCTCGAGGAGGACCGCACCTGGACGCCCGAAGCCGTGGTCCGGATGGAGGAGATCGTCACGCGGCTGAACGCGGTGCGTCCGCTGGTGGCGCTGCCGGCGACGCATGCGTCGGAGACGGCGCGGCGGTTCACTTTCGACGATGGCGTGGGCGAAATTGGGATTATCGCGCCGGTGTCGCATCCGTTCTGCGGACATTGCAGCCGCGTGCGCGTGACCTCCGACGGCAAGGTGAGGACCTGTCTGTTCTCACAGAGCGATCACGACCTCGTGGGACCGATGAGGCGAGGAGCGAGTGACGACGAGCTGCGCGCCCGGATTCGCAAAATCGTTGACCGCAAAGAGGCTCGGCATCATATCGGCGAGCCGGGATTCCGCAAACCGTCGCGATCGATGGTGCATATCGGCGGCTAACTGCGACGTGAGAATCATGTCGCAACTTCGTACGCCGCTCCCGCAATCAATGCAACCGCCGATGCACCTAGTATGCAAACTGTTTGCGAAGAGTTAACGCAAAAGCCTTTGAGAGTCTTGCGCTATCCTTGGGGGACCGAAGAGTACGGCCCTACCCGCAAGGCAGGAAGGCACGTGGCAGATAGGCGGCATTCCGAGTTGATGGACGGCAGGCAGATGGATCACCTGCGCGTCTTTCACGAAGTTGCGCGCGCATTAACGGCGAACCTCGAACTGGAACCGTTGCTGCGCGCCATTCTCTCGCAGATGGAAGAGTACTTCGGCCCGGAGCAGTGGTCGCTGCTGATGCTGGACGAAGAGAGCAGCGAACTCTACTACGCGCTGCACGCGGGCATTGATACAGACAACATCGGAGACCTTCGCATCAAGATGGGTGAAGGCATCTCCGGCTACGTTGCGCTGACGGGAAATCCTCTCGTCGTGCCGGACGTGACAGCGGACCCGGACTGGGCGAGCTTTGCAAGACAGCATCCTGAGCTGCACCTCCAGTCGATCGCCTGCCTTCCGCTGCGGCACGGCGGGCGCACGCTGGGCGTGCTGCAACTGCACAACAGCAAACTGGACCTGCTGCCCGATGCGTCGATCTCATTCCTACGCGTGCTGTGCGACTATGCAGCGATCGCACTGGCCAACGCGCGTTACGTGAAGCTCGTACAGCACCTGACCATCACCGACGACTGCACAGGGCTGTTCAACGCGCGCTATCTGTACACGATGCTGGAGAGCGAAATTGCAGCGGAGAATGATCCGCGCGTGATTCCGATCCAGCCGCACTTCAGCCTTCTGTTCCTGGATCTCGACCACTTCAAAAGCGTGAACGATACGCATGGTCACCTGGTTGGCTCGCGACTGCTGGCCGAGGTTGGCGGTGTCATCAAGCGGACGCTGGGGCCGGCCCACGCGGGCTTCCGCTACGGCGGTGACGAGTTTGTGGCGCTCTTGCGGGGATTCGACAAGGTGGCCGCCACAGAGCTCGCAAATTCGCTTCGCACGGCCATCAGAGAGACCGCTTTCTTAACCGGTGAGGGCCTGTCTCTGCACCTGACCGCAAGCTTTGGGCTCGCGACCTATCCGCAGGACGGCGACACACTGCACGCGATCATCCGCTCGGCCGACACGATGATGTATCACGCCAAGGCGAGAGGGCGTGACCAGATTGCGATAGCCGACAGCGACGCGCTCACGTCGATGCCTGCACCAAAGACCTCGCGGCACGCTTAACTGCAACAGCTTTCAGGGACGGCGATGCTCCAGCGACGGCGGACGCCTGGTCTCGGGGCGAATCGCTTCGACATTCTCGGGTGCGTCTGAGTGGACCCCAAAGTCCCACACATCGAGGTTGACGGTGTTGGGGGCCAGCACTTCGATGAGCGCGTACTCGCCGAAGCCGAGCGGCTGCAGCGGCGTGAGTTTCATCCAGTGGCCGCCGGGAAGAATCTCGGACTTCATCTCGACGATGTCGCGCTGCGGCCGGCCGGTACCGAGCCACGCGATGCGAAGGCTGTCGACGATGCGCGCGTCGGTGCGAACGTCGACATGCTCGATGACGTAACTGCTGCTGGCGTCGCCGCCGGAGGGAGTAGCGCGGCCGCTGGCGCCGTGCGTGTTCACGGTGAAGGTGCCCCCGCTGGTCACGGGTTCATCGTCGCGTCCGCCGTTGATGCGCACATAGAAGACGGGATCGGGGACGTGAAGCTGGATGTCGGAGCGCTCGCGCGGAATGTCCGTGATGCGATGCGGGCTCGACGCCGGGTTGATAGTGCCCTTCTGCACAGCGTGCGCCGTCTCCTTGTTGAGGTCGGAGGCGCTCTGCGGCATGGGCACGAGCTCGGGCGTGCCACGGAAGGTGTCGAGCGCGAGAACGCTGTCTTCCTCGGGAAGGCGAAGATTGGGAGCGACCTCCGGCGTGAGTGCGGCGCGCGCGGCCTCCTCCTTTGCTAGCTCCGGACTGATCACCGGAGTCTGCGTCGTCTGTTCCTGATTCGCGCCGGGCTCGTGGTCCTTCTTCCACTTCTCGGTCGCAGGCAGATCGACAAGCGCGAGCGGAACGTCTTCCTCTTCGCCGTCGCGCTCCGCGCTGCGGTAGCGCACAACATCGCCGACAACCTTGTAGCTGAAGACGAGCTGATAGCTTCCATCCTTGAGAATGAGGCGCGTGCGCGTGGGCTCGTCGGGGCTCTGCGTGGGGCTGGGGACGTCCATGGGCCGATGCTGCTTCGGTTGCTGGCAGAGCGCGGGCGAAGCGCACAGGAGCAGGACGCCGGACAGGGCCAGCCGTATGGCTCCCGGCCATCGACGACCAGCACCCAGCGGTTTGGCACTGCCGACCACTTCAATCCTCCCGCGCAGCGTGTGCGGCGCTACAGCACCAAGCTAGCAGAGTTATGCGTGCTCAGGATTTGACTCGTATCGTGAACGATGCGGGGATCTCCGTGTTGTCGTCGGCGTTTTGCTCGGGCGCGAGTGTCACCCGCAGAGTAGTGCCGGGTGGAAGCTCGTGCGCTGGCAGTGTCACGCAGTGCAGGCCGAGACCGCTGTCAGCAGTCTCTCCTTCGCCGTTGTATTTACCGGCGCTCCAGTGAACGCGCGCGGGCGCAGGCAGATCGATGCGCAGGTCCTTGCCGGGCGTGAGCCACCCGCGCCGTTGATCGGGCGTCCAGATCTGAAAGCTGGCGGTGCGATGCTCGCGCTGGTAGCGCTGCTCGGTCTGCGGGATGCGATCCCAGACGGCACCTTCGTGCAGCGAGCGGAGCAGCCTGATGTACTCGGCGTGCGCCCAGGCGAGCGGCATGCCCGAACCGGTGGGATGGCCGTTGAACAGAGAGTGCTCGGGGATGTCGTCCGCATCCCATACCTGCTCGGGAATCATGCCGCACTCGCTGGTCTGTCGCGCGATGGTCTTCAGCAATTCCAGTGCAGCTTCCGGCCTGCCCGCGGCAAGCTCGTAGTGCGCGCGTTCGCCGGCGAGCAGCGGCCAGCAGCGGCCGATGCCGCGAGTGTCGAAGGGACGCCCGTCGGCCTTCTCGCCGTAGCCATCATCGGTGGAACGCTTCCATCCCGCACCAGTCTTTGTCTCGACGCGCAGCGTCGCATCGAGCAGCTTCACGGTGTCGACGATGCGCGGATCATCCGGCGCGCGCAGTCCCATCCGCACCAGCGAGAGCGCACCGGGGCTGATGATGTCGACCGCTCTGCGGCTCTTCGGACCGGAGCGCACGTTCGGCGTGCGAATGCGAAGATGTCCGATCTCGCGCGCTTCAATGCGGCGCGGCGGCGCCATGCGCAGGTAGTATCCGCGAACACCATACCGCTGTGCGAGCGGCGTGTCCTCGACAAACGTCAGTTCGTCGATGGCATCATTCCACGCATCCGCAGTCTCGCGGAGAAACTGCGCGCGATCCTGCGCTCCTTCGAGGTCCGCGAAGTCGGCGGCAGCAAGCAACGCCGCAACCTCGGCGGCCATCGTGTTCGGCGAGTAGCCGGGCGTGGTCTCCCAACGGTCCTGCTGCGTGACCGGGCCGTGACGCAGAAGAAAGCGCGCAGCATCGTGGACGATTCTTTCGGGACGATAGCCGTCGAGCGCGTTCTCACGTCGCATCTTGTCGGCGAGCAGAATGGGCAGCGCGATCGCGTCCATCTGAATCGAGTCCCAATGCGGCGTGCCATCGAGCCACATATTCTGGCTCCATCCACCGTCGGAGTTCTGTGTGCATGCGAGATAGAAGAGCGAAGAGCGCGCAGCCTGGGCGTCGCCACTGGCCAGCTTGCCCATCGCGATCTCGACCATGTCGCGAGGCCAGACGACGTGATAACCGCCAATGTCTTTGTCACCGCGCGCGAAGCCCCACGGCACCGAGAGGCTCGCAACAAAGCCGCCGGGAAAGCGCTTGGACTGATGCGTCTCCAGCACGGCCGTGCTGACGCGATACATGTCGAGCTTGTGGCCGGAGAGGTCGCGGAAGTCACGATATTGTGCCTGGTGCTCGCTCCATTGACGAAGGAAAAGATCACGCGTGGTATCGAAGTCTTCCAGCAGTCCGGCGCGCGCCTGCTGTCCGGCCTCTGCGGAGTCCGCGCCACCGGCGAGCGCGATCACGAAGCTTCCGTCAGCGCTGTAGTCGATCTCGAGAGTCATCGCCACGTTGCCATCGGGCGCATAATTTGCTTCCGGCAACGGATCGCCGCGTCGCAGTACAGTGAAGCCGTCCGATGTGCCGATGTAACCGACACTCGTCTGGCGCGGCGACGGCGAGCACGCGACCGCGAAGCATACGGATGCCCGCTGCGCGAAGACCATCGGCAGATCCTTGTACTGGCCAGCCCAGGCTTCGTTGTTCGCGCCGCGGTCGCCGATGTGCGCATCGATGATGAGATAGAGACGCAGCTTCTTTTGCTGCTGCGGGCTGAAAGCAGCCGCGCAGCAGAAGCGTGTCCCGCATGGGGTCGGGCACGATCTCTTTGGTCAGACGGTAGGCTCCGTCTTTGCAACGCGACTCGATACGGCAGGCGGGAACGCCGGGAGCAATCCATTCGACGGTGTGCTCAGCATCCCAGATCTCGTCGGAAAAGTAGTTGTCCTCGCCCGTAACGATAAAGCGCACGGAACGCGTGTTCGCCTGGTCAACGTCAGGATGGTAGACCTCGGAGAGCGTACCGTTCGCGATGGTGTACCAGATGCGGCTCCCAGGCAAAACAGCCGTACCGACGATAGTCTTTGCACCGGAGGCCCAGCGCGGCTTGGCACCAGGGCGTCCATTAGCCTTCTTCGGCTTTCGAGGACGCGTGATGTCCTTATTCTCGATCCCCTTGTCCATGGATGTGGCGGCTCAACAACTGCCCATGAACACTTGGATGCAGAGAACGAGAGAAGTTCTGGCTACGTGTGTGGCGCGTTAGAACTTCTGATGTTGCAGCCATTCGCGGAAGCGCGGGCCGAGGTCGTTGCGGCGCAGCGCGAACTCGACGGTGGCTTTCAGGTAACCGAGTTTGTCGCCGGCGTCGTAGCGCGTGCCCTCATAGGTGAAGCCGAAGACCTTCTCGTACTGCAGCAGCGCCTTGATGCCGTCGGTGAGCTGAATCTCGCCCCCGGAGCCTGGCTTCACGGTCTCGAGCATCTCGAAGATGCGCGGTGTGAGGATGTAACGGCCGATGATGGCATGCTGGCTCGGCGCATCTTCGGGCTTCGGCTTCTCGACCATATTCGTCACGTCGAGCAGGCGCGGATCGTCGGGATCCTGCACGCAGTCGAGGCAGCCATAGGAAGAAATGGCGGCGCCCTCCACGATCTCCGAGGCGAGAATGGAGGACTGCGTCTGTTCAAAGGCGTCAACCATCTGCTTGAGGCAGGGGACCTCTGCATCGACGACGTCGTCGGGAAGGATGACGGCGAACGGCTCGTTGCCGACAAGCTGCTTGGCCTGCAGCACCGCGTGGCCGAGGCCGAGCGCATCGGGCTGACGCGTGTAGCTGATCTTCGCGAGGTGCGAAACCGAGCGGACCATCTCGAGCAGCGCCGTCTTGCCGCGGGCCTCGAGCGCGGTCTCGAGCTCGTAGGACTTGTCGAAGTGATCTTCGAGCGACGATTTGCCGCGGCCGGTGACGATGATGATCTCGGTACAGCCGGCGGCGACAGCCTCCTCGACACCGTACTGGATCAGCGGCTTATCAACCAGCGGCAGCATCTCCTTGGGGGTTGCCTTGGTGGCGGGCAAAAAGCGAGTGCCAAATCCGGCTGCCGGAAAGACAGCCTTGCGCACCTTCATCAGTGACATGCGATGTTCCTATTCTCCTGCCTGGCTGCAGTAATGGTACCAACGGCTTCGATGCCAAAATTCGGAATCCGTGGAGGATGCCTCGAAGCTCTGCGATGCGGGCCCTAGCCTAGAGTACAGGCGAGTCGTCGTGCAACATTACTTTGCGGATGACCTTGATCGGCGCGAAGCCCTGCCGCATGAAATCGTCGTGAAAACGCTCCAGCGAAAACGACGTCGCCTTCGCGCTGTTGCAAATCGGTTCGCAGCTTCATGATCTCCAGCTTGCCGAGCGTGTAGTAGAGATAGAGAGCATCCGAAGTGCCGCGTTTCGTCTCGACCTCTGCGATGGGGCGCGACTGATAGCCCTCTTTGACGAAGAAATCTTCCGCCTGCGGGATCGTCAGCTCGCCACCAACGCCGTATGCATTCGAATGGCGACGATGAAGCGAGCGTCGCGGAGCAGCGCATCCTGCAACTGGCCGAGCCGGATGAGCTTCGACTCATGCTCGTCCCTGGCGCCGGCGCCCGGAGCGTTGTAGCCCTCGTCGAGCATCATCTGCTCGCAGTAGTGCGCCCAGCCCTCGATGTTGGTGTTCGCACCGAGAAGCTTGCGAATCGTCGAAGGGAACTGCGGCTGCCAGAGGAACTGCGTGTAGTGGCCGGGGTACGCCTCGTGCACGCTCGTGGAAACAATCGTGCCAACATTGAAGGCCGCCATGTACTCGCTGGTCTTCTGCGCGCTCCAGCCCGGTTCCGGCAGCGTGACGTTGAAGAGAGCCTTCGTCGAGTGCGTCTCAAATGGACCCGGCGGATCCATGGACGCCTGCGTCGTCGCACGCATGAACGGCGGCGTCTCCTCGAGCGTGGGCTGCACGTCGCTGGGAATCGTAACGATGTTGTGCGAGCGGATGAACGCGATCTCGGAGTCGAAGCGGTCTTGAAATGCTTTGAGGAGATCTGCCGGTGCGGGATGAATCGCGGCCAGCTCAGCAAGCTCCTGCTGCGGCGTCTTCGTCGGGTCAATCTCTTTCGCAACGCGCGCAAACTCCGCCTGGTTCTTGTGCAGGTCCTCGTATCCAATCTGCAGGAGATGATCCAGCGGGATATCGACCATCTCGTTCAGCGCGAGCGCCTTGCGGAAGGTGTCAGCGCCATAGCGGAAGTCGCCGTTCGAGCGCGGCAGAAGATCGGACTTCATCCACGCTGCGTAGGACTTCATCGCATCGATGACAGCGGCGTTAGTCTTCGCGAACTCAGCCTTGGTCTGTGCGTCGGTCGCTTCGGTGAAGGCCCGCGGGACATCGTTCTGGAAGAAGCTGATGTCATCGTCGATCTGTTGTAGCGCGATCTCGGTATAGATCCGCGGAGGATTCTTGAGGTTCTTGCGCGCCTCGACAAACGCCTGCGGGATGAGCTTCTCGCGCTCGACGGCCGCTCGCAGCCGCGTATCTACCGGAGCATACGGTCGCTCCATGATGGTGAAGATCGCATTGGTGACGCCCGTCGAGTAGATGTCCGGATTCTTCTCCCATCCGCGGATGACCTCGAGCTGAAGAAGCGCCGCACGGATGGAGTTCAGCAGGATATCGCGGTCGGCAGCAGGCTCGGCATCAAGAGCTGAGGCATCGATCGCCGCAATCTTCTTGTCCCACTCATGCAGCGCAGCGATCTGTTTCTGGATAGCGGCCGCGGAGTAGTCCTCGAGCTGCGTGTCGTACTGATGCAAGCCCGCGGACGTACCGGCGGTCGGCGAGTACTTGAAGTAGACCTGCTGAAAATACTGCTCGGAAAGCGTGTTGAAGGTCTGCCCCGCGCCATCGGCAGAGGGATGTTGAGCCAACGAGAATGAAGTGCCGAAGGGAATCATGAGGACAAGGGAAGCTACAGCCAGGCGCATATCGGGTCTCAGTCTACACAGGGGATTTGGCTTCTTCGAGCGAAGAAAGCAGTTCGCGGGTCTCAGAAAGAACGGTGTCTGCATCGGAAGCCGAGAGCGGCCAGCGCAGCACTCCCTGCGGCGTTAGTTGCGCACCGTTCTTCGCATTGCGCGAGACGAGCTTCATCAGCGCGCCGACGTTGATTCCCTTGCCGGACTCGGCAGGTGCGGCGTGCAGCTTCTCGCTGAAAGTAATGAACAGCATGTCGCGCATGGGCTTTATCCTGCCAGCCTGTGCCAGCGGCGAGTTGGCAGCTCGCGGTGCTGTTACCTCACGCACTGCCTTCGCCGCGTTGGACTCGCCACTGCGATTGAGCGCCGCGCGCGAGGAGAACTGCAGCGAAGCCGTCTGCGGCGCCTGTCCGTGACGGCCCGCGAGCGGCTGCTGCGTACGGCTGAGCATTGTCGAGGGCTGCCACGCGTTGCCGGGTCGTGTGACCTCACGACCAGCCCACTGCACGGTCTGCGACCCGGATTTCGATGGCGCCGGCGCGGTCTTCTTCGGCTCGTCAACGGCGACGCGCTTGCGCTCGATCTGCGCAATCGAAAGCCGCTCGCAGAGGAGTCGAATCTCTCCGACGGCGAGAAGATGCTGCACGTTCTCCGGCGGCTGGCCATAGCGGTCCTGCAACTCGTCGCGAATCTCGGTAAGCATCGCGTCGGTGTTTGCACCGGCGATGCGCTTGTACATGCGCAGCCGCTGATTCTCTTCGCTGATGTAGCTCTCGTCGATGCGCAGCGAGATGCCGAGGTTGACCGTGACCTGCAGACGCTCTTCGTGGCCTTCGCCCTTCAACTTGCTTACGGCCTCCTCAAGCATCTGCGTGTACAGTTCGAAGCCGATGGCCTCGATGTGGCCGCTCTGCTCGCCGCCAAGCATGTTGCCCGCGCCGCGCAGCTCGAGATCAAGTGCAGCGATCTTGAAGCCCGCGCCGAGGTCGGAAAACTCTTTGAGCGCAGCGAGGCGGCGGCGCGCGACCTCGGTGAGTTGCTGCTCGGGCGGAATCAGCAGATACGCATAGGCGCGACGGTTCGAGCGGCCGACGCGGCCGCGAAGCTGATAGAGCTCGCTGAGGCCGTGGCGGTCTGCGCGATTGATGATGATCGTGTTCGCGCGCGGGATGTCGAGACCGTTCTCGATGATGCTGGTCGCGCAGAGCACGTCATACTCGCCGTTCATAAACGCGAGCATCGCGCGCTCCAGTTCGGCCTCGGGCATCTGGCCGTGGCCGACAACAACGCGCGCCTGCGGCACCAGCTCGCGAATCTTCGTCGCCATCTCGTAGATGGTCTCGACGCGATTGGAGACGAAGTAAGTCTGGCCTCCGCGCTCCAACTCGACCTCAATCGCCGTGCGTATGAGCTTCTCGTCGAACTTCGCGACGACCGTCTGGATCGCCATGCGGTCCTTCGGCGGCGTCTCGATCACGCTCATGTCGCGCAGGCCGACGAGAGACATGTGCAGCGTGCGCGGGATCGGCGTCGCGGACATCGAGAGCACATCGATCGCGGCGCGCATCTGCTTCAGCCGCTCCTTGTGGCGAACGCCAAAGCGCTGCTCCTCGTCGACAACCAGCAGGCCGAGATCCTGGAACTTGAGGCCCTGCGCCAGAATCGCGTGCGTACCGATCAGAATGTCGACCTTACCGTCGGCCACGCGCTCGAGAATCTCCTTGCGCTCCTTCGGCGTGCGGAAGCGCGAAATCATCTCGACGGTGACGGGGAAGTTAGCAAAGCGGCGTTTGAAGCTCTCGAAGTGCTGGAAGCAGAGCACGGTCGTCGGCGTGAGCACGGCAACCTGCTTGGAGTCCTGCGCGGCCTTGAACGCCGCACGCATCGCGACCTCCGTCTTACCGTAGCCAACGTCGCCGCAGAGCAGGCGGTCCATCGGCTGCGTGGATTCCATGTCGGCCTTGATGTCGGCGATGGCGGTGACCTGGTCGTCGGTCTCGTTGTAGTCGAAGGCGTCCTCGAACTCGCGCATCATATTGTTGTCCGGCGAGAACGCGGTGCCGAGCGCGGCCTTGCGCTGCGCGTAGAGCTTCAGCAGTTCCTCCGCCATGTCCTCCATGGCCTTCTTCACGCGCGCCTTGGTCTTCGACCACGCTGGATTGCCAAGCCGATTCAACTGCGGCGCCGGGCCGGCGTCGGTGGAGCGGTACTTCTGGATGAGGTCAAGGCGCGTCAGCGGGACGTACAGCTTCGCATCTTCAGCGAACGTAAGGATCATCAGCTCAAGCTGTGAGCCGTCCGAACCGCTCGTCTTCTCGTCGATGACACGCAGACCGTCGTAACGTGCGATGCCGTGCTCGACATGCACGACAAAATCGCCAACAGCAAGATCGCGCAGATCGGAGACGAAGGCAGAAGCCCTGGCGCGGCGCACCGGGCGCGCATGAACATCGACCTCGTCATTGAGATCGTTCGCTCCGAAGAGCACGAACTGCCGCGCGGTGGCGCGATCGAGATCGAGCACCTGCACGCCGTTTGCAATGGCCGCGCGAACTAGCACGGGCGTGCGCAGATCGCCGGCGAGATAACTCGACTCGGAGAAGACCGTCGTCGATGATCCTTGATCCGTTCGCCAGCCGATGCGATACGGAACGCCGTACTCCTGCAGCAGACCAGCGAGACGCTCGACCTCGCCCTGATTGGGAGCGGCGATCAACACGCGAGCTTCGCTATCCATCAGCTTCTTCAGTTCGTCGATGAAGCTCGGAATCGATCCGTGGAAGCGCAGCGTCGGACGCGTTGCGAACTCAATCTCGCTGGCGTCACTGCGCGTGCTCTCGAGCACATCGACTGCGCCAAGCTGATCGAGATCGCAACCGGAGAAGGCGCGGAGCCGATCTTCGAGCTCCCATGGCGAGAGGTAAAGATCCTCACCGCGTACGAGCGAACCGATGCCCGAACGCTCATGCCCCTGCTCAACCTTGTTCCACCAGCGCTCACCCTGGTTCAACACCATTGCGGGCTCTTCGACGAAGATGCGCGTGCTCTTCCCCATGAGCTCGAGCAGTGTAGAGCGCGCGCCGGCGACCGGGGCATAGAACTCCCATCCCGGGAAAGATCGTGGCTTCGCGCCCAGTTGCCGCGCCCGACCCGGCAACGTGTGTCTGCAACTCGCTCGGCGTTTCACCACCTTCGAGAGCGGCGCCTGCGGACCCGCTGCGAGTGAGCCGCGCGTTGATGGCTTCGAGCAGAGCTTCGGTGGCGGGAGTCTCGGTTAACGGAAGCAGCAGAATCTCGTCGATCGATGTCGATGACCGCTGCGTCTCCGGATCGAAGCGGCGGATCGACTCAATCTCGTCGCCGAAGAAGTCGATGCGCACCGGGCGTTCCATCTCCGGACCGTAGACGTCGAGGATGCCGCCGCGAATCGTCACCTGGCCCGGCATGTCGACGACGTCAACGCGCGTGTAGCCAACGGAGATGAGGTGCTCGACGAGCATCTCCGGAATGTGCTCCTCGCCGCGACGCAGATTCAGCGCGAGCGCAGCGTAGTGATCGCGGCCAAAGAGCCGCATGCAAGCGGCCTCGATGGGAGCGACGACAAGCCGCGCCTGGCCGCTCGCGATCTTCCAGAGCGTGGCAGCGCGCTGCTCCTGGATCTCCGGGTGCGGCGACAGATTTTCAAACGGAAGGACATCGTGCGCAGGGAGACGAAGCACCTCGTCTGCCTGCAGTGCGCCGCTGAGCTGGCACGCCGCGAGAAGATTCGCGTGCAGCGTCTCCGCGGCCTTGTTGTCGGCGACGAGCACCAGCGCGGGCGCGTCCGATGCGTGGACGAAGTAAGGAAGATAGAGAGCTCGCGCGGTGGCCGTGAGTCCGGACACACGTCTCCGGCCCGTGCCGGCCGCCAGATGGCGACGCACACGCTCAAAGACTGGGGAACGTTCAAGGTCCGCGACCAACTCGCGGACGAACGGAAGAATCATGCAGTCTCCAGTGTATCCCCGCGGCGAACTCGCTGACGAAGCTAGCCCTCGAGAGGGGTCTCCCCCTTCGCGAGGATGGCCTGGCCGTATTCAAGCAGCGTGACCATCAACACGCCGCCGCAGACGTTGCCCGAGACAGCGATCCAGAGCCAGTGGAAATAACTGATGGCTGGAAGTTGATGGACGAGCACCGCCGAAAGAATTTCACCCGAGGTCGCGATGCAGTGCGCAAAGTTGCCCAGGCCGACGACGAAGGTAAGAATCCAGAGGATCATCACCGAGCCCGTGATGGAGTGCGATCCGGAGACGAGCCACGCGGCCGTCGCAATGATCCATCCTGCGGTGACGCCGCTCCAGAAGATCGCCGACGGCGAGACATGCGCGGCCGTCATGCCGAGCTGGACGAGAGCGTTCCGCGTCTCCGGCGGAAGTGCGCTGGTGCGCGATGCAAGTGCAGCAAAGGCAAGCGCACCGCAGACGTTCGCCGGCAGCACCGTGCACCACAGCCGCAACGTGTTCCAGAGTTCGCGCTTCTCCGAAAGAACGAGCGCGACCGGATAGAGTGTGTTCTCCGTGAAGAGCTGCGCTCGGCCGATGATGACCACGATGAAGCCGATGGGATAAAACATGCTCGCGACGAAGTGTGTCGTGGGCGAGACGCCGAAGAGTCCGAGCACAAGCGCCGAACCCAGGCCGGAGAGTCCCATGAAGATGCCACCGGCGAAGCCCGAGATCGCCAGCGACATCGTCGAGCGCTTCAGCTCCGTCTTTGCGTTCAGCGCGACCTGCTGGTAGATATCTTCGGCGGTGGGCCGCGCAAGATTCTTCTGGTGCGATTCGCCCTGGCCGGCCGCATCGCCGTTGCCGCTCTTCGCGCCGTTCGCCTCCGCCCAGCCGCTTTCGTCGCGACGCTCGGCGGTGGCCTGCTCCGTGGCGGTCGTGTTCGTCGACTCGTCTGGCATCCATCGCCTCCACAAGACTGAAGGAATGAGATGCCGGGCGCAGCGCTGGCGAGAGGAAAGCGTTGATAAAATCCGCCTATGCCTGTTCTTGCCGGTCTGCCACCCGAGGTCCTCGACAAATATCAGCCCGTCATTGGACTCGAGGTCCACGTTCAGCTGCTCACGACAGACCAAGGCCTTCTGCGGCTGCAAGAACGAGTACGGCGGCGAGCCGAACACGCACATCTGCCCGGTCTGCCTCGGGCTGCCCGGAGCTCTGCCGGTGCTGAACCGTCAGGCAGTAGAGTTCGCAACGCTGGCAGCCGAAGCGCTCGGCTGCACCATCAACGAGCGCAGCGTCTTCGCGCGCAAGAACTACTTCTACCCGGACCTGCCCAAGGGCTATCAGATCTCGCAATACGACAAGCCGCTCGCTGAGCATGGCGCGCTTACGTCCCCGATTGGGCGCGAACGGCGAGCCACATCAAAGCGCATCGGCATCACCCGCCTCCACATGGAAGAGGACGCCGGTAAGAGCATCCACGACGGCTTCGCGGACTCCGCCTCGCGTACCTATATCGACCTCAACCGCTGCGGCACGCCGCTGATCGAAATCGTCTCTGAGCCGGACATCCGCACACCCGACGAGGCCTTCGAGTACCTCACGCGCCTCAAGGAGATCCTGCTCTACACCGGCGTCAGCGACTGCAACATGGAAGAGGGTTCGCTCCGCTGCGACGCAAACGTGTCGGTCATGCTGAAGACCGACACGAAGTTCGGCACCAAGGCCGAGGTCAAAAACGTCAACAGCTTCCGCTACATTCGCGCGGCGCTCGAGTACGAGATCGAGCGGCAGATCGGCGTGATCGAAGAGGGCGGCCGCGTGGTGCAGGAGTCGCGTCTTTGGAACAACGCCGAGGGCCGCACCTACTCCATGCGCAGCAAGGAGCAGGCGCACGACTACCGCTACTTCCCCGAGCCCGACCTTCCGCCGCTGATCGTCGGCGAGGCATGGATGCGCGACATCCTCGCCGGCATGCCCGAGCTTCCGGAGGCGCGGCGCGCGCGCATGATCGCGCAATACGGCCTCAGCACGCAGGACGCCGCGACGCTCACCACCGATCGTGAACTGGGCGACCTGTTCGAACAGGGCGCGAAGCTCGCGAAGTCGCCCAAGCGCGTAGCGTCCATCCTGCTCAGCGAGATCACCATGCGCCTGCGCGCGGCCGAGATCACCCTCGACAAGAGCCCTGTTTCTCTCAACGGTCTCGTACTCGCGGCCGATCTCACCGAAGGCGGCGCGATCAGCTCCAAGCAACTCAAGCAGCTTCTCGACACCTGTTTCGCCGAGGGCCGCGACTTCTGCCTTTATCTACGAGCGCGACAAGCCGCAGCAGATTACCGACAGCTCCGCGATCGAGAAGATGATCGACGAGGTGATCGCAGCCAACCCCGCGCAGGTCGCCCAGTTCAAGGGCGGCAAGCGCACGGTCGCGGCGTTCTTCGTCGGCCAGGTCATGAAGCTCTCGAAGGGGCAGGCAAATCCTGCGCTCCTCAATGAGCTTGTGGTGAAAAAGTTGGACGAGTAGACTGCGGCTCCTGCAATCTGCGGAGGTTCGATGATGCGGCTCACACGCACGTCTGTGGTCCTTGCCGCGACTCTGCTTGTATCCGGTTGCGGGCATCGCTATACGCCGCCCGAAGCACCGCTGCCGCCGAACACGATCCTGCTCTCGCAAATGCTGCGCGAACTCTCCGCGCAGCCGGGTGCTCACGAAGCGATCCTCCACGCGATCGAAGGGAACGAGGAGGGCAAGGGCGGTCCCGCGTTCC
This sequence comes from uncultured Acidobacteriaceae bacterium, assembly GCA_963827415.1. GTDB lineage: Bacteria > Acidobacteriota > Terriglobia > Terriglobales > Acidobacteriaceae > Granulicella. The sequence continues at coordinate 339,454 of CAWHBA010000031.1, forward strand.
TGACGCCGGATCTCGTTCGCAGGCTTCGCGAACTGATTCTAGGATCGGACTGGCAGGGCCTCAACCGATTTCCCGGATGGACGATGAGCGCCATCAATCCGACGGTGCGCGTCGTGAGTCGCGTCGCTACGAAGCGGACCGCGGAGAACGCGGCTGCGAGCAACCCCGGTGCATCGGCCGGAGCAAACAATACCCAGAAATTTTTGGATCTCGACCCCTATCCGCTCGATCAGGAGCAGACGGTTTCGTTCGACGAGCCCTCAACACTTCCGCCATTTGCCACCGAAGGCGTTGTGACGCGCCTCGGCCCGAACACGGTGCGCGGCGACGGACCCAATCAGCTCGCGCCTGAGCACGCTGAAAGTCAACGGCTCGCCGATGCGCTGAACCGGCTTTCAGCGAATGCATTGAACGGAGCGAAACCATTCACCGCGACACTGAACGGGACCTCTGCCTCGACGCCGCAGGATCTCATCGCAGCGCTCGCAGCAAGCGGACATCAGGTCACAGTCGTCGATGCGCGCTACTTCGCGAACTTCGGCCACCTTCACTACAAGGACCAGGACGTGATGATGCCCTTCTGGATCGACACGAGCTTCGCTGTTCCCGGCACCGGCGGCCTGCTCGGCTGGGGCGCGCGTCCGCTGCTCGTTCCCGTCTCGCACGCCGAGTATGAGTGGAGCATCCGCGGCCCGAAGATCAACGCCGACGTCAGCTACTACTTCGGCGTCGACGGAAAAAGCGAGTGGCGGACCATGGACACACTCGATCAGCCGTGGGTGCTCACGCGCGTGGCGCACACATACACCGGCGCACGCGCGCTCGAGGTCACGCGACTTACCGGCCTTCTGACCGTCGCTTACATGCATCAGCACCAGCGACGGCCCGATCTTCCATTCGGCGGCTACTACGCGCTCGGCGTCTGCCAGGATGGCGTCGCCGCAATCGAAGAGCACATGACCGGAAAGGCAACGCTCTTCCCAATCACCGCCGACGCGACGCTCTTTGATGATCCACGCGACGCCGAGGTGAATGCACTGGTCGCGGCAACACCGAAGGACCGCGGCGGAGATCCGCCCGAGCCAGAGCGCATCTTCGGTTCGCTTCCAGCCGATCCTGGGCCCGGTAACAGCTTCGCTGCTGTAACGATCCCCGGTCTCGCCGATGATCTGAAGCTGAGCTACGCCGCGTGGCAAGAGGGAGATCTGCACCGCATCCATAGCCGCACCTTCTACTGGACGGTTACCAGCGTTGCCTTCGCTGGTGCGGGCGTGCTGATTGCGCTGCTTCTGCGCCGCCGTCGCACTTGACCAGAAGTACACTTCCAATCGCAAAGCAGGATCAAGTCCGACGAACGCAGATCCTGCGATGCAACGAAGTTGGTGCAGGAGTGCTCCAACTTCACGGGAGGTAGTACCCAAATGGCAACGAAGAAGGCAAGCAGTAAGAAGAAGTCTTCGGGACGCAAGTCATCCTCGAAGAAGTCGGCCAGCAAGAAGACCTCGGGCCGGAAGTCTGCAGCAAAGAAGAGCTCCGCAAAGAAGAGCTCAGCGAAAAAGTCTTCATCAAAGAAGAGCTCCGCGCGCAAGTACAGCAAGGGCGCAGGCAAGCAGGTAAAGCGCGAGATGCACGAAATGCATCAGGGCAAACTGAAGAGCGGCCGCAGCGGCAAGAAGGTCACAAGCCGCAAGCAGGCCATCGCGATCGGCCTCTCCGAAGCGCGCAAGAAGGGCGAGAAGGTTCCGTCCAATCCCAAACAAGTAAGCGCTAAAAATTCAGGCGCGGCTCCCCCACAGGGAGAGGCCGCGCCTTTTCTGTTGCTTGATTTTGAAAATTTATTGGTCGAGATCGCAGCGGAGCGCGGCGTCTTGCCAACCTGCGCAACATCCGCCGGCCGTCGTCCCAACGTAGCTGCGATAGACGCTGATATGGAAGCACGCCTGCTGGAACTCCTCTTCCACATCGATCACCCCAGCCTGCATCAGCGGCGTGAGATACATGCGCATCCACGCGATCTCCGCCATCGTCATGCCCTTCTTGCCGAAGTCAATTGCCTGGCCGGTCAGATGCGGTGACGCAGTCTCGCCTTCGATAGACGCAGCGTTTCCGTTCACACGCTGCAGGCGAAGCTGATACGAGATCGTGCGCACCGCCGAGTTCAACTCCAGCGGCTGCCGGAAACGCGCATAGTACGCGCGGGCAATGTCTGAGGCGAACTTCGCAGTCCAGGGGCGGGCACTGCGGCGATCTCCCGGAAGCTCCGGATTAATATGCAGCGCCGAGGTTCCAGTGAGATCGACCAGGCGGTGCTCGTCACGCAACCGGTCGAGCTCGTCATTGTTCTGAATGCGCTCGAGACCAGCCGCGTCCGCCATCTGGTTCTGGTGGACGAGAATCTCGTGCGACCCGCGCAGTGGCGGCGGAACGATCAGCCGGCCGGCGCGGGTGTACATCGGAAACACGTGAGGCGCAATCGCAGCCTGTGCCATCTCACTCGTGGAGAGCGATGCCGCTGCACTCACAGTGGCGTCGTTGGCCGGTGCGGTCGAGACGCGATCGTCAGCCCGATGCGATTCACCGCTCGCATAAACTCCTGTAGATGTTGCCTCCACGAGGCTGTTGGCTCCCGCAACCGGCTGTGCCATAGAGGCTGCGACAGGACGTCTCGCGTCGGCGCTCTCCAGCGAGGCCCTTCTATCGCGAATGTTCCTCGAGCCGACAGATCGCGCGACCGACCGGCGGCCGGAGTTCGCAACCCGACGCCGTCCGCGTGAACTGACCGCACGTTCCGTGGCCCGTTCGTGACGAGCCGATGTCGCGGCCGTTGCAGAGCGAGCCCTGGCTTTGTGCGAAGTCGAATGGGAACGACCCTCGCGCGCAGGTTGCGGCTGTATCTTTGCTGACGCAACGTGCCGCGATGCATGCTCGCGCGAGGCCGCCTGCACCGGCGGACACGAGGTCACGGCGAGAGCAAGTGCGATCACAAAGAAGATCGCGAGCGGACGAAGCAGCGACGAGTGCGCCTCTGCGTTCTCCTCAAATCGGGAGGCAGTGTTCAGCATGGGCCAGGTTTTCAGAGGAGGCGGAGAGCCACCAGAGCTTTCTCAGGCTATCGTCCCCCAGCCGCCGAGGCCAGTGCCGATTCGGGTTCTGCCACTCCCACCTCTGTGGAAGCGTGTGGATTTATGCCGCCCGAAATTGAATTCCCAGACGATGGGAATCCGCGCCCTGAAAACAGTGCAGCTTCCGCGGCCCTTCGCCGCACCAGGCCCGGAACCACCTTGCCGCCCGCATGAACCCACAGCCCAAACTGCACTACAGCGCTATCAAACTCTCCCTGGTTGACGTATCGCAACAGGCTCGAGCCTGAAAAGCTCCCGCGCCCTGTGTTGAAGCAGAAGTCCACCAGTGCATCGAACTGATGCTGCGCCAGATCCACCTGAACACACTTACGCACGGCTCGCACCGCAGAAGCCAGGTCCGAACGAAGCAGCTCCTCCGCCTCTGCCTCGCTGATGCACTGACCGTGGTGCACTTCAAAGCCGGTATGTCCGTAGCCGATGGTCCATACGCCGGCGCAATCCTGGTATGCCTCCAATCGAAGTCCCTCAAAGCTCCGCGTCAGCGCGAACCCTGTGTTGCTGTAGTCGAACTCGTTCATGCGTCAGGCGCGCCTCCTCTGCGCGCAAACTCCGGCGAAGCTGCCGATTGAATCGTTCCGTTGAGCGCGCGCATCGAATACCGTTTGGGCACGCGGCTGTTAGCGCCAGGGCGCGGGAGCGCAGCGCAGGCGTAAACTTTAAGAGCGTTCCCTGCACACGCGTGCAAAGCCCCTGACGAATGGAGCGCATTCCCTTGGCAACAGAGACAACTTATGACCTCGCGGTCCTCGGCGGCGGACCTGCCGGATACACCTGCGCGATCCGCGCCGCACAACTCGGCCTGAAGGTCGCCCTCATCGAAAAGACCGACAAGCTCGGCGGCACCTGCCTGCACTGGGGCTGCATCCCCACCAAGTCGCTGCTGTTCTCCGCAGAGGTGTGGGATCACCTGAAGTCCGCGACCGAGCTTGGCATCGACAATGTCGACAAGCCCACCCTGAACTGGGACAACCTGCTCAAGCGCAAGAACAGCGTCGTGGCCACGCACACCAAAGGCCTCGACTTCCTGATGAGGAAGAACAAGATCACCGTGGTGCGCGGACACGGCCGCCTCACCGGCCCCGCCAGCGGTAGCGTCTTCACCGTACAGGTGACCGACGAAGACAAGGGCAAGGGCCGCGACCTGCAGGCCGAAGGCTTCATGCAGCAGACCAGGACCGACGTGAAGGCGAAGAAGGTTGTGCTCGCCATGGGCTCCGACGCGCGCATGCTGCCCGGCTACCAGGCCGACGACACCATCCTCACCAACATGCAGGTCCTCACGCTGCCGAAGATGCCAAAGTCGATGGTCGTCATCGGCTCCGGCGCGGTCGGTGTTGAATTCGCCTCGGTCTTCAAAAGCTTCGGCGCAGATGTGACCGTGCTCGAGGCCCTGCCGCGCGCAGTTCCGGTCGAAGACGAAGAGGTCTCCAAGGAGCTCACGCGCCAGTACAAGAAGCGCGGCATCGAGGTCAGCACCTCGTGCAAGGTCGAGAAGATTGAGAAGACCAAAGGCGGCGCGAAGGTCAGCTGGGTGAACGCCGCGGGCAAGCCCGAATCGAAAGAGGTCGAAAAGGTTCTCGTCGCCGTAGGCCGCGCACCGCGCACCTATGACGCCGGTCTCGACAAGGTGAACCTGCAGCTCGATCGCGGCTTCGTCACCGTGAACGAGTGGATGGAGACGTCCGTCCCCGGCCTCTACGCCGTCGGCGACATCGTCGCTGGACTGCCGCAGCTCGCGCACGTCGGTTCCATGGCCGGTATCGTTGTGGCCTCGAAGCTCGCGGGCAAGTATGCACGCGCCGTCCGCAAGGATCGCGTCCCCGGCTGCACCTATTGCGATCCGCAGATCGCGAGCGTCGGCCTCACTGAAGCGCAGGCGAAGGAGAAGGGCTACCAGGTCAAGACCGGCAAGTTCCCATTCGTCGGCAACTCCAAGGCGACGATCGTCGACGCGCACGATGGCTTCGTGAAGATCGTCTCCGATGCCAAGTACGGCGAGATCCTCGGCGTGCACATCATCGGCCCGCAGGCGACCGAACTCATCGCCGAAGCCGTCACTGCGATGGAACTCGAGGCCACGGTCGAAGAGATGATGTTCACCATCCACGCCCACCCCACACTCTACGAGTCGCTGCTCGACGGCTTCGCCAGCGTGGAGAACATGGCCATCAACGTCTAAGCCACAGGAAGCAAAAAGAGCCGGGCTGTGCGCCCGGCTCTTTTTGGGCCGATCCGTGAAGCTCGGTACTTGGTTTTGTTAAGGGCACGGCTTTAGCCGTGCCGCAGCGTTGAGCTGAAAAAGCGGCTTTAGCCGCTGAGGTACGTTCCAAGGCCCACATGGCAATCCCCTCCCGCTCCGACAGACCCGGAACGTACTTCGTCACGAGCCGCACTTACAAAAGCAGCCGCCTATTCCAAGTCACCGCAAACGCAGAACTCTTCCTCGAAACCCTGCAGCACTACCGCCGCGCCGGACACTTCAAGCTCCACGACTTCGTCGTGATGCCGGATCACTTTCATCTGCTCTTAACACCGATCGATGTATCGCTCGAACGAACCGTCGGCTTCATCAAGGGAGGCTTCTCGCGTCGACTTGCTTCAAAGTTTCCTGTTTGGCAACGCGGCTTCACCGACCGACGCATACGCAACCGGGAAGAGTTTGAGATTCGGCGTGAGTACATTCATCAGAATCCGGTGCGGGCACGGTTGGTTGAATCCGCCGAACTCTACCCTTTCTCGTCTGCGTACAAAAACCGCTGAAAGAGACCGGTCTTGTTAAGGGCACGGCTTCAGCCGTGCCGCGAGCGCCACGAAACGAGTGCGGCTTTAGCCGCTGAGGTCAGTTTGGGAGCCGGTCGGCCGCCTGCAGAAAACCATACCGCAGCGGCTAAAGCCGTGTCCGCTTTCTCCTTCTACGGCACGGGTAAACCCGTGCCCTTAACAAAGCAATAAGGCGGCGGGTGGCCATCACGGCGTCGCTCAGCGCCATTCGGCTCGCGATAGCATAAATACAAGGCGAATCTGCCTCGTCATGCATCTTCATCTCCTTCAACTCGGCCGCATCCCCTACGCCGAAGGCCTGCGCCTTCAGGACGAGATCGTCGCCGCACGCAAGGCCGGCACCATCGGCGACACGCTTCTCCTCATGGAGCACCCGCCGGTTCTCACACTCGGCCGCAACGCCACGCGCGCCAACATCGTCGCCTCGGACGAACTGCTCGCGCGCAAGGGCGTCGAGATCTACGAGACCAACCGCGGCGGCGAAGTCACGTACCACGGCCCCGGCCAACTCGTCGGCTACCCCATCTTCGATCTCCGCGGCGATCTCCCGAACAAGCGCGGCGCCTTTCTCGGTCCCGTCGACTTCGTCCGTCTCATGGAAGAGGCGCTGATCCTCAGCTGCAAAGACTTCGGCGTCCCCGCGCAGCGCGTATGCAAGCGCACCGGTGTCTGGACCTACGCCGGCGGCAGCATCCAGGAGAAGAAGATCGCCGCCATCGGCATCCACGTCTCGCAGGCCATCACCTCGCACGGCTTCGCGCTCAACGTCACGACCGACCTGCGCGACTTCGACTGGATCGTCCCCTGCGGCATCGCCGACCGCGGCGTCACATCACTCGAGCTCGAGTCGCCGCAAGACCCTCCGCCGACGTTCGCGCAGGCCTCGAACGCCGTTGCCGCGAAGTTCGGCCACGTCTTCAACCGCCAGGTGCTCGCGGCGGAGTCTTTAGAGCAGATGCTTGCCCTGATGGCCTGACATCCTCAGCGTGCTATAGACTGCAGCGGCCTTCAATTTCACTCGGGTCTCGCAATTTATACGCGGTCTAACCGCGACCTCTCGCTACATTCATGGAGCCCGTCATGTCTACAGTTCTCATCACAGGAACCAGCAAGGGCATCGGATTCGAAACTGCCCTGTCTTTCGCGCGCGCAGGCCATAAGGTTCTGGCCACGATGCGAAACCCCGCGCAGTCCCCCGCGCTGGCAGAGATCGCGGCGCGCGAAAAACTTCCCATCGGTATCTCGGCGCTTGATGTTGACTCTGACATCTCCGTCAATGAAGGCATCGCCGCGCTGTCGAAAGCGCATGGCGAGATCGATGTGCTTGTAAACAATGCTGGTGTAGAAACGATGGGTTCAGTCGAAGAAACCCCGCTCGATCTCTTCCGCTCTGTCATGGAGACCAATTACTTCGGAGTGATTCGCTGCACGCAGGCCGTGTTGCCGCAGATGCGCGAACGGGGCAGCGGCTGCATCGTTCAGATCAGTTCCATCGCCGGGCGCTTCACTCAGCCTCCGATGGCTGCATACTGTGCCTCCAAGTGGGCCCTCGAGGCCATGACCGAAGCGCTCGCAAGCGAGATGAAGACCTTTGGTGTTCGCGTCGCGCTGATAGAACCGGGCGTGATTGATACCGCCATGGCCCAGCGCCTCACCAGCGCAGGCGCGTCGAAGTATCGGCAGAGCGAACGGATGGCCGGCTTCTTCGCCAAATCGCTCAGTGAATCGCGGCCGACTTCATTGGTCGCCGAAAAGATTCTCGAAGTGGTCGAGAGCGGTACCTGGCAGTTGCGTCACCCTGTGGGGCCGGATGCGGCTCCCATGATCAGCACGCGCCAATCTATGACAGACGAGGCATGGGTCGACTGGCACTCCGCAGATGACGAGACATTCTTCGCCGCACTTGCCGGCTGACGCCCCACGCTGGCGATCAGGCCGACGCAGTCCGCTAACCGAACGCCCCGAGCGGAGCCCGCCTTCACGCTCGTATAATCCACAATTGCGCCTTGCGCACCCATCGCACCACGGAGAACCTCCCGATGCCGACCGAAGTAGTCATGCCCCAGATGGGCGAATCCATCACCGAAGGCACTCTCACCAAGTGGCTGAAGAAGCCCGGCGACGCCGTCCAGCGCGATGAGCCGCTCTTCGAGATCTCCACCGACAAGGTGGACGCCGAGATCCCCTCGCCCGTCGCCGGTACGCTCGGCGAGATCAAGGTGCAGGAAGGCGCCACCGTCAGCATCAACACGGTCGTTGCCACCATCAACGAAGACGGCGCAAAGGGTGCCGCTCCCGCCGCGTCGGGCGCAGTGCCCACCAAGGAAGACACCGTCACTCCGGGTGCACTCGACACCGCCGTGCGCGACGAAGAGGCCGAGCAGGAAGCGCTCGCTCCGGTCTCCGGCAGCGGCGCAGCTGGTCCCGGCACTGAAGTTCTGATGCCGCAGATGGGCGAGTCCATCACCGAGGGCACCATCACCAAGTGGCTCAAGAAGGTCGGCGACACCGTTCAGCGCGACGAGCCCATCTTCGAAATTTCTACCGACAAGGTCGACGCCGAGATTCCGTCACCCGTCGCCGGCACGCTCACCGAGATCAAGGTTCCCGAAGGCTCCACGGTCGGCATCAACACGGTCGTCGCCGTCATCGGCGGAGGCGCTGCCGCTCCCGCAGCTAAGCCCGCTGCCCCGGCAGCCGCTCCCGCGAAGGCACCTGCAGCCGCTCCAGCACCTGCCGCGCCGGCCGCCGCAGCCTCCACAGGCGAGCGCCCACGCTCCTCGCCGCTGGTCCGCAAGATCGCCTCCGAGAACAACGTCGATCTCACGACCGTTCCCGGCACCGGCGCCTCCGGCCGCATCACCAAGCAGGACATCACCTCGCACATCAGCGGTGGTGGCGCAGCCGCACAGCCGGCCGCAGCAGCCGCACCCACGAAACCCACAGCACCGGCTGCTCCCACCTACGCACCCATGCCCGGCGAGCTCGTCCCGATGTCGAAGATGCGTGCCATCATCGCCAGGCGCATGGTCGAGTCGAAGCAGACCAGCGCGCACGTCCACACCATCTTCAAGGTGGACATGACGCGCATCGTGAAGCTGCGCGAGAAGGAAAAGAACAAGTACGAGCAGCGCAACGGCGTGAAGCTGACCTACATGCCGTTCATCACGCGCGCCGCAGTCCACGCGCTGCGCAAGCACCCCATCGTCAACGCCTCCATACAGGGCGAGGCGATCCTCTACAACAAAAACATCAACATCGGCATCGCCGTCGCGCTGGAGTGGGGCCTCATCGTTCCCGTCATCAAGCAGGCGGAGGACAAGAGCTTCCTCGGCGTCGCCCGCTCCATCGTTGACCTCGCCGACCGCGCGCGCTCGAAGAAGCTCGCTCCCGATGATGTCGCCGGCGGCACCTTCACGCTCACCAATTCCGGCATCTTCGGCGAGCAGTTCGGCACGCCGATCATCGCTCAGCCACAGTCGGCGATCCTCGGCATCGGCGGCCTCAACAAGGAGCCGATGGTCCTCACCGATAAGGACGGCAACGATTCGATCGCTGTCCGTTCCATTCAGCGCTTCACGCTGGGCTTCGACCACCGCATCATCGACGGCAGCGACGCCGGCAAGTTCATGACCGACTTCAAGGCGTACCTCGAGAACTGGAACGAGGACATCGGTTAGATTCCAGGCAATCGAAACATCCGCGGCAGACTCAACGAGTCTGCCGCTTTGGTTTGACCGCTAACTCACAACTCCTCTACTCGAAACTCGAAACTGAACGGAACCTGCTCTTAACCGATCAGCCCAAGCGCCTTCAGATCCGACAGGATCACGCCGTCGCCGGTCTGCGCATCCGCGATGAGCTGCTTGATGTCAGCAACCACCGCAGCATCCAGCGCGATCGACAGGCCACCGCCCTGTGCGGCCGCAGTCGCATCCTTCACGGTCTTGATCGCGTCCGACCCAACGGTCAGCAGCACCGCGCGCGTCTGCGGGCTCGAGATGATCAGCCACGCCTGCTTTGCCTTCTGAAAATCGACCGAAAGCTTCGTATAGAAAGCCTTCAGATCATTGCCCACCGTCGAAAGCACACTTGCAACACTCACTCGTTATCTCCTCTTGTTATTGGTTCGCCTTGTGCCACACGCTCGCGTTCAGACACGCGACGACACCATCCACGATCGAGCCCAGCCCCGCCGAAAACCCATCGGCATCCACAATCTGACTTCTGCTCCACCGCATCCACGATGTTGATCGCGGTCGTGACAATGCTGAGCACCGCATGCTTCTTCTGCTCGCCGGACTTCGCGCCGAACATTGCTTCAACGCTCTGAATCACACTTGGCAGCAGACCGATGCCGCGCAGAAACAACTTCAAAAAAATCATCTCTCTTCCTCTCGCTAGTGCTTCGCACCCAGCCACGCAATCGCCAGGTGCACCAGCGTCAGCAGCGTGCCGAAGGCGCCGCCAAGGCCCTTCAGCCGCTGCACGCTCTGCTCATGCGACTCCACGCGCTGCTCCAGTTTGTGCAACCTTCCTGGCTGTCCAATCCCGAGCAGCTCCTTCATCTGTGCCTGCAGCACACTCAATTCGCTCAGCACCTGCCGCTCGAACTCCGTCATCACCCACCTCACGCGCGGCCCATCACCGCGCCCTCTTCTTATGTCAGCGGCACATTCAGAAACACCGCGCTCGAAAACCGCGAGTACAGCGCCGGCGAACTCGCGTCATACATCCGCACGTAATACCTCTCCACCTGCGCTGCGCGCGGAATCGAAAAGTTCCGCACAGGACTACGCAGAACAAGATCGGCCGTATCAACATCCGCTCCGAAATTCCAGTCGCGCCGGCGCACCTCGAACCCGCCACCCGCTGGAGGATCGCACCCTGCATCCATCTGCACCTCGCTGCCGTTCACACTCGTCACGCTCAGCTGCTGCAGATTCGCCAGCACCTGTGCCGGGGCTGTCTCAGCGGTCGCAGGCAGAAAGGCATCCGCTGCAATCGACTCACTTAGCTTCAGGCCGAGACCGTCCGCCCACTGCGTCGCCCAATCGTTCGCGAACTTGATCGCGTACGTTCGAATCTCCGGAACAGCGTTTGCGTCTTTGACCTCAACGCTTCGCACCAGCAGCGACGAGGTCACTCCATCACTCGTCACCGCGAGAACATCGCCGGGCCAGATGTCGGCCGATGGATTCACCGTCGCATAGGAGCCAGCCACCGCAGCCGTCCTGCTTGTCGCAAAGGCCAGCAACGCCTGCGCTGCGGTCTCGCAGTCGGCGCTCGAACGCGCAACCGGCTGCAGAACCTTGCCCAGCCAGCGGACTCGTCCCGCCGATGTTGCCGGCAGCGCCCGCTTGCGCCTCGCCGCTACGCTCGCACCATCCGCAATGCGTGCGATAGCCCGCTGCTGATTGCGATACTCGACCGTCACCATCTCGCCGACCACAGGAACCCGTCCCGCAAGGAACGTAACCTTGCCCGGAGTTCCCGCGCTCGTTCCGTAGCTCACCTCGCAATCGACGCCCTCGCCCGCCGCACCGATCAGCCTCGTCTGCTTGGTGCCATTCGGAAGCGTGCTCACCACCCACGCACTTCCCGTGCGCGTCATATTCACGGAGCGGATCGATCCGAAGATCTGCGTAGCGTTCACCGCCGCGAAGGCACAGGTCGCCGGTGAACTCGGCAGCGTTCCCGTGGTAGCCGCACTGTCGTACAGCACAGTCGCCGGCGTGTTCGAGCTCGCACCCTCGTCCACCAGCTCAAACACGACGTCGCACGGTGCGCTGACGCCGCTCAAACTACCGAAGCCCTGCACGACGCCATCCGCCATACAGTAGTAGCGCTGCATCACACGCTGCATCTCCACGCTATGCAGCCTCAGCCGCAGCGTGTACGCATGCCCCGCAAGCGGTGTAAACGTCGAGCCGACCTCCACCCCGTTGAGCATCGGCACAAGGATCGTCACGCCTCCGGTCTCACTCGTACTCTGTCGCACGCGGAATCCCGCAAAGCACGCCGCAAGCTGCACCGGCCCGGCATACAAGCCAGCAACTATGCCAGCCGACGCAGCGCCAAGTACGACGCCGCCGAGTTCCACGACAATGCTGCCGCCAATCTCCAACGCATCCAGCGCCGTCAGCGCGGTCTGTCCGTCCTGCCCTGTGCCCCCGCTCAGCGTCAGGCCGCCCGCGCCAAGCAAGATATGACTGCCAGGATCGCTTCCACTCCATTGAGTCGTGTCGATCGTCGCACCATCAAAGCTGTCGTTGATTAGCGTACGATTTGTGTCGCGATAAGCGGACTCGGTGAGTGAAAACACCGTAGTCGTGCCATCGCCGACGAAGCTCTCGCTGACATATGCCGCTGGCTCCTCGGCGCCTGACAGCGTGACGTCGTTGGCCAGTTCGCGGACCGCGCCAACTTGCAGCTCCGCCACACTCAATGTCCCGTCGGCATCACTGAAGTTATGCGTGACAGAACCGGCAGGTTGCAGCATAATCTGACCGTTCAGCGCACGATAGCTCGCATACCCGGCACCTGCGGCCTCACCTGCATTAACACTCCAGGGCACATCCGCGCGCGCCGCGAAGACCCCGCTCACCTGTCCCCCGGATCCCTGCGACATATCCAGTGAACCCGCCTGCGTCCGCGCGATCATGCGCGCCAGGAGTTGATCGCCATTGAGCGACAGGGACACTGCTGCCGTTTGCGCCGCTCCCGAGCCCGCGCGGTCCAGAAGCCACTCATCACTCACTGCACTCAACCGCGCGCGATACACCGCCCCCCAGCTTGCTTCACCCGCATAGACGCGAACCGGTTCCGTCGCGAGATAGCCGGTGAACAATACCGTCCCATCCTCTGCCTCGACGATCACACGTCCGAGTCGCGACGGAAGTGGAAGCCCCTCCACGCCCACCACGAACTCCGCCGTGCAGCGCGTCGGCATATTCAGCGTGCGCTGCAGCGTGATCGCTCCCTCCGGCGACACCGACGAGGTGTAATCGCGCGGCCCTACTCCATCCAGATTGTCAATCGTGATCCGCAACTCAATCTCCTCTCTGCGTGCCTGCAGCACGGCCCAACATCAGCACGCGACGAAGCTGCGGAAGCACACAACGTTCTCGCCATCCACTGGATCCTTCACCGGCAGCGCGCGGAATTCCGCACTCTGACGCAGCACCTCGAGCCCCCCGCTACCAGCAGCCAGGCTCTCCGCCGCACTCGCCATCGCCTGCAGCCGCGGATAGTGCCACAGCACCCGTTCGCCCTGTTGGCCTTCTGCAACAAACAGCGCCGACCACTCCTGGAAAAACGTCGACCCCTCGCGATCGCAGAATCCAGCGACGCCGCTTACCTTCATCGCGCTCGTCGGAGCCCCCGCCAGAAGCGGCTGCTCCAGCGTCAACGCGCCATTCGCAATCGCCGAGACGCGCGCAACGTTCAGCGACACACGGCGGATGTAGTCGACGTCCGTCAGCGCGCTCTTCACATACGCTCCGCTGATGCCGCTCCCTACGAATCCAAGCTGTCCGGTGTAGTCGACATCGACGACAACGGTCTCACCAACCGCGAAGTTCGTAGCCGCAGCACCAAGCTGCAACGCCGTCGCCGTCGACCCGCTCTGCAGAGCGATCGCCGGTATCGCGACTCCGCCCGATCCAGCCGAGGCTGTCCCGGTCTGTGCCTTCAGCAGATTCATCTGCTGCGTTCCCGCAGCGAGAGCCATCTGCAGCTTGCCCCAACTGGCAAACTGAAGCGCCACAATCGCATCGATCGCATTTCGGCTCTGCATCTGCGAAATCGCTGGAGCCCCCGCGCGCACCGGCTCAATCTTCGTCCCCGACTTCCTCGCAAATCCGCTGATCCATCCCAGATCGATCCAGGGCACAGGCGGTGAATCCAACGCGAACATTCCCTGTTGCGCGGGATCGAAGATCGTCGGTTGTTTTGCCCCACGATTTACGGGCGCAAAATATGCCCGCACTCTGCGAACCGCGGGCGGCATTGTCTCCGTCGTTGCACTCAAAGCTCACCTGCCTCCTCGCGGCTCATTACCGTCACCTTCGCTGTGCGCGCAACGCGGTCCGCCTTCACAACAAGAGGTTCCAGCACTACATCGCTCCACCAGATGTTCGTGCTCATCGCCGTCGCGCTTCCGCCTGTTGCAAGCGCCGCATAGCTCTGCTTGATTGCTGTCTGTGGTGCGCTGTTCAGTGCTCCAACAAGTTCCGCATCCATTGCCGCCAATAGCCGCCCGCGATCCATGCCCGCATTTCCTGCAGTGCCCGCCGTCTCGTACAACACCTCGCATGTCAGCGTTGCGATGGGCATCGCATTGGCTGAATCCACGCTCGCGTCGATCCACCGCAGGCGAAAGCAGTCGGGGATCGTCACAGTTGAAACAAGCTCATTTTCGTCAGCCAGCACTCCCGGTCGCGTCACTCCACGCAACACAATCGTGCGTTCCGGATTCGCAGCCGCAATGCGCGAGCGCAGCAGCTCGTAAAACGTGTCCTTCGCGTTCTGCAATCTTCCTCCATGTCTCTCCCGATCAAACCGCTCGCGATCAAGTCTCTAGCGATCCGGCGCAAGCAGCTCCAGGCTGTACAGATAGGTCGCTCCATCCGCGGTCGTCGCGGTGCTCGACAGAATCGTGTACAGCACACCGTCGACAACGATGCCGGCTGCCGTCTCAAACAACACCTCCGCCGAATTGAACTGCAGACTCCCCACAACCGCTTTCACCGCGCTTCCGGAGATCAGCAGTGTCGATGTCTTTGCTACCGAACGAAACGCAACCGGTGCGAGCTCCACATCCTGGAACTGCGGTGTTGCAAGTCCAAGCTGCTCGCCATCGTTGTTCGCCACGGCCGGCGCGGGAAGACGCAACAGCACAGCACGTCCTCCATTCGCTCTCAGCAACGCATCCGCGCTCCGCACCGCGGCGTCGCTGCACAAAAGGTCCGCCATACTAGGCCATCCTCTCTGCAACATACGGCCGCAGCATCGCCTTCACCTGGGTGTCCAGCAGCGAATCGCTGAAATACTGCGTCTGCAATGTGTCCAGCTTGCTCGACTTCACATTCAAGCCCGGCGTCGCCTGCGCATTCTTCACAATCTGCGCGCACGCAACCTTCACGGCATCCGGCACAATCGTCACTCCTGCCGTGTACGTCACCTCCGCCTCGGCATAGCGCAGGCCCATGACATTCCACGGAAAGCGAAACTCTCCCAGCGGCACACTCACCTCGAGCGTTGTCGGGTCGACCGCCGCCCACGTACCCGGCAAACCGAAGACCTCCGCAAACTCAACTGCGAACGGTTGCTCTTCCAGAAACAAACGCGAAGGCCGCGCATACCGTGCCTGCACTGCATCCACGCTGATCAGCGGACCGTAGCTCAACCGCACACGCTGCGTGTGACGCGAGACCCGAAGAAATTCGGTGTAACTCGCGGACATCAGCGTGGGCCGCTTGCAGTACGCCTCGATCATCGCCGAAGCCGCCGTCACCCACGAGTCCTGCGTGTCTGCGGTCAATCCGTACGCCACGTACTCCGAGGGCAATAGATAGCCCATCCTCACCTCCATAAAAATCTCTTCTGCCTGCGCAGGAAGAGTTCTGGCCCACAGCGCGGCAAGGCAGGTTCGTCCTCGCCGCGCTGCGGACCTCGTTGCAGCTCACGTCATCGAGCCGCAACGTCACTGATGTTTAGCGGTCTGTACCAGCGACCGCTGTTTAGCGGTCGACGAGCACCTGGTAGTGCGCATAGTTCGCGCCCTTCACCACGACGGCGCCGAACTTCACCGCGACATACTGGCTCGCCAGCGAGCCGGGCAATCCAAGCTGGAAGACACGCGGGTTGGGGTCGCCGAGCCAGTGGTACTCGATCAGGTCCTCGGTGACGATGTACGCCGGAAGCACAGCGCTGCCCGACCCAGGCGTGCCGGTGTACGGCAGCGTCCACTCCGGAATCAGTGGAATGTCGCCGGCCTGAGTAGAGAGCGTCTTCACCGTGATGCCGCCCTCGATAGCCTTGGTATTCAGCACAACGTTGAACTCGCTCTTCATCTCACGATCGATGAGATCGAGCAGCACCGGGTTCGCATAGATGGCCGTCGGGCGAACGCCGTAGCTGGTGTTCGAAAGCATCTGCGCAATCGTTGACTTGAGGCCGTCGACGATCGACTCCGACGCGCCGATCGTCACGGTGTTGCCACCTGCGGCGATCTGTCCGGATGCGCCGAAGTACTGCGCCGTCGTCGGCGAGCTCAGGTTGGTGTCCGTGCCGTTCCACAGAGCGATGTCATGCGTGCGCAGAACGCCGTCGACAGTGTCGGTGAGATCCTTCGCCTGGAGATACGCAAACTGGCCCTGCTGTTTGCCTAGCTCGAGATCGAACAGGTTGTAGTTGATCTGCGCGACCAGCGCCTTCAACGGAACCGAGCGCTCAACGCGCGTCGGGCTCACGACCGGCGGCACAAGATTGCGCGGGTCCATGAAGCCTGCAGACGCAGCGGGCGAGGGAATCGCCTGCTCCTCAAAGTAGCGCGACGGATGGCCGGTCGCAGGAACCTGCTTGATGCGCTGGCCGAAGGGGCCGCGGCGGCGAACCAGGTCCAGAATCTCGGTCTGGTAAAGAGGTACCTCAACTGCGCCGGGTCCGATGTAGTCTGCCGCTGCGCTGATCTCAGTAAACTTCGCGTTCATTCATTCTCCTCAGTTGTTGTTTGCAAAAGAAAAGGGCACAGCCTTGGCTGCACCCTCTCGCGTTGTAAGAATTTGTGTCGTCTAGCCGCGATCTGCCGGATTCAGAACTCCCGCGCGAATCAGCTCCGACTTCACAGCGATCCGCTGCTCGATGCTGAGGCTCGCGAGCGCGCCATCGATCGCTCCTGCCTCCACCGAGTCCATCACCACGCCCTGCTTCGCGAGCATCGTCGCCATCGAGGTCGGCAGCGTCTTGCGGCCTGCAGGCTGTGCGCCTGCAGAGGCAAGCAGATCCGCGATCTTCGCCTCGGCCTCCGCCAGCTTGCGCTCCAGCTCCGCCTCACGTTGCGACTCCACCGTTGCAACGATGCGGCAGCCCTGCGACTCTGCCTCAGCCGCAAGCGCTACCTGCTGCTCCGCCATGCGCGCCACTGTGCGCTCCAGCGCCGACGCCGCTTCCATCAGCCTCTCGGCCGCTGCCTGCAACTCACCTGCAGTCATCTCTTCCATTCCTTCTCCTCCAATCGCCCTCAAACCGCTGTTCGCCCGTTGCAACGTCTGCGCAAGTTGAACGATGTATTTCGATACGCCGCCTTCTCGCGCAGCAGAATCGCCGCGCCCGTAAACGTCGCGCGCGCGAGCGTCCACACCTGCGCACGCATATCTGCAACGTGCGCATCGGCGAGCTCATAGCTCATGCCCATGTCGCCTTCAGCGTTCGCCTTCACGCCGCACATGCGCCTCTCCAGTTCGGGGAAGTCACGTGCGAACAGAAATCCGCTGACCATCAATCGTTGCCCTTCGAGATGCGCCGACGTGATGATGCCGCACTTCTGCCGCGCATCATGCCCGTCCCACCCCGCCTTGTAATCGACTGCCATCCCCAGCAGACTCGGCAACGCTTTCTCCGCAGCCTCTTTCGTCAGCACCACGCGATGGCCTCGCGCTCCACTCGGCGCGCGATCGCTCGGCACATCCACCACCGTCAGGCACCCTTCAAACGGCAGACGGTTCGGATGCCCACTCACCTCGGGAAACTCCACCGCCATCGCTGCCACAGCCAAACCGCGCGACCTCGCCAGCCGCGCCTCCATCTCTCTCAATCACTCCTCCTGGCTGTTGTAGTTGAGTTAGCAAGTGTGGGGTTAGGCAGTTAGATCTGCAACATGCGCTTTCTAACCTACTCACTCCCTCAACTCTTGCTCCTGCTCATTACTGCTGCGCACTCCCCGGCAATTCGGGCAGACCACGCATCGTTCTCACCTCCCCCACTGTCAGAACGCCGGCCTTCAACAGCTCCAGCTGAATCTGCACCTCCGTCGATTCATCGCGGCTGTCGAGTTCATTCCACACAAACCGCAGATCGTCCCACCCCAGCCGCTTCACGATGACGTCGCGCGTCAGGTGATCCGCAATCAGCTTCGCCAGTGGAACCACTGCGTTGTCGAACGCCTCCTGCGCAAACTCTGCCGCAGTCGATCGATTCACATCCTTCGACACGCCCAGCAGCATCGCCGGCAGATCGAACGCGTTCGCAATCATCGTCAGCAGAAATTCCTGCCACTGTAGCCGGAGATCGGCATCCGTCCCTCCGCCGAAGCGCAGCACCTGCGGTGCGGTTTCGGAACTCATCACCGGCACGCGGCCAGTGCCCTCGACCTCATCCTGCCACCACTGGATCAGCCGCTCATGCTGCTCCGGGGTGCGGTCCTGCATCCACAGCGCATACTGCACGACGCTATTCGCCGCCAGGCGTCCCGCGTACCGGTGCGCCTGCAGGAACTGCGAGATCGTCTCAAACGCAACCTCAATCTTGCCCAGGCCAAACACCGTATGCGTGCGCGGATTCAGCCGCACATACATCAGCTCCGAATCAAGCAGCGGCAGCGCCGCGTCCTTGCCGAGGCGGCCCGTCACCTGCTCATAGCGTGGCTGATTCGCATCGCCGTTCCATTGCGAGTTGATCTTGATCGTCGCTCCGTCCACCGGATACAACCGCACCGGAGCTGCAGCGTCCGAGGTCACTTCAATCTCAGCCGCACCAAATCCGCCGACCAGCACATCCTCGATCACCTGCTCGATGAACGTGCGGAAGCTGTCGCTCTCGTTCGGCGCTTCAAACGCACGCCGCAGCGCACGCGCGCGCTCAGCGCGAGTTTCCGCATTCTCATCGCCCGCATCCGGCTTCGCCTCCAGCCGCCACTCCATGCACGCGATCTTGTCCTTGATGCAGTTGATCGCGCGCCTCGCAGCCGGCGTCTCCGCAAACCTCCGCAGGTTCGCCGCGGTCGGCTTCGGCAGCGTGTTCACGCCGGCCCCGCCACGTGCCGGCGCGAAGATCGACCCCGCCAGCGGAGCAGCCACCGTCTTCCGGGCACTCTCAGTCGCCTGTTCTGCCTGCACTCCTGTCACGCGGTCCCACATCTCCTTCACCGCAGCACCAACACCCATCCAGATCTCCTCTCAAAACAGTTGGGGAGTTAGGAGTCCGGAAGTTAGGAATAATTTCCCTAAGCTCCAGACTCCTAACTCCCCTAACTTCCTAACTCCCCGACTTCTCCTACACTCGCAACTCCCGTCGCGCCGTCTCCGCAACGCGTCCAAGATCCGCCGTGGTCAGCACGCGAATCGCCGCGCTCTCCATCGCTCCCACACCAAAGCCATACATCTCCGCATCGCTCACCGACGCGATCGGCTCGACCACCGCGGTCAACTCCAGCTCGATACCCTCCACCTTGTTCACACCCGCGCGCAGTGCCTCCGCCGAGTAGGCCAGCCCCTTCGCCGACTCCGCATCGCTCTCCAGAGACACCGCCTGGAACATGCGCACGCGTCCGTTGCGATACCCGCAGTCGATCTTCAGCGGATCACCCGGCCGCGTATATTGCGCAGCCGAAATCCGTTTCCGCATCAACCCCCACACACCGGCGCGCTCGAACTCATCGCGCATCTTCCCTGCAATCGCGCCGCGCCCGCTCACCTTGCGCCGAGTAGACGGAGCCTTCAGCGGCTCTACATACATCCGCATCAACTGCTCCATCTCCGCCGGCAGACTCTCCGCCAGCGTCCCGCGCATCTCTGTCAGCTGCACGCTGTTCGAGAGCGTATCTTCGAGCAGTTCGAGCATCGGCTTCGCATTCACACGCGGCTCCACTCCACCGCGCAGACGCTCCGCAATCTCCGACTCCAGCGACTCCAGCAGTTCCACATCGGCGTTCGGGTCCAGGCAGCGCACGCGGCTCCAGTCGCGCGTAAACCGCACCGCCGCGACGGTCGCGCCATCGCTTGTCCCGCCTCGCGCAGCACTACGCCGATGTTCGCAAACTCTCCCTTCACCACATCCGGCACATACCGGATGAGAGAGAACTCGCACTGTACCCGCTCCGCCAAACGACACTCCTCGCCTACGCTACATCACCAGATTGCCAGCCACGCCCGTAACTGCAAAGCGCTTCGGCACAACAATACTTTTCACCACGCCCCAATTTGGGAATGGCTCGCGATCCGAATCACGAAACGACTCAATCAACTCTCTCACTCTGCCGCGCCGCGCGAGCAACTGCTCCATCAGCCGCTCGATCGTACCCGGGTCGCCGCCGTACCACTCCGGCGGAATCTCCTCCGCAATCGCCCACAGCCGCTCCGCTTCAAACTCTTCGATCCGCGACAGCCACGGCTCGAAGCTGCCCCATCCTGTCACGCGAGCGTAGACCTGGTTGCGCGGGAACACTCCCCGCAGCGGCGAGTCCGGAAAGCTCCACTCACCCGCGTTGAAACAATATCCCTGGTCGATGAAGACCGCGCGATACTTACGCTCGCGCGGCCTCCGCTCGAACACCGCCTGCCTTCCGTTGCAGTTGCCCGTCCACTTATCCAGCGCGAGAATCCCCGCGAACTCCGCCAGGTTGCGCACCTCGTCCATCTGCGGCTCGGGCAGATAATCCACCACCTGCCCCGGCATCAGGCCGCCGACGAACTGGCTCCCAAACTGCAATCCGGCCGCACACAGATCTCGCACGCCCTTCCCGAACTCCAGCACCATGCCCGGACTGTTGCGAATCAGCCAATCGCTCACCTCGACGACGTCGCTCTTCGGAACAGTCAGCCCGATCGCCTCCGCCAGCCGTGTTGCAATCAACTCGTTCGCGAGCACGCGGCGATGCTGCGGGTTGTTCTGAAACTTCACCACCCACAGATTTCCGTCCGCTCCCAGCATCAACTGGCTCTGCGCCCCACCGCGCATCCTGCGAATCGCCTGCACTGCCACAACCGCCAAGGCCCGAATTCCCCTTATCAGCAGAGTAGCGCATCCCTAGCAGGGTAGCCGTGCTATGCCGCGCCTCGCTTCGTGCTCTGGCGCCGAAGGCGCGTCCGCTCCATGCAATGGTTTCGGCTCGCACCGCCTGCGCAATCGCCATGGCCATCACCAGGTCATCATGCGATCCAACCGCTGCGGCCGCGCGGCCGCGTTCATCCGCGACAAACGTTCTGCACTCCGCCAGCAATCGCCGGCTCATGAATCGCTCCGGCGTCTCGCTCAGCAGCACTCCCATGCGCGCGACGATCTCCGGCTTCGACGCAGCCGACGTCAGCCAGCCAGCCTCACCATGCTGCTTGTACAAACGCCGGTAACCCTCGCGTGTCTCGATATACGCCAGCACAGCAGCGCCATGATTGTTGCGTTCGACAGCAATCAGCGCTCCTCCGTATTCCTTCGCCAGCTCTACCGAGACACGGGCGAGATCCTCCGGCCGCAGCCTCTCGCGAAGCTCCGCGCACTGCAGCCCGGTGGCAATCTCCACCACCTGTACTGCCGCAAAGTCGCCGTCCTCACCGCCGCCCGCCGAGTCCACCGCAACCACGTACTCGCGCCCAATGGCGTGTTTCAGCCACACCTGCAGTGCTCCATTGCGTCGCCGCTCCACCGCATCCGGCGCCTCTCGCATCCGCTGGTCCAATGTATCGACATCAAAACAACAGGCTCCCGTCGTTCGGAAGCACGTCTCCGGATCCTCGGCAAACTCCTGCGCTCGCAGCAAACCATAGGTCCGCTCCAGCCCACGGCGGAAACCAATCTGCTCCGCACTCAAGCCCTGCTTCGCAACCAGCCCACGCTCCTCCGCATTCATCGCGTCTTCTGAAACAGCAGCGCCCAGATACGCCGGCTCCATCCACCACGGGAAGAAGTGCCGCACGACGCCGTCCTTCTGCATTCGCCTCGTCCGTCGCCGCACACCATTCTTCATAGAACGCGCCATACGCTCCATTCGGCGTGCTCTCGAGCACCATCTCTCCCTGCGGAGCAAGCGCCGCGCGTAGCCCCGCAAGCGTCATTGCAGCATCGCCTGGCCAGCGGCTCACCTCGCTGCAGTGCAGGTTCTGCACGCTCAGCCCGCGGCCGGCATTCAGCTCTCCGGCGCTCGAGATGCGAAACTCACTGTCGATCTCGCCAAAGACCATCTGCCCCGTGTTCGAGCGCGACAATCGCAGCGGACCTTCCCGCAGATCTTCCGGCAGCCCCTCCCACATCCTCCGAACCGTCGCAAAGATCGACTCCGCCGCCTCGCGCGTATGCGCCACCTGCAGCGTCAGCGTGCCTGGCCTCGTGATGGTGCGCAGAAAGAACCGTGCCGATACCCACGTCGTAATGCCCATCTGCCGCGCCTTCAGCACGATGTTCTGCCGGCCGCATCTCTCCTCGAACATCCTCTGCGCAGGATTCGCAATCAGTGATTTCAACTGGCCTTCGCGTGTGCGAATGTGCAGCCACTTCTCCGCTGGCTCGACCAAATAATTGGGCCGCCGGTCCCTGATCCGGCGGCCCACCTCTCTCAGTGCCTCAACATCATTCAACTGTCTCTTCGCCACATCTCCCCATCAGAAGCACTGGTACGACCACGAGTAGCTCGTCGAAGCCGCCAGTGCCGTCGCTCCCACATTCACCGTCCATCCGCTGCCGCTCGGCGCTCCGGTGAAGATCGTTCCGCTCACAGCAGCCGCCGCTGCATTCCTCGGCATCAACGAGCACCCCTGCGGCGACGCGCCGGAACTCAGTGTCCAGCCAACGTTCAGCACTACCGACGAACCCGCCGCACCTGTGCCCGTTGTCAGGCTGACTACTCCCGAGATCACCGTTCCGTTGATCGTCGCGCTCGCTCCACTGCCGGCAGCTGCGCCCGCACTGGCACTAGCGGAAGCACCGGACCCAATAATCTGCCCGACTGTGACATCACCAGAGCCGTCCACCTGAAACTGGTTGCCGCTTCCGACCGAGAACTTCCCGGCAGGATTTGCACTCCCAATCCCGACGGCGCCCCCATTTTCTGCCAGCAGAGTATTGCCGTTATTCCTGATTCGCATTCGCTCCACGAACGGCCCCACCCCATTGTTGTTCGTCGTCCACACGAAATCGCTGTTGTTGTCAGTTCCCATGCTCAGGTAGTTGTTGAAATCCATGAAGCCCGGGTGCTGACCGTCCCCGAGGATGATCTTCGATCCCGCACCACCTACCGTTCCTCCCGAGGGAAGAAACGTGATCGTCGGCCTTCCATTGTTGCTCAAAACTACAGAGTTATGGTCGCCGTTATCCAGAGGGAAACTGCTCGTCACCTGCACATTAGAGAAATTTGCAGTCGACGGATTGGTAGCTCCGATGGCACCCGTAATGTTGGTCGCCGAGACATTGTTCGCCGTTAATCCCGAAGGCGAAAACGTGTATTGCTGACCACCGAGAGTCCACACAATCGCGCTCTGCTGCGGCGAGTAAAACAGAGAATCCTGGCCGATTGCCGCATCGAGTTCGAACAGGAAATATCCGGAGTCCCACCGGTTGCATCCGTGAAGATTGCAGTGCGCATAAATCAGCGCCTGTGTTCCGGCATCGACTTCAAAGTCGTTCCTCCATGGACCGGCAACTACATAGGCATCATCGGGCAGTTCATGCGTGCCGCCCGCGCCCACATAGTTGGTTGCCGGCACGCCGTTCTGAATCTGCCATCCGCGCATTCCAGGGCCAACCTGCCCCGTGTACAGCTTTCCGGCGCTGCTGTACTGGATCGGGCGAGGCACGTATTGTGTCACCCACTCCGTATCCGCAGCGGTCAGTTGCTGGTAGTAGTGCGGCACCTCGACCGCATCGCCTGGCGCCCAGGACACAGTGTTTGCCGCGAGCGTCAGTTGTCCATCCACCTGCTTGGTGCTCGCGTCGTAGACGCTCAGCACCTCCGCCATCGGATACAACACGTACCCTCCGGTCAGCAGCGAGACTGTTCCACCCGTGCTGGTGCTGTCAGGACCCGTATTGCTGTACGTCAGTTGGTTACCTCCGACGGACGTTACGTTGAAGCTGCCGTTGTAACTTGCATCGCTTATACCGCTGACCGTCATCGTCAACCCAGTCACATCCACCGGCACGTTGCCGGCCAGTATGGCGGTGACAACATTGCCGTGGCGGCTCACCGAAGCGATCTGTAACGAGATGTTCTGATAGCCGCTCGTACTGGACAGATCATGGTTGCCGAGCACCGGCGTGCTCGCCGCCGCATAGTACAGCGAAGTCGCGCCCGGTGATCCAATTACCGGAAACACCTGCCGGACTGCTCCGATTGTGTCGACCGTCTGCTCGACCCCATACCCGCACAAACCGCCGACAGCAATCACGGCACCGCTCCCGTGAACCTTGTTCAGCGTGAAGGTGATATGACTCGCGTCAACGACCGTGTAGTTCGCGGTCTCGAAGTTGGGGAAGCGGCCATCGTTTGTGTCGGCAATGCAGGCTACGCCCGACTGCGACGGCAACTGACTCGTATTCACCGCAAAGCCCGCAGGAGCTCCGCTCGTAACCATCGGGAGCGTGACCGTCCCAGGAGCAATATTCTTCGGCTGCGAGGTCGCCGACGCAGCCGTCTGCATGAAGACACTCACGGGAAAGCTCGTTCCTGTGAAGTTCGCAAGTGGCAGCACGGTCCAACCACCCGCGACGAGCTGCCCGCTGCTGATGGTCTTCGCCGGGTTCTTGTCGATCAGGAATCGACCCTCACCCTGCGATCCTCCCTCTACCGTCGCCACCACAAACAGCGATGTCGATCCCGTCGTGCATCCGCTCGAACATGTTCCCTGAAAGGCCCTGTAGTCTTCGGTCACCTGCAGATCAAAGGGGTGCGCGCCCTCGTCGGCCATATCTCGATAGCCGCCCGAGCTCGTCAAAAACCAGCTTCCTTCAAGACAGTCCCCAACCGCATAGCAGTTGATCACGTGCTCGTCCTGCACGTGTTGACCTTCCGTGAAGTAGCTTCCCGTCTGCAGCGACACTCCGTAGTTCGCCTTGCCGTATGGAGCAAACTCGATGTTGCCCGGCAGTTGATTCGATCCGCCCGCCATCGCCGTATTCGAAACGCTGAAGGTCAGCCGCGTGCTTCCCACTCCACTGCCCGCAACGTTCGTGTTCGCGTCAGAGTTCGTGGTGATCTGGCTCAGACTCTTCGCCGTGCTGTTGCCCGATCCCGGATTCACCGGATTCACGAACGTCTCTGCGTCCGCTCCATTGCGAAGATCCACCACGCGCCCGGAGTCCGGAATCTGCGCCGGATTCAGTGGCTCTCCCACCGTGTAGCTGGGATCCGCGATGACAATGCAACCGCTTCCGCAGTTCTGACTCGCCAGCGCATTCGCGATGCCGTTACCGCCGTCGGCCGGTCTGAAACTGATTCGCATACAGCTCACCGTTCAGTGCGTTCACCTGCAGCTGCGTGCCCGCCGGCTGAGACACGGCCTGCGTCGCGACGGGCACCATGCTGACCTTCTGTCCCACGCCTGCGAGCACCGCCGTGATGTTCGTATCCACGTAATGCTTGTCCGCCGCCTGCGTTGGCGTCACCGGATCGCCCGGCAACACCAGCGGTCCCGTCATGGTTCCGCCGGTCGTTGGAACATACGTTGTGCCCGTCGGTGCCCCCGTTTGCACCTGCGCGATCTTCGCGTCCACATACGAACGCGACGCTGTCTGCATCGCGACACTCGTCGGCAGTACCTGGCTCTCGATCGTTGCGAGCGTGACTGGCGTCCCGCTCACCGGAACCACCCAGTACTGCTGGCTCGTCGTTCCATCATCCAGGTGCAGCACTGCCGTGTAGTAACTCCCATCCGGCGTCGCTCCGACATTCGCCGTCAATGCCAGCGACAACACGCCGTTAGGCCCAAGAACCACCGACGTATTGCCCGCAGCAACCGCCTGTCCCGCGGCCGTCGTAAATGCAGGCCAGCTCACCACGATCGTTCCGCCGGCCGGCGTCCCATCCGCCCGGTACACCGTATCCTGGATCGTCGTCGTCGCCACCTGCGCCGCCGCTCCGCAGCACGCGCCCAGCAACGCAATCATCATCGTCACCAGGGTCAATCCCCGTTTCAATCCTCGCATCGCACCTCGCTTCGTTGTCTGTTCACACCCACACAAAATCCACCCAAACTGCGGCCTTGCTGCGCGCCGTTGCGCGCCTCTCCGCTCAGCCGCTACCATCGCTTCAGGAACACCTCGAAAGGCAACCATGGAATCCAGCACCAACTCGGCTCGCCGCTCTGAAGACATCGCTCTCGACCTCCTCAAGTTCATCGCGCCGCACGCGAACGTCGGCCGCCCCGGCACAGCATCCACAGGCTTCGGGCAGCCGAGCTCCGCCAAGACCGAAGACCAGATCGCGCAGCTCCTCGAGCTCTACACCCGCTGCCGCGAGGCCGTGGAATCCCCCACACCTTCCGCAAAGAAGTAGCCCTTGTCCTCGCGCCAGCCCACACTCCGCGTCGCAGTCGTCGGTGCCGGCGCCTTCGGCCGCAACCATCTCCGCGTCTACCGCGAGCTGGAATCCGCACACCCCGGCGAACTCCAGCTCGCCGCGCTCGTCGAACCGGATGCGGCTCGCCGCGCCGAGTTCGCCGCGCTCTACAACATCCCCGCCTTCGCCTCGCTCGACGAGGCCCTGCAGAACGGAGCGGCGCCCTTCGACGCCGCGTCCGTCTGCGTTCCCACCATCCATCACGCCGCCGTTGCCGGGCAGCTCCTCGACGCCGGCATCGACGTCCTCATCGAGAAGCCCTTCGCCGCCTCACTCGCTGAGGCCGACCGCGTGCTCGCCCTCGCCGAACGCAACCATCGCATCCTGCAGATCGGTCACCTCGAGCGCTTCAACCCTGCCGTCACCGCGGCCGCGGAGCGCATCACGCGCCCCATGTTCTTCGAGGCCCACCGCCTCTCCATCTTCACGCCGCGCTCGCTCGACGTCGACGTCGTCCTCGACCTGATGATTCACGATCTCGACGTCGTGCTCTCGCTGACGAAATCGCCCGTCAAAGAGGTTCGCGCCGTTGGATTGCCGGTGCTCTCGCCCAAGGTCGACATCGCCAATGTGCGCGTCGAGTTCGAGTCCGGCTGCGTCGCCAACTTCACCGCCAGCCGCGTCTCCACCGAGCAGGTCCGCAAACTCCGGCTCTTCCAGCCGCACGAGTACCTTTCGCTCGACTTCGCGCGCCAGGAGCTGCTCACCATCAAGGTCGACCCTGCGCTGCTCGCCCAGCTCTCAGCCTTGAAACCAACCACGCTGTCATCTCGACCGGAGGCAGAGCGTAGCTCTGCCGCAGTGGAGAGATCCCCGCATTCGCATCCATCCCGCGGGCTCTCGCTCGAAAAGCTCGATCCGCAGCACGCCGAGCCACTTCGGCTCGAGCTCGAAGACTTTCTTTCGGCCGTACGCCATCGCACGCAGCCGCGCGTCACCGGCGCTGCCGGCCGGGCTGCACTCGCGCTTGCACTTGAGATTAATGAACAGATTGCCAGCCACGCCCACCGCGCTGGCCTCATCTAGACGAGCTAATCCATCTTCTGCACGGTGACTCCCGCCGGAACCTTCAGCTCGAACTGATCGTTCTCCAGCGGCTGATTCACCGTCAGCTTCGTTACCTGCAGCTTCAGCACATACTCGTCGAGCGGACGCTTGATGTTGATCTCCGTCGGGAACTGAACCCCGTTGAACTCCTGGTACTTGTCGTACGTGGCCGAGGTGACCACCTCGCCCTTGTCGTCGTAGATATCCTGCTGAAATGGCAGGAGGGTGACGCGGCTGAAGTGGACCAACCGCTCCTGCGCGCATGCGTTTCCGCTGCCGCGTTTCAGCACCGCCAGGTTGTAGTCCGGCTCCTCGATGGCGGGCTGGTGCTTCGACTGCGCCGCCAGGACCCGAGTCGATTCCGTGAGGCTGACAATCTCGTCCTCGCTCACACCCGGGACCGTCAGCGAATCAAAGAACACCGGCGGCCGCAGGTTCTCGAGCCCGTTCTTCGAGGGCGTCGTTATCGTGTTGCTGCCCTCGCGCCACACATCGCCATGCCCGGCGACGTGTAGACCAGCGTGAAGTGGTCGTCCGAGCTGACCATGTCCAGCGCCCGCGACCCCAGCACCGGAAGCTGCAGCAGCACCCGCAGGTCGTTCGGCTTGCGGATGAAGATGTAGCCCTTGAAGGACGTATAGGTGATGACCTTGCCCTCTTTGCCGCCGCCCGTGCTGGCTGTCAGCAGAACCGCCGCGTTCAGCGTCTTGATGGTCGCGTCCCTGTCCGAGATGATTCTTTCCAGGTTCTCTACAGAGGTCGATCTGTACATGTCCGGGGCCTGGGTCCGCTGCACGATGTGCGTCGTCCGAAAGCAGCCGGTCAAGCCGGCCACCGCCACCAATCCCACCATCGACAAAGCTAGGCGAATCTTCATCCCTGCAGAGTTCTTAAGTATATCGGTGAAGAGCATCTCGGAATCCGATGCTCCGGAGCCGCATTTGGTTCAGAAACCCTTCTTTGTGCCGAATTACTCGCCCAACTCTTCAAGAAGCCGCTGCGCCGACCCCTTTCTCCGCCGTCCTTCGTCTTTCGCCGGCTCCAGCAGCTCGACCGCCAGCTTCATATGCGCGCACCCGCCTTTGCGCGCCTCGTCGATGAAGCCGCCCACGATCGTCCGGAACTCAGACGCCAGCCTCTTCTGCAGATATTTGTGGCATTGCCGCGGCCGCAGTGGCTTTTCCTGCTCCTCCTGCGGCTCCGCGGCTTCCGCCGCCAGATCCGTTCCCGTCTTCGACCACCGCCCCTGTCGTTCCCCGTTACATCGCACCATTCGCCCCCAAAAGCTAAGCGGGAGACCCCAGTGAGGTCTCCCGCTTGATCTGTACTTCTCTAGAATACCAACCCGAGTGAAATTATCTGCAGAAAGTTTTCCTCGGCCAAGTTGTTCATTATAAATGGACTATTCAGTTTTCCACGTCTTCTGGCTCTTGACAGCATTTCAAAGGCTCCAGAAGACGACCGTCCAGGAAGCGCTCCGTCAGCCGATCGAGCGCCTCACCGTAGCGGATACTGCACGTCCGCAGTGTGAGACCAAGGAGCGGAGCTGCCTCCTCAGGCGTGTGGCCCTGAAGACCGATACGAAGGATGACCCTCTGGTCCAGTGGCCGCAGCCTGGCCACGCACCGCTCGACGTCCACGCAGAAGACGACTTCATCCTCGAAGGTGGTCATCGTGTAGTGGGAGGCGCTGCCGCGAAAGAGCTCGCGCCCCATCAGCGATGGCGTACGGCCGACCTGCGTGGACAGGCGCAGATAGCGGCGAAGCAGCGCCTCGGTGTACTTGCGGTAGAACGCCAGCTCGACTTTCGGAGGTACAGGCTGGCCTTCGGCGACAATTTCGCGAATCGCAGCGGGCGACTGTGGGCCGCGGACGGGCTCTGCCACCGCCCAGATCCTGCGGCACAGCCACGGGACGCCCCGTCGTCGCCTCGCGAAGCTCCGTCGCCTGCACCTTGCGTGAATCGTGCACCAGTCGCAATCCACTCACTGCCTTCTGCACTCCCAAGCCCGCCATCTCATTCCTCTCAATTCCCACCGTTTGGTTCGTCTGGATTGCAACTACCCGATTCGTCTGAATTCCCACGGTCACTTCGTACCCCCCTCACAAACGGCCAGCCGCAGCTTCCGCTTGCGTCCTGCCCGGCTGCGCCCGCGCGGAGCTGGGAACTCCGACAGCAACAGTGCACATCTCCGGCAATAGACCCCATGGGCTGGCGATTTTGAGCACGGAGCCAAAGGCCACCGCACCCCTCACATACCTTCAAATCAACGCAAAAGTGCTTCATTTTTCTCTCCAGGGAACACACTTCCCCTGACGAGCCTCGTCATAATCGGCGGTCGGATGGGCTCGCACAGGCTGCTGAGACCTCGTAGCTGGCAGGCGTTTGCACTCTCTTGCTCGGCGCAGTGCCACCCCCAGCCTGGGGTCTGTTTGTCTCGGTTGGGTCAGGCCGGTCCATGGGAGACACCGGCCCCAACATTTACTGCTCCCCGAACCTGGATCTCGGCCGCCGGATCTTTCGAATCTCCGAGCCCGCCGTCCCTCGAGGGAGTTCTGCGGTTATAGAACCCGCCCCCACCCCCCTGTCAACGGGAAATTTCCCACAGCAGACCGACAAACCTAAGGTTTTTCAAGAGAATGGGTTAGGCATATATTGCGGGAGTTATACCTTCAACTTTCGCCGAATCTTCGCTTGCGTCAGGACATCGCTCTCGGTCAGACTTTTTGGCTCGTCTGAAGACACAACGCCTTGGGGTGCCTCGTGTAATACCCCAAGTACCTCTTCGGTAACCCCTCTGGAAAACGCTGCCGCCGTTTATCGATATTCGGCGGCGGAATCAGGCCTTACTTTGCCTCGTGGCGGTAAACTGCGACGTTCGCATTATGTTCATCGAGCTGGCGCGCGAACTTCGTCGAGCCGTCCGGATTTGCGACAAAGTACATGTAGTCCGTCTGCGCCGGACGCAGCGCGGCCTGCAACGCTGCGAGACCCGGGTTGCAGATGGGTCCCGGCGGCAACCCCGCATGCGTGTAGGTGTTGTACTCCGAGTCCGAGTGCAGCTCGCTCTGGTGAATGACACCGGTCCAGGTGCCGTTCAGCAACGACGCGTAGACGACCGAAGGATCGGTCTGCAGTGGCATTCCAGCACGCAGCCGGTTTTCAAACACGCCGGCGACCGTGGGCCGCTCCGAGGTGACGCGCACCTCGCGCTCCACCAGCGACGCCATCGTGACCACCCGCTTCGAATCCGCCGGTGAGATTCCCAGCCTTGTCGCGACCTCGGCAAAGCGCTTCACCATGGCGCCCAGCATCTGCTCTTCCGTCGAGTGGTGGTTGAATTTGTAGGTGTCCGGAAAGAGAAACCCTTCGAGGGAAGACGCCTGCGGGCTCCACGCGGAGATCAGTTCGGTGTGCTGCCGCTCCGCCGCCAGGAAGTTCGCGCTGGAATCCAGCCCGGCCGCCTGCACCGCGCTGGCGATGTCGAAGATGTTGTAGCCCTCCGGAATAACGAGCGCGATGGTGTAGACATCGCCGCGGTGCATGCGCTCGTAGATCTCCGTCGGGGTCGCCGGATGATCGAACCTGTACTCACCAGCTTTCAGCGTCCCGCCGCGCGAAAGCCTCAGCGCTTCGAGCTCGTAGCCGGTGCGCAGGATGCCGGCCTGCTTCAGCTGCTTGCCGATGGCCAGCGTGCCCGTTCCCGGCGCCACGTCGACGAACTGTTCCGAGCTCGGGCCGTACGGCACGAGGAACAGAAACGCCAGAGCCGCGGCCACCACGACGATCAGCAACAGCAGAAGTTTGAGTACACGCACCGGGAAACCTCGCAAACAGTCTAAGTCGCTGTTTTCTTTGATTCGAGCCCCTTCTGCCGGGCCGCTCCATACGTCCTTGTGCGAGTTCGACTCCACGAAGGATGCAGCGTTTCATCGTAAACCGATATACCATCAAAAGGGCGATGTATTGACGAATGCACGACGAACCGCTGAGCGTCGATCGCGCCAATTCCGCAAAGGTCGACCGCACTGATTCCGATAAAGTCGACGGTTTCATCGTCGCCGAGATCGACAGTGTGCCGCACCTGGAGGCGCTGCTGTTGCTATGGCGCTATGCGCCCCGGCAGTTCTCCGCCGCACAGATCGCCACGCAGCTCTATATCCATCCGGGGCAGGGAGCGTCCATCGCCGAAGACCTGCACCGCCGCGGGCTGATCGCGCGCGACCATGGCGGCGCGGCCGGGTTCTTCTATGACATGCATTCAGAGGAACGCAACCAGCTGCTCGAAGCCGTCGACGCTAGCTATCGCCGCGAACTCATCCGAATCTCGGGCATAATTCACTCCAAAGCCTCCCCTGGTGTACGTGCGTTCGCCAACGCATTCCGATTCAGAAAGGACAAGGACTGAATGGCTTCGGCTGTCTACCTGTTAGGCATGTGCGTTGCTCTTGCGTGCGGTGTGTTGCTGGCGCGGGGATACCGGCAGTCACGGCAGAGGCTTCTGCTGTGGAGCTCGATCTGCTTTCTCGGGCTCTCGCTTTCGGGCGCATTGCTCTTTCTCGATCTCAGCGTGCTTCCCCCGCAGATCGACATTCACCTTCTGCGCCGCGCTGTGACGGCGGTGTCGATGCTGGTGCTTCTCTACGGCTTGGTATGGGATTCGGAGTAGGGCCATGTTGATCGAAGGGTTCTCGCAGGGATTCATCGTCACGGCTTCGCTGGTCGCGGCCATGTTCTTTCTCCGCTTCTGGACGCGCACGCGCGACTTCCTGTTCATGGCCTTCGCCATCGCCTTCGCGGCAGAGGCGGTAACGCGCACCGTCATGGTGTTCAAGGGGATTCCCGACACCAACTACTCATGGGTCTACGTGGAACGACTGCTGGAGTACCTCTTCATTCTCTTCGCCATTCTGCGCAAAAACCGCCGCGCCACGTAGTTGCGCTGCGGCGAGGCGATACCATCGCAGAAGAGCATGAATCCGCAGCGCATTCTCGCGCTTGATGTGGGCGACCGCCGCATCGGGCTGGCCATTACCGACCCACTCGGCCTGACCGCGCAGCCGCTGTTCACGCTGCATCGCACAACGCTGCGGTCCGATCTCAAGGCGATTGCGCGCTTCATCCGTCAGCACAGCGTGACGGCTGCTGGTCGTCGGCAACCCGCTGCATGCAGACGGCACGCCCGGCGCGCAGGCCGCAAAGGCGCAGGCGTTCGCCAGGGCCCTCGAGGCGGAACACCCAACGCTGACACATCATCTGCTCGACGAACGCCTGACCACCCGCGATGCGCACGAGCTGCTGGATCTTGGCGGGCGCTCTCCGCGTCCGCGGGGCCCGCCTCGCGCATCAGCCGCAAGGAGATGCGCGTGAGCCGAACGGAAATAATCGACCAGGTTGCCGCCACGCTGCTGCTGGAGTCGTTTCTCTCGCAGCACTCCGGGCCATCGCTGCTGCCGGACCCCGGCGACTCCGCCGCCTGAAGCGGGACCCGGTCTGCAGCGCGAGGGCGCCCTTTCGCCGTCTCGTATAATGGACTTTTCATTCCCCTGTGCCTCCGTTACGTCCTCGAGGCCGCGAGAAGCAGACCCACGCATGCAAGACATCATGAAGTCGCTTCAAGAGCAGATTAAGGTTCTTGAGTACGAACTCACCACCGAGCTGCCCGCCGAGATCAAGAAGGCTGTGGCCATGGGCGACCTGTCTGAGAACGCCGAATACCACATGGCCAAGCAGCGCCAGGAGTTCGTGAACGCGCGCCTCGGCCAGCTGAAGAAGCGCATGGCCGAACTCTCGCTGGTCAACCTCGCCAACATCCCCCACGACAAGGCGGGCTTCGGCTCGACCGTCGTCGTCTTCGACACCAGCAAGGACGAGGAGCTTACCTACAAGCTCGTCACCAGCGAGGAGTCGGACGTCGCCAAGGGCCTCATCTCCACCACCTCGCCCATCGGCCGCGCGCTCATCGGCAAGGAGGTTGGCGACACCGCGACCGTCGTAACGCCGACCGGCAAGCGAGAGCTCGAGGTCCTGAAGCTCTCCACCATCCACGACACCGCAGAGTAAGTCACTCGCTGCAACCCACACCGGGAACGATAGAACGACAAGGGCACGGCTTGCGCCGTGCCCTTGTAGTTTGCGTTCCGCATGCGACTACTTCATCAGCTTCTGCTTCAGATAAATGAAGTTCAGCGCGTCGGTATGCGCGGTTTGTTTGGCGTCCGCGCCAGAGCCGTGGCCGCCCTCGATGACTTCGTAGAAGTAATACGGCTCGTGGAACTCCGCCATCTTCGCGGCGAACTTGCGGGCGTGCTGTGGGCCGACCCGGTCGTCCTTGGTCGTCGTCCAGATGAGAGGGTCGGGGTACTTTACGTCAGGCTTCAACTGGTTGTACGGCGAACGCGCCAGCCAGAACTTGAGTACCTCCGGGTCGCTCACCGAGCCGTACTCGCCCACCCAGCTTGCGCCGGCGGCGATCTTCTCGATGCGCATCATGTCCAGCAGCGGCACCTCAATGACAACCGCCCCCCAAAGGTCAGGATGCTGTGTCATCTCGACTCCCATGAGCAGACCGCCGTTCGACCCGCCCATAATGCCGAGGCGCGGCGTTGAGGTAATCTTCCGGCGGATGAGGTCCTCACCCACCGCGGCGAAGTCATCATAGATGACCTGGCGCTTCGTCTTGAGCCCCGCTTCATGCCACGCCGGACCAAACTCGCCGCCGCCACGAATGTTTGCCAGTACGTAGACGCCACCCTTCTCCAGCCACAGTCTGCCAGTGACGGCGTTATAAGCAGGCGTCTCCGAGACCTCGAAACCGCCATACGCCGTCAGCAGCGTGGGATTCGAGCCGTCGAGCTTCATGTCCTTCCGATGCACGACGAAGTAGGGAACCTTCGTACCGTCCTTTGACGTTGCGAAGAATTGCTCGACTACGTCGTTGCTCGCATCGAAGCGAGCCGGCGCCGTCTTGACCGGCTTCAGCGAACCTGTCGCGGCGTCGCCGAGATAGAGCGTGGTGGGCGTCAGGAACCCGGTCGCGCTCAGCACGTAGCGGCTGCTGTTCAGGTCTGTCGAAACAATCGCAACCGCGGAGTTCTCGGGCAACTCGAGCCGCTTCGACGTCCAGCCCTTCGCTGCGGGCGAGTAGAGATAGGCGCGGCCCTGCACGTTGTCCAGCGTGGTCAGCAGCAGATGGTGCGGGGTGACCCGCGTCGTTCTGGAGAAACTCACTGCTCGGTCGGCGCAAAGACGACCTGCGGGCTCAGATGCCCGGGGTCTCGCAGCACATCGGCCAGCTTCAACTCGACCAGCGAACCCGCGGGAATCGTTTGCCCCGTGCCCGGCGTCCACTGCTCGCGCGTGTGGATGAGCAGGCGGCCGTCAACTATGCCCGCAAGGCTCGCCTTGGATGGAATTGCAAGCTGCTCGAGCCCCTTCGGGGTTTCGACAAACGTCTCCGACGTGAAGAACGTGACGCCGCGCTCGAAGGTCACGAGCTTGTGGCCGGAGGCATCGTGGATCACATTTGCTGACGAGCCGAGCTCGTCCGACGGCTGGCCACGGAAGACCTCGCGCGCCGACTCCAGCGGCGTGCCACGCTTCCAACGCTTCACAACGAACGGATAACCGGACTTGGTGAGCGTGTCCCCACCCCAGTCTCGCGCCACCAGCAGCGTGTCCTTGTCCTCCCAGTCGATGTTCTGCTTGCTATGGTCGAGGACGAACCCGGCGGGAACGAACTTCGCCTGCTTGAGGTCGAACTCGCGCGCCGTCGTCGCGTCTTCGCCACCGTTCGAAAGCACGGCGACGCAAAACTCGTCGCCCGGATAAAGGCAGTTCACACCACGCGAAACCCACTTCGCGTTCTCCACATGGTTCAGTTCGTCGATATCCAGTACCGTCTGCCAACTGGGAGAAGCTGTCAGGTAGTCCGCAACCGTGGTGCGCCGCAGCAAACCGCGCAGGTGCTGCGCGTCCTTCCATTGGTTGTAGACCCAGTTGCCGTTGAGTCCGGGCACAGCCAACTTCTCAGGATCGTTCAGGATGTTGAGCGCATCGGCGTAATCCGTTGCGAATTGCGGATCGGCTTCGAGAGCTGCCACCGTTCGCGCGTTCTCAGCCTTCACCCATTCCATCGTCCGCGGGTTGGATGTGTCCTCTAACCACAGGTACTTGTCTTCGGGGAGCTGCGTCTGCGCCCTCGCTCCCAGGGCCATACCCATTACCCACACCGCAGCCCATCGCGCCAATCTGCGAAAATTCAACATTTGCCGCCTTTCGCCAAGTCAGGAATGGCAACAATATACGACGCTGGCGCAACACGTGCCCATTTGTCTCCCAGTCCACTAAACTGGAAGAGAGTGATTTCATGACCTGGACTAGCGCCTTCGGGAAAGGCAGCGGCTGGCTGCTGCAAAAGATCGTCAACGGGCTCGCGCTCTCGAAGATCTCGCCGAATACTCTCACCTTCATCGGCCTGCTCATCAACGTCGTCGCGGCCTTCTTCTTCGGCTACGGGCGCGCGGACAACTACATCCGCATGTTCTTCTACGCCGGCCTGGTGATCATCGGCGCCGGGCTCTTCGACATGGTCGACGGCCGCGTCGCCCGCCAGACCAACCAGGTCTCCGTCTTCGGCGCCTTCTTCGACTCAGTCCTCGACCGCTACTCCGACGTGGCACTCTTCTTCGGCCTGCTGGTTTTCTATGCGCGCGGCAACCGCTTCTTCTACGTCTTCCTTGTCGCGTTCGTCATGACCGCGTCGCTGATGGTCAGCTACACCCGCGCCCGCGCCGAAGCCCTCATCGGCTCCTGCAAGGTCGGCTTCATGGAGCGCCCCGAGCGCGTCGTCCTCATCATCCTCGGCGCGCTCTTTGAGCGCTGGGACGCGATGCCCGCCGCCCTGTGGGTGCTCGCCGTCCTCTCGACGATCACGGTCATCCACCGCATGCGCTACACCTACCTCGAGACCGAACGCCGCAAGCTCGCCGGCGTCGCTACGCCCTGATCTTCACGATCCGGCCCGGCGCTTCGGCGCGCTGCACGCTCTTGCGCGGGATCGCCGTCTCGCCCCACTCCAGGCGCATCTCGCCCATCGTTTCACCTGAGAATCGAATCGCCCCGTCTGCCCTCTCGAAGGGATGCTCCTTCGGCTTGAAGACGCGATTCAGATACATCCCCTTCGACTCCGCCTCAAGAAACGCCTCCCACTCCTCGACCGGCACATTGAAGTATCGATAGGCGACACCTGTGCCGCGAAAGACGATCAGCAGTTCCTCTCGTCCGGGCTCGTAGCACATCGCAAGAATCACGTTTGAAGGCATTCCTTAGCGGCCTCCCGTACACTCTCAGATGCTATGAGCACACCGGCCCGCAGCCTCCGCCAACCCGTCCTTCTCATCCACGGCGGCGCCTGGGCCATGCCGGACGACGCCGTCGCCGCCCATGAGCGCGGCATCGCCAACGCTCTCGCCGCCGGCTGGGCTGTGCTCTCGAAGAACGGCTCCGCCCTCGACGCCATCGAAGCGGCCATCACGGTCATGGAGGACGACGACACCTTCGACGCCGGCCGCGGCTCCTTCCTCACCCGCGACGGCCGCGTGCAGCTCGACGCGCTGATGATGGACGGCGGCACAATGCGCGCCGGCGGCGTCGCCTGCGTCGAACGCCTGCGCAACCCCATCCAGGCCGCGCGCCTCGTCCTCGACAAATCCCCGCACGTCTACTTCGTCGGCACCGGCGCCGAGCGCTTCGCCACGCAACACGGCATGCGCCTCGTCGACAACACCGAGCTCATCGTGCCCCGCGAACGCGAACGCCTCATGCGCTTCCAGCAGGCCGAGCAGGCCGGCGCACCCGACACGACATTTAGCGGCAACTCTGAATTCACCGCAACTCCGCCCGCTTCACCGCGCGATCGCGCCCTGACCCAGACCGCCCTCGATACCGAGGTCGAACAGGCTCTCCCCGACGAGGTCCGCGTCGAGAACCCGACACTGCACTCGCACGACACGGTCGGCGCCGTCGCGCTCGACGCCGAAGGACGCCTCGCTGCCGGGACCTCCACCGGCGGCACGCTCTCCAAAGCCCCCGGCCGCGTCGGCGACAGCTCGCTCATCGGCTGCGGCTGCTACGCCGACAACGAATCCGCCGCCGTCTCGCTCACCGGCTGGGGCGAGCCCATCATGAAGCTCGTCCTCGGCAAGTGGGCCGTCGACCGCGTGGCCGCGGGCAGCACGCCTCAGCAAGCCGCCACCGACGCCATCGACTACCTCTTCAACCGGCTCGGCGGCCACGGCGGCATCATCCTTCTCGGGCCCGATGGCTCGCTCGGCCTCGCGCACAACACGCCGCGCATGGCCTGGGGCATCGCAACGGCCGCCGGACAGGAACTCGGCATCACGCGGAACTCCTGACGGCCGCATCTCATCCTTTACGGAGGCTTCTTATGTCGAAGGAATGCACGGTACGGAAACTCATTGTCTGGGGCAGCGTTCTCTCAGGCGTCGTCGCCGCGTACCTCATGTACAAGCGCGGCACCCCGCTTTTCACCATCGCCCGGAAGACCATCACCAACCCCGTCGGCACGCTCGTCGGAGAGCTGCGTGGAGCACAATAGCTGTAGCGCTCAGCCACAGCCATTGAATGACCCCCGAGCTCTTCACCAACCCCGACAACCCGGCCGAAGCCGAGCCCTCCCGCCGCCCGCTCACGCCCGAGCAGGCCGACAAGCTCCCGCACATCCATCGCCTTCTGCTGAAGCACTACGGCGAGCCGCCCGCGCGCACGCCGTGGGATCCGCTCACGCAGTTCATCTACTCACTGCTCAGCTCGCGCACCCCCACCGCGCAATCGCTCCAGGTCATGCGCGATCTCGAGCGCGCCTTCCCTGGCGCCGGACCCGGCAACTGGGAGCCCGTGCGCGATGCCTCGGTGCCGGAGATCGAACGCGCCCTCGCCATCGTCACCTTTCCTGAACAGAAGGCTCTCCGTCTCAAGACCGCGCTCGAACAGATCACCGCACGCACCGGCGCACTCTCGCTGGACTTCCTGCACCGCTATCGCACCGACAAGATCCGTGCCTGGCTCGAGCAGTTCGAAGGCGTCGGCCCGCAGGTCTCCGCCGCCATCGTCAACTTCTCCACGCTGCGCCGCCGCGCGCTCTCCGTCGACGCCAACCACCTCCGCGTCATCCAGCGCCTCTGCGTCGTCCCACGCGCCGACGCCGCCACCACCGAAGAGCGACTCATGCGGCTCGTGCCCGAAACCTGGGATGCCGCCATGCTCGACGAGCATCACGCCCTCGTGAAGCTCCACGCGCAAACCCTCTGCACCTTCGACAACCCGCGCTGCAACGGCTGCCCTCTGCTCCCCATCTGCCCCACCGGCCAGCGCAACATGAGCGAGTTGCACCTGACTCCAGAAAGCTGACGGTCGCGGCGTGAGCCTCTGATATGCTCGACGGTGCCAGACCAAACTCCATATGCGCGCATCGATTCTTTACCGCATCTCGTCGGTCTTGATCCTGCTGTTCGCCATCGGTCACACGCTTGGTTTTCGTAAAACCGATCCCGCATGGGGCGTGGATCAGGCACTGTCCATACTGAAGCGGACGACGTTCC
The DNA here is from genome assembly GCA_963827415.1 of uncultured Acidobacteriaceae bacterium. Taxonomy (GTDB): domain Bacteria; phylum Acidobacteriota; class Terriglobia; order Terriglobales; family Acidobacteriaceae; genus Granulicella. Next base: position 378,589 of record CAWHBA010000031.1, read on the forward strand.
ACATACAAGGCTTCGATCGGACCTATTACGGCTTTTATGCTGGCTCCGGCTACTTCGTCACACTGCTCATACTCTTTACTGCAGTGGTCACGTGGCAGCTAGGCCGGTTGCCTGCGGCGACGCTCGCACAACTTCCCTGGCTCACCTGGGGACTCGCGCTCTGCTACGCCGGCTCTCTCGTCATCAGCTTGCGTTACTTCTTCATGGCGCCCGTGATCTTCTCCGCGGTCATCTTCCTGTGCCTTGCTGCCGCTGCTGTAACCGTTCGCCGTCAACATTGAAGCGGCGGAGCGCTCGGCCCAGCTCGCGCCATCACTCGATGACCTAAGATGCAATGAGGAGTTCCCCGCGCATCCCTCATGCAGACGATCGATCAACTGAACGCCTCCTTCGCCATCCCAGGCATCCTCTCCTTCGACGAACACGGCGGCCGCATTCGCGCGCGCATCACCACGCCGGCCTGCACCGGCGAGCTCTACCTGCAGGGTGCACACATCACCGCCTGGCAACCGGTGAACGACCAGCCGGTGCTCTTCCTGTCAGAGAAGTCTGCGTTCGCTCCCGGCCACGCCATCCGCGGCGGCATCCCTGTCATCTTCCCGTGGTTCGGCGCACGCACCGCAACGCCCGCTTTTGAGGGACAGCCCCCGCGCACTGATGGACCCCAGCACGGCTTCGCACGCACGCAGCCCTGGCAGCTCGACTTCGGCGCCTACGCCGCTGACGAACTGCACCTCTCACTCTCGCTCGAGCCCACCGAACTCAGCCGATCGCTCGGCTTCGACAACTTCCTCGTCGCCTGCCAGATCACCTTCGGCCACGAACTCCGCATCCGCTTCTCCGTCGCCAACGACAGCGCGCAACCAATGCACTTTGAGGAAGCGTTGCACACTTACCTGCACGTCGGCGACGTTCAACAGGCGCGCGTCCACGGACTCTTCGAAGCTGAGTATCTCGACAAGAACGACGGCTTCGCGCGCAAGACGCAGACCGAACCAATCCTCACCTTCGCGGGCCCCACCGACCGCCCCTACCTCAACACCACGTCGCCCCTCGTCGTCGATGACCCCGCGCTGCATCGCCGCATCACCATCACCAAGGCGAACTCCAACACGACGGTCGTCTGGAACCCGTGGGCGAACGCCGGTCTCGCCGACATGTCCGAAGATGGCTGGCGTCACATGCTCTGCATCGAATCCGCGAACGCCATGGAGAACTCCATCACACTCCAGCCGCGCGAGGCTCACGTGATGGAAACGTCCATCTCCGTCGAGGCACTCGCCTGATGCAGCTCATCCTCGCCTCCGCCTCGCCGCGACGACGCGAGCTCCTCGCACAAGTCGGCCTCGCCTTCGACGTCATCCCGGCGCACATCGACGAGACGCGACGCGCATCGGAGGACCCCAGAGCCTACGTGCAACGGCTCGCACTCGAAAAGGCGCAGACGATTCACGCGCTGCATCCCGTTGCCTTCGTCCTCGGTGCTGACACAACCGTCGAGATCGATGGCCACGCACTCGAGAAGCCCACCGACCGCACCGACGCCGAGCGCATGCTGCGCACTCTCTCCGGCCGCACGCATCACGTGCACACGGGACTCGCCCTGCTATCCGCGCACTGCCAGCGCACACACCTCGAAACAACATCCGTTACATTCAGCTCGATCGATGAATCCGAACTGCAACACTATCTCGACAGCGGCGAGCCCTACGACAAGGCCGGCGCTTACGGCATCCAGGGCTACGCCGCGCGCTGGATTCCGCGCATCGACGGCGACTACTTCAACGTCATGGGTCTTCCGCTCGCAGCAACCGTGCGTCTTCTGCGCGATCTTGGCTACAGCTCCGACTGAAGCATTCCCGCCAGCAGCGCCGTCCGCTCCACCAAATGCCCCGCAACAACATACTCGCCCGGCGAGTGCGCTCCTCCACCCACCGCACCCATGCCGTCGAGCGTCGGCACACCAATCGCCGCGGTAAAGTTGCCGTCCGACCCTCCGCCCGTTGCGGCCTCCTGCAAATCCAATCCAATCCCCGCTGCCAACTTCTGCGCCGTCTGAAACAGCGTCACCGTTCCCGCACTCCGCTCCATCGGCGGCCGATTGATCCCGCCTTCAACACGCAGCGTGCACGCGGCATCGCGCGTCCGCAGGCCGCGGAACATCTCTTCAACGCGCGCCGCATCGTCCATCGTCACCACGCGCACATCCACCTCAGCCCTGCATTGCGCGGCGATTACATTCGACCGCGTCCCGCCTGCGATCACGCCAACATTCACCGTGCGCCCCTTGCTGAGATCCGTCCAGCCCGAGACTTCCTCCGCCAGCCGCACCATCTCCAGCACCGCAGAATGCCCGCTCGCGAAATCGACACCCGCATGCGCAGCAACACCATTGACCGTCAGTTCGAAATGCCCCACACCCTTGCGTGCCGTCTTGTACGCCAGCCCCTGCCCCGGCTCCACCACAAAGACCGCCGCCGACTCACGCGCCAGCCGCTCCGTATGCGGCCGCGAGACCTCGCTGCCAACCTCTTCATCCGGATTCAGCAGCACCGTCACCGGCCGGTTCAGCGCGTCCAGTTCTCGCAGCGCCGCAATCGCCTCCAGCGCGATCACGACGCCGGCCTTCATGTCCACCACACCCGGCCCCATCAGCCGCACGCCGTCTTCGCCCTCCACCTCGCGCCACGGCATCGTCGCGAGTGTCCCCATCGGATAGACCGTGTCCAGATGCCCGAGCACCAGTGCCGGTTTGCTGTTCCCACCCGCACCGAATCTCAACTCAACGACATCGCCGAACGTCCCGCCCGGACGCCGCAGCACATCGCCGCCGAGCTCCCGCGCCCAGTCCACGACGAGATCCGCCGCGCGATTCACCGCCTCGCGATCGTCGCTCGGAGACTCAATCTCCACCAGCTCACGCAGCCGCGCCCGCAACCGCGGTTCAGCACCACGCACCTGCTCCATCAATCTCTGTATCTGCACTCGGCAATTGTACGTTCGCGCGCGCCTGGGCTCGTCTCGCGTCTATCGACCTGGCGGCGCCGGCACCATCACGGCACCCGGATCCACCTTCGGAATCCCGAAGTGCCCGCTGATATGCACGAGGTCCATCGGCCGCAACAGCCCGGAGACGTGAACGACGTTCATCTCCTTGCGTCCGCGAATCAGCACCGTCACATGATCGATCTCGCCGCCCTGCCAGTGGAACCAGATGTCCGCAATCGGCTTCGTCGGCGAAGCAGACTCGCGTGGCCCCACATTCGACTCGATCAGGTGCTTCCACCCCGCAGCCTTGTACGCCTGCTCCAGCGAGTGCATCTCTTCGGGAATGTAGAAGGCCGGCTCCGGATACTGATAGTGCTCGAAGCTCACGCCGTTGAAGCCGGCTGCGCGGTCGCCGCCGCCCAGCATCGCATCCAGCATCTCGCGGTCGAACGTAATCGTCGTGGCCGTCGCACGCTGCGACGACAGACCGCCAAGAGCGTCGGCGACACCCGGCGGATCGTAGTATTCCTGTGCCTTGATCGAACCAGCTCCGGCAAGCAGAGCGCAGCAGACAGCAGACAGCGCAACACGACGCAGCTTCATCGCAATCCTCGCTGCTGGTTCAGACGCGATTTGCCCCGGAAAGTTCTGTCTGCCGATAACGATTACTGCGGCGCGCTGGGCGCAAAATACCCTTTCTTCGCCCGCACGTTATAAGCCCCGGTCACCGCCTGCAGATAGATGGTCCGGAAGCTGCCATCCTGCTTGAAGTCCGCCGGCACATACACCAGCGAGTACTGGCTGCGCAGCGCTTCCTCAATGTTATGGAAGCCCATCGCCACCTGCTCCACGGAGTCCGGGTAGAACGCCTGGCCGCCGGTCGCATCGGCGATCGCCTTCAGCACGTCGTCGCCCTTATCCTTGCTGGGGCCGTAGTTCGTGCTGATGGTGTAAACAATCGTCTCTGCGCGCTGGCACATCTTGATCGCGTCCGACTCATACGCTCGGCTGTAGTCATCGTCGCCGTCAGAGACCAGCACAATCGCCTTGCGGACGGAACTCGTCTGCTGCAGCGTCAGCATCTGGTCGCGGCACGTCTTGTACAGCGAGTCAAAGAGCGCCGTGCCGCCGCCGGGCCGCAGCTTGCGAATGCCCGTGTCCAGCAGATCAACACGATTGGTAAAGTCCTGCGTCAGCTCCGTCTGGACATCGAAGCCCTCGACAAACGCGCGGTCCTGGGGACGAAGCACCTGCAACAAAAAGTCCGTAGCCGCCTGCTGCTCAAACTGGAAGCGCTGGCGAATCGATGTCGACGTGTCGAGCATGATGCCGACGCGCAGTGGCAGATTCGTCTGCTGCTTGAAGCTGACGACGTGTGACGGCGGACGTCCGTCGTCCAGCAGGCCGAAGTCCTGCTGCGCAAGGCCCGTGACGAAATGCCCGCGGTGGTCCGTGACCGTAAAGATGAGGTCGACCTCGCGCGAGAACACCCTGATCGTCTCGATGTTCGAGGGCGGCTCGTCGCGCGGCAGCAAACCGGTTTGAGTCTGCGACCCGGCCGCCTGATTCGCGGGCGTCTGCGCTTGAGCGGGAGTTTGTGCCGGAGTAGAACTCGGAGAGGGCTGATTCGTGGTTGCCGGAGGCAGAGCGGGAGCCGTCGCCTGCGCATGCAGACGGCCAAGAGATGTAAGAAGAAGGCCGAGTCCCGTGATCGCCATAGCGCGACCCAGCGGGACGAGCCGGGCGGAGAATCGTCACAGTCCACATCTTATCAATGAGACGGCCTCTAGACCACCCCTCGAGAGCATCTCGAGGTGCCCCGAAACGGGCATTTTCGCCCCCCGAGCGTAACCTCCCGCAATCGGCTCTAATAGTGCTGTGGGCGATAACCCGAACATTCCCGGCACACTAGCCGAACGCGGAGGCGCCTCGCTCGAGTGGGAACGTCTGCGCGAGCGGCTGGCCGCCGGTGCCCGCTCCGGTCTCGGTCGCGCCCGGGTCCTGGCGCTCGAACCCTCCTCCGACGCGACCTGGATAGGCCAGCAACAGCAGCGCACAACGGAGATGCGCCGCCTCGTCGCGCTCGGCAAAGCCTTCGACTTCCGCGGTCTGTTCGACCCCGCAAACCTGCTCGATCAGGCACGAATCGAAGGCTCCGCACTCGAACCGGTGGAACTCCTCTCACTGCTTGCCCACGCAGAGCGCGTCGACGCCTGGCGCCAGCTCATCGCCAAGCCGCCCGCAGAACTCAAAGACAACTGGCCCGCAATCGACGCGCTCTCTGCTCCGCTGATCGAGCACGACCTCGGCAATCTGCTGCGCGCACTCCGCGGCAAGATCGAACCCGACGGCTCGCTCGCCGACGATGCATCTCCCGAACTCGCCCGCATCCGCCGCGCACTTGCACGCCAGCACCGCATCATCGAGGAGAGCCTCCGCAAGACACTCGCACAGCTCAGCGAGGGCGGTGAAACCCAGGGCGACCTCATCACCGTGCGCGGCGAGCGCTTCGTCATCCCCGTCAAAGCCGAGTTCAAGCGCAAAGTCCGCGGCATCCTGCACGGCTCCAGCTCCAGCGGCCAGACCGTCTACCTCGAGCCCATGGAGACCGTCGAGCAGAACAACGAGCTCGCGCGCCTGCTCGACGACGAACAGGCCGAGATCCATCGCATCCTCGTTGCGATGACGCGAGCTGTAGCCCTTCACGCGATCCCGCTCGCGCTCGGCGCCGAAATTCTCTCCGAGCTCGACGCGCACCAATCCATCGCCATCTTCGCGCAGGAACTCGAATGCGTCCGCCCCGTCATTCCTCAACGCACCCGACGCCAACGCCAACGACATCGCCGATTCACCGGAACCAGAACCCGCCCCACACCCTGTCATCTCGACCGGAGCGCAGCGGAGTGGAGAGATCCCCGAATTTCCGCCGGGTGCCCCATCTTCGGCGACGCAGTCGCCTAAGGTGGGCCCAGCCCCGGATGCCGAGCCCGACACCGAGTCTCGAAATCGTCGCCGCACGCCATCCGCTGCTCGAACTCCGCCTCCGCGCACAAGCAGCGCGCATCGTCCCCATGACCGTCGCGCTTCCCCAAGGCCAGCGCCAGATGATCATCAGCGGCCCCAACACCGGCGGAAAATCCGTCGCGCTCAAAACCGTCGGCCTGCTCTCCGTCATGGCACAGGCCGGCGTCCCCATCCCGGCCGAGTCCGCTCGCCTGCCCATCTTCACCGGCATCTTCACCGACATCGGCGACGCCCAGTCCATCGAGCAGAACCTCTCCACCTTCTCCGCGCACATCCGCAACCTCGACCGCATCGTTCAACTCACAGCCCCGCGCGCCGGCGAACACTCCCTCGTCCTCATCGACGAGCTCGGCTCCGCCACCGATCCAGACGAAGGCGCCGCACTCGCCGTCGCCGTCGCCCAGCATTTCCTCGACGCACGAGTCCTCAGCATCATCACCACGCACCTCACCGCGCTCAAGGTCTACGCCGCGCGCCTGCCAGGCGTGCTCAACGCCGCCGTCGGCTTCGACGAAACAACCCTCACCCCAACCTACGAACTCCGTCTCGGCATCCCCGGCGCCTCCGCCGGCATCAACATCGCCTCGCGCCTCGGCCTCGACCCCGCAATCGTCACCAACGCGCGCTCCCAGCTCACCACACAGCAGGCAGACATCAGCCGCTTTCTCGACGAACTCCACGCGCAGCTCACCGCCGCCACCGCCGAGCGCGCGGATCTCGCGGCAACCGAGCGCAAGCTGAACGACGAGCGTCAGCGTCTCGCCCAGGAGGGCCGCGCCGAGCAGCAGGCACGCACTCGCGAGCTCGAACGCAAACTCGAAGCCCTCATCCGCGACTTCGAGTCGCAGCTTCGCGACACCGTCAAATCCATCGACGACAAAAAGATCGCGCAAAAGCTCGCCCGCGACTCCGCGCTCCGCATCGCACAGCTCCGCCGCGAGTTCTCCGAGCAGTTTCAAACCACCGTCGCCGAGCACACTGCCCAAGCCGCTGACTCAAACCAGCAAGCAGCCAAACCCGCCCGCGCCAACGAACCCCGCGTCGGCGACCTCGTCCGCCTCAAATCACTCAACCGCGAAGGCCGCGTCGTCCGCATCATCGACGCCAACTCCCTCGAGGTCAGCTTCGGCACCATCAAGACCCGCGTGCCGCGCTCCGACATCGCCGAGATCACGCCCGTCCACGAGCCGCCCGCCGAGAGCATCCGCCGTCGCGGGGGCATCACGCTCTCCACCAGCTACGGCGACGACGACACCCTCAGCTCCGAGATCAACGTCATCGGCCGCACCGCCGACGAAGCCGAATCCGAGGTCGAGCGCTTCGTCGAGCGCGCCTTCCTCGCCGGCCTCCCGCGCATCCGCGTCGTCCACGGCGTCGGCATGGGCGTGCTCCGCCGCACCCTGCGAGACTTCCTGCGCAAACACCCGCACGTCGTCTCCGTCACCGAACCGCCCTACAACGAAGGCGGCCAGGGCGCGACCATCGTCGAGCTTCGGCAGTAAGTCGCACGCTATACTCCCTTGACTTTCGATTTAGCTCTGGAGGCCTTCATGAAAACTCTGACTGCTCGTCTCCTCGCGGTCACTTGTGCGCTCGTAGCGCCTGTCCTGATGAACGGCTGCAAGTCGTCGCCCGTTATCTCCGCGCAGGAGCGCGCCGATATCGAGCAGCAGATCCGCCAGACCGACCAGCAGTGGGCGAAAGCAAGTGCCGCGCATAGCCTCGACGGCTGGGTCGGCTACTATGCGAGCGACGCGGTCGTCCTGCCGCCGAATGCGAAGAGCATGGACGACCCCGCCAGCATCCGCGCTTTCATCAGCACGCTGCTCGCCCTGCCAAATCTGCAGCTTTCCTGGCGCGACACCAAGGTCGTCGTGGCCGATGCTGGCGACATGGCCTACCTTTACGGCACGTACGCCCTCCACGCCAACGATCCGTCCGGCGCGCCCATCAGCGACACCGGAAAGATCGCAGAGATCTGGCGCAAGCAGCCGGACGGCGCCTGGAAGTGCGTTCTCGACACCTGGAGCTCGGACCTTCCTGCCCCTGCGCCGTCCAAACCGTAGAGCCCATATCGTCGTGCCGCCTTCGCAACAGCGGCAGGGTTGGCTGGCCTCGGCCCTTTGAACCGAATCTGGTGCGCCCTGCCGAACGCGTCACGTTACCATTCGCTGCACATATTCCCCGTTCGCTGCGAATTCGGCGACTTTTACACACCAAACCAATAGCCTTAATCCCGTGGAGGGCTCTTGGTGAGCCCTCGGATGTACTTCTCGGGCCACGACTTACCCCGGTAGGCTGGACCGAATACGAGTCAGGCGGGCAACGCTCGCAGCGAACTCTTTAGGAGAGACGAAGGATATGGGAAAAGCGATTAAGCTCCTCGAAAAAGGTGTGGTGCTCGGAGCACGCGCGAGCTGGACAGTATTCGACAAGCTGAATTCGATCAGCCCCAACAAGAGCTTCACCCCGAAGTGGTCCGACAAGCCACTCCTCAAGAGCTATCAGAAGGAGAAGCCGCCCCTCGGCTGGCCCCGCACCACCGACTCCCTCTGCCCCAAGTGCGTCCCTGAGATCCGCCAGCAGATCATCGACGGCAAGCTGCCGCACGAGATCCTTCTCAACGAGAAGGTCGGCGAGATCAAGGCCCAGATCATCGAGCGCGACGGCCAGATCCTCATGGTCAAGGACTGTCCCATCCACGGCCACTTCGAGGACCTCATGTCCATCGACCCGCCGATGATGAAGCACCTCGAAGACGTCTTCCCCGGCCGCGACATCCGCGCCCACAACGACGAGAAGCTTCACAATCACGGGACGTCTACCGTCACGCATGGCCGCGGCTCAGTCCTCACCATCGACCTCACCAACCGCTGCAACATGATGTGCGACCCCTGCTTCATGGACGCCAACCAGGTCGGCTTCGTCCACGAGCTCACCTGGGACGAGATCAAGACCATGCTCGACAACGCGGTGCAGATCAAGCCGCGCCGTCAGATGTCGGTCCAGTTCTCCGGCGGCGAGCCCACGCTCTCGCCCTACTTCCTCGACGCCGTCTCCTACGCCCGCAAGGTCGGTTACAACTCCGTGCAGGCCGCAACCAACGGCATCGAGTTCGCGAAGTCCAAGGAGTTCGCCAAGGCCGCCGCTGAGGCCGGTCTGCGCTACGCCTACCTGCAGTTCGACGGCATCGGCAACGCCGCCAACTCGCACCGCAAGGTCGGCAACGCGTTCGACGTGAAGCTCCAGGCCATCCACAACCTGCACGAGGCCGGCGTCGACATCGTCCCCGTAACGACCATCGTCAACGGCATCAACAACGAGCAGGTCGGCCGCATCATTCAGTTCGCGCTCGACAACCCCAAGAAGATCAACTTCCTCTCCTTCCAGCCGGTCTCCTTCACCGGCCGCGACGAGGCGGTCTCCGACGAGCGCCGCGCCGCACAGCGCTACACGCTCTCGCACCTCGCGCACGACATCCGCGACCAAACGGGTCTCGGCGAGTCCACGCGCGACTGGTTCCCCATCAGCTTCATGTCCACGTTCTCCGACTGGGCCGACCTCGTTCACGGACCGCAGCACGACTGGGGCCAGCTCTCCTGCGGTTGCCACCCCAACTGCGGCATCGGCATGGCGCTGATGATCGACAAGGAGACCAAGGAAGCCGTTCCCGTCACCGCGTTCCTCAACGCCGACCGTCTCGCCAAGGACATCGCCAAGGTGAACGACGCCTCGCGCGGCAAGGTGCTCACGGTCATCGGTGCGGCGCTCGCGCTCATCCGCAACTACGAGCCGAAGAACGCTCCCACGCACTTCAGCATCTTCTCGCTGCTTGAGAAGTTCGATAAGTGCTTCGGCGCCACCAACCGCAACTACGGCAAGGTCACCGCCGACCGCACGCATCGACGACATCGAGAAGCGCCGCAAGGACCGCTGGAACTTCCTCTTCATCGCCGGCATGTGGTTCCAGGACCTCTTCAACTACGACTTCCGCCGCACCGAGCAGTGCATCATCCCGTACGCCACGCAGGAAGGCGAGATCAGCTTCTGCGCGTACAACACGGGCGTCGGCTGGCGCAACATCATCGAGAAGATGCACATGACCTCCACGCTCACCAAGTGGTACGACGAGCACGGACGTCACGAGATCTTCGCCGGCGGCAAGAAGGTCGGCCTCGAGAAGCAGGACAAGTACGACCTGGTTCTCAACGAGGAGCACGTCAACTCCGCCGCCAACGACACGTTCGAGAAGTCCGGCATCGCCAAGAATGCGCGCGAAGAAAAGATCCGCGCACGCGACGCGAAGATCAAGCAGGACGCCGAGAACGCCGCCATGGCCAAGCTCTACCGCAAGGAGATCCTCAAGGAGCCCGAGATCGCCGGCTTCGTCTCCCTCGGCGAAATCAAGCCCATCTCCCCCGCACCCGCGAAGGAAGAAGACCTCGTCGCCGGGGACTAGCATTGCATGCAGCCGACGCGCTGCGCGCAAAAAGCAACTACAAAGGCCGCCCGAAAGGGTGGCCTTTGTGTTTTACGTCGAATGAACGATCGATCACCCAGAAGAGTGCTAGCCTTTTGCATCATGAAAAACCTGTTGTGTGTCTCCCTCTTGCTTTTCACTTCGACAGTGCATGCTCAGACGTGGCGCAGCGACAGAGCAACGCTCTGTTTTGTCAGACTAGAGAACAACGGCAGGATGAATATTCAGTCGAGTTGGATTCACTACTCGGATTACGAAATCCCGATCGTCGGTGGCCAAGCCATCTGCATCTATACCAGCTCTGGAGCGGGCGATCTTTATGTCTCGTCGACTATTCCGTACGAGCCATCTTCTAAGAACACGGACGCCTGTAGGTCAAACACGATCCACATTGACCTTAGACCGAAGGACGATCGTCTCTTCACGATCACACCCGTAAGCAAACGAGGGTCTTACGTTTGTGGGTGGCGGGTTCATCCCGGCCCACCTGCCGCGAGCGACACTTTCTGACCGAGTCAAGATCCGGACAAGGTATCGAGTGCCATTTGTGCCGATTTTCATCTTTTGACCGAGTTGAAAGAACCCGCTACAGTTTCGCGCATGAGATTCGCCGCTCTTCTTGTCGCCGCAGCAGCTCTCGTATCCACTCCTCTGCTGGCCCAGCAACGCCCTGCCATCACCGGCATCGCCTTCATGCGCGTCTACACCGACGACGTCCCTGCCGCCGAGCACTTCTACGGCCCGACGATGGGCTACGACGAGAAGCACAACGGCAACGAGATGGTCTTCCCCATCAACAAGCACCAATGGATCGAAGTAATGCCATCGCAACTTCGCGACGGCCGCTCGTACATGGCATCGGTAGGTTTCACCGTCAGCAACGTCGACGCGATGAAGCGCTACCTCATCGCCAAGGGCCTCAAGGACGTGCAATCCCCCGACGCAGGCCTCGTCGAAGTGCACGACCCCGAAGGCAACCTCGTCATCTTCGTCCAGAAAGACTCACCGCTTCGCGAAGCCGTTCTCGCTCGCAAAACGCCGCTCTCCCCGCGCGCGCCCAGCCATCACATCATTCACGTCGGCTTCATCGCGCACGACCGCGCCAAAGAAGACGCCTTCTGGAAGGACATCCTCGGCTTCCGCCCCTACTGGTACGGCACCATGCACCCGCCGAACGTCGACTGGATCAGCATGCAGGTTCCCGACGGCACCGACTGGATCGAGTACATGATGATGCCCAACCAGAAGCCGGATAAGCACGACTTCGGCATGAGCGATCACTTCTCGCTCGGCGTCGAGCGCATGCAAACCGTGCTGCACGATCTGCAAGCCAACGGCTGCGAAGAGAAGCAGTGCATCGCCATCCAGGCCGGCAAAGACGGCAAGATTCAGCTCAACCTCTTCGACCCCGACCAGACCCGCGTCGAGTACATGGAGTTCAAGCCCGCCATGAAGCCCTGCTGCTCCGACTTCACCGGCTCCCACCCCAGCCCCACCGAAGAATAACCCGCTCAACCCGCAGCAAAGATGGTGCTCGAGAGTACAAGCGCCGCGATCACGAACTTGAGGACAACGCTCGCCACTTGAGGCACGACCTCAGGTGTTAACTGCAAATGAGGTGACGGAAGTCGAACATGCAGGCCCATGATGAACCCCGATTCTGAGCTGACATTTCTCTGGTCGGCCAACTCTACAACGCTGAGAACCTGTTCCGGGCCCGGACTCGGGGGAGGGAGCCTTATCGTAGCCCCGATGGCCACCTAAGGCAACGCTGTGTGTCTTGACAGGTACCTGCCGGAGTCTAATAAGGACAGGGAGATGGTCATGGGTCGGCTGCTGATCGCGCTGGGCGTCGCACTGGTCATCGCGGGTGTAGTCGTGCTCGGATTGGAACGCGCTGGACTCGCACTCGGAAGACTGCCGGGAGACTTCGCCTGGCGCGGACGCAACACGCAGGTGTGGTTTCCTCTCGGCACATGCATCGTGCTCAGTGTGCTGCTCTCAGCAGTCTTCTATCTGCTATCGAAGCTACATCGCTAAGACTTACTTGACGCCCTTGCTCGGATCCCACGAGCCCTGCAGCTTCCGCACGTAGACGATCTCGCCGAGGTGGTAGGCGTTGTGGGCGCCGACATGCGCAACGAGGTTCGCAGCTTTGGCGAGGTCCGCATCGCTCGCGGATTTCACCCACTCCTCATAGCCGCTCATGCAGCGGTCGAGGCGCGCGATGAGCGCAGTCCACTCTTCGGCGGTGATTTTATTCACGTCGTAGCCCACGAAGGTTTCTTCGTTGTTGCCGGAGAAGGCCGCCGGCTTCTCGCCGTGAAGCTGCGCGAGCGAGCGCTCGTTCCAGTAGACAAGGTGCGCGACGAGTTGGGCGACGGAGTGCATCTGGCCGGGGCCACCGGCCTTGGGGGTCCAGCGGGCCTGGTCGGGGGTGAGGCCGGCGACGGCGGTGTCGATGGGGACGAACCACTCGGCCTTGTCGTGGGTGGAATGGAGCTGCGTCAGCAGGACCTCGCGCAGGTCCATGGGCTTGGGCTTCTGCTGTTGGGCTATAGCCGAAGGCAGGGCTAGAGGAGTGACAAGAAGGAGGGCTGCGACAAAGAGCGGTTTGCGCATGCCGAATTGTAGCGGTGAGAAGGGCGCGGAATCAGAAAAGTGGTGAACCGGCGCGTAGCTGTGACCAGTTGCGCCGTCGGGCGATTTTTCCATGCTCAGAGTTTGGGCAGGATTTCGGTCGCGAGGGCCTTTTCGGCGGCCTGGTTGTCCTGGCGGCTGGCGTTAGGCAGGTTGGCGCTGAGCAGCAGGAGATGGTGCTTGCCGAGGGCATACAGGTAGACCGTGGAGCCAGCCGGGGAGGAGACGAAGAAGGCGTCCTCGCCGACGCCGGTGACGGAGACGAGGTGGCCGCTGTGCTGCATCTGGGCGTGGACGACGTTGTAGTTGTCGCGGGTCTTCAGGCTGACATAGACGCGGTCCTCACCCTTGGCGTCCTTCCAGGTGCAGTCGGGGGAGTCTTTGGTGCCGCCGGGCTGGCCGGGGTTCACGGCCACGCTGACGACGGCCTTGATCTGGTCCTGGGTGAGGAGGCTGCAGGGGTCTTGCGCGTGCGCGGCGGTCGCGGCGAAGAGGGTGGCTGCAGCGGCGAGGGTCAGGGTCGTGCGGATCATGTTGGGCTCCGCAGAGGTTAGATGCATCGTCGTGGCGTCGCAAAAGCAATTCAGGGGTTCCCCAGAAGTTGTGTTGTATCGCCGGACGGTCTGTCATAATCTTCCGCCGATTTCGCATATGCGAGGTGCACATGAAAGCTCCAACAAGCCTTCTTGCGGTGCTCCTTATGTTGAGTTCCACATCGCTCGCGCAGACGGCTACTTCTCCGCAGACGGCTCCGGTTCAGGAGACGGCTCACGTGTCTCCGGTGAGACGGCTCCGGCTCAGCAGGCAGTTCCCACTCAGCAGGCGGCGGCCGGAGCTGAGTCCGCCAAGCCGGAAGCTGCGAAGCCGGAAGCTGAAAGTCAAGCGTCGACACCATCCCCATCGCCGGCCGCGTCCACACCTTCCACTGAAGCGGTGGCGGCGAGTGCGGACGCTGTTCCTGCTGTGCCCGCTGCTTCAATCGCGCCTCCATTCGCGCCAGGGGCAAAGCTCTTCGTTGAGCCGATGGATGGATTTGAGCAGCTTCTGTCTCACGCGATAGTCAAGAAGAAGGTGCCCGTTGTTCTCGTGAAGGAGCGCGAGAAAGCCGATTTCGTCATGTCTGGCGAGGCGCATGTGAAGAAACAGGGGTTGCTGACGGGGATCGTCCTATGACCTCACGGCAGAGGAAACGTTTCGATCAACGATGCTCGTACGGGCAACCAGGTGTTCGCCTATGACTTCAACCGAGTGGATCGGAACTGGACTGCGGGTGAGATCTATAAAGGCTGGGCCGGTACCTGCGCGAACCATCTGAAGAAGGCGATGGAGAAGAAGTAAAGCGGGAGGACGAGTTTATTGCCTCACTGAAAGGAAGGCAATTCAGTCCATTCGGCCGCGCTCAGGGCTGCGCTCTGGTCCCCCGAGCCTTCGGCAGAGCGGTGGGCCGCTCATCGCGTTCCGCCATCAATCGGGCACCCAGCTACTCGATTTCTACATCCTTTTCCGCAGCCACCTTCGGCAGTCCCAATTGAGTGGTTATCTGTTCGCAGAGTTGCCTTGCCTGCGACAGACGCTTTGGGTCGGCTGCAGGAAGGGGATCCTTGTCACGGCAGAGGAATGCATAGTTCCTCGCCAATGCGACTTTTGATGCCTCGTCCTCGAGCAGCTGCTTCGATAGCTCCTTAAACCAGCGGCCAGCATTTGATGTCTCTTTTGACATGTCCTTTGCAGGCTTGCTGTTCGTCGGCGAGAACGCGCTCCACGAGCTTCTCACCTGCTCCTTGAGATCTTGCGGAACCGTTTTGTTGATCGCTTCAAAGGCGTCTTTGAGGGTGGCCTCCACCGCATCTATGAACACCTCCGGATACAAGCAGTAATCCTCCATGGCTGTACCGACGTCGAGCACATGTGTTTTCAGCCCCAAGCGCTTTACCAGCGGCTGAGCAGCCTTTGAGTATTCCTTCCCTTGAGAATCGCCGTCGAACAACGCCATTACCGGTGTGTCTCCGCTGTCCATCTTGAACGTCTGGCAGAGGTATCGCAGATTCGGAAGGTCGGTATAGCTCAGGATGCCTAACACGTTCGCATCTGCGTCTATGGTCTTGAAGTGATTCAGTACCCGAAATAGCTCGTAAATATAGATTGGGTCCGAATCACCCTCCGTGAGTAGCACCGTTGGACTGAAGAGAATGTTTGCCGTGAGCTTCACACCAAGCGCGTCAACGGCGTATCTCCAGTTTGCCCTGTAGGGTTTGCTGTCAACCATTGTCCCGGCAGAGTTCTTCGTGATTAGACGGTGACGCTCGGGATAGTTCTGGTTGAGCATAAACAGCGAATGGGTTGCGTAGATGATCTGGGTGTACTTCGATAACTGCTCAAAAACTTGTAGCAGATCTTTTTGGCCCTTGGGATGAAGGAAGACGCCTGGCTCGTCAAAGACATAAATGTAAGAATTTGCTGCGTTCTTCTTGCGCCTCGCATGCAGTACCATCGCAAGTCTGAAGAATTGCGTTACCCCCGAACTACGTTTTGACATTCGCGCCTTCCTCGCTTGAACGGCGGGGTCATCCGCTAAGAGTTCGATTGCTCCGTTTCTATGTTTCAGTTGGAAATGAAGGTCTAGATCGACACCCTGCGCCCAAATTCTTCTTAGTTCCTCGTCGAGTTTTTTGGACGCAATTTCTAGCGTCTTCTCTGTTTCGTCGTCTTGTACAAACAGTGGTGCACAATTCATTGGGTCCAAGCCCGCGTAGTAGAAGATGCCCTGCAAAAACTCATAACTGTCGCTGGCAATATCGTCCGCCTTAACAGAGTCTTGCAGCTGCGATGAGAAATTTTCAAATATCTCGACTCTGGGAATGAGGGGTAGGAGGATGTCCCTGAGTCCTTGGCGCATATCGCGAATCGCGACGCCATTGATATGCCGCTTCCCGCCGACATTAGTCCTGGAGACTAGGAAGTCATGCGGAGATTTCAATAGTTTCGACAGGAAGTCCCGTTCCTGCTCGAGCGTAGATAGTGGGCCTTCGTCGTCTTCTAACAACTCGGACTCCTGCTCGGTTGAGGGAGTTGCGATTGTAGCCGGGCCGTTCGCCTTAGCATTAGCTACCGCGGCCGCCGGAGTAGTTGGTAGCGCAGCGACCACTGCGGTGGCAGCTTGCTTAAGCTCCCTCGTTGCCGCCAGCGGGACGGCGACTGACGTATCGGCGGTTTCTTCTGTCTCGCAGTCTTCTTCAGCGTTCTCGGTTGTGGATAGGGATTCATCGAGGCGGCGAATCTCCTCTTTGCAGTCTTGCAGGGCAGTGCTGATGGCCGCCAAGTCAGATGCGTCGAGAGAAAAGCGAAATTTAAGTGCGACTCCTTTACTGTCCCAGTTCTCCTCATCCGCGGAGACCTCGTCCGCGGGATTCAGGTATCTGAGTGCAGCAAGTAGGTTTGATTTCCCGTGGTCATTCGCACCAAGGAGAACTGTAACTTGCGGGTCGAACGGCAAGCTACATTCTCCCTTCACGGAAAGGAAGTTCTTCACAATTAGTTGCTTGAGGATCAATGCTCTGTCTCCTTGACAGAGCAAGCCTACTTGAATGCCTGCAACCGCTCAAACTTAAATAAGGAAAGCGCGATTGCTCGCGCCCAACTTATCTCATTTTTCGACTTACTGCACTAACGTGCCGTTTTCGCCGTTGGTCTTTGGGTCCTCGGGTGGGATGACGGTGGCGCTGGCGACCTTGTCGTCGGACTCGAGGTTCAGGAGGCGGACGCCGGAGGTGGAGCGGCCGGCGGCGCGGACGCTCTTGGTGTCGATGCGGATGATCTTGCCGAACTGGCTGATGACCATCATCTCGGTGGTGTCGTCGACGAGCTGGATGCTGACGACTTTGCCGACCTTGGAGTTGGCCTTCATGTTGATGACGCCCTTGCCGCCGCGCGACTGCAGGCGGTAGGCGTCGACGTCGGTGCGCTTGCCGTAGCCGTTCTCAGAGACGGTGAGGATGAGGCAGGGGGTGAGGCCGAGCTTCTCGTCGAGCTTCTGCAGCTTGGCGGCGGCTTCCGGGCTGAGCTCGGGCGCTGCCGTGGTGTCGTCGGCGGCAGCAAGCGAGAGCGGTGCAGCGGCGGCGGAGTCGGCGGCTTCGTCGATCGCCCTCTGGACCTGGGCGGCGAGGCCGGCGGCGGCGGCGCGGGCGAGGCGAGCCTTGTTGCGGGCGTCGTTCGAAGGCGTGACGGCTGCACCGATGACGTAGTCGCCCTTCTTGAGCGAGATGCCGCGGTTCCCAAACGCCGGACGCCCCATGGCGCGGAGGTCCCGCTCGTCGAAGCGGATGGCCATGCCGTCGTGCGTGGCGAGGAAGATGACCTGCTCGCCGTCGGTCATGCGCGCGGTGACGAGCTCGTCGTCCTTGTCGATACCGATGGCGATGATGCCGCGGGCCATGACGTTGGAGAAGTCCTTGAGTGCGGTCTTCTTGACGGTGCCGTTGCGCGTGGCGAAGAGGACGTACTTGGAGGCCTCTTCGAGGTCGCGGACCGGGAGGATGGTGACGACCTTCTCGCCGGGCTGGAGGTCGACCAGCGAAGCCATGGCCTTGCCCTTGCCGGCGGCACCGACGTCGGGGATCTCGTAGACCTTGAGCCAGTAAACGCGGCCGGTGTTGGTGAAGCAGAGCAGATAGGCGTGCGTGGAGTCGATGATGAGCTGCGAGACGAAGTCTTCCTCGCGGGTCTTCATGCCCATGCGGCCGGTGCCGCCGCGCTTCTGCTGGCGATAGATGCTGATGGGCGTGCGCTTGAGGTAGCCGGTATTGGAGACGGTGACGGCGACCTGCTCGTCGGCGATGAGGTCCTCGAGCGTGAGCTCAGCGGACTCGTCGATGATGGCGGTGCGGCGTGCGTCGCCGTACTTGTCGCGGATGTCTTCGAGCTCCTTGATGATGACCCGGCGCAGTTTCTTTTCCGACGCGAGAATCGATTCGTACTCGGCGATGTTGTCGCGAACTGCGCGGAGCTCGTTGAGGAGCTCGTCGATGGAGAGCTGCGTGAGTCTGTAGAGCTGCAGTTCCAGGATGGCGTCGATCTGGCGGTAGCTCAAAATTAATGTGCCCAGCGCGCCCGCAGTGTTGCCTGCAAGCTGCGCCGAGACGCTGCCACCGGCGAGGTCGATGTCGTACTTGCTCGGGTTGAGCTTGACGCCCTTGAGCTCAGTGCCGCGCAGATTGATCGTGCGGTTCGAGAAGAACTGGAAGAGGTTCTCGCGAGCGTCGGCGCGCGACGACGACTGGCGGATGATCTTGATGACGTTGTCGAGGTGGTCGAGCGCGATCTGGTAGCCGAGCAGAATGTGCTCGCGCTCGCGTGCCTTGTTGAGGAGGAAGGCGGTGCGGCGGCGGACGACGTCGATGCGGTGATCGATGAACGCATGAATTGCCGCGGGGAGACGAAGTTCTTTCGGCTGGCCGTTGTGCACGGCCAGGAAGATCATCGAGAAGCTCTCCTGCATCTGCGTGTGCTTGTAGAGCTGGTTGAGAACGATCTCGTGCTGCGCGCCACGCTTGAGCTCGATGACGATGCGCATGCCGTCGCGATCGGACTCGTCGCGCACGTCGGAGATGTCGTCGATGATCTTCTCGGTGACGAGCTCGGCGATGCGCTTGATGAGGTTCGACTTGTTGACCTGGTACGGAATCTCGGTGGTGATAATCGCTTGTCGCCCGCCGGAGATCTGCTCCAGCCCGCACTTGGCGCGCATCATGAAGCGGCCACGGCCGCTCTTATAGGTCTGCGCGAGATTGCCGCGCCCGTAGAGGTAGCCGCCGGTGGGGAAGTCGGGACCCTTCACGTGCTCGAGAACCATCTCGAGATCAGACTTCGCTTCGCCCTTCTCTTTGAGGATGAGGGCAATCGTGGCGTTGAGGACCTCGGTGAGATTGTGCGGCGGAATGTTCGTCGCCATGCCAACGGCGATGCCGGTGCTGCCGTTGACGATGAGGTTGGGGAAGCGCGCAGGCAGAACCGAGGGCTCGGTGGTGGACTCGTCGTAGTTCGGGACGAAGTCGACCGTGTCGGAGTCGATGTCCGCCAACATTTCTCCCGCCAGGCGCATCATGCGGCTTTCCGTGTAGCGCATGGCGGCAGGCGGGTCGCCGTCGACGGAGCCGAAGTTGCCCTGGCCGTCGATGAGCGGATAGCGCAGCGAGAAGGGCTGCGCGAGGCGCACCATCGTGTCGTAGATGGCCGAGTCGCCGTGCGGATGGTAGTTGCCCATCACATGGCCGACGACCTTCGCGGACTTCGTGTACTTCTTGTTGAACTGAAGGCCCATCTCCTGCATGCCGTAGAGGACGCGGCGATGCACGGGCTTGAGACCATCGCGTGCATCAGGCAGGGCGCGGCCGATGATGACCGACATCGAGTAGTCGAGATACGACCGGCGCATCTCCTCCTCGATGTTGATGGGCAGAAGCTGCAGAGCTCCGGGTCCAGTGGGCGCACCGGGGCCGTCTCCGCCACCGCCGCCGGGGGGCGGGTTGTTGGAGTTGGCGTCCTGCGCCGAGGGGGGATCGTTAGGGTTGGAGCCGAGGGGGAGCTGGTTCTGATCGTCAGGCATCGTCACTAGCTATTATAGGCGTTTTCAGCGGCCTTTGAGCGCGGGTGCCATGCCGTGTACGCGACGCAAAATCAGCAGTTTAGAGGCAGAAAAAAGAGGCGCCCGGAGGCGCCCCTTGAGTCCTTGTGCGGAGCCTTCGCTGAGGAAGGCGCCGCGCTAAAAGTTAGAAGTTTAGCTTGAGCTGGAACTCCATGGTGCGGGGGCCGCCCTGGTCGAACGTACCTGAGCCGCGCTGGACACGCGAGCTGTTGAGCGCGGCGTACGTGTTGTAGCCGGTCACGTAACCGACCTGGTTGTTGGTGGTGCCCGCGTCCGTCGTGTTCAGCAATGTGCCGCTCTGAGTACTGTAGTTGGCGAAGTTCGCCACGTTGTACATGGCAACCGCAGGCTCAAGGCTCATCCCCTCTCGGATGCGGCTGAGCCGAATCGGATAGGAGAAGTTGAGGTCGAGCGAACGGAAGGTTGGGTTGAGGATGGCGGCCGGACTGGCGACCTGGGCGATCGGCTGGATGGCTCCCCCGATTGCGACCATCTGTGACTGGCTCAGCAGGCCGGAGTTAACCACCACCTTACCGGCCGGCGTGAGCTGCCCCGCCATGGAGGTGTTGAAATTCGAGATGTAGTGGTTCATCCCTGCGCCCTTGAACGAGCGCATGTAGGCGCCGGGGAGCGTGCCGGGCGCGAGATCGCCCGTCGTTCCGTCGCCAGTGACGTCGCTGAAGAAGATCGCACCTGCTCCGCTCCCCCCTGAATCGAGGGTGAGCGTGGTGGGACGCGCCGAGTTGAAGTGGCCGATCAAACCAACCTGCGGGCCGTGCTTGAACAGGAAGGAACCACCGAATCCGAACTGATGGGTACGGTCGAGGTCGTTCTCCCCCATGTAGGCCATCGGGTTGTCGTTGTCCCACGAGCCGTAGCTGAAGAACTGGTCGCTGGCACCGGTCGAGCTGGTGACGATGCGGGAGAGGTTATAGGAGATCTGGAAGTTGGCGTGCGAGATGGCGTGATAGAGGAAGTCGCTCTTCTGCTGACGATAGACAACCTGCAGCGCGTCATACCCGGAGCGGCCAATGGGCTGAATCATGGCGCCGTTGCCGAGATTGACATTCGCACCCGGGAAGGCTGCGCCGGTTGAAGGCGTGTAGCCATAAGCGGCTGCAGAGTACCCGCTCAAATAGACGTTGCCTGAGTCGAGTCCGTTGTTAGCGAAGTCGGCGATGGTGGCGCCGGCGTTGATTGCGCAAGTGACAGCGGCCTGCGAGAAGCCGCCGGTGCAGCCGTAGCCAGACGTAGTTGCTGCCACTGCCGCCTGCGCCGAGGCCAGGTTGAAGTAACGCGAGGCTCCGACGTGGTTGACGTCAAGAGTTTGACCGATCTTCAGCGTTGAGTTGTGAACGTAGTCAACGCTGAGAACAGCTCCCTTGAAGAGCTCACGCTGAACACCACCGTTCCACTGCTCCGAGTACGGCGTCTTGTAGTTCGGAGAGTAGGCGCCATCGGCGTTCATGGTGTCGCCGATGTAGCTGGCATTGCCGAGGGCGGAGTAGCCTTGGTGTCCGTTTGGTACGCCTTCTGGAGCTGGACGATCTGCGGGCCACCGACAGCGAGAGCGGCCTGGCAGGCGGACTTGATGGTTGGGCTGCTGCCGCCGGCGGTGCCGTCGATGTGCGTGGCCAGCGTGCCGTTCGGCATGGCCAGCGTGTAGCTGGAGCAGACGTTGTGGTAGTCAAAGAACGCGCCCTGCTTGAGCAGAACGTTGCGGGCGTTGGTGGTGTTGTTGAAGACGTCGCTCTCGTAGAAGATACCGAACGCGGCGCGGATCGAGGTCTTATGCGATCCGGGGCTGAAGTTGATTCCCAGCTGCGGACCGAAGTTTCCATACGGTTGGTGAACGTGCGTGGCGGCGAACTGGGAACCGAACTGTCCCAGCAGCGTGCCAGTGCACGTGATGTACGGGCTGTCGGAGCAGTTCGGCAGACCGATATCCTGGTTGGCGCGATCGGTGTCGACGCTCCAGCGCACTCCCGCGATCAGGGTGAAGCTCGGCGTGACCTTCCAGTTGTCGGACACGTAGGCAGCATTCCGCCAATCGTGGACGCCGCCGCCGATCAGGCCGAAGCCTGAGTTTTCTGTGAAGAAGCCCTGACCGTTGCCGATGTAGGTGGTGCCGGCATGATAGCCGTGAGTGGGATCAGTGGGGCACGGAGCCGACACACCGTCTCCGTTGCAGCTCGTCAGCAGCGTGCTGCTGTTGATGGAGATGCGCGGGCTGAGCCCGAAGAAGGCTGCGTAGCCGCCACCGAGGATGCGGTTCAGGCTGTAGCCGTAACGGATGTCGTGCGCGCCCTTGAGCCAGCTGCCGTCATAGCGGAGCTGCTTGTCCGATTGGAAGGTACCCTGCGGTGCAAGGTAGTTGGGACCGGAATAGAGGTGCTGCGCTGAGTAGTAGAACGCAACCCCCGGAAGTCCGTTGTAGATGGAGCTGTTGCCGCTCGTGGAATCGGTGATCAGATTGTGGAACTTCTCATAGCTTCCACGGAGTGAGTGCGTGAAGTGTCCCTGGGCGAAGTCCGCGCCGAAGGCATAGCCGGGCGTGTTGTCCCGGTTGGCGTAAAGCCAGTAGCCGTCGCCATAGTTGGAGGCATCGGAATCGACGTTGTAGTTGACGCGACCAAAGTAGTGGCCATGCAGCGGTCCATTCCAATCCAGGCGTCCCGTGGAGTAGGTGAGGCGATAGGGAGAAGGAATGGCGGGATGAGCGGTGTAGACGGAAGTGAACAGAGCACCGGGGCCCGTCGCGACGGGCGAGGCGGAGCTGGCGTCCTGCTTGATACGCTCAGCA
>CAWHBA010000032.1:0-17884 GCA_963827415.1 uncultured Acidobacteriaceae bacterium
AGCAGGTCGCCATACTCGATGCTGTTCTCGGTGCGGAGGGTCTGGTGCTGGTGGTTGAAGTTCTCGCGCCACTCGGTGAAACGAACGGCGGCAAAGCCAGCGTTGTTAAAGCTGGCGTGGTCGCCGCCGCGAAGGTAACGGTCGCGACGAAGGATCATCACGGGATGGAAAGCAGCCGCCTGCTGGCCGCGATGCCCGTTGGGCTGGAAGTAGGCCGGAGCGAGCTCGGCGATGCTGCGAGCGAGTTCACGGGAGGGAGAGTCGTTCTCGGCACCGAGGGAAAGGATCTGGCGCTGTTGCTCGGGCGTGGCCGTCGCGGGGACGGACTCGGAGAAGACGCGGACGACGTCCTTGCGCTGCTGCGTCTCGCCGGGCGTGGTGTCTCCGCCGACGATGTCGTTGTTGAGCGCGGCGACGAGGGGCCAGCCCTCGGACTTAGCGAGTTCTGCGAGATGATGCGAGCCGTTGAGGCCCTGTTCCTCGCCAGCGACCGTTGCGAAAACTATGGTTCCGGTGATCTTTAGCTTGGAGAGCGCCCGGGCGGACTCGATCGAGACGGCCACGCCGCTGGCGTCATCGTTTGCGCCCGGAGCGGTGATGTGTGAGTCCATCACGTCGGTGGCGCGGGAGTCATAATGGCCTGTGACGAGGGTCCAGGGCGCGTTCTTGTCGGTCGATGTGCCGTGGAGAATCGCGTAGACATTGACGAGGCGCGTGGGGCCCGGGAAGCGGCTGGGGCGGCCATTCACAGGCGCCGGCTGCTCAACGAAGGCATCGCGCTTGACTTCGAGACAGCCGCCGCAGGTTGCCGAGATGGCGCGGAACTCGGACTCGATCCAGTCCGCAGCGGCGTTGATGCCCTGGCCCGGAGGCAGGTCCGTGTTCATGCTGGAGAGCGTGCTGCGCGTGCCGAAGCTCACGAGCTTGGCGATGTCGGCGCGGACTGCATCGGGTGAGATGGCCCGGAGGGCGGCGGCGATGGCTGGATCGGTGGGGGGCGGGGCCAGGCGATCGGCGGAGGGGGCCTGGGAGTGCCCGGCAGCGGGCAAAACGAGGCTGATCGCCACGGCTCCAAGTGCAAGAAAGCGCTTCATTCTTCGGACTCCCAATTTACGGCAAGTAACCGTCCAACAGATTGCAGGCGTCCCATGTTGACGAGCCAGAGGCGCGCCGTTAGAACTAGGGAAGCTGCCCACGGCGCGTTTTGACCATCGTACAGGGCGGCAGCAACTTAGCTTGAGGAGATCGTTATGTCAGTCGTATGCCCGGAGTGCGACAACCCACTCAATATCGACGTCGATGATGTGGAAGAGGGCGAGGTAATTCAGTGCGAAGAGTGTGGGACGGACCTCGAGGTAGTTTCGAGTGACCCTCTGGAGCTGGCGCCGGTCGATGAGGAGGGCTATGACGACGAGGACGACGATCCGCGCGTTGAGGACGAAGACGAGGACGAGTAAGCCGCAAGCGCGCGCATGGCTCCTGTGCGCTGTTGCGCTGGTGGGCGTATTGAGCGTCCCTTGGGCTGCGGCTCCAGCGTGGGGCTCGGGAGCGCTCGCCGAAACCACTAAAGTTCCGAAGCTGCGCACGATTGAGGGTATGGTGTGCAGCAAAGAAGGTGCGCCTGTACAGGGTGCGGTGGTCTACCTGCAGGATTCGAAGTCCCTGGCGGTGAAGAGCTACCTGAGCGACGTCCAGGGTCGCTTCCACTTCCGCCAGCTTTCGATGAACCTTGACTTCAATCTGTGGGCCGAACTGAACGGGAAACGGTCCAAGACAAAGACCATCAGCCAGTTCAACAGCAAGACGGATCTGGACTATAAACTGAAGCTTCCTGTTTCCAAGTAGCTGCGGACGCCCGAAGGCACGCAGTCGTGCAGGGCACGAACAGCACGAAGAAATGGCGAATAAAATGGGGCGAGTGCTGCGATGGATGCCTCGTTTCAACCCGACCGCTTCGGCTTTCTGCACATCGACCTGAACAGCTTCTTTGCGTCGGTCGAGCAGCAGCTGCATCCCGAGTACAGAGGGAAGCCGACGGCTGTGACCGCAACCATGGCCGATACCGGAACGATCATTGCCGCCAGTTACGAGGCGAAGGCGTTCGGCGTCAAAACCGGTACAAAGGTCGGCGAGGCCAAGCGGCTGTGTCCGGAGATCGCGCTCGTCAACGGCGATCACACGTCGTACGCGAAGTATTCGCACGAGATCGCGGAGGCCGTGGAACGTGTGTGCCCGGTTGCGCATACGCCGTCGATCGACGAGATGGTATGCCAGTTGATGGGACGGGAGCAGGAGCCGCCGAAAGCTCGGCAGATCGCGATTGCGATCAAGCAGGCGATACGCGATGACGTTGGAGAGACGCTGCGCTGCTCGATCGGAATGGCGCCAAATCGATACCTCGCAAAGATTGCGAGTGACATGCAGAAGCCGGACGGCCTGATTGGACTGCTGCCGTCGCAGCTTCCGCGTGCGATTGCACATCTGGAGCTTCGTGATTTGCCCGGCGTAGGAGCGCGCACCGAAGCGCGGTTGAAAGCAAAGGGAATTCAGACGATGGCACAACTGCTTTCGTTGGATCGCAACGGAATGCACGCGCTTTGGGATTCGGTGTGGGGAGACCGTCTGTATCACTGGCTGCGTGGAGGGCAGACCGGAGACGACGGCGCGCCTGTGGCGAGCGATTTGCAAAAGTCCTTGGGGCACTCTCACGTACTGGGGCCTGAGCATCGCACGCAGGAGGGCGCGTGGGCTGTCGCACATAAGCTGCTGCATAAAGGGGCGATGCGCCTGCGCATGGAGCACTTCCACGCGTCGACGCTGGCTGTGACCTTGAAGTTTGCTCTGACACGCGAAGAGGCTGCGCGGGCCGCTAAATTGAAGCACCACACCTCGGGGATTAAGCACTCGGCATGGGCGATGGAGGCGAGATTCCGGCCGTGCCAGGACACGCTCACGTTGCTGGATGCGCTGAAAGGGATCTGGAGGGAACGGCCGAACGAGCCGGAACATCAGCGGCCTTTCTTCGTGGGTGTCACGATGCGAAACCTGCTGCCAGACAGCGAGGTGCCGAAGATGCTTTTTGAAGAGCCGGGACATCGCAACGAGCTATCGGCCACGATGGACAAACTGAATCTGAAATTCGGCCACTCCACTGTGCACTTCGCAGGAATGCTTCCTGCGCGAGACAGTGCTCCTACACGAATCGCGTTCACCCAGATTCCCGTGCAGTACGGCGTGGAGTACATGTAAGCCATTCCGAACTGCAGGGCCTGCATCCAACGAACCACACAAGCCCGGAGGTTCACATGTCCGCACAAACACGCTTTTTGACTCAGAGGCGGGTTCCGCTCAAGGGCAGCACTCGCAAGTCGTTTGATGTTTCACGCGTCAGTGGGTTTGTTTCGCCGGCGAAAGTGGATGAGCCGATTACTGTGACTGTCCTGCTGCCACGCAAGGCGCCGATTGATCCAACGGTCCGCCTGACACGGGAGCAGTTCGCTGAGAAACACGGCGTAGATGAACGCTCGAAGGAGATCGTTCGCAACTTCGCGGCAGAGTTTGGTTTGAGCGTAGAAGAACCGACAGAGCCAGGCCGGCGCTCGCTTCACCTCACCGGCCCGCGTGAGGCGATGGAGAAGGCGTTTGGAGTGTCACTGCAATCACACACTACCGCTGCGGGTGTACTACGACTGCGCGAGGGAGAAATCACTCTGCCGGAGGAAGTCGCTCCGCACGTGGAAGCAGTGTTGGGACTCGACAATCGGCCACAGGCGAAGCCGCACTGTCGCAATGCGAAGCCCCGCGCAGGAAACGTGAGCTATACGCCAGTCCAGGTGGCGCAGTTCTATGGGTTCCCACCGAATGCGAAGGCGACGGGGCAGACAATCGGCATACTCGAACTCGGCGGAGGATATCGCACGGCCGATATCACAGCGTACTTCGCGAGTCTGGGGCAGCCCGCTCCGAAGGTCTCTGCAGTTTCGGTAGATAAGGGAACGAACTCGCCGGGTGATCCGAACGGGGCTGACGGAGAGGTGATGCTGGATATCGAAGTCTCTGCGGCGGTGGCACCGGAAGCCAATGTTGTCGTGTACTTCGCGCCGAATACGGATCAGGGCTTCGTCGATGCCATCGCAACCGCGGTGCATGATTCGACAAATAAACCGAGCGTGATCTCGATCAGTTGGGGTGGGCCCGAGTCGACCTGGACGGCGCAGGCGGTGACCGCGCTCGATCAGGCGTGCCAGGCAGCGGCGACACTGGGCGTGACGATCGCGGCTGCGTCTGGTGATGACGGTTCGACGGATGGCGTCACGGGCGGGGGCAATAACGTAGACTTCCCTGCCTCGAGCCCGCACGTGCTCGCGTGCGGTGGAACAAAATTGGTCGGCACCGGAACTACGATCACGAGTGAAACAGCGTGGAACGAACTCACAATAAACGAAGGCGCAACGGGCGGTGGAGTGAGCACGCTGTTCGCGCTGCCCACCTGGCAGGCCAACAGTAAGGTTCCCGCACCGACGACGAGCGCCGGCGGGCGCGGTGTGCCTGATGTTGCCGGCGATGCCGATCCTGCGACTGGCTACACCGTACGCGTTGATGGCCAGACGAGCACCATTGGCGGAACCAGTGCGGTCGCTCCGCTGTGGGCTGGATTGATCGCACTGGCGAACGCGGCGAACGGGAAGGATGTGGGGTTCGCCAATCCGGCACTCTATGCGGATCCAAAGGCATTCCGCGACATTACGAGCGGTAACAACGGCGCGTTCAGCGCGGGCCCCGGATGGGATGCCTGCACCGGTCTGGGCAGCCCGAATGGAGCGGCGGTTATCGCTGCGCTTGCACCCGCAACGGCGAAAAACGGCGGTAAAGGCGGCGGCAAGAGCGGTGGTCAGGGTGGCCATAAGTGAAGATGACAAACGTCATCATGCTTTCTTGACGGCACTCACTAAGAATCTCCGGACGAGTGCGGGAGACTAACCCTGCAAGTCATGGAGATAAACATGAACGCCGTCCTTGAACCAATTGACATGACCCCTGGGGTCGAGAGGCTTCAGGCGAAACATACCGCCGCTTCTCTGCACGAGGTGACGAAGCGATACCGCAATGGGGTGGTCGCGCTCGATCGCGTATCGCTGGAGTTACGAAACGGTGAGATCGTTGCCCTGCTGGGGCCAAACGGTGCGGGCAAATCAACCGCCGTCAAGCTGATGATGGGCCTGACCTCGCCGACTAAAGGCGATGTCCGAGTGTTCGGCGGCGATCCTCGTCTCGCTGGAAATCGATTGCGGACGGGCGTGATGCTGCAGGTTGGACGAGCGCCGGAGATGCTGCGCGTTCGTGAGCACGTTGAGATCATGCGCGGTTACTATCCGCGTCCGCTTCCTCTCGGCGAGATCGTACGGGCGGCAGGCCTCGAAGGCATTGAGGGACGGATGTTCGGCCAGCTCTCTGGCGGACAGAAACGGCGCGTCCTGTTCGCCTTGGCTCTGGCGGGTGATCCTGACCTCATCTTCCTGGACGAGCCGACGGTTGGGTTGGACATCGAAGCCCGGCGCCGGATGTGGGCGGAGATTCGCTCGCTGCGCGGCCGCGGCAAGACAGTGCTGCTCACGACCCACTACCTCGAAGAGGCGGATGCGCTGGCCGATCGGATCATCGTACTCAACAAGGGACGCGTGATCTGCGAGGGCTCGCCGGCAGAGGTAAGAGCAACCGCAAACGCCCAATCGAATTCACGGGACCGCAACGACTCGCATTCAGCGCTGCCGAACATCAAGCTTCTAAGCTTTCAGACAAAGCTTTCACGCGAACAGATCCTGACCCTAAGTGGCGTGCAACAGGTTGAGACAAGCGGCTCAGGCGTCATCGTGACTACGTCCGCTCCTGAGTCCACGCTGCGCGAGTTGCTTGCACTTGACCCGGAACTGAGTGGCCTCGATGTACGGAGTCCGGCTCTGGAAGATGCCTTCCTTACCCTCACCGCAAAGGAATAGCGATCTCTCTCACAAATGTTTCTGGAGGTTTTTTATGTCGACGACAGCTCTTTCACTTCCCTACTCGTACAGCAAGATCAAGCGCTTTTTCGCCATTTTTATGCGCGAAACCCGCTATGAGTTTGTTCGTGCCATGCGCACGAAGGCGTTCTCACTCTCCGTCATTGGCTTTCCGGTGATGTTCTATCTGTTATTCGGAGTCATGAACCGCGGCCAGGCAGTTCACGGACAGATCGTTGCAAAGTACCTGGTGGCAAGTTACGCCGCCTTCGGTGTCGTCGGATCTGCACTGTTCGGCATCGGAGTGGGCTTGGCTGGAGAGCGCTCGTCAGGCTGGCTTGAACTCAAGCGCGCGAGTCCCATGCCTCCGCTGACTTATCTCGCGGCAAAGTGCGTCTCCGCGGTTGCCTTCGGCCTGATCATCGCCAGCATCCTTTGCCTCGTCGGCATCTTCGCAGCCGGAGTTCATCTCAGTGCACTGGAGTATCTCGGCATCTGCGGGATCAGCGTCATCGGCGGCGTTCCGTTCGCCTGCATGGGCCTTCTGCTCGCGATGCTGCTGCCGGCGAATTCAGCACCGGGAATTGTGAACCTGATCTATCTCCCCATGAGCTACTGCTCCGGCCTGTGGATGCCGATCTCACTGCTGCCGAAGTGGATGCAGCATGCTGCTCCATGGCTGCCGACGTATCACCTGTCACAGCTGATGCTTCGTGTCTTTGGCTACGCGCAGCCGGCCGAGGCCATGAGACACGTCGTCGCGCTGTTAGGGTTCGCGATGTTATTCCTCGGATGCGCGTGGATTGCCTTTGCCCGTAGCGAAGCCGACGCTTAGCCAATTGATTCATCCAGAGGAAGCGCTACACTCGAATCGCGGGATATCTCTCGATGAAGATGGATTCTACACCGACGCGCAGACGCATGGATCGTCGAGACCTCTTCTGGCTCGCGTATCTGCTCTTCTACTTCATCGATCCACTCCTGCGCCGCTCTCTGATCTATTGGCTGGAGTCTCTGGGATTCGCAGCGATCTTTGTCGCACTGTATGTGGCTTTCTTCCGGCTGCGGCGCTTCGATCTTCGGATAGCGTGCATTGTGGGCATGTATTTGCTGGGCGCGCTTACGTATCCGATCAATGGCGGCGCGATGTCCTTCTTCATCTACGCCGCTGCCTTGCTGCCCTTCATAGTTCCTTCGGCAAGAACGGTCTTAATCTGTCTCGTTATCGAGTCGCTGCTTGTTTTAGCGGAGGCGTGGTGGCTGCAATATCGGAACCCTCATCTGAACGCTTTCAACTCACTCTTTGGAGTCTTCTTTATCGCGGTTGTTGGGGGCAGCAACATCTTCTTCGCGCAGAAGCAGCGAGCGGACTGCAAACTGCGCATGGCGCGGGAGGAGATCGAAGCGCTCGCTGCTGTCGCCGAGCGCGAGCGCATTGCCCGCGATCTGCATGACGTGCTGGGCCACACATTGAGCGTCATCGTCCTGAAGGCAGAGCTCGCAGGACGTCTGTTGGCACGCGGCGAGGATACCTCACGCGCCGCGCAGGAGATCGCCGACGTGGAACGCACTGCACGATCGGCGCTGGCCGAAGTACGCGAGACGATCGGCGGGTATAGAGCGCGCGGACTGGCTGCAGAGATGGACGCGGCGCGAAACGTACTGACGGCTGCCGGTGTTCGGCTTGAGGTTGAGGGTGCGCCCGCGGCTGGCGCCCTTCGACCGGCGGAGGAGACGGTGCTTGCGCTCGCACTGCGCGAGGCCATAACGAACGTCGTCCGCCATGCGCAGGCGCAGACCTGCAGATTGCGCTTTACAGTACAGGATGGCCGGCACGCGTTGGCGATTGAAGATGACGGTCAGCACACGGCGATGTACGAAGGGAATGGACTGCGCGGGATGCGCGAGCGGGTGGAATCACTCGGCGGAACCTTTCAGTTGGAGCGTGAGCATGGCACGCGCCTCCTGATTGAGATACCAGCCACAGGAAGTGCATCGTGAGCACTTCCGCAGCAAAGGGGACAAAGATCCGGGTCCTGTTGGCTGAGGACCAGACGATGCTTCGGGGGGCCCTCGCTGCACTACTCGAACTGGAGCCGGACATTCAGGTGATCGCCCAGGCGGCGAACGGGCGTGAAGCCGAGCGCCTGACGCGCGAGATGAAGCCTGACGTTGTCGTTACAGATATTGAGATGCCCGAGTGGACTGGGCTCGAGTTCGCTGCTGCATTGAAGGACAGTGGATCGAAGGCAAATGTCATCATCCTCACAACATTTGCGCGGCCGGGCTACCTGCGAAGAGCGCTCGATGCCGGAGCCCGCGGATACCTCCTGAAGGATCGACCCGCAGCAGAGCTCGCGCAGGCGATCCGGCGAGTCCATACCGGGTTGCGCGTAATCGATCCTGAACTGGCGGCGGAGGCGTGGAGCGCGGATGCGGATCCCTTGAATGATCGCGAGCGTCGAATTCTGCAGCGAGCGGGAGATGGAAAGACCTCTGCGGAGATTGCGGCGGAGTTGCGGCTGAGCGAAGGAACCGTACGGAACTATTTGTCCGAAGCGATCGCAAAGCTTGGCGCAGCGAACCGTGTTGACGCCGCAAGGATCGCGCGGCAGCGTGGGTGGCTGTGAGCGGGACGCGCTACGTCGGGCGGCTTGCGCCCTCGCCAACTGGACTACTGCACCTCGGACATGCGCGGACATTCTGGATCGCAGCTCAGCGTGCTCGCACTGCAGGAGGAGTGTTGTGGCTTCGGAATGAGGATCTCGACCCGCAGCGTTCACGCGCGGACTTCGCGAAGGCCATGCGCGAGGATCTCCGTTGGCTCGGAATCAAATGGAACGCCGAGATGCGCCAAAGCGAACGTCTGGCGGCATATCGCGGAGCCATGCAGCAACTCGTGCGGGAAGGGTTTGTCTACTCTTGCAGATGCAGCCGGAAGGATCTGCAACAGGCCGTCCAGGCGCCGCACGAGGACGACGATGAGCCTGTCTATAACGGACGTTGCCGACCGGAGCTAGAGCAGTCCTCAGCGCACGAATTCTTGCCAGATATGAACTATCGGTTTCGTGTACCGGATGGCGAGGTCGTGAGTTTTGTCGATGGAGATGCGGGTGCCCAGAATTTCCTCGCGGGATGCGGGGAAGCCGCTGACTTCGGCGACTTTGTGGTTTGGAGGAGAGATGGGCTGCCGAGTTACCAACTCGCCTGTGTCGTCGATGACGCTGAGATGGGTGTCACGGAGGTTGTGCGTGGACAAGACCTTCTGCGCTCGACCGCTCGCCAGATACTGCTCCAGCGCGCTTTGCGTGTAGCAACGCCCAAATACTTCCATTGCAAGCTGATGCGAGACGAGGCTGGCGTTCGGCTGGCAAAGCGGCACGATGCTCTCAGCCTGCATGCGCTTCGCGAGGCGGGATATACGCCTGCTGACGTGATCGCACGGTTGGATGTGGATCCCTCAACGGAATCGTCGAGATGATGGGCTCTGAGCACCCACGGATGTACCGTTACCTAAATCTGCTTCGCAGTTGGTGACCAATTCACCTGAGCCGCATCTCATGAGTGAGGGTGCAGCATGAGATGGATAACCAGCGATGCGGTGAGGTGGGCGGCAGCCTTCGGCGTCGCGCTTCTGCTGCTCATAAGCTAGCCCGGTTATCGGAGGTGATGGGCAGCTCGCGATCGCGAACTGCCCGTTGATTTAGTCTCCGTTCGGCCCGTACATCGCTCGAATGACATCTTCGTAGCTCTTCATCTGGTAGTTCTCCGGAGGAGTTCCACCGGCGAGGTAACGGACGAAGTAGTCCCATCGGCGCCGCGTGATGTACTGCGACTGCTCGCCGTAGCCGTGGTGGGCGTTTGGAACCATGAGCATGTCAAAGGTCTTGTTCGCGCTCATCAGCGCCTGGACCACCGTCAGAGTGTTTGTCGGCGGAACATTGTCGTCCATAGTGCCATGCACGAGCATCAGATGGCCTTTCAGATTGGCCACGTAACCCTGGTTTGCCTGCGCGTCGTAGTTGTCCTGGCCGTTCGGACTGATCACCTCAAGACCGGCGTACTTCTCATCCCAATCGTCTTCATAATCACGGTTGTCGTGGTTGCCGCTCTCCGCCCAGCCAACCTTGAAGAAGTCGGGATAGTGGAACATCGCGGATGCCGTGGCATTGCCACCACCGGAGTGACCCCAGATCCCGACGCGAGCCACGTCGATCCATGGGTTCTCCTCGGCGAGTTGCTTGATGCCAGCCACCTGGTCCGGAATTGTGTCCTCACCCATCTCCTCGGGCGTGTCGGCGTGTACGTCATGGAAGCTCTTGCTGCGGAACGGAGTCCCCATGCCGTCGATGCAGACGACGACAAAACCAAGGTCGGCAAGGGCTTGGTCGTCGCCGTTGGCAGCCGAGAAGCTGCGCGAGCCGCACGAGCCGATCTGCGGCCCCGGATAGACGTAGTCGATGATCGGATACTTCTTCGACGCATCGAAGTTCGTGGGCTTCCAGAGGAAGCCATAGAGCGGAGTCTTGCCGTCACGCGCATTCACCTTGATCGGCGTCGGCGGTTTCCATCCGGCGGCCAGCAGCTTCGAGATGTCCTGGTGTGCGAGCGTCACAATCACTTTGCCCGTGTTGTCGCGCAGCACAACTGTCTGGGGAGTCTCGCGAGTGGAGTACACGTCGATGAACGTGCTGCCGTCGGGAGAAGGAGTAATCGCGTGATCGGCGTTCTCTGGCGTGAGCAATTGCTGGTTCGAGCCATCAAAGTTCACGCGATAGTAGTGAGTGAAATAAGGGTCGCTGTCCTTCTCTTTGTCAGTGGCGAGGAAGTACAGCACACGGTTCTTCTCGTCCACATGAAGCACTTGGGTGACCGGACCATCGCCATGCGTGATCTGGTTCTTGAGCTGACCGGTGGTGAGATCGTAGAGGTACATCTGCCCCCAGTCGCTGCGCTCTGAATACCAGAGGAACTCGTTGGTGGCGGGGAGATAACGCCAGTTCACCTTCCCCTGGCCGGATTCGTAGTAGGTCGGAACATGCTCGTGATACACCGTGCGGATATCGCCGGTTTCCGTGTCAGCGACTTTCAGCCATTCATCTTTGTGATCGCGGGAGGTGGAGACGAACGCCAGGGTCTTACCGTCGGGCGAGAACTCAACATCGTCCCAACCGGAGCCGCCGCGGCAACTCACATCATCGCAGAGCGTGCTGCGGTGTTCGTCGGGCGGCATCTTGAGGCGCACCATCTTGCCGCGTTTCGACATCGATCACCACCCGCTCGATCTTGGTGATGTCCTTGTCGCCCAGCATCGGATAGCGCCAGGCTTCCAGCGTCGGATGACGGTTCGACACCGAGACGAGATACATCATGCCGTCCTTACGCTGGTCCTGTTGGAAGGTGGCAATCTTCTTCGAATCGGGTGACCAGATCAGAATCGGCGCATC
The DNA here is from genome assembly GCA_963827415.1 of uncultured Acidobacteriaceae bacterium. Classification (GTDB taxonomy): domain Bacteria; phylum Acidobacteriota; class Terriglobia; order Terriglobales; family Acidobacteriaceae; genus Granulicella. The sequence goes on from CAWHBA010000032.1 coordinate 11,444, forward strand.
GGAATGGGTCCATCCCGCATTGTCGGTCGCGTAACCGTAGTCCTTAATTCCATCTGTGGTGAGTTGCCGTTCCTCGCCGGTCGCTTCGACGCGCACCCAGAGGTTGTTGTCCCGAATGAACGCCGCGAGCTTCTTGTCAGGGGAAACGTCGAAGGGAGCACGGGTGCGGCCTACCGGCGGCCGTGCCGCGCGCGGCGGGCGCTGGTTCGTCTGTGTTCCCTGCTGAGCGTTCATCTGCGCGTCGGGCTTCTGCTCAGGACGCTGAACAGGCTGCCGTGGCGCCTCGAGGGTGCAGTTCTCCGCGTTTGCAGTGCAGTGGAATATCTGCGAACGCATGGTCACTACGAAACCATTCGCCTCGGGTGTGTAGTTCTCGATGCGCAGGTGCGCGGCATTGATCTCACGTCCGCTGGCCTTGCTGAGAGCTGTCGCGAGCTTCGCTGTATCAAAAGCAAGTTCCGTCTTTCCGGTGCGGGCGTCTGCGATACGAAAGGCCACAGTACCCGCAGCCGGATCGCGGAAGAAAACACGGCCGTCGGAGAGATACTTCACGTCGCTCACCGTGTGATCCACAAGCGGATTCACGTTGTAACCCATCCAGCGTTCCGCCTGTGCGTAGTCATTCGCGGTGTACGAGCGTTGCGCATGAACGAGCGCCGGGCTTGTGGAGATGACCGTAAGAAGAGCGGCGAGCAAGGGTGTCTTGTGAACAATCATTTGGCAGGTCCATCCAAAGAGCTGAGAGGTTTCAATGCGTGGTCCGGGGCCTAAGAATCCAGTTCCGGCTTCACAGCCAACTCCGGACGTGAGCGACGTAGCCGCGCCAGTATAGCTGACGGGTGCAGCGAAGCAGGATAGTTCAGCATGGAGCGCAGGAATCCGCCCCAGGTGTCATGCGCGATTCGCAGTGCGGAGGGCAGCACATAGACGTCCATGATGATCTCGGAAAGGAGGAGCGAAGCAGCGGCTCCGTAGAGACCGTAACGGCGTGCTGCCAGATAAGTGCATGCAACCGTGAGTCCGGTGGCGATGGCGTACAGAGTGGCAAGGCGCTCATGCTGGTTGATCGCCGCGACCAGCGTGGAACTCGTCGACCAGAGCGAATAGAAGACCACCACAATCAGCAGCAGACTTACGAGACCAGTGCTGGGAGGCACTTTGCCTCGCGTCCAATGGTGCAGAAACGTTGGCCCAAACAAGGCTACAACAACAACGACAGACATCGAGATGAAGAGCGCAAGCTGGCAAGCGCGCCGATGCAGCACACGCACGAGCTCCATGTTGCCTGCACCGAAGGCAATCGAGAGCTCCGGCCAAACGGTGTTGTTGACCATCTGTACGATCTGCAGGGCGATACGCGAGACCGTGCGCGCGGTGCCGAAGATGGCTACGTCGACCGGACCAAGAGCATAGCCTACGGCCACCAGCGTCCCCTGCAGGTTGAGCGCGTTGCCCAACGGGAACCCCATGAAGGCGATGGCCGGACGTGCGAGACGCTTGATCTCGCGAAACGAAGCGTGGCTCCAGCCATAGCTTATCCACGGGATGTCGCGGCGCACGGTGACGCACATGATGAGCGTGACGCCAATGTTGCCCAGTGCCAGAACCTTGGCTGCCGTGCGCGGGCCATAGCCGAGAAAAACAGGAATTAATTGCACGGCAAAGGCGACCAACGAAAGACCGGTCTTGAGCATGTTGCCGTAGGAATAACGCGCGATGCAGCGATAGGCCGACTGCTGAAGCTGCTCAAGCTGGCCAAGAAGAACAGCGAGCCCGAGCCAGAAGAGGATCCAGCGCGCGTCTGAGTTACCGACTGAAGACAGATGCAGCAGATCGGCGACCGGAAGGAAGTACAGCGTCACGCACATGGCGATGCCGATCACGCCGAGGAGCAGCGAGATGAGCCACCAGCAGCTCTGAAAGATGCTGAGCGCGGCCTCTTGTTCACCGCGCGCCATCAGCATCGTCATCTCATTGCCGGCGACTGAGCCGAAGCCGATATTGGAGAAGCTGAGATATGAGGGGATAGCGCTCAGAATCATCCACTCCCCGTTCATCTGGATGGTCCAGTAGTGGAACAGGATGGGAATCTGAACGAACTGAATGATGGATGACGCGAGCTTGCTGATCCATGTGGTGATGAAACCCACAAACAACCGGTTGCGTGTGCGTTCATCCATGGAGTCGTTCCACTCGTCGAGAGGCAACGGTGCGAGCTTCGCTGCAGACGAGAACTGTAGATCTGATTCTATCAACGCGCGTCATATCGCCTGGCGCCGCTCTCGATCGAGAGCAATCTTCTCCTGCATCAGCCGGTTGAGCATTGGCTCGTCACCGCGGCGCTGCGCTTCACTCATCGCCGCTCGCAATTCGCGGCTGCGACGCTCTCTATATCGCTCCTGCAGCGTCTGGAGTGCTCCCTGCACTCGGTCAGCGAGACCCTGCCGTTCATCGGCTGTCGCAGGGATCTCGGACGATGCATGCAGGGCAGCGGCGAGCAGTGCGCGTGAAGGCGGATCTGGTGCGGCATCGAATGGGTTATCCGGAGCGGGCGCGTTGGCGAGCACTTCGATCACGGCTGCTGTCGGCAGTTCGCTGTACCACTCTGGATGTGCCGCAAGCGTTTCGGCTGCCAGCATTCGCGCAGAGTCAGCCTCGGGTAGAACGAGAGCGGACAGGAGAATCCGTTCAACTTCAGTGACCGCACGTGGTTGTGGAGCGCGTACACTCTCCAGCCGCTGCTGCGCCGCCTGCTTAACCTCCTGCAGCACAAGCGAGCTTTCAATTCCAAGCTTCTGTGCAGCGTTCGTCGCAAATTCGATTGCGCACAATCGCGCTCGGGATTCGACGTATGTGAGGCAATAGAAAATTGAGCGCCTTGACCTTTGCTTCGGCGTGTGAAGACGGTCGCCGCTGCCATTGATTGCGCACGCTCAATGAGATAGTCCGAGTAGCGCATTGCATTGCGGACTGCGAGGTGTACTCGGGGACGCCGTGCTCCTGCACGAAACGGTCCGGGTCGAGGCCGCCTGGCAGGATCACAACACGCACCGCGAAGTCCTCTTCAACAAGCTGCGACACCGTCTTCTCCGCAGCGTTCATACCAGCACTATCCGGGTCGAAGTTCAGGACCGCATTTTTCGTGAAAACGGCCGAGCATTCTCACTTGATGCTCGGTGAATGCAGTGCCGCTTGTGGCAATCACGTTCTGGACACCGCCCATGTAGACCGAGATGCAATCCATCTGGCCTTCGACGAGCAGCGCGAAACCCAGCTCCTTGATGCCGCCTTCGCCTTGTCCAGGTTGAACAGCACTTGGCCCTTTGTGTAGAGAGCCGTCTCGGGCGAGTTGAGGTACTTCGGTCCGGACTTATCGTCGACTGCGTCCAGCAGGCGCGCCGTGAACGCGATCGGTTTTCCCTGCTCGTTGCAGATCGGAAAGGTGATCCGCTTGCGAAACCGAGCGTACAGCGGGCCGGACGACCCATCGTCGCGCTCCTTCGAACTGAAGAGACCGCTCGCGCGCATGACCTCCTCGCTGAAGAACTTACCGAGGCGATCGCGCATATCGTTGAAGCTTTCAGGGGCATACCCAAGCCGGAACGTCTTGATCGTCTCCGGCGTGATGCCGCGACGGGTCATGTACTCTCTCGCTCGCGCAGCTTCAGGAGACTGCAGATTCTGCTGAAAGTACTGAGTTGCCGCCTCGTGAATCTCCAGCAGTTGCTTGCGTAAACCGGCGTCCCGCGCCTCCTGCGGGGACGAAAACTCACGCTGCGGCAGCGAAATCCCCATCTTCGTCGCGACGGAACGCACTGCCTCCGGGAAGCTGACGTTGTCCATCTTCATCACAAAGGTGAAGACGTCGCCATGCTCGTGGCAGCCGAAGCAGTAGTAGCTTGCCGTCGTCGGGTAGAGGTAGAAAGAGCCGGACTTTTCCTTGTGGAACGGGCAGAGTGCGGACCAGTTCGCGCCGGACTTTCGCAGCTTCACGTAGTCGCCAACGATGCGCACGATGTCTGCCTGCTGCTTGACGGTTTGTGCGAAGTTATCCGCCATGTGGGGGGCTAGACTTAGTGTACGGCCCGCAAATTGCGGCACAACCGTACCCCCGGAACATTACCTTTCGGGTCCCCGTCTACCCGAAAAGGTGCAGTAATTACTGACCCTCCACCGGGTATAACGAACTCGTGTCCGCAGGTGAAACACAATACCTGTAATGGAGATTTGATGCAGCTTCGAAACGGATTCCGTTTGCTGACGATGGCAACCGCCATGGCGCTGCCTATAGCGGCACCGCAGGTTGCCAGCGCCGCAGTGTCGTTTGTCATGTCCGTCAACATCGCACCCCCTGCGGTACCCGTCTATGCGCAGCCAGTCTGCCCGGGCCCCGGCTTTCTGTGGACTCCCGGCTACTGGGCATACGGTCCACATGGCTACTTCTGGACCGCAGGCGCCTGGGTGCGCCCGCCGGCACCCGGCGTGCTCTGGACGCCGGCCTATTGGGGATGGGAAGGCGGCCACTACCGCTTTCACGCCGGCTATTGGGGCCCCCACGTGGGCTACTACGGCGGAGTCCGCTACGGATATGGCTATCCCGGAACCGGCTTTGAGGGTGGCGAATGGCGCGGGCACGAGTTCTTCTACAACTCCTCCGCCTGGCACGTCGACGAAGTCCACATGAGGAATGTCTATCGACGGGAAAACCACTTTGACGGCGACCATCACGGCCCTGTTCACGAGGAGTACCGTGGTCCTGTCGTCGAGTACCGCGGTCCTGTCGTCGAACACCGCGGTCCTGTCGTCGAGCACCGCGACCCTCCTCGCGAGGTCGAGCATCACGACAACGGAAACCACAACGGCTGGTACCACGATGACCATGGCCACAAAAAAGACGACCGATAGGCACTAAACAATCTTCCGAAGGGCCGGCGTTGCAGACCGGCCCTTTTCGGCTATGCAATGATGCGGACCTTGATACATCACAGCTCGGTGCATGAAAAATAGCGGTGTTTCGCAGCAACATCTTCGAATTGGGAGTGTATAAGCTCACGAACCACACGAGGTCCAGAACGTAGGAACCTCGACAAGGAGTCTGAATGTCATCGTCCAGAACCCTCTCTAAGCTGTTGATCGCAACCGCCCTGGCGCTTCCTCTCGCCGCCCTTCCACCCGCACAGGCGAATGCCGCGGTAGTTATCTCGGTCGGTTTCGCGCCCCCGGTGCTGCCGGTTTACACACAGCCGCTCTGCCCCGGGCCGGATTATCTATGGACACCCGGCTACTGGGCCTATGGACCTGGCGGCTACTACTGGGTTCCCGGCGTCTGGGTGCAGCCGCCTACCGTCGGCGTTCTCTGGACCCCGGCATGGTGGGGCTGGGAAGGTGGCGCGTATCTCTTCCACGCCGGTTACTGGGGCCCGCACGTTGGCTTTTACGGCGGCATCAACTACGGCTTTGGCTACAGCGGCGTGGGCTTCGGCGGCGGCGAGTGGCGCGGAGGAGCGTTCTTCTATAACCGCGCCGTGGCAAACATCGACGTCGTCCATGTCACCAACGTCTATGTGCGGAATGTGACGGTCGTGAACCACTCGACCGTAGCGTTCAACGGAGGCGCCCGTGGTATCCAGGCGCGTCCGACTTCGTTTGAGATGGCTGCCCTGCGCGAACACCACTTCGAGCCAACGGCGAACCAGATGAGCCATCAGGGCTTCGCCGCGCAGAACCGCTCGCAGTGGGCCAGCTTCAACCACGGACGGCCTACGATCTCTGCCGCGGCCTCAGTCGGCGCATTCCATGATCACCCGAACAACCCCGGGCTCGCATCGCGTCCGAACCAGCGCGAGACAAACCAGGATCAGCGCATTGCCAACGGGCTTCACGATGGGCAGATGACCTCCGGCGAAGCGGCTCGTGCCGAGCGTACGCAATCGAACATCGATCGGCAGGTGCACAACGATCGCATGGCCAATGGCGGTGCGCTCACCAACCAGGAGCGGCAACAGGTCAACCGCGAGCAGAACGGCGCCTCACAGCAGATCTATCGCGACAACCACAACGCCAACACGATTGCCCCGAACGAGGTGAATCAGCGCGAAGCGAACCAGGAGCAGCGTATCGCCAATGGAGAGCGCAGCGGACAGATGACCTCCGGCGAAGCTGCTCGTGCGCAGCACAACCAGTCCAACATGGCTCAGCAGACGCACAACGACCGGGTCAACAACGGCGGGGCCCTGAATCAGCAGCAGCGGCAGCAGATCAATCACGAACAGAACAAGGCCTCGAAGCAGATTCAGCAGGAGAACCACAACGGCAACCGGGACGGGAAAGGCCGCTAGGACGACTACCGTTTCAATGCAGAGCGGCTGGCCTCGGGCCGGCCGCTTTCGTTTGGGAGTTCCCTTCGTACGCGAAGACCGGTGGAGAGTCACTAGAATCTAC
>CAWHBA010000033.1:0-12444 GCA_963827415.1 uncultured Acidobacteriaceae bacterium
GGCCACACCCATGGCGGCCAGGTCCGCCTTCCGGTCCTCGGCCCGCTCATCCTCCCTCCCATGGGCAAAAAGTACATCGAAGGCGCCTTCCGGTTCGGAGACATGGAGCTCTACGTGAACCGCGGCCTTGGCACCGTCGGCCTACCCTTCCGCCTCAACTGCCCTGCCGAGATCACTCACTTCACGCTCGCCCGCGCGTAAGCCTGCCGTAATATCAACGCCAGAGTCTCCCGGCATTCCGGGTGTATCTTCCGATCTGAGAGCACGCGCATGCACCGGAGAGTTCCATGCAGACGAAGCTGCTGAGTTTCCTCGCTCTGGCATTTTTCGTGCAGAGCAGCTTGCCCGGCACCAACTGCCAGGCACAGGCGAAGGACCCTTATCCGGCCATGGCTCCTCTCGCCCAGTACCTCATGCCGGACCAAAACGCTGAGATCGCACTCGCCCGCAGCGCCGCCCCAAAATCAATCTCGAATGCCGCCGAAGTGCTGGTCTTAGGCCGGAACGGATATACAACTGCCGTCAAGGGCAGCAATGGATTTGTCTGCATGGTGCAGCGCTCCTGGTCTGCCTCCACTGATTTCCCTGAGTTCTGGAATCCCAAACTGCGCGCCCCCATCTGCTTCAATCCTCCTGCCGCGATGAGCTATGCCGCGCTGATCGTGCTGAAGACGAAGTGGGTTCTGGCAGGAAAATCGAAGGCAGAGATCGGCCGTGCGGTCGAGTCGGCGCTGGACAAGAAAGACATCCCTCCGCTCGGGCCTGCGGCGATGTGCTACATGATGTCGAAGCAGCAGTACCTGCAAGATCAGGGCAAGGCCTGGCGTCCGCACCTGATGTTCTTCGTTCCCGGCGTTGCGCCCAAAAACTGGGGAGCGAACCTACCCGACTCGCCCGTTCTCGCGACCGACGACCCCGAAGAACGGATGACCATCTTCCTCGTCCCGCTGGGCGCCTGGTCCGACGGAACACCAGCTCCGCAGAGTGCGCAGTCACACACCACGCACTGACACACAGTTCCACGAGCCCCGGGGAGCTCTCCGTCAACTGCGGCCGCCGAGACGATGCAGTTCACGCTCGTCCGGCTCTTCGTTGGCTAGACTCAACAGGTGGACGCCGACGCAAATCTCGACGCGCCGCATACGAAGCCTCCAGTGGCTGAGCATCGGCTGGATGTGCGTCGAACTTTTCGCTGGCACGTTCTTCGGCCTGCGCGCCCGCAGCGTGACCCTGACAGCCTTCTCCGCCGATAGCAGTATCGAGTTGCTGTCCGCTGCGCTTGTTCTGTTTCGTCTACGCGGTGGAGCGCAATCCGAGATACGGACCGCGAAGCTCGCCGCCGCCCTCCTGTATCTGCTCGCCCTCTATGTCGTGATCGCCGCGGCTCTGAGCCTCATCTTCCCGCGCTCTCCGCCCCGAGCCCACAACTGCCGGAGTGATTCTGCTCGCCACAGCCAGCATCCTGATGCCACTGATCGCTTGGGCGAAAAGTCGGTTCGCCCGGCAGGCGGGAATGAAAGCGCTCATTGCCGATGCCGCGCAGGCCAACGTCTGCGCCTGGCTCTCCTGGATTTCACTCGCCGCCCTGGGTCTGAACCGTTTCTTTCATCTACCGTGGGCCGATTCCGTCGGCTCACTCGCCCTGCTTCCGCTGATCCTGCATGAGGCCAACGAAGCCCGCCAAGGCCACATCTGCCAATGCGGCTAAGCGCTTACCGCGCCTTACCCGCCGGCTTCTTCTTAGTTACATCGACATGTTGAACCACTGGTTTAACTCCGCTCTTCTCGTCCATCCAGCTATCCAACAGGCTCTTGCGAAACCGCCAACGGTTGCCGAGCTTGAACGCCGGCACAAACCCCTCCGACGCGTAGCGGTAGAGCGTGTCGCCGCTGATCCCCAGGTACTCCGCTGCCTGGCGGATGTCCATCACCTCGCGAAGCGCGGGCTGTGCCTGTGCTAATGCCATGGCCAATCTCCAATCGTAAGAAAAGGTCTCAGGAACCCGCGCGTACTTTCAGCGCGAATCCTCTTGTACCCCGTTTTCCCGCCGTACACAAGCGGAATCACCCGGTTCTCTCCTGCTTTCCCCGGTTCTTATCGACTTCATAACGAGGGTAACCAGCACTCACTGAAAGTAAACTGTAACTTTAGCAATTTCACCTAAGCACAATATATAATTAGGCTTAACTCAGAACTCGTCGACCCACCAGCGCGACCGCTTGTTCCCCTCGACGACCTCCGTCGGAACGCCCGGCTTCGGCGTCCACAGGCGCATCCCATTGCCTGCCGCCAGCTCTTCCAGCCGCTCGATCGGTTCTCTCCACCCGTGCAGCGCCAGGTTGAACATTCCCCAGTGGATCGGAAACAGCGGCCCCGCCTTCGCCGCTCCGCCCATCGACTCATACGCCCGTGCCGCGCCATCCGGCCCCAGGTGAATCTCCTGCCACAGCGGATGAAACGCCCCGATCTCCAGCATGGTCAGGTCAAATCCGGGGTACCGCCCCGCGATCTCCGCAAACCCCTCCCACCACCCCGAGTCCGCCCCGAAGTACACCCGGTGCTTCGGCCCTTCGATTACGAACGAGCTCCACAGGGTTGTGAACCTGTCCCACGGCATGCGGCCCGAAAAGTGTCTCGCCGGCCACGCGGTAATCCGCACGCCTTTTCCCAAGCTCCGCACCGGCAACGTCCGTACTCTGCGTCCAATCGAGCTCCGTGATCCGGCCCTCTGGCACTCCAAACCGCCGCAACACCCGGCCCACGCCCGCCGAGGTCACCCACACCGCCCTCGCCGTCACATTCATCCGCGCCAGCCTGCCCACCGTCAGCGCGCCTAGGTGGTCATAGTGGTCGTGCGAGATCAGCACCGCATCCAGCTCCGGCATCTGTTCCAGCGGCATCGTCGGCGCAAAGAACCGCTGCGGCCCGAACCACTGCGCCGGGCTGGCGCGCTCCTCCCAGATCGGGTCCACCAGGATGCGCAGGCCGTCGATCTCCAACAGCATCGACGAGTGCCCAAACCAGGTCACGCGCAGCCCGCTCACCGGCGCCTGCCGGTACACGCGCACGTCTGTCCGAAACGGCCCCAGCGGCAGCTTCGGCTCGCGCTCCGCCTTGTTTTTGAGGTACATGGGCAGGACCTTGAAGACCAGCCCGAATCCGCCCAGCGCCGTCGGCACCGGATTCAGATATCGCCCACCCTGCTTTTTCGCCCGTTCCAACAGCCCCATAGAGTCTTTCGATACTCTCACACGGGCCGCGGATTCGTCCCTGAGATACCGCCTACGGAATGAAATAGAACGGATTCGGCAGCTTCACGCTCACATCCGCCTGCGGGTCGCCCAGCAGGTCGCTCCACTGGTCGCCGAGGCTCAGGATGATCCGGTAGCCCTCGGCCACGATCTTCCGCCGCTCCGATGTCTTGTACGCGATCGTTGGCATGTGGTTCTCCTCGCCGTTCCGCAGCCGCAGCCCGGCCCATCCATGGAACCGCGCAGTCTCCAGGTTCTTCGCCGTCGCTTCCGTCTCGTCAATCGCCGGATGAGGATTCCGCGGATCCTGATTTCCCGCGCGTCCCGTGATGAAGAACACCGCTACGCCCGCCTCGCGCGCCTTGTTGAACAGCCGCAGCGCGCCCGGGATCGCCATCGCCGCCTCCGGGCTCGTCTCCCAGGCGTGATACATCGGCCCGATGACCCCAAAGTCCTCGCGCCGCATCTCGCAGTAGTTCGTCAGCGTGGTCTCGTCGATATCCATTACGATGGCCAGCTTCTCGCCCGGCTTCTTCGCAGCCAGCTCCTTCGCGAGCTCCGTCTCCGCCCGCTTGTACTGCGCGTCGAGATCAGCCCAGTAACAGCCGCTGTCTCCCGTGCAATCGCCATACTCCACCAGCTTGTAACGCTCGACGCCAAAGTTCGGCAGCGGCTCATCGGAGAGAATCATCCGCGAATCGTGCAGCGCGTCCTTCTGCTCTCCCTTCGCCCGGTCCATCGAGTCGGAGCGCACCGGAGGCTTCGCTCCTGCCGTGCACGCTGGCGGCCCGTAGTGGTCGGTCGGGACCACCCCCACCTGCTGTGCTGCACCCAACCCCGGGGCGCCCGCTGCCATCACCGCGACAACTACCCAGCTCCAAACCTTCGCGCTACTCACCGTTTCCCGACCCATACAACGCATTAATCCTGTCCTTGTACTTCTCATTAATCACGCGCCGCTTCAGCTTCATGCTCGGCGTCAGTTCGCCTGACTCAACCGCCCACTCCTCTGCAACGACCGCTATCTTTTTAATCGTCTCATGCTGCGCGAGCCCCTCGTTCGCCTTGCCCACGATGCCCTTGTACACCTGCTGAACCTTCGCATCCTGCACCAGCTTCGCGCGATCACCTTCCGCCACGCCATTCTGCTTCGCCCACTTCTCCAGCGCGTCAAAGTTCGGCGAGATGATCACGCTCACAAACTTCCTCTGGTCGCCGATCAGCGCCGCTTGCCCCACTAGCGCATCCACCTTCAACTTGCTCTCCACCGGCTGCGGCGCAATGTATTTGCCGCCGGAGGTCTTCATCAGCTCCTTCTTCCGATCCGTTATTGAAAGGAACCCATCCTCGACCTTCGCGATGTCGCCGGTCTTAAACCAGCCGTCCGGCGTGAACTCCTTCTTCGTCGCCTCCTCATTCTTCCAGTAGCCCGCGAAGACGGACGTGCCGCGCACCTCCAGCTCGCCATCTTCGGCGAGCCTCGTCTCCAGGTTCGGAATCACGGTGCCCACCGTATAAGGCCTGTACGTCGCGAAGGTATTGCGCGAGATCACCGGCGACGTCTCCGTCATCCCGTAGCCTTCGAACACGCGAATGCCCACGCTGAGAAACCAGTCCGTCGTCTCCTTGCCCAGCGCCGCTCCGCCGGAGATAAACAGCTTCGCGTTCCCGCCAAACGCCTCGCGGATTTTGCTGAACACCAGCCTGTTCGCAAGCTTCCAGAACAGCGACCCCGGCTCCTTCCCCGCGACGATCGTCTCCTTCTGCGCGCGGCCCTGCTTCAGCGCCCAGTTCAGAATGCGCTTCTGCATCCCCTGCGCCTTGCCTTCGACACCCTGACGCACCTTCTCAAACACGCGCGGCACAGCGAGAAAGATCGCCGGCTTCACCTCTTTCATCGCCACCGGCAGGCGATCAAAGCCGGGCAGATAGGCGATTGTTCCGCCGTGCGCGTAAATCGCGTAGTCGAGGTGCCGCGCGAGCGCATGACTCAGCGGCAGAAACGAGATCACCGAATCGCCCTTCGCAATCTGCAGGTTGTCGGTCGAGTGATGCAGGTTGTCGCAGAGATTCTTATGCGTCAGCATCACGCCCTTCGGGTCGCCCGTCGTGCCGGACGTGTAAATGATCGTCGCCAGTTCCTCCGGCTTGGTCTCGCCGAGCTTCGCATCGAAGCCTGCATCACGCGCCTCCAACTGCGGCGCATTCTCGAGAAGCTTGCTCAGGTTCGTCGCATTTGGAAAGTCGCCATCGTCGAACACCACCACGCGCTCCAGCGCCGGCAGCTCACCCGCGCCAACAATCTTGTCGTACTGCTCCAGTGTCGAAACAAACACCACTTTGCTGCCCGAGTCGCGCAACATGTAGCCCACCTGCTCCGGCGAGAGCGTCTGGTACAGCGGCACGTCCACCGCACCAATCGCCAGCGCGGCAAAGTCCACCACCGGCCACTCCCACCGGTTCTCGCTCATGATCGCGATGCGGTCGCCGCGCTGGATCCCCCATCTCTCCATCGCCTGCACCAGCGCGCGCACGCGGCCATACATCGTGCGAGCGGTGATCGGCGTCCATCCCTGATCGCTCTTCCACATCGCGACCGTCTCGTCGTCGCGCTTCGCAATGCCCACCAGGATGTCGTTGACCGTGCGCAACTCCAGCATCTCGTCTCTCCCTCAGAACCCAACGCAAATCATCTGATGCACCAGACTACACAGCCGGAGACAACGGAGCGTTCCCACGCGCCAACTCGCATCTCGCCACTCGAATCTCGAATCTCGAATCTCGAATCTCGAATCGAGGGCCTACTCCAAAATCCCCTTCGACAGATACCGCTCCGCCGAATCCGGCACCACCGTGATCACGCGCTTGCCCGGCCCCAGCTCCTTCGCAACCTCTAGCGCCGCGAACACATTTGCGCCCGAGCTCGAGCCCGCCAGCACACCTTCGACACGCGCTAGCTGCTTCACCGTCGCAAACGCATCGTCATCGCTCACCATGATGATCCGGTCCGTCACGCTGCGGTCGAAGTTCGCCGGAATAAACGACACGCCGATTCCCTCCACCTTGTGGGGCCCCGGCTCGCCGCCCTGCAGAATGCTTCCCTGCGTCTCCACCGCCACCGCCACCACTCCCGGGTTCTTCTTCTTGAAACACCGAGCCAGACCCGTGAATGTACCGGCAGATCCCACGCCGATAACCACAGCATCCACGCGGCCCTCCATCTGCTCCCAGATCTCCTCTGCCGTCGTCTCCTCGTGATAATCCGCGTTGGCCGGATTCTCGAACTGGAGCGCACAGAACGCGCCCGGCGTCTCGTCCTCAAACGCCAGCGCCCGTTTGATCGCTCCGCTCATCATCTCGGCCTCGGGAGTGCGTTCCACCTCCGCGCCCAGCCCGCGCATCAGCACGCACTTCTCTTCGGCGAACCCCTCCGGCACAAACAGCTTCACCCGATATCCGCGCTGCACGCCGATCAACGCCAGCCCCACTCCCGTATTGCCTGCCGTCGCCTCAACGATCGTCCCGCCCGGCTGCAGCACACCACGCCGCTCTGCATCCAGCACAATGCCCAGCGCCGCGCGGTCCTTGACGCTTCCGCCAGGGTTCATCGTCTCCAGCTTCGCCCACACCTCGGCCGAGTCCGGCGCGGACAGCTTCTCCAGCCGGGCCAGCCTCACCATGGGCGTGTGCCCCACTAACTGAGTAATATCTGTTCCGATTCGCACGCTGCCGGTTACGCTCCCTGCTCTGCTACTTTCCAGAAGTCTCGCTTCTCGCCCCACCCGCACCAGCGACCTTCGGAAAATATCCCGGGCGCGTCCTCACCTGCAACCCTCGATAGCCCTTTTCTTTCGCTTCCACGTGAATCTGCCGGTAACCGCCCAACTCCGGTGACTTCGTCGAGCGGTATTCGATCGTGTACTGCTGGCGAATATCCTGCGCCACCGCCCGCGCAATCCCATCCACGTCCTTCAGCGACCGCGGAAAGTACGCCTGTCCTCCCGTCTGTGCCGACAGTTCCGTCAGCACCTCGCGCGAGTGTCTCGACTCACTGTGGCTGACATCCTCACCAAACAGCAACCCAATGCAATAGATCGCCGGACCATCAAGGTCCTGCACGCGCCGAATCGTCTGCTCCAGCGTTCCGCTCGATGCGTTGTCGTCTCCGTCCGTCACAATCAGCAGAACCTGCTTGCTGCGTTTCGCATTCTTCGAGAGGTAATCCGCCGAGGCAATCACCGCGTCATACATCGCCGTCCCACCGCTCGATTTGATATACGCCAGCCCCTGCTGCAGCTTGTCAATCGAGCCCGTAAAGTCCTGGTCGATGTATGCCTCGGAGCTGAAGTCCACCAGGAACGCCTCGTCCTGCCGGTTCGAAAGCCTCACCAGGTCCAGCGACGCGGCATCCACCGCCGCCCGCTTGTCGTACATCGACCCCGAGCTGTCGATCAGAATCCCCAGCGACACCGGAACATCCTCATGCCGGAAGCCGATGATCGTCTGCGGCACGCCGTCCTCGTACACATGAAACGCATCCTGCGTCAGGTTCTCCACCGTCTGCCCGGTCGAGTCGATCACCGAAGCATTCAGCCGCACCTCGTACGCATTCGTGCGCAGCGTATACCGCCCGTTCTCCCTGGTAATCTCTCCCGTCTTCGGGGGAGTCTTCGGCGCCGCTGTCTTCGTCGCTGTATCCGGGTCCGGCGACGGCACGGGATCGCTGTCGACATTCAGTTGCGTCTCCTTCTGCAGCGTCGGCTGCGTCGGAGCTGCCTGCACCGGAGGTGCCGTCTGCTGCGCGCTCACGCCCACTGCCGACGCGCACAACAACATCCACCCTGCAAGCACCCCACCTGTCATCCACCTACTGCGTCGGCGCATAGTAGCCCTCGCGGCTGTGCACCGTCAGCGGAGGCAATCCCGGCGGCTCCATCAGCTTCACCCGCAGCTTCCTCCACTGTCCGTCGCGCCGCTTGTCCGTCGGCGTATAGCCAATCACGTACTCGTTGCGCAACTCCTCGCTGATGCGCTGCGCGATATCGCTCAGGTCCTGCATATCCATCACGCGGAACAGCCGCCCACCCGTCGACTCCGAAACCTCATGCAGCAGCGTCGGCCCGTTCACCTCTTCTTCCGTCGGCGCAAACGCATCGAAGATGCCGATCGAATAGATCTGCACCTCGCTCTCTCGCACAATCCTCGTCAGTTCGCCCTCCGTATACCGGCTCCGGTTGTCGCCGCCGTCTGAGATCACCAGCAGCGCCTTGCGCGAGTACTTCGAATTCCTCAGCTTATTCACGCCCAGGTACATCGCGTCGATCAGCGCCGTCCTGTTCTGCGGGTGCAGCATCACCATACGTGCTTCGACGTCCTCTACATCCGATGTGTAATCCACCAAAATCGCCGGCCGGTCATTAAATCCCACCACAAAGAACTCATCCAACGGATTGCATGTCCGCAAAAACTCCGACAGCGCTTTTCGGGCGCGCAAAAACTTCGACTGCATACTTCCGCTCAGATCGAAAATAATGCCGATCGACAGCGGCGCATCCTCGGTCATGAAGCTCTTGATCGTCTGCAGATTGTTGCTGTCGTAGACCTGGAAATTCTCCTTCTCCAGCCCCGTCACCAGACGGTTCATCGGATCGGTCACCGTCAGCGGCACCAGCACCAGGTTCACATCCACGCGAATCTCCGCTCCCGGTGAGCTCGTGGCCTTTGTGCCGACGTCTTTGCCTGTCACCAGCGGCCGCGTATCTTTCGGCGCCTCTGCCGGTGCCGGAACAGGGGTCTTCACATCGCCCAACGGGTTCTCCTGCGCCGAGGCTGAGCCAGCCCCGCCCGCTACTCCCAACACGAGCAGCGTCAGGAACGCAGCGCCTATTCTCCACCCGCTGCTCTGCCCACCACCTCGACCCAGGCCCAACTGCAAGCACCGCATACGGCACCTCGTGCTCCGCGCGTCTCTTCCCCAGTTAACGGGCGGAATCCGTGCACTAACACTATCGCACTGCACGGCCTTATGACCAACACGCCTTTCCGCTCATTCCGTCCCCGTTCCACTTCTTAGACTCTCCATCGACCACAGGGGCAACTGGCAATTTTGCCATTTGGAATGCGACCCTTAGCGAAGGTCAGAAGCGCTACCGCCAACTCGCTCACCCGCCATGCAGGCCCACTAGGCGTCGACTCGCAGCTCCCACTCGTAGCTCAAAGGCCATAGTGCAAATGCATTCGCAGAATCCGCCGGACACCGCTCTCCTGGCGAAACATCCCACAGAAAATGCGGGGAATCTCTCCGCTCCACAAACCAAATTGACCCTTTCGTACTCATAATGCTCTAATTCGCCAGTCTCCCTCAGCAAGGGAGTCACACCGGTACACCAGCGGTCATCCGGCCGACAACCCAAGTTTTTACCCCTTGCACGACTTCAGGAGGAAACCTGTTCATGCATCTCGGCGCACCTGCGGCTCTGCTTTTCGCCCTTCAGGACTATTCCCCAGCCGCCACACCGATCTCCAGCAGTGACACCATCTGGCTTTGGATTGCACTCGCCGTCGGCGTCCTCGCTCTTCTCGCTGCCCTCCTCATCGCCCGCTCCGTCATCGCCGGCGACACCGGCACCGCCGACATGCGGGCCATCTCCGATGCCATCCGAGAGGGCGCCGAGGCCTTCCTCGCCCGCCAGTACCGCACCATCGGCATCATCGCCGTTGTCCTGGCGATCATCGTCTTCCTCGGCTACCACGCCTCGCCGCGCACCGCTCCCTTCGCGCTGCGCACGGTCATCAGCTTCCTCGTGGGAGCCACCTGCTCCGGCATCGCCGGCTTCACCGGCATGTACGTCTCCATCCGCACCAACATCCGCGCCGCCGCCGCCGCGCGCAGCTCGCTGAATAAGGCGCTACAGGCTGCGCTGCGCGGAGGCGCCGTCACCGGCCTTGTCGTCGTGGCGCTTGCGCTGCTCGGCGTCAGCTTCCTCTTCCTCGTCTACGGCGGTACCACGAACCCCACCGCTGTCGTCTACCAGCTCGTCGGCTTCGGCTTCGGAGCCTCCCTCGTCGCGCTCTTCGCCCAGCTCGGCGGCGGCATCTACACCAAGGCCGCTGACGTCGGCGCCGACCTCGTCGGCAAGGTCGAAGCCGGCATCCCCGAAGACGACCCCCGCAACCCCGCTGTCATCGCCGACCTCGTCGGTGACAACGTCGGCGACTGCGCTGGCCGTGGTGCGGACATCTTCGAGTCCACCGCCGCCGAAACCGTCGGTGCCATGATCCTCGGCGCGGCACTCTATCCGGTCTTCGGCATCAAGGGCATCCTTTTCCCGCTGATTGTGCACGCGATTAACCTCGTCGCGTCGACCATCGGAGTCGCGGTCGTGCGCGCCAAAGAGACCGAAGATCCGATGAATGCGCTCAACCGCGGCTTCTACGTCACAGCCGCCATCGCGCTCGCGGGCTTCGGCGTCATCGTCTGGAAGATGCTCGATGGCCCCGGCGTGCAACCCGGCTGGCTCTTCGCCTGCGGCGTCATCGGCCTCGCCACCGCCTTCCTCTTCGTCTGGATCACCGAGTACTACACCGAGAGCCGCTACCGCCCGGTCAGGAGCATCGCCGAAGCTTCGCTCACCGGCCCGGCGACTAACATCATCTCCGGCCTCGCCGTCGGCATGGAGACGCCTGCCATCCCGGTCGTCGTTATCTCCATGGCGCTCCTCGCCAGCTACTACTGTGGCGTCCGCGCGCTCGCCAACGCCACCGATACCTACGGCCACGCGCTCCTCATCTCCGATTACGCCAAGGGCATCTACGGGACTGCAATTGCGACGATGGGAATGCTGGCAACCGCGGCCTACATCCTCGCCATGGACACCTTCGGCCCCATCACCGACAACGCTGGCGGCATCATCGAAATGTCCCATCAGCCCGACAGCGTTCGCGCCAAGACCGACGCGCTCGACTCCGCCGGCAACACCACCAAGGCGCTCACCAAGGGCTACGCCATCGGCTCCGCCTCGCTCGCCGCCTTCCTTCTCTTCTCCGCCTACCTTGAAGAGGTCCACACCATCGTCGTCGACAAGGTTACGGCCGCCGGCCCTGCGGGTTACATGCCTCCCGGCTGGTCCTTCACCAACATCAACCTCGCCGAGATCCCCGTATTCGTCGGCGCGCTGCTCGGCGCGATGCTGGTCTTCCTCTTCTCCTCGCTTGCCATCAAGGCCGTCGGCCGCACCGCCCAGAAGGTCGTGCAGGACGTCCGCGACCAGTTCCGCGAGAACCCCGGCATCATGGAAGGCACGTCCAAGCCCGACTACGCTCGCTGCGTCAGCATCGTCACCGGTGCCGCGCTCAAGGAGATGGTGCTTCCCGGCCTGCTCGTCGTCGGCCTTCCCGTTGCGGTCGGCCTCATCTTCCGCAACTTCTCCTCCACCTACGGCACCAGTTCGGTCGTCCTCACCGCCGGCCAGATGTCCAACGTCCCGACGATCAACGGCCTTCCGGTCAACCTCGGCGGAGCCACCGCCGTCGCTGGCCTTCTCATGGTCGGCACCATCGCCGGCATCCTGCTCGCCATGCTGATGAACAACGGCGGCGGCGCCTGGGACAACGCCAAAAAGTTCATTGAGACCGGACAGTACGGAGGCAAGCGCTCTGAGGCCCACAAAGCCGCAGTGGTCGGCGACACCGTCGGCGATCCCTTCAAGGACACCGCCGGTCCCTCCCTCCACGTCCTCATCAAACTTCTGGCGACGATCACGCTTGTCCTCGCCCCACTCTTCCTCTAACCGCAATCTTGGAACACACCGAAGGGCCGCCTGATTTCAGGCGGCTCTTTCATCATGAGCGCACTGGATTGGGTGGCTATTTTTTAGCAGCTTAGCCACAAGGGCAGGATCTCTCAGGACCTCTTGCAATTAGCTCCATACTCGCAGGCGTTTCCCATGCGATCTTCTCAGCCCGCTCAGAACAGCGCCTTTAACCGGCCGCATCACCAATTCCTCCAGCGAGAACACCGTCAGCAACAGCGGCACAAACGGCGCTGCGGTTGCCCCCGCCAGTCGCGTCACATCGGTCCACTTCACCGGCACCAGGTTCATCTCGGCGACGATGGCGTAGCTGTTGCTCAGGTCCGCCAGCGACTGGATGTCATCGGACCCAAGTTCGTCGTCCGCCCCCTGGGGGGAACTG